>CAVRBD010000072.1:0-16518 GCA_963718975.1 uncultured Bacteroidota bacterium | reverse complement strand
CGCGTGGCGCGTGCCCATTCCGCCGCCGCAGCACTACGACCGCGCACGCTATCGCCTGCTCGAAAACTGGCTCCGCGAGAAGACCGCCGCCGGCCAAGGCCGTAAAACTCACCGACATCATCGACCTCTACAGCCACGCGCCCAATCGCCCCGACAAAAAGGAGGTCAACAACAAGCAGGACGCCATCATCTCCATCGGCGACTTCGGCGCGCAACTCGATTATCCCGATGGCGGACTACGCCACGCGCGACCGGATCATCGCCGAGCACACCGACTACACCCTCGGCTCTTCCATTTCCTCGCCACCGATGAAGCCGTGCCGGAAAACCTGCGCGCCGACACCGCGCAATGGGGCCTGCACAAGGAGGAATTCGCCGACAACGGCAACTGGCCCTACCAGCTCTACGTGCGCGAAGCCCGGCGCATGCGCGGCGCCTATGTCATGACCCAGCGTGACGTGCAGGAGGATCGGCGCAAACCCGACGCCATCGCCGTCGGCAGCCATTTCATCGATTGCCACCACGTCCAGCGCCTCGCGCTCTCGCCCACCGAATTCATCAACGAAGGCCGGACGGAGCTAGTCGAAACATTCATCAGGTTTTTTATTCATAAAAAAATCTCATTCACCATTCACGCTTCTGCTAATAATTAGAACTGCCAACTGCTGACTGCCAACTGACTATTCAGTTCTCAAACTTTTCACCGGGTTCATCAATGCTGCTCTGATTGCATGAAAGCTTACCGTTGCAACAGCTAATAAAATAGTGATCGCGCCGGCAAAAAAATAAATGCTCCAGGTCATATCCATTCTGTATGTAAAATCCTGCAACCATTTTGTCATTGCAAACCACGCAATGGGAACTGCAATGAGAATTGCAATGAGAGAAAGTTTTACAAAGTCTTTTGATAATGCAATAACAATACTGCCAACAGATGCGCCAAGCACTTTTCTTATTCCGATTTCTTTAAAGCGCTGTTGCGCTGTGTATGACGACAATCCAAACAATCCGAGGCATGCGAGAATAATTGCAATACTTGAAAATAGATTCATCATTTTGCCCAAACGCAATTCAGCGTTATATAATTTATTATAATCTTCGTCCATAAAACGATATTCAAACGGGCGTGTCGGCACTAATTCTTTCCATTTCTTTTCCAAAAATGAAATCGTTGCTGGAAAATTATTCCCACGCAGCTTCACCAATAATTTAACGCCCCAGTCTTCCGGGAACATTACCATCGATTTTATCGGCTCATGCAACGACTGAAAATGAAAATCTTTCACAACAGCTTTTACATAGCCAGGCCGGTTCTCGCCTAAAAACATTTTTTTCCCAATCGCTTCCTGCGGTGTTTTCCATCCCAATTGCTTTACCGCCGATTGATTCAATATAAATTGGAAACTTCTTAACGTATCCAGCATTGCATTTTTTATATCTTGGTCAGTCAGGTTTTCGCCCGCAATAATTTGCATTCCCGTTGTGGCGATATAATCCTCGTCAATCGGGTTTGCAAAAACGGCCATCTGTTGATTTTCAGGCATTGTAGCAGTACGCATATTATAGCCGCCGCCACCGTCCACCGGAGAACGATCGCACTCTGAAACGCTGACTATATCAGGGTTTTCTTTGAATTGCTGTTTTATCAGTTTTACATTTTTCAACATGGAATTTGACAACGGCAACACCAAGTACCTGCTCTCTGTCGTAACCTAAATTTTTATGTTGAACATAATAAAGTTGCTTTTGTATCATGAATGTAGAGACGATCAAAAAAACAGAAATGGCAAATTGAAAAACAATCAATGATTTGCGAACCATTGTCCCGAACCGCGTATTTTTAAATGAGCCTTTTAATACTTTTACGGGTTGAAATCCAGTAAACATCAATGCCGGATAACTTCCTGCAATCAGACTCACACATGCAACAATGGCAAGAGAAAAGAATAAAATGGCAGCGAAAATAATGATGACACAAGAAGATTTTTGTCAGTAAGCTGATTGAATACATGGCAACAACAGCGCCGCAGCAAGGAAACTTAATAGCACGGCGATCAAACACAATCAATACGGATTCTCCAATAAATTGCCAGAACAATTGTTCTTTTCTGCGCCAATCACTTTTCGTACGCCAACTTCTTTTGCTCTTTCTATTGAGCGGCCGTGCTGAGATTGATATATGTTGAACATGCGATTATCAATATAAGCAATGCAACAGCAGCAAGTATATAAATGTAACTGATGTTATTATTTGGCACAAAGCCGCCATAAGGAGAATGCAAATGGATTTCATCAAATGGTTCAAGAAAAAAATTCACTGTTGCTCCCTGCCCTTGCATTTCTTTTTTCATGAATGCAGGAAGTTTTGCCTGCAACGATGCGATCGATTTTTTATCGCGCAATAATAAATACGTTGTATAATTCGCATCCCAATAAGTATTTTCTTTTTCTTTCGAAATTCCCAACGATGAGAAGGACGCCATAAAATCAAACTGTATCTGCGAGTTTGTCGGACAATCTTCCATCACTCCGGTTATCTGGTAAAGATTGCTGTCGCTGCCAAGGCGAAATGTTTTTCCAACCGCATTTTCATTACCGAAATATTTTTTTGCTGTGGATTCCGTCAACACTGCTTTATAAGGCCCGATAATACACTGCGCACATCGCCTTGCAATAATTTAAAAGAGAAAATTTGAAAAAACGTTGAGTCTGCGAACATGAACTTTTTCTCATCAATATATTTATCATTATAGTTCACGATACGTTCCCGCATCATCATCTTAATTGCAGATTCCACTTCAGGAAATGTTCTTGTAAAAACGGGCGCCACGCGAACGCTCGTATAATTTCCCCCGTTTGTTGCGGGGCTGCCATCAAAACTATACTTCATGATCACACGCGCGATGCGGTCGCCATTCTTTTCAAAACCATCATAACTCAATTCATGTTTGATGTACAAAGAAATCAGCAAACAACTTGTCAAGCCGATTGTGAGACCGAAAATATTTATAGCAGAAGAAGTTTTGTTCTTCCATAAATTCCGGAAAGCGATTTTGAAATAATTTTTGAACATGAGAAGGAAATTTTTTGATTTCTGATTTTCTTCTGTATGATTTCCTCTGAATTGATAATTGCTAATTATCAATTACTGGTTTTTGTTACGAACATCATCCATTGATCCTGCATCGTTGCGTCGCACTCTTGTGCTGTTGATATTCTATTCGTCTTCAGTTTCATAATCGGCAATAACAATAATTATTAATTCCCATTTCTCCGGCATGAATGCCGGAGCTAGCCGAACGTTCATGATAATTTTTATTCATCAGCAATTTCCGCATTCATCATTCTCCAATTCGCACATCATTCTTTCAATCTCCGGCATGAATGCCGGAGCTAGCCGAACGTTCATGATAATTTTTATTCATCAGCAATTTCCGCATTCATCATTCTCCAATTCGCACATCATTCTTTCAATCTCCGGCATGAATGCCGGAGCTAGCCGAACGTTCATGATAATTTTTATTCATCAGCAATTTCCGCATTCATCATTCTCCAATTCGCACATCATTCTTTCAATCTCCGGCATGAATGCCGGAGCTAGCCGAACGTTCATGATAATTTTTATTCATCAGCAATTTCCGCATTCATCATTCTCCAATTCGCACATCATTCTTTCAATCTCCGGCATGAATGCCGGAGCTAGTCGAAACATTCCTGCTATTCACCATTCACCATTGACCATTCACAACATCATTCCGTTCTCAAACTTTTCACCGGATTTGCCAAAGCTGCTTTTATAGCCTGAAAGCTTACGGTTACGAGTGTTATCGCGATAGCGATCATTACTACTATTACAAACACACCAACATTGATGGTCGTTTTTAATTTATAGGTGCTCAACCATTCATTCATATAGTACCACGCAACGGGGATTGCAATTGCGCAGGAAATCAATATGAGGAATACGAAATCCTTTGATAAGAGCTTCCACAAATTCAGCACGCTTGCGCCAAGCACTTTTCTTACGCCAATTTCTTTCACACGTTGTTCTGCTGTGAATGATGCTAATCCAAATAATCCCAGGCAAGAAATAAAAATGGCAAGTATTGCAATGATTTTTGCAAGATTGCCAACCAATTCTTCATAATCGAATTTTTTAGCATATTCTTCATCTGCAAATTTGTATTCAAAAGGGAATGCGGGATTGTACTTTTCAAATATCGGTTTGATGGCTGCTATGGCTTTTGACGCAGACATATCCGGGTTCAACCGAATGTCAACACATCCAACCCAGTCTTTATTAAATACTATTGTAAGCGGAGATATCGGGCGATACGGCGATTCCATTTGTATATCCGGTATCACGCCAATCACAACCATTGGCTTATCATTCCATTTCAATTGTTGCCCGATAGGATTTTCCAAACGCATTCTTTTTACTGCTGCCTGGTTCAGCACAACACCATTTGTGTCGGCATAGTCTTTTGAAAAATCCCTGCCTTCCAATATTTTTATTCCTAACGTCTTCGTATAGTCGTAAGTAGTAGTGATGGTGGAGAACACCGTTGACTTTTCAATCGGAGTGCTGCCTTTCCATTCCCATCCATTATTGTTGCTGTATATATCGGAAGGCGGCGAGTTGGTTTGACAAACGGACTTTGCAGCACCTGTATTCAGCAACTCTTGTTTCATTACATCAAAATGTTTCCCAATGTCGCCCGACCAATACACAGATATCAAACCTTTGTTATTAAAACCAATTGGTTGATTTTTTCCAAATTGAATTTGCTGATTCACTATAATCGTTCCAATCATTAGCATAACCGAGCTCGCAAATTGCATGACCACCAAAATCTTTCTTGGCAATGAGCTTCTTTTTCCTGCTTTCAAATTTCCTTTCAACACGCGAACCGGATTGAATGAAGAAAGATAAAATGCAGGATAGCTGCCGGCAAGCAAGCCGGTAATAATCGTAAACGCAATCATGATGAGCCAGAATAAAGGATTAGCTACTTGTAAGCTCATTTCTTTATCAGTAAGCTTATTGAAATAGGGCAAAGCCAGCAATACAATGCCGAGCGCCAACACAAATGCAAGCGCGGCAATCAACATCGATTCGCTTAGGAATTGGCTGATAAGCTCTTTTCTTTTTGAGCCAACAGCTTTTCTAATGCCAACTTCTTTCGCTCTTTTTTCCGAGCGGGCCGTGCTAAGGTTCATGAAATTGATACAGGCAATCAGCAAAACAATGAAGCCTAAAACGCCGAACATTTTTACATATTTAATAAAGCCACCTGTGTTTTTTCCATTTTCAAAATCGCTGTACAATCTCCATTTTGCCATTGGGTGAATGAATACTTCCGGTATAATGTGCTTCAATGTATTTTCATCAGTGAAGTGAGAGATGACAACATTTTTTATTTTGGCATCAACATTTTTCTCAGTTGCGTTATCATTCAACTGCACAAAAGCCTGCCAGGAATTATTCCCCCAATTTGTTTTGTGAAATTGCTTTATCCAGCTATAAATAGTTTCCTGCAGTTGAAACGGGATCAAATAATCAAAAGTGAAAGAACTGTTTTTCGGTTGTTGTTGAACAACTGCTGTCACCTTAAGGTTCGTTTCATTATCAAGCTTCACCAATTTTCCAATTGCGTTTTCATTTCCAAAAAGAGCTTTCGCTGTTTCACTTGTCAATATAATTGAATATGGATCATGCAATGGGTTTTTGTCCCCTTCCAAAATTTTCAATGAAAACATGTTGACTCCGTCTTCACCCAGAAAATGCCCATATTTACTCAATTTTTTTTCACCGTAAATGAGCGAATGATGACTTCCCCAATCGCACATTGCCACTCCTTTAAAATCCGGAAATTTGCTTTTCAGTTCTTCGCCTGCGGGATAAGGCATTGCTTGTTGTGAATATCGAACGCCATCAAAAGTTTGGTGCATCATCACCTGATAAACAGTTTCGTAGTTTTTGAAATGCCTGTTCGCAGATGTTTCATCATAAATCCATAATCCGATAATCATTGCAACAGCCATGCCCGACGCCAATCCGGCAATGTTGATGATGGAGTAAATTTTATTCTTAATGAGATTTCTCCAGGCGATTTTGAAATAATTTTTTATCATTAGAAAGAAATTTTTGATTTCGTGATTTCTCTTGAATTAGTAATTAATAATTATCGATTATTAATTTTTGTAGCCACCATTTTCCTTCGATTCAACATTGTTGCGTCGCACTCTTCTACTGTTGATATTCTATTCAGCTTCAGTTTCACAAACGGTAACAACAATAATTATTAATTCCGATTTCTCCGGCATGAATGCCGGAGCTAGTCGAACGTTCATGTTAATTTATATTCATCAACAATTTCCGATTCGCGATTCACCAATTCGCACATCAATCTTTGAATCTCCGGCATGAATGCCGGAGCTAGTCGAACGTTCATGATAATTTATATTCATCAACAATTTCCGATTCGCGATTCACCAATTCGCACATCAATCTTTGAATCTCCGGCATGAATGCCGGAGCTAGTCGAACGTTCATCATCAGGATTTTTTATCGTCAACAATTTCCATATTCATCATTCACCAACTCACGCATCTGCTAATAATTAGAACTGCCAACTGCTGACTGCCAACTGACGACTGTCTATTCCGTTCTCAAACTCTTCACCGGGTTTGCAACTGCTGCTTTTATCGCCTGAAAACTCACTGTTAATAATGCGATCAATAGTGCTAATAGCCCTGATGCAATAAACACCAACACGCTGATATCAATTCTGTAATTATAGTTTTGCAACCATTTGTACATGGCAATCCACGCAATGGGAGAGGCAATCAAAATGGAAATGAACACCAGTTTCACAAAATCTTTTGAAAGCAGCGCAGTGATATTTGTTACTGAAGCGCCCAACACTTTGCGAACGCCGATTTCTTTTATTCTTGCTTCGGCCATATATGTTGCCAGACCGAATAATCCGAGACATGAAATAAAAATTGTGAGCCCTGCAAATAATCCTGCTAATGTGCCTGTGCGTTTTTCATCTTCAAATTTTTGCGCATATTCTTCATCCACAAATTTGTATTCAAATGGATATTCTGGATTGTATTTTTTAAAAATAGCTTCAGCGGTTTTCAAATTTTGTGCGGTCGTGTTTTTGCTATTGAGCTTCATCTGTATCACATTGAACCAGGCTTTCGGTCCATAAATAAGCATTGGTTTTGTTGGTTCATAAGGAGATTCAAGAATGAAATCTTTTATTATCCCAATCACATGCCATTGTTGTCCGTTGTCTTTTACGATCTGTCCGATTGGATTTTTGAATTTCATAATTTTCAAAGAAGATTCATTAAGTATCATAGCCAATGAATCTGTCGGATATTGTTGTAAGTCGATATCGCGCCCTGCAACAAATTTTAAACCTGCAGTTTTGCCAAGACCGCCATCTTCATTATATCTTTTAAAATCTGTTCTGTCATTTGGGTCTTTGCCTTCCCATTCCTGCCCCCAGCCATCGCTCCAGCTTTCTGTGAGCGGCGCACTTGTTTTAGTAACAGATGTGGCTGCACCGGATGAAAGCAGTTCATTTTTTATAAGCAAATAATTTTTGCCAATATCGCCGGTGAGAAAATGATAAACGAGATTGTGTTTATCGTAACCGGTTTCTCTGTTTTTTGCATAATCAATTTGCTGTTTTACAATAATGGTGCAAATGATGAGCACGATGGCAAACGTGAATTGCAACACCACCAACACTTTTCTTGGCGTAATTAATGCATGTGCTTTTTTGAACGCACCTTTCAACACTTTTACTGGCTGAAACGAGGAGAGAAAGAAAGCCGGGTAACTGCCCGCTAAAAATCCAGTGAACACAATAAATGCGATTGCAGCTAACCAGAAATACGAATCACCATATGGAATAAATAATTTCTTTCCCGTAAGCTCATTAAAGCCGGGCATACTGAGTTGCACGAGGATAATAGCAATTATTCCTGCAATGAATGAAAGTAAAATCGATTCTCCTATAAATTGACTGATCAGTGAAGCTTTTTGCGCACCAACTACTTTGCGGATGCCAACTTCTTTTGCACGTTTTTCGCTTCTTGCTGTGCTAAGGTTCATGAAGTTGATACATGCGATCAATAATATAAATGCGGCAACAATGCCAAACAGCTTTACAAAAGTGATCCTGGCATTGCCATTTCCATTTTCCACACCATTTGCGAAATCTGAATACAAATGCCAGCGGCTAATCGGGTATAAGAACATTTGCCAGTTGTCTTTTTTTGCCCCATCGTCATAATGTTGCTTGAACACTTTAACTTTTGATGCGGCGGAAGCAAAGCTCGCATTGGGTTTCAGCAACACATATGTTTTTGTGCTATTGTTGCCCCAATAATTATCATCCTCACCTCGCTCGCGCAAGTAGCTCCATGGCAAAAGGTATTCGAAATCAAAACGTGTGTTATTTGGGATATCTTTCAGGATGCCGGAAACCTTAAAATTATCTTCGTTATTAATCTTGATGATCTTTCCAATTGCATCTTCATTCCCAAAAAGTTTTTTTGAAAGTTTTTCAGTCAGTACTATCGAGTGCACATCATTTAATACCGTTTTCGGGTTTCCTTTTATCAATGGGAATGAAAATACCTGCAAAAAATTTGAATCCACTTCACGTCCCTGAACAGTTAATCTTTTATCGCCAATACTGAATAAGAAATTGCTCGGCCATTGCACACGAACGGCTTGCTCTACTTCGGGCAAATCTTTTTCAAGTGTTCTTGCTAATATTTTAGGAGTCGTGCTCCAGCACATCAGTTTGTCATCAAATTTTGCACGGTTCCATGCTTCATAAATCCTGTCTTTCTTTTCATGAAACTGGTCGTAGCTCACTTCATTTTGTATCCATAATAAAATGATGATGGCGCTTGCCATACCAATTGCCAGGCCAATAATATTGATAGCCGAAAAGCCCTTGCTGCGCCAGAGATTTCTTAAAGCAACCTTGAAGAAGTTTTTTAGCATGGTGATGATTTTGGTTTTATTGCCGGTTTAAAAATGTAGTCGTTCAAATCAAACAGAATGTTGCTTGAACAAAACTTTATTATTCAAATATTTTTTGAGTTAATATAAAGCAGCCAATGCTAAGCCTGAAGTTGATACATGCACAACTGTACAAGAGTGCGACGCAAGGATGTTGAAAAATGTTACTGATGGCGGGAACAAAATAGTTCTCAGTCTTCAGTTGATAGTTTGCAGTTAGCTATAATAATTGAATTTGCATAATTAGAGACTGACTGCCAACTGCTAACTGTTGACTAGTTCATTCTGTTCTCAAACTCTTTACCGGATTGGCGAATATTGTTTTTATGGAAATTGCAGTAACCGTGGCCAGCGTAATGATCAATGTAATGCATGCGGCAAGCAGGAACGGCGACCAGCCGATATTTGTGCGATAGGAGAAATTCTGTAGCCATTCGCTCATCGCGAACCATGCCACGGGAATTGCCAGCAGGAAAGCAATGAAAATTGATTTGATGAAACCGATGTTGAGCAATTTCAAAATTTGCAAAGCGCCTGCGCCAATTATTTTTCGGATGGCTATTTCTTTTGTGCGTTTAATGAGCATGAAACTTGAAACGCCGAAAATTCCCAAACAAACGATGATAATGGCCAGCCATGTGAACATCGAAACGATGAACCCGTATTTAATATCGCTCCGATATTGTGCATTGAAATAATCATCCAAAAAAAATGAGTCGAAAGAAGAGCCTGGGAATATGGATTTAAATTGCTGTTCGGTTTTCGTAGCAATGCTGTTTGCCGATGCTGCATTTATCTTCACAGAAATGAATTGATTATCCAGCGCGTTCCATGGATTGAACATTGTGAAGATGATGGGCCTGAATGATTCTTTTGCTGAGAGCTGATGAAAATCTTTAACGACACCGATTACCATGAATTTTTTGTCGCCCTGGCCTTCCAGATTGATTGCGCCATTAACAGCTTCTTCTTCATTTTTAAAGCCTAATAAATGCATTGCATTCTGTGTAAGGATCACCGCATTTTCTTTATCCATCAAGCGGTCGCGGGAAAAATTTCTTCCTTTTATCAAAGGCAATTTATATGCAGGAATAAAATCAGGGTCGATGCGGATCATGTCGCATAGCTTTGTTGCTTTTTCAGGATCACTGTCACGTTCATTCGACATTACAAATGCGTCCGACTTTCCAGGTATAGTGCTTGATGCTGTAACATATTTTACAAAGCTGAACGCTTTGAGTGTTTGTAAAAGTGTTTCTATCTTTTCATTGTACTGATTTGTTTTCGCAGGCGTTCGGAAAATAAAAGTCTGATCAATGCCAAGCCCAAGATCCATGGAGCGCATATAATTTAATTGCCTGTGAACTGTTATGCTGGTAACAATCAAAACCATTGCCGCGAAATATTGAAATACAATCAGCGCATATCTTGGAACATTTCCCATTCCTCCGCGAAACGACATATTGTTTTTTAGTACAGCAGCTGTATCAACAGTTTTTAAAACGAGTGATGGTATTATTGTAGAAATAAATATTCCTGTCAATGAAGTAAACAAAATCAGTTTCCATACTAACATACGCTCCCAGAAATGATAGAAAATATTTTCAGCATATATTTTTTGAAATGCAGGAATAAGAATAATCATGAAAACAAAAAAGAGAAACAATGCCAATAAATTGATCAGCACCGATTCTATTATAAATTGTCTGAACAGATCGCGATTTGAAGCGCCGGCAATTTTGCGAACGCTGATTTCTCCTGCTCTTTCCATTGCTTTTGATACCAGCGTGTTGATGAAGTTTATCCATCCAACAATTAATATGACGATAGCAACGATTGTCAGAAAACCGATTGTGCGCCTGTTGCCTTTTGCTTCACGTTCATAAGGTTTAAAAGCATTGAGATGAATATCTGCCAATGGAATTAGGTACACGCCCCATGTTTTGTCGCGCAGGGCCGGTTCTGTTTTGTATTTTTCTGCCAGTCGAGGAAAACCTTTTTCAACAGCAAGCGCGTCTTGCTTTGAATTCACTTTTACATAAGTATAAGCCTCGTGCATGTACCATGTGTCTCTTTGCCATTGCTGCGTGCTGCTATAAGAAATCATCAAATCCAGATGCAGATGCGACTGCACAGGAAAATCTTCAAACACGCCCGTTACCTTGCAATGATAAGCGACTTGCTGAGTGGTGAGATCCAGGTTTTTCCCAATCGCATCTTCATCACCAAAATATTTTTTAGCTGCAGAAGATGAAAGCACAATGGTGTTCGGTTCTTTAAGCACCGTCCTTCGATTGCCACGTAAAAGTTTGTAAGAAAAAAATGAAAAGAAATTTGAATCAACAATTACCACACGCGGCTCGCGGTAAATATTATTTTTATAACGCACCATTCGCTCGCGATCAAGATTATTGATGCGTGTAACATCTTTGATTTGCGGGAACTCTTTCTTCATTGCAGAAGCATAACCAAATGAGCTCGTAACCCATGAATCGCTGATGCTTCCGTTTTTGGAAAAATAAGATTCTACGCGATATATCTTGTTTTTATCAACCTGAAAACTGTCATAATTTTTTTCAAAATCTGCATAGTTCATCAGCACAATGAATGCGCCGGTTCCCATAGCAAGGCCGACAATGCTTAATAAAGTATAAAGCCAGCTTTTTCTAATATTCCGAATAGCTGTTTTGAAATAATTTTTCAGCAAATAGTTATTTATGGATCATGAAATTAGAAATTCTTTTTTTTCCTGACATTTGTCCTTTGCTGAGCATCCTTGCGTCGTCCCGCCTCGGGCGGGATGCTTTTATATTTCTATTAAGCTTCAGTTTCACAATTGGCAACAACAATAATTATTAATTCCCATTTCACCGGCCTGAAGGCCGGAGCTAGTCAAAATATTGCTGATAATCTTATATTCACTATTCATCATTGACCATTCACCAATTCGCAGATCATTCTTTGAATCTCCGGCATGAATGCCGGAGCTAGTCGAACGTTCATCATCAGGATTTTTATCATCAACAATTTCAATTCACCATTGGCCATTCACCTCATCATTCCGTCCTCAAACTCTTCACCGGATTTGCCATCGCTGCTTTTATTGCCTGAAAACTCACCGTTATCAATGCAATAATAATTGTTGTAAGGCCGGCAAAAGCAAAAACCCACCAGCTGATATTTATCCTGAATGCAAAACTTTGCAGCCATTTGTTCATTGACCACCACGAAATTGGGAATGCAATCACAGCAGCAATCAAAATCAATTTCGCAAAATCTTTTGAAAGCATTGCCACGATGCCGGCAACATTTGCTCCGAGCACTTTTCGCACACCGATTTCTTTTGTGCGTTGTTCGGCCGCGTAAGTAACCAATCCAAACAAACCAAGACATGCAATAAAAATCGCAAACACCGCGAACGTTATAAATAATTTCCCGGTGCGTTGTTCGGTATTATAAATGTTGTTAAAATCATTGTCCATGAACGTGTAGCTAAATGGCTGTCCGGGAGACATAGCGTTCCATTTATTTTCAATCTGGCTTATTAATGAAGGAATATTTTTTGTGTTGATCCGTACTGCAATGCTTCCCCAGTTTTCATTCAGTTCCATCACCAGCGGGCCAACTTTGTCATGCATCGAGCTGAAATTAAAGTCTTTCACTACACCAACCACATGAAACCTGATGGATTTAAGATTGACTCCGCCTTCGTGATAAGAAGGCCGATATAATATTTCTTTCAATGGTTCTTTAAACCCAAGCAGTTTCGCTGCTGCTTCATTAAGAATTATTCCTGTTGAATCAGAAAGGAAATCGCGGGAGAAATTTCTTCCCTGAGCCATACTCATCCCCATTGTAGGAATATAGTTTTCATCAACATTAAAATCAGTCATGATGGCCACTTTTTTTCCATCAAGTGTCGCATCCCGGAACCAGCCGTTTTGATTGAACCCGCCTGCAGTTGGAATGTCACCCGAAATAGACGCACTTTCCACCCCGGACATTTTCAATAATTCTTCTCTGAAAGGTTTTATCTGTTTGTCAAGATTATATGTATTATGCAGTATCAGCACCTGGCCGCGATTGTAGCCAATTTTTTTGCTGCGTATATAATTAAGCTGGTTGTAGATTACAATAGTGCCCACAATAAGTATGATTGAAATACAGAACTGAAAAACAACCAGGCTGCTTCGAAGCCAACTGCTTTTAAAACCTTTTGCCATTCTTCCTTTCAGCACTTCTATCGGCTGAAAAGAAGATAGATAAAATGCAGGATAACTTCCTGCAAGGCATCCTACCACAAACACCAATGCAACCATCACCGGCAAAAGCCATGTTGAAAATAATGTGCTCACCTGCATTTGTTTTCCTGCGAGCTGATTAAACAAAGGAAGCAATAATGCTGATAATAAAAGCGCAAGCACCAACGAAAAAAAACTTAATAAAACGGATTCAGTTAAAAACTGAAAGATGAGATCTGATTTTAGTGAGCCAGCTACTTTTCTTATCCCAACTTCTTTTGCGCGGTTTGAAGAACGGGCGGTAGAAAGGTTCATAAAATTTACGCAGGCGATCAGCAAAATAAAAATGGCAATCACCGAAAAAATATACACGTAAGTAACATTTCCGTTTGCCTCAATTTCATATGATTTGTCTGAATGCAAATGAATATCTGTAAGCGGCATCACAGGATAAACAAAATGGTTGCCCGATTTCTGCATATCCTTTGCGTTTACATGCACAACCGATTCAAGTTCTTTATATAGATAATTGCTAATAGTTGCATCCACATATTTTTGCACAACAGCTTTTGGCGTTCCTTGCTTTACGAGAAGATAAGAATGAACATTGTTGCTGAGCCAGTCCTGCGCATTGCCGCGATAACTATCGCGCAACGGGCGTATAAAATTGAAATGAAAATGAGAATGTTTCGGGATATCTTTTATAATGCCTGTTATTTTGCAGCTTACCGAATTGTCGATGTATAATGATTTCCCGACAACATCTGTGCTATTGAAATATTTTTTAGCAGTTGTTTCATCAATTACAATTGAATTAGGTTCATTCAATGCAGTTGCCGGATTACCTGAAATCATCGGCACAGTAAAAACTTTAAAAAATGTTGAGTCTGCAAATACGGCATTATGGTTTTGAATATTCTGATTATCTTTTTTCACCAAAATATCCTGCGGATTGGTGATCCTTACCATTTGTTCAAACTGCGGATAATCTTTCATAAGTGCCGGCGCCAGGGGCTCGGGCGAATTTGAAGCAGTGAACTGCGTGCCATTGAAATAAATATCCGAGTCCACACGATAAATCCTGTCAGCATTTTCATTGTATTTATCATAGCTTAATTCATCCACCACGTAAAGCACAATCAGCAAACAAACAGCAAGACCAACCGAAAGGCCCACAATATTTATTGCAGAAAAAGCTTTGTTCTTCCACAAATTGCGAAGCGCCACTTTTAGATAGTTTTGGAACATAAAATGTGTTTATTAGTTAGATGCTTAACCTCGAAATATGTTACTCTTTACCGGCTTTAGTTTTTCTTTTTTTGTTAACCAACATTATCCCTTGATTGAACATCGTTGCGTCGCACTCTTGTACTTTTATATTTCTATTGAGCTTCAGTTTCACAATTGGCAACAGAATCAATTTTCGTTCTCCGGCCTGAAGGCCGGAGCTAGTCGAACATTCATGATAGATTTTATTCATCAACAATTTCCATATTCACGATTCACCAATTCGCACGTCATTCTTTCAATCTCCGGCATGAAGGCCGGAGCTAGTCGAACATTCATGATAATTTTATTCATCAACAATTTCCGTATTCACGATTCACCAATTCGCACGTCATTCTTTCAATCTCCGGCATGAATGCCGGAGCTAGTCGAACGTTCATGATAATTTTATTCATCAACAATTTCCGTATTCATGATTCACCAATTCGCACGTCATTCTTTCAATCTCCGGCATGAATGCCGGAGCTAGTCGAACGTTCATGATAATTTTATTCATCAACAATTTCCGTATTCATGATTCACCAATTCGCACGTCATTCTTTCAATCTCCGGCATGAATGCCGGAGCTAGTCGAACGTTCATGATAGATTTTATTCATCAACAATTTCCATATTCATCATTCACCAATTCACGCATCTGCTAATTATCAGAACTGAAAACTGTTGACTGCTAACTGAAGACTGTCTATTCCGTCCTCAAACTTTTCACCGGATTCATCACTGCTGCTTTGATTGCCTGATAGCTCACCGTAATCACTGCAATCAACACGGATAATATTCCTGCTATTGCAAAAACCCACCATTCGATATTTACGCGATAAGTGTAATTCTGCAGCCACATATTCATCGCATACCACGCAATCGGCGACGCAATTAAAAATGAAACGATAACCAGTTTCAAAAAATCTTTTGATAACAAAACAGTGATGCTGCCAACACTTGCACCCAAAACTTTCCTTACCCCAATTTCCTTGATTCTGTTTTCTGCCATATAAGTTGCGAGCCCAAATAAACCGAGGCAGGAAATAAATATGCTTAGTCCCGCAAATAAAAAAGACAATTTCCCGGAACGGCGTACTTCTCTGAATTTTCTGTCATAAGCTTCATCAGCAAAAACATAATCGAATGGATATTGCGGATTATATTTTTTAAATATCGCTTCGGCCTTTGCAAGATTAGCGGCTGTTGTGTTTGCCGCATTTAACTTGAAATGAACCACCTGAAAAAAATAGGAAGGCCCTTGTATGATTATCGGATTAATATTTGTTTCAAAAGGAGATTCAAGAATAAAATCTTTTATCACGCCAACTACATTCAATTTTCCTGTGTAGCCTGTTCTGGTGATGATTTGCCCAATGGGATTTTTTAAATGCATTGTTTTCACAGCCGATTCATTCAACAGGACAGCCATCGTATCAGCAGGATAATTATACACATCGATATCTCTTCCCTGCAAAAGTGTTAGCCCCATGGTTTTTGCAAAACCTGCGTCGCCACCCATCTGAACAAACTCAAGCCTATTGTCAGATTTAGTTGAGCCGTTCCACTCATAGCCGCTTCCGCTGCTCCATCTTTGTGTGATCGGATTAGCAGTTCTTGTTACTGAAACTGCTGCTCCGCTGCTTATCAGATCATTTTTAATTAATTGATAATTTTTATCAGCATCTCCCTGTATGAATGTGAACGCCAGATTGTTTTTATTGTATCCCAGATCACGCTGCTGAGCATAATCTATCTGATGTCTAACGATAATCGTATCAGACTTTACTTCAACATTATCATTGATAAGTGTCGGATCGAAATGTACTTTCAAATATGTTTTCGGTACAAGTCCTGATTGTTTGCGTTGATTTGTTGCAATCCACCAGCCATCAGATCTAAACTTGACAGCATTATTTGTATAAATGTATTGTATCGCACAGTTGTAAAATGACAA
>CAVRBD010000071.1:0-171003 GCA_963718975.1 uncultured Bacteroidota bacterium | reverse complement strand
TATTAAAAAAGGCAGCCTGGAAACCGCATGAGGTGGATCTCAATGAAATAAATGAGGCCTTTGCAGTGGTGGCTATGGTGGCTATAGATTAACTTAGAGTTAGATCCCAAAAAGGTGAATATCCACGGGGGAGCCTGTGCTCTGGGCCATCCTATTGGGGCTTCAGGGGCCCGTATTTTGGTTACGCTGATTCATGCACTGAAACAAAAGAATAAAAAAAGAGGGGTGGCCCTCCTTGTGTATAGGCGGTGGAGAGGCTACTGCTATGGCTATTGAATTGATTTAAGGATCTTCATGCTAAAACAAAATTATTTAAAACAAAGTCTGGAACCACCTGTTTTTGAGTATTCTGGTAGTGGTTTTCGCCCGCTACCTTCATCTCCTCATCGTTTATATAGAAATGTTCTTCACCGAGATTAACTTTTAGTTAACCCCCATATTCAACACCACAGGCTGGGGGCTTTTGGTACGAAAACTTTGGTCCTGGTGCTTATCCCCGTCATTCTTGTCGGTGTTCCTGCTTTGATCTACCGATTGATTAAAAAGAAGGATCTGCCCCATTTCCTCGTCTATGCCTGGATAGTATGGACTGTCATAGTACTTAGTGATGTATTGATTCGATAAGGATGTAAGCATGGGCATATTGGCCAGCCAAATCAACACCAATAGTCAGGACTTTAAAGAAAACCAGGAAATCATGCAGCAACTGGTTGAGGATCTGCGTCTAAAAATAAGCCAGATTAGCTTAGGTGGCGATGAAAAAGCACGCGCAAGGCATTTAAACATGGCAAGCTACTGCCTAGAGAGCGCTTGCAACAGTTGCTCAACCCTGGCAGTCCATTTCTTGAACTCTCTCAACTCGCTGCAGCTTATCAAGTCATGACGATAAGTGTTCCTGCAGCAGGCATTATTACAGGCATAGGACGAGTTGCCGGCACCGAATGCCTGATTGTTGTCAATGATGCCACAGTTAAAGGGGAACTTATTACCCACTGACCGTAAAAAAACATTTACGAGCCCAGGAAATTGCGCAAATCAATCATCTACCTTGCATTTATCTGGTCGACTCAGGCGGTGCCTTTTTACCCCGCCAAGACGAAGTATTCCCTGATCGAGATCATTTTGGACGAATTTTTTATAATCAAGCCAAATGTCAGCGCTCAACATTCCCCAAATTGCTGTGGTCATGGGATCCTGCACCGCCGGCGGTGCCTATGTTCCTGCCATGGCTGATGAATCCATAATGGTTAAAAATCAAGCCACTATTTTTTTGGGAGGCCCGCCCCTGGTTAAAGCAGCCACAGGTGAAATCATCAGTGCTGAAGAATTAGGCGGGGCTGAAGTACATTGCCGGCATTCAGGAGTTGCGGATCACTATGCAGAACATGATGCCCATGCACTTCATCTGGCACGTACATCAGTATCCCATTTAAACCGGAAAAAACCGGAAACACCTAAACCGCATCCGAACCCGAGAACCACTTATGATCCGAAGAATTTAATGGCATAGTCCCAGCTGATCCAAGAAAACCCTTTGATATCCGGGAAATCATTGCACGTTTGGTGATGGCTCAGAATTTGATGAATTTAAAGCTCTTTTTGGTACCACCCTGGTCTGTGGTTTTGCCCATTTATTTGGTTATCCTATTGGCATTATTGCGCAACAATGGCATCTTATTTAGTGAAAGTGCTCTAAAGGCAGCTCACTTTATTGAACTCTGCTGCCAACGCAACATTCCTTTAATCTTTCTTACAAAACATTACCGGCTTTATGGTAGGTTCAAAATACGAAGCCTCTGGCATTGCCAAACATGGAGCTAAAATGGTGACTGCTGTAGCCAATGCCAAGGTGCCCAAATTTACGGTGATTGTAGGCGGTAGTTTTGGTGCAGGAAATTATGCCATGTGTGGACGAGCTTATGGATCCCGTTTTCTATGGGCCTGGCCCAACTCGCGAATTTCAGTAATGGGTGGAGAACAGGCAGCCAATGTTTTGGCCCAAGTCAATAATGAAAAATACAAAACAGGGAACTAACTGGTCCTGCAGAGGAAGAAGCATTTAAAGCCCAAATACGGGCACAATACGAAACCCAAGGACACCCTTGTTATGCCAGCGCGCGACTTATGGGATGATGGCGTTATTGCCCCACAAGACACCCGCAAAATTTTAGGACTGGGTTTATCAGCAGCCTTAAATGCACCCATTGAAACAACACGCTTTGGCGTATTTCGTATGTAAGGATGACCATGAGCGATCTGTTAATCGAAATTCAGGATGATCTGTTCTTTACTCACCCTCAATCGGGTCATAAGCATAATGCCTTTGATAATGTGCTTCTAAGTCAGCTGCAAAAGGAAATTGATGCAGCCATGCTTAATCCCAGGATACGCGTTATGGTCATTAAGGCCAATGGCAGCCACTTTTCTGCAGGTGCTGATCTGGACTGGATGCAGCAGCATGGCTCAATTTAGCGAAGAAGAAAACCTCAAAGATGCTCATGGTCTTGGGCAATTTGATGTACACCTTGAATCAAAGTCCAAACCCACCCTGGCCATGGTTCATGGGGGAGCCTTTGGCGGAGGAGCAGGACTTGCTGCAGCCTGTGATATTGCCATAGCGGCTGAAACCGCCCGTTTTTGTTTTTCGGAAACCAAATTAGGCTTATCCCCGCCGTCATCAGTCCCTATGTGGTTCAGGCCGTAGGAGAGCGGACAGCCGCTATGCTCTTTATGAGTGCCGAACTCTTTGAGGCCCCCCGCGCCCTGGCTCTTAATTTG
This sequence comes from uncultured Bacteroidota bacterium, assembly GCA_963718975.1. Taxonomy (GTDB): domain Bacteria; phylum Bacteroidota; class Bacteroidia; order Chitinophagales; family Chitinophagaceae; genus Puia. The sequence continues at coordinate 168,225 of CAVRBD010000071.1, read as the reverse complement.
ATCCAACATTGTGTTCCTGAACCGAATTTATTGGAATTTACCCTGAACTATGCAACACAAATGAGTAAAATGCGCCTATGGCCCTGAGCATGGCCAAACAACTGGTCAAAGAGGTGGCTCATAAAAGTATTGATAAGGACCTGGTACAGTACACTGCCTCCCTGATCGCTCAAAAAAAGAGTTTCTCCTGAAGGACAAAAGGGCCTGAATGCTTTTTTAAATAAAGAAACACCCAATTGGAACTGATATGTTTAATAAAATTCTTATTGCCAACCGAGGTGAAATCGCCTGCAGAATCATAAAAACCGCTCATTCTATGGGGATTCATGCAGTAGGCATCTATTCAGAAGCAGATAGAGAAAGTCTGCACGTTCAAAGAGCAGACAGCGCCTATTATGTGGGAGAGGCTCCTGCTAAGGACAGTTATCTAAACATTCCTAAAATCATCCAGATAGCCAGGGAAAGCGGGGCCCAGGCCATACATCCTGGCTATGGATTTTTATCAGAAAATCCAGAATTCGCTGAGGCTTGCGCAGAGGCCGGTCTTGTCTTTATTGGTCCCTCCATAGAGGCCATCAATGCCATGGCTTCAAAACAAACTGCCAAGCAACTTTTAGAAAAAACCGAGGTGCCTTTGACTCCGGGGTATCATGGAAAGAATCAATCGGAGGAAAGACTGCTGGCTGAGGCAAAAAAGATAGGCTTTCCTGTTCTTAATCAAGGCCGCTTTTGGAGGCGGTGGTAAGGGAATGCGCTCTGTATTAAAGGAGCAGAATTCAGTGCTTCCTTGGCCGGAGCTAAAAGAGAGGCCCTGGCAAGTTTTGGGAATGATAAAATGATTATTGAAAAACTCATTCTCAAACCCCGCCATGTGGAAATGCAAATTATGGCAGATAATTTGGTAATGTCGTGCATTTGTTCGAAAGAGATTGTTCTATTCAACGCACGGCACCAAAAAATTATTGAAGAAGCCCCAGCACCCAACCTATCCCCTGCTCTGCGTAAAAAACTGGCCCAGGCTGCCTGTGAGGTTGCCAGTGCGATTCACTATAGAGGGGCAGGGACTATTGAATTTTTAGTGGATGAATCCGAACATTTTTATTTTATGGAAATGAATACCCGACTGCAGGTAGAACATCCAGTCACTGAAATGATTACAGGACTGGACCTGGTGGCCTGGCAATTAAAAATTGCGGCCAATGAGCCCCTACCCCTGACTCAAGATAAATTAAGGCTCAAGGGCATGCCCTTGAATGCAGGATTTATGCAGAGGATCCCCTTTCATGAATTTATTCCCTCTGTAGGCCGCCTTCATTGTTTGGAACAGCCTCAGTTCACGAACATTCGCATAGACACAGGGGTCAGTCTGGGCTCGGAGATCACTAAATACTACGATCCCATGATAGCCAAACTCATCAGTTGGGGAGAAGATAGAGAATATCCGGAAAGCGAAGCCCGAGCTCATCCACATTTTTTCCAATCAGCGGGTTTACGATAAACATGCTGATGTGGTCTTTAATGATCATCAAATCACCGATTTTAAATGATGAGTTCATTCCGCCGGCTGCATTTGAAATCAATAAGGTCTTCACTCCTAAAAATTTCATAAGCCTTATTGGAAAAACAACCTGCTGTGCGGTATAGCCTTCATAGTAATGAAACCTGCCAGCCATTGCAATAATATTTTTGCCATTTATTTTTCCGAAAATTAATTTTCCATCATGGCCTTCAACGGTTGATAAAGGGAAATGCGGCAGCTCACTATATTCAATTTCTTTTTCTTTTTCGATTTCGCTTGCAAAATTTCCGAGGCCGCTGCCGAGAACAACTCCAATGCAAGGTTCCGGGTCGTATATTTTTTTTATGAAGGCTGAAGTTTCTTTTAGTTCACTTATTGTTGAGCTGTTCATTTTTGTTTTTGAAGTTCGATAATCAATGGCTGCAAATATAAGAAAAGGAAGATGCCTCGCATGCATCTGCGCAATACCTTAAAAGCAAATAATAAATATTATTTTTACCGATAGCGTTCATGCTAATTGTGTATATGATGATGATTTTAAAGAAACAGTTCGGGCTTTCTTTTTTACTTATTTTATTTGGGCAATGCAGCTTTTGTCAATTGTGTTCGGGCAGTTTAGGCGATCCCGTTGTTGACATTACTTTTGGGGCGGGAACAAATCCCGGGCCTGCAATTGCCGCAGCAACTACTTCTTATCAATACTTAACTACCCAATGCCCCAACGATGGGCAGTACACGATTGCGAACAGCACATCAAATTGCTTTGACAACTCATGGCAATCGGTTTTGCATGACCATACCGGAGATCCTAATGGTTATTTTATGTTGGTGAATGCTTCTTTCCAGCCAAGCGATTTTTATGTTGATAGTGTAAAAGGCCTTTGTGCAAATACTACTTATGAATTTGCTGCATGGATATTAAATATGCTGGTGCCAAGTGCATGCAATGGCTCAGGCATAGAACCGAATGTTACTTTTAGTATTGAAACATCAACTGGTACAGTGTTGGGCACTTACAATACCGGAAATATCCCTTCAACCAATTCAGCACAATGGAATCAATACGGCTTTTATTTTACAACTTCGGCCAACGAAACGGAGATTGTTTTGCGCATGCGAAACAATGCGCCTGGCGGTTGCGGCAATGACCTTGCTCTTGATGATATCACTTTCCGTGCCTGTGGCCCTTTGGTAATAGCAAATGTTGCAGGAAACAATGGAAGCGATACAGTAAATCTGTGCCAGTATGATGATACTGTACTTACTTTTAATGCCAGTATTTCTTCTGGTTATAATTCTCCTTCTTATCAATGGCAAATAAGCACAGACGGCGGGCAGACCTGGAGTGATATTGCAGGTGCTATCGCAACTTCTTATGTTCGCGCACCAACACCTTCTCCGGGCGATTATAAATATAGAATGAATGTTGCGAATGGAAATAATATCACGCTGCCATCATGCCGCGTTTCTTCCTATGTGCTCACCGTGACAGTTAGCCCGCAACCTGTTCCGACGGCAACCGTCAATAACCCTTTGTGCGATGGAGATTCGATTATGCTCACTGCATCAACCGGTACAAATTATAATTGGACCGGGCCAAATAATTTTGTGGATACTGTTAACAACGGAACTTCTCCATCAACAATTGTAATTCCAAATGGCCTGGCAGCAAATAATGGAGAATATTACGTGACGGTAACAAATACAGAAGGCTGCGTAGGCAAAGATTCTGTAACTGTTCAGGTTAACCCAAACCCAATTGCAGCAGCCGGAAACGGTGTAACGATTTGCAAAGGCAGCAACACTGTGCTGCAAGCTACCGGAGGCACAAAGTATTCCTGGTCACCATCCATCGGTCTTTCAAATATCAACACCGCAAATCCTGTTGCAAGCCCAGACTCATCGACAACTTACATTGTTACGGTTAATAATCAATTTCAATGCAGCGATACTGCTTCCGTTTCTATAAATGTGCTAACAACTCCCATTGCAAATGCCGGCCCTGATAAAAAAATTATGGCCGGACAATCTGTAACACTTGATGGTTCGGCAAACACAACTGATGTGACTATTGCATGGGCACCTATTACAGACATCGACAATCCCTCAATTCTACAGCCCGTTGTAACTCCTGAAAAAGATATCACTTATACATTAACGTTGACTTCCACAATTGGCTGTGGTATTTCAACAGATAGTGTTTTTGTGCGCGTTCTGGAAAAAGTAACTATACCAAATGCATTTTCACCAAATGGTGACGGAGTGAATGATGTGTGGAATATAAAAAACCTGATTACTTATCCTGAATCGCAAATACAAGTATTTAACCGATATGGACAGCTTGTTTATGAATCTAACGGTTATGCACAACCGTGGGATGGAAAGTACAATGGAAACCGGTTGCCTGGCGGAACTTATTATTATGTTATTGACCTGAAAAATAATTTGCCAAAATTAAGCGGTTGGGTATTTATTGTATATTGATATTTTGTGAAGTTTTCAGTTTCTTATTAAAAGCCAGTTGCGATTTGTTTTGTTTAAGAAGTTTTCACGCGAAGGTGCAGAGACGCAAAGAAAACAAAGAGATTAAATCGTTCATATAAAACCTTGCGCCTTCGCATGAAATATTTAGCATTAACAACGCAGTTGCAAAAGTAAAGCGCTCAATAGAATTCCGACAGTACAAGAGTGCGACGCAAGAATGTTTAATAGTAGTACTCAGCTAAGGACACAAAAATCTGAAACCGAAAACTAAAAACTGTTTCCTAACTTAGCCAAAATTTTATTTGTATGAACCTTCATGAATATCAGGCAAAAGAATTACTAAAAAAATACAATGTTCCGGTGCAGGAAGGAATTCCTGTTGATAGCGCTGGCTCAGCAGAAGAAGCGTATAAAAATCTGAAAGTTCAGTTCGGCAATAGTTTTGCCGTGGTGAAAGCGCAGATACATGCAGGTGGCCGCGGCAAAGGAAAAATAAAAGGCTCTGAGCAGCGCGGTGTGGCTGTGGGCAAGGGTTCTGAAGAAATAAAACAAATTGCATCCAATCTTTTAGGAGGAACATTGGTGACTATACAAACAGGGCCAGCTGGCAAAGTGGTGAACAAAGTTTTGGTTGCGCAGGATGTATATTATCCCGGGCCAAATCCTGTAAAAGAATTTTATCTGTCAGTTCTTCTTGATCGTGCCAAAGGACAAAATGTAATTATGTACAGCACTGAAGGCGGAATGGATATCGAAGAAGTTGCTCATAATACACCTGATAAAATATTTAAAGAATGGGTTCATCCAGGTGGCGGCCTTCAGCCTTTTCAGGCAAGAAAGATTGCATTCAATTTTGGATTAAGCGGCGAAGCATTTAAAAATTGCGTAAAGTTTGTTACTAATTTATACAATGCATATGTAGGGTTGGATTGCTCAATGCTTGAAATAAATCCATTGTTCAAAACAAGCGATGAAAAAATTATTGCAGTGGATTGCAAAATGAATTTGGATGATAATGCATTGATGCGCCATGCAGATTTGGAAGCGCTTCGCGATATTAGTGAAGAAGACCCGACCGAAGTGGAAGCCGGAAAATATAATTTGAATTTTGTGAAGCTTGATGGCAATGTTGGCTGCATGGTGAACGGCGCAGGCCTTGCAATGGCAACAATGGATATGATTAAATTAAGTGGTGGCGAACCGGCAAATTTTTTAGATGTTGGCGGAACAGCAAATGCTCAAACTGTTGAAGCAGGTTTTAGGATTATTCTTAAAGACCCAAAAGTGAAAGCAATCCTTATTAATATTTTTGGAGGCATCGTTCGCTGCGATCGTGTTGCACAAGGCGTAATAGATGCTTACAAAAGCATGGGCAATATAACTGTGCCGATTATTGTTCGCCTTCAGGGAACAAATGCAACGGAAGCAAAAAAATTGATTGATGAAAGCGGCCTCAAAGTTCAATCTGCCATATTGCTTAGCGAAGCTGCAGCTTTGGTGAATAAAGCAGTTGCGTAAAAACGTTGCGTAAAAAATTTGTAAGTGAAGGCTGTTGAAATATTATTGAACTTTATTTCAATTGATAAAATTGATAGTTGATTAATAGTTTTGCTTCAGCACATCATCAAGCTTAACGCCTATTATTCTTTCCAGATCAATTTTTGAAACATTCAGGTTTCTCTGAAGGTCGAGTTTTGCAATTTGCTCAATTGCCCATTGTTTATAAGCACGGTTTAGATCATCTGTTTTAATATTATTCTGGAGATAGCTTTTTTCAATCACTTGATAATTTGTATATGCATCCTGGGCAATTTGTATCTGTATCTCCATTTTTTGATTAGCCAATAAATAGTCTTCATATTTAGTCAGCACTTCTGCTCTGATCTGTCGGTACCTGTCGTTTTTTTGTGCCTGGGCAATAAAATAATTCTCCTTGGCAATCTTCACATTGTTTGGAATTCTTGTAAACATGTCGAAAGGTATTGACAGGCCAAAATTATACCTTGGGTAGTAGCTTTGGTTAGGGATTGAAGTTGTGCCTGACGAAGTTGTTACAACCGTTGAGCCAGCGGCACTTTTATTAATAGTAAACTCATTGATATTTCCTGCAGCGTTGAGGGCTGTCAGCCAGCTACCTTTTGCTATGCGCAATTGATATTCTGCAACATTTGCCAGCCTGTCGCTGATTTCATAAGTAGGGTTGTTCATAGCAAGCTGAACCAAGCGTTCGCGAATATCAAAATTTCTTACAGTGTCAGTGAGATTATAATGAGACCTGGTATTTAACTGTTGCTGAGGTGCTACCTGGCTGTAAGCAACTTTCGAAAACATTATCAGAATGAAGAAAATTCTTTTCATAAATCAAGTTAAAAGAGGTTTAGAATTAATTTCAGGGTCATCAAATTCGGGCAATTTTATCATAAATACCAAAGCACCTAAATAGGAAAGTAACTGAGGATATGGGCCAAGCGCAAACTGAGAATATTGGCCTACCATTAAAGTAAAAATCATTGCAATTAAAGCAATGCAATGGGTTTGCAATTCGGAGTTTATGGTCTTGTAAAAATTTCGAAGCGAATGGCTCATGATCAAAAAATAGGTCAGCAGCAATGTGCCAAGCCCCATCCAGCCTTGTTCGGCAAGTACTTTCATATAACCGCTGTCTGGTTGAAAATCCATTAAGTAATGGCCTGGATTATATTTCGGCCCTTCCATGCCGCAGGTAAAAATACCGCCTCCCATCGGGTGCTGATGTAAATATGGCTGCACCTGCTGCCTGTCATAATCTCTTACTGCTGCAGACATGTCCTTCGTGCCTTGAAAAGTGCTTCTTATCCTTCCAATTGCAGGAGGTGAATAAGGCATAATCATAAGAACAATAAATACACAAATAGCAACAATCATAAAAATCAAGGTTCGCTTTTCATAAATTGTAGCCACAGAATAAAACGCAATACCAGCTATTATCATAAGCGTTGCAGTTCGCGTACCGGAATAACCATAAGCCATTAGGTTAAATATTAATGCGGCAGATAGCAATATTCTTATTTTAGTTCCTTTAAGGCGGAGCAGCAATACCAGGCATTGCATAGCGACTGAAGAAAAAAGTATTCCCGATGTAGCGGGATCCGATAAAGTGAACCATTTCCTAAGCAGCCCTCCCTGAAGTAAAAGGGCATAACCGGCAGGCGATGCAGTTGCCCACCTCATTTCGAACGCAGCAAGCCCAAACCATTGCTGCTTGCATGAATAAATAGCAAGCAAAGTGGTAAGAGCAATATTGAAACCAATAAAGAACTTCACGGCTTTCCATGAATCCAGCAGATTAAAAAGAATATAAAGTGAAAGAAGCAATACAATATATTTTCTAAAATAACTCACCCATCCCAAAATGCTGTGCATATTCGGGTTCAACGCCTCCAGTATATAAAAAAAACAAAGTATCAAAAATGATATCGATATTGGGTTGCCCCAAAATTTTTGCCCTTCTTTTTTTTCCGATCTTGAATTAGTGATGACACTGAAGAAAAGTAAAATGGTCAAAATATCTTCAAGATTACTGAATTCAATTTTAATGGAACTGTCCATAAAAATTCGGCCCAGAAGGCTCGGGAATGCAGAATATGCAATCAGCGCATATAACCCGAACACAGGATAACGCAGGTAAATAATCACTAAAAAAATCACCATAAATAGTCCTAGAAGCCCAAGCCCAGACCTGAAATCAATGGCTGCTCCCGCATAGCCAACCGCAACTGCAAAAATGCAAATGATTGATATTACAAAAGCAGAATTTGTTTTTTGCTCAAGAAAATGATATCTGAGCCATTCGGCCATCGATCTTGATTTTCTTATGTTGCCGTAACTGCTCATTGTTAGAAGAAAAGGAATTTAAAGAATATAAATATCAGAAAAATAACCACAATGATCATGGTAATAATTTCGGCAATTTTTTTTTTCTGGCCTTCGGGTGTTGTTTCCATCTGAATTAATTTCGGCTGACTAAACTATGATAAGCATCTCCTAATAAGCCAATAGACTTTTCCCATGTGTGTGATAGTGCAAAATGAACCCGTCTTGCTTTCTCTGCTTCGCTAAAAACACTGCTATTGGAAAGGATCATGTTGATCATTTTCACATAATCATTTTTATCGTCACATAAATAAACATAATCTTTGAACATTATCATTCCATCTGTTTTTGTTGCAACAACCGGCTTGCCAATTGCAAGGTATTCATCTATTTTTCTTGGATAATTTCCTATGGTAAGCAAATTTGTCAATTGAGGGTTTATGCAAATATCAAATTGATAAATATAAGCAGGCACCGTTTCGGGTTTTTTGCCGCCCAAAAAAAAGATGTTGTTATATTTTTTCAAATCGCTTTTTTCAAAAAATTCATCTTCAGGCCCAACAAGCACAATATTGCAGGCCGGCAACGATTTTGCAATATGCTCAATAATTTCAGCATCCAGCCTCATTGCATTAATTGCTCCACAATAACCAATAATTGGTCTTGCAATTTTTGAGATGTCTTCAGGCGCCCGAAAGTTCCCTGAAACATATGCTTGCAAATCGCAGCCCTGACCAATATCAGAGCTATTGCTGTTCCATTGCTTTGCATAATTCATTAAATAAGCTGAGTTCGCAACTACCAGGTCTGAGTTCTTCATCATGCTTTTCTCAAGCCGTTCGCCATGTTTTTTGAAATACGGCTGAATGGTCAAATAATCGCGGATATAAAAAATGTATTTACTGCAAGATGGTATTAAACGTTTGAGGTATTGCCCCCTGAAAAAATCATTGTCGTTTATTAATATCACATCTTTAAATGAAAGCTCTTCAATTGCTCCGTTAATTTTTTTTGCTAGCTTTTTATTGTTGTTTTTATTGAAGACATCATATAACCAGGTCCAATTTATCCAGTTTATTGATTCAAGCACGAGGCCGGTATTATAAAGCCAGAAATTATCCTGGACTTTTATCAATTCTTCGTTCTTTTTTGTTTTGGCAAATGAATCGCTGTTCCTGTTATTGTCTGGCATAAGGGATGCTCTGTCATTGGCGCGGTTCACGAACAGGACTCTGTTGTAGCGCGCAAGCTCATATGCCATGTCTTTAAAATTAAATCCAATTTCTGACTCCCACGGCTGAAAACTGAATAATACAATATCCCTATCTTTTATAAAACGATGTTCCATGGAGGCTGCCTTTTTCGATATTGTTTTTCTAATAACGGATACTGATGCTTTTTATGATGCTCATCAATTTCAATGAAAGCACATTTAAATTACTTGCATTTAAAAGTCAAGATATTCTTCCTCAACATTATTCAACACGGCTCCAATGAGCTTATTGCCGGTGCCGTTTTTTAAAAATTGAATCGATTCCTTATCAATTTCTCTTATAACCTCTTTGCTTGAAAAAACGGTTATAATGCCTTCTGCAAATTTTGAAAGCTCTTTGCTATCTGCATGGTTGTTGAGCGCTGCTCCTTCAATCAAAATAAAATCATAGTGCTGTGCTATTTTGTGGATGTTCAGCAACAAATTATTTTTTGGCAAAATTTCAGACGGGGTGTAGTTGCCTTCATTGCACCCGATTATATCTGTGTTGCTGATATTGGTGAGTGTTGTAACGCCCCATATTTTATCAATCGCATTATCTTGAACGTTCAGGCTAAAAGTTTCCAAAGTTGGTTTGGCGCTGAATGTTCTTGTTAAGGAATTATCAGAAAAATTTGAATCAATGATCAATACTTTTTTCTTGCTCATGCTAAATGTGTAAGCAAGAGATTCAAGTATTGTGCTTTTGCCTTCTTTTGGTTTCAAGCTGGTAACGAGAATAACTTTCTTCCCACAATTTTCAAGCTCGTATCTCAGTTTCCTGAGGTTACCGATAAAAAGGCTTGATGAGCTATCGCTATTTTGTGCGCCTGCAACATCGAAATAATCTTTCAACTGCTTTCTTTGCAAATCAATTTTGTTGATTGTTGTAAGGAGTTTCATTTTTGTTTCCTTCTGAAAAAAGGATGGCGTGCGCAAAGAAGTATCAAGAAATTCAAGTATTAAGATAGAAAGGATAGAAATGAAAAGCATCGAAAGCCCGGCAATTGCTACAATTAATGTTCTGTGCATCGATTCGGGTGTGATGGGTGGCTGACCTTGAAGAGTTTGCTTGAAATTGAAATCTGGCGCCACGTCAATGTCTTGCGAGGCAAAAATGCTGTTGTGATATTTGTCCAAATCTTTTTGCGCCACATTCAAATCGTTTTCCATGGCATTTGCAACGGCTTCTGCACCGCCACCCGAGTATGCTTTTTTCTGAAATTCTTCCAGTCTTGTGTTGTAAAGCGCAACATTTTGCCTGGATGCAGAAATCTCAGCTTCAAGTTCAAGTTTTCTTTTTTGAAGCTCATCTTTTTTATCCTGCGCTTTTTGGCTGCTGCTTAAACCTGTAGGTGAGGTTGATGAAATAGTAGGAGATAGCGCAACAATTTTTTTTGTGTTTGCATCAATCTGAGTTTGGATATCCTGGTCTACCCCACCTCTTTGGGCCAACTGAGCAGAAAGCGTTTTGTTCTTTTCTTTCAATGCCAGTATTTCTTCATTGTTATTGCTTTCAACACGTGTTTGCGTTACCGGCGCCGCATTTATAATATTTAGCTGTTCAATGACTGATTTTAATTGCTCGTTTAAGGTATTATATTTGGACTGCTCGCTTGTTAATTGAGTTGTTAATTCCTGAACCCCTCCCATAGCGGCTGTTGCAGCATCACCGATATTTGGCGTACCTATTTTTGCCCTAAAGTCTTCATATCTTTTTCTAAGGCTATCAACCTGCCTTGTTTTTGACAAGGTAAGGCTATCAAGTTTTGTTAAAGATTCTTGTGTTCTTGTTGTAGTCAATAAGGTATAAAATTCCTTAAACTTGATTCCGATAGTATTCACAACATAAGCGGAGAGCTCCGGCTTCTCTGAGCCAAATGATACATTCAGATAATCAGTGTGGGGCACTCTTTCGACGTTCAATTTTTTTGTAAGAGAAAATTCGCCATATCCGTACAACCCTATCAGTTCCCAAACTTTTTTCTCGTCCGGGTCATAGGTAATTAGTAACTGCATGTCAGAAAGCTTGCTGCGCAAAATTTTTTTTGCTTTTTCAAGGTTTACGTTGGTGTACGAAGAATCACTTTTTTGCTTTGCCGTTAATATCCGGAAAGGGCGTGGCGATTCCAAATCATGAAGTAATAAATCGTAAGCCATCATGCCAAGCACAACGGGGGAATGGAAAGTTTCAATAACATTGTTAAAGCGCGAATCGACCTGATTGACATCTAAAATTTCAGTAAGGGATAAACTTACTTTCTGGGTTTGGCTAAAACCAGTTGTATATTGAGCCATCGACACATAGCTCCTCTTTTGAAAAAATGAAAAAACTATTCCTGCCGAAGCGCCAAGCAGCGCACTGAAAATAATGATCCATTTTTTTCTTAATAACGCTTTAAAAAGGTAGGTTAAATCCATTAACTGGCTATTTTTATGGTTTCTATAAGGCTGTTTAATACGTATTTGGGAAATATACTCATTTCCCTGCAATTATGATATTGAAAATATATGAATGAAAACTTTTCAAGGAATGCCAAGCACGTGAAGGTTATCGCTAAAACTCTTTGCTCTCTTTGTGCTATGATTATTTTTTTGAGTGCTGCCAAAATTAATAATAATTTTTAAAAATTGAAATTATAGAACGATATCTCAACATTAAATATTGGTCTGTCTTGCGGAAATAATATTAATTTATACTATTCGTTAACATGCAGCTATTTTAGGCAAGCTATATATGAGCGTATTAAAAATTATATTTTGGGCCAGCTTTTTTATTGTGTTCTATAGCTACATCGGCTATGGGATATTATTGTTTTTTATTGTGAAAATTAAAAAACTATTAAGGATTGGTGCAGAGAAAAATCATTTTTCGGATTCCTTCAAACCGGAAATTACTTTGATAGTCTCCGCTTACAACGAAGAAAATTTCATTGAAAAAAAAATAAACAACACATTCCAACTAAGCTATCCCAACGATAAACTACATGTAATTTTCATTACTGATGGCTCAAACGACAGCACCCCAGAGATCATAAAGAAATATCCTGAAATAAAATTGCTTCACCAAGATCAGAGAAAAGGCAAAGTTGCCGCAATGAACAGAGCCATGGGCTTTGTTACGACGAAGTATGTGGTATTTTCTGACGCAAATACTTTGTTGAATAAAGATTGCGTAAATGCAATTGTGAAACATTATGAAGATCAAAAGGTGGGGGCAGTTGCGGGCGAAAAAAAGGTAAATGAATCACCTGATGCAAAAGCAGCGGGTGCGGGCGAAGGGTTGTATTGGAAATATGAATCATTCCTTAAAAAGCTTGATTCGGAATTTTATTCAGTTGTGGGTGCAGCAGGAGAATTGTTTTCCATAAGAACAGACTTGTACGAACGCACCGAAGAAAATATTATCATCGAAGATTTTGTTCAATCGCTAAAAGTTTGCATGAAGGGTTATGTTGTAAGATATGAGCCAAGTGCCTATGCAATGGAAGATGCTTCCTTGTCGATGAAAGAAGAGGAAAAAAGGAAAATCAGAATTTGCGCTGGCGCGTTCCAGGCAATGGTTATCTTGAAAAGTTTGTTTAACATATTCAAGTACCCGTCTCTTTCTTTTCAGTTCATTTCACACAGGATTTTGCGATGGACCTTATGCCCAATTTGCATCGTGCTATTTTTTTTTAGCAATATTTTTCTCGCAGTAAACAGCAGCAACAAAATTTATTTGGTTTTCCTAAGTATACAAATCGCATTTTATTTGCTTGCAATAATCGGATGGTTTTATGCAAACCGGAACATCAAAGTAAAGCTTCTCTATGTTCCGTACTACTTCCTCTTTATGAATATTTCAGTTTTTCTTGGGTTTAAAAGGTTCATAAAAAAACAGCAAACAGTGCTTTGGGAAAAAGCTGCGCGATTGACGTAAAGCCAGATTGGGATAAAATTTCCAGTAAAAGGAAATAACAGGCATGATTTTAAGTCTAACTAATTGGCCGTCAATTAAATTGTATTTGGCAAGAAAATAGCTTTGAAGGATAGCAGCATGACTCAAAAAGTCAAAAAAATAAAATAAAGAGCTAGAAAAGTTGTGATAATTGTGAATAAAAATATAATTGTTAAGCTGTTTGGATTGTAAAAAATAGTTGTTACTTTTATATATCGAATGACCTTCCCAAGATTCAAATTCCTCTGAATATCTGATTAACCTATGTATTTATTGTCTTTAATTCCTTGAAATTACCTTTCTAACGAACGATTACTTGATTATCTCGGTTAAATAATAATATCCAAAGTCTTTCAATAATTTTTACAAGAAAGCCAATTCCTTTGTTAGCCTGTTTCCTTTTGCCCCTATCGAAAAATTGAGTTTTTTATTGAACTTAATTTTATATCAACCCATGAAACAGCAAATTTTAGCAATTGATGACAGCAAAGCAATAAGGTTTTTGCTACAAACCGTTCTCGCAAAACATTATGATGTGATCACGGTTCCCGATGGTTGTTCAGCAATGTACTGGCTTTCAAAAAAGCAGCTTCCTGACCTATTCATCATTGATCCGCAACTGCCCGACATGGGTAATTGGGAGCTGATACAACATCTTTCCTCTAGTGGAATTTTTGGAGATATACCCATTGTAGTATTGTCTGGCCTGAGCAATAATGAAACATTGGCCAAATGTGAAGAATACAGTGTTGCTTCGTATTTTTTGAAGCCGTTCAACCCTGTTGATTTGTTAAGCGCTATCGATAAAGTTTTGTCCGTTAATGAAACAAATGAGTACACTTTAAAAGCTAGTTAAACAGCTTTCCGTATTTATGAAACTATAATCCCTTATTATGGAATTTACATTTTTACCAAAGTCGAATTTACGTGGCATGAGTTTTTCACGATATGCAATTAGAACATATCGCGCTCATAAAAGTATGCCTTATAAAAACAGCGGGTTTTATTATATCGGGAAAAACTCTGAAAATATTGAAAAGCTGGTAAAAGCTTTTAAAAGAGGTTACGCTTCCGAAGGATTGGAAAATGCTAAAACCGAGCTCAAACGTTCTCTTGCGAACGAAAGAAATGTTATACCTGAAATAATTTTTTGCGAATCTCAATTTGGCTTTGCGGCCATAAAAAATTTCCAACAGTTTCTCAGCGAAAACCCGGAATTGTCTTCCATTCCTTTTGTTTTGGATGCGGGCAACCTTTCCCAGAAAGACCTGCATCTTTACAGAAAACATAAGCTGATAGACGAGATTATTTTTTTAGAACTATATAATGAAAATAATCTTTTGGCGAAAGGAGAATTTTTAAAGAAAGTAAAAATAAAAACACAAGAACTCCATTCTGCTTATGACAATGACAATGCAAAAAAAGGGATTCTTATAAACAATGTTTTAAAAAGAAGTTTTGATATTTTAGTTTCTGCAACGGCGTTATTGATAGCAAGCCCATTGCTTTTATTAATTGCTGTTGCAATAAAAATAGAATCGAAAGGCCCTATTTTTTATATAGCAAAAAGAGCTGGCAAGGGATATAGAATTTTTGATTTCTATAAATTCAGGACCATGTTCGTAGGTTCTGATGAGAAAATCGCAGATTTCTATCATCTAAATCAATATAATGCCGATGCATCCGAAGGCCCTGTATTTTTTAAAATCAATAATGACCCGAGGATAACTAAAGTTGGCGCATTCCTGCGAAACAATAGTCTTGATGAATTGCCACAGCTTCTCAACGTGCTTCTTGGACACATGTCGCTGGTAGGAAACAGGCCTTTGCCTTTGTATGAAGCAGCTGCTTTAACTACCGACGATTGGGCTCAGCGTTTTATGGCTCCTGCAGGCATTACAGGTTTGTGGCAAATTAAAAAGAGAGGCAAGGAAGATATGTCTGTAGAAGAGCGCATAAATCTTGATATTGATTACGCCAAGAAATATAATTTTGCTTACGACCTTTGGATTATGGCAAATACACCTTCAGCGCTTTTTCAGAAAACAAATGTTTAATTTGCTATTCAATTGAATTGCAATTTTCATCAAAACAGCAACGCTTCATGTTGAAGGATGATCGTACGCCCCTGATTTCAATTATTACATTAAATTACAATCAGGAAAAAATCACTTGCGAATTTCTGGAATCTACCAGGAAACTGAATTATAAAAATTATGAAGTGCTGGTTTGTGACATGGCTTCGAATACCAGCCCTGCGCAATTAATCAATTCCGGTAATCATCCCAACACGAAAGTTTTTTTAAGCGAGAAAAATCTTGGCTTTTCAGGTGGCAACAATTGGGGCATGCGCATTGCCAAGGGAGATTTTTTTTTCATTGTAAATAACGATACCGAGGTTACTGACAACTTGCTTGATGAATTGCTTCAACCTTTTTTTGAGTGCCCCTAAAATTGGTGTTACATGCCCAAAAATCCGGTATTTTTTTCACCCCGACACCATTCAATATGCAGGGTTTAATAAAATGAATCTTTACACTGGCCGGCTACCGGCATTGGAGATAAAGAAAAAGATAAAGGGCAATACAATACATCCGGCCCAACCTATTCAGCACATGGCTGTGCGATGATGGTGAAACGAGAAGTGGCGGAAAAAGCAGGAATGTTCCCCGAAAACTTTTTTTTATATTATGAAGAATGGGACTGGTCTGCACGGATATTAAAAGCCGGATATAAAATATGGTATTGCTCAACTGCATTGATTTATCATAAAGAATCAATGTCCGTTGGCAAGGGAAATCCTATAAAAATTTATTATCACACCAGGAACAGGATACTTTATATAAGAAGGAATGGCAATTTTTTTCAACTATTCGTTTTTATCTTTTTTTTCCTTTTTATTGTAATACCGAAAACAGCTTTCACATATTTATTGAAAAAGCAATTTCAGCAATTAAAATTCTTTTTTAAGGGCATAATATGGAATTTGCATTCAAGCAGTTATTCACCTGTTTAGCTTGCTCACTGTAAGTTGCTAAAGGTTACAATACTTATCGGTCATAGTTTTACGTTAAAGGCTTATGTTTTCATCAATCATTCATATTATTTTTTCAATCCTCTTTGCCTATCTCGCGGTTACTACAATTTATTTTTTTATTGTAGGTATTGCAGGAAAATTAAAACGCGCAAATAGTTATTCTTCCGTCGCTGAAAAGAAAAAAATAGTGCTGTTCATCCCTTCTTATAAAGAGGATAATATTATTGTTGATACTGCTTCAAAAGCAATTCAGCAAAATTATCCAAAAAATAAGTTTGATGTTTTTGTGATTGCCGACAAGCTTCAAAAAAGCACAATTGATAAATTGAAAAGCCTGCAGCTAAATGTTGTTGAAGTGAAGTTTCAAATCAGCATGAAAGCAAAATCAATTCATGAAGCCGTCAATCAGGCAAGTGCCGGAGGTTACGATATTGCAATGATCCTTGATGCAGATAATATTATGTCGGAAAGCTGCCTCGAAAAAGTGAATCATGCATTCAACAAAGGATTTAGGGCAGTGCAATGTCATCGCGTTGCAAAAAATAAAAATAATTCTGTAGCGGTGTTGGATGTTATCAGCGAAGAGATTAATAATAATCTTTTTAGAAGAGGCCAGCGGGCACTTGGCTTTTCATCTTCATTGATAGGTTCCGGAATGGCGTTCGAATTTGAGACATTCAAAAATATTTTCAATCAGCCGCAAATATTGGATAACCCCGGTGAGGACAGAGAAATAGATTTACAGTTAATGAAAGATGATATAGTGGTGGAATTCATTGATGATGCATATGTTTTTGATGAAAAGGTTTCATCTTCAGCTGTGTTTGAAAAGCAGCGCCTGCGCTGGCTTGAAGCGCAGTTAAATAATTTAAAGCGTTTTTTTGATAAGGATATCCGCGCTTTTTCCGGGAAACGAGTTTATTGGTACAAGCTATTCCAAACTTTGCTGCTACCGCGATCATTGTATTTATTGATGTTTGCATTTATTTTTTTACTGCTTTTAATACAACATTTTTTATCTTTTCAAATCATATTCCCTTCTTTTTATTGGTGGTGCTCAGTATTTTCTCTTTATGTTTTGACGTTGGTGGTTTCCATCCCCATCGATTTATACAATAAAAACATGGTGAAAGCTATTGCCCATTTGCCGGTTTTAATGATTGCCATGCTAAAAGCAATCCTAAAAATAAAATCAAATCGCAAAGAATTTTTACATACACCCAAAATGCACGTGAGCGATCAATGACCTCGCACCTCGCCAACACTTCCATGCTGAAGAAAAATTAGAATGATTTAAGAGCTTCTGGCTGCACTTGATTTTTTTTATTTACATTGCCTATGGTATCATTCAATTTATGTATCTCATAAAAAATTTTTCATGAATAGAAAAACTGTTTTATTTTTTGCGTTGTTTTTTTTGGCAAAAAGCGCATCCATCTTTTCACAGCAAACACCAATGTTCAATCATACAACCGTGTATGTTTATGATTTGGATAAAAGTGCTTCATTTTATGAAAAAGTGATTGGCATAAAAAAAATTGATGAGCCTTTTAAAGATGGGAAGCATGTATGGTTTAAAATTGGCGAGCACAGCCAATTGCATGTTGTTAAAGGCGCTACGTCAATTTTGCCACATGATATTAATATTCATTTAAGCTTTAGTGTTGCCTCATTGCCCGATTTTATGAAGCACCTTGACGAAATGAATGTAAAATATGGAGATTGGAATGACCGCAACAAAAAGCCTCAAACTCGCCCTGATGGTGTTCATCAGATTTATTTTCAGGACCCTGATGGATATTGGATTGAAGTAAACGACGACAAATACTGATCAGGCATATATCTTTTGCTTAAAGCAGGAAAGCAATCAACAATAGGTGAGTGGAATAAATTCTCTTTCAACATTCACAAATTCGCGGATTTTGTGGCCGTCTTCATAAATCGCGATCACTGATCTTTTTGTATCATCAGTTAGTTTGCGAAGCTGTAACAATTTTGAAACAATGTAAGCTTTGTCGACCCAGGAAAACCTGTCTTCCACTTTTAGATAATCATGAACCGAATTAATTACTTCTCCTGATTGAAGTATATGTACTGTGCTTACTATTCCATAATCGCGAAACTGGTGAGATGGGGGCGGGGTCATTAATTTAGAAGTTTCTACAATTTACATTTATGGCTGCTATTTTCTGGGAATAATTATCCACATAAAATGTACTTTATAATCCTGCCATTTTTGAGGAAAATATATTGAAAGTACTTTATGTGTTATTTAGCGTGGCATTCAAAATTTGTAAAGAAAAATTTGGGATAGCAAACATAACGGTTATGCACAACCTAAAACTAATGCCGCAGGTCAGATAAATATTCTTGTTCCTGAAAAACTTTCTCTGAACTCTTTTGGAGTACATCCTTTTTTCTTTTTAAAAATCCTGTTGAAGTTGGAAATATTATTAAAACCGCAGTCATAAGCCACTTCAGAAATATTCTGAGTCGTTTCGATTAATATTCTTGTTGCGTGCCCGAGCCTTATTTCATTGAGGCTTTCAATAAAAGTATTGCCTGTGCGCTGTTTAAAAAATCTGCTAAAAGAAACTTCGGACATATTCGCCAGTTTTGACACTTCAGCTAATGTAACCTGCTTGTCAAAGTTCTGGTTCAGGTATTCAAATGTTTTTTCAATGCGCCGGCTGCTGTAAGAATAATTTTCGGCAATGTTAAAGCTGGCATCGGAAAGTATTCGCATGTTGCGCGATGTCGATAAGTCGTGAAGTATGGACATAAGTTCCAGCACTGAATCAAAGCCGTGTTTTTTGTTAAGCTCTGCGATTCTTGGAGCAAGCTGTTCGGTAGTTTGCCTTGAAAATAAAATTCCTCTTGACGATTTTTCAAGCATGGTCCGTATGAAACTGAGCTGGTTTCTCCGCAGTAACTTGTCGTCGAAAAGATCTTTGTGAAACTGTATGGTAATTTCTTTTATTTCTTTGCTCTTGCATTGATGCGTGAACCAAGCATGCTGCAAATTTGAACCCACGAGAACTAATTCAAGGCTGTCTATCTCTTCAATATTATCTCCAACCACTCTTTTCGCGCCCTTTGCATTCTGTATAAAATTTAGCTCAAACTCTTCATGATAATGGAGCGGAAAATCAAACGCAGATTTCACTCTTGAAAACAATGTAAAGCAGTCGCTTTGTGTCAGTGGCGTAATCTCCCTCATTATTTCATTTCTCATACGGAGCAAATTCTGTTATTCAAAAATTATATTCAGCAATAAAAATATGCAAATATTTGTAAAAAAGTATTATATCATGATATTATTAATAGAAATCAGTTAATTCAGTATAGTATTGAATTACATTGATTTTTTGGTCTATTTTATATCTGATTTAGAATAAATAATATAACGATAGGATAATAAAGTATTTTAAAAATAACAATTATAGAAACTACATTTGGTGTTTGAACGGCTATATGGGAAAAGAACTTCTTGCTAAATTTCTTTTAGGTTGTTTAATCAGTTGTTATTCCAAACCTTGCTAATGCGGTTGAAAATTTAAAATTCTGAAACTTGCTTTTTTACTTTAAAATGCAGAGCCGAAAAAAGGAATTGAAAATTTTTTGAGCAGTTGATTTACGTGTGTGGGTCACTGTTATAACAAATATCTTATTTGAGCGATGAAATTGCGATTGCCTGATATAATTATTCTTGTCAGTTATTTGATCACGATGATTGTCGTTGGCTGGGCGCTAAGAAAAAAAGCTGCAAGTAATAAAGAAAATTACCTCCTTGGCGGAAAGTCCCTTCCCTGGTATATGCTTGGCTTGAGTGATGCTTCTGACATGTTCGATATTTCAGGCACAATGTGGATGGTAAGCCTGTGCTTTGTATATGGAATGAAAAGTATTTGGATTCCTTGGTTATGGCCCGTTTTTAATCAGGTTTTTTTGATGATGTACCTCTCGCGTTGGGTTAGAAGATCAAATGCTACTACAGGTGCAGAATGGCTTACTACAAGATTCGGAAATTCAGGAACAGGCGCAAAAGCATCGCATAACATTGTTGTTGCTTTCGCATTATTGAGCTGCCTTGGTTTTATGGCTTACGGCTTTGTGGGTCTTGGAAAATTTATGGAGATATTCATTCCCTGGCATGTTGTGCAACATTTTGTTCCCTTCCATGTTGCGACTGCATATGTGCCGCACTTTTACGGTATTGTGTTTACACTATTTGCAATGTTCTATTCAATTCTTGGAGGCATGCACAGCATAGTTTTGGGTGATGTAATAAAATATATCATTATGACTGTTGCATGCATCAGCATTGGTGTAATTGCCATAATCAAACTTCACGGCAATCATGTAAAGGTGCCCGATGGCTGGGTCAATCCTTTTTTTGGGTGGAGGCTTAATTTGGATTGGAGCAGCATAGTTAGCGATGCAAATAAAAAGATCAGCGACGACGGGTTTTCTTTGTTCGGTATTTTTTTTATGATGATGTTGTTTAAAGGAATATTTGCGAGCGTCGCCTGGCCGCCAAATTATGATATGCAAAAAATATTGAGCACAAGATCTCCGGAAGAAGCCAGTAAAATGAGCGGTTTTGTCTCCATCATTTTATTGCCGATTCGTTACACAATGATTATTGGCCTAACAGTGCTTGCTCTTTTATATTATAATCAAATTAGCCCCGATCTGCAAACAACGTCGGGCACCGATTTTGAAAAAATATTACCTGCAACTATAAATAATTTTTTGCCGGTTGGCTTAATGGGGTTGGTGCTAACAGGGTTGCTTGGTGCGTTTATGGGAACTTTTTCCGGAACCTTGAATGCAGCGCAAGCTTACATTGTAAACGATATATATCTTAAATACATCAACCCGAATGCATCAGCGAAAAAAACGGTTAGAATGAATTATCTGGCAGGCGTGGTTGTTGTTACAGTTGGAGTTGTGTTGGGATTATTTGTAAAAGATGTGAATACAGTTCTGCAATGGATTGTTTCCGGTTTATACGGAGGCTATGTTGCATCCAATATGCTTAAGTGGCATTGGTGGCGTTTTAATGCCAATGGTTTTTTTTGGGGGATGTTGTCTGGCATTGTTCCTGCAATAGCGCTCGCTATTTTGAAATCGTTCAATGTATTGACAGGGCTGAACCTTTACTATTGGCCAATATTATTTTTGCTATCTCTAGCAGGATCTGTAATCGGAACATATGCAGCGCCGGTAACGGATATGGATACCCTAAAATCGTTTTATAAAAATGTTCGCCCCTGGGGGTTTTGGAAACCTGTGCAAAATATGATCATAAAGGAAGATCCCTCATTTGCGGCAAATAAAAATTTTAAAATAAATATGTTCAATGTGGTTTTGGGAATTATAGGCCAGTTATGCCTTACCATTTTGCCTATGTATGTAGTGCTTTGGCTAAAAATGCCTTTATTGATAACTGTTGTTTTATTACTAATGATTATAGCTGTATTGAAAAAAACCTGGTGGGATAGATTGGGTGAGTATTAAATCACCGACAAACCAAAAATAAAGATGCCACACTTGTTTGAAAATAGATTAGAAAGGCTTCGAAAGGCTTATGGAGAGCTGATAAGTAGGCCAAATGAAATGGTTGATGATGGCAATGGTATTTTCGACAGATATCACCATCCTGTACTAACGTCAATGCATATCCCTTTATTTTGGAAATACGACTTGAATATTTCCAACAACCCTTATCTTATGGAAAGGTTTGGGGTCAACGCAGTTTTTAATGCGGGCGCAATGAAGTGGAATAATAAATATTTGCTTGCTGCGCGGGTTGAAGGCGCGGACAGGAAATCTTTTTTCGCGATAGCTGAAAGTCCCAATGGCATTGACAATTTTAAGTTTTGGGATTATCCGATCTCAATGCCTGAAACTGAAAGCCCTGAAACAAATATTTACGACATGCGGCTTGTTCAACATGAAGACGGCTGGATATATGGAATCTTTTGCACGGAAAAAAGAGATCCTGAAGCGCCCATAGGCGACCAATCATCTGCCATAGCACAATGTGGCATTGCAAGAACAAAAGACATGAAGGAATGGCAACGCCTCGCGGATCTGAAAACTCCCTCTCCTCAACAACGAAATGTTGTTTTGCATCCTGAATTCGTAAATGGCAAATACGCTTTTTATACCAGGCCGCAAGATGGATTTATTAATGCAGGCAATGGCGGCGGAATCGGGTTTGGTTTAAGCGATTCAATTACAAATGCGGCAATTGAAAAAGAAATTGTGATTGACAAAAGAATTTACCACACCGTGTATGAGTTGAAGAACGGGCTTGGCCCGGCACCTATCAAAACAAAAAAAGGATGGCTTCATCTGGCACATGGCGTCCGCAATACTGCATCTGGCTTCCGCTATGTTTGCTATCTTTTTCTGACTGATATTGGCGACTTGACCAAAGTAACTCATAAACCCGGAGGATATTTTATTGCACCGGAAGGAGATGAAATGGTCGGCGATGTCTCAAATGTATTATTCTGCAACGGATGGATTGCTGACGACAATGGCGCTGTTTTCATTTATTATGCTTCTTCAGACTCGCGCATGCACGTGGCAACATCAACAATTGAGAAATTGCTGGATTATGTGATCAACACACCGGCTGATGGCTTCACTTCCGCGGCTTCAGTCAAAACATTAAATGCTATTATAGAAAATAATAAAGAACTGATTTCAAATAAATAAAATCTACGAATACACATCATTGTTAAAAATAGTTTTGATAAATAATGACCGGATGGATGAAGCAATTTTATCGATATATAAAAGTGAAGCTGACAAAGAATTGACCGAAATCCTTTCGTACTGGATGAGGCATACTCTTGATAATGAAAACGGAGGATTTTATGGCAAAGTAGATAATGAGAACAACCCGCATCTTAACTCACCAAAAGGCATTGTGCTGAATAGCCGGATTTTGTGGGCATTCAGTGCAGCTTATGATTATTCAAAAAAGGAAGAATATCTTTTAATTGCCGAAAGAGCTTACGATTATATCATCACTCATTTTATTGATCCTGAATTTGGCGGTACTTACTGGAGCGTGGACTGCCATGGAAAAATGCAAGATGATAAAAAACAAATTTATGGCATTGCATTTTGCATATATGGAATGATTGAATATTACAAGGCCAAAAAAGAACGCGAAGCATTAGAGCATTCCATAAATTTTTTTAAAGTGATAGAGGAACATGCGTATGATAAAGACCTAAAAGGGTATTATGAAGCTTTTGACAGAAGATGGAAGCCCCTGGCAGATTTAAGGCTCAGCGTAAAAGATGCCAATGAAAAAAAAACGGCAAATACACATCTTCATATTATTGAGGCTTACGCAAATCTTTATGAAATTTGGCCTGATCTTTTTTTGAGATCACAAATTGAGAATCTGTTGGAAAATTTTGTTCAACATATCATAAATAAAAAAACCTCACACCTGGATTTGTTTTTTGATGAAGGATGGCAAGCCAAACATCAAATTATTTCTTATGGCCATGATATTGAATCTGCGTGGCTATTAAAACAATGCGCCGAAAAAATCGGGCAAAAAAAATGGGTTGATAAAATGAAGATTGAAGCAATCAAAATTACGGATGCTGCTTCAGAAGGATTGGATGGCGATGGCGGATTATGGTATGAATATGATGAGCTGCAAAAAAAATTAACCACTGAAAAGCATTCATGGCCACAAGCCGAGGCAATGATTGGTTTTATGAACGCTTACGAAATAACCGGCAACAAAAAATATCTTGAACAATCCTATAAAAGCTGGGAATTTGTAAAAAGCCATATAAAAGACAATCGAATGGGAGAGTGGTTTTGGGGAGTTAACGCTGACAACTCGATTATGAAAGATCAAGACAAAGCTGGTTTCTGGAAATGCCCTTACCATAATACACGTGCCTGTTTGGAATTAATCAAACGTATTTCTGCAATTTTGAATAACTGAAATGCTTGTATATGAAATCGAAATTTTGTAAAAAGCGATTTGCGATCCGTTTACGGATATTGATGGCTGTTAGTTTCCTGATTTGCATGAACGGATATGCTCAAAACAATGCCATCGGTATTTTTGATGGGCAAACAGATATTGGAAGTCCGGCAAGGACGGGTAATGCAGCTTACGATGAAAAATCCCAGCATTATATTATTGAAGGATCTGGTGTTAATATGTGGTTCAACCACGATCAGTTTCATTTTGTGTGGAAAAAAATGAAAGGCGATTTTATATTGAGAACCAATGCTTCCTTTATAGGAAAAGGTGTTGAAGCTCATAGGAAATTTGGCTGGATGGTACGTTCCTCGCTTGATTCTTCTTCTGCCCATGTTAATGTTGTTGTGCATGGCGACGGTCTTACATCATTACAATTTCGCAAGCAGGCCGGTGCAACAACTGAAGAAATAAAATCTGTATTAACAGCGGCTGATGTTGTTCAGCTTGAAAGGAGGGGTAATATTTATATTATGTCAGTTGCCAGAAATGGAGAATTATTTGTTACGCAGCAATTAGCCGATATTGATCTTGGCGATGAAGTGTATGTCGGTTTATTTGTTTGTTCTCATAATCCTGCCGTCTCAGAAAAAGCAATATTCAGCAATGTGCGAATTGTTGTTCCTGCAAAAACTGATTTTGTGCCGTACAAAGATTATATCGGTAGCAGCATTGAAATATTAGATATAGAAAATAATAACAGCAGTATTATTTATCAATCTCATCGTTCGCTGCAGGCACCCAATTGGATGAAAGATGGCGGATCGCTTTTGTATAATTCCGAAGGCTTATTATATAAATTCAATTTAGCTACAGCTCAGCCTTCGTTGCTAAATACCGGTTCGGCTAAAAATAATAACAACGATCATGTAATTTCCTTTGATGGAAAAATGCTGGCGATCAGCAACCACAGCGCTGAGTTCAAAGATGGGTCCATGGGATATGTGTTGCCCATTACCGGCGGTGAACCAAAACGAATCACAGAAACTGCACCATCATATATGCATGGATGGTCGCCGGATGGAAAGGACATTGCGTACACTGCTGAGAGGAAAAATGAATTCGATATTTATAAAATCAATTCTTCCGGCGGCAAAGAAATAAGGCTTACAACTGCGCCCGGCCTTGATGATGGGCCTGAGTATTCACCTGACGGGAAATATATTTATTTCAATTCAGTTCGTTCAGGCATGATGCAGATTTGGAGAATGAAACCCGATGGCAGCAATCAGGAACAGATGACGAATGATAGTCTTAATAATTGGTTCCCCCATATTTCTCCAGATGGAAAATGGATTGTTTTTATTTCTTTTAATAAAGATGTAAAACCGGATGATCATCCTTTTTACAAACAAGTGTATTTACGGCTGATGCCCGCTAGCGGCGGCACTTCCAGAGTAATTGCATATGTATATGGAGGGCAGGGAACAATCAACACGCCATCATGGTCGCCAGATGGAAAGCAGATTGCTTTTGTTAGCAATTCGCAATTATTATATTCTATATTTCCGATTGCAAATTAATTTTGTAACGATTTTTTAAATACAACTAATAAGTGCCATGAAAAAGATTGCTGCTATTTTAATGTTACTGTTATCAGGCAAAATTTTATTTGCGCAAAGCATTTCATCTGATGAACAAAAAGCCATGGCGTTATTAAAACAAATGTCGTTGGATGAAAAGATTGGCCAGATGACACAGGTTACTCTCGGCCTTGTCTGTACCCAGCAAGATGGAGTGCTTGATACTGCCGCATTGCGAAAGGCCATTCACAATTATAAAGTTGGGTCTATTTTGAATGTGACAGGACATGCATTGACAATCGATCAATGGCATATCGTAATTACACAAATTCAGGATGAGGCAAAAAAAGAGCGGTTACACATCCCCGTTATTTATGGCCTCGACGGCATGCACGGTCAAACCTATACGCTTGAATCTACACTGTTCCCACAAAACATAGCAATGGCTGCAACGAGAAACATAGAACTTGCAAAAGCGATCACAAAAGTTACTGCAAAGGAACTCCGTGCATCGGGTGTTCGCTGGAACTTTGCACCAGTGCTGGATTGCGGGCGCCAACCTTTATGGTCACGCTTTCCTGAAACTTATGGCGAAGATGTTTACATTGGAAAAACGATGGGTGCTATGGTTGTAAAAACCTATGAAGAAGATGGGTTGCGCAACCCAACCGCAGTTGCGAGTTGCATGAAGCATTATCTCGGTTATTCAGCTTCAAGAACCGGGAAAGACCGGACACCTATTTATATGCCTGAAATTGAAATGCGCGAATATTACCTGCCGCAGTTTCGTGAAGCAGTGAAAGCAGGTGCTTCAACAATTATGATCAATTCCGGTGAAATTAATGGGACGCCGGTGCATGCCAGCAAATATTTGCTTACCGATGTATTGCGCAAGGAGCTTGGTTTTGAAGGACTGATAGTAAGCGATTGGGAAGATATCATTCGCTTGCACACACGCCACAATGTGGCTTCAACACCGCGGGCAGCAGTAGTAATGGCTGTAAACGCCGGCATTGACATGAGCATGGTGCCGACAGATTTTTCTTTTTTTGATTTGCTGAAAGAAGCTGTGCAGAAAGGTGAAGTTCCGATGGCAAGAATTGATGATGCTGTAAAAAGAATATTGTTGCTGAAATACAAATTGGGATTGTTTGACAACCCGTATCCCGAAGCTGCTGCTGCCGCAAATTTTGGTAGACCAGAATATAAGTCGCTTGCGTTGGATGCTGCACATGAAGCAATGACGCTTCTTAAAAATCAGGATAATATTTTACCTCTTGCAAAGAATAAAAAGATTTTAGTTGCAGGGCCTGCCGCACAAAGCATCAGTGCTTTAAATGGTTGCTGGAGCTATACCTGGCAAGGGAAAGATGAGCAATGGTATCCTTCAGATAGCAAAACAATATTGCAATCAATCATTGATAAAATCGGGAACACGAATGTTGTTACATGTACTGCGAAAGGCTTTGATAATTTAATAAATGTTGATGCAGATAAATTGAAATCCGCTGCTGAAGGAGCTGATGCGATTGTGCTTTGCTTGGGTGAAAATGCTTACGCGGAAAGCCCCGGCAACGCACGTGATTTAATCTTGCCCGAAGAACAATTGAATCTTGCAAAAGCCGCAGCAGCAACGGGAAAACCAGTGATATTGGTGCTTTCAGAAGGAAGGCCAAGATTCATAACTTCTATCGAACCAAAAATGAAAGGGATTTTAATGTCATATTGGAGCGGTAGAAAATCGGCTGAAGCAATTGCCGATGTTTTGTTTGGCGATTATGACCCTGATGGCATCCTGCCTTTCAGTTACCCAAAAAGTATGGGTGAAATGGTTTTATACGACAGAAAACCAACAGAAGAAGTGAGAGAAGTTTTCAATGATAATATCAGCGGAGGTTACGACCCGTTATATGCTTTTGGTTTTGGGTTGAGCTATACAACATTTCAATATGGCGACATTCAATTGAGCTCAGCCAATTTAAAAGGGGATTCAAAAATTACGGTATCCATCACCGTTAAAAATACCGGGACCAGAGAAGGCAAGCACACAATTGAGCTATACTCTCATCAATTATATGCAAGCATAACGCCATGCATGAAGCGTCTTCGTGCTTTTAAGAAAATATTTTTGAAAGCAGGGGAACAGCAAACAGTGAGCTTTACAATTGACAGGGATGACCTTGCCTTTGTGAATGCTCAATTAAGAACGGTCACAGAGCCGGGTGATTTTGATTTGATGGTTGGCGATAAAAAAGCCCGCATCGCATACAGTCATTAAATAACCAACATTGCATCTCCATAGCTAAAGAAACGATATTTATCTTTTATCGCTTTTTTGTATGCTTCCATGGCAAGGTCGTAGCCGGCAAATGCGCAAACCATTATCAACAAACTTGTTTTGGGAAGATGGAAATTTGTGATCAGCGCATCTGCAATATTGAACTGATAAGGCGGATGAATAAAAGTATTCGTCCAGCCTTCTGAAGGCTTTAATAATTTTTCAGCTGTAAACGACGATTCAAGTGCACGCATAGTTGTTGTGCCAATTGAGCAAATACGGTGGCTTCCGGATCTGGCCTTGTTCACAATCTTGCAGGCTTCATCGTCAATGTGATAATATTCCGCATCCATTTTATGCTTGCTCAGATCTTCCACTTCAATCGGGCGGAAAGTGCCAAGGCCGGTATGCAATGTTACTTCTGCAAAACGTATCCCTTTTATTTCAAGTCTTTTGATTAGTTCTTTGCTGAAATGCAAACCGGCAGTAGGTGCAGCAACCGCGCCTTCATGTTTTGCATAAACAGTTTGGTATCTTTCT
Organism: uncultured Bacteroidota bacterium; assembly: GCA_963718975.1. Taxonomy (GTDB): domain Bacteria; phylum Bacteroidota; class Bacteroidia; order Chitinophagales; family Chitinophagaceae; genus Puia. Next base: position 139,765 of record CAVRBD010000071.1, on the reverse strand, counting down.
TTATCTTCTTCATCAGGCTTGCGCTTGATGTATTTTGGCAATGGGGTTTCGCCAAGCATTTCCAGCATTTGGCGGAATTCATCATCAGTCCCATCCCACAAAAAACGGATGGTGCGGCCGCGGCTCGTAGTGTTGTCAATTACTTCAGCAACCAATTCATCGTCTTCACCAAAATATAATTTATTGCCAACACGGATTTTTCTGGCAGGGTCAACAATCACATCCCACAAACGGTTTGGCTTGTTCAATTCGCGCAACAGAAACACTTCAATCTTCGCACCCGTTTTTTCCTTGCGGCCATACATGCGTGCAGGGAACACTTTTGTGTTGTTCACAACAAACACGTCTTTATCATCAAAATATTCCAGCACGTCGCGGAAATGTTTGTTTTCAATTTGCCCTGTTTTGCGATGGACAACCATCATTCGGCTGTCTTCTCTTTTTTTCGCGGGATGCTGTGCAATGAGATTTAAAGGAAGGTCGAACCTGAACTGGGATAACTTCATGTGGGTTAAAAATTTTAATATGACGGCCACATGATACCTGCGCTTGCAGGAAAGAAACAATTAGTTTCAATACAAACCACGGCTTTCAGCGCCAGGTTTGGTATCATGTTACGGCATGATTTTTTAGGCGTGCAAAGTTAGGGTAATTGCAGCGAAATGAGAAATAAGAAATTTCAAAGCGAAATTGACAGCCTGATGAGATCTGATAAAATTTTTAAACCCATTATTAGCAAAGGTTTTGCAAAATAATTTTTATGATTTTCCGTCTTTTACGCATCTTCATAGCAACTGATAATATTTAAGATGAGATTGAACTTTATGCGCAGGTGGTTGATGGTACTTTCCTTGTCCCTTATCCCTGTTTTTATTTTTGCACAAAAGAAAGAGCAAAAAAAATATCCCGCTTTGTTGTGGCAAATAACCGGCAATGGGCTCAGCAAGCCATCTTATTTATTTGGCACCATGCATGTGAGCAGCAAAATGGTTTTCAATCTCGGCGATTCTTTCTATCTGGGAATCAGAAATTCTGATGTGGTTGCACTTGAACTTGACCCTCAATTATGGCAAGATCAAATGTTCCGTTTTCAAAAAATGCAAGCGAATCTTCGCCTTTTTTCTCAAGGAGCTCCGAATGCATATGTGAACGAAAAATCTTTTCAGGTAGAAAAATATGAAGACAAATTAAAAGCCGCGTTAAGTGAAGAGCCTACAGTCATTAATGGCCTTTTATATCGCACCTATCAGCAACGCGCAGATTTTGAAGAAGATACTTATCTCGATTTATACATTTATCAGACAGGGAAAAAATTGGGCAAGCAGGCAACAGGAGTTGAGAATTATTTCGAAACTGAAAAATTGATTCTTGAGGCAACCCAGGATATGATGAAAGATAAAAAGCGAAGGAACACAGATGCTGATGGCGAATCAATGTACGAAATAGAAAAGAAAACACAAGATGCATATAGGCAGGGCGATTTGGATTTATTGGATTCTTTAGAACATATCATGCAATCTTCAGATGCGTACCTTGAAAAATTTTTATATAAGCGAAATGAGATCCAGGCGAATTCGATCGATAGCATTCTAAAAAAACATTCTTTATTTGTTGGCGTTGGCGCTGCACATTTGCCGGGCAAAAGAGGCGTAATAGAATTGCTTCGCAAAAAAGGCTACATGCTTCGCCCCATCAGCATTCAAGACAGGGACGCATCACAGCGGGATGACATTGATAAAGTAAAAGTCCCCGTCAGTTTTTCTTCTTTTTCTTCTGATGACGGGTGCTTCACTGTTAAGCTTCCCGGAAAATTATATAAAAGAGAAGATGACCGTTTCAATGATTCGTGGCAATATGCCGATATGAGCAACGGCGCATATTACATGGTGACCCGGGTTTCTACTTATAACAATTTTATCGGGCAGGGCCAGGAAACGGTTTTGAAAAAAATTGACAGCCTATTGTATGAAAATGTTCCCGGAAAAATTATTTCGAAAAAAATTATTTTCAAGAATGGTTACAAAGGTTATGACATTACCAACAAAACCCGTCGGGGTGATATTCAGCGCTATAATATTTTTGTAACCCCTTTTGAAACGCTGGTTTTTAAAATCAGCGGAACAGGTACGTACGCTGATGGTGATGAAGCAAACCGTTTCTTCGGTTCGATTGACATTAAAAGAAATTCAGCAAATGGCTGGAGTGATTTTCAGCCCCAACAAGGCGGATTCAAAGTAAAATTGCCGCAAGCTCCTTTTATAAGAAAAAATGTTGCCGGCTTTGATGGGGTCCCGCGCTGGGAATATGAAGCGAATGATTCTATTAACGGAGATGCCTATCTTATTTTTAAAAAGAGCATTCAAAACTATCATTTCCTTGAAGAAGATTCTTTTAATGTGAGCATGATGGAAGAAAGCTTTCGTCTTTCCGATTACATTGATAAAGACCAGACAATCTCAACAAAGTACAGTGTTTATAACGGCCGTCCGCAAATGGATGCTCAATATCGCCTGAAAGACGGGAGCTATCTTAAAGCCAAATGCCTGATAAAAGGTGCGCATTACTATGTGCTTGCAGCACGAAGCAAAACCAACAAAAATTTTTCAGCTTTTTTTGATTCATTTTCTTTTCAGCCATTTTTTTACAGCAGCTTTAAAAACTATGTTGATACATTTATTAATGTTCGCGTTTCAACACCTGTTATTCCCGATATTGATGAAAATACAAGAACCATTTTTGAAAAAAGTACCAGTGAAGAATTTTTGAATGCAGTTTCTGACAATAACAATTATTGGCCTCGAAATAAAGCCGCTTTATTCAATGATGATTCTACCGGCGAAGCTGTATATATCTCTGTTGAACCGTATCCGAAATATTATTATCCTAAAGATTCAGCCACTTTTTGGAAAGATGAAGTGAATGAAAAGCGCATTCGCGAAAAATTGATCATAAAAAGCAAACAAGCATTTTCACTGAGCGATTCTGCATATGGTTACAAATATATTTTTTCTGATACGGGCTCATCAAGGTTAATTTGTAGCTGGGTGTTTGTTAAAGGCAATAGATTTTATCGTATTGTAAGTTTAAATGATTCGGTTGAGAAAAGTGATTTTGTGAACCGTTTTTATAAAAGTATAAAACCGCTTGAGAAAAATTCCGGCGAATCGGTGTTTACAAATAAGCTCGATATTTTCTTCAATGATTTTTACAGCAAAGATTCTGCAATCAATAAAAAAGCAAAAGCAGCCATCGCAAATGTTTATTTTGGCCCAAAAGGTGTGCCTCGTTTATTGCAGGCAATACAAACCTTGCAATACAACGAGAAAGATTATTTTGATACCAAATCTAAATTAATTAATGAGCTTGGCTTTATCACCGATTCAAGTGTGTTAGCGCAAGTTGTTAACGGGTTAAAATCTATTTATGAAAAATCAGGCGACACAAGTGTATTCCAAAATGCAGTGATAAAAGCACTCGCAAAAAATAAAACCCGCGAATCATATCGTTTGCTTAAAACGTTGCTGATGCAGGATCCGCCAGTGTTTGATAACTCTTCCGATTATAATTATCTGTTTCAGGATATTGCTGATTCTTTTTCGCTTGCACGTTCATTGTTCCCTGAATTGCTGCAATTATCATCAGTAGATGATTATAAAGATGATATTCATAATCTTCTTACAAGTTTGGTCGACAGTAATTATATGAAGGCTGATGATTATGCAGATTATTTCAGCAAGATTTATTTCGATGCAAAAATCCAATTGAAAAAACAGATGGCTCATGACGAAGAAGAGCTGCAGAAGAAAGATGATAATACAAACAGCCGTTATGCCGAACCTTCAAGAAACGATGACGACGACAACAATGGGTTGGATGATTATGCAGTGCTGCTATTGCCGTTTTATGATAAGAACGCGATGGTGCCGAAATTTTTCGATAAATTATTGCAAAGCAAAGATGCTTCGCTTAGATTGAAGACCACTATTTTATTATTGAGGCATAACAGAGTTGTAGCTGACAGCATTGTTCAAAATCTTGCGAAGGATGATAAGAACCGTGCTGAGCTATACAAAAAATTAGAATGGATCGATAAGAAAAATAAATTTCCCAAACAATATTCCGATCAGTTAGATATGGCAAAAAGCAGTATTGTGAGCGCACATGCTTCAAAAGATTTTTTTGCCATTGAATATGTTGGGAAAAAACTTGTGCGGTATAAATTAAAAAAAGGATGGGTTTATTTCTTTAAATATAAATACAGCAAAGATGCCGATGAGTGGCAGATGGGCATTAGCGGGCTTCAACCTGAAAATTTAAAAGAAGTGAACAGCGATAACACTATATCATTCTCTGATAATAAAAAATTGAAAAAAGATGAGCCTTTGATGCCGCAATTTGAAGAAGAATTAAAACGTTTATTGTTCACCAAATTCAAAAGCGGTGTGTTATTTTATTTAAACAATGATTACCTCATGAACCGGAATATCGGTGATGATTAGCCGAAAATGCTAAAAGCGCAAATGCCTTACCGTCAGGCTTCCATTGATCAATTGTTTTAGCGAATCAATCCCGATTTTTATGTGGTTCTCAACATAATCGCCTGTAACTTTTAAATCGCTTTCTTCTGTCTTCACACCTTCGGGAATCATGGGCTGATCGCTAACAAGCAACAATGCGCCGGTAGGTATTTTGTTATAAAAACCAACCGAAAAAATCGTCGCAGTTTCCATATCGATGGCATAAGCACGAATTTTTTTAAGGTATTCTTTAAAGGCTTCGTCGTGTTCCCAAACCCTGCGGTTTGTTGTGTACACAGTGCCTGTCCAATAATCAACCGCATAATCCCGAATGGTGGTAGATATTGCTTTTTGCAGCGCAAATGCAGGCAGGGCGGGCACTTCCGCCGGAAAATAATCATTCGATGTCCCTTCACCCCTGATAGCAGCAATGGGCAAAATCAAATCGCCGAGTTTGTTTCTCTTTTTTAATCCGCCACATTTCCCTAAAAACAAAACTGCTTTCGGATGAATGGCCGTGAGCAGATCCATAATAGTTGCAGCAGTTGGGCTTCCCATCCCGAAATTAATAATCGTAATGTCGCCCGAAGTAGCGCACTGCATCGGCTTGTTTGTCCCTACAACTTTCACGTTGTGCCATTTCGCAAAAAGATCAACATAGTTGCTGAAATTGGTAAGCAAAATATATTCGCCAAAATTTTCCAGTTTTTCTCCCGTGTATCGTGGCAGCCAGTTCTGGACTATCTCTTCTTTGCTTTTCATAGCTTCAAAATTTTTTAAGGGGTTTTATGTAGCGGGCATTTGTTCTTTATTCAGCATTCTTGCGTCGCACTCTTGTACTATAATATTTCTATTGAGCTTCAGTTTCACAATTTCAAACAGCACAATTTTTTAAAACTAAGAATCATCAGCAACATTGTGCTTTTCTTGTTAATAAGAAATTTTGATTCAGCTTCCACAAATCTTCTATCATAAAAAATAATTTCACATCTTCACGCAGTAAATTTAGCAAATACTTTTCGCCGATGATCAAAATCTACTATCCGCAATATCCTTTCAAGATCAAAGAAGAAGAGGAAGGCAAAGAATTTATTTTTGATGAGCTGAGAAAACAATGGGTGCGCCTTACCGGCGAAGAATGGGTGCGGCAAAATTTTGTCCGCTATCTTGTTGATATAAAAAAATATCCGGCCTCATATATTGCTATTGAAAGAAAAATGAAGCTTGGCGAAATGAACAAGCGATTTGATATTTTGGTGTTCGATGATGCTGCAAAACCATGGATGATGATTGAATGCAAGGGCATGAATATTGCGCTTGATAAAACTGTTTTGTGGCAAGCGCTGCATTATAATATTGCAATTCCAGTAAAATATCTTGTCATAACCAATGGAGAATATTGTTATGGCTATCAAAAAGGATTGATTGATTTTGAAGCGATCCCTGTTCTTCCTTCTTACGGAGAATAAATTTTTCAAAAACGACTGGCAGAATAATCCGTGGATCTGGTCCATCTTAAAATCCTATGTGAGAAAAATGAAGCCTATTTTGTATGACTGCACAAAAGTCATTGATCCTTTATTATTTCTTTTGCATCACATCACGTGCATTGCGTTTGCAAAGAAATAATTTTCCAATGCTATTATAATTTAGATGCCCAACAGTAACAGTATTGATGTTGCCGAAAGATGCAATATTTAAATTATGGAAAGTATAGAGTGTGCCAGAAGATGCGATATAAACATCATTTTGAGCAAGACCCGAAAATGCACTTAATAAAATAAAAAGCGATAAAAATGCTTTTTTTTCAGGAACAGGTTTAGTCTTTAGCAACGATAAGGGTTTTTCTAAATAATTTAATCCGTAACCGCACCGTAAAAATACTGTGCAGCTCCAAAACGGGACATGTTATATATTATTGCAAATTTGAAGGTCGCATCATCCTAAAAAAGCAAAAATCCCCATTTGCCTTAGCCATGGGGATTTTATTTGTAAAAATTATTTTATGGAAAAATTCCAAGCTCTGCATACGATGTTGCAACTTTATTAATCGCAACAATATAAGCAGCAGTGCGCATGTCCGGTATTTGCGGATTGCTTTTCCAGCAAGCAATAATTTCATTGGTGGCTGTGATCATCGTTTCTTCAAGGCCACTATAAACAAGGTCTGCTTCTTCAGCGCCATGAAGGATAAATTCTTTCTCTTTTACGCTTACTGATTTTCCTGTCAGGTCTTCGATCTGATTAAGTATATGTGTGTTCATATTTTCAGTGAAACGTTTTTCCATTCTTCCATAACGAACATGGCTTAAATTTTTCAGCCATTCAAAATAAGAAACTGTAACGCCACCTGCATTCAAATACATATCAGGAACAACCAATACTCCTTTCTTGACGAATATTTCATCAGCATCAGGTGTAAGCGGGCCATTAGCTGCTTCTCCAATAACTTTTGCTTTTATGTTTGGCGCATTCACACCATTAATTACATTTTCTAACGCAGCAGGAATTAAAATATCGCACTGCAATTCAAGAGCGTCTAAGGATTTCACAATATTAGTTGCTCCCGGGAAATTTAAAATAGAACCTGTTTTTTTTCTGTGCTGAAAAACTTCATCTTCATTGAGCCCGTCAAGATTCACAATGGCGCCTTCATATTCGGCAAGCGCAATTACTTTTGCTCCGCCTTCGCGGAAAAATTTTGCAGCGTGATATCCAACATTGCCAAGGCCCTGAACAATTACTGTCTTGCCTTGAATGCCTGTTGTCAATCCAACTTTGTCCATCAATTCTTTCATATTACAAACCTCGCGGATGCCATAAAAAACGCCAAGGCCGGTTGCTTCGCGGCGGCCGCGAACGCCACCTTGTGAAACCGGTTTCCCCGTCACGCATCCGAGCGCATCAATTTCACCGGGGCGCATGCTTGTGTACGTATCTAATATCCAGGCCATCTCTCTTTCGCCTGTTCCGTAATCCGGCGCAGGCACATCGGTTCCGGGGCCTATAAAATTTTTCTTGATCAATTCCGAAGTATATCTTCTCGTAATTTTTTCCAGTTCGTAAGGAGTATATTTTTTGGGGTCGATGGATATTCCGCCTTTTGCGCCACCAAACGGAACATTAACGATGGCGCATTTATAAGTCATCAATGCAGCAAGCGCCATCACTTCATCGAGGTTTACAGATAAAGCAAAGCGGATACCTCCTTTGCTGGGCGATTTGTGCTGTGAGTGCTGAACACGGTATGCTTTGATGACTTCTACCTTGTCGCCGATTTTAACGGGGAAGAACATACGATAAACAGAATTGCATTGTTTGATCTGTTCAAGAATGCCGGGATCCCAATTGGTGAACTTAGCCGCTTTGTCGAAACTTTTTTCAACGGCTTCAAAAAATTTGTATTCGGTCTGTTCTGCAGCCATGATTTAATTTTTAGGTTTAAGATTATAATTTCATATTAGCAAGCTGGTCGTGAATGGTGAATCGTCGATGGTAAATAGTGAATGTTTTGTTTTATCATTCAACACTTTCGATTTTTCACTTATTACTAAACTCTTTTTCTATCTTATTTATTTTCCTGTCTAGCCTTATTACATAAAAAAACAGCCCAGATAATATGATCACAAGCACTGCAACCACCACATAAATTTTTCCGTTGCTCCTCATGGCTTCTGCCATTTCAGCTTTTTTATTTAAAGTGCTGTCTTGCGCAAATGAAACAAATGAAAATAACGAGCTGATGATAACAAATGATATCGCACAAATTTTTTTATGCATTGCTGAATTTCTTTTCATCTAAAAATTTTAACCTGATCCTTAAAGTAGTTATCCATGTGCCAAGGAGCGCCCAGCCTGGGATTGCGCCGAACCAAAATATTACGCGCATTCTCGAATCAATATCTTTTGTGTCGAGCGCCGGGTTTCCCATGCCACCTGGGTGGAGGCTCTGCATCAATCTTGGTATAATCCAAATTGCAGGGAACAACATAAAAAATGCAAAGATGTTGTAAACTGCGGCTATACGTGACTGTTTGTCAATGTCTGTGATTGAATTTCTCAAAACGAGGTATGCAAAATAAATGAGCAGCGCTATGGCCGCGCCAAGTTGTTTCGGGTCATTGCTCCAAAATGCGCCCCAGGTATATTTTGCCCAAACCGAACCTGTAATTAGCCCAAGCACACCGAATAAAATTCCGGTTTTTGCATATTCGAGCGCATAAATATCATTCACCTGATTATTGGTTCGCAAATATTTGACGGAATAAAAAGCAGAAATGATAAAATAAATCATCATGCAAAACCACATGGCAACATGAAAATATAGATTGCGTATGGTTTCGTTGAGAATGGGTTTTGCGGGCACTCCGCCTAAAAACCCGGCGATGAAAGCATAAAGCAAACATGCGACTGATAATATTTTCCACCAGTTTTTCCAAAGCATAAATTATTCTTGAGGGCGGCGGGGCTTGCATGGCAATCGGCAATCGTTTTTATAGCCGCCTTTATTTGGATTGCAAAAATAAGATAAACCAGACCATTATGTAAATTATTGAATTGCTAAATGCGGAAAATTGAACAAACAACAGCATTGTGCAATTTTGTTAGCATTATCTATGCAGTATTTGTTTTGACGTGAATAATATCGAAAAGAAAAGAATTTTATTTGAAGAATATTATGTTGCATCCTTTCGTAAAAATATTAAACAGTTATGGTCGCCTGTCTCGCAGTATTGCGTAATCACTCATTTGTACTGTAGCAATTCTATTGGACGCTTGCGAAATGATAATACAGATGATTTTTTAAAATTTTATCTGCTCAATTGCATCTGCATTTTCTTCACTCTGTCTTCTAATTGTTCGGAAGAAAAATTTTCTCGCATACTGTCAACCTTTAGTGGAAAGCAGAATGGCGTTAATTGTTGCGGAAAAGTAATAATAATTTTTCCTTGCTGAACTCTTTCAAGCATGTTCCTTAATCTTGCTTCTTCCATTTGCTGCTCCATCACTTCACTATAAGCTTGCCTTAATAATAAATTGTTCTTGTCATACTCTGTGAATACATTAAACAATAATGATGCTGATGATTGCAAATGTCTTTGCTTTTGATATTCTCCCGGATATCCCTGAAAAATTAATCCGCCTATGACAGAAATATCACGGAATTTTCTTTTTGCCATTTCTGCACTGTTAACGCTTCGCTGAATATCCGCAGATAAATTATCAGGAGAAAATAATTCATACACGTTGCTATCATCAATAGGAATCGGCTGGTCGCTCAATAATTCAAATCCATAATCATTCATTGCAAATGAAAATGTGATAGGAATTATTCTGCTGATTCGATATGCTAATAATGCAGCCATTGCTTCATGCACCAATCTTCCTTCAAACGGATAAGCAAACAAATGATAGCCATCTTTGGTTTCAATATGTTCAATCAGCAATTCATTTTCTTTCGGAACGTGTGAAAGATTTTCCTGCAAATCAAAAAGAGGTTTGAGGACTTCAAGCTCAATTTCTTTTTTTTCTTTTATTAATGCTTCATTCAATTTTCTCCGCAACATAATCCCAAGATTTGCCGACAACGGCATTCTTCCGCCTTGCCAACTCGGCACGATGGACTTTTTTGCGTTCGATTTTTTCACGAGTGCAGTCATATCTTTTATCATCACATATTCTAAATTTCTTCCTGCCAATGTGAATACATCGCCGGGAGATAATCTCGAAATAAAATATTCTTCAATCACACCGACATAACCGCCGCTCACAAATTTCACTTTCATCATCGCATCGCTCACAATCGTCCCAATACTCAAACGATGTCGCATAGCCACTTTGCGGCTGTTGATTTTATATAAGCCATTAATGATTTCAACTTTTTTAAATTCATCGTATTGCTGCAATGCAACACCGCCTTCAGAAATAAAATGAAGAATTCTTTCCCATTCTTCTTCCGTCATTTCTCTATAGCAATGCGTTGATTTCACTTCTTCATAAATTTCATCCGGATAAAATCCATCTGATATAGCGAGTGTTGAGAGATATTGCACGAGTACATCGAAACACAAAATCATTGGCTGACGGCTTTCGATGAAATTCAACTGCATCGCGGTTTTCAGCGCAGCGGCTTCAACCAGTTCTAATGAGTGTGTGGGAAGAAAATAAATTTTGCTCACTTCGCCGGGCTGGTGACCACTTCTTCCGGCTCGTTGTAAAAATCTTGCAACACCTTTTGGTGAGCCAACTTGTATCACGGTTTCCACGGGACGAAAGTCAACGCCCAAATCCAAACTTGCTGTACAGACAACTGCTTTTAATTTTCCTTCATGCAATGCTTCTTCCACCCAAGTGCGCAATTCCATATCAATGGAGCCATGGTGCAACGCTAATGCGCCGGCTAAATCTGGAGATGCGGTTAATAATCTTTGATACCATGTCTCGCTCATACCGCGGGTGTTAATGAAGATGAGCGTTGTTCTGCTTTTGTGAATGATGGGAATTACTTTATCAATCAGTTTAATTCCAAGATGTCCCGACCATGGATATTTTTCAATTTCATCAGGAATGATGGATTCGATGTCGATATTTTTTTTGATAAGGGCTTTTACGACCTCACCCCCAGCCCCTCTCCCGCGGGAGAGGGGAGAAAGCAAAACCTCTTTCGCTTCTTCCAGATTGCCGATGGTTGCGGAGATGCCCCAGATGGTCAATGGTGAATGGTGGATGGTGAATATATTCCTGAGATTTGATATTGCCTTATTTTTGTCAACCAATTCATTATTGACCATTGACCATTGACCATTCACGATTCTTGAAACTGCCAATTCCACCTGCACTCCACGTTTGCTTCCGAGCAGTTCATGCCATTCATCAACTGCAATGATTTTTAGTTTTTGAAAAACTTCAGGATAATTTTTTTGTGCTAATAACAAATGCAAACTTTCGGGAGTGATAATAAGCACTTCGGGCATTTGCCTTTTTTGTTTTTGTCTTTCGCTTAATTCCGTGTCTCCGTTTCTGATTCCGATTTTCCAACTCATTCCGAGTTCATTAATCACTTCTTCCATTGCACGACCAATATCTTTTGCCAATGCACGAAGCGGTGTTAACCATAATAATTGCAAACCATTTTTTGATTTCGTTTTATAATTATCAGGATGATGATTAATAAAATCAATAACAGCTCCGAGAAAAACAGAAAATGTTTTTCCGCAACCTGTAGGAGCATTCACCAATCCTGATTTTCCATCAATAATATACTGCCATGTTTCTTCCTGAAAAAAAAATGGTTGCAGGTTTTTTGAGTGAAACCAGTTGTTAATAATTTTGAAACCTATGGTTTGATGAATCTGCAACTAAAAATAATTTGTGAGTTAAATTTTGTGAACGACGCTGAATAGGATTACAAATGTACAAGAGTGCGACGCAAGAATGCTTAATAGAATTGGGATGCCGGGAACAAAATAAAAATTTTTAAATCACAGCGTTTTCAAATATTCAATAATCGCTTTTCTCTCTTTGTCTGTTAAATTGTCTCCGTAATAATGACCGTAGTTGCCATAGCCGGGCAAGTCAGTATTATAAATTGTTGTGCCTTCCGGTTTGTCGTGCATTGCATATTTCCATCCAACTTTTTCATAATCATATTCGAGATTATCAAAATCACGCGACCAATATTTCGGGCGAAGCTTGCTGTTCAAAACTGCTTCAAGTGTTGGGACAGAGCCATTATGCAAGTAAGGCGCAGTAATCCAGATGCCATCAAGCGGCGGAGCTATATAACCGTTGAATGGTTCAAGCTTTGCGGGATGCTCGCTTGTTGCAAACCAGCTATTATTGAACCAGTCAACAAACTGAGGGTTTTGATAATTGCTTTTGAACAAAAACGAATCTGTTTTAATATTTTCTTCAGGGATTAATAAATTAGGATATGCATCACCGTTGCCATGACATTTTGAGCAATTCTGCACGTATAAAATTCCACCTTCTTTCGCTAATTGTTTATTAATAGGATTGGGATATTTTGGTGGCTGAATTGAATTAAGGTAAGCAAGCACATCATTAAAATGTTTATCGACTTCCACTGATTCGGCAGTGTCATTCACTGTTAATAAATTTGAAGCCATCAGAAATTTTGCGAAATCACCTCTGCCAAAACCATTGTAAAACATGCCATGCTTTTTCTTCAGCAGCCACCACGCAGGAACATCCGAAGGAATCACTTCATCCGGAATTTCCATCATCGCATTGTCATTCCACTTAAATGTTTTCGGGTCGCGATGCGCTACAAGCAAGGCTGCGAGCCTGTCTGCAGCATTCACGCCGCGAACTTTCGTGTGCAATTGAGCGCTGATAGCTTTGGCAACTTTCAAAAAAGGTTCTGCTGCTTCATATTTTTTCGGGTCGGCTTTTTGCAAAACATTTTCAGCCATCGCTGCATTTTTCGGATTCAGTTTTTCTCCACCCGTGAAATCAACAGTTGAGTTGCCAAGTCCAATGATGAGTTTATTATCAAAAACCTGTGCGTGACATTGCAAACAATTTGGAGCAACAATCATTTCTCCATTCGGCGCTTTCACTGCTGTGTATTCATAACTGATATTATTGTTTGGCGAATCACGCTTCAGATAGCTGCTGTTATTTTTTCCATAAACAAGTTTGAAATAATTAATAGGAATACCGCTTTTGAGATAATCGCCGGAGACTAAATAATCATAGCCCTTTTTTGCATCGCCGCTACGCTGCGGGCTTGAAGGAATAAAAACGCCGTCAGCAAAAAAATGATAAACGGCTTTATTGAAAGAAATGCAAATCGCCGCGAAACAAACAAGCACAATGATTTTTTTCATGAGCACAATTTTCAATCGCCGCGGTTGGTGTCCACACCAAACGCAACTCGTACACAAATGATTAATAAAATTACTATAGTAAAATAACAAGAACTAATGGAAAGGAGGAACTCTTGTTTATGATTTGTGAAATTTATTTTCCATACAATTCTGCAATGCAAGGCAACAATCTTTGCGCTTTGCCTAATGCATAAGCAATCAGCACGGAGATTTTTCCTTCGTCTTTATTTTTGATAATCCAGTTTTGTATATCATAAAAAATTTGTTGCTGCGGTTTCCAATTATAAATCGGTAAGCCAAAAGTTGATTCTGTAATAAACGTGTTGCATCTCACCGGTTCAAAAATTCCACTGATTCCATCTGCTTCTGTTTTGTAATCACCGCTCACTATCCAAACTTCATTTTTATATTCAACCTGGATTTGTGATGAGCCGATGATATGCCCCGCAGGATGCAAAGAAATTTTCACTCCATTCATAAACACAGGTTCATTCCATTCAACGCTTTGATAATTGTTATCCCCCAAACGCGGTTGCAGCAAAGATTTGGTGAGTGTATGACATAAATAATTTTTGCTTCCCGGGCGAGCATGGTCACTGTGCGCATGTGTTATTATCGCATAATCAACGGTTCCACGGGTCAATGTAGAAATTGCCATGTGCACAAAAAATTCCTTTGTCGGTGAAAGTTAACATACACTAATAAACACAAATTAAGAAGAAATAACGCCAATGGAGAGAACACGAATTAGTTCGAATTGAAATGATAATCAAATTTAAAATTTAATCTCGTTCGACTAGCTCCGCCATTTATGGCGGAGAATTTGGAATTTAATTTGCTACAGTCACATTCCCATCTACCTTTTTAATGAAGTAGAGTTTTTTATTCTCGTAATAATCGATGGTCATGTTTTGCTTATTGAGAATGACAGGTTCGATATCAAAATTGTTGAACACGCTGTATTTCTTTTCGCCGATGCTGCTTGTGATATTACTTCCGTGTTGCTCCAGCAATTTTGCAAAATGATAAACTGTTTCAAAGCCACGGAAAATCATATCACTCGGGCGCATGTAATAATTCGTTTTGAAATACTGCTGGATATGAGTGACCAAACTATCGTTCTGATTGATGTAAAAAGGTGTGCTGTACATAATCTCAAGTCCATTATACAAAGGCTGAGAAAAATCGCTGATATTATCCCATGTCGGCATGCCAATAACAGTCGTGCGATAAGTTTTTGCCAAAGGAGATAACTGAAAACAAAAATCTTTTGCAAAAGCTTCATCAAGGCTTGCAACCACAAAAACATTTTGAAGGTTTTCGTTGAGATAAGGTTTCATTTGTTTGTCATCAAAGCTCTTTTCTAAGGTCACAAATTTTAGTTTCAAAGGAACCGAACTGGTGTTTTTTTCTATGTCCATGAAATAGATTTTCAACCTGTCTTCTAAAGTGCCTCTCTTTGTGAAAACAACAATTGATTGAGTCGCAAAATTTCTCTGCAGATATTTGTATATGCCCTCGCAGTGAGTTTTTAACGTAGAGTTCAAAATCACTAAACTTTGATTATTGGTGATATTCCCGTCATTCGGCAAATTGGCGTTGATGAAAGGAATATTTTTATGCGAAGCTGCAATTGCAAGCTGTCTGAGTTCTAACGTTGATACATGACCGATAATCAAATCTGTGTTTTGAAATTCGCTGCTCTGAAGAATCTGACTAATTGATTTTTTTGATGATTTAGTGTCATATAAAGTCACTTCAAAATGAGCGCCTTCTTTTTGTAATGAATCAAGAGCGAGTTGTGCGCCTTCATAAAATTCAAGACCGGGATTTAAAATTTTCGGGAAAGTCTTTATCGAAGCGATAACTGCCTCGTTTCATCAAAAGCAGAATCTAAATAAAGCGGAGCAAAGATGGCAATATGATAAACTTTATTGGCAGAATCATTTTGTGCAGTTGCAAAAAATGAAATGGCTGATAAGATAAGGAAGAAAAAAAATCGGAAAAGATTTTTCATGTTGAGCGTGCATTAAGTTGGTATGTGCATTTCATTAGGCTGATGACCTAACCGAACAACTCACTATTAACCATTCACCATTCACTATTCCCATTCAATTGTTGCCGGCGGCTTGCTGCTGATATCATACACCACTCTGTTAATCCCTTTCACATTATTGATGATATCATTGGAGATATCAGCTAAAAAATCATAAGGCAAATGCGCCCAGTCGGCAGTCATTCCATCAACGGAAGTCACCGCACGAAGCGCCACAGTAAATTCATATGTTCTTTCATCGCCCATCACGCCAACACTTTTCACAGGAAGCAAAATAGCGCCGGCCTGCCAAACACTCGAATATAAATTGTGTTCTTTCAAGGCTTTTGTATAGAGATAATCTGCATTCTGCAATAACTGTACCTTTTCTGCGGTCACTTCACCCAAAATCCTGATTGCAAGTCCTGGACCAGGAAAAGGATGACGTTGCAATAATTCATCAGGAATGCCAAGCTCATGACCAACACGGCGAACTTCATCTTTGAAAAGATATCGCAAAGGCTCTACTAAATCCAATTGCATTTTCTTCGGCAATCCGCCAACATTATGGTGAGATTTAATCGTTTGCGAAGGCCCATGCACGGAAATGCTTTCAATCACATCCGGATAAATGGTTCCTTGTCCAAGCAAGGAAACATTTTCGATTCTTGCTGCTTCTTTCTGAAAAATTTTAATGAACTGTTTGCCGATGGCTTTTCGTTTTTCTTCCGGATCAGTTTTATCTTTTAATTTTTTATAGAAAATCTTTTTTGCATCGACACCGGTAACGTTCAAGCCTATCTTTTTATAAGTTGCCAGCACTTCTTCAAATTCATTTTTACGAAGCACACCATTGTCAACAAAAACACCGAACAATTTTTTGCCAATCGCTTTGTGTATTAAGGTCGCAGCAACTGTAGAATCCACTCCACCGCTCAAAGCCATTACCACTTTCCGGCGACCGATTTGTTTTTTCAATCTTTCAACCGTGTCGCTGATGAAATGAGCGGCTGTCCAATCTTGCGAGCAATTACAAATCTTAATCAAAAAGTTCTGCAATATTTTTTTGCCTTCAATAGAATGATACACTTCAGGATGAAATTGCAAGCAATATAACGGGAATGTATACTCTGTTTTCTTAAAAGCGGCATAAGGAATATTTTCTGTTGTTGCCAGCACATCAAAACCTGAAGGCAATTTCAGGATTGTATCGGCATGGCTCATCCAGACTTGTGAAAGCTCAGTGACATCATTCAACAGTACATCATCTTTCTGTTTGTGCAACAATGCTCTTCCATATTCGCGTTTATTGCTGTTTGCAACACTGCCGCCAAATTGTTTGGCAGTAAGTTGTGCGCCATAACAAATGCCAAGCACGGGCACATGCGCATTCAGTTCTTTAATGTCTACCAATGGTGCATTTGCATCGTTCACTGAAAACGGTGAACCGGAAAGGATAATGCCTTTCAATGAACTATCGAACTCAATTTTTTTGTGATAAGGAACAATTTCGCAGTACACATTGGCTTCGCGAACGGCGCGTGCAATCAGCTGGGTATATTGCGAGCCGAAATCGAGAATAAGAATTTTTTCCGCCATAGTGCTGCGAAGGTAAGAAACAGTTTTTATCAGATGCTTGCCGTATTTTGAATGGCTTGAAACCTTCTGTTAATCAAAATACCCATGTTGGAAGAAATTATATTGATAATATGCCCGATATTTTCAGTAACCTCAATAAAAGAAAAGGCGTCTAAATGAAGAATGGTTTTTTCAAGTGAAAAAAATCATCAATTTTTGTGGTTAAAACAAACATCATGAGAAAATATTTGTTGCTCCTTGCTGCTTTGCCGATTTTACTTTGCTCATGCCGCCATTTTTTAGGCAGAAGAATTCGGGGAAATGGAAATGTTAAAACTGAAGAACATTCGATTTCTCCATTTAAAGAGCTACATGTTTCCAGTACTATTAATGTATATGTTTCGCAAGGCGACCTTAAGCCCATTAGGATTGAAGGCGACGAAAATTTATTGCCCTATATCGAGATTGAACAGGATGGTGATGAATTGGTGATCAAAAATAAAATGGGAGTTAATCTTGAAAGCAACGGCGATTTGAAATTATATGTTACTGCTCCGGCGTTCAGAAAAATCAGTGTTTCAGGCGCAGGAGATATTATAGGAGAAAATAAAATTACCAGCACCGAAGAGATGGAGATTGGTTTAAGTGGCGCGGGCAGCATCAGGATGGAAGTTGATGCGCCAAAAGTAACTGCAGATATTTCCGGCGTTGGTTCAATTTATCTGAAGGGGCAAAGCAAGGATGCTGATTTAACCATCAGTGGTGCCGGAAGTGCGCACTGTTATGAGCTAATGGCGGAAAATACAAGCGTGGAGCTTTCCGGGGTTGGCAGCGCTGAGGTGTATGCAAGTGTGAAGATTGACGCAAATGCAAGTGGAGTAGGGAGTATCCATTACAAGGGAAATCCGACAACGGTCAATCAACATGTAAGCGGCGTTGGAAGTGTGAGCAAAGAATAGTAGAAAAGTTTGCAGTTATACCGTTTGCAGTTGATTCGCGAAATATTAAAATCAAAATGAGATGTAGGATTGTGATGCCAGCTTAAAACTGCCAATTGCCAACTATAAATTCACGTATCGCACTCTAATCAAAATATCTCTGTTCCTTCCTTTATCATCTGTGCAGGAAATTTTTATCGGCCCTTCTTCGGGAATAAAAAATTGTTTTGCTTTTGCATCGCAGGCTTTGTAGAATTTATTATTGATATACCAATACACTTTGCTTACATCATTTCCTGTGTGGCAGGTTAATTGCAATGGCTCTGGATTTTTTTTATTAATCAGATACTCATTTCCGTTAGATGGAGAAGTAACAACCGGAGCGCCGTCTTTAAAAACTTTTTCACAGTTGGGGTTGTGCGGTGGGATTTTTTCATAGGCGATTTTATTCTCTTCAAAATATTGCTGCATTTCAGGAGTAACGATTTTATACAATTTTTTCTTGTAACCGTTTTCGGGCATGCACATTTTGCAGTAAGAAATTTTTTCATCTGGTGAAACAGCAATCTCCTGCATATTATCACATTTTTTTGTTGGCGAAATCATAGGAATGAAATAATCAGTAATAAGATTGGTGCAATGTTCATCCGGCAGCATTCCTGTTTCAGAGCAAACAATTCTTGTGTCGCAATCTTTTGGTTGCTGAAACCATTCTTCATCGGCATCGTAGTCAAGCGTATTGAAGATTTTAAAGAGCAATGGTGTTGCAATATTTGCGCCGCTCAATTCAGGAACTCCAAGAGCAGAAAAATTTCCCGTCCAAATACCAACTGTATAATGTTTGTTGTAACCGATGCTCCATGCATCTCTGCGCCCGTATGATGTTCCGGTCTTCCATGCAATTTTTGGAAGATGCGCCGTGCTTTCCCAATTCACTGGAAAATCTGGGCGATTTACGCTCGACAAGATTTCATCAATCATAAAAGTGGCAGCAGGAGATAATATGTTTATTTTTTTATAAGCCGTATCAGTTTGTGTGAAAGATGGTTTGATATAAGCGCCATCACTTGCAAACACAGAATATAATCCGGTGAGTTCTTCCAGATTTGCTCCGCAACCGCCGAGTATTAATGACAAGCCAAGTTTGTTCTGGTCTTTTTTTATTTGTTGAAAATCGCAACGAGCAAGTGTTTGGATTAACTTGTCTTTTCCCAATGCTCTCAAGCTTTTTACGGCAGGAATATTTGATGAATGCCCGAGCGCAGATTCCATCGTAACATAACCGTTGAATTTCTTGTCATAATTCTCCGGCGCATATCCATCATAGTTAACAGCCACATCATTAATAACCATTTTAGGGGTTAATAATCCTTCATCAATGCAAAGCCCGTACAGCAAAGGTTTTAGTGTGCTTCCCGGCTGACGGATTGAGGCCGCGCCATTCACTTGCCCGCCATCAATACTATCTCTGAAATTCGCAGAGCCAACGTATGAAATGATTTTGTGCGTGTTATTATCAATCACAATCACGGAAGCATTGCGGATATTTTTTAAGGTTAATGAACGTGAATAATCCCTCACCAAATTTTCAATTTTCAATTGTGTATTGAGCTGAATATTTGTTTTGATAATATCGCCGCTTTGTCTTTTTAGTTTATAAGCAAGCTGAGGGATAAATGAAGGAACTGCGCCTCTTGTTGCGGTTAATGGTTCATTCAAAGCATCTTCAATTTCTTTTTCCGTAAATATTTTATCAGCAGCAAATTTCTTCAGCCATTTATTCCTTTCAATAATAATCTGTTCATTGTTTTTCCCAATTACCAATGATGAAGGGCGATTTGGAATAATAGCGAGCGCAGTGATTTCCGCCAAGGATAAATGGTCGGGATTTTTTTTAAAATATAAAATTGATGCAGATTTCACGCCTTGTATATTGCTGCCATAAGGAACAAGGTTGAGATACATTTGCAATATTTCATCTTTACTATATTTTGTTTCGAGCTGCAAGGCACGGAACATTTCAATGAACTTATTAATGTATGTTCTTCGCTTTGGCTCAAGTGCTCTCGCCACCTGCATAGTGATGGTGGATGCACCTGAAGTTCTTTTCATCCTGAAAATATTTTTAAAAAAAGATTTTGTAACAGCAAAAGGATTGATACCAAAATGATGATAGAAATATTTATCTTCTTTTTCGATAATCGTTTTTTTAAGCAAAGGAGAAATTTCATTCAATTCCGTTTTCATTCTCCATTGCTGGTCTTTGGTAAGAAATGCATGAATCACTTCGCCCTTATTATCCGTGACGATAGTTGAGTATTCAATTTTATCAGGCAATGGAAAAATCCAATTGAGGAAAAAGAAAAGAACAATAACAGATGCAACTGTGATTAATAGCTTTTTGAAGAAGTTTTTAATATATTGTTTTGTGACGCGCATTTACAAGTCAAATGTAACGATTCCTGAAACCCTTATCTGTGTGGGATTATATCGAATTAACAAATTCTTATCTCACATTATTTGCAAAGCGATTTGTTGTTGATGTAATTTTCGTCTGCAAATTTCCCTTAAACATTTATGGATTCTTCAAGCCATCCTCCGTAGCTTCTCTCACGCTAAATTCCCGTTTTATTATCTTCATGCAAGAGAATAATATCGTTTTTTTATTCGCTTTTTGTACTTTGACATAGCTTTTCAAAACAACATATCTAACTCTCTCAACCTGGCCATTATATGCGTATCAAATTCTGTTTGCCGACAACCCTTGTGGTTGTTATTTTTTTGTGTGCTTGTAACCGTAACACAGTAAATCTGGATTATACCAATGCAAAAGATGAAGTTGAACAATTGCAGAACCTTACTTTCAGGTTCAGCAAAGCATTGGTGAAAGATTCTTTATTGAATGAATGGGATTCTACAGAATATATTTCTTTCGAGCCAAAAATTCAAGGCCGTTTTCGCTGGGAACATCCCGATGAATTGGTTTTTTCCCCATCAAGACCTTTGCAGCCCGCAACGAATTTCAAAGCAAAATTGAACAGCGATATTTTGCAGTATGTGAAATTCGGCAAGATTACCAATGCAGATAACATCAGTTTTTATACTGCTGAATTAAAATTGCAGAACATTAATGCAAGCTGGGTGTTGCAGGACGAAAGCAGCAACACGGCTCTACCACAGCTTGATTTGACTTTCAATTATCCGGTGAACCCAAATTCACTCAAAGAAAAATTGCAAATATTAATAGGCGGACAACCCGTGAATTTTAATGCACAGACTTTATCAGCTTCCAATAAAATTTCTTTTCGTCTGCTGAATTTAAAAATGCAGGATGACGATTATGATGCAACGATTAATATTGATAAAGGTCTTGTTCCTGAAGGTGGCATGAATGGAACGCAAGACAAAACAGAAACGAAATCTATAATCTCATCACCATTTGTTTTGCGGGTCAATGATGTTTCAACAAATGAAGGTGGATCCGTGAAAGTGACAACAAGCCAGCAAGTTGTTTCATCGAATATTTCTTCATTTATAAAATTGACTCCTGCGGTAAAGTTTACGGTCGAAACTCAGGATGATGGATTTATAATTCGAAGCGACCATTTCGATGTTTCAAAAACGTATGAGCTTGCTATTGAAAAAGGCTTGCGTGGCAGGATTGGCGGCACTTTGAAAGATGAGTATAATGGCAATATTGCATTTGGGAAGCTAGAGCCTTCCATAAGTTTTGCAAGCAGCAAAAGCGTATATCTTTCTCAAAAAGGAGAAAAAAATATTGAAGTGAAAATCACGAATGTGGAGAAATTGAAACTCGTTGTTTCAAAAATTTATGAAAATAATTTATTGACAGCGCAGAGAAGCGGTTACTATCCGCATGAAACAAATAATGAAAGCAACGATGAAGAATATGACGATGAAAGAAGCAGTGATGCAACTGTTGGTGATATTATCTTTCAACAGGAAATTGAAACGCGCACGTTGCCCAGGTTTGGCAATAGCCGGTTGCTTCATTTTAATATTGATGATAAGGTGCCTGATTTCAAAGGCATTTATCATGTTATGATTCGTTCGACAAAAGATAATTGGGTTCGCGACAGCCGATTTATTTCTTTGTCGGATATTGGCCTTGTTGCAAAAGAAGGACAGGAGAAAATTTTAGTATTCGTCAATTCTATTAAAACTGCTAACGCAATTGAAGGAGTAAACGTTAGCGCCTATGGAGCGAACAATCAAATTCTTGGCATTGGCTCTACAAATGCAGATGGCGTTGCAGAGATTGCCTATTCGCGAAAAGAATTTGCAGGTTTCAAGCCAGCGATGATTATTGCAAAAACGGCGGATGATTTCAATTATCTTCCTTTCAATTCAACAAAAGTAAATACTTCAAGATTTGAGATTGGTGGCAAACATATTAACAGCACAGGGTTGGATGCTTTTATTTATGAAGAAAGAGACATTTATCGCCCCGGAGAAAAAGTAAACTTTTCTGTTATCCTAAGGGACAAGCAATGGAAATCGCCCGGAGAAATTCCTGTCGTGATGAAATTTTTATTGCCGAACGGAAAAGAATTCAAGACATTCAGAAAAAATTTAAATGAAGAAGGCTCGCTCGAAGGGAATGTTGACATTCCTTCTTCATCAATTACCGGAAGCTATTCGCTGGAAGTTTATACGTCAAATGATATTTTACTTGCAACGCAAGTTTTTCGTATTGAAGAATTTGTTCCTGATAGAATTAAAGTAACGGCAAAACTTGACAAGCCTTTTCTTGAACCGGGTGATGCTTCGCAATTGAATATTCAGGCGGTAAATTTTTTTGGACCGCCTGCTGCCAATAGAAATTATGAATGTGAGATACAAGTGAAACAAAAATATTTTAGCTCGAAGAAATATTATAATTACGATTTCAGCATTCCTAATCTAAGCGCCACTTTTGACAAAGTTGTGCGCGAAGGAAAAACAAACGATAATGGTGAAGCGATAGAAAAATATGATGTGATGTCTTCTTACAAAAACAATGGATTGCTGCAGGCAAATTTTTATGCTACAGTTTTTGATGAAACAGGTCGCCCGGTAAGCAAGAATACTTCGGTCGATATATTCACACAAAAAACATTTTTCGGAATTGCAAGTGATGGTTTTTATTGGTATGCTTTGAACAAGCCTGTTGAATTTGGTTTGATTGCGCTCGACCAAAATGAAAAATTAGTAAATAATGCGCAGGCAAATATTCAAATTGTAAAGCATGAATATCGAAATGTTCTTAGTAAGAATGGAAGTTATTTTCGTTACGAATCGCAGCCGGAAGATAAGCTGATGGATTCAAGAGACATCTCGGTCAGCGGTGAAAACACAAAATTTTCTTTTGTGCCAAAAACGCTCGGTGAATATGAATTACGTATATATATACCCGGTAGTAGCACCTATGTAACCAAAAGTTTTTACAGTTACGGTTATTGGGGTGGAGATAATTCTTCTTTTGAAGTGGATAATGCAGGCAATATTGATATTTCAACTGATAAAGATTCTTATTATTCCGGTAATCACGTGAAAGCCTTGTTCAAAGCGCCTTTCAGCGGAAGAATGCTGGTAACGATGGAAACGGATAAAGTCGTTTATTATCAATATGTAGATGTGCCTTCTGATAAAAGAACAGCTTCGCTTGATTTGCCGATTACTGCTGAAGATGTTCCGAATGTTTATATCACAGCTACATTAATAAAGCCTCATGATGTTACTGATATCCCGCTTACCGTTGCGCATGGTTACGAAAGCATAAAAGTAGAAGAGAAGGGAAGAAAAATTCCACTTGAAATTGTTGCGCAGAAATCTGTTCGCTCAAGAACACATCAGGTAGTGAAAGTGAAAGCTGAAGCAAATAGCATGGTAACGCTTGCTGCTGTTGACAATGGCGTGTTGCAGGTTTCAGATTTTGCAACGCCAGATCCTTACGACCATTTTTATGCGAAGCGTGCGTTGGAAGTAAATGGTTATGATATCTATCCATTATTGTTTCCGGAAATAAAAGCGAGATTGAGCAGCACGGGCGGTGATATGGAAAGTGACATGAAGAAACGCGTGAATCCCATGCCGGCAAAGCGTTTCAAAATTATGTCTTATTGGAGCGGCATTAAACAAACCAACAGCAACGGCGAAGCAGAATTTGAATTTGACATTCCGCAATTTTCGGGTGAAGTAAGATTAATGGCTGCGAGTTATAAAAATCAAAGCTTCGGTTCGAAAGATGAAAAGATGACTGTTGCAGACCCGATTGTGTTGAGCACTGCATTGCCTCGTTTCTTAAGTCCGAAAGATACGGTGACTGTTCCGGTGACTGTAACAAACACGACTGCAAAAAATGCAACTGCCAATGCAACGATAAAAGTTACAGGTGCTGTTCAGATTGTTGGCGAAACGCAGCAAACTGTTCAGCTTTCGCCAAACAGCGAAAAGCGGTTAGCCTTCACCGTTATTGGTCAGCCTATCATTGGAACAGGAAAAGTAACGGTTGAAGTGAATAGCATGGGAGAGAAGTTCGTTGATGAAACCGATATCAGTGTTCGCCCAACTTCTTCTTTGCAAAAATCAACAAATAGCGGTTCAATTGCCGGAGGAACTTCTCAACTTATTAATATCGGCATAAGCGATTATATTCCTTCAAGCGTGGATTATAAATTAATGGTGAGCCGTTCGCCCGCTATGGAGCTTGGAAAATATCTTTCACAACTTATTCAATATCCTTATGGCTGCACGGAGCAAACGGTTTCCGCTGCATTCCCGCAATTATATTATGGTGATTTAGCTGATTTGTTGCACATGAATAATGCATACAAGGCAAGTGCAAATTATAATGTGCAGGAAGCCATCAAAAAAATAAAAATGCGCCAGTTGTATAATGGAGCAGTAACGCTTTGGGATGGCGAAGACACTGAATGTTGGTGGGCGACAATTTACGCTGCGCATTTTTTAATCGAAGCAAAGAAATCAGGTTTTGATATTGATAAAAGTTTGTTAGAGACAATGCTGAGCTATATTAATAATCGGTTGAAGAAAAAAGAAACCATAACATATTACTATAACCGAAATCAAAATAAAAAAATTGCGCCGAAAGAAGTCGCGTATGGATTGTACGTGCTTGCATTAGCAGGCAAACCAAATGTGAGTGCGATGAATTATTATAAGTCAAATCCTCAATGGCTGAGCCTCGATTGTAAATATTTATTATCGGCTGCTTATGCTTTGTCGGGCGATAAAAATAGTTTCAAACAATTTTTGCCAACGCAATTTGCAGGAGAAGAATCTGTGGCGCAAACAGGCGGAAGTTTTTATTCTGATATCAGAGATGAAGCGATTGCGTTGAATGTATTAATCGATGCGGATCCATCCAACCAACAAATTCCATTGATGGCAAAGCATGTTTCTGAAAAATTAAATCATCGCTATTGGTGGAGCACGCAGGAACTTGCTTTCAGTTTTATTGCGCTTGGAAAGATTAATAAGGAAGCATTGAAATCTGATGCAACAGCGGACATAAAAGTGAATGGAAAATCAGTGGCGAATATGAATGGCAACAGCGTAAAGCTCACGAGCCAGCAATTGAAAGGAACGAATATTGAAATTGCAACGAAAGGAAATGGCAAGCTGTATTATTATTGGGAAGCTGAAGGCATTAGTTCTACAGGCGCATACAAAGAAGAAGACAATTACCTGAAAGTGCGCAAGCGTTTTTATGACAGATATGGAAGAGTGATTTCAGGAAATACATTCAGGCAAAATGATTTGGTGATTGTACAAATCACACTTGATAAATCTTACAGCGGCGATGTTGATAATATTGTTATCACGGATATTTTGCCGGCAGGTTTTGAAATTGAAAATCCGCGCACAAAAGAAATTCCCGGCATGGAATGGATTAAAGATGCAAACTCGCCAACTGCAATCGACGTGCGTGATGACAGGATTAATTTATTTGTGAATGCTTATGAGAACAAGCAGGTTTATTATTACGCGGTTCGTGCTGTATCTCCCGGCATTTATAAAATGGGGCCTGTAAGTGCAGATGCGATGTATAACGGAGAATATCATTCTTATAATGGAGCGGGAATTATTAAAGTAACGCAATGATTTGGTAACTGTGCCACGGTTTCAAACTGTGGCACAGCTTATAACTTATCAGCTTATTGCTAATTCTTTCTCACCAACATACTCTTCCACTACTTTTCTGAATTCTTCTTCACTGAAAGGCTTCACCAAAATTTTGTTGACACCGGCTTTGTAGTAAGAATCGAAATCATCGTTGAGGATTGTTGCAGTCAACGCAACAATTTTTATTTTCGATTTGCTGTCATTTGTTCGTCTTATATGTTCTGTTAATTGAACACCGGTAAGTTTTGGGATATTGATGTCCGTTAGTATCAGGTTATAATTATTTTTTTTGTAAAGCTGCAATGCCATTTCCCCATCGGTGGCAATATCAAACCTGTAACCCATTCTTTCCAGCAATATAGAAATGAGCATAATATTCAGCTCATTGTCTTCCACTACCAAAATATTTTTCTCTGTTTTGTTAGCGGAAGAAGGCGGCAGTATAATTTTAGGCTCAGCGAAAGATTTCGTTTCCTCATAGTTCGCAATTTCATAAGGGATTTTACAAGTGAACACAGAACCTTTGCCCAATTCACTTTCCACGGTCACTGAACCATTTTGTAGTTCTGCAAGCATCTTACTGATCGGCAAACCTAGCCCGGTTCCTTTCACGGCTCTTGCATACTGGTTATTTTTTGTTGCCGTTGCCTGAGCAAATTCCTGAAATATCATATTAAGCTGCGATGGTAAAATGCCGATGCCGCTATCTTTAACTGCAATCACAGCAACAATATTCTTGTCGTTTATTTTTTTTGCAGAAGCATTAATATCAATGCTTCCTTTGTCTGTGAATTTTATAGCATTGCCAACGAGGTTGAATAAAATCTGCTTAAAGCGATAGGCATCACCGTTAACAGTCAGCTTTTCGTCAAAATTGAAAGCGGTATTTAGCGATAGGCCTTTTTTCTCAGCTTCCAGGCTTAATGCGAGTGCTACCTCAGAGATGTTATTTTTTAAACTAAATGGTTGTTTCTGCAGCGTTAGCTTGCCTGCATCCAATTTTGAAAAATCAAGAATATCATTCACTGTATTCAGCAAATGATTTGACGAAACTTTTATTGCGTCTAAAAATTTACCGTTCTGCCCGTTTTGTTGATTATTGGCAACCTGTTCTGTGAAGCCCATAATGGCGGTTAACGGCGAGCGTATTTCATGGCTCATATTGCTCAGGAACCTTCCTTTCAGCACAGCAAGTTTTTCTGCGCTTGCCTTTGCATCAATGATTGCTTCTTCATATTTGTTTGTTCTGTAAATATTATAAGCCAGCAGCGCTATGAGCACAATGATGCTTAAAATCGAAAAGAAGGTTATTTTCTGAATAGCTTTTCGGGCATCATATGCTTTTGCCAATAGTTGCTGTTTCCTTTGCTTTTCATCATTTTCTCTTTTTGAAACGAGGTCATTAATTTTTGAATCAATCTCAGACATGATTGCTAAGTTTGATTCGGCGAGGTTCATCTCTTTTGTTCCCAATTGTTGTCGAACTAAAAGTTTTTTATCTACTGATTTCTGATAATAGTTTTTCACCTGCGAAGAAATGCTGTTGATCGTTGAATCGCTTTCATGCTGCACACTATCCATATATTTTTTTTCTTCCGGGCTTCCTTTAACAAACTGTCTGTTTGTTGTTGATCCGTCTTTTCCTGAAAATAAATAACTAATTTTTTGAAAGAAGCCCAACTTCTTTCTTTGTGCAAGAAGTTTAAGTGTATCTGTTGAATTGAAAATAAAATTTCTAAAAAAAGATTTGTCCATTCTTTCAACCTGTATCGGGCTGTTTAAAGTAACAATGGTGAAAAGATGGTCACTATTGTTGGTTACAGCATCCGAGATGCTTTTTAGCTTTGTGATTGCATCATACATGATCATTTTATAATTCACGTCGTGCTCAATTTTTTTTGAGAAATCGGAGTCGAAATTGCTCAGGCTGTTGCAATCTCCGATAACGCTATCAATATCATTCAGAAAAAATGATTTTTGATTGCTATCGGCCGAATTAATATAAATGCGATAATGGTTTTCTGCCGTCATCAATTCTTCATTACATCTGCGCAAAAGAATAATACTGCTGTCTTCTTTCGAGAGGTCGTCAACAGAGCTGTTGAGCGTTGAAATGTTCTTTAAATTAAGATAGCTTAGAAAAAAAATAGTGAAGAGCACCACAAGGCACATGATTATTACAATAAGGCTCGAGCGCGACAAGCGAAGCTTTGGGTTAAACATTTCAATTAATTAAACGTGATAAGGAACGACAGCGTAGTTTTATAAAAGGGTCGTAAAGATGGGCTGCAAAAGTAATATCTTTTTTTGCAAATTTTATAATTGAAATGTTATTGAGGGCTTATCCGCATTTAATATAGCTTTAGGGCCTATTCGATTTTATTTATCCTGTCCATCATTGCCTTAAAACAATCCCACGGAGTATTTGCCGGCGGCTGAACATTTTTCAGGCTTTCATAATATCCTTTAAAAAAAGCATCCGTGCGTATCCATGTTGTTTCCATCACGCCCAAAAACCTTTCTCTCATTTCAGGTGTTGATTCTTTTCGGAATGTCACCATATCATTCACCTGAGAAACGGCCACCGACGGATCTCTCCAAGGACAGGTAATCACTTTCAATCCCTTCATTGAAAAATAAGGAGCGGTTTTGTCTGCGCGTTCATAATGCCAGTCGCAAATCACCACATCTTTCGGGATCATATCAACAGCGCGATATGTATTATTGTAGCTTGCTTCCCAAATGCCCAGCCCGGTTGTTTTTCCATCAATTAACCGATCGCCCCAAATCCAAAGCGTTCTGTTTTTTTGTGCAAGATGATTGCGAAGTGTCGTCACTTCGCCCGCAAATAATTCTGCTTTATCTTTTCCGGCGCAACGCTCACATTTATCGTCGCCAATAAAAAACACTTCATCCATGCCGCCATGAAAAGTATCAGATTCAAATGCATCACAAATCTCATCAATCACATCAAACAATACTTTATGCAGATCGGGATGCAAAGGGCAATAACTTTTGCAATAAAGATTGTCCGCATTCGGCCATTCATATTTTGCAGGTATTTTAATATATGGCGTTTCGTCAAACTGCGGATAAACCTGTAACAATTTCCCAACATGATTAGCCCAGGATTGATGCCCTAATAAATTAATATGCGGAATTACATGAATGTTGTTTTTTTTACAGGCATCCACAATTTTTTTTACATCGGCTTTTGAAAGCGCAAAGCTGTCAATAAGCTCCGGCCTTGATTGAAACTGATAATGATAATCTATCAGCACAAGCAGCGTGTTCACATTTCTTGGAGCCAATTCTTTATTTATAAACCGAACAAAAGAATCAAGGCCCGAAGGCCGCGGCGCATTAATTGCGAATCCACGAACAGGCATTATGCTGTCAAGATTTTTTTGGGCGCTTGAATTCATGCTTAATAAGATTGATAAAAAAAGAACGGGGAAAATATTTTTATACCTGGTCATTGGTTTAGGGATTCTGTTAGTTGAAACAAAAAGGGAAATTAAGAATAAGAAATGAAATGCGTTTTTATGGCTCAATGAATTTTTGTATACGAGCTTGTGCAACTTCTGCTGCAGATGTGCTATTTATCTGCGTAATGCTATCAGCAAATTCCTTTATTCAAAAAATAAAAAGGCACTCTTTTCAGAATGCCTTTTTTAAAAATGTATAATCAAAAATTATTTTGCCAATGCATTAGTTCTTTTAGCCAGCTTGCTTTTAAGATTAGCTGCTTTGTTTTTGTGTATGATGCCGCGTTTAGCCAGCTTGTCAATCTGAGATGCAACTACCGGCATTTTCTCATCAGCATCCTTCTTCGCTTTTATCTCTTTGAAATCGCGGATGGCATTACGGGTAGTTTTTCCATAATATTTATTGCGGTCTCTGCGTTTTTCAGCCTGTCTCACATCTTTCTTGGTTGCTTTATGATTTGCCATTATTCCTAAATTTTGGACGGCAAAGGTATGTTCACCAGCCGTAAATTCCAAATTTTGAACAAAGGTATTTTATAGGTTGTTATTCATTAAAAAATCAAACCAATAATAGGTTTGGAACCATTGCGCCCATCCCCGTTCAAAAAACACTTCGATTGAATGAAATAAATACTGAAAATCAGTGTTAATTGCTTGCGAATAGGATTTTATAACAATGAATTTTAACCGATATTTGTGTCCCAAGAATTTTGCCATGAAAGATTTTCAATATATAACCAATTCCTCGCCCGCTTTTATCGAAGGCCTTTATCAGGATTTTGTAAAAAACCCTGAAGCTGTTGACCCCGATTTCAGGAAATTTTTTGAAGGATTTGATTTTGCCGTTACGCAAGGCAAAAACGGAAGCAATGGAACTGCAATTGCTCCGGCAAAAGTAATTGTCGCCCCCACAAATGGGACCGTTGTAGTTGAGCCTGCAAAAGAAGTTTCTTTCAAAACCACAGATGGTGTTGACTGGAAAAAAGAACTCGGCGCTTACAGGCTCATCCTCGGCTATAGAAATAAAGGACATTTGCTTGCAACCACAAACCCAATTCGCAAACGAAAAGACAGAGGCGCAAATCTTGACCTTTCTTTTTTTGGTTTCACCGAAGAAGATATGGACAAAAACTTTTTCGCGGGCAACCTTATTGGCCTTGGCACAACAACCTTGCGCAAAATTTTGGAACACCTGAAAAGATGTTATGCAAGCAATGTTGGCATTGAATTTAAATATATCAGTGATCAGATAAAGATTGATTGGCTGACCAATGAAGTAGAGAAAAAATTTTTGAGCCCTTTGCCGCTAGATAAGAAAAAAAGAATTCTTGAAAAATTGAATGAAGGAGTGATGTTCGAAAAATTCCTTCACACAAAATACATCGGCCAAAAAAGATTTTCATTGGAAGGTGGCGAAACGACCATTCCTGCATTAGACACCATCATTAATACAGCCGCCGATCACGATGTTCAGGAAGTGGTGATAGGAATGGCGCATCGCGGTCGTTTGAATATCCTCGCAAACATTATGGGCAAAACCTACGAACAAATTTTCAGTGAGTTCGAAGGCACGGCGAAACTGGATCAGACAATGGGCAGCGGCGATGTAAAATATCACATGGGCTATGGAAGCGAATTGAAAACGCCATCCGACAAAACCATTCACTTAAAATTAATGCCAAACCCTTCACATCTCGAAGCAGTTGATCCTGTAGTTGAAGGCTTCTCCCGTGCAAAAGCTGATGTGATGTATAAAAGCGATTACGACAAAATTTTACCGATACTCATTCACGGCGATGCATCTGTTGCAGGCCAGGGAATTGTTTACGAAGTAATACAAATGAGCGAGCTTGATGGTTATTACACAGGAGGTACTATTCATTTTGTTATTAATAACCAGATTGGTTTTACAACCGATTTTGAAGATGCAAGAAGCTCCGACTACTGCACTTCACTTGCAGGTGCTATTCACGCGCCGGTACTTCACGTAAACGGTGATGATCCGGAAGCTGTTGTTAAATGTGCTGATATTGCCACACGTTACAGACAAGAATTTAATTGCGATGCTTTTATTGATATGGTTTGTTATCGCCGCCACGGCCACAACGAAGGCGACGACCCTAAATTCACGCAACCGCATTTATATGGTTTGATTGACAAGCATCCAAACCCACGCGAAGTGTATACGCAGCAATTGATAGAGAATGGAGAAGCAGATGCACAAACGCTTGCAAAAGATATGGAGAAGAAATTCTGGGGCGATTTGCAGGAACGTTTAGATGAAGTGAAACAGAAACCGTTGCCATATTCTTATCAGCAACCGGAATTATGGTGGAAGAAATTGCGCCGTGCAAATTTGGAAGATTTCAACCAGTCGCCCGTCACAGCAATCAGTGAAGATAATTTCAAAAAAATCTTCAATGCCTTGATGAGCTGGCCGGCTGATTTTAAGCCATTGAAAAAAGTAGAGAAAATTCTTCAGGATAAAATAAAATTATTTAATGAAGAAGGAAAAGTGGATTGGGCAACCGGTGAATTACTTGCATATGGAAGCCTGATATCGGATGGAAATGATGTGCGCATGAGCGGCCAGGATGTGCAGCGCGGAACATTCTCGCACAGGCACGCTGTGCTTCGCGATGAAAATAATGACACAGAATATAACCGATTGAGCAGAGTGCCGGATGCGAAAGGGCAGTTCATGATTTATAATTCTTTTTTGAGTGAATATGGAGTGCTTGGTTTTGAATATGGATACGCAATGGCAAATCCAAACGCGCTTGTTATATGGGAAGCTCAGTTTGGTGATTTTGCAAATGGCGCCCAAACAATGATCGACCAATTTATTGCTGCGGGTGAGCAAAAATGGCAGCGCATGAATGGAGTTGTGTTGTTATTGCCGCATGGTTATGAAGGGCAAGGCCCCGAGCACAGCAGCGCAAGAATGGAACGTTTTCTTCAAATGTGTGCGGAGCTGAATATGGTAGTAACAAACATCACAACATCATCAAATTTATTCCATGCATTTAGAAGGCAAATGGCTTGGCCTTTCCGCAAACCTTTAATTAACTTTTCACCAAAAGCGAACTTGCGGTTGCCGGCCAGCTATTCAAAAATGGAAGAATTTACCAAAAATTCATTCATGGAAGTAATTGATGATTATTTTGTTTCAGATATTGAGCCATCAAACATTAAAAAAGTTTTATTCTGCAGTGGCAAAATATATTTTGATCTTGCAGATCGCCAGCAAAAAGACAATCACAAAGATGTTGCTATTGTTCGTGTTGAGCAATTATACCCATTGCCTTATGTGCAACTGGAAGCATTGAATAATAAATACAGCAATGCAACATGGTTCTGGGTTCAGGAAGAGCCGCTGAATATGGGCGCAGCTTCATTTTTGCAAATGAATTTGAAGAGCATCAATTATGGTTTTATCAGCCGTCACCCAAGCGCAGCAACAGCAACAGGGTATAATAAAGTACACAAACAAGAACAGGAAGAAATTATTGAAACGGCTTTTTCAATTTGAAGATTAGCTAATATGCGAATAGAGAAATAGATAAGAAACCTCAAAGCGAAGAACTGGAAACTGTCAACTGAAAACTGCAAACTAACATTAACGTATAACCGAACTAAAGAAATCTAACATCGTACATATAAAATCATAAATCAAAATGATTGATATTAAAGTTCCTACAATTGGTGAGTCTATTAGTGAAGTGACATTAATAAAGTGGCTGAAAAAAGAAGGCGATTATGTGAACCGTGATGAAGTGATTGCAGAACTTGAAAGCGAAAAAGCAACTTTTGAAGTGAATGCAGTACAAGCGGGTATTTTAAAAACTTTAGGGAAGGAAGGAGATACGCTAAAGATTGGAGATGTGGTTGCTCAAGTTGATGAAACTGCTGCCAAGCCTGAAGCCAAGGCACCGGAAACAACCAATAAGGAACAAATTGTTGCAGCAGTAAAGCCTGAGGAAAAGAAAGTAGAAAATAAAAATACTTCTAACAACCCGCCAACAATTGCAAACGATGTTAAAGCAACACCTGTTGCATCTGCGATTATTTCAGATAAAAAAATTGATACATCTACAATAACGCCATCCGGTTCAAACGGAAAAATATTAAAGCACGATGTGATTGAAGCGCTAAGCAATCCCGGTAGAGCAGTTGGGCAGCCAATGTTCAGTCGCGATGCACGAAATGAAAAGATGAGCAATCTTCGCAAAACAGTTTCCAGAAGATTGGTAGAAGCAAAGAACACAACGGCGATGCTCACCACTTTTAATGAAGTGGATATGAGCCATGTGATGGCACTTCGCACCCAATATAAAGACAAGTTCAAAGAAAAGCATGGCAGTGAATCTTGGCTTCATGAGCTTCTTCACAAAAGCATGTTGCTATGCTTTGCAGGAATGGCCGGCGGTGAATGCATATATTGATGGCGATGAAATTATTTATCATAATTATTGTGACATATCCATTGCCGTTAGTGCGCCAAAAGGATTGGTTGTTCCTGTAATCAGAAATGCAGAAAGCCTTAGCATGGCTGAAATAGAAAAAACGGTTGTTTTGCTTGCCACAAAAGCACGTGATAATAAATTGAGCATGGAAGAAATGCAAGGCGGAACATTCACCATTACAAACGGTGGTGTGTTTGGCTCATTAATGAGCACGCCGATTATTAATATCCCACAGTCTGCTATTTTAGGAATGCACAAAATTGAAGAAAGGCCGATTGCATTGAATGGGCAAGTTGTTATTCGCCCAATGATGTATTTGGCAGTGAGCTATGATCATCGAATTATTGACGGCAGAGAATCAGTGAGTTTCTTAGTGAGAGTGAAAGAGCTGCTTGAAAACCCTGCTCAGCTTTTGTTTGGCAAGGATCCGGTGAAAGCATTATTAGAATTATAATACACTCAGAAGAATGATATTTATTGCCGGAAGATTTTGCTTCCGGCATTTTAATTCAAGCAATGAAATATTTCTCACACATCAATTCTGCGATTAACATTCTTCATGGATATAATGGACAAGAGCCTTTCTCTCATTTCATAAAAAATTTCTTCAAACAAAATAAAAAATTCGGATCAACCGACAGGCGAACCATCGGCCATCTTTGTTATTGCTATTTCCGGCTTGGTCATGCGCTGAAAGAAATTTCAATCGAAGAAAAAATTTTGACAGGAATTTTTTTATGTAATCAAGAACATAATGAACTATTGAATCATTTCAAGCCTGAATGGAATACGAATGTTGATTTGCCATTAGAACAAAAATTATCAATTATTAATCATCAATTTTTAATTACAGATATTTTTCCCTGGAAAGATGAATTGAGTGAAGGAATTGATCATGAAAAATTTTGCCGCTCATTTTTAATTCAACCGGATTTGTTTTTGCGCATCCGCCCTCGTAATGAAAAAATAGTTCTTGCGAAATTAACGGAAGCAAAAATTGAATTTCGGCAACTTAATCATTCATGCATTGCATTGAATAATTCAACCAAACTTGAAGGGATTATTGATATCAATAAAGAAGCTGTGATCCAGGATTATAATTCACAGCAAGTAGTAAACTTCTTCGAACAACAAACAGCAAACAAGCAGCAAACTGCATGGGATTGCTGCGCAGCAAGCGGTGGAAAATCAATCATGCTCTATGATAGCAACCCGAATATTGACCTAACTGTGTCGGACATACGAAAATCGATTCTTGAAAATTTAAGAAAAAGATTTTCTGAAGCAGGAATAAGAAAATATCATTCATTCAGCACAGACCTTTCAGTCACGAGCTGCAAACCGCAATCTGCAAGCTTTGATTTGGTGATTGCAGATGTTCCTTGCAGTGGCAGCGGCACTTGGAGCAGAACTCCCGAATCACTCTTTTATTTTGATAAAATAGAAATTGAAAAGTATGGAGCACTGCAAAAAAAAATTGTGAGCAATGTAATTCCATCTGTTAAGAAAGGAGGGACGCTGGTTTATGTAACCTGTTCTGTTTTCAAAAAAGAGAACGAAGCAGTAGTTGATGTGATTCAAAAAGAATCTAGTATGAAATTAAAAGAAATGACTCTGTTGAAAGGTTACGAACAAAAAGCCGACAGCATGTTTGTGGCAAGTTTTGAGGCCGTATAAAAATCAATTATGGCCAATCATATTGAGCCTGATGCCATAACCTGTTTTGGCACCCACAGGATCAGTTCCATTTGGTGGCTGATACACCCACTCAAGAAAATCTTTATAAATAAGCCCGATGCCTTTGGCATAAACTTCAAAACTATAATATCGATAAGAAATGACTAATGAATTGGTTGAATCCCCGCCGTATTCATCGTCTTGCCGCACGATCAGTGTATTTGGTATGTTTCCGGCAATCACATTATAGGGAGAACCGATACTGTCATAACTGTAATTCCATCCATTGAAATAGCTCGCATCAAATAAAGCAGATGTATCTGAGTTGTTGGTATCAATATATGTATTGCCGGGCCAACTGAACCCATTTGATAAAGGCAATGAAAGTTTTATAAATCTGAGATTGTTCTCAACCACTTCAACAGTTTGCACGGTTGGAGTAATGAAATATGTTTCCAGGTTAGCCCAGGGTTGGGAGTAGGCTGTATCAGTAATGTAACGGAATATGCGCCAGCTCGGGCGCCCCAAATTATCGGTGATAAGCGTGTCAACTACATCCTGAACATAATAAGTGCTAACGCTATCTATTGTTCCAAAAAAAAGAAAATTTGTAGAGTCTAACCGGTATGTAATGGTTTTGCCAGGCTGAAGCGCGAGATAGCTTGTTAAACTGTCTGTGTGATAAGTAACATTGGTCACCTTTTTACATCCCTGTGAAAAGATAAATACCGAAATCAATGCCGGGAAAATAAAAAGTATGTTGATCTTTTTCATGCAGTTAATGATAAATATCCTTATGATTTAATAGTTATAAGAACGGTTCAGCAATAAAAAACCGGAAAGCAAAACTTCCCGGTTGGGTAACGTAAAAACGAGCTATCTTAGTATAAGTTCAATTTGCTGCTAACAGTTTCAGACGCCTCTCTGGATTATTCCTCCGCCAATCACATCATCGCCTTCATAAAATACGGCGCTTTGGCCAGGAGCAACGCCCTTGGCTTTTTCATAAAATAATACCTCAACCTGGTTGCCATTCGGAAATAAATTGCTCAGGCTGCCTTTGTCTTTATATCTTATTTTAGTGATAGCTTCCATGCCCGGTGTAATCATGTCATACTTCATCAGGTTCAATTTCCCAACAGTCATTTTATTTTCATCAAGATCTTCTTCATCGCCTAAAACCACTGTATTATTTTCGGGGTTGATGCCTGTTACATAAACCGGTTTGCCAAATGTGATATCCAGTCCTTTTCTCTGCCCGATGGTATAAAAAGGATAGCCTTTGTGATTGCCTAAAATATTCCCATCCTTATCAACAAAATTTCCGCCTGCCACTTTTTCTTCGAGGCCTTTTACTTTTCTTTTTAAAAAACCGCGGTAATCATTATCAGGTACAAAACAAATTTCATAGCTCTCGCTTTTTTTAGCCAACTCCGGATATCCATAATCGTTGGCCATTTGGCGGATCTCTGTTTTTCTATATTTGCCTAATGGCAAAATTGTCCTGCTAAGCAAATCTTGCTGAAGTCCCCAAAGTACATAGCTCTGATCTTTTGTTTCATCTATTCCTTTGCTTATATAATACCTTCCATTGCTGTGCTGATTGATATTTCCATAATGGCCTGTTGCAATAAAATCGCAGCCAAGTGCATCAGCCCGTTTTAGCAGTGCGCGCCATTTAATATGTGTATTGCACATTACGCAAGGATTAGGCGTGCGCCCGGCAAGGTATTCATCCACAAAATTGTCGATCACAAAACCACCGAATTCTTCGCGGATATCAAGAACGAAATGAGGGAAACCATGTTGCACGGCAGCCATTCTTGCATCATTAAAACTATCAAGATTACAACAGCCGGTTTCCTTTTTGGAAGGGCCGGCACTTGCATAGTCCCATGTTTTCATGGTAATGCCCACTACTTCATAACCTTCGTCATGAAGCATCAGCGCGGTAATTGTGCTGTCGATACCACCGCTCATCGCTACTAAAACTTTTCCTTTACGGCTCATTTAAAAAAAATAGAACCGCAAATTTACAAAAAATATCGGCTAATTGGCAAATGGTTCTATGGGGTTGATACAAAGACAAAAGCCTTTTTGATAAAAGGCTTTTGATTGGTTAGGCCAATTAAAAGTATAACTACATGGGTTAGTTATTTTGTTCTAATGGCTGTTTTCAATTGCGGCTAGAGTATATATTTAAAGAACAAAAATGGCAAAAGCATTTTTGTCCAGGCTTAGTTTTAAAAAATGGAGCTCTTAGAAAAAAGCTCCGTGTTAAGTACGACCAACAGTACTTTCCTAGTAAACTCTATTTAAACATCGTTTGTATGAATTGTGAACCATCCAATTTCAATTCGCAGAACCCCCAAAAATTTTATTTATTCGGGCTTTCTATGTGAATGATGGCACAAATATATTTTTGAGAGAAAATGAAAACGAGCTACAATGAGCAACCCGTTATATTAAATGGTAACTGGCAATTGGGATAAGTAGTTAATCAAGGCCGGTTCGGCTGCAGTTTTTTCAGAAGTGTGTCCTTGCGGCTGCGGGAAACATCTACGGTGCTCGCATCGCTCATGATGAGATAACCGCCTTCACCCTTTACATATTTACTGATTTCATTCAGGTTTACAACGTAAGAATGATGTACACGCACAAATGAATTAAAATTATTTAATTGCTCTTCTATTTCTTTCAGGGACCTGCATGCAGTTATGCGCGTTTTATTTTTTGTGTAAATGTGAGTATAGTTGTCATCAGCTTCGCATCGCAAAATTTGATCGGCAGGGATCAGCTCAAAGCCTTGCGATGTTGGCACAGCTATTTTTAAAAACCCCGATTGCTTATTTCTTAACTGGTCGATCAGCATCATAAATTGCTCTGTAGTAGGAGGAGTTTTTTGTGCGGATGCTTTTCTGACCGCTAATATTAATTCTTTGGGGTCAATGGGCTTTAATAAATAATCGAGCGCACTAAAACGGATGGCTTTGATTGCGTATTGATCATAGCTTGTTGTGAAGATCACTGAAAAAGGGATTTCCCCGAACTGCTCCAGCAATTCAAACCCATTCATCACAGGCATTTCAATATCAAGAAAAACAATATCGGGTTTTGTTTTTTCAATTGCCAGCAACCCTCTTTTTGCAGAAATGCATTGATCTGTTATCTGCACTTCCTGGCAATAGTCTGCTAATAGCATGCTCAATGTATCAAGACAATGAACTTCATCATCAATTAGGATTGCTTTCATCATATATCACAGGTATTTTAATAACTATTTCTGTTCCTGCGGCTGAGCCATCTCCATGCATCAAATCATGAATTGTTACCGCAGTCTCGTTTGGTTTTGCATTTCTTAACATGGCAATCCTATCGGCTGTAATGCGCAGCCCCATTGATTTGTGTTTTGTTGCAGATTTGCTTGCAAAAGCTTCTGCTTGTTTTCTGCCAATGCCATCATCTGTTATTTTAAAATATAAATAGCCATTTTGCTGCATCACGTCAATATCGAGCAGCCCTTTTTCTTCTTTGTGCATGAGGCCATGCCATATTGCATTTTCTGCATAAGGCTGCAGAATAAGCGGCGGCACTTTAATGGAAGATATTTCTACATCATCAGGAACAAAAATTTTATAATTGAAATGGAAATTGAAGCGAAGTGATTCCATATCCAGATAAAGTGCAAGCGCTTCAAGCTCGCTTTCAAGCGAAATAAGCGGTGTTTGAGAATTCTGCAAAATAAGCCTTACAAGCTTTGAGAATTTCGTAAGGTATTCTGATGCCTGTGCTTTATTGTTTTGAAGAATAAAACGATTGATCGAATTAAGAGAATTGAAAATAAAATGAGGGTTCATCTGCGCCCTGAGCATTTGCATTTCCATTTCAGATATTTTTCTTTTCAAGTCAAACTCCTTTTGTTTTTTTCTGGATTGAAAAGATTTATAAATGAAAAATGCAACAATAAAAGTTAATCCTAAAGAAATGATAACGGCAAGCAGCAGGCCATTTTTATTCCTGATTTCCCTGCTTTGGAAGCTGGCAAGCTGTTTCAGGTTTTGGTTCTCAACTTCTTTTCTTTTAATAAGCCATTCTGATTCTTTAATAATCACATTGCGATTCTTTTCAGAGAATAATGTGTCTGATGCCATGCGGTACATAACATAATAAGCCATGGACGAATCTTTATTTTTTAATTCGTCATAACTCATGGACAATTGCTTTGCCGAATTAGCGACTCCTTCCACATAACCTATTCTTTTCGCAATTTGCAATGCGCTGTCCAGAAATATTATTTTTTTCCTGAGAGGAATATCTTTTAAATATTGCGATTGAGCCAGATAAACTTCCGATTCATTCTTGAGGTCGCTCTCTTGTTTTGCTTCATTCAATGCCTTCGCGAAATAATATGTTGCCGAAGATGATTGGTTATTTATTTCCTCGAGCTTGCCAAGATCAAGATAGTATTGTGAATAGATATAATTTTCATTTGCCTTATTTGCAAAAAGCATTCCTGTGTCAAGGTCTTTTTTTGCATCGGTATATAACTTTTCTGCAAAGTCGCATTGATATAACAATTCATAATTAATGGCCACGCCCCGCCATGTCTTCAATTGTTTGTTTAATGGAATTGCCTGAACAATATAGTCGCGGCATTTTGGATAATCTTTTAATATTTTATAATTATCTCCAATATTATTCAGCGAAACTGCTTTTAGCCGAACTGCGCCGCAGGCTTCAGCTTCATCAATAGCCTTGAAGTATGCATTATTACTGGCTTCAAAATTTCCGGAAGTTGACAGTAAAATGCCAAGGTTGATTTGCGCCAGTGATTTTCCAAAAGTAAAATGAAGGCTATCGCTGTAAGCAGAAACTTTTTCGTAATAATCAAACGACTTTTTTACATCGCTTTCACTGAGCCGATAGCTGATCCGATGAAGTGTTTGTATATACTGCGAATCAATTTTTGGATGTTTGTTTGTCCAGTCAATCAAGCTGTCCACCATTTTATTCTGTGCATTTGCATTGCCACAGAATAAAACAAAGGACGCTAAAAATAACAGCGTGATTTTTATAAAGCTCCTGAATGGCAATATTTTTTTTTGTAAAAAAAATAAAACAAATATTGCCAAACTTATTTTCATTGAGGAGATTTTGAGAATGAGCGTTTATTCATAATATTTAAGGCCTATTATTTCGGAGAGTTCTACTCTAAAATTAATAAAACCTTTCGCTATTCTTTATTTCCTCCAAATATAAGCTTTGGGCTTATTCGATATTAGTTTGATTGGGCAGTTAGCCGAATACATGGGTAGTTTGCAAAAAATTAAGAACAGGGGGTTTTTCAAACGATTGCACGACCAAAACTACCTGTTAATAACTACCCACAAAGTGGTATTTTTTTGAATTGATAAATTCCTAAATTGCCAGTTCAAACAATTTTTAAGTACGAAGCTAAATTTTAAAGTATGATTAAGTTACAGGTAATCGGCAACCTTGGTAAGGATTGCGTTACAAATGCAGTGAATGGAAAGAATGTCATTAATTTCAATGTTGCGCACACTGAGAAATTCCGTGATTCGCAGGGCAACCAGAAAGACAAAACCATTTGGGTGGAATGTGCTTACTGGACTGATAGAACTGGAATTGCTCCTTATCTGAAAAAAGGAACTCAGGTGTATGCTGAAGGAACTCCTGAAGTGAGGGCCTACACAAAGAGTGATGGCACGGCGGGTGTTTCGCTCACATTGCGCGTTTTCAATGTTCAATTGTTGGGAAGCCGCGCAGGTGGAGATTATCCTGCTGGAACTCCTGCTGAAAGCCAGCCTTCATATCAGGCGGCGCCTTCATCGAACTTCGTTCCATCTGCCAGTGACATTACTGAGCCAGTTGACGATCTGCCATTTTAAAGAAATCTTTTCTTTAAAACAGGATATGCCCCGCATTTGTGGGGCATATTTTTTATCTGAGACTTTCATATTTTCTTACGAAACTTTTCACCTCTTCTCTGTTCACCGGCTTTTGTTGATTGTCTAAATTAATAACATATAGATATCCTTTGTTGCCGGGTGTTGAAAGAAATGAACTCACTAAGTTAAATTGCTCGCTCACTAATAATCTTCCGCTGGTAACATTCCAAAGTTCTTTTGCGGTTAGGCATCCCTGTGAGGGCGTAAGCGGGTAAAAAGGTTTGTCCTTAAAATATTCAGGATCGATGGTTGAGCCATGGGCAATAATTTCTGTTCGCCCGATTTTTCCGGCATTCCATGTTTCCATCATCGGTTCATAGGTCCTCCAATTTGCCGGCAATAAATTTTTGTAAAGAAGCAGAGAATCTTTCGATGAATCCCAATCCTGTTGAAAATATTTTTCCCATTTATTTTCAAAAGGAATAATCAATTGAAGATTTGGAGTTGGCCCGATGAAATTATTATGAGAAACAGCTGTTCCCTGAATACTATAAATTCCCTGCGGCGTGTTTCCATTTGTGATGAAATAAGGAAGATTAGAACCAGAACGTGCAAGCTGTTGAAAAATAGCCAAGCTGCCATCCGCATTTTTTACAAAACTGCCATCAGCATTTTGAACAATTGCTATTCCGGGATAATCGCGGTTATAGCGCTGAAAAGAATAAATAATTTTTTTGCCGAGAATTTTTTGATATCTAAAAAGCTGAATAATATCAGGCGTTTTTTGATGCGCAAAAGAATTTTGATAGCTCAGGTAATTTTCAAGTTCTAATAGAATTGGTATTGTATCATAACCTGAAAATTTTTCAACCATTTTTATTTTTAGATTATTTGCATTGGTGACTGAAGAATCGCATTGATATAAATAAGCCGCACAGATTGAAAATAATTTTGCATCTGTTTCTTTCTCAATAATAGACTGAACATTTTCTCTGTATTTGTTTGGATAAGCTGCATATAAAGCTTCCAAGAAATTTTTTCTGGTATCGTATTCCAGAGTATCATAATAAGAAAATAATTTCTGAAGGCCTTTTTCAACATTTTCATTGGTGATAAGAAATTGTGTAACGGCATCGCAGGCATTGGCAAATTTGTATTCGGTATTGCTGTCAAGTATGAGCGAGAAAGCTTTTGCAACCACTCTTTCCCGCAAATCTTTTTCCAATGAAATTCTTTTTTGATAAAGAACAAAATCAGAATAAATATCTTCTCTTCTGGTTTGTGAGAATAAAAAAGAATAGGAAACGCAAGTTGTTATTAATAAAAAAAAGACACGATTCATTCAACAAATTTATCATTAATAAAGGATCAGATTTTATTTTAGCACTCGCTATTTACTGATTAATTATTACCTTCAGCACTTCTTTCATCACCAAAAATTTATTGCGATATGAAAAGAATTATTTCCTCTTTTTTTGTATTAGCTATTCTCTCTGTTTTTTTT
This sequence comes from uncultured Bacteroidota bacterium, assembly GCA_963718975.1. Taxonomy (GTDB): domain Bacteria; phylum Bacteroidota; class Bacteroidia; order Chitinophagales; family Chitinophagaceae; genus Puia. The sequence continues at coordinate 96,653 of CAVRBD010000071.1, read as the reverse complement.
ACAAGCTGTGGCAATAATGCTTCTCAACAAGCAGCTACAGATTCAACTGCAACAGCAAAAGATTCTTTAGATGTAACCAAGAGCTGGAAACTTGGCGTTCAAATGTGGACTTTCCATTATTTTCCATTCGTTACTGCATTGAATAAAGTTGACAGTGCCGGAATAAAATTCATAGAAGCCTTTCCTGGTCAGGAGTTGGGCGGCGGAATGAAAGGTTCTTTCGGCATCGAAATGCCAGATTCAACAAAAGCAAAAGTGAAACAATTGCTCGACTCAAAAGGAATAAGCATGGTTGCGATGGGAGTAATTGTGCCGAAAGATGTTGCTGAATGGAAAAAATATTTTGACCTCGCAAAATATTTTGGGCTTAGTTATATAACTGCTGAACCAATAAAAAGTCAGTGGAACCAGGTTGATAGTCTTGCGGGTGTTTACGGAATTAAGGTTGCTATTCACGATCACCCGAAACCAAATATGTATTGGTCACCAGATTCAGTATTGGCTGCAACTGTTGGTCACCCGAACATCGGCTCCTGTGCAGATGTTGGCCACTGGTCGCGCAATGGATTGGACCCTGTTGAATGTTTGAAAAAATTGCAAGGACATGTTTTTGGCGTTCACTTAAAAGACATTAAAGAATTTGGCAAAACGGATGCTGCTGATACTGCTGTTGGAAAAGGCATTAATAAATTCCCTGAAATTTTTGCTGAATTAAAAAGACAAGGTTTTGCCGGAATGCTTTCGATCGAGCAGGAAAGCAATTGGTATAACAATGTTCCTGATGTAATCAATACAAAGAAATTTTTTGAAGCGGAAGTTTCGAAGCTGAAGTAGTTTGTTGAATGGTCAATAATGAATGGTGAATGATGAGTTTTCGTCATTCACCATTTTTTTGCTAAGACTATTTAATCTTTTTTAGTGCTTTTAATTTGCGTGGCTTACGTGAACTGTGAATAATACCAAGTATAAGAATTTCCTTTCCAGAAATTTTGTAAATTATAAGCCATGAAAGGCAAACTGCCCGGCGGTATATCTTTGTTTTAGTTGGAAGCTCTTCGCATTCTTTGAAAGCAAGCGGATTGATACCAATCCTGTCAATAACCTCAAAAATTGCATCACCGACCTTAATTGCATTTAACGATTGACGATTAATGAAAGCTATATACCCGGTGATTTCATCGATGTTTTGAAGAGCGTTGGTTGAAAGTCTTATTTGGTAAGCCTTTGAAGTTGTTTTCTTTTGTTGGCCCATTTCGTTTTGACATCTTTTAGTTCCACTACTCCTGCGTTTTCAGCATTTGCTATCCAATTTTTAAATGCTTTTAAACTTAATTGAGTGCCTTGCAAAGAGGGAGAATCAAGATTGGCATCGTCAACAATCCGTATAAATTTTTTTTCTTCCAGACTATGTAAAGCTTTTAAAGCATTGTTATTAGTAATCTCTACTGTAAGCGTTTGCATATTTTTTGTTGAATTGAATCTGTAAAAATAACTAACTTTTTTCTTTCACGCAAAGGCGCAACGACGCTAAGAAAACATTAACATAAATCTTAGCGTCGTTGCGCCTTTGCGTGAAAATTCCTAAATCCCGTGAGTGAACTGCGTATGAATATAATCCACAACATCAGTCAGGCTGTTAGTGTCTTCGAAAACTTTTAGCTGACGATCAGCGCCGGTTCCGTCTGCAAGCATTTTGTGAACATTATCAATCATGTGCCTGCTGCCAAGATCTGGAACTACATCGCTCACAAAATCGAGCAGTTCATAAATCAAAGCTCTTGTATTTACCTCTGCTTGTTTGCCGAAATCTATGAGATGACCGTCAATGCCATAGCGGCTTGCACGCCATTTGTTTTCGTTTATTAATGCCCGTGAATATTGAATGAAGTTCAGGTTTTGTGAATGCAGCTTATAAATTTTTGCACAGATAGCCTGGAACAATGCGGCGATGGTAATCGTTTCATGAACAGTCATCGGCACATCACAAATTCGAAATTCAACAGTATTAAAAAAAGGATGAACGCGAAGGTCCCACCAGATTTTTTTTGCATTATCAATGCAATTTGTTTTCACCAAAAGCTTCACATAATTTTCATAAGCTTCGATGCTGTCGAAATATTCAGGTATGCCTGTCCGTGGAAATTTGTCGAACACTTTTGTGCGGAAAGATTTATAGCCTGTTTTTCTTCCTTCCCAAAAAGGCGAGTTGGTGCTGAGTGCATAAATATGTGGCAAAAAATATCTTGTTGAATTTGCAATGTGATTTGCTATTTCGCGATTTTCCATTCCAACATGCACATGCAAGCCAAAAATAAGATTGCTTCTTGCAGCTTCCTGCAGCTCATTCACGATTTCATTATAGCGGGCGTGGTCTGTAATCAACTGATTTTCCCAATGACTGAAAGGATGTGTTCCCGAAGCACCAACCCAAAGCCCAAGTGATTCTGCAATGCCGGAAATTGTTTTTCGCAACAACGCGACATCATTAAACGCTTCATCAATGTTCTGGCAAATATCTGTGCCCACTTCCACAACAGCTTGATGCATTTCAGCTTTCACTTTGTCTCTGATGATTTTTTGTCCTTCATGCACAATTTTCTGTTCATGGCTTTTTAGCTCGCGAGTGTGCGGATCGATCACCATGTATTCTTCTTCAACGCCGAGCGTAAACTGTTTATAGGTGATGTTTGACATGTTAATGTTAGATTTTAGATGTGTGATGTACGATTTCTAATTACCATCGTGCATCATTTTATTAAACATTTTTTCTTTGCCCTGATTCTATTTCGTAAAAATTTCACTCACTTTTATTTTGGAACCTGCAACTACAGTTGAGCTTAATGTATCTCCACCTGCATACATTTTTAGCCCTTCGAATTTACCTTCTTCATTTAAAATAAATACAACCAAATTTTCTTCAGCAGGATTAACGAGCCAATATTCTTTCACACCCGCTTCTTCATACAATTCAAATTTTATTTTCACTTCATGAGAAGAATTACCAGGCGATAAAATTTCGATTACCAAATCCGGAGCACCGCAACAACCTCGCTCGTCAATTTTTGTCTCATCGCAAATCAAACAAATATCAGGCTGGACAACGGTTGTAACTTCATTATCCTTCTTTCTGTTTTTAACCGGAAGCCGCACATCAAACGGAGCTGGATATACTTTACATTTTTTCTTTTTTAGAAACTGAAATATTTCGGCAGTAAGCACTGCGGCGACCTGCTGATGTTTTGGCGCTGGTGCTGGGCTCATTTTATAAATATGCCCTTTGATCAGCTCAAGCCTTTCTTTAAATTTCCATTGAAGATAATCAGCATAAGTATAGCTGAGTGAAGGATCAGGTTCTTCCACTAATTGATAGCGATTTTCCTCTTCATTGTAAATCGTCAACATGACTTTCTAAGTTAGATTTTTGATGTACAATGTGCTTTTAAAATATAGCATCATGTGCTTCCTGATTTTTTGATGAATGATGAAATATCAGAAATCTAACATCACGCATCATAAATCGTACATCAAATCAAATTCTGTTTCGCAGTGCTTCTCTTCAAATATTCTCCCCACGTTAAATTATCCATTCCATCTTTGTGCGCAAGCGCTCTTTCAATGGCATAGTTCGCTGCAGTTTCAACAACCCAGTTAAAATTATCTTCACCAACGCTTGTTTTTTCTGCATCCGGCGCAGGATTGCAAAAATCAATGGCATAAGGAACGCCATCTCGCAATGCTAATTCAACTGTATTAAAATCATATCCGAGATAATGATTGATGCGCAAAACAATTTGCTCCATCTGATGCAATCTTTCAGGCGAAGGCGAGAAGTTTGCAACATATCTCAGGTGATGCGGATTGCGCGGCTCATAAGGCATAATGCGCACATACTTGCCACCAATGCAATAGCAGCGATAGTATTCATCAAAAACAATTTCTTCCTGAAGCAACATCACAAGTTCACCGGTTTCACCATGCTTCTGATAAAAATCATTCGGGTCATCAACTCTGTAAACATTCTTCCAACCGCCGCCGGCAAAGGGTTTCATGTATGCAGGAAACCCGATGTAATGAAAAATATTTTCCCAATCGAGCGGATAAGCAAGATTTGCAAATGATTGTTCGCTTGTATCTGCAGGATGGTCGCGTGAAGGAAGTATTACCGTTTTAGGAACAGGCACACCAATTTTTGTTGCCAGGCAATTATTGAAAAATTTTTCATCAGCGCTCCACCAAAACGGGTTATTAATAACAGCTGTTCCGCAAAGCGCAGCATTTTTCAGGAACGCACGATAGAAAGGAACATCCTGCGAAATGCGGTCAATGATTACTGCGTAACCACTGCTGTCGCCCTGAACTACTTTATCTATTCGCACAGGCTCTGCAACAATGCCTTCTACATTTTTGCTGTTCACTCTTTCCACAAAAGCCATCGGGAAACTTCTTTCTTTGCCAAACAAAACGCCAATTTTTTTCATAACATTTTTTTTAAAAGTGAAATCGTTTCGGAAATTTTTTTGAGATTATTTTTTGGTAATCGGCATTATAACTTTTCTCAACATCGTTGTGTCACTCACTTGTACGGTGGATATTCTATTCAGCTTCAGCCTCACAAAATGCAACAGCATTATCTTGTGAATTGTCTTTCGGATTTTACCGACTTCCCGTCTTTCTGTCTATTTAATCAACGACAAATAACTCGGGAACATTTCTTTCCATATCGGCCAGTCGTGGTTTGCATTTGGTCTAATATCAAGCCAGTGCTGGATATTTTTCTTATTTAATATTTCGCTCAGCCTCTCATTATCTGGCCTGCAGCTATCAAACTCCGCTGTGCCAAGAACAATTCCCATGTTCCATAATTCCGGATTATTATCATTCGGGATGAAATCAAGCGGGTTATTATAATAAACATTGTCGTCATAATAACCATCCATGAATTGTTTCATTTCAAAAGCGCCGCTCATCGGAAAGCAATAACTGCAATACTCAGGATGCTTGAATGCAAAATTCACGGCATGATAACCGCCGAAACTGCAACCTGCAGTAGCTACTTTGTGATAGCCTGTTTCATTTTGCGCCCGGCTCACCACTTCTTCCAAAATCAATAAATCATAACGTGTATGGTTATACGCTCTTGTTCCCGGCGGAACAGATTTGTTGTACCAACTGTCGGCATCAATGCTGTCAGGGCAATAGATTTTCACTTTGCCCTCGTCAACAAACCAGCTCACTGCATCAATCAATCCCTGATCTTTATTCTGATAATAACTTCCTTTTGATGTCGGGAACAAAATAACCGGCTGTCCGCCGTAGCCAAAAACGAGCATTTCAAAATCTCTTCCGATTGCGGGCGAATACCATTTGTGATAGCTTTCTTCCATAAATTTTTTTTGTGCTTTGGCAGCGTTAACAAAGTCTCTCAACCAAATTTATTTTTAAAAGAACAAACAAACAAATTGATTATTAATAAATCACTGTTAACCTTAAATGAATAAATTGTTTATTTGCAGATTGGTTCTTGCAAAGACACAAAGTCCTGAGAAAATTATATGGTATTTATTCAAAAACTTTGCGCCTTCGCGTCTTTGCATGAAATGTATTAAAATTCGAAACTGAAAATCTTTCTAAACCCTTATGATCCTATTACTGAAAGAAGAATTGGAACTGCAATCAGAATTTTTAGGCCGCAATGTTAAGGTTGATTTTTATCTTCCTTCAAACGTAGCAAAAACATCTGACATCAGTTTGTTATTAATAAACGATGGTCAGGACTTGAAGAAACTTGGCCTTGAAAAAATGCTTCGCGAAATGTATAGCGAAGAATTAATTTCTCCGTTATTATGTGTCGGCATTCACGCAGGAAAAGCCAGAAAAAGCGAATATGGCACTGCCAAAATTTTAGATTATAAAGAAAGAGGAGAAAAAGCAGAAGCTTACACAAAATTTATTTTTGATGAATTGCTTCCATTCATCCGCACCAATTACCTGATTCCGGAATTCAAAGAAAAAGCATTCGCCGGATTTTCTCTGGGTGGGTTAAGCGCCATCGATATTTGCTGGAACCATCCTGAAGCATTTTCAAAGATTGGTGTTTTCTCAGGTTCATTTTGGTGGCGGACAAAAGATCAGAAAGATAAAAATTACAGCGATGATATTCACCGCATCATGCATCAGCAAATAAGGAATGGAAATTATTATCCCTGGCTGAAATTCTTTTTTGAATGTGGCGCAGGAGATGAAGAAGAAGACAGAAATAATAACGGGATCATTGATTCCATTGATGACACGCTTGACCTGATAAAAGAGCTTGTTGAAAAAGGTTATGATGAAGATGAAAATATTTATTACCTGCAAATTGATGATGGCAAGCATGATGTTGAAACCTGGGCGCGTGCAATGCCTGTTTTTTTAAAATGGGGATGGGGGAGGCAGTTGGGGGTTTAGAGTTCAGAGTTTCCAGTTTTCAATTTGCAGTTCTTAAGATTTAAATTTATTGATGAATTATAAAGTCTCATGAACTGCTAACTGAAAACTATTAGCTGCCAACTAGCTAAACATCTCCCTCACCCTATCAAAAAATCCACGTTCGCTTTTATCCGGCTTTGGCTGAAAGTTTGATGAGCTGCTTAATTTTTCCAGCATGCTTTTTTCTTCTGTGGTAAGATGTTGTGGCGTCCACACATTAACGTGGATAAGCTGATCGCCTTTTTCGTAGGAGTTCACGCCTGGGAAGCCTTTTCCTTTTAACCTGAATATCTTTCCGCCTTGTGTGCCTGGCGGTATTTTTATTTTTGCTTTGCCATCAATAGTTGGCACTTCTAACTGTGTTCCGAAAGTTGCATCTGTAAAACTGATGTATAACTCAAAAGCAACATTCAATCCGTCGCGATGCAATTCTTCATGTTGTTCTTCTTCAATCAAAACAATCAGGTCTCCATTGGAGCCACCACGCTCACCTGCATTTCCTCTTCCAGCAACACTTAATTGCATTCCTTCCTGAACACCTGCAGGAATATCAATCGTCACAGTTTCTTCCCCATACACTCTTCCTTCGCCTTTACAAACTGTACATTTTGAAGTAATCGTTGTTCCTTCTCCATTGCAGGTTGGGCAAGTGGTTACAGTTTGCATTTGTCCGAGAAAAGTATTTGTTACTCTTCTTACTTGTCCGCTGCCGCCGCATGTACCGCAAGTTTGAACACTGTTTTTATCTTTCGCTCCGCTGCCGCTGCAAGTGTTGCAGCTAACATACTTTTTTACTTTGATATTTTTTGTAACGCCTTTCGCAATCTCTTCATAATTGAGTTTTAGCTTAACGCGAAGATTGGTGCCCCGAATGCCTCTTGCTCTTGAGCCAGCACTGCCGCCCCTTCTTCCGCCACCAAAAAAACTTCCGAAAACATCCTCACCAAAAATATCTCCGAACTGACTGAAGATATCATCCATGTTCCCGCTTCCGCCAGATCCGCCACGACCATTGTTTAAACCGGCATGGCCATAACGGTCGTACTGCGCTTTTTTATCTCCGTCACTTAATATTTCATATGCTTCTGCAGCTTCTTTAAATTTTTCTTCTGCAGATTTATCGCCAGGGTTTCTGTCTGGGTGATATTGCATCGCTACTTTGCGATAAGCCTTTTTAATTTCATCAGCCGATGAATTTTTCGATACACCTAATATTTCGTAATAATCTCTTTTAGACATAATGTGATGATGTGATGATGTGATAATATGCTAATGAAAATAAAAATAACTTTCATTAGAAAATTATCACAACAGCTAATTATTTGCCAACAACAACTTTTGCAAAGCGGATGATTTTGTCATTCAGATAGTAACCTTTTTGAACTTCATCAATCACTTTTCCCTTCATGTTTTCTGTAGCCGCAGGAATCTCCGTAATGGCTTCGTGCTTTTCAACGTCAAAATCTGTATTGATGCTTTCCATTTGTTTAAGGCCTTTACTTTGAAGTATTGACCTTAGTTTATTAAATACCAATTGAACACCCTCGCGAACCTGAGTGTCATCAGAATTTTGTAGTTGTTTTTCAGCGCGGTCGCAATCGTCCAAAACATCTAACAATGAAGTAATAACTTCTTTGCCTGCAGTTTGAATTAATTCGATCCGCTCCTTTGCATTGCGTTTTCTGAAATTATCGAATTCTGCAACGAGGCGTAAATATTTGTCTTTTTGTTCCTGCAGCTCTTCGCCCATTTTTTCGATAGCATTTTCCTCAACTATCTCATCATTCAGGTAGGAGGAACCGGACATATTTTCATCTGAATTGATGCCGGATTCTGCCCCCTCATTTTCATTCAATCCATTGAATGCCTTTCCATTATTTTTGATCTCTTTTTCTTTCATCAGAAATGATTTTTTTTAACTTTTAAAATTGCTGCAAAGGTAAGATAGTCAATAATTTTGCCAAGCTTATTTTAAAAGACAAATTGTCTTGACGCAGGCTACAAGAACACCAAAACAGACTTCCTTTCAACTATTTTTGCAGAATGGTCACAGTTTTTCTAAAAAACAAGATTAGCCAGCGCATACAAAATGGTCATCCATGGGTTTTTGGCAATGAAGTGAATACGATCCAGGGCGAAGCGTCTGGTGGCGAAATCGCAGAAGTTTTTACGCATGACAAGAAATTTGTTGGAAGAGGGTATATAAATCCAAAATCACAGATAATTATTCGTTTGCTCACACGCGAAAAAAATGAATTGATCAACGACGATTTTTTCTGCAGGAAAATTAAAGAGGCCTGGGAGTACAGAGAAAAAATCGGATACACCGAAAATTGCAGATTGATTTTTGGAGAAGCAGATTTTTTGCCGGCATTGATCATTGATAAATTCAACGACTATTTTGTTATTCAAACTTTATCGTTAGGAATAGATGTTTGGAAAGAGGCAATTGTAAATACACTAAAGAAAATTTTTTCTCCGAAAGGAATATATGAAAGAAACGATGTTCCTGTTCGTGAACTGGAAGGATTGAAACAACAGAAAGGATTTTTGTCAGAACCATTTGATACAAATATTATCATCAATGAAAATGGTTTAAAATTTTATGTTGATGTTGCGAATGGACAGAAGACCGGATTTTTTTTAGACCAGCAGGATAACAGAAAAGCAATTCAGCATGTTGTGAAAAATGCAGATGTTCTAGGCGCATTTTGTTATACAGGAAGTTTTGAAATTCATGCCGCTCATTATGGAGCAAAAAGCGTTTTAGGATTAGATATTTCAGAGAATGCAATTGCTATGTCGAAAAAAAATGCCGAATTGAATTCGTCGCAAAACATTTGCAGATTTGAAGCAGTAAATGCATTTGATGTATTAAAGCAATTCAGCAAAGATAATAAGCAATATGATGTCGTAATGCTTGACCCGCCTGCGTTTACGAAGAGCAGAGAAAATATTGGAAATGCAGTGAGAGGTTACAAAGAAATAAATTTGCGTGGGATGAAATTAGTAAAGCGCGGAGGTTTTTTAGTGACATCGTCATGCACCAATTTGGTTCAGCCGGAAATGTTTTTAGATACCATTGAAATGGCTGCGAAGGATGCAAAAAGAAAATTAAGGCAAGTTGTTTTTCAGGCACAATCCCCAGATCATCCAATCATAAATAAATTAGAGAACACAAATTATCTCAAATTTCTGATTGTTCAGGTTCTGTAAAAATGATGAAGCTTATTTATTGACCTGGAATTTGTTTGACTCGATTATTTTGCCATTCCGGTCCTTGAGTTGGAATATATAGATTCCTCTTGTGAAGTCTGTTAAATTGACAATTGTTTTTGAAGTAACGTCAGATGACTCGTAAACTTTTTTGCCAAGGAAATTAAAAATCTGAAATGAAAAGCCTTTATCGGAATCTTTTAAAAATTCAAAAGTGATGAAAGATGTAGCGGGGTTGGGATAAAATTTTACATGCTTGGCATCCGGCTCTTGTGAAGAAACAGCTTGAGACTGACTTTTCACGTGAAGGGTTGTCAATAGGGAGATGACCAATATGTAAAAAATCCTCATAGACGACGGTTATTACGAATTTAAAATACTCATATTATCCCAAAGTTACAAATAAGACGCAAAAAACAGTTGCAAAATTTTAAAGCTTATTATTGGTTAATATATTGTTTTAATAAAATATATTAACTGCTAAAAATGGGGGCAAAGCATTTTGTATTTAGAACTACTTTCTCTGCTCAAAAAACCAATGTATGATATAGATAGTTCAAACCCGCCCTGGCCTTCACTAACCGTTCTCAACTGAGAGATATTGACATCATAACTAACTGCGATTGAAAGCGGCAGCATTTCAAGCTTTATGACAGGTATTAATGCGTCATTCCATCGCAAAAATGCGCCTGCACTTAAAATGTATTGAGGATCCTTTGTGTTATAATCTAATTTGTAAGAATATAAAGCCCCGCCAATTGCTTCATAAGAGCTGCCCTGACGCGAATAATCACCCTGAATCGTCATGTATGAATAATCATCCATATTTACTTTTACGCCAAGTGAAAAAACATATTTGGGGTCAAGTTCTGTTGCGTTTAAATAGAAAGAATTTGCCGGTCTATTGAGGTGTTGAAATGCGGCACCTACAAACATGCTGTTTTTTTGGTCTTCTCCAAAGGTTGTATTAAAGCTCATTCCCACGTTTGCATCCCAGTAATGAATATTTGCGGAAGGAAATGTTTCTCCGTCTGCTATAGCAGGATCATAAACGCCGCCAACATATTGACTGCTTGTAGTTACTTTCGACCGATCAATTGTTTTATCAACAAAGCCCCCCATAAAACCTAATGACAGGTACATTGTTTTTTCGTCGCTCAAGGATTTATGATAATTCAATGCAGGGAGAAATTCGGAAGTTGTGAGCCCAACTGTTCCGGCTCTGTCAAACAAGCATTGCAATCCTGTTGTAATAAAATCACTGCCACGCCCTACTGGCATTTTGTATTCAGCATTAAGAGAGCCGGCCTATACCCATCTGTAATGCTATTCCATTGATCTCTATACACGCCTTGTACCCGGTAATCACCGATAAAAATTCCTGCTAAAGATGGATTGCGAAGCAATGGAGCTTCAAAAAATTGAGAGAAATGTAAGTCCTGAGAAAATACTGATTCTTTGCAGATCATTAATAGGATTGCCATTAATGTAGCCAAGAAATTTTTATATGTTAAAGATGTTTTCATTCATGCACATTTTATCTTATTAATGCAACGTTTCCATGATAGGCCACAATTTGCGAATTTTCACAAATCACTTCGATTGTGTATATGTAAACATCAACAGGAGCTTTATTTCCATTGAAATTGCCGTCCCATCCATCTTGCTCAACATTTGGAGCAAAATTTTTCTTTTCAAAAACCAATTGGCCCCAACGATTGAATACTTGCATGGACTGAATAGTAGTAAGACCAGTTCCCTGAACATAGAACCAATCGTTATGGCCGTCGCCATTAGGAGAGAAAGTATTAGGCACAAACAGATTCTTGCCATCGCACGTAACAATAATTTTTACGCTATCTGTGGTAATACAGCCACCATTATTATCAACACTAACAACATAGGTTGTAGTTGTAACCGGAGAGGCAATTGGTGTTAAGCAATTCGCACAAGATAATCCGATTGTAGGCGACCAATTGATCGAATCGATGTCAGCAGAACCAATTCCATTAATTTGATAGGTTGTACCAATTGGAATTGTTACAGAACGAGGACCGATATTGAGTGTAGGATAATTGAATACAGTCACCTGCACAGAAGCGCTATCTTTAAAACAGAATAAACTATCTGATCCTATTACCTCATAAATTGTGGTTGAATCTGGGCTCGCAAAAGGATTTGCTGCAGTCGGGTTGCTTAAACCAGACGCCGGGAACCAGGAATAAACCTTTTCACCACTGGCATTTAACTGAACTTTTTGACCAAGGCAAATGGAATCCAACAAAGGTGACAAACTTAATGACGCTGGCTGAACAACTGTAACGATAACACTGTCGGTAGTGCCGCAACCAAGGCTATTTGCTCCTTGTACATAATAAATTGTAGTAGTGATTGGGGTTGCAATAGGATTGTTGCACGTGGTACAGCTTAGACTTCCATTGGTAGGTGGCAACCATGTAAATGTTGCAGGCGAAGCAGTGGATGATGCATTTAATGATGCACTTTGGCCAACACATATCGCTGTATCATTGCCGGCATTTGTTAATGCGATTGAATCGATTTGTATGACTTGTGAAACTGTTGTTGAACAACCGCTGCTATTAGTAGCTGTTAGCTTAACGGTATCAATTCCAACATTAGGGTAGGTTTGGGCCGCAGGGTTTTGAACTGAATCTGTATTGCCGTTGCCAAAATTCCAAAACCATTTAAAGCCCCCTGGGTCAGGCTGTAATATTACTCCCTGGAAAGTCATTGAAGCAGGAACACATTTCACAGTATCGCCTGTAATGGCTATAGAAGGGTTTGCCGATACTTTAATTATGTTCGTCATTATAACAGAATCCTGACAGTTTGTTTGCATGGTTATAACTAGCTTGACGGAATACAGGCCCGGCGTAGTATACAAATGAGACGGACTCTCCTGATTAGAAGTGCCTCCATCTCCAAAATACCATTGATATCCACTCACAGTTCCAAAAGTGGCCGATGAATCGGAGAACTGAACGGTTCCAGAATCACAAAATATCCCATTGCTGTATCCAAATTTTGGATAGCTGCCGGTAACTAGGATCGTATCGGTCCCTATTACTGGTACGCTGCAACCTGTTGAATCTTCCAATACTACTATTGGAATATATTTTCCGACCGAATCGTATGTGAAAGAGATTGATGGTACGGTTGTAGAATCGGCTTGCGAATTACTAAATAGCCATAAATATTTTACAACATTGTTTCCAGTTGCGAGTGAGAAATTAACCGGCAATATATGGCAACCTTGTAAAGGCGTGTAGGTTAAAGAGCCATAAGGGCCTAGTATTTTGATTGTTCTTGTAGGAGCAGTTGCAGTGCATCCTCCATGGCTGGTTACCACCAATCCTGCAGTATAGGTGCCCGGGATAGAATAGAAATGCGTTGGGTTTACGTTATCTGAAATACCTCCATCGCCAAACGACCAGCTTAATGATTTGTAATAGCTGCCTGTAAAAGTGAAATTTGCAGTTAGAGGCGGGCAGCTTGCAAAAGTATCATTTAAAGTAAAAGAAGCTGTTGGCACATTGACAGTTACATTATAATTATTTGCGACAGCCCCACAGCCATATTGATCAACCACTTTCAATGATACATTGTAATTCCCAATTGCATATATGTGAGAAGGGTTTACTAGGTTCGAAGTATCGCTGCCACTCCCATCTCCAAAATTCCAGGTATATGTCAACCCATAACCTTTGGAATTATTGATAAACTGTATAGGCGATCCGGGGCAAGACAATGAATCTAACGCGCCGATAATTGCACTTGGAAATGCGACGGTTATAAGATTAATTTGAGAAGTTGAATCGAAGCAGCCGGAAGCATCAATGACTTTGAGCGTTACAGTATAAATTCCCTGCTTGGTATAGTTATGCGTAAAGGGAGGAGACGTATAAGTTTGTGTTGGCGAGCTGTCTCCAAAATTCCAAATCCATTGTTTAATGGCGTCTATGCCATCGGTTTTGCTTAAATCAGTAAATGTTGCGTTCAAGCCGGTACATCCAACATTGGTTCCTGAAGTTGAGAAATTGGCCGTTGGGCCTGCTACATGTATATTAACGGTGGGGTCTACAGGCAGCGTATCCAGACATCCGCTTATCAAAGTTAAAATCACTTTCACCTGAAAATTCCCTGTTTTTGTGTAAACGTGAGCATTAGAAGGCCCATATGTAGTTTGTACCGTTGAATCACCATAATCGATTGTATACGAATAAATATGGGAGAGGTTAACCTTGTAGACGCTTATGGTTACTGCATTATTTATACAAATGTTGTTGGAGCTTGAGACATAAACTGCTGTATCTTTTACAATGTACACTGGTTCTGAAAAAGTATTTACACATCCTGTTGTAGAATTGGTCACAGTTTCAGTTGCTGTATACGTAGCATCTGCATTTGGGTACATATGTACCGGGCTCTGAACATTTGAATTTGTGCCATCCCCAAAATCCCATGCCCATGTATTTGCCCCTACTGAACTGTCGTGGAAGGCAAAAACGGTTGTGTTGCCTTGGCAACTAAATGAATAGCTATATTTTGCAAGTGGTGGGTTAACAATTACAGTTTGTTTTGCAGAATCGTTGCAGCCATTGTTGTAAGCTTTCAAAGTAACTATGAACGTGCCTGGAGCTCTGAAGTTATAAACTGGGTTTTGCGAAGTCGATGAGCCTCCATCACCAAATATCCAAAGCCACTGATTCGGGCTGTTTGTTGACTGATCTGTAAAGGTCAGCGGAGCATTTACGCAAACCGTGGTTGGTGAAACTGTAAATTTCGCAACTGGTTTAATTGTGCCTACCTGAATTGTGTCCATAGCAGTAGCTGTGCAGCCTGCGTTTGTGGTTACGGTAAGCTTCACGTAATACGTTCCGGTATTTGGGTATGATTGAGCTGGTGGCGACGCGGATGTAGAAGTTGTGCCATTTCCAAAATCCCATGAATAAGTGCTGATTCCGTCGATAACTGTATCAATAAGAATCGGCGTATATGAGAATGGCGCACAGCCCTCAGCATTCGAATTGCTCAAATGCACATAAGGTTTCCGGGATTGTACAAAATTTGTCTTTGTTATGTTGCCATTGCACCCTGCAGCATTGCCTGTTTGCAATGTAACGGAATACGATCCGTAACCGCTATAGGTATGGGTGGGGTTTTGCAAATTGGATACCTGACCATCTCCAAAAACCCAGAGCCAGCTACTTGCATTGGTTGATTGATCCGTAAAATTAACTGTAAATACAGAATCGCATGTTACGAGATTAGTTCCTGTAAAATCAGCTGTTGCCGGTGTCAAAACCGTTATTTGCTTGCTTATGGAGTCAATACAAGCGCCAAATGTATTGGTCAATTTTACTGTGTAGACATTTGGAGTTGTATAAGTTTTAGTAACGGGGCTAATAACGGTTGAGCTTGTGCCATCGCCAAAAGTCCAGTTTGATATGGTTGGTGTTGGCGCAGAAGTGTTTACAAAGGTTGCTAATGTATTAACACAAACGCTGTCTGGCCCACTAAAGTTTGAAGTAACATTACCAGCTAAAATAGGTGTCGACACAGTAGTGCTATCCGAACATCCTGCAGTGCTTGACGCGACAAGCTTAATATTATAATTTCCAGATGCTACGAATGTATGCGAAGGGCTGATATTAGTTGAATTGGCACTTCCATCCCCAAAGCTCCAAATATAACTTATAGTGGGAGGGCCTGTAGTTGTATTATTAAGATTTACAGTGATTGGTATTTTGCAGCCTTGTGATGCGATTGTTTGAAAACTTGGCGTAACACCGGTTGGTATCACAATATACCCTGATTTTGTTAAAGTGTTTGAGCAGCCATTGGCATCAACCACCTCAAGCACAACCGGAAAACCAGGTGGGTTGGCCAAATCATATCTGTGTGAAGGGAATTCCACGTTAGAAGTATCACCATCGCCAAAATCCCATCTCCAGCCAACCAGAGCAGCTCCGGAAGGTGATGTTGACTGATCCTTGAAAGTTACGTTTAAAGGAAAACATCCTGTTGAATCGCTTACTGTAAATTTAACGGTAGGAGGTGCCAGAACTTTAATCGTGGCGGTGGTGGTAGAGCCTCCGTTAATTGTCAGAGTTACGGTGTATGTCCCTGCATTGAAATAAGTGTGGTTTGGCGAAGAAGAAGTTGAAGTGCCCCCATCGCCAAAAGTCCAGCTCCAGCTTGTTGCCCCTGCTGAAGCACCATTAAATACTACCTGAAACCCGCTTGCTCCAAGGCATCCGGATGTTTGGCTGGCCGATATTGTCGCAACCTGCGCTTGAGCAAAGGATGCGATCAGAAGCCCAACAGTTAGAATAAGTAGTTTCCTGTTCAATGGGTAAATAGAGTTTTGAGGTTACCTGTTTGTTACAGCTACATTAAGCAGCCAAAATTTTTTTACACAATTTTCTCAGGGATAAAGTCTTCTATGGTCTAATAGCTTTAAAAACTCAATTTAGCAATCAAGCCATAGTAGCTAAACGCGTAATAATACTAAAAATTGCTTTATTGCGATTTTAAAAACCGAATAGAGAGAATTGAATTCCTAAATCAAAATAACAAGCTAATTTTTTGACATAGGATTGAGAAAGTAATGTAGGAGATAGGAAATTAATAAGCCGTAAAGAAACAATTTTTTTCCAATATGTCAAATGTATTTTTAGCTTTTTTTGCTTCCCAATTCTTTTTATTGCTTTTGTAATCTTAGGTTTTCTGTTGAGTCATTGATTGTTGTGTTGGCAACAACATAATCCAGAGAGCTATCAGTAATTTTCCACACACTATTCAACCTGTTTAATGGATTCCCTACACTGGGGAAATTGGATGTGATTGTGTAGTTATTGACATCAGCAGACCAAGTGCCTGTCGTTGATACGCTGTCTTTCGTTCCGACAACAGTCCCATCCTGCTTAAACTGAAAAACATAACCGCTGAATGAAGATGTTATATCTGTACCATTCTCTGTGTATTGTTGAACAGTCCAAACACCGTTGGTAATTATCTCGATAGCTTCGTTCTCTTCTTGCTTTTGAACCAGCTTTTTACAGGAAGAAATTGAGATGCCAAAACAAATGATTAAGAGAAAGGTTTTCATGGAGGTCTTTTATAAACAAAAGGTAATAAATTTTGCCATTATTATCAAACATAAAACAAAAAATCCTAAAGTTTGATTCCGGCAAATTTAATGGCAATCAAATTTATTTCATCTTAACAATTTTTTTTCAGGAATATTGCCGAACATTCCGAAATTAAATTTTTTCTTGCCTTTTTGATGACTTTGAAAAATCTGGATATGAACATTAAGAATAACATCAGCCAAATAATTTTTTTATTTTTTATTTTTTTGATGCCGCTTTTTTTAAACGCTCAAAAAATTGATTCGATGATGAGTGTGTACGCTGACAATTTCCCACAAGAAAAAGCCTATGTGCATTTCGATAAAAGCGTCTATAATCCTGGAGAAACCATTTGGTTTAAGGCTTACATTTTTGCAGGCGCATTCCCTAGTTCTGTAAGCGTTAATTTCTATGCAGAATTATCAGATGCGGATGGCAATGTATTGCAAAGAAAAGCTTCTCCATTATTTGAATCAACAGCGGCAGGCAGTTTTGATTTACCGAAAGACTTGAAAAGCAAGCATCTTCATTTCAGGGCATATACTGCATGGATGCTGAACTTTGATACTTCTTTTATTTATGAGAAAGACATACGCCTCGTTAATTCAAAGCCAGACTCGCCGGCATCAAAAGCCAAAGCAGAAGTCAGGTTGCGGTTTTTTCCGGAAGGAGGCGATTTTATTGCGGGTGTAGATAACAATATCGCTTTTAAGGCAGAAGATGCATTAGGCCTGCCTGTTTCTGTAAAAGGAGTAATCAAAGACAAAACGGCCAAAGAAATAGGAAATTTTGCGTCGGTGCACGATGGCATGGGAAGTATCGTGCTTACGCCAGATAAGGATGATTCGCTTTATGCCGTTTGGACCGATGAATATTTAAACGAGCATACTACTCCGCTACCGCCAATTAAAAATACCGGAGTAGTGCTCAGGCTTATTCCCGCAAATAAAAAAATTTTATTCAGCATAGCAAGGTCAAATGAAAAAAATGGCGATGACCAGTTTGTTATCATTGCTCATATGCACCAGCACATGGTTTACAAAGCAAAAATAAACCTCAATGATAATTTTATGAGCGGCGGCTCAATACCTGTTGATCAATTGCCATCTGGTGTTCTGCAAGTAACAGTTTTCAACTCAAGTAATCTTCCCCTTGCTGAACGAGTAGTTTTTGTAAATAATCACGAATTTGAATTCAAGCCCGATGTTCTGGTTGCAATTAAGAACACATCTAAAAGAGGCAGCAATACGATAGAAATAAATTTGCCGGACACATTGCGCTCTAATTTATCATTAGCTGTTACCGATGCTTTGGCAGATGGCAATAATCCGGACAATGACAATATTATTTCCCGAATGCTTTTTACTGGAGATATAAAAGGGCATGTCTATAATCCGTACTATTATTTTTTGAATGTTTCAGATAGCGTGGCACATTATTTAGATCTGGTAATGCTCACAAATGGCTGGCGGCGCTTCAAATGGGATCAGCTTGCCAAAGCAAAAACTCCGGTCATAAAGTATATTGATCAGAACCATCTTTCGCTAAATGTTGAAGTGTTGGGCGTAGACCCCTCGCGCATTGCGAAAGATGAATTGCTGAATGTTTTTCTTAAGAAAAAGGATTCAAGCACACAGTTATTGCAGGTGGCTCATCTATCCGGCGGAAAGTTTGGTGTTTCAGGGCTCGTTTTTTTTGACACTGCAAAAGCGTATTATCAATTCAATATAAACCGAAAGCTTTCAGATGAAGCTGCGGTTACATTTAGCTCGGGGTTGCTCCGCGATTATAGAAGAGTAAAACCTTTGTCAATTGCCAATGATGCCTGGGTTGCTGCAGATTCGTCTATTTTGAAGCGCAACAGATTTTTTGTTGAAGAAAATGCAAGGAAAAACTTTGACTTGAATAAAGTAAAAACTTTAACCGCTGTAACTGTAACAGCTAAGGCAAAATCTCCTACACAGAAACTTGATGAAGAATACGCATCAGGTTTATTTAGCGGTGGCGATGCCTACGCTTTTGATTTTGCAAACGATCCGTTTGCGTCATCGAGCATGGACATATTTGCTTATTTACAGGGAAAAGTTGCAGGGTTGATCATTAACAATTCAGGGCCTACGCCATCATTACAATGGCGCGGGTCAACACCCACTTTGTATTTGAATGAAATGCAGACCGATGCCAGTCTTTTAAAAAATACCAATGTGTCGGATATCGCTTACGTCAAAGTGTTAAGCCCGGCTTCCAGCGCAATTTTGGGTAGCGCAGGTGGGGCAATTGTAGTTTATACAAAAAAAGGAACTGAGGCAAGAAACAATGACGAAAGCTTCAAGGGCTTGAACAGAGCGCAGGTGATAGGATATTCTGTCATGAAAGAATTCTATTCTCCTGATTATGGGAATGCAAATACGCAATTGCCCGGAGAAGATACGCGCACAACTCTTTTTTGGAAACCATTTATACTAACGGATAAGGACAACCGAAAAATTGTGATTAAATTTTATAATAATGATATTACCAAAGTAATGAGAGTAATATTGGAAGGCATTAATGAAGATGGAAAGCTTGCAAGAGTAGAAAAAATTATACAATAATATTCTTGAGGATATGCTTTCTCTTGTAACAGGCAAAAATTTCCACCATTCGGTTGAGCATCCTCTTGACAAAATTCCTGATGCCTGAAGCATAATAACAAAGAATGCCGATCAGTAAGTTTGCAACAAAATAAGAAAGAGCTTAGCATCCGTTCAAGCTTTGCTGAAAAAGATTCAAAATTATCAGTCGCTAAATTTTCTATTTTCGCTCGAACATTTTTGAAACAATATGTCAAAATTCACAATAGCTATTCATGGAGGTGCAGGCACTATTGTAAAAGAAGATATGACACCCGATTTAGAGAAAGCTTATACAGAGGGGCTGAAAACTGCACTGGAAGCGGGTTATGCGGTTCTTGAAGAAGAAGGCTCTGCAGTGAATGCCGTGAAAGCTGCATTGGTAATACTGGAAGACAATGTACTATTCAACGCTGGCCGCGGATCTGTATTCACCAAAAAGGGCGTGCAGGAAATGGACGCTGCGATTATGGATGGCAGCACGTTGGACGCAGGCTCCGTTGCAGGCGTTCGCAACGTGCGCAACCCTATTGAGCTGGCTGCAGAAGTGATGCGCAATAGCAATCACGTTTTTTTAAGTGGAAAAGGAGCAAACGATTTTGCTATTAAACAAGGAGTGAAGCTTGAACCGGATGAATATTTTTTCTCTCAGTTCAGGTACGATCAATGGAAAGAAATACGCGACTCAGATAATTATTCTCTCGACCATACGCATCAGCGACTGGAAGAATTGATGAAGGATAAAAAATTTGGCACTGTCGGAGCAGTTGCCTGCGATCAGCAAGGAAATATTGCTGCCGCAACCAGCACCGGTGGCATGACAAATAAAAAGTATGGGCGTATTGGCGACAGCCCCCTAATTGGCAGCGGTACTTATGCCAATAATAAAACCTGTGGTATTTCTTGCACAGGCCACGGCGAAATGTTCATACGAACAGTTGCAGCTTATGATGTAAGTTGCCTCATGGAATACAAAGGCTGCACGTTGCAGCAAGCGATGAATATTGTAGTGAATGAAAAGCTGATGAAGATCAATGGTGAAGGCGGCATGATTGGCGTTGACGCGAAAGGCAACGCTGCAATGGTTTTCAACAGTGCGGGCATGTACCGTGCTATGCAAAGCAGCGACGGGAGCGAAGAAGTTGCGCTTTATCGCTGATAAATTATTTGTTCAGGAGAAACCAATTTCAATAACTTCATTTATCATTCATTTGTTTCTAAATTCTTGCTTTCATAATTTTTGAGCTTAAAATTTTCTATCTGAAAAAATTTGCCGTTATAGTTGCTGCAGGCTCTGGCACTCGCATGGGGAACGCAATGCCGAAGCAATATTTATTATTGAATGAAAAACCGATTCTGCTGCATACGCTGAATGTTTTTCTGAATGCATTCAGCGATATGGAAATAATTTTAGTAGTTGCTGATGAATATGCATCCACTGCTGAAACAATTGTCAAATCAACATCTGACGAAAACAGAATAAAAATTACAGCGGGCGGAGATACACGTTTTCATTCTGTAAAAAACGGATTGAAGTATGTGGAAGATGAATCTGTTGTTTTTGTTCATGATGGTGTTCGTTGTCTTATAACGGAAAACTCTGATTGCGCGTTGTTATGAAGAAACGCTTGTAAAAGGGAATGCAATTCCTGCCATAAAACCGGTTGATTCTATACGTGTTGAAACGCACAATGGCAATGTAATCATCGACAGAGATAAAGTTCACATCATACAAACGCCGCAAACATTTAAAAGCACAATACTTAAAAAAGCATTTGATCAGCCTTACGATGAGTCATTCACAGATGAGGCAACTGTTGCAGAAATGGCAGGAGAAAAAATAAATTTAATAGCGGGCGAAGCAAGCAATATTAAAATAACCAAGCCCATTGATTTGATGGTGGCACAGCGGATTTTAGAAGAAAGAGAAATGGAAAGCTCACGCTTTTAGATTTGCCGTTTCTTAATTCTTGACCCACTTGACCCAGCTTGGAAGATTATTGATTTTTAAAAACGGATATGCTTCAACGTTTGCTCCGAAGCTGCTGTAAAAGAAAGCAAGATTGCGAATGTCAGAACCCTCGAAATCAAGTATGAGGTTTTGACTTGAATAGTCTTTGATAAAACTGTCGATTAAAAAATGTGATGCGCCCATCGTTTTGCTGTTTGGATGATTGCCTACCAGAATATAATAAGCCCTGTTATGAGAAAAGAAATAAACGCATGAAGCAACAAGCTCGTTATTTGGCGAATATACTCCGTATGTAACAGCTTTGTTTTGCTGATGAAGCAATTGATAAAGCTTTTGAAAATTAATATAATCATCTTCCTGCACATTTGTCAATTGCTGCATTGCAGGTTTCGAAAGATCAATGATGTCTGAAACAGAAATGTTTATTTTAACTGTGCATCCAAGCTGCAGCGCTTTCTTAATATTTCTTCTGATGTTTTCTTTATATGCCGATTGCAGTTCGCTGTAATTTTTATTCAAAGAAAGAATGTAGTTATTTCTGATCTTAATAGAATGGGAAGCAGTGCTGAACGTATTTCCATGGTTCAAAGCAATTTCTATCAATTTAAATTTTTTGGGAATAGATTGAATGAAATCTTCTATTAATATTTCCGTGAGGTGATTGCCGAAAACTCCAAGAGACGCTGTGAATGCAGGCTGATACAAATAATAAACCCCGTATTTTTTGTTCCATGTAAGCGGCATCACGGCTTCATAATCGTTCAGCACAAGCGCATCCCAATTCTTTGACATGGCATCCAAATAGTATGAGTATGCGTAAATCAGGCCATTGCCTGCATTGTCAATGCAGGCATCCCATTTTAATTTATCGATTTTGTTTTGCGGAAGATAATATATATCAGATGCGCTGCCCATCTAAAAAGGAATATTTCTGTTAATCCTTCTCAAATTAATATTTTGAATGTCTATGCTGAAAGAAATCTTTTTGAAAAAATTATTTTCAGTGCTTAATGATTTCAACTGGCTGCTGAAATCGCTGCTATAAATTAGCGGGGCATAAATGTTGATGATATTTTTTATCAGCGACAATTGCAAGCCGCCGACATATAAAAACTTGCTAGTTGGTGCACTGTTGCCCCACGCATCAGCGTAAGTGCCGATATCAAAAAAAACTTTTAGCGGAACCTGTTTCGGGATGATGCTTGCAGGAAGTGTTGTATTAAAATTCATAGCCGCAACCCAATTGTCAGATCTTCCTTGCAAATTTTGAAACACGTCTGTTCTCAATTTCAATCCGCCATCCCTCATCATTATTTGCTGGCTGGCAAATCCTTCAAATTCGTTTCTGCCAATAAAATAATTGCTATAAGTATAGTCATCACTGCCGATAGAGGCAGTTAACTTCGGTTGGTAAGAATAAGTGGCAAATTCATTGGCAGCAGTTTTTTGTTCCAGATAGCCAAACTTTGCAGCAAAGAGCCTCACACTCATTCCGCCGCCTTTTGAATAATTGAAAAAATAATTTGTGGTGAAATTCAGGCGATACCACTCGCTAGCCTGTTGAATTTGAAATTGTGCATTGTAAGGATACAGAACGCGATAATCCTCAATATTAAAAGTGAGCTGATTCAAATAGCGGGTTGAATAATTTTGTTCTGCAGGATAATAATTTGAGTCAGATTTTTTTAATAAATAATTGAAACCTTTTTCGCCAATTATATAAGTCCTGAAGTCAATCCATTTTTCGACAGAGCTTCTGGCATTGTTGTTTTTTAAAATGAACCGAACAGACGGGACAATCTTATAAAAACCTCCGAAAATATTATTGCTATTGCTATCAATGCCCGACATCGTTGAAAATCTTGCACCGTTCAATCCAACTTTTATTTTTTGAAAACTGTTATCAGGATACCATGAATAGCTGATGTCGCCGATTCCGTTGAACTGCTTGCTATTGGTGGCATACAGAGGAGCGATAATGAATTGTAATTTATTTGGCGGAAGATCATAATTGTGAATAACTGCGCCAATCATAAATTTATCGTACATGTTATATCCGGCAGCAGGTGCAACGGAAATGTAATTATATTTATTGGTCTCTTTTGCATTGAACAAAAAAGTTAGCTTAGTTTTTCTTTTTGTTTCTTCCAGCAATCCTTTTTTGTTCAGCAATAAAAAAATCGAATCAACATTTTTTCCGCTTACATTTTCTACTATTTTTTTAAAATCTTCAGGATAAGGATGTTTGAATTGCCATTGTCTGTAATATTCTTTCATGCAATTGGCAAATACATCCGCGCCTAAATTATTTTCCAGCATCTTCACCCACTCCGCAGTTTTTTCATAAGCCATTAAGCCATAATTCGCGTATGAAAACTCTTCAGAGCTTGTTGAAATTGGCTGATCTTTTTTAATAGTTTCAAAAGTTCGTTCCAAAACAGGCACAGCATCGTATGGCATTTTTCTTTGCAGCAGTGGAGCTTTGATATTGATAAATTGAAATTGTGAACCATTCTGCCAGCTAAATTTATAATCATAAAATGTATTCATGCCTTCATCCAGCCATGCATGTTCACGTTCGTTGTTTGCCAATGCTGAATAAAACCAGTTATGCCCTATTTCATGTTCAATCACTTCTTCTAATTTTTTTTCTGGCAGCGATGTTGGAATGCTTGCTATTGTTGGGTATTCCATTCCACCGCCTAGGCCGGTTTTTGCTTCAACGGCGCTAACAACATTATATGGATATTCTCCTATTGATGTTGAATGAAAGCGCACAGCATTCTTTATAAATTGTATGCATTTTTTCCACGAAGAATTTCTTTCAGGCAGATAATAGGAATATACATCAACGATTTTTCCTGATGTAAGTTGAAGTGTGTCATGAGCGACCGCAAAATTTTTATCAGCGAACCATGCAAAGTCGTGAATGTTATTTTGCTTGAACTGAAGTGTTTTGGTTTCAGTGATAAGAATTTGTGGTTTGTTATTTGTGACTTGAATTTTATGATTCGGCGTTTGTTTTGGTTTCTGACTGCCAACTCTTATCTCTTGTTTTTTGCTTGTCGTTTCTTTGGTTCTTGTCAACATCCATTTTTCCTCTTCTTCATTTTGCAGCTCGCCGGTTGCGGCAACAACATAATTTTTGGGCAATGTTATACGCACATCAAAATTGCCGAACTCGCTATAAAATTCTCCCTGGTCCAAATAAGGCATTTCATGCCAACCCCTGTTATCATACACTGCAGGTTTTGGGTACCATTGTGTAATTTGAAAAGAGTGGCCAATATAACCGCCTCTTGAAAAATTGTAAGGAAGTTTTACATGAAAAGGAGTTGTGATTTCTATCTGATGGCCAGGCAATAAAGGCTTTGGCAGTATTACTTTGGCGACATCAATATACAGGGGATGATCTTCCGTTTTTGCCTCAGTTCCATTCACGCGAAAGTCTAACCGATTTATATAGCCTCTTTGTTCTTTATCAGAAAAATAAAAACTGGTTTTGCCGTTTTCAAGCATTTGTTCGCTGAAAGCAGTTCTATCAGTTTTAAATGCGTTAGGCCAAAGATGAAACCAAATGAAGCCAAGAGTATCGGGAGAATTATTTGTGTATTGAATTTTTATAAAGCCATCCAATGTTCGTTCGATGCTGTTTAATGAAACATCAATCGTATTATTAACTTCCTGCTGCCAATAAGTTTTTTGCGCCAGGGCTGTTAACGGTAACCAGTAAGCGAAGATCAGCAGAAATTTTTTCACGCTTCATTTGTTTATCGCCCTTTGCCCTTAAAAATAATCCTTAAAGTGTGGAACATTATTTTAAAGTCGAGCGCCAGCGAAATGTTTTCGATATAGATAAGGTCATATTTCATCCTTACTATCATCTCTTCAACGTTTTCTGCATAGCCATATTGCACCATGCCCCATGAAGTTAGGCCGGGTTTTACTTTTAGCAGGTACCGGAAATAAGGTTCTTGCTGAAGAATCTGGCTGATATAAAATTGTCTTTCCGGCCGGGGGCCTACAAGGCTCATTTCGCCTTTAATGATATTCCACAATTGCGGTAGCTCGTCGATGCGCCACTTGCGCATTACCTTTCCCCATTTTGTTATTCGCGGGTCATCTAATGAAGATAATGCAGGGCCATTTTTTTCTGCATCGTTGATCATCGAGCGAAATTTGTAAATAATAAATTTCTTTCCTTTATATCCGATGCGCTCCTGTGAATATATGACAGGGCCGGAAGATGTTAACCGAACACGAAGTGCTGCATATATAATTAATGGTGATAAAAAGATGACGGCCAGAATAGAAAAAACAACATCTGTCATCCGCTTGAAGTTTTGCTGCCATGTTGGTATCAGGCTTGTTTGTATATCTGATAGCATTGCGCCGAACACATTGCTTGTTTTTACAGAACCTGATAGGATGTCGAGCATATTGGGCACAATTTTAATTTCCACATCTTTTTCACTGAGCCTTTCAATAATTTTTTCTACTTGTTCTTTTTCAGATTTTTCCATGGCGATTACTACAAGCTCAATATTATTTTTGTCGATAGCGGCTTCCATATCGTCAATTTTGCCAAGCTGTTTCAATTGCTTGCTGATGCCATTGATATTTTCATTGCTTAAGTAGCCCGTGTAATGATAGCCAATTGAAAGCAGCCCTTCATTCGTGTCTTTAAAAGTGCGGGTTGCCACCGAATTGCTCCCCACCAATAGTGTGTTGAATTTTATGGCGCCTTTTGTGAGCTGGCTTTTTGTGATGTTGAGTAAAATCCATCTTCCCGTAACTGTAAAAAAAAAGCCGGATATTATAAACGCGGAATATGCTTTGTAATAATATCTGTAATCAGTTTGAGGATCGTTGATGACAATTGAAAAGAAGATAATCGTACAGCCGATAATATTGCATATAAAAGTAATTGTTACTTCATTAAGCCTTGATTTTTTATACATGGAATTGTAAGAGCCAATCATGGCGTAAAAGATAAGCCAACATACGGGGATCAATGATATGCCAAGCCAGAACCTGTTATTCAGATAAATTGTATTGTCTATGAAAATCGGTTCATGCAAAAGCATCCTTCTGGTAAAATATAGAATGATCCAGGTTATAACAGCGGCAAGGTAATCGCTGAAAATGTACCAGCCAATATGTATCTGTTTAGGTATCGGCATTCATCTATCAGTTAGTAATGGTGCTGTATTTTATTTTTTGAAGAATCATATGAGCAACCTCCATTGCTCTGAAGCCATCAACTTCTGAAACAACCGGGATTGTGTTATTGATGATGGCATCGCGAAATTTTTCCAATTCCATTTTTATTGCGTTTACTTCCGGTATCTGTGGGTTTGAAACAGCAATTGTTTTCTTTCCATTTACAGTGTCAATGTCAAACGAAAAAGCATCAATATCGGCAGGTGTTTTTAATTTAATGATCTCTGTTTTTTTATTCAGAAAATCCATCCCTATGTATGCATCTTTTTGGAAAAGCCTCATTTTTCTCATTTTTTTCATTGATATCCGGCTTGATGTGAGATTAGCGACGCAGCCATTATTAAATTCAATCCGCACGCTTGCAATGTCTGGTGTTTCGGTCATTACTGCAACTCCGTTTGCCGATATATTTTTCACTTCACTTTTAACAAGGCTCAAAATTATATCGATGTCATGTATCATCAGATCCAAGATCACGCTCACTTCGGTGCCCCTTGGGTTGAACTGTGCAAGCCTGTGCACTTCTATGAACATGGGTGCGATATGGATCTCTTGAATAGAAAGATAGGCAGGGTTGAAGCGCTCAACGTGGCCAACCTGAAGTTTTATGTTCGATTCTTTTACAAGGTTCACCAATTCTTTTGCTTCATCCATTGTGTTTGCCAAAGGCTTTTCTACAAAAACATGTTTCCCTTTCCTTATTGCTTTTTTGCATATATCAAAATGGAAATTTGTTGGCGCTATTATGTCAATTGCATCCGAAGCTTCTATTAGTTCATCGTCATTTAAAAAGCGGGTTATTTTATACTTTTCTTCGATATCTTTTGCAATGGAATCGTCCGGGTCAAAAAAGCCTACCAATTCAATGCCCTTTATTTCTTTCCAATTGTTGAGGTGGAATTTTCCTAAGTGGCCTGCTCCAAAAATGCCAATCTTGAGCATATGAAAGTTTTGTTTCGCCAAATATAGCTATTATTAAAACAGTGCTGTGTGGGCTGGTTCAGCTCCTGAGCGTGGCTTTGAAAACTAAGCAATCTTTTCAAGCTTCGTTACAATAAATGTTTTAGGCTCGCTATAAACTGCATTTTTGCTCTGTACGGGAATAAGTTTTAAAATGATAAATTTCCTTGTCGTAAAAATTGATATTGGGATGCACATTAACAAAGTGAGGTAAAAGAAAAAATCGTATATGCGCAGGAAATGTACCCTCAGTGAAATGGTCTCCGCTCTTTTTTTGGTTAAAAAAAAGTCCAGCATTTTTTTTATCGCTGGCATTACAAACGGGACCTTATTCCAATTGGTATACCTCACATCTGCATAATTATATGAGCTGTCATAACCCTCTGGCAATATTGTTCTATAATAGGGCCAATTATTTTTTACATCATCAAAACTGGCAAGTCCACTACCGTTGGGCTTAATAAAATAAAGATTGAACAGCGGTCCAATACGATCCATTTCGAGTTCACATTTACTTCGATTATGTTGTGCGATCCATATCGGCTGTTTGCTTTCATCTGATCAATGCGAACAGGGAAATGGTAGTTTTGCAAAATTCTCGCAAGCACTAAGGAATAGCTGCCACAGGCGCCGTTCGCCGTCATAAGGTCAATGGTTGCCGGATGAAAAAAATCGGCTTTTAAGCCTTCCAGATCATTGCCACTTCCAGCAAATATTGTTGCCCTGTTGCAAAGCATGTTATTGCAGGTCTGCATAATTTTTATCAGCACAGAATCCTTTGTGTCGTTTGCATCAATTTTTTTATCAATGTTTTTTTGGATCACTTCAAAAAGCTTGTTTTCATAATTTGCTTCTATTTTAAAATAAAAAATAGAAGCAATAAGGAAACCGTTGAGGAAGAATAAAAAGTACAAGCTCGCGAATACGCGCTTCAGGGATATTAAAATGGATTTTATCATGGATATTAATGCAATTCAAAAAAATAGGAGGCCACAAACATTGAACATTCGTCAATTCCAAGGTCAGACCAATAATTTAACGGAAAGCATTAATCCTTTAGTATGTCCAAACTTTTATCAATGATAGAAACACATTCACTGATCTGATCTTTTGTGATTGTTAATGGAGGCGCCAATCTGATTTTATCGCCATGCGTTGGCTTCGCCAACAATCCGTTTTCTTTTAGAGAAAGGCATAAATTCCAGGAAGCATCTTCATTTTCATGCTTAATAATGATGGCGTTTAACAGGCCTTTTCCACGAATAGAAGAAATATAAGGAGACTTTATCTTGCCTAGCTCTTCTCTGAAAAACGCGCCCATTGCTTCAGCATTTTCCATCATCTTTTCGTCTTTTAACACAGACAATGCTGCAATGGCAACTTTGCTTGCAAGCGGATTGCCTCCATAAGTTGAGCCGTGTTCGCCGGGTTTTATAGTGAGCATTATTTCATTGTTGGCTAAAACTGCGGATATTGGCAAAACGCCGCCACTTAAGGCTTTGCCAAGAATTAAAATATCCGGCCTCACATTTTCATGATCACATGCCAGCATTTTGCCGGTGCGGCATAAACCGGTCTGTATCTCATCGCCAATAAAAAGCACCTTCGCATCTTCGCAAAACTGTTTTGCTTTGGCCAGGTATCCTTCGTCTGGCACTACTACACCGGCTTCGCCCTGAATTGGCTCAACTAAAAAGCCTGCTACATTTTTATCCTGCAGAGCAATTGACAATGCAGCCAGGTTATTATATGGTATAATTTCAAAACCTGCTGTGAAAGGGCCAAAATTATTGTAAGAAGACGGATCGCTGCTGAATGAGATTACTGTAGTAGTGCGGCCGTGAAAATTATTTTTGCACACAATTATCTTTGCTTTGTTCTCTTCAATGCCTTTCACAGCATAACCCCAGCGGCGGCATAGCTTGATGGCAGTTTCAACAGCTTCAACACCGGTATTCATGGGCAATACTTTATCGTACCCAAAATAATTTGTAATGAACTCTTCATATTCTCCTAAAAGATTGCTGTAAAACGCACGTGAAGTAAGGGTAAGTTTTTGTGCCTGTTCAATAAGGGCAGCAATAATTTTTGGGTGGCAGTGCCCTTGGTTAACCGCTGAATAACCGCTTAAAAAATCATAATATTTTTTTCCCTCAACATCCCAAACATAAACGCCTTCGCCTTTATTCAATACCACTGGCAATGGATGATAATTGTGAGCGCCATATTTATCTTCAAGATCAAAATAATAATTGCTTTTGTTATTTATTGCAGAAACAGGTTGCATGATTTAATTTTTTAAAACGAAATGAAGAAATAGAATGTGCAGTACGAACAATTTTAATGCGAAAGAAATTGCGCTCTCCTAATGGTGATCGAGAAAATCAAGATTTCTGCTAAGAAAGTTTGTAATATGTGCGCTTGACACTGAAATAGAAATTTGGCGCAAGATAATGTTTTCCTTCCATAGAATAAAGTTGAAGCACTTTTTAAGAAGAGCCGGAAAGAAATTTTTATGCTGAAAAATTTAAACGATGCAATAAAAATAATCAGCGAAAGCGCTTTTTGCAGGAGCGCATCCACGTTTGAAAATTCCATAAAATGCAGAACCGCTGCCTGTCATAGAAGCATACAAAGCGCCTTCGGCATATAACTGCTCTTTGATTTTACTTAGTTCAGGGTGTTTTTCGAGAATAGGTTTTTCGAAATCGTTTTGCAATTCATTCTTCCATTTTTCTATCGGCTGAAAAATTATTTCAGTGAGTTTTCTTGCTGAAGTTTTCATATTTATTTGCGAAAAAGCCCATGCAGTGCTGATGTGAATATCCGGGCAAACGATCGCAAATGAATAATCAGATAAATTCAATTCAACAGGTTCTAAAACTTCTCCACGCCCCTTGGCAAAACAAGGTTTATTCAAAATAAAGAAAGGGCAATCGCTTCCTAACTGTGATGCATAACCGATAAGTTGTTGTATTGATAAATTAAGATTGAGTTTTTCATTCAAAAGCTTTAATGCAAATGCGCCATCTGCTGAGCCCCCGCCAAGGCCGGCTCCCATTGGTATATGTTTATGAAGCCACAATTTTATATTTGGTAACCAAGGGAAATCTTTCTTGAGAAGATGATAGGCTTTATAACATAAATTGTCATCTTCTTTTCCATTAATAGCGAGCCCGGAAACTGTAAACTCAAAACTATTGTCAGGAATTATTTCGATTATATCTTTTAAATGAATGGGATAAAAAATGGTTTCAAGATCGTGATAGCCGTCTGCTCTTTTACCAACAACCTGAAGGCCGAGATTTATTTTGCAATTGGGGAAAGAAACCATTCGCTAATGTAGAAGAAAACTTTATAGAAAGCTTGCCCGATTATTGAAATAATTAGCCTTTATTAAATCGAAAGCCGGGTTGGCACAAATGGTGTGTTATTGTTTTTGCCTGCGCTTGTTAATTTCATCGCGTATGGAAATAGCCCTGATATAATCTTCTTGTTCCAGCACTTCATTTAACAATGTGTTCAATTCTTCGAGCGAAAGGCCGTGCAGGTCTTCGCGTGGCGTGGTTTCAGTAGTTGGGGAAGATGCAATTTTTTTCTTTTTTGATGAGCTGTCTTCCATTAAAATCCCTGCGCTTTCCAGAATATGCTCGTAAGTATAAACGGGGCAGCCGAAGCGGACGGCCAGCGCTAGCGCATCTGAAGTCCGTGAATCAATTTCAACCGTATCGTGCTCGCTAAAGCAAACAAGCTTAGAGTAAAAAATGCCTTCTTGCAGATCGCAAATAATTACTTCCTGCAGATCGATGTTGAATGCGCTCATGAAATTTTTCATCAGGTCGTGCGTGAGCGGGCGGCTGGGGTGCATTTTCTCAAGCGCAACGGCAATTGCCTGCGCCTCAAACCCGCCTATCACAATCGGCAACCGCCGGAGACCGTTCACTTCGCCCATCACCACAGCATAAGAATGCGTCTGTGTAATACTGTGAGAAAGCGCCACTATTTCCAGTTCTATTTTTTTCATAAACCTGAAGCCTTCTGCTTTAATGTTTTCTAAAAAGCAAATATAAAAATTAAAGCCTTCCAAAAACTTGGAAGGCTTTGAAAATAAAATTTTGTTGCTTCAATCGCTTTAATTCGCTAAAATTTGTTTAAGCTTTTAATTTTTTGACCGCTTCAATCACTTTCGGAACTACTTCAAAAGCATCGCCCACAATGCCATAATCCGCAGCCTTAAAAAACGGGGCTTCAGGATCCTTGTTTATAACAACAATTGTCTTGCTTCTGTTCACGCCGGCCAAATGTTGTATGGCGCCAGAGATGCCGATAGCAATATACAGGTTCGGGGCAATTGCGATCCCGGTTTGCCCAACATGCTCGTTGTGAGGCCGCCAGTGCGCATCAGCAACGGGCCTGCTGCACGCTGTGGCTGCGCCCAGCAATTTCGCAAGCTCTTCAATCATCCCCCAGTTTTCGGGCCTTTTAAGCCGCGGCCACCGCTAACAACAATATCAGCTTCGGTTAAAGGGACTTCGCCAGATGCTTTTGTTGTTGAAACGGTTTTTATTTTAGGGTTTTCTACAGTTACATTTAGTGTGAGGACTTCAGCGGTTCCGCTGCCTTCTGCCACATGATATGAATTTGGGTTGAGCGAAATAATTTTTATGTCTGAGTTAATCGAAATATTTGCGAATGCTTTGCCGGAGAAAACCGTTTTCTTTACAGAAAAACCGTTGCCTGTGTCAGGCAGGGCAATAGCGCCCGAAACCAGGCCTGCTTTTAGTTTCGCTGAAAGCCTTGGCGCCACTGCTTTTCCGGTTATATTGTTGGAGAACACAATTATTTTTGCGCCAGTTTGATTCGCTGCTTCCGCAAGCACATTTGTAATAAGCTGTGAATCCAAATG
Source organism: uncultured Bacteroidota bacterium (assembly GCA_963718975.1). Classification (GTDB taxonomy): domain Bacteria; phylum Bacteroidota; class Bacteroidia; order Chitinophagales; family Chitinophagaceae; genus Puia. The sequence goes on along the minus strand of CAVRBD010000071.1, from coordinate 64,142 downwards.
ATTCAATGATTCATTGTTGACCTGATATACTTTTTTTACTCCGTATTTTCCAAGGAAGGATAGGTCGTCTGATACAGTTCCGAGCAAAATTCCTTCAGCAGTTGTTCCTGTCAGCTCGGCAATCTTAGCGCCATAACTTAAAGCTTCGTGCGCTGATTTTTTTATGTGGCCATCGGCATGATCAATGAAAATAAGAACAGACATATAACAGTTTTAAGATTTCTCAATTTGGAAATTGCACAATTCCTCCATTGAGCTATTGAGCAATTTTCATATTTTCAAATTAATTTAGCTTCTTCATGTAATAATCTTACAAGCTCGGCAGGGTTATCAGCCGGAATTAATTTAACGCCGGCTTTTGCAGGTGGCAATTCAAATGAAACTACTGAAGTTAATGCATCAATAGCCGCCGGTTCAATAACTTTCAAAGGCTTTGTTCTTGCGCTCATAATGCCTTTCATGTTGGGGATGCGCTGTTCAGCAACTCCTTTTTGACAGCTTACAACAACCGGCAATGAAACTTCGTCTGTTTCTTCGCCACCCTCAATTTCTCGGGTAACCATTGCCGTTGTTCCATTCAATTCAAATTTCGTTGCAAGCGACATATAAGGCAGTTTAGCAGCTCGGCTAACATGCCCCCAATAGAGGAACCATTGTAATCAATGGTTTCTTTTCCTGTAAAAATAATATCATAACTGCCTTGTTTTGCAACTTCAGCAATTTGTGAAGCAATGTAGTAACTGTCATGGCTATCTGCATTTATGCGTATGGCTTCATCTCCGCCAAGTGCAAGCGCTTTTCGAATAATCGGGTCGGTATCTGCCGCCGCAACGGTCACCAAATGAATAGTTGAAGAAGCATCTTTTTCTTTCAATTCAATGGCACGAACAAGTGCATACCATTCATCGTATGGATTGATTATCCACTGTACGCCGTCTGTCGCGAATTTCGTATTGTTATCTTTGAAGGCTATTTTTGCCGTGGTATCAGGCGTTTTGCTGATGCACACTAATAATTTCATTGGCTCAATATTTTGAAGAATAATAAGGTTGTTTATGCAACTAATGCAAAGATAAGCGTTGTGTTCAATAAGTTGTGCAAAATAAAAAAATTATGTTGAAGGATGGAACGCATTGAAAAGTTGAAAGAATTTTTGCAATCAAACCCGTCGGATAGTTTTCTGCAGCATGCACTGGCTTTAGAATATATAAAAATTGGAGACCACACACAGGCAAGGATTTTATTTGAAGATATTTTGAATCGCGAACCAGGTTATATCGGTTCTTATTATCACCTTGGAAAATTATTGGAAAACTCAGGCGAAACTGATTTGGCAATTCAATGGTATGAAAAGGGAATGGCTGCGGCAAAAAAAGCCGCAGATCATCACGCATATAACGAACTTCAAGCTGCTTGCGAGGATCTAACTTCTTAAATCTTTTTTAAAAATGGCGAACCTATGGATTGCAAAACATAAGCTGATAAAAATATTTTAATGATGACAGATTTGCTTCGCAGGTTTCAGGATTATAATTTTCAGGAAAACCTTTTTCAGCAAAAAGATGGGTTATTAATTGCGGTAAGCGGTGGCGTAGACTCTGTCGTACTTTGTGAATTATGCGATCGTGCAGGGTTTGATTTTGCATTAGCCCATTGCAATTTTCAATTGCGCGGAGCGGAAAGTGATCATGATGAAAATTTTGTAAAGCAACTTGCCGATAAATACCAGAAGTTTTTTTTTGTAAAAAAATTCGACACAGAAAAATATGCAAACGAGAAAAAAATTTCTGTTCAGGTTGCTGCCAGAGAATTGAGATATAAATGGTTTGGAGAAATAGTCAATACCGGATGGTCAATGGTAAATGGCGCACACTATTCACCATCCGCTATTTGCCACATTGTTACTGCTCACCACCTCGATGACAACATAGAAACTGTTTTGATGAATTTTTTCAAAGGCACTGGCATTGCGGGGTTGCGCGGCATTTTGCCAAAACAAGGGAAAATTATCCGGCCGTTATTATTTGCAACAAAAGAAGAAATTAAAAAATTTGCTGTTGAAAATAATCTTCAATGGGTCGAAGACAGCTCTAATGAGTCCGATAAATATTCACGCAATTATTTTCGTCATCACTTAATTCCCTTGATTGAGAAAATATATCCCTCAGCATTAAATAATCTTGCAAATAATATTCACCGTTTTCGTGATATAGAAATTCTTTATAAGCAATCTATCGACAGGCATAAGAAAAATTTGATTGAACAAAAAAGAAATGAAATTCATATCCCGATTTTGAAATTGAAAAAATCGGGGCCGATGACAACAATTATATATGAAATCATCAAAGAATATCAATTCTCGCCACACCAGGTTGATGAAGTGATTCATTTTTTGGAAGGCGAATCAGGAAAATATATTCAGTCGCCAACTCATCGTATTATTAAAAACCGGAAATGGCTTGTTATTTCGCCGAACAATCTTCAAGAGGCAACGCATATTGTTATTGATGAACCGAGCGGTCAATTGCGGGTCGATGGAGGATGTTTTCAATTTGAAATCGTTGCGGCTTCCAGCCACAAATTGCAGGCTACAAATAAAATTGCTCAGCTTGATGCGGACAACATAAAATTCCCGCTGCTATTGCGCAAATGGAAACAGGGCGATTATTTTTATCCGTTGGGAATGAAAAAAAAGAAAAAGCTCTCCCGCTTTTTTATTGACAGCAAACTCTCCAAAACAGAAAAAGAAAAAACCTGGGTAATTGAAATGAGAAAAAAAATAATTTGGGTGGTTGATATGCGCATTGACGAACGTTTCAAAATAACGCAACAAACAAAAAATATTTTATTGATCAGTTTTAGTAAGTAGAGAACATATGCCTGATGTCAAAATTTTGCACCAGATCAATAAATTTTTGAAGCACCGGATAACTTGAAAACAAATAGCAGCAGATAATCAGGTAAACAATCCCAAATAAAGCTCCCCAAATATGCGCTGAATGATTGATGCCGCCGCCGCCTCTTCTGTCAAGCAAATAAGATATGAGAAGATATACCCCCCCAAATAAAAACCCCGGAATAAAAACCGGAATAAAAATCAATCCCACGCCCCTCATTGGATCAAGCAAAATATATGCGAACACAACGGCAGAAACGGCACCGGAAGCACCGAGGCTTTTGTAGTAATAATTAGTTTTGTTTTTTTGGAAAGTGGGAAGCAGGCAAACACCTAATGCGAGCACATACATCAGCAGATAAAGAAATTCGCCTTTTGCATAAAATATAGCCGTAAATATCGGCTCTACGCCTTGTTGTTCACGACCGTTGCCGAAAATATATAATGCATACATGTTGAACGCCAAATGCGGGATGTCTTTATGAATGAGGCCGCAGGTAAAAAAACGGTACCATTGTTTTTGTTGTGAAATGGCGGGCGGATAAAATATAAGTTTGTCAATTACATTGCTATTGCTAAAACCAATGAAGGATACGATACAGGTTATCACGATAATAATTAACGAAACTGTCATTGTTGTTTTTTTATGAATGATGGTATTTTTCGTTGCGCAAAATGCTACAGGCCCTGTACAATTGTTCTGCTAATATAAGCCTCACCAATTGATGCGGGAAGGTTAATTGAGATAGCGACCATTTATGATCAGCTCTGTTCAGTACCTGGTCATCAATGCCAAATGCGCCACCGATCATAAATACAAGATTTTTTGTGCTTTCATTTGCTCTGGATTGAATAAACTTTGCCAATAGCTCTGAAGAAAATTGTTTTGCTTTTTCATCAAGCACAACCAAATAATCTTCTTTGTTTATTTTTTGTAAAATAATTTCTGCTTCTTTCTTTTTTAAATCTTTTTCAGAAAATGCGGCAGCATTTTTTATCGGGGCAATAATAAGCCATTCCACAGGAAAATATTTTGAGAGTCTCCTGGTAAAATCTTCTACGCCTTCTTTCACATACGGTTCATGATTTTTACCGATCGATATCAATTGAATTTTCATATGATAAAAGTAAGCATTGTGTTCCTGCATTAATCACCAAAAATATCTGTAATTTTCAGCTACAATTAACTACCATGAAAAAGTATTGTTTTTTTATAACTTCTGGTTCTAAAAATATTCGCCTGCGACGAAGATGCCCGGAACGCCGGATACTATAAAAATGTTGATTTAATCTCTATTAAGTTTCTTTTTTTATGAGAGAATATCAGTAAAAGCACAGAAAGTTTATGTAAATATTTTTCTATTTTTGGATTTAGAGATTATTCTATTCAACATCCTTTCGCTGCCGCTGTTTCAATTAAGTAATAACTCTATTGAACCGACAAAATCCTAAGCTTGCGCTAATCAAGGTTGATCAAAAAATAAATTTTTTGAATGAAAAATAAATTTTTTAGCAGAGATGTGTTGATTGTATTCATCGTGTTTATTATTTCCCGGCTTGTCATTCGATTTTTTGACATTCATTTCGGTTACATCGCTCTTTACGAGTACTGGCAATATCTTGATGTTGAAACCTTGAAGAATAATTTGTTGACAGGCCTTTGGTACGATCATGCGCAGCCGCCGGGTTTTAATTTTCTGTTGGGCGTCGGTTTGAAATTATTTGGCGCGCACGCACCTTTAGCCTTCAATTTAATTCTTAAGGCTATAACTCTTATCAATGTTTTTTTGCTGCTGAATATTTTGAAAAAATTAATTGTTCACAATCATCTGCCTTTAATAATTTCTTTGATATACCTGGTGAGCCCGGGAATGCTTATTTTGGAGACGGAGCTTTTTTACACAACATTTGTTTCAATGCTGCTTTTGCTAAGCGCAAATTTTATAATCCGGTTTCAGCAAAAGCAAACCGGGCTCAATGCGTTCTTCATTTTTTTGCCGCTTGCTGTTTTGTGCCTCACCAGAAGCATGTATCATTTGGCGTGGCTGGTTGTTATCTCAATTGCCATTCTTTTTTATTACAGAAAGCAAGCTGCACTTGGTAAGTTAATAGCAAGTGCTTTTGTTTGTATTTTTTTGGTGGCCGGATGGTACGTGAAAAATTATATCATATTCGGCAGTTTTTCCGCTTCTACCTGGGTTGCTATGAATTTTTCCAGAAATGTTTTTCATGATGATGAAATAAAAGATTCTTCAAAAATTGAAGCGTATGAGCCATTTTCTAAAATTTCTGTGTACAGAAAATTTATTTCTGGCGATCTTGAAAAAAAATTTGCTGGAATAAATGACCGTGATTTAATAAGCGAGATGAAGAATGACTCGTTCATTAATGAGAACAACATTAATTACATTGAAGTTTCAAAGAAATACAAAGAAGCAACCTCGGCTTATGTGAAAGCTCATCTATTCGGCTATTTAAAAAATGTGCTCCAATCCACAATCATTTATTTCACTCCTGTAACACGTTACCCTCTTGCCGAAGAAAAAGCAAAAAAAATTAAATATTATGATGCCGTTTATTCTTTCAATCTCTCTGAATTTGCAGAAGGCAAGCAGCAGCGGAGAATTGCGGTTACGCTTTCAGCTATTCCAAAACTGATTGTATACGCATTCGTTTTTTTCTTTCTTATCCGCTCTTTAATCAGAAATAAAAAAATCTCATTGCTGAATCTTTTCATTGTTCTCACCATCGCATTTGTATTTTCAGTCAGTTCATTATTTGAGCATTATGAAAATATGCGTTTTCGTTATGAAACAGAACCGCTGTTTTTAATATTGCTGGCACAGGTTATAGCTATCTTTTTTTTAAAAGAAAAAAAGCTAAATGAGGTTTAAATAATCAATCTCTGTAATTCAGCGCAGGCTTGCGGTCGCCGAGCAAAGCTTTATATTGAAAATCTGCGCCTTTCGCTTTGGTGAACTCATCCGTTGCTTTTTGAATGATTGAATTATCAGTGAGCAGATCGATGGCCGTGAGCACAATTGTTTTTGCCGCGACCATCAAACCTTTGATGCCAATGTCAGTTCCGCCGCAGGCAGTGGCTTGCCAGCTATGCGCCGGTGTTCCCGGCACCCAGGTTGCCGTATTGAGGCCAACTGTAGGAACCGTCCAGCTTACATCAGCAACATCTGTTGAGCCTCCGCCATCATCTTTTTCCTCGGTGAGCGGTTTTATGTTTTTTGCAGTTTCTATGGCAGGAACTTTATAATTAAATGTTGCCTGAATTTTTTTCGCAAATTCATTTTCTTTATCAGTGTACATAATGCCACCAACTGATTCTAAATTTTTTTGCATCACTTCGGCCAATGTTTTATTCGGCAGCAAATCATATACGCCGCCGGTAATTTCATATTCCATAGTCGTTCCGGTTCCCATGGCAGCGCCTTGTCCGGCCTTCACCACACGATCAAAAACATCGCGGACAATTGCCCTGTCCTGATTGCGCACATAATAATATGACTCCGCAAAATCAGGAACAACATTTGGCGCTTTACCGCCGTCGGTGATCACGTAATGAATGCGCGTGCTCGACGGAATATGCTCGCGCATCATATTCACGAACATGTCCATTCCTTCAACTGCATCAAGTGCAGAGCGGCCTTTGTCAGGCGCCGCCGCAGCATGAGCAGCTAATCCATGAAAGCGAAATTTTGCGCTGATATTTGCCATTGATCTTCTCAGCTCAACCTGATTCTCGGAGCCCGGATGCCAATGAAGAACTACATCAACACCATTAAATAATCCTGCGCGGACCATATACACTTTGCCTGAACCGCCTTCTTCGGCAGGGCAGCCGAAAACTTTTATCGTGCCTTTTAATTTTCCGGATTCAATTAATTTTTTTAATTCAATACCTGCGGCAGTTGATGCAACGCCAAACAAATGATGCCCGCAGCCATGTCCGGATTTCATTCCGGCGATTGGGCTTTTTTCTGCAACAGAATCTTGCGATAATCCCGGCAACGCGTCAAACTCAGCAAGGATGCCGATTACAGGTTTTCCGGTTCCGTATGTTGCAACAAATGCAGTGGGGATTTCTGCAACACCTGCTTCAACGGCGAAACCATCATCTTTTAATATTTGTTGTAATAATGCAGTGCTTTTATATTCTTTGTAACCCACTTCAGCATAGCTCCAGATCTGTAATGCTTTTGATTTGTAAAAATCATATTGCGATTGAATGTCTGCGGCAGCAACTGTTTTTAATGATGATGAAGGATTGCTTTTTTTCTGTGCAGTAACCTGCAATAATAGCAATGAAGAAATTGTGATTAATGTAATTGATTTTTTCATATTCGATGCTTGGGATTAATAAAATTATTTTGTGTCTCTATAATCCAATGCAGGTTTTCTGTCGCCGAGCAACGCCTTGTATTGAAATCCTTCGCCCCTGTCTTTTTTAAATTCTTCTGTTGCCTGAGCTACTAATTCTGGCTTGGTGAGCAAATCAATTCCCATGAGCGTTAGTGTTTTTGCGGCTACCATCATTCCTTTGATGCCAATATCCGTTCCGCCACAAGCAACGGCCTGCCAGCTATGTGCCGGTGTTCCGGGAATCCATGTTGCAGCGCCAAGTCCTACCGTTGGAATATTCCAGCTCACATCGCCTACGTCAGAAGATGCAGGCCCTTTGGTGACAGTTGCCGATAATGTATCAATTTTCGAGACAGATTCAATCGGTTTTGCTTTATAATTAAATGTCGCCTGGATCTTTTTTCCGAACTCAATTTCCTGTGGCGTGTAAGTAATGCCGCCAACCATTTCTAAATCTTTTTGCATGGCAACGGAGAGAATCCTGTTCGGAAGAATATCATAATCTCCATCGATGACTTCATAATCCATTGTGGTGCCTGTTCCCAAAGCTGCGCCCTCAGCGGCTTTCACGATGCGGTCGAAAATTTGTTTATCAACATCGCGGTTATAATGACGAACATAATAAAATGACTCAGCAAAATCAGGAACAACATTTGGTGCTTTGCCGCCGTCTGTAATAATATAATGAACGCGTGCATCAGAAGGAATATGCTCGCGCATCATGTTCACTAAGTAATCCATGCCTTCAACAGCGTCAAGTGCAGAGCGGCCTTTGTCAGGCGCTGCAGCTGCGTGCGCAGACAATCCATGAAAGCGGAATTTTGCAGAAATAACCGCAAGCGATGTTGAATATGCAACTCCATTTGCATCTGCGGGATGCCAATGGATCACCACATCCACATCATTAAATAATCCGGCACGCACCATATACACTTTTCCTGCACCACCTTCTTCTGCCGGTGTGCCAAACAATTTAATAGTGCCGCCCAAATGATTTTGTTCGATTAATTTTTTCAACTCAATAGCAGCTGCTACCGATGCAGTACCAAACAAATGATGACCACATGCATGGCCGGCAGCTTTTCCCAATGATTTTTTTTCGGGAACTGAATCCTGTGATAATCCCGGCAATGCATCAAACTCAGCAAGGATGCCTATTACAGGCTTGCCGCTTCCATAGGTGGCAACAAATGCAGTTGGAATATCAGCAACTCCGGCCTGCACTGTAAAGCCATTATCTGTTAATGTTTTTTGATGAAGAGCAGAGCTTTTCGATTCTTTATAACCTACTTCTGCAAAGCCCCAGATCTGAAAAGCGATTTTTTTATAATCATCGTATTTCGATTGCAAATCGCTGATTGCTTCTGTTTTTAATTTCTCCCCTGCATCGCTGCTCTTTTTTTTCTGCGCATAAATATTTGCGGAAATGCCAAGGCATGCAATAATGATTGTAAGCCTGAAAATTTTTTTCTGCATGTGTTGTATAGTTTTGGTAATTAGAAATGTATGATGTAGGCCAGCAACGGAAATTCAAGTTAAAATTTAAAACTGAATTTTGAATAGACTTTTTTTAGCAACAGAGACGTAAGGTTCAACGCTTTTTATTTACTCGGTGTTCAATGACTTTCAACAATCCGAATTAACGACAATGGTTATGCGAAGTTTGGCACTTAAAAATTGCTTTAAAATACTTCGCCCAAATTCACTGCTACTCCCCGTGAGCCGCCCGCTCCCCAGCCATAATCAATGCATAGGTTTGCTTTTGAAAATTTATTCAATTTAATGCGAAGACCAACTCCGTAACCTGGCTGAATGGGATCGAAAGTATTGATGGAAGGACTGCCTGCAAGTGTGGAAGCACGATTCGAAAACGTTTCGGCGTTCGCAAAAATCACACCGCCAAACAAGCCATTTGAAGTGATATTGAACCGATATTCTGTTTCGAGATAAAGCATGTCGCTTCCTCGAAAACGCCCCTGAATGTAGCCTCGGCCGGTGTTTACATAAGCATCCCAACCTGTGCTGGGCAGAAGCAGATAAGGAGGTTTCCCGCCAAGCGTAAGCCAGTTATAGCTCCACAGCGCAATCACATTATCAGAGTTCGCGGGAAATTTTTTGTAGCCTTTATATTCAATAAGCAGCGATTGCCAGTTAGTATTGCTTCCCATAAAAGTAAACTTCGGCCTGAACGCGACGTTCAAATATGAGCCATTGTCGGGGTTGATAGAATTTTTTCTTGAATCATATAAAAGGTTAAATGTAATGCCTGATGCAAGCTCAGTTTTAGTGAGGCCATAAATATCAAAATCAGTTTTTTCTGCGGGATGGCTTAATTCCTGTATGTTCCAGTAATAATCAATGTCAAGCCCAATGCCGGCATATAAATTTTTTGCGATGGTTCTGGAAATGCTTTGGTGAAGGCGCAGGTATGAATAATTAATTGTGTCAACCATACTTATTGGCTGAGTACCGAAGCCATAAGTGAACGAAGGATATTGCAGATAACGCCAGTCTGTTTGTATGTTATATTTTCCATTTTTTGACCAGATGTTAGCCTGCACGGGTAAAATAACTTGCTTGAGCTGGGAATAAGTAATGCTTGTCAATATGCTTGAAATATTTGCATCATCTTTTTTGCCTGTATAAAAAGCAATGTTGGCACTGAGCACAACTGCATACTGTGTTATCTGGCTATAGCCAATTGCAGGTATTGCAGAAACGTGTGTGTGAAAATCTTTTTTAGCGAAAGTATCCGCTCTTGGCTTTGCGTTTTTTATCAAAGCCATCCTGGCTATGTCGGCAAGATCAATTAGATGAGTGGAATCGTAATGAAAAAAAACCGGCTTTTTGAAAATGGAATTGTTTTGCTGTGCCACGGCAGTAAATGAAAGTAGGACGAGCGCCAATATCGAATATATTTTTGCGATAGACTTCAAGTCAGGGTTCTATTTTTTCTTGGTTCTGTTAAGATGTATGACGCTAAAAAAGAACATCAAAAGAATTGGTGTTTGACAATCCGGCAGCGAAAAGGTTTAGCTTAGAATGAAACTAGCTGCGGGAAAATTACAACATAATTATTACACTAGCTTTATTTTGCTGCAATGTTATTGTTATGTAACCTGCCAGACGAAATTTCATCAACCATTCAACATCTGCATGTCGGTTAACGCTGTAGCCCATACGACGTAAAAAATGAATTGATAGTTGCTTTTGAAAATATCATCTCTTGGCTAATAGATTATTTTAGCAATCCCTTTATCTCTTCCAGTTTTAGCAAAGCTTCTACCGGAGTAAGCCTGTTGATGTCAATATTGCCCAGCAATTTTCTAACTTCTTCAAAAGTTTCCGAGTGAGCATCAAAAATGGAAAGCTGCATTTTTGGTGCAGTGATTTTTTTGATTTGATTTTCAAGATTTTCTTTTCCGTTTTGCTGCGATTCGCGGCTTTCCTCTAACTGCTTCAAAATTTCATTTGCACGATTTAACAATGCCGGCGGCATTCCAGCCATCTTTGCTACATGAATCCCGAAACTATGCGTGCTTCCACCAGGGGCAAGCTTGCGCAAAAAAATAATTTTATTGCCCACTTCTTTATTCGTGACATGATAATTTTTTATGCGCGGCAATTTATTTTCAAGCTCATTCAATTCATGATAATGAGTAGCGAATAAAGTTTTGGGCGCGAATGAAGAATTATGCAGATATTCTGCGATGCTCCATGCAATTGAAATGCCATCATATGTAGAAGTGCCCCGGCCAATCTCATCTAATAAAATCAAACTTCGGGAAGTGATATTATTAATAATGCTAGCTGTCTCATTCATCTCCACCATAAAAGTGGACTCACCGCCGCTGAGATTATCAGAAGCGCCAACCCGTGTGAAAATTTTGTCAGTCAAAGGAATTTTTGCATCAGTAGCGGGAACAAAACTTCCGGCATGAGCCATCAATGTTATTAATGCAGTTTGCCTTAGCAGTGCACTTTTCCCGCTCATATTCGGCCCGGTGAGAATAATAATTTGTTGCGATTCGGGATCAAGCAATATATCATTTGAAATATATGCTTCCCCAATTGGCAAATTTCTTTCAATCACAGGATGGCGGCTCTCTTTTAATTCAAGTTCATTGCCTTCATGCAGTTCCGGTTTTTTATAGTTGTAATGAAGTGCATTGTTTGCGAAGCAAATGAGGCAATCCAAAATGGCGAGCATATTTCCATTAACCTGCATCGGCGCGATATAATCCTGCAGTTCTAATAATAATTTTTCATAAAGGTTCATTTCGATGCTCAGGATTTTTTCTTCAGCACCGGTTATTTTTTCTTCGTATTCTTTTAATTCAGGAGTAATGTAACGTTCTGCATTAGCAAGTGTTTGTTTCCGCATCCATTCAGCAGGAACTTTATTTTTGTGCAGATTGGTTACTTCAAGATAATATCCAAACACATTATTAAAAGCAATTTTCAAAGATGAAATTCCTGTTGCTTCTGCTTCTTTTTGCTGCAATGAAATCAGATATTCTTTGCCGTTAGTCGCGATATTTCTCAGTTCATCCAGTTCATTATCGATGCCATGTTTTATCACATCGCCTTTCGCAGCAATGGCAGGAGGGTTTTCAGAAATCTCTTTGGTTATCTTTTCAAAAATATAATGACAAGGATTTAATGCATCTGCCAATCTTTTCAAATAATTATTATCTGCGTTCCCGCAAAGCAATTTTATTCCAGTGATATGGTGCAAACCTCTCGCTACCTGCACCACTTCACGCGGGTTTATTTTTTTGATAGGGATTTTGCTTATCAATCTTTCTATATCTCCACAATGTTTGATGTGTTGCGAAATTTTATTCCTGATATCAACTTCCTTAATAAAAAATTCAACTAAATCGAGCCGTTCATTTATTTTACGGATATCCTTCAACGGTAATAAAATCCATCGCCTCAGCATTCTAGCGCCCATTGGCGAAACCGTATTATCCAAAACCTTTAATAATGAGTTGCCATTTTCCAAGCCATTTCCTAACAACTCAAGATTCCTGATTGTGAATTTGTCCATCCACAAATAATCATCACGTTCAATTCTTTGAATAGAAGTAATGTGTTGCAAGTTCGGATGCTCTGTGTCTTTCAAATAATGAAGCACAGCACCTGCAGCAATAATGCCTTCATGCAATTCTTCAATGCCAAAACCTTTCAGTGAATGCGTTTGAAAATGTTTCAGCAAACTTTCTCTTGAATAAGCTTCATCAAAAATCCAGGTTTCCAAAGTGTAGGTATAAAACTTCGCTCCAAAAATTTCTTTGAAATGTTTTTGGCTGCTTCTTTGAAAAACAACTTCAGCCGGCTTTAATGTCTGTAATAACTTATCAGCATATTCTTCATTTCCTTCGGCTACAAAAAATTCTCCCGTGGAAATATCCAAAAACGCAATGCCGATATTTTTTTCACCAAAGTGCAGCCCGGCTAAAAAATTATTGCTATTGTGCTCAAGCAATTTTTCATTGGTCGCAATTCCTGGTGTCACTAATTCCGTGACGCCGCGTTTCACAATTCCTTTTACCGCTTTCGGATCTTCAAGTTGATCGCAGATGGCAACACGATAACCTGCTTTTACTAATTTATGCAAATATGTATCAAGCGCATGGTGAGGGAAACCTGCAAGGTCAGATGAGGATGCGTTGCTGTTATTTCTTTTGGTAAGCGTGATGCCCAGCACTCTTGAAGCGATAACGGCATCTTCGCCAAATGTTTCATAAAAATCACCCACACGAAAAAGCAAAATAGCGTCAGGATATTTTTGTTTGATAGCCCTGTGCTGCTGCATCATCGGTGTATCTGCACTGCTTTTTGCCATGAAGCAAATATAAGCGAGGGAAGTTAGTTTCCAGTTTCCGATCTTCAGTTTGCGGTTGCTGTTTGAAGTGTGCAATTCAAAATGAAATTGAATATTGAGGCGCGAATTGCAAATTGCCGACTGAAGACTTAGCATAAAGCACTTACTTTTGCTGTTCAAAATTTTTGATTTAGGTCTATGCAGAAATTGAGCATGGATGAGCTGAACCGTAAATCGGTTGATGAATTTAAGCAGTCGAAAAAAATTCCCATTGTTGTGGTGCTTGATAATATCCGGAGCATGCACAATGTGGGAAGTGTGTTTCGCACAGCAGATGCTTTTTTATTGCAAGGAATTTATTTGTGTGGATTCACGCCGCAACCGCCGCATCGTGACATTCACAAAACGGCATTGGGTGCTACCGAAACTGTTGAATGGAAATATTTTGGCGATTTTATGAATGCGCTGAAACATTTGCGGGATGCTGGATACAAGATATTGGCAGTAGAGCAGGCAAAAGAAAGTATTTCGTTACAAAATTTTGTTTTTAAACAAGATGAGAAACTTGCTGTTATATTTGGCAATGAGGTAAGCGGAGTAGGAGATGAGGTTTTGAAATTATGTGATGGATGCATTGAGATACCGCAAATGGGGATGAAGCATTCATTGAATATTTCTGTAGCGGCGGGGGTTGTTTTGTGGGAATTAGTCAGGACAAGGATTTAGAAATTTTATAAAATTATTTTAGATTAATGAGCACTTTAAAAAATTATTTATCGCTGATAAAATTCTCTCACACCATTTTCGCAATGCCATTTGCGCTGATTGGATTTTGTTTAGGAATTTTGAACGTTCCTAGTTCTGTAGTTCCCGGATGGCATACGCGAATTCTTGCCCCTTATTCAGTTGTTCATGCCCAAGCACTTTTTTTTCTTGTCATCCTTTGCATGATTTTCGCACGAAGCGCAGCGATGGCTTTCAATCGCTATCTCGACAGAAATTTTGATGCAAAAAATCCACGCACCGCTATTCGCGAAATACCAAAAGGAATTATTTCTGCGAAGAGTGCTTTAGTTTTCACTCTTGTCTCTTGTGCCTTGTTCATTTTTACTTGTTTCTTCATCAACAGAATTTGTTTTTATTTATCACCTGTCGCATTGTTCGTGATTTTATTTTACAGCTACACAAAAAGATTTACTCCACTTTGTCATTTGGTTTTGGGAGTTGGATTATCGCTTGCACCAATTGGTGCTTATCTTGCTGTCACCGGAACATTTGCATTATTGCCGATTTTGTTCTCATTTACAGTCATATTTTGGGTGAGCGGTTTTGATATTATTTATGCATTGCAGGATGAGGAGTTTGACAAATCGAATCAATTGTATTCAATGCCTTCGTGGCTTGGGAAGGCAAAAGCACTAAGGGTTTCAGAGCTTCTGCATTTATTAAGTTTTGTTTGCGTGATTGCAGCTGGTTTGCTAGGCGGGTTTGGTTTGTGGTATTGGATTGGCGTTGCAGTTTTCGCAGGAATGCTCGTTTATCAGCATTCGATCGTGAAACCAAATGATTTGAGCAAAGTAAATCTTGCGTTCATGACTGCTAATGGAATTGCAAGTGTTGTGTTTGCGGTATTTGTGATCACGGATTTGTTTTTGCATTAAAAGTCTGAACTGGGATTTTTGTGATTAGTGTGATTTGCAGGATTGGGTTGCAAATAAAATATTACTCCTTGCATGAAAGTTTTTATTAAAGAAAATGCATTTGTGGCGAAGCTTGCAGCCAGAAAATTAGGCACAGAAAGAGTGGCGATGGTACTTGGGAAAAAAATTTTTCTCTGGAATATTTCAGCAAACGATTTCTTAAGCAAGAAAAAATGGTTGCGGCACGAAGCAGTTCATGTAAAACAGTTTCAACAACATGGCTTCTTCAAATTTATTTTTTTATATCTGAAAGAAAGTTTTAAAAATGGCTATGAAAAAAATAAATTTGAAATAGAAGCAACGCAAATGGAAAATGAAGAAACAGTATTAGGTGAATTAGAATTTTTTATAGATGATAAACCTGCTTCCTTAGCTACAAACTAAAAACCACAAACTGTAAATTCCTAATGCCTCGTATTCTCGCAATTGATTATGGACAAAAACGAACAGGCATTGCCGTTACGGATCCTTTGCAGATTATTGCTACAGGGCTTACCACGGTTGAATCATATAAATTAATTACTTTCCTGAAAGAGTATTTCAAAAATGAAATGGTTGAATTGATATTAATAGGCGAGCCAAAAAATTTAGATGATAGCGATACGCACGCCACAAAATTCGTGAAACAGATTGTGGAAAAAATTCAAAAAGAATTTCCTTCCATGCCAATAAAAATGGTCGATGAAAGATTCACTTCCAAAATGGCTTCCCGGGCAATGATTGATATGGGCATGAAAAAAAAGCAGCGGCAAAACAAAGCACTTATAGATGAAATCGCAGCCACCATTATGTTGCAGGAGCATCTCGCAAACCGGTAACTGATAGGTTGTTCTTATTTAGATATTTTTTCAACATCAGAGTCTTGCCATGCCGAAGTGCGGGGCATAACAGAGATTCCTGTTCTGTCGGAATAACAAATCCCTAATATTTACAATCCAAACTGAAGCGACTGACCGATGTCCGTTGACTGATATTTTCTATTAAATTTGCAGCAATTTTCTAACTATGCTTTTACCTATTGTTGCATATGGCGATCCGATTTTGAGAACTATTTGCAAAGACATCGATGCTGACTATCCTGATTTGCCCAAACTCATTGAAGACATGTGGGAAACTATGTATTATAGCAATGGCGTGGGTTTGGCTGCTCCGCAAGTGAATTACGATATCCGCCTTTTTGTGGTTGACTCTACTCAGGTTTTTAATAATCTTGATGAAGATGAAAAGGATAAATATCCTGATGGCCCGGGCATTAAACAAGTTTTTATCAATGCTCATATAAAAGAATTGAATGGCGAAGAATGGACTTATAATGAAGGTTGTTTAAGCATCCCGAAAATAAGAGAAGATATTACTCGCCATGAGGAAGTGACACTGGAATATGCAGACGAAAATTTTCAGCCTTTCACAAAAACTTTTTTTGGCGTAACAGCACGCGTGATATTGCATGAATACGACCATATTGAAGGGAAATTATTTATCGATTACCTGAAGCCGCTGAAAAGAAAATTGCTGAAAGGAAAATTGGATGATATTTCCAGAGGGAAAATAAATGTTGACTATAAAATGTCTTTCCCCAAATAAATTGGAAGGGTTTAGGGGCTTGATTGATTTCTGCTTCTACAGTCTATTAAGAATTTGAATATTTCTGTTTGCTCAGGCTATTTGCTCACTTTCTTTAATAGCAGCACATAACCACATAATTTTTTCTTGCTCTTATTTACCTGCACCGGCTTGATCATATGATATTCAGAAAACTGAGGGATATAAGCATAGCTGATGATGTTGCCATCTACATCGCCCCACATATTTTTCTTGTACACCACTTGCTTTTCATTGTAATCATACATGCGCACTTCATAAAGCCTGGAAGTGGGGTCGCCAATAAAAACAAACTGGTACAAACTGCCTTGGTTCATGGGAACAATTATAGGCATTTCATACTCGCTTTGCATCGTCATAGATGCTTCTCTTAAAACAATATAACCTTGGGAATTAAAAACACTTTTGAGGCTGTCTATCTCGCTGTGAAACGGGCTTGTGTCACAGCTTTCTTGTTTTATTACTTCTTGAGCAAATAGTGAATATCCTATAGCAATGAATAATAAAACTAAGACATTTTTTTTAGGGTACGTGAACATGTCTCTGGTTTTACGGATTATTGAACACTCAAATATAATACGCAGTTTTGACATTTGAAAGCCAATTGAGCAATTTTTATGCCTCGAATATCAAAAACTGAAATAATTATTTCACTCAGATGCTTTTATGAAAATAAATAGAATTTGCCTGAGCTAAACAAGTAATTGTTAGGTCGTTAATGCAAACGTGATCAGGCAGTGTAGCGCAATAATAAATTACATCAGCAACATCTTCAGCAGTTAAAGGCTTGTAGCCTTCATATATTTTTTCAGCTTGCTGTTCATTGCCCTTGAAGCGCACTTTTGAAAATTCAGTTTCTGCGGCGCCCGGGTTTATAGAAGTTACTTTTATTTTATGTTGAAGAAGATCGATCCGCATGGCTTTCGAAATTGCATCTACAGCAAATTTTGATGCGCAGTAAACATTTCCCTTTTCATACACTTCTTTTCCGGCAACTGAGCCCATATTGATGATGTGGCCGCCATTTTGCTTAATCATGTATGGAACAATGGCTTTTGACACATACAACAAGCCATTCACATTTGTATTCATCATGGTTTCCCAGTCACTTAAATCGGCATCATTAAAAAAATCGCGGCCCAGTGCAAGGCCGGCATTATTGATGAGTATATTGATTGCTTTCCATTCCTCAGACATGTTTTCTATAGCGCTGAAAACAGCTTGTTTATCCTGCACGTCAAATTCAAGAGGCAATATTTTAATATTAAACTTTGAAGACAGCTCTTTGCTAAGTTTATCAAGCCTTTCTTTTCTTCTTCCTGTAATTATTAAATCGTAATCGGCTTCTGCAAACTTTTTTGCTGATGCTTTTCCAAAACCGGAAGTAGCTCCTGTGATCAAAACAATCTTGCGCATATAAAAAATTTAAAAAGATTGCAATCTATTGCAAAGCGAAGAGAGAAAAAAATTGTTGCTTGATATAAAACGAGGTCCTTTAATTGGGCCGCGATGAATACGAAAATCTTTTAAGCGATAAGAGATTACCTATTAACGAATCAGCACCATTGTGCCTTTTCTGAAAACTGATTTTCCAGTATAATCAATACCTTCCGCCATCCAAACGAAAGTGCCGGTGTCTTGTGGTTTGCCATTGAAAATACCATCCCAGCCAACTCCGGTTTGTGTAGTGCTATAAACTAATTGCCCCCATCTGTTATACACTTTAAAGAACAGGAATTTTGAAATGCCAACAGGTATTGGTTTGAAGATATAATTTATTGTACCCCCCGGAGTAAATGCATTCGGAACAAAAATATCAGGTTTGGTAGAGAAGATGAGAACTTTAATTGAATCAAGTCCGTAACATCCCGCTGGGTCGGTTACTTTCACAATATATGTAATTGAATCAATCCCGCTTCCGTACACGGCAATTGGGTTTGAGATATTCGGGTTGCTGAGATATGAAGATGGCGACCACAAGAAAACATCTTGTGCTGTATCGGTTGTTGTTGCGTTAAATTGCAAAGGCTGATTGATAACTACAGCTGTATCATTTCCTGCATTTACAATAATGGGCGGGATTACATTTATATGAAATGTATCTGATAAAGTGTTTGGGCATCCGGCATTCTGAATGTTCAAAATATAAATTGAAGTTGATGGCGGAGTAGCAAGCGCGGTAACAAGCGATGGGTTTGACGAAATAGCTCCATTGCCTTCGCTGCTTATAGAATCATAATTTACCCATGAATAGTTTGTGCCAACAGATACAAGTGCGCTTAGCGGGGCAGTTGCGCCATAACATATTGTTGTGTCTGCCGGATCTATGTTTGCTTGCGGATATGCTGCCGGAAACAAGTGTATGTTTGCAAGTTTGCTCGTATCCTGCGGGCAAACACCACTTTGAACAATTGTTCTAAAATGTGCCGCTATATTCGCTGAGGTAACATTGTAAAAAGTGTCAGTGTTTTGTGGATTTATATTAGCCCAGTTAATGCTATCCTGCGATAATTGCCAGTTAACAACATTTCCGGTTTCGCCAGGTCAAAATAAAAGTAACGTTGATGTTTTGTCCTTCACAAAAACTGGTATCCATTGGCGTTAAATTGCCGCCAACGCTTTTTGGGTCAACTGTGATTGTTGCACTTGAACTGCTGTCCACCAAACAACCCTGGCCATTTTGGACCAGCGCTTCAAACATGGTGGTTGTAAGCAAATTTTCCGCCGTGTATGAAGAAGTCTGATTGTTTATAACGGTCCAGTTAACGCCGTCGGTTGATGAAAGCCAATTCAGCACGCTACCATTATTTCCCCCCAGCTGCAAAGGCGTTGCATTGATGCCTGCACAAACTTCAGCATCCGAAACTACTTTTCCGGGAACAGTTGGAGGACTTGATGAAACAGCCAAAGTATCTTTTAAATCTGCGCACCCATTTTGTTCGCTTGCGATAATGAAACCACTTTGTTGACCAACTGAAACACTAATGATGTTGCTATCAGCTCCTGAATTAATAACCCAATCGCTCGGGACAGACCATTGATAAGTTGCGTTTGCTAATGCAGGCACTGAGTAATTGGTGCTGCTGTTCATGCAAGCTATGGAATCGCCGCTAATTTGCAGGCCCGAACATGTATTTCTGACTGCGATATATGCATAAGCAAAATGGCCTCCGGGCACACAGTTATCGGCTTCAAAAGTGAGCGTTACCTGTTGCCCTCTGTAAAGCGAAAGGTCGAATGTTACTTCCACCCATGGCTTGTACCATACATCTTGCAAGTGAGGAGCATTTGGGCTATTACTGTTTGGATTGGGGTTTGGCGATAACTGACTGCTGACCGAAAACCCCTCAGCTTTTGCGGCTGCAGAATCTAATGTGGCGCCGCCACCTTGGGCATTTGCTCCGGATGCAGGAAGAAAATATCCATGAGAAGCACATGTTATCACACTATCCTTTGTTTGCACGGTCGCAGATATCAATGGCTGATTGGTTGAATTGTGAGCGCCATTTTCGAGCACCATTGCATAGGCATATGTCATGGTATAAGGTTGTGTAGCAGGCTCGGCCGGCACATTGATAGCATAACTAACGCCACGAACATATCCGCCGCCGCCGCCTGAACTGCTATGGGTAATAGAAGTTGAGCCCAGTTTTATTGCATAGTCATAAGGATAACCGTTAATGGTTGGGACCGTCGGAAACCCCCCATAGGGATCAACTGTTGGGCTGGTAATTACTTTAATACCCGGAATAGAGGGGAGATTATATTCTGAGATGGTTGTTGCACCAATTGTTCCGTTATTGGCAGCGGTTTTAGTTGAATCGTAGGTGTCAATCTGTCGCTGGGCACATTTCCATTTGCTCCGTTATTGCCTGTGTAAGCCCACCAATGAGTAAGAGTGCCTTGAGAGAAATTGATATTGACCGGACAAGTTTGCGATTGAGAAAATGAAAGAATAGATATGAATATGCACAAAGCGGTAGCCCATATTTTCATTAGTATACGAATCATGCTGAAACCTGATTTATAAAAGCCAGCAGGGAGTTGTTTGCTTTATTTGTTTCTTCCCACATGCCCATATGACCTGTGCTTTCGAAAATATGAATGTAAGAAATTTCCGGCAAATGGCATTGTGTAAGGCTTTGTTCAAGCGGCACGGAACGATCATCCTCACCAATAATAAACTGGATAGGCTTTTTGAAATTTCTAAGCACGTCCGTTCTGTCCTGTCTTTGTATCATAGATTCATAATAAGATACGAGCGCAGCGGTATTAGAGTTGTCATACCGGCTTATTAATTCGCTGACCAATTCAGGATAATTGCTTTTTGTATATTCTGAAAAAAGGTTGGGTGATGACTGTTTAATAAATGCTGCTGCCCCGTTTTTTTTGATAAATTCAATGCTTTTTCTGCGGCTGGCCTTTTTTTCTTCACTATCGGCATAAGCCGTGGAGTGGAAAAGTGTGAATGCTTTTAATTTTTCAGGATATTTTTCTGCAAAAGCAAGCGTAATATATCCGCCCATACTATGACCAATCATGATGCACACAGATAATTTTTCTTTATCAAGAATCTGATTAAGAATATCAGCATAATCTTCTCTTGTTAACTGCTGGCTAACCTCAGACTTTCCGCTTCCCGGCAAATCAGGGATTATTAAATTATAATGATTTTTTAGAAAATCGATTTGCTTGGCCCAAATTGTTCCATCCTCCGCAAAACCGTGAATGAGCACAACGGGAAATCCAGTGCCCGATTTTCTATAGAATATTTTTTCCTGGTTATGTTCAAGCCAATTTTCTTCAGGCATAAATTATTTTTTTGTGCTGATGAAAAAACTGCGAACGGTTATTATCATCAACAAAGGAGCAAAGGCATTGTTGAATTGCTGCGGCCACCAAAACCAGCCTGCTAATAAAATAAGCGAGAATATTGAGCTTGCGCGAAAATAATCTTTAATCAATTTTGTTTTTCTTTTTGCAAAAAAGGCCATGATAATATGCGTTGGCCAAGCCCATAAAATATTCATATTATTTCTGCAGACTTCATCAACCCGGCCGAGCCATTCGAAAGCAATCAGAACACCAAGCAATCCGATGAAGAAGAAAAATATCAGATCAAGCGCATTCAATATTTTTTGTGCCGATGAAGAATTATTGAATGATAATGCGATAAAAACAATTGCCAATAATGAAAAAAGAAAAAATGGCGTGAACACGAAAATTCCATCTGAAATTTTATTTCCTGAAGCAAGTATTATTTTTTTATCAGTCACAAATTTTTGTTGATGCAGAGCAGCATTATCAAGTCCTTTCATCAAATAATCAGGCAGGAACATGGCTTCTTCATTTGTAGCGTTTTCATCTAAATGGCTGCCAAGCAATAGGTCGATGCCGAATTTATCCCAACTGTGATTGCCGATGTCGAGATAATCATGGATCAGCTGCCTGAACGTCGGAGCTTTTGCCGGTAAAATATTTTGAAAAACGATTGGTTCAACAGTATTTTTTTTAATCATTTCTTTTGCCCGGATGGTACAATTGTCTTTATAAAACTGATAATCATAATACATGTTTTGCTCACTGATATTTTCTTTGAGCGAGTTGAAAAGATTGACTTTTTCTTTACAGGTTAATTGCAGTTCCTGTTCAACAACGTTTCTCTTGTCTTCAACATATTCTTCCATGAAGTCATTGAAATTTTCTGCTGCCACAAAATATCTCATAATACCCCGTGCGAATTTTAAATAGAAATATGGGTCCTTATCATCGAACATGCCGTAGTTAAAAACAACATCCACTTTTTGTGAGCTGTCAATTACTCTAATTCCTGTATGACCAAAAGTTGAATACAATTCATCCCCAGGCCCGCATGTGAGCAGGCTGATGCGAAGATGACATGTATCTGTTTGTGAAAATGAAATGAAGGAGGTGAAGAAAAATAAAGCGAGTAAAAAAAATTTGCGAAAAAATGGCATCTAATTTTTTTGAGAAAGTTACAGGTTTCATGCAAAGCCGCAAAGAGAGTTCATGGTTTATTGTTGATAGTTCATGGCGGAGCGTTTACTATTTGAATACTCTTGATATGAAATTTAAAAAAAATTTCATAGGGGAGTAAAGGTGCAGAACGAAGCCACTGCTATGAACTATCAACAATGAACTATGCATCTATCTACTATAATTCGGTGCTTCCCTTGTTATTTCAATATCATGTGCATGGCTTTCCTGCATGCCGGCACTCGTTACTTTAATAAACTGAGCGTTCTGCAATGCTTCCATATCTTTCGCGCCACAATAGCCCATGCCTGCACGGAGGCCGCCAACATATTGCGTCACCACCTCACTCAAATTACCTTTGAATGCAACCCGGCCTTCGATTCCTTCAGGAACTAATTTCTTTATATCATCTTCCACATCCTGAAAATATCTGTCGCTGCTTCCTTGCGCTTGTGCCATTGCACCAATAGAACCCATGCCGCGATATTGTTTGAATTTTCTGCCTTCATAAATAATCGTATCGCCAGGACTTTCTTCTACACCTGCAAACACACTTCCCATCATCACTGTGTTTGCTCCGGCAGCCAATGCTTTCACCATATCACCGGTGTAACGAATACCGCCGTCTGCAATTAATGGAATTCCTTTTTCTTTCAACGCTGATGCAGCTTCCATCACTGCTGTGATTTGAGGAACACCTGTTCCTGTAACAATTCTTGTTGTGCAGATGGAACCAGGCCCGATACCAACTTTCACTGCATCTGCTCCTGCTTCAGCCAGTGCTTTTGCTCCTGCTGCTGTTCCGATATTGCCAGCGATTACCTGCAATTTTTTAAAATTCTTTTTCACACTTTTCAATGCTTCTATTACGCCTTTGCTATGGCCATGAGCGCTATCCAGACAAACAACGTCAACGCCTATCTGCTGAAGTGCAGATGCGCGGTCGAGCATATCACGCGTAATGCCGAGTGCTGCGCCGACTAATAATCTCCCGAATCTATCTTTAACCGCATTCGGATAGCTCGTCAATTGTAAGATATCCCTGTACGTTATCAACCCTATTAATTTTCCTGATTTATTAATAACAGGAAGTTTCTCGATTTTATATTTCTGAAGAATTTTTTCCGCTTTTTTTAAATCGGTCCCTTCTGGCGCAGTAATGAGGCTTTCTTTGGTCATCACTTCTTTTACTTTTTTGCGCTTATCATCTTCAAAGCGCAGATCGCGGTTGGTGAGAATGCCAACAAGTTTTTGATTGTTATCAATAATTGGTATGCCACCGATTTTATTTTCTTTCATCAATCGCAATGCATCTCCAATAGTAGATTCGGCATTAAGTGTTATTGGGTCGATGATAAGCCCGCTTTCACTTCGTTTTACTTTACGCACCTGTTCAGCCTGGCTTTCAATGCTCATATTTTTATGGAGGATGCCGATGCCGCCTTCACGTGCAATTGCCATTGCCAATGTTGCTTCCGTAACGGTGTCCATCGCTGCAGAAATCATCGGAATGTTCAATGAAATTTCTCTCGTGAGTTTTGTTTTGATATTCACTTCACGTGGCAGTACCTGCGAAAATGCAGGAAGTAACAACACGTCATCAAACGTTAATCCTTCGCCGAAAAATTTGGATGGGAGATTTGTCTTTGTGTCGGGGATATTTATTCTTGCCATGTGCAAAGATAGTGCAGCGGATAAATTCGCTCCAAAAGATTTTTTTGGATTGCCACTGAAGCACTGAAACATAGAAGCAAGAGTTCAAATTATTTGATTAAGCTTGTTGAAAGATTATTTTCGAATTTCCTATTTAAAAAAAGGATTCTGTGTTTCAGTGCTTCAGTGGCAATCTTTTTTATACGTATGAAATATAACACTGTTGCCGTTTCTAAACCCACCGCTCAATAGTAGCACAACCGATGAAGG
Source organism: uncultured Bacteroidota bacterium (assembly GCA_963718975.1). GTDB lineage: Bacteria > Bacteroidota > Bacteroidia > Chitinophagales > Chitinophagaceae > Puia. The sequence goes on along the minus strand of CAVRBD010000071.1, from coordinate 39,820 downwards.
GATTGCGACGCAACGATGCTCAACCGGAGTTACAAAAGCTGGTATCATCAATAAAAAAACCCAATGCATCGCATCGGGTTTCATATAATCATGTTCTGACTGCCAACTGTTGACTGACGACTCAAAAACTAACTCGCAAACTGTTTCCTAATCACATTCAGCGCACCACCTGCTTTGAACCATTCAATCTGCGGCTCATTGTAGGTATGGTTCACCGTTACATGGTCAGTGCTCCCGTCTTTGTGATTGAGAACAACAATCAAAGGCTTGCCGGGCGTAAAGTCTGTGAGACCGAGAATATCGATTGAATCATCTTCCTGCACTTTGTCGTAATCTTCTTTATCAGCAAAAGTGAGCGCAAGCATTCCCTGTTTTTTCAGATTCGTTTCGTGAATACGTGCAAAGCTTCTTACCAAAATTGCACGAACGCCAAGGTGACGAGGTTCCATCGCTGCATGTTCGCGTGATGAGCCTTCACCATAATTTTCATCACCAATAACAATGCTTCCAATGCCTGCAGATTTGTAAGCTCTTGCTGTAGCAGGCACTGGTCCATATTCTCCGGTCAATTCATTTTTTACAGAATCCGTTTTCTCATTATAAAAATTCACTGCACCGATAAGCATGTTGTTGGAAATATTATCCAGATGTCCACGGAATTTCAACCATGGCCCTGCCATTGAAATATGGTCAGTGGTGCATTTGCCTTTTGCTTTGATTAATAATTTCAATCCTTTCAAATCAGTTCCTTCCCATGCAGAAAATGGAGCTAATAATTGCAGTCGTTGTGAATCGGGTTTCACCACAACCGTTACTTTGCTACCATCTTTCGCTGGCGCCTGATAGCCCGGGTCATCCACAGAAAAACCTTTTGGAGGCAATTCAACACCGGTTGGTTCATCGAGCATTACGCTATCGCCTTTTTCATTTTTTAATGTATCAGTCAGTGGATTAAAAGTCAAATCTCCGGCAATCGCGAATGCAGTAACAATTTCCGGCGACGCTACAAATGCATGTGTGCTCGCAAGACCATCATTTCTTTTTGCAAAATTTCTGTTGAAAGAAGTGATGATGGAATTTTTTCTCGTCGGGTCATCAATATGCCTTGCCCACTGACCGATACAAGGCCCGCATGCATTGGCAAGAACAACACCTCCAATCTTATCAAATGTTTTTAAGAAACCATCTTTCTCAATGGTAGAGCGAACCAATTCACTGCCAGGTGTTATCGTGAACTCTGCTCTCGTTTTTAAATTCTTATCAATCGCTTGCTGCGCTAATGAAGCAGAGCGGCTGATATCTTCATAAGAAGAATTGGTGCATGAACCGATTAATGCCACTTCTAATTTCTCCGGCCAGTTGTTCGCTTTCACTGCATCAGCAAATTTGCTAATCGGCCAAGCAAGGTCTGGAGTGAACGGGCCATTCACATAAGGCTCCAGTTCATTCAGATTAATTTCAATCAACTGGTCATAATATTTTTCAGCATCAGCATATACTTCTTCATCCGGCCTCAAATATTTTTTGATGCCATCAGCAAGCGCAGCAACTTCTTCGCGGTCTGTTGCTTTTAAATAAGCGCTCATCTTTTCGTCATACGCAAAAACAGAACAAGTCGCTCCAATCTCAGCGCCCATATTGCAAATTGTTCCTTTGCCTGTTGCGCTTAAATTATCTGCGCCATCACCGAAATATTCTACAATCGCACCCGTGCCACCTTTCACGGTGAGAATGCCTGCCACTTTCAATATCACATCTTTTGCAGAAGCCCAACCGCTTAATTTTCCGGTGAGCTTCACGCCAATCAGTTTCGGCATTTTCAATTCCCATGCAAGACCAGCCATCACATCTACTGCATCTGCACCACCAACACCAATCGCCACCATTCCCAATCCACCTGCATTGGGTGTGTGAGAATCTGTTCCAATCATCATGCCGCCGGGGAATGCATAATTTTCCAGCACCACCTGATGAATAATACCAGCACCTGGCTTCCAGAAACCAATTCCATATTTATCAGAAATAGAAGCGAGGAAATCATACACTTCTTTATTCACATCTTTTGCAGTGGCAAGGTCAGCAACGGCGCCGGTCTTTGCTTGTATCAAATGGTCGCAATGAACAGTTGATGGGACAGCCACTTTTGCACGGCCGCAGGTCATGAATTGCAGCAAAGCCATTTGTGCTGTTGCATCCTGCATCGCAACACGGTCCGGCGCAAAATCAACATAATCTTTTCCTCTGTCGTAAGCCCTTGTGGGCGGTTCAAACAAATGCGAGTACAATATTTTTTCAGCAAGCGTTAAGGGATGCCCGACTAATTTTCGTGCCGCATCAACTTTGGCGGGCATTTCGGAATACAATTTTTTAATGAGGTCTAAATCAAAAACCATAGTGAATTTTATTTTAGAGTTATTAGGATAGAATTTTCGATTAGAACGCGAATTTACCTAAAAATGCGTTATCCTTTTAGCACAATCGTTTCCGGTTCTTCGAAATTTTTATAAATTTGTGATATGTACAAGATAAAACACTTTATCGAGTGGCATGCTTACGGTGTTTGCACCGCAATTGGCGAAAGGCTCGGCATCGCCACTTCAAGGATCCGCACATGGTTTGTTTACATTTCATTCCTCACGCTCGGCTCACCGCTGATTATTTATTTCGTGCTTGCATTCTGGATGAATATTAAGCGTTATATTCTCTCAGCGAAGAGAAATCCGGTGAAGTATTTGTAAGAAATTTGATAACACGAATTAGGACGAATTACACGAACTGAATAAATTAATTAGTAGAAATAATTCGTGCAATTCGATTAAAATTCGTGTAATTAAAAACTCTTTTTGGATACCGGCAGTGGCATTTCAATTGAACATCGTTGCGTCGCAATCCGTTCATCGGTAGTGCTAATATTGGGCTTTAGGCTGCGGATGAATCTTCAAATTTAATTTCATAATCGCTGTTGCAAGACCTGTCAGGTTTTTAAAACCTGACAGGTCTGTAAAGCCGAGTGAATTTTAAAATTAATTAGCAGCTGCGCGTCATGGCGAGGAACGAAGCCATCTGAAGTTTGAATAGAAAAATGCTACCATTATCAAAGCAGATTGTTTCGCCAAGCTACGCAAGGCTCGCAATGACGATGATAATTTGGTAAAGACTTTTATTTCATAGTGCTCAAATCGTTTGTTATTGCTTGCTCGTCATAAATTGTCAATCTACCTCCTCTTAATTTTGCATAATATTTCCTTCCGGCTTCAAGAGCTTTTTGCTTATCACCACTACGAAGAGCTTTAGCGTATTCATCTTTAAGTCTCGCTTTAAGTTTATGGTGTTTCATTTCCGAGTAAACAACATACCATATGAGTCCAAAGAATATTAAAACGATAATCACAAAAGTTGAGCTTGGCATAATTAAAGGTTTAGGTTGAAGAACGAATTTTTAATATATCACTAAAATAATAAAGATGGCTGAAAGAAGGAATCGAAGTTTTTAAAATTTACTATCCACTTCCAATTCAATATCGGCTGGTGAAGACACCAGCCGATAGGAATCATTCACTATTCACCATTCACCATTCACGAAGCAACCGCTTTCCTCAACCTCACCAACTTCTCCAGCAAACCTTCCAGCAAATCCAATTTCAGCATATTCGCCCCATCGCTTTTTGCAACAGCAGGATTAGGATGCGTTTCAATAAATAATCCATCTGCGCCGCTTGCAATCGCAGCTTTTGCAATTGTACTGATAAGTTGCGGATTGCCGCCAGTCACGCCACTTGTCTGATTCGGCTGCTGCAAAGAATGCGTGCAATCCATCACCACCGGAACATCATGTTCCTGCATCCATGGAATGTTGCGGTAATCAACCACCAAATCCTGATAGCCGAAAGTGGTGCCGCGTTCAGTCAAAATAATTTTGTCATTACCCGCTTTTCTAATTTTCTCCACTGCAAATTTCATAGCAGGCCCGCTGAGGAATTGTCCTTTTTTTACATTCACGATTTTATTTGTCTCGGCGGCGGCAATTAATAAATCAGTTTGCCTGCAAAGGAATGCAGGAATTTGAAGCACATCAATATACTTCGCTGCAGGTGCGGCTTCATCATGCGCATGAATATCAGAAGTAGTCGGCAGTTTATATTTCTCCCCAACTTTTTTTACAAGCGCTAATGCATTATAATCACCAATGCCTGTAAATGAAGATGCGCTTGTTCTGTTTGCTTTTCTATATGATGCTTTGAAAATATAAGGAACGCCAAGCTTTTTACAAATCGTAGAAACTTTATCAGCCACTTCCATAATCAGTTCTTCACTTTCAACAACACATGGGCCAGCGATTAAGAAGAAATTGTTTTCATCATATTGCTGATTCGCAAAAATATCTGTGAGGAATTTTTTCATGCCGCGAAGATAAGAAGAGTTCGAATTTGTGATATAATGGCGCTTTTAAAAAAAGCAAATCAAAATAGAATTCCAAAATCGCTACATCTTATTTTGACGGCAGCGCAAATGCAACGTATGCATCTCCTGAATGCTTGTGCAACTTGCCTCCACCGCATGCAATCACCACATACTGCCTGCCATCAACTTCATAAACGGATGGTGTTGCAAAACCCGATGCAGGTAAATCTGTCTCCCATAAAAGCTCTCCGGTTCGTTTGTTGAATGCACGAAATTTTGAATCGCTTGTTGCTGCAATAAATAAAATTCCACTGGCTGTTACAGCAGGGCCACCATAATTTTCTGTTCCGGAATGAATGCCTTTTGCCTTTAGCTCCGGATAATCGCCCAGCGTATCTTTCCAAACAAGCTGGCCCGTGCTTAAATCAATCGCATTCAAAGTTCCCCACGGCGGTGCCACAACAGGATAACCTTCTTTGGTTAAAAATTTATTATAGCCTGTTGAAGTGTATGGCATTTTGTACCACTCGTCTTCAGGAGTTGTGGGCGCAACAAATTTTTCTTTTTGTTTTTCCTTCTCATCTAAAATAAAAGAAGCAATTGCTTTTTTTTCACCATCAGATAATTGAGCAAAAGCAGGCATCATTCTTCTGCCCCCATTTATCAGTTGAAAAAATTGCTCTTCATTGTATTTTTTCTGAACGCCGATGAGTGTAGGATAATTTCCGCCTCCTTGTCTTTCCGTTCCGTGGCAAGCCATGCATGTTACATTATACAATCGCTGACCGGCTTGCAAATTAGTTTCATTCGACACGACTTTGTTTTTAATATCAACCATTGTGAGCACCCAGGGCATCTCGCTTGCGTTCACATATAAAATTTCTGTTGCCGGATCAAATGCCGGCCCGCCCCATTCTGAACCGCCATCATAACCGGGAAAAATAACGGTGCCTTCTTTTGAAGGCGGAGTAAATATGAAACCTGTTTTATAGGATGCCAATCTTTTTTTAATATCCTGGTAAGATGAATCAGGAACAAGCGTGTTCAAATCTTTTTCAGTTAATGATTGTCTTGCGATTGGTTTTGGAAGCGAAGGCCAGGGCTGCGTTGGAGAAACTTTTTCGCCATCCAACTCAGATTCTGCCGGAACTTTTATTTCATCAATCGGATAAATAGTTTTACCAGTTGTTCTTTCAAACAAAAAAATAAATCCGGTTTTTGTGGGCTGAGCAATTGCTTCTATTTTCTTACCATCTTTTGTAATGGTTACCAATGCCGGTGGTGTTGGAATGTCTCTATCCCACATGTCATGATGCACGGTTTGAAAATGCCAGATACGCTTGCCCGTTAGTGCATCCAGCGCAACTACACTGTTTGCAAACAAATCATTGCCGGTTCTTTTGCCACCATAAAAATCGTAGCTGGCCGAACCAATCGGTGCAAACACAATTCCTTTTTCTTCATCCATGCTAAATCCCGACCATGCATTGGCGCCACCTATATGTTTCCACGCATCTTTATTGTCCCAGCTTTCATAACCTTCTTCACCGGGCTGAGGAATGGTATGAAATATCCATCTCAGTTTTCCCGTGTGCACATCAAATGCCCTGATATGACCCGGTGCAGCCGCAGCATCTTCATCAACCCTGGTCCCTACAATAATCAAATCTTTATATACCATTCCCGGGCTTGTTGATGCTACGTAAAGATTTTTCACATCTCTCCCCAAATCATTATGCAAATCAATTTTTCCATTGTCGCCAAATGATGCGATCAGTTTACCATCATCGGCATTCACGCAAAAAAGTTTTGAGCCGGCAGAATAAAAAATTCTTTTGTCGGCTTTTCCATCCGTGTAATAAGCAACGCCACGGCAAACGTTCATCGAAAAATATCCTGTTCCCTTGGCATTGTTATCATCTGCCGGGTTGAATATCCATTTTTCTTTTCCGGTGGCTGCATCTAATGCAAACAATTTTAGTTTTGGCGATACTCCATATAAAATATTTCCAATGATAATCGGGTTCACCTGTATTTGCGTAAGCTTATCTGAATCGCCGGTGTGATAAACCCAGGCGACCTGAAGCTGTGAAACATTACTGGTATCTATTTGAGTGAGCGATGAATAATGATTATTTTCTTTATTGCCCCCATAAGTTTCCCATCTTTGATATTTTTTTTCGCTGTGTTTACACGAAAAGAAAACTAAAATGAGTGGGGCAATTAGCAAGCTTGAAGATTTCATTTCAATTATTTATTAAAATAAAAAGCAACTCAATTTTTTTGAAAAATCAATTGTATAGCGAAATTCACAGGAAGGTTCGGTCTTGTGGTAGGAAGGCATCTCAATATTACTTATATTAGTATAAATCCCCTGAAAAATTCTGGCCGTAAAAATTTCACAGAGGCAACTCTTTTAACAGATTACGAGTTTGTAATGCTGATTGTTCAAATTGCTTAAGCAGGCTTAAAGATTGGAAAAATTACTCAACATAATTGAAGGCTGTGCGCAAAACGACCCGAAGTGCCAGAAATGGTTCTACGAGCATTATTTTGGCTTCGCATTAAAAACCGCTTTCCGTTATGTATATACTTACGAAAAAGCGATTGATGCAACCAATGATGCCTTTGTAAAAATATTCAGGAACCTTCAGGGCTTTCAGAACCGCGACCCGGACAATCTTGAAAAAATGTTGATGGGCTGGATAAAAAGAATTGTTGTGAACTCTTCCATCGATTACATGCGCCGCGAAAGCCTGGTGCCTGAGTACAAACCAATACCAGACGAAGTGTGGGACAATTCTCACCGTTCGCAGAATGCCGATAACAGCCTGATGTATAAAGAACTGGTGCTGATGGTGAAAAAGTTGAGCCCTGCATACAGAGTGGTTTTTAACATGCACGTTATAGATGGCTTTTCACATCAGGAAATCGCGAAAGAACTTGGAATATCCGTGGGGACCTCTAAATCTAATCTTTCGAAAGCAAAAATTCAGTTACAGAAATTTATGGCGAAAGATTATAAAGGAAACATTTTATGTTTTACGTAAACAATGACGATATGGATGAATTGTTTCGGAATGCGTCCGAAAAATACCCCCTAAAAACCGAAGGCGCGGCAGATTGGGATAAGGTGTACACTTCGCTTCACAATGATGCCGGGACAGCATTTGCTGATGCCGGAGAATTTAAGAAAGAAAAAAAGCGCCGCGTTTTTTTGTGGTGGATATTATTGCTGCCGCTTGGATGGATGGGCCATGACTCATGGCAGAAACTGAATGCCGCACATGAAAGCAAAACAAATGTTGCAGCAATTGTTGCTGAAAAAAATGCGACTGATAATTCATCTGAAAAAGCGAACAAAGAAATTGCAGCAAGAGTTGACAATGTTAAAAAAACAATTCATGCGCCCGAGGTTAAGAGCGCTGTAAATAAAATACCTGTTAGTTCAACAGCCGCAAATAAAATTAATGTTGCTATAAAAGCAGATGAAATAAAAAGGAATTCAGAAGATAAGAATGTTGCTGCAACTGAAAATTCAAGAAATAAAAAATTGGGCGCAAAACTTCTAACCAAGCAAGCGCCAACCAATAGCAAGAGTAACCAAATTGAAGATAAAAATCCTGACATTAAAGGTAGAGTCGCAGTTGTTGATGCAGTAAATAATGATGTGCAAGAAAATAATATTATTGATAGTAAAACTAAAGCTGCTTCAAAAAAAGAAAGTGCTGACTTGCCTGAAGAAAAAAACAGCGATGCCCTGAAAGCTGCGACTGTGAAAGCTTCTGATGATATCATAAAAAAAGATGGTAATCATTCTGAACCTGTAGCAGAAAAGAAACAAACAAAAACAACGGTGAAGCTTAAAAAGAATTTTCATTTTTATGCAGCGCTCATGGTTGGCGGAGATATCAGCACAGTGAAATTTCAATCGGTGAAAAGCATAGGTTATTCAACAGGTATATTATTGGGCTATCATTTCAGCAGGAGCAGATTTAATATCGAGACCGGCGTTTTCTGGGATGAAAAGAAATATTATACGGAAGGGGAATATTTCAATGCAAGTAAGCTCACATATATTCAAGGCGACAATATTTTATATGCCAATGGCTCTTGTAATATGTTTGAGATACCCATCAACGTTAGGTATAATGTCATTCAGCATAAAAGCACTTCATTGTTTGTTGCAACGGGCTTGTCGTCATACTTAATGAACAAAGAGTCGTATAATTTTATGCTTGAGCAAAATGGTTGGCAGTGGGCTAAACAACAATCGTATTATCATTCAACCCAAAATTGGTTTTCGATATTGAACTTAAGTGCAGGATATGAACATCATCTTGGAAAAATAGGCGACATAAGAATTGAGCCTTATGCAAAATTGCCACTTGCAGGAGTGGGAATAGGAAGTCTTTCCATTTCAAGCTTTGGTTTGAATGTTGGGTTTAGCAAAAGGTTTTAGGAACAATCGTCTATTATTTTTCTGCAAAAAGGTGCAAGCAAAAAAAATTTCTTTTGCTTGCACCTTTTTCCGTTTCAGATGTTGGTTTTATCTTGAAAAATAGGATAACCATAACAGTTAGTACAATCAGCATTCTTTCTGCAACAATTCCCTCAAAGTCTGCCAGCAATATGTAGTAGGCACAATAGTTGATATTTGTAGGCAACAGCAAAAAAATATTTATCTTTCCAACTAACAATTAATAATGGAAACGCAGTTAAGCCATTCACATAAAGAAGAGCATATGATGGGCTCGGATATTTTGAGAGATATCGTTATTGGAATGTCCGACGGGCTGACTGTGCCTTTCGCTCTGGCCGCGGGTTTGAGCGGGGCGGTGCAAAGCACGGGGCTGATTGTAATTGCGGGCCTTGCAGAGATTGCTGCAGGTTCAATTGCAATGGGGCTTGGCGGCTATCTCGCAGGTAAAACAGAAAATGATTATTACAATTCCGAATTAAAAAGAGAATATGAGGAAGTTGAAAAAGTGCCGGAAAAAGAAAAAGAAGAAGTGAAAGAATTTTTTGCAGGGCTTGGCCTCACGGAAGAATTGCAGAACCAGGCCGTGGACGAAATGACAAAAGATAAAGACAAGTGGGTTGATTTTATGATGAAGTATGAACTTGGTCTTGATAAGCCAGATCCAAATCGGGCAAGAAAGAGCGCATTCAATATAGGAGCTTCGTATGTTGTAGGAGGTTTAATTCCATTGAGCCCATATTTTTTTTTAGGCAACGGTATTGATGCTTTAAAAATATCTGCCGCAATTACTTTGGTTTGCCTTTTTGTATTTGGCTATTTCAAAAGTAAAATCACCGGAGTTAACGCAATTGAAGGTGCTATTCGTGTAACAGTTATTGGTGCATTGGCCGCTGGTTGTGCCTTTGGAGTAGCTAAGCTGATACAACATTAGCACAGAGCCAGGAATTAATAGTTGGGAGTTGCATAATCATAACTATTCTGAATTAAAACTAAGAACTCTTTTTCAGTTTCATATCCGGCAGCAGTGACGCAATAAGCATAATGATTGATGAGATGACAATAAGATAAAGACCAATTTTTTTCTCAGGGCAGGTGCCGTGATAGCATTCTGCAAAGAGTGTGAAATTTCTTATACTGAATGCCACAGCTAATGCTGCAATAAAAATATTCAATCTCTTTGCCCAAATTTTTGGGATTATAAAAAAAGCAATAGAAAAAATCGCAAGAAATAAAATTGGCTTTCCTGGTTTGCCATATTTGTCTTGCGCAGAAAAAAAGCCGTTGAAAATTTTATCAATATCAGGATAATAAGCCCATGGAAGAAAGCATGCCGCAATTAAAACAGCAGCCGCAAGCACGCCTATATAATTTGAATATTTCATAATCAAAAACTCAAAAGACCTATAAGATTTTTGCAACCTTATAGGTCTTCTTTAAGTGAGGTCCCGAGCAGATTCGAACTGCTGTGGAAGCTTTTGCAGAGCTCTGCCTAACCACTCGGCCACGGAACCTTGAGATGGCTGCAAAAGTAACATTTTCGGATTAATTTCCCTAACAAATGCAAAGATGGGAAGTCAGTAAAGTAAGGAAGCCGGTAAAGAAGAGAAGCAATTTTCTTTACCAACTTTTAGTAGTGCCTCAATTTTAATTTTTCATTACAGCCACTTGTCATGCCGAGGTACGAGGCATCTCAGAGATTCCTCCTTCGTCGGAATGACAAATCCAGAATTAAATTTCAAATTGAGACGCTACTCAACTTCCAGGCTTTCCAAATTTCCGTATTCTTTATTTTATCTTGCACGATAATTTATTTTATGCAACGAATTGCTGAGAGCGAGCTGATCATTAATAATCGAGGTGCTATTTATCATTTGGATGTAAGGCCCGAAGAAATGGCAACTACAATCATAACAGTTGGCGACCCGGAAAGAGTAAGAAATGTAAGCAAGCATTTTGATAAAATAGAATTTAAATCACAGCATCGCGAATTTGTTACACATACAGGTTACCTCGGCAAAAAAAGAATTTCTGTTGTATCTACAGGAATTGGCACAGACAATATTGATATTGTTTTTAATGAACTTGATGCATTGATGAATATTGATTTTGAAACAAGAAGTATAAGACAAAATCTCACTCAGCTTAATATCGTTCGCATAGGGACTGCAGGTTCATTACAGTCATCCATACCCGTAGATAGCTTTGTTGTTTCTACGCATGGTTTGGGAATTGACAACCTCATTAATTTTTATCGTCACGAAGAAAATGAAGAAGAGAAACAATTGCTACATTCTTTTGTAACACTAACGCAGTTGCATAACCGATTTTCTTATCCTTATATCAACACTGCCGGCGCATCGCTCATCAAACATTTTGTGGAAGGCTATCAACATGGTATAACCGTTACCTGTCCTGGGTTTTACGGCCCGCAAGGCAGGATATTAAGGCTTGGGTTAAGCAACCCAAATCTTATTGACAGATTGAGCCAGTTCAGTTTCGGCAATCACCGCATTGCAAATTTTGAAATGGAAACCGCTGGCATATACGGAATGGGAAAATTATTAGGGCATCACTGTCTCAGCATCAGCGCAATTGTTGCCAATCGGATCACCAAACAATTTTCGAAAAATGCAGATGCTGCAATTGAGAAATTGATTGAGAAAACAATGAGTATAGTTTCGGGTTTATAGTTCTTATTAGCGGCAAATTCCTGATGAAGCGAATTTCTATTTTGTGCCCATCATGTGTTTTCTAATCATCATCCTTGCGTCGCACTCTTGTGCAGATATAACACTACTGAGCTGTGGTTTATGATCGGAAACTTTCATTAGCAACAATCAAACTTTCTTCTTCTTCCATAATCTCAGCATTTGCGCAGCAATTGCAAAAATGATAAAGAAAAGCCCGATATAAAAACCCTTGTTGAGGTATTTATTTTCTCCGAGCACCGCAAATGCAAGCAGGATGCCGTATACGGGCTCCAGGTTGTAACTAAGATTAACAGTGAACGCAGAAATTTTCTGCAACGCTTTCATTGATAAATTAAATGCAAGCACTGTGCAGGCCCAGCACAGCAGCAAAAGCCAACCCAAATCTTTTAAATTTGGAATGATATAATCGGTCGGAAATAATTTCAAATAAAATGGCAATAAAAAACTTAGAAAAATAAAACCACCGCTTAGTTCATACAGCGTTACTGATGCCGCAGAATTTTTTATCAATAGCATTTTATTTAAAATAGGGAAGAGGCTTCCAAGCAATGCAGAAATGATTCCAACAATGATCCCGGTTTTATAAGTTGGATCAAAATGAAATATAAAATAAATACCAACGATAGTGAGCAAGCCTAATAATAATTCAGCAAAATCAATCTTTGCACGGAATATTAAAGGCTCTAAAAATGCGGTGAAAAAACCAACGGATGAAAAGCAAACTAATGCGATTGAAACATTTGCATATTTAATGCTTCCATAAAATGTTACCCAATGCAATGCAGCAATGGCGCCAACGCCAAAAATTTTTAGAATATCAACTGTGGGAATTTTATAATTCTTTTTTTGGAAAAACGCCAATGCCCATAATGTGATCGCGCTGATCATCAGCCTGTACCAAACTAACAGGCCTTCGTTTAGTGTGATCAGTTTGCCCAAAATGCCTGTGAAACCTGCCAGAAAAACGGCAATGTGTAATTGAATGAATGCTTTCTTCATGAAAAAGCAAAGGAAACAAAGAAAATTTAAATGAGAAGAAAGATTTGAGCAGCTGTTTTTTAAGAAATGGAAAAATTATTCTCCACTCATCATGGCTTCCTGAGTAGTATTATAGGGGTGCATCTGAATGGTTGCCGTTTTTTTTACACGGTTGCGATAGTTTTTGAAAAGGCTTTGCCAGCGCAGGTTTAATACGCCCAGTATTCCTTCCTTGATGATGCCTTTGTTCATTTTTGATGAACCAAATTTTCTGTCTTCAAAAATAATCGGCACTTCTTTTATTTTAAAACCAAGTTTCCAGGCAGCAAATTTCATTTCTATCTGGAATGCATAACCGACAAAATGAATTTCATCAAGATTAATTGTTTCAAGCACTTCTCTTTTGTAGCAAACAAAACCTGCTGTTGGGTCGCTGACAGGCATCCACGTAATCAGCCGCGTATAAAGCGAACCACCTTTTGAAAGCATCACTCTGTCTCGTGGCCAGTTCACATTTCCACCGCCTTTTACATAACGAGAACCAATCGCAACATCGGAACCAAAATATTTACAAGCCTGATAAAGCCTTTCTAAATCTTTTGGGTTATGTGAAAAATCGGCATCCATTTCAAATATAAAATTATATCTTCTGCTGATTGACCATTTGAACCCATGAATATAAGCAGTGCCTAATCCTGATTTTCCTTTGCGCTGTTCAAGAAATAATTGAGTGGGATACTGAAGCTGAAGGCCTTTCACAATCTCGGCGGTGCCATCGGGAGAACCATCATCAATTACCAACACATGAAAACCTTCCTTCATTAAAAAAATTGCCTGAAGGATATTGGCGATATTTTCTTTTTCGTTGTAAGTTGGTATAATAACAATTTTTTCCAATAGCTGCTACCGATGTATTAGTGTAAATATACTATTTTTTGTTGAGCAAGACTGCTGGTAATTTGCCACAAATCTGTTTAAGCCTTTTTTAACATGGTCCTGTTGAAAATCTCTGTAAGCTTTTGTTTGGTGTGCATGGGAAAATCTCCTTTCATCATCCAGTCGTAATATTGAGGCTCTGATTTCAGGATATCTGCTACAGCACGCCCTTTATGCTTTCCAAAGTTAAACGTCTCAACGCCATTTTCGAAAACAAACCTTCTTGCAAAATCAACCACCGGGTCTTCGCCAATAAATTTTAGCACGCTTTCGATATTGTTACCAAGCTGTGGATATTTAATAACCTGAGCCTCGAGCACTTCCCAGGTAGCTGCTGCATCCACCTCTGCACTATGTGCGCCATCAAGATTTTTATTGCAATAAAATTTATAGGCAGCGCTTAAAGTGCGCTGTTCCATTAAATGAAATATTTTTTGAGCGTCCACTAATTTTCTGCCTTTGCAGTCGAACTCCATGCCAATGCGTAAAAATTCTTCAACAAGTATGGGCACATCAAAACGGTTCGAGTTGTAGCCGCCCAAATCACAGCCATCAATAAATTGTTTTAGCTCATTGGCAACCTGCCTGAAAGTAGGCGCATCTTTTACCATGTCATTTGTGATGCCATGTATATCTGAAGAAGATTTAGGTATTGCCATTTCCGGATTGATCAATTTCCTTTTGGAAATTTTTTTCCCGTCCGGCATAATCTTAACAATTGCGATCTCAATAATCCGGTCGGTGGAGAGGTTGATGCCTGTTGTCTCAAGGTCAATTACCGCAAGTGGCTTGGTTAGTTGTAACATCTAATTAGTTCTAAATTTTTTGTGCAATTATGAAACGGGCAGCATATCATTCCTGAACATTGTTGCGACGCTCCATTCATCGTTAGGATTTCTATTAAGCGCTCAAAGCGCAAATGTAATTATATATTGTAACATGCCTTTATTTCCAGTTTAATAGCCAAAATTATACCTGTTTTTCGCTAAAGAAACTCAATGTCAGCGCGTTATCCACAAAATATTCAATTTTAAGCTAAGAGCTTGCTTTTATCGGTTTTTTATACTTACTTTGATACCAGTTATTTCATTTCTTCTCTATCCTTGGTATTAACCGTTTCCCTATTTTATTGTAATCCGCCTCCTTTGAATTTCCTGGTGCAATATCAATTTACCAGGCAGTTTTTAACTTTAAATACCACAAAAAATGAAAAGGAGAATTTTAATCATCGCGTTGATAGCTATTGCTGCATTTGCAGTTACTTCATGCGCAAGCCAAAGAAGCGGGTGCAAAGCCACTCAAGGATTTCTTGGTTACGGCAGCCGCTGATTTTTATAAAGAAATCTGGACGGACACTGACATAGGTTATCATTATGGTAACCTTTTTTTATTTCCATATTATGATCATCATTCCGGTAAATATCAGCGCCATTCCTAATAGTAATTTTGCTGTCATCGGTTCTTTCAAAAAAATGAACGACAATAATGCCGTTATTAAAATGCTGCCTTTGTCAATTGAACTTACTTCTGCCACTTTCCCGATTTGGAGCGCTCTGTAATAAAACAGCCATGATAAACCTGTTGCTGTTGCAGATAAAAAAAGAAAAAGCCAATTGTTTTTCGAAATCGTATGTGCATTTACGTTAGTACCTTTAAAAAGAACAAAAGCCCAGGTAATAATTAATATAATGGCAGTTCTGATTGCTGTTGCCAAATCAGGATCTACATTTTTCAGGCCCACTTTTGCAAAAATGGCTGTAAGCGCCGCGAACAATGCAGAAAGCAATGCATATATAATCCAGGTCGAGAGATTTGCCATACATCAAATTTCAGCAGCGTTATTGATTGAATTCTTGCTCAGGCCTAAATCCGGAAACTTTTCCTTCCTGCCAAAGCTTATAATCTTTTTTAAAATTTTCTTCATTTCTTTTTGTGAGAAATTCAGGATCCAGATCGTTCAAATTTGGCCTCCCCGCATTTATCCAGGCCGTGTACCAATAATTTGAAGCCTCTCTGATTGCTTCACGAATTTGCCGCTCAATCATTCCATTCAACATTTCATTATACCTTTTGCAATATTCAAATGTGTGAACCGGATCATTGAATTTATTTTTTATAACATTGCCTGCTGAATCAAGTTTGTATATTTTTTCTTTCGGAAATGTTTCTTTCAATTTCCTGTCAACTGCTAATAAAGTGTCTGCCTTTTCAAAAGATGACTGGATCATGTGCCATGTTTCTTTTGTGATGTCATCAATATATTTTGCAGTTCCTGTATTCAGGTTGTAATCTTTTCCAAATAATTCAGGCAATTGCCCTTCAAAAAAAGCATGGATCCCTTTTTGATTGGTGAGCTGCCCGTCGTGATTCAATGAAGTGTGCAATGGCATGTTTGCGTCGCCGATATAATGAGCCAAATCAGCAGCCAGAAAAATAATTTCTGTTTTTCTTCTTCCTTTAAAAGCCTTTGTGAGCCTGTCTTGCATAAGAAGAATATACCAAGGAAGGCTTCCGGCTTTTTGTATCACTGAATCAGGATATTTTGTTTTTAATTCCTGTAGGTTAGAAGGCAAGCTGTCCATGTTTCGCACACCAAACGTTTCCAGATTGATGTAATGCCTTGGCGATTCCGATTTATCATTCAATGAATATTTTCTTAGGTCTGGCCCAACTGCTTCTTCAGTCACAAAATCAATATGGTTATAAAAAAAGGGGCGCATTTCATCTGGCAATGCAAAAACAGCAGCATGATTGATGTGCTGATGCCCCCATGATCCCCATGCAAAAAGAAGAGAGATGCTTCCTAAAAATGCAATAGCCAACACAAAAATTTTTCTGAGCATATGAAATTTTTTGTAAGAATCTGAAACGAAGATGCACAAACTTAAATCAGAAAGCTTTCTAATCATCACTTGTTAATATTAAAATAAAAAACCTTTCAGAAATTTTTCTGAAAGGTTAGCTTTTATAAAGTTTATTATAGAACTACTAAGTAAAACAAGTCGTGTGATTCATCTTGAATTCCTATTTACATAAAAAATTATGTAGCCCAGGCTTTATCTCCTTTTTTATAAGGTATGCAGCCTTCATATTTTCCGGGTACGGCAACATAGCGCAATGCTTTTGTAGCGCCAGCTTCTGATGTAAAGTAGCCCCACAGCGTAAGCTCTTTCATCATCCTGAAATAGTGCGTCGGGTCTTCGGGCTTTTTTTTGCTCATATAATCTTTTGCTTCTTTATCAAGAGCAACTAAAAAATCATGTTTGTCTGTGGGAGCGAGTTCGCATAAAATTTTTGCTGTATTTGGCTTTTGAAGCGTCATTCAGTTTTCGCATGCCATCTAAAAATATTTTTCTGGTCCTTGTCTTCATAACAATCATTTACGATTACCGTCATGAACTGACCAACCTTGGCATCCTTTGCCCCTGGAGTAGATGTAGCCGGAATAATTGTTTCTGCGATGCCATCAAGATAAGAAACATCATCCTGAGAAAAACTAAGGCTGCTGCCATATTTTTTATCGGCTTGCAACCCGATAGGAATATTTCCGCGCCAACAACAGTTCCACCAAGCAACAGCGCAACACTTGATAAAGCTTCTCTTCGATTCATATTTTATTTTTTAAACAGTTACTAAATTAAATTTCCCAAATATTATTGATATAACAATGATAATAATTTACAGTTTGCAGTTCAAACGCTTGTACGGTTAAGTTCCAATTTTCACATGGCGCCATTTTCTAATTAAATATTTCCTTTCTTTAATTCTTCCACTGCATAATTAGCTGCACGCGCAGTTAACGCCATATATGTTAATGAAGGATTTTGACAAGCTGATGATGCCATACATGCTCCATCGGTTACAAAAACATTTTTTGCATCCCAAACCTGGTTGTGCGCATTCAGCACTGAAGTCTTTGGGTCTTTGCCCATTCTTGCCGTTCCCATTTCATGAATGCCATCGCCAATTTGATGGCCTGCATCCCAGGTTTGTATGTTTTTTACGTTTGCACATTCCATCATTGCTTTAGCTTCTTCAACTATTGCTTTGCGCATTTTCTTTTCGTTGTCTTTTAACTCGGCGTCCATTGCAAGTATTGGCAAGCCCCATTTGTCTTTATTGTTTTTATCAAGCGTAATTTTATTTTCATGATATGGGAGTAATTCGCCGAAGCCTGTCATGCCGATTGTCCATGGCCCTGGCTCTGTCAGTGCTTCTTTGAAATCAGCGCCAATGCTCATTTCAGCAACGCTACGGCTCCAGTTTTCACGGCTTCCGCCTCCCTGATAACCAAAGCCACGGAGAAAATCTCTTTTATCGCCAAACAAATTTGCAAAACGAACAATATAAAAACCATTGGCTCTTCTTCCATAATAATATTTGTCTTCATAACCTTCAATGTCGCCGCTTGCGCCAACATTGTAATGATGGTCCATAATATTGTGGCCAAGCTCGCCACTGCTGCTTCCCAATCCATCGGGCCAAATATCAGTAGCAGAATTCATGAGCACCCATGCACTGTTTAATGCTGATGCATTTACAAAAACTATTTTTGATTTGTAGTGGTATGTTTGATTTGTTTCTGCATCTAAAACCTCCACGCCATTTGCTTTCTTTTTATCCTTATCATACAAAATTTTTGTAACGATTGAAAAAGGCCTTACTGTTAAATTGCCTGTTGCTTTTGCTGCTGGCAGCGTTGATGACTGTGTGCTGAAATATCCGCCGAACGGACAGCCTTCCCAACAGCGATTTCTAAATTGGCATTGTGTTCGGCCAGGAATTGGCGCTGTTAAATTTGCAGCACGGCCAATAATCATGTGGCGCTCGCCTTTATATTTTTCTTTTATTCTTGCAGCAACATCTTTCTCAACACAAGTAAGATCCATTGGTGGAAGAAAATGGCCATCTGGTAATTGCGCCAATCCCTCAGTTGAACCGCTTACTCCAATAAATTTTTCAACATGATCGTACCACGGAGAAATATCTTTATAGCGTATTGGCCAATCAATTGCCCATCCATCTTTTGCGTTGGCTTCAAAATCGAAATCGCTCCAGCGATAACTTTGTCTTCCCCACAGAATTGAACGGCCGCCCAATTGATAAGAACGCCACCATTTGAATGGCTTTATTTCAGTGTAAGGGCAATCAATATCTTTGGCCCAATAATCCATCACGGCTTCAGTTTTTCCCCAGGTTCTTGCTATAATTGGCCTGTCATGCAGTTGTTGCTGCGTCACTCTTCCGCGGTGTTCAAATTGCCATGGATCTTTTGTTGCAGATTTATAATCTTTAATGTGCTCAAAATTTCTTCCGCGTTCAAGCATCAGCACTTTTAATCCGTGCTCTGTAAGTTCTTTTGCAGCCCAGCCCCCACTGATGCCGGAACCGATCACAATTGCATCATAAGTGTTTTGGGCTTCTGCTTTATTGTTGATATTTAGAGTGTCGCCTGGCATTTGTTTTATGATTTAAGATACAATATAAAATTAATTCAAGCTGTTTATTGTTATTAGCGTTTATTGGTTTTTATCACATCTCTTTTTAATTGTTCATCTTCAAGTCGGGCTATTTTCACATTTGCTGATCACAAATTTCCTTTCTTCAATTCATCAACAGCATAATTTGTTGCACGAGCTGTTAATGCCATATAAAGAATAGAAGGGCTTTGATTTGCAGTGCTTGTCATGCAAGCGCCATCAGTTACAAAAACGTTTTTGCAATTATGAAACTGGTTCCACTTATTTAATAAAGATGTTTTAGGATCCTTGCCCATCCTGCATCCGCCCATTTCATGAATATCACGGCCGGGCGCCCAATGATTATCATATTGATGTATATTTTTTATGCCACAGCTATCAAGCATCTCACTTGCCTGTGTCAAAAAATCTTTTAATAATTTTTCATCGTTATCATCATAACCAACATTTGTAACCAACAAAGGAATTCCCCATTGATCTTTTTTATCAGTGCTTAATGCAACATGATTTTCTTTTTTAGGAACTGTTTCACCTTGCATGTACATATACATTCCCCAGTTGCCGGCTTCGCTCATCGCATCTTTATAATCTGCCCCAATTTGCGGCATTTCATTATCACGTTGGCCACGCTCGCGATAACAACCCATGAAAGCCATATAGCCGCCAACAAAATCAACATCATTCTTTTTGATGTTCCTGAAATTTGCCATCATACATTCGGCAGTTCTTCTGCCATAATAATATT
Source organism: uncultured Bacteroidota bacterium (assembly GCA_963718975.1). Taxonomy (GTDB): domain Bacteria; phylum Bacteroidota; class Bacteroidia; order Chitinophagales; family Chitinophagaceae; genus Puia. Next base: position 20,086 of record CAVRBD010000071.1, on the reverse strand, counting down.
TGTCTTCATAACCTTCCACATCTCCGCCAACAGAACCGCGATAATTTTGAAAGCAAACATATTTTCCAAGCAATCCATTATCATTTCCAAAACCATTTGGAAAGCGATTGGATTTTGAATTCAATAGAATAAGATTGCTGTTCAATGCAGAGGCATTCACAAAAATTATTTTAGAAAAATATTCCGTTGCCTGATATGTGTTCGCATCAATAATTCTTACACCGATTGCTTTATTTTTCTTCTCATCATAAATAATAGAATGAACAACAGAAAAAGGCCTGATGGTAAGATTGCCCGTTTTTTCTGCCCATGGCAACGTAGATGACACTGAGCTGAAATAGCCGCCGAACGGGCATCCGCGCATGCATAAATCTCTTGCCTGACATTTTCCTCTTCCCTGTTTCAAATGAAGTTCAGTAGGCTGGCTTAATTGCGCCCACCTTCCTTGTATCATGAAACGATCTTTATATTTCGATTTTAATTTTTGTTGCATATCTTTTTCCGCGCAATTAAAATCAAACGGAGGAAGATATTCACCGTCAGGCATCGCTTCCAATCCATCTTTGTTACCACAAATTCCGGCGAACAATTCTGTATGCGAATACCATGGCGCAATATCATCATAGCCGATTGGCCATTCTATTCCGTAACCAAATTTTGCAGGATTAATAAATTCGTATTTGCTCCAGCGCGGACAAGCTCTTCCCCAAATTAAAGATTTGCCACCGACCTGATAACCGCGGATCCATTCAAAAGGTTTTTCCTGCACGTAAGGATGATCTTTATCCTTAATAAAAAAATGAGAAGTTGATTCATCGAAGCCTGCGGCTTCCGTTATGAGCGGATTATCTTTCACAAATTGTTCTGTCATTCTTCCACGGTGCGGGAAATCCCATGGATTCATATTCGCAGTTGGGTAATCTTTATTATGCACCACGTTTCTTCCACGCTCAAGCACTAATGTTTTCAAACCATGCTCACACAGTTCTTTTGCAGCCCAGCCACCACTGATGCCTGAGCCAATAACAATGGCATCGTAAGTATTTTGTTTGATACCTGTTGAATTGACATTTATTTTGAGCGAATCGTCGGACATGGAAAATATTTACGATTAAGCATTTGGATTTACGATTTCTGCAAATCACAAATTCTATATGAATTATTTATTTTTCATTCTCCGGCCTGAAGGCCGGAGCTAGTCGAAGCTTGATGATCAACGATTTTCTCATTCACTATTCACCATTGACCATTCACCAATTAGCACATTATATATTTCCTTTCTTCAATTCACTCACTGCATGATCGGCGGCACGTGCAGTAAATGCCATATAGCCAAGCGAAGGATTATGGCAAGCTGATGAAGTCATGAATGCGCCATCAGTTACAAAAACATTTTGTGCATCCCAAACCTGATTGAATTTGTTAAGCACCGATGTTTTCGGGTCCTTGCCCATTCTTGCTGTTCCCATTTCATGAATACCGCGACCGAGGTATGGATTGGCATCATGGCCTTTTACATTTTTTACGCCGGCGGCTTCCAGCATTTCAACGGCATCAGCCACGATTTCCTTTCGCATTTTCAATTCATTTTCTTTCAGCTCCACATCAAATGCCAATATATTCAAGCCCCATTTATCTTTTTTTGTTTTATCAAGTGTGATTTTATTTTCGTGATAAGGAAGTGTTTCGCCAAAGCCGCCAATGCCCATAGTCCATGGCCGGGTTCTGTAAGTGCTTCTTTAAAATCAGCTCCAACATTGAGTTCGGCAACTTCGCGTTTCCAACCTTGACGACTGCCGCTGCCCTGGTAACCAAAACCACGCAAATAATCTCTCTTATCACCAAACAGATTTCTGTACCGTGGAATGTAAATGCCATTTGCTCTTCGCCCAAAATAATATTTGTCTTCATAACCCTCCACTTCACCGGAAGCGCCGGTGCCCAAATGATGATCCATCACATTATGCCCAAGCTCGCCACTGCTGCTTCCTAATCCATCGGGCCAGATATCGGTTGCAGAGTTCATTAATACCCATGCGCTATTTAAAGCAGATGCATTTACAAAAACAATTTTTGATTTGTACTCATAAGTTTTGTTGGTTTCCGCATCAAGCACTTCAACGCCGGTTGCTTTTTTCTTGTCCTTATCATACAAAATTTTTGTAACGATGCTCCATGGCCTGACCGTTAAATTTCCTGTTGCAAGTGCCGCAGGCAGCGTTGATGATTGTGTGCTGAAATATCCGCCGAACGGGCATCCTTGCGAACATTTATTTCTAAACTGGCATGGAGTTCTTCCGGGTATTGCAACCGTCAGGTTTGCAGTGCGGCCTATTACCATTGCGCGTGCTCCTTTATAATGCTCTTTAATTCTTGCAGCAACATCTTTCTCCACACAGGTCATATCCATTGGTGGCAAATATTCTCCGTCGGGCAATTGCGGTAAGCCATCTTTATTGCCGCTGATGCCTGCAAATTTTTCTACATGACTATACCATGGTGCGATTTCATGATAGCGAATTGGCCAATCAACAGCAATCCCATCTTTTGCATTTGCTTCAAAATCAAAATCGCTCAAGCGATAGCTCTGCCTGCCCCATGTTAATGAGCGGCCGCCGAGGTGGTAACCACGAAACCAATCAAATCTTTTTATTTCCGTATACGGGCACTCAGAATCTTTTACCCAATAGCTCAGATTTCTTTCGCTCAGCGGATAATCTCTTTTTAGCACAGGATAGTCTTTTATCATTTGCTGCGTGCGTTCTCCACGATGAGGATAATCCCATGCTTCTTTATTTGCGTTCTCATAATCTTTGATGTGCTCGATTTTGCGGCCACGTTCAAGCATCAAAACTTTCAAACCTTTTTCAGTAAGTTCTTTTGCTGCCCATCCACCGCTGATGCCGGAGCCAATCACGATTGCATCGTAAGTATTATCTGCCATGATTTTTGAAGTTTAAAGTTTTCAGTATCCAGTACTAATTAATGGCGAGTTGTATTAAATTATATTTTTCCTTTTTTGTAATCTGCTTTAGTATTTCTATTAAGCATTCTTGCGTCGCACTCTTGTACTGAAGAAATTCTATTCAGCTTCAGTCCGTCCCGTTATTTTCTTTCTTAAATTTTATCATTCATTTCATCTACATAAATATTCTTGTTCTCATCCGCACATTTTCACATTATTAATTATCCCAGGTTAGATATTTCCTTTCTTCAATTCGCTCACTGCATGATCTGCGGCACGTGCAGTGAACGCCATATAAGTGAGCGATGGATTTTGACAAGCCGCTGACACCATGAACGACCCATCTGTTACAAAAACATTCTGCGCATCCCAAACCTGGTTCCATTTGTTCAATACAGATGTCTTTGGGTCTTTGCCCATTCTTGCAGTCCCCATTTCATGAATACCGCGGCCGAGATAAGGATCCTGATCGCCGCTCGAAATATTTTTTACTCCGGCTGCTTCCAGCATTTCTTTGGCATCATTAAGCATATCCTTGCGCATCTTCAATTCATTTTCTTTCAGCTCGGCATCAATCGCAAGAACGTTCAGCCCCCATTTGTCTTTTTTTGTTTTATCAAGGGTTGCTTTATTTTCATGATAGGGAAGTGTTTCTCCAAAACCGCCAAGGCCAAAGTGACCAGTTACCGGGCTCAGTCAATGCTTCCTTGAACTCTGCACCAATACTATATTCGGCAACAGAGCGGTTCCATCCTTCACGGCTGCCACCTCCCTGATATCCGAACCCGCGCAGATAATCTCTTTTATCGCCAAAAAAATTCCTGAACCGCGGAACGTACACACCGTTTGCGCGGCGGCCAAAATAATAGCTATCTTCAAAACCTTCAACGGTTCCACCAACGCCAACGCCCAAATGATGATCCATTAGATTATGTCCAAGTTCACCGCTGCTGCTTCCAAGCCCGTCAGGCCAAACGTCAGTTGCGGAATTCATTAATACCCATGCGCTGTTTAATGTAGATGCATTTAAGAAAATAATTTTTGCTTTGTACACATATGTCTGCATTGTTTGTCCGTCAAGCACTTCAACACCAGTTGCTATTTTTTTATCTTTATCGTATAAAATTTTTGTAACGATGCTCCATGGGCGGACAGTTAATTTTTTTGTAGCCATCGCAGCGGGTAATGTCGCGGATTGCGTACTGAAATATCCGCCGAAAGGACAACCGTACCAGCATTTATCGCGATACATGCATTGCCTTCCATGGTGTTCAACAGTTGCGTGGGCACATCTTCCTATAATCATTTGGCGTTTGCCTTTATAATGTGCTTTCACGCGTGCAACAACGTCTTTCTCAACGCAGTTCATTTCCATCGGTGGAAGAAATTCACTGTCGGGCAGTTCTGCAAGGCCTTCTTTTGATCCACTTACTCCTGCAAATTTTTCAACGTATGTATACCATGGCTCAATATCTTTATAACGAACAGGCCAATCAATTGCCCATCCATCTTTTGCATTTTCTTCAAAATATAAATCGCTCCAACGGTAGCTTTGGCGACCCCAAAGCAATGAACGGCCACCAACGTGATAGCCGCGGAACCAATCAAATCTTTTTATTTCTGTGTATGGAGAATCTTTATCGCTTGCCCACCACGAAAGGTTTCTTTCGTTCAGCGGATAATCTCTTTTGAGATTAGGATAATTTTTGATCATCTCCTGCGTGCGGCTGCCACGGTGAGGATGGTCCCAATCTTCTTTGTTCGCTTCGGTATAATCTTTTACATGCACAATGTCCATCCCTCTTTCAAGCATAATAGTTTTCAAGCCTTTTTCAGTAAGCTCTTTTGCCGCCCATCCGCCACTGATGCCGGAACCAATAACAATTGCGTCGTAAGTATTGTCGGCCATATTGTATTTATTTTAGATTTACGATTTCTTTATTTCGGTTATGCATTGCTGTGAATGGTGAATATAAAATGTTTTCCATTGACAATTCACCATTGCTCATTCTCTCCTACACATCACAGATCTCAATGCATTTTTTTAAGCGATGCAATCTTGTCCGGATTTTTCGGAACGAATTCCTGAGCTACATATCCTTTGTAGCCTGTCGCAACAATCGCTTTCATAATTGCAGCGTAATTCAATTCCTGTGTCTCGTCAATCTCATTTCTGCCAGGAACGCCGCCTGTATGATAATGTCCGATATAATCCGAATACCTTTGTATTGTTCTTATAACATCGCCTTCATCGATTTGCATGTGATAAATATCATACAGCAATTTCAAGTTTGGAGAATTTATTCTTTTGCAAAGCTCAACACCCCATTGTGTTTTGTCGCACATATAATCTTTATGATCAATTTTGCTGTTGAGCAATTCCATCACTATGATCACTCCGTTTTTTTCGGCGAGCGGTAAAATTTTCTGAAGGCCTTCCACGCAATTATCCAACCCTGTCCAGTCATCCATACCTGCACGAGCGCCGCTGAAACAGATGAGATTTTTATATCCTGCTTTTGAAACCAGGGGAATTGCTTCCAGATAATCTTTGATGAGATGATCGTGATATTCTTTGTTGTTCCATCCTTTATAAAGCCCGAGATTATTATTGGTATAGCACATGGAACAGTAAACTCCGTTTTGCTGCAGCACAGGCCAATCTTTTGAAGCGAGCAGATCGATGGAGCCGAAGCCAATTTTTTTTACTGCTTTGCAAAGCTGGTCGATCGTCATGTCTTCATAAATCCATTGACAAACCGAGTGGTTGATATTTCCTTTCAAAGTAAATTGTTTTTGAGGTTGAGATTCGGAAGCAAGCACGGTTGATGGCATCATGCTTGCTGTTCCCAAAGCCGCCGTTCCTGCAACAATATTCTTGATAGCGCTTCGTCGTGAATGAGTATTCGGCATTAATAAGAATCGTTTAGAAAAAAGGAAATTACGAAAATCTGTTTGTTTTTACTTCAGCTTAATAGCTTACGGTATTAATAAGTGGAAGAACGGTTCAACATAAGTTATTTACGGTAACTATTTAAGCGCTTGCCGTCACTAATACCGGTTTTTTTCTTCCCCTCATATAAAAGAACAAACCGGCGAATGCTGCAATTAATATTATAGGGATCATCATCGTCGCATTAATGATTTCAGGGCCTGCCGCTTTTTTTGCTTCGTTTAAAACATTCGCCATATCAGACCCGACAGCGGCGGCGTTATATTGAGTTATATCTGCTCCTGCAGGCAGTTTGCCGGCAATCAGCCGATCATAATATCCGCCCATAAAAATCATATAAATGGAAACAGCAAACATGCCGGCACCGCCCATAAAATTCATTCCAACAGCTCCGGTTCTTGGCAAGTTCTCTGAAACAAACCCAAGCATAGTTGGCCAGAAATAACAAACCCCAACCCCAAATATTAATGCACCGGCGAAAAGCATATTCCCTGTTGAATGCCCGAGCAGATACAATCCGAGCGATGCAAAAATTACTGAAAATAAAAGAACCCCGGTTGGAGAAAGCCTATGAACAACTGGTCCTGCAAATGCCCTTCCAACAACCATTACACCGGTTTCTATAGTTAATAATAAAATTGCATTGTCTGAAACATTTCTCAACAGCACGTCAATCCATTGCCCGGTAAATAATTCGGTGATGGCCGTTCCAAACATGCAAATAATCATGAAAATAAATAAGGGGCTTAATAGTGCTTTGTACATGTCGCCTGTTGAAACGCCGGCGGCAACGCGTTCCGTAACCGGAAAATCAAGTTTTGAAAAAAGAAAACCATAAATCAAAGTTGGTATCAACATGGTTGCTACCTCCACTTGCCAGCTAACGCCGAATTTATTAAGAAAGAAAACGATCAGCGTGCCAATCACAATGCCGCCGGGGAACCATAAATGAAAATGGTTCAGCTTTGTTGTTTTGTTGTCGGTGAATAGCGAAGCCACCAAAGGGTTGCAAGCTGCTTCAACTGTTCCGTTGGCAATGCCAATTAATAATGTTGATAAAAATAAGCTCCAATAACCTGTTGCAAAAATGGTGAGGATTATTCCTGCCAGATGGAACAAAAATGCGAACAACAATAATCTTTTCATTCCAATAACATCCACCACCATACCGCCGATGATCACAGCAAGCGGAAAGCCCCAGAACGCAGTAGCAGCAATAGTCCCAAGCTGCGACGCATCGAGATTGAATTTGGTTCCAAGGGTGCCTAATATGCCTGCCCTGATACCGAATGAAAGTGAAGTAACGAGCAGTGCTAGGCATGCTGCCCAAAAAAGTTTGTCGCGTTGAATGTTTAATTGCATGGCAAGTAAGTTTAGGATGAATCTTCAATCGTTTATAAAGCCCTTTGTAAAAATCATGTAGAGGCTAAGATAATTTTGTTTCTCCCTCTTCCAAAAATTAATTTTCAATAGCCTCATAAATGTAATTTTTATTTTGAAATATTCTGCCTTTATTAAGTGTTAAGCTGACAATTTTAAAAAGATTTTTATTTTATTCAAATGAATCCTCAATTTTGAAAAAATATCTTTCACTTAGAAATAAAAAATTTCACATGCAAAGAAAATTAAGAATGGGCATGCTTGGTGGTGGCAAAGATGCTTTCATTGGTGCCATTCACCGAATTGCTGCCAACATGGATGGCCTTATTGAAATAGTATGTGGCGCATTAAGCATTAATCCGGAAGTGGCGGTTGCTTCGGGCAAAATGCTTTTTCTTGACGAAGACAGAACTTATTTGAATTTTGAAGAGATGATGGAAAAAGAAAGCAAGCTGCCGGCAGATAAACGGATGGATTTTGTCACCATCGTTACGCCCAATTTTGCGCACTTTGCACCGGCGATGCTCGCGCTTGATAAAGGTTTTAATGTGGTGATCGAAAAACCAATTGCTTTCACGCTTGATGAAGCAAAGCAATTAAAAAAGAAAGTAGAAGAAACTGGTTTGGTGTTATGCCTCACACATACTTACTCAGGTTACCCGATGGTGAAGCAGGCAAAGCAAATGGTGAAAGATGGCGTGTTTGGAAAGATCAGAAAAGTGTGGGTTGAATATCCGCAAGGCTGGCTCAGCAAGCTTTCCGAGCGTGAAGGAAATGCGCAGGCTGCTTGGAGAACTGACCCCACGAAATCCGGCAAAAGCGGTTGCATGGGCGATATAGGAACGCATGCTGCGCACCTGGCAGAATATATTTCAGGATTGAAGATCACTCATCTTTGTGCCGACTTAAATATTATGGTGGAAGGAAGAAGGCTTGATGATGATGGGAATGTGTTATTGAAATTTGACAATGGCGCAGCTGGCGTTTTAATGGCATCGCAAGTTGCAGCGGGAGAAGAAAATGCTTTGAAGATCCGCATTTATGGAGAAAAAGGCGGGTTGGAATGGGCACAACAAGATCCAAATACATTATTACTAAAATGGCTCGATCAGCCCGCACAGATTTTGAGAGCAGGTTCAGGTTATGCAGATAGGTTATCTTCTTATGCAATCCATAATTGCCGAACTCCGGGCGGCCATCCTGAAGGATATTTGGAAGCATTCGGGAATATTTATAGAAACTTTGCGCTCACGCTTTCTGCCAAATTAGAAGGTGAAACGCCGTCAAAAGAAGCGCTTGATTTTCCGGGAACCGCCGATGGCGTTCGAGGAATGGCATTTATTGATAATGTGGTTGAATCATCGAAGAGTGATAAAAAGTGGACAGAGTTTGTCGTATAAAAAATAATCTCGCAAAGGCGCGAAGACGCGAAGAAAAGACAGGAAATATTTAAGCCGATCACTCGTAGCGCCGTTGCGGCTCTGCGTGAGATGAAATTCTCGCGAAGGCGCGAAGAAAAAGACAGCGAGAAAAAAATATTCATAACTTTTAAAAATTCAGGCGCAGCTTTGTTGCGCAGTAACAAGAAAATATGCAAACAATAAAAGGCCCGGCCATTTTTTTAGCGCAGTTCATGGGTGATGTTGCGCCTTTCAATTCTTTGAAATCAATTTGCGAATGGGCAAAAAGTTTAGGCTTTGTTGGCGTGCAAATTCCAACATGGGATAGTCGTTGCATCGATCTGCAAAAGGCTGCAGAAAGCAAAACCTACGCTGATGAGATAAAGGGCATCGTAAATGGAGCCGGTTTGGAAATCACTGAACTGTCTACCCATTTACAAGGACAGCTTGTTGCTGTTCATCCTGCATACGACGCACAGTTCGATGGATTTGCTCCGACATCGGTTCATAACAATCCAAAAGCAAGAACTGAATGGGCGGTTGAACAATTAAAGTACGCAGCAAAAGCTTCGCAAAATTTAGGGCTGAATGCGCATGCAACTTTTAGCGGCGCATTATTGTGGCCAACCTTATATCCATGGCCGCAACGGCCTGCAGGCCTTGTGGAGACTGGCTTTAAAGAACTTGCCCATCGCTGGCTCCCTATCTTAAATTATTTTGATGAACATGGTGTTGATTTGTGTTATGAAATTCACCCGGGCGAAGATTTGCACGATGGGGTTACTTACGAGCTGTTTTTGAAGCATGTCAATAATCACGCAAGAGCATGTTTGTTATACGATCCTTCGCATTTTGTTTTGCAATGCCTGGATTATAAAACTTATATCGATTATTATCACGAGCGCATAAAAATGTTTCATGTAAAAGATGCTGAATTTAATCCAACGGGAAAGCAAGGTGTTTATGGCGGTTATCAAAGTTGGATCGATCGCGCCGGCCGCTTTCGTTCGCTTGGCGACGGACAGGTTGATTTCAAATCGATTTTCAGCAAACTGACTGCTTACGATTATAAGGGCTGGGCTGTTCTTGAATGGGAATGTTGCATCAAACATCCGGAAGATGGAGCAAAAGAAGGTGCTGTGTTTATCAAAAACCATATTATCCGGACAACTGAAAAAGCATTCGATGATTTTGCAGGCACGGGCAACGATGAAAAATTTAATCGCTCCCTTTTAGGGTTATCATAAATTATTTACAGATATTTATTTTTTCAAAAATCTTTTACAACAAATTTTATTATGAAAAAAGCATTCATTGTTATTTCATGCACTGTAATGATTGCCGCTTGTGGAAGTGGTGGCGACAAAACTTCTGATAAAAAAGATACCGTTGCATCAACAACTGCAACTGCGCCCGCAACCACAAGCGCTGCCGGAGACAAAGCTTTGGAAATGATTGGCTCCAGCGATTGCACCACCTGTCATAAACTTGATAAGTCAGGTGCTGGTGCTGCTATCGGGCCGGCTTATAGTGATGTCGCTGCAAAATATGCGCCCGCTGCCGACACAACCGTTGACAGGCTTGTTAAAAAAATAATCAGCGGTGGCTCCGGGGTTTGGGGCGCAGTGCCAATGACGCCTCATGCTTCGCTAAAACCAGAAGATGTTAAAACCATGGTGACGTATATTCTCACACTAAAAAAATAATTTGAATGAAATATCTATTGCTTGCTGTTGCTGCCTTTGTCGTAATGGCTGCGATTCCTGCTGCTAAAAAAACGGCCACAAATAAAAATGATGGATGGATTTTATTATTTGATGGCAAGACAACAAAAGGCTGGCACACCTTCAATAAAAAGGAAGTTGGCAGTGCATGGAAAGTTGATGATGGCGCTTTGCATTTGTCTGTTTCAGGGAACCAAGGCTATCAAACAAAAGGTGGTGGCGATCTTGTAACAGATGGTGAGTTCACCAATTTTGATCTGAAACTCGAATGGAAAATTTCTCCCAAAGGAAACAGCGGGATTATTTTTGATGTGAAAGAAGAACCGAAATATGAAGATACGTGGCTCACTGGGCCTGAAATGCAGGTGTTAGATAATGATGGACATGATGATGGCAAAATAAAAAAACATCGTGCCGGAGATTTATATGATTTAATTTCTTCTTCATCAGAACCGGTTAAAGCTGTTGGCGAGTGGAACAAGGCTGAAATAAAATTGAACAACGGAAAATTGGATTTGTATTTGAACGGCGTGAATATTGTTTCTACAACCATGTGGGACGATAATTGGTGGAAGTTGGTGAAAGGAAGCAAATTTGTTGAAATGCCTGATTTTACGAAATTCAAAACCGGCCGCATAGCTCTGCAGGATCACGGTTGTGATGTTTGGTTTAAGAATATTATGATAAAAAAATTATAGCAAATCAAAAAATGCCATGCTAAAAACATGGCATTTTTGTTTCAAAACATTCATCATGAAAATGTCACCTGTTGTTAAAAGCATAGCTGCAGTAACTGCAATATTGATTTGTTTTTTTCTGACTGCCTTAACGCCCGCAAAAAGCAAAAAACGTGTGCTGATATTTTCAAAAACGAATGGGTTCCATCACGCAAGTATTGCAGTCGGTATTCCTGCAATTATTAAATTAGGTATGGAAAATAATTTTGAAGTTGACACAACCACGGACTCATTATCATTCAATCCTGATAACCTAAAAAAATATTCAGTATTGGTTTTTTTAAGCCCAACCGGAAAAGTTTTTGGCCTGATGAAGAAAAAGCTTTGCAGGACTACATTCATAATGGCGGAGGTTTTGTGGGCATCCATGCAGCAACGGATTGCGAGTACAACTGGCAATGGTATGGAGATTTGGTCGGAGGATATTTTAAATCTCACCCAAAACAACAGCAGGCAAAATTTATGGTTGTTGATAAGAATCATCCATCAACTTCACATTTACCCGATGTTTGGGAAAGATTTGATGAGCTGTATAATTTCAAATACCTGAACCCGAAAGTCACCGTGCTTATAAAAATCGATGAGAAATCTTATACCGGCGGAGAGAACGGCGACAACCATCCGATGGCATGGTATCACGAATATGAAGGTGGCCGTGCATTCTACACCGAACTTGGCCATACCGACGAATCCTACTCTGACCAAAATTACCTAAAACATATTCTTGGCGGAATCCAGTGGGCTGGTAAAATGAAATAGTGAGTAGTGAATAATGAAGAGCAAATAAACCTCTACAATTTTCTCCAAATTTAAATTTTGAGGTAAAAATAATAAGCCCTAAAAACGCATTTTACTTAACAATCCTTTGCGTTGTATTTTCTTTGCGGACTTTGCGGTAAATTAATTTTCAACCGCGAAGCACGCTAAGTTCACGCAAAGGATGCAAAGAAAAATTTATTAATTGATTATCATCGAAACTCCCCGGCTTTGTCTCCGCGAATGGAAAGATTCTGATTCGCCAATATTTATTGAAATGAACCGCGATGAAAATGTAATGGAATTTTTCCCTGCGTTATTATCATCAGAAGAAACTTTGTCGATGATAGAAAGAATTAAAAAATTTCTTGCTGAACATAAATTCGGTTTTTGGGCTGCTGAAAGAAAAGACACAAATGAATTTATTGGTTTTGTCGGATTATCTGTTCCACGCTTTCAAACTGACTTCACTCCTTGCGTTGAGATTGGCTGGCGATTAGCGCATAAGCATTGGGGTTATGGTTATGCAACAGAAGCTGCGAATGCTTGTCTTGAATATGGCTTCAATGTTTTGAGACTTAATGAAATTGTTTCATTCACTTCTGCGCTCAATTTAAAATCAATGCATGTGATGAAAAAAATCGGGATGAACTATGTGAAAAATTTTGATCATCCGAATATTGAAAATGGAAATAGGTTGAAGAGGCATGTGCTGTACAGGAAAGCCCCGAGCCGTAAGCTATGAGCTTCAGGCAATTTGCTTGTAGCTCACAGCCAAAAGCCGGCAGCTTATATCATCGGCAACTTATACCCATTATGATATTCCTTCATTAAATATTGCTCATTGATTTTTTCATCAGTAAATTTTCCTGCCGCTTTATCCCAATTTAATTTTTGCCCGCTGCGAAAAGCAATATTACCCATTTGGGCAACAGTTGCAACGTGTGCGCCGGCTTCAATCGGGCAATTAAGATTTTCCGTTTTGCGCGAGCGAACAGCTTCAATAAAATTCACCCAATGTTTATCAACTCCATTGTCGGAAACTTTTGCAAGCGGCTTGCTAACTTTTTGCTTGCTGCCTTTTTCTTCTATCACTTCCCATCCGCCGCGATTAAGAACCAGCGTTGCATTATTGCCGATATATGCAATGCCATGATCGAGCCCATACGAACCATTATCAATTCCCATGGCATGGTCCCACACTAAATTGAAAGTATCAAATTCATACAGTGTTGTTAGCGTGTCCGGCGTTTCTTCATACAAATCAGGATATGCAAATTTTCCGCCCAATGCGCTGATTGATTTTGGTACGTCTGCTTTCATGCCGAGCAAACCGTAATCTAATAAGTGAACGCCCCAGTCGGTCATCAATCCACCTGCATAATCCCAGAACCAGCGAAAATGGAAATGAAATCGGCTCGCGTTGAAAGGCCTTGTGGGCGCAGCCCGAGCCACTGCGTATAATCAACGCCGGCAGGTGGTGCAGAATCAGGCACAACGGCCTGAGGTTTCATCCAACCCTGGTAGCACCATACTTTCACGGTGCGAATATTTCCTAACTGTCCCGTATACACGTAATCTACGGCATCTTTAAAATGTTGCTGGCTGCGTTGCCATTGCCCACCTTGTACTATTCGGCTATATTTATTTTTCGCAGCGATCATTGCTCTGCATTCGCCAATGGAATTGCCCACAGGTTTTTCAACATACACATCTTTGCCGGCCATGCAAGCTTCTGTCATAATTAAAGCATGCCAGTGGTCGGGGGTGCCGATAATAACAGCATCAATATCTTTTTGCTCCAGCAACTTACGGTAATCAGTATACGTTTTTACGCCTGTACTATTTGGCTGTAGTTTTTTTAAGTCCTCAAGTCTTGTAGCAAGCACATTTTTATCAACATCACAAAGGGCAACAATATTCACTTGCTGTGTGTTCAATGCGCCTTTCACATCTGCCCAACCCATTCCATTGATTCCGATTGCACCGATATTTATTTTGTCAGAGGCTGAAGCCAATTTGCGGATGGAAGAAAATGCTTTATTGTCAAAGGCTGAAAGCAACAAGCTGCCTCCAACTATGCCTGATGATTGCTGTATAAACTTTCTTCGGTTATTCATGTACGTTATTTTTTAAAAATGCTGATTATTAGCTCACCAAATTATTTTTTATGTAGCCAAAGCTTTTTGTAATGCTTTCGTAAACGGGTATGTTCACCTGGTCCTGCTCAACAAAAAAATATTCCATGCCCGATTCTTTTTTATACTTGAAAATTTCTTTGTAATTGATAATGCCGCTGCCTACTTCAGTAAAATCCTGATCTTTATCGGTAACAAAAGACGGGTCTTTTTTATGAGCCATGTCTTTAATATGCCACATCTTAATCCGGCCGGGGTTCGCTTTAATGAGCTTTATAGGATCCAGCCCTGCACGCGTTACCCAATAATTATCCATCTCAAAACTTACCAAAGCCGGATCTGTTTGCTTCACAAAAATATCAAAGCCAGTTTGGCCATTTCCCCAATCTTTAAATTCAAAGTTGTGATTATGGTATGCAAGTTTCATCCCCGCATTTTTTACTTCAACAGCAGCTTTATTAATTTTTTCGGCAAGTTTTTTATAGTCATCCAAGCTTGCATGCATCTCGTCAGTAAGATATGGTATCACAAAAAAATCATGGCCCATAATCGCAGCATCTGAAACTGTTTTCTTCAATTGGTCTTCATCGCCCTTTATTAAAAAATCGTTCATCATATAATGGCCGCTCGGAGTTTTAAGATTATTTTTTTTGATGATGTCAACAAAAGCTTCGGGCGTTTTGCCAAAAAACTTTCCATTGGCATAGCCAAAAACTTCAACTGATGTATAACCGATTTCTGCAACTTTGGCGATAACAGCGTCAACATCTTTACTTATCTCGTTGCGAAGTGTGTATAGTTGCAAACCAATAAGCTGCTTGCTTTTGGGCCAGGCATTTTTACTGAGCATTAAACCTGTGGTAGCTAATGAAGCTTGTTTAAGAAAACTGCGGCGTGTTGGCATAATAATCGTTTTGCGTTCAAGTTACGAAATAACGGTTCACATACTTTCTTATTAAAAATTTATTTTTATGTTATCAGCTAAGAATTGCTATGCGACAATGTTACGACGATGCAATCATCTGTTATATATCCGTTGGGCGTGATTTATAATCGGTGAATTTTGCAGAAATGATAAAATAGTATAAGCCAATTTGTTCCTGACAAAAATTAAAACGGCCACTTTCAAATCTGAAAAAAACTGTTAATAAGTTTCATTGGTTTCTGATTTACTTTTGCTACCATTAAATTCATTGCTTAATAAATGCTTATGAAGAATTTTATTTTCTCTCTTTTTCTGCTGATGAATTGTTTTTGCGCCTGCACCCAATCGCCAAAACACATGGATTTTGAAAAGTATGAGCCCAAATCAACATTAGTAGTTCCGAAGCATATTGTAAAGCATGCAAAATTCCCTTTTATTGATGTACATAACCATCAGTGGGATGTGCCGACTCAGGACTTGAAAGAATTATTCACGGAGATGGACAACCTAAATATGGGAGTGATGATAAACCTTAGCGGCAAAGGTTATAAAACATCTCTCGGGCGCAATGGCGATTTTGATGTCCATGGAAATGATTATCTGGTGAAAAGCATTCAGCACATTGCTGAGACGAACTCAAAACGGCTGAAATTATTCACAAATATTTCTTTTGTTGGTTTCGGTGAAAAAGATTGAACCGAAAAAGCCGTAAAGGAATTGGAAAAAGATGTGCAGGCAGGTGCATGCGGATTGAAAATTTACAAAGACCTTGGCCTTGATTTTAAAGATGAGAATAATCATTTCATTCGCGTAGATGACCCACGCCTGGACGCAATTTGGGAGAAATGCGGCGAGCTTCATATTCCGGTGCTTATTCATTCCGCAGATCCGAAAAGTTTTTGGGACGCAGTGGATGAGCAGAATGAGCGCTGGCTGGAAGTCACAACTCATCCTGACCGCAGCTACTATAATAAAGGATTGCCATCGTGGGACACATTGATTGCCGAGCAGCACCGCATGTTTGCAAAACATCCTCACACAACTTTTATTGCGGCGCATTTTGGCTGGCTGCCAAATAATCTTCCGGCGCTTGACAGTTTGCTTACTCAATTGCCAAATGTGTATGTTGAGTTCGGTGCGATCATTGCAGAAATTGGCAGGCAGCCAATTACTGCAAAAGCATTTTTCGAAAAATACCAGGACCGGATTTTGTTTGGCAAAGACAGTTGGGTGCCTTCCGAATACACAACTTATTTTCGCGTGCTTGAAACCAATGACGAATATTTTCCTTATCATAAAAAATATCACGCGTTCTGGCGAATGTATGGCCTTGGATTAAGCGATGAAATATTAAAAAAGATCTATTATAAAAATGCGCTGCGTATCATTCCTGGTATTGATAAAACATTATTCCCCGATTAAGTATATTTAGTAAGCGATTCATTTATTTCAATAAATAATTTCAATTCATGAAAACAATTATTATTACAGGCGCGAACGGAAACCTGGGAACAGCTACTGTGAAAAAATTTTTAGATGAAAATTACAAAGTGGTTGCAGTTGGTGGAAAAGATAATCATCTTGATTTCGCAACAGGGAATAAAAATTTTGAATTTCATTCAGTGAACCTGACGAATGAAACCGAAACAGAAAATTTTGTAAAATCTGTTATTGTCAATCATGAAAAAGTGGACGGCGCTTTGATGCTGGTTGGCGGTTTTGCTGCGGGAAATATTTCATCCACTTCCGGAGCAGATATACAAAAACAAGTTTCTTTAAATTTTGAAACTGCCTATTTTCTGGCTCGCCCGCTTATTCATCACATGCAGCAAAATAAATACGGGCGGCTTGTTTTTATCGGGGCAAGGCCTGCCATCAATGCCGCACAGGGAAAGGATCTGGCAGCTTATGCGCTCGCGAAATCTTTGTTATTCAAACTGGCTGAATTTATTAATGAAGAAAACAAAGGAACGAACGTTATGGCTTCGGTGGTTGTGCCCAGCACTATTGACACTGCCTTAAATAGAAAAAGCATGCCAGATGAAAATGCAGAAAATTGGGTGAAGACTGAACAGCTTGCTGATGTGCTTGAATTCATTTGCAGCGAAAAAGGAATGCCTGTGCGTGAAGCGATTTACAAAGTGTATAATAATGCCTGATTGTTTTATGAATACTTATATTTCAATTCTTCGCGGGATCAATGTGAGCGGCAGCAAGATGATCAAGATGGAATTTTTGAAAAAAATTTATGAAAATGCCGGCTTCAAAAATGTTAAGACTTATATTCAAAGTGGCAATGTAATTTTTCAATATAAGAAAACAGCGTTCGCGGTTCTTGAAAAGAAAATTGCAAGTGAAATATTGGATAAGACGAACTTCGAAGTTCCTGTTCTTGTAAAAGATTTAGAAGAACTGAAAGAGACATTCGATAATAATCCATTTTTAAAAAAGAGAAAAGAAGACATCCGTTTTTTGCATGTCACATTTTTATCTGATATTCCAGTGAAAGAAAATATCGAGAAAATAAAAGGAACATATTTGCCTGATGAGTTCATGATTTCAGGAAAAAATATTTATTTGTTTTGCCCGAATGGATATGGCAATAGCAAGCTGATAAATAATTTTTTTGAAAGCAAACTAAAACTTTCTGCCACCACCAGGAACTGGAAAACCATTACTGAATTGATTAATATTGCAGAAGGCTTGCAATAGGTTTTTTAAATTCTTAAAAAATTAGTATGATGACTGAATCATTGGCTCAGCTTTTTGAGAGAGACCTCAACAAATTGATTTTAGAAATCAAATCTTATAGCAACGAAAGCGATTTGTGGAAAACAACCGAAGGTATTTCCAACAGCGGAGGCAATTTGTGCCTTCATTTGGTGGGAAATATGAAACACTTTGTGGGCAATGTTTTGGGCAATATCCCTTATGAGCGAACAAGAGAAAAAGAATTCTCCGATAAAAATATATCTTCATCGGTTATTATAAAAAATGTAGAAGAAACTTTGCATGCAATAAAAGAAACGCTTCCTCATTTAACCACAGCCGATTTGAATAAAATTTATCCTATAAATGTTTTTGGAGATGAAATGAAAACGGAATGGTTTCTCATTCATTTGTATGGTCATTTAAATTATCATCTCGGTCAAATCAATTACCACAGAAGATTATTGAACAGATGATTTTTTTACGATTGCTTTTTATATGAATCAGCATGAAAAAATAGCATTCAAAAATAAGCTGAAGCATTTGTGCCATGAACTTATTATGCACAGGATTAATGTTGCAAAAGAAGCCATTGCAAATGCACGAGAGGTTACTAATCAGGAAGAAAAAAGCACAGTTGGAGATAAATATGAAACAGCAAGAGCAATGGGCAAATTGGAGCAGGATATGTTTGCAAGGCAGCTCGCTGAAAATTTAAAAGAACTTTCTACATTGCAATCCATAGATGCAAATCATATTAGCACAGAAGCAGGTGCAGGCGCTTTTGTAAAATGCACTAATATCTCTTTTTTTATTGCGGCGGGTTTGGGAAAACAAATTGTTGAAGAGAAAACAATTTTATTTCTGTCGCCGAATGCGCCACTTGCAAAAATATTGCTTCACAAAAAAGCTGGAGACAGTTTTTTATTCAATTCTTCAAATACTTTTATTGAAGAGATTTTCTAGGGTCTGTTTTCAAGTTATAAAATGCTGCTGATTTATTTTATTTCCTTTGCAATTTTTTGTTTTTGCATCAGCAGATAAAATTCTGCAGCAAGCAACATTCCTACAAATGGCATAGTCATGTATATCCAGAAGGCGGTGTAAATGTACGCCGGCACTGCACTTGCCAAGGTTCATTGCAGGGTTCATCCCAAAACCTGAAATTGGTGCTGCAACAATAACGAATATGCATACCATACAACCTGAAAAAATCCGCGTATATTTTTTAAATCGCTCATCAGCAGATGTAAAAAGTATCATCAACATCATAATAAATGCAATTATAAATTCTATGAATGCTGCGGCCTTCGTGCCAAATTTTCCGGGCACTGTTACAGCATAATTTACAGGCGAGGCAGTCAGCGTTTCGCCCATTAATACGGCCATTGCATAAACAGCAAGTGTGCCTCCGAGCAATTGAAAAATAATATAGAACAATGAATCTGATTTGTTCATTTTGCCCAATCTTAGAAAAGTGATGGTGACTGCCGGATTGATATGCGAGCCTGACGGCGCGGTGTAAGGAGAATAAAAAATAAACAATGCTGTTGCGCCCATCGCGACGCCCATGATCAATATGCGCAGAAAATTATTTTGTATCGCAGCGTGTAAAGGAGAAATTTTTGCTTCGAGGATTCCGCTGAAAAAACATGCTGATACCATAAAGATGGCGAGGCCAAGCGCTTCCTGAAAATAATGGATATAATTTTTTTTGAACGAAGCTTTCATTTGTGAAAGCCCTTTTTTGCCGGAAAAAACTTTTATGTTTATTGCCCTCATAATTCAAGGAAAATATTTATTGCGATTGTATTTGGCGTAATAGAACAGCGAGCAAAGAAAATCAGGTCACATCAATAAATTTTTTTGAAACTTAGGCGGCTTGCGCATTTTCGTAGCCTGTTCGTAAGAGTATGCGATGGATAATAATTGCGGTTCGGCATATGCATTTGCAAAAAATGAAATGCCAATCGGAAGTTCATGCACAAAGCCCATTGGCACTGTAATATGCGGGAAGCCTGAAATGGCTGCAGGAGTGGAGAATGAAAAACCTGTGTCATAATCTCCATTGATCAAATCAATACAACAAGCAAGCCCGTTTGTTATTCCGCACAATGCGTCCAGATTATTTTCTGTCATTAAATTGCTGATCACACTTCTTGATAACATTGTTTTTGCAAGCGCATCTTTATATTCCTCGCTATTTAAACCTCCTTTGTCTTCGCTGTCAACAAGAGTTTCTTGTCTGAAATAAGGCATCGCTTTCGCTTCATTTTGCTTATTGAAATTAATTACATCGGCAAGATTTTTTATTTTTGAAGCTGCTGTTGAAAGATATTTATTAACGCCATCTTTGAACTCATACATCAGAACAATAAATTCATTTTTCCCCGTTTCTC
>CAVRBD010000070.1:0-9128 GCA_963718975.1 uncultured Bacteroidota bacterium | reverse complement strand
ATATGTTTTTCTCACCTTGCATAAAATGTTTAGCGGAAGGTGCTGTTCTTTATAATAACGCATTGAATTCAAAATGTTCCCTGCTAAATCATAATTTACTTTTACTAACACATCGCTCTGGCTAAAACTTACAAAATAATGGTCTTCAAATTCCGTCCATTTGATATTTGTTGCTTTTGCAAAAACTGAATGGAAAGATGTCAAAACTTTTTGGTTAACATCTGCTTTTGCTGAAAATGCGCTCAAGGATAAAAATCCTGCGAAACATGCGGCTGTTATAAGATTCTTTTTCATGGCAATATTTGTTTATAATGATTAATTAAATTGACAATGTGAAAATAGTGCTGGAAAAAACCGAAGTCAAGAACATCTTTACTACTGGTAGTTAAATTTAAAATACCGGTAATCAGCCACCAGCAATAATGTACGATAATATTCGTATTTTTTGATCGAAACTCTTATCCACAGCATGTTTCATTTTTGTTGCACATTATTTTTTAAGGCCGGTTAAGTTTTTGTTAAACTGGAATGGCGGATTTAACAAATTGCATTTTCTTTCAAAAACAAAAAATGATACTGTGCTTTTTCTATAGAAAGCATAACTCCCGCCAGTAAATCTAATCTTGTAGATGGTTTGGGCAAGGCTAAATAATTCCTCACCTTTGCAACCAATAAAATTTTGAAAGATGAAACTTGCTACAAAGCTGATTCACGCAGGCGCTGAGCCCGATCCATCCACAGGTGCAATTATGGTTCCCATTTATCAAACTTCTACTTATGTTCAGGCTGCGCCCGGACAGAATAAAGGTTATGAATATGCGCGATCACAAAACCCAACACGCAAAGCACTTGAAGATGCATTGGCAATTATTGAAAATGGAAAATATGCGTTGAGCTTTAGCAGCGGTGTTGCAGCAACCGATGCTGTTATTAAATTATTGCACCCCGGCGATGAAGTAATTGCAGGCAATGATTTATACGGCGGCACTTATCGTTTGTTCACAAAAGTGTTTGAGAAATTCGGAATCAAATTTCACTTTGTTGATATGCAGGATATGGGCAATATCAAAAAGCTGTATGAACAACAACACAAAACTGATTTGGGTTGAAACGCCAACCAATCCATTAATCAATATTGTCGATTTTGAAGCAGTTGCTGCCATCGCAAAACAGCACAACATTTTAACTTGTGTTGATAATACTTTTGCTTCACCTTATTTACAAAACCCTTTGGATTTGGGGATTGATATCTGTGCTGCATTCTGCAACAAAATATCTTGGCGGCCACAGCGATGTGATCCATGGATGCTTAATGATGAATGATGCAGACACTAAGAGAGAAATTATATTTCATTCAAAAAAGTTGTGGCGCTGTTCCCGGGCCGCAGGATTGTTTTTTGATTTTGCGCGGATTAAAAACATTGCATATCCGAATGGAACGGCATTGCGAGAATGGAGAAAAGATTGCTCATTTTTTGCGCAGTCATCCAAAAGTTGCAAAAGTTTATTGGTGCGGCTTCACAGATCATCCCGGTTATGCAATTGCAAAAAAACAAATGCGCGGTTTTGGAGGCATGATGAGCTTTGAATTAAAAAATGAAAGCGTTGATGAAGCAAAAAGAGTTTTATCATCAACAAAATTATTTTCGCTGGCCGAAAGCCTTGGCGGGGTGGAATCATTAATCAATCATCCTGCAACGATGACGCATGCTTCTATACCAAGAGAAGAAAGAATTAAAAATGGCTTGAGCGATTCATTAATAAGATTAAGCGTTGGTATTGAAGATGCTGATGATTTGATTGAGGATCTAAAACAAGCTATCGGTTAATAAAATTTTTGAACCTGATATATTGATGATTGAAAATAATCTCAAAGAATTTCTTGATAAAAAGGTTGATGAATACAATCAGCCTTTTTTTATTAAAGACGACCCGATTTCTGTGCCGCACAGGTTTTCAAAAAAACAAGATATTGAGATCGCCGCTTTTTTTGCTTCCATTTTTGCATGGGGAAACCGCAAAACCATTATCCAAAAAAGCAATGATCTGATGATGCTGATGGATGATTCGCCACATGATTTTTGTGTTCAGCACAGCGATAAAGATTTAAAAAAATTATTAGGCTTTAAGCACAGAACATTTAATGCAACTGACTTACTTTATTTTATTGAATTTTTCAAATATCACTATTCAAAAAATAAATCTCTGGAAACTGCATTTAGCAAATGGATGAATAAAAGCGATGAAACGATTGAAAACGGCCTTGACGGCTTCTTTCAATATTTTTTTTCGTTGGATGACATGCCGCCAAGAACCAGAAAACATATTGCCTCGCCAAAAAAAAATTCTTCCTGCAAAAGATTGAATATGTTTTTGAGATGGATGGTCAGAAATGATAATCGCGGAGTTGATTTTGGCATTTGGAAAAATATCTCTCCTTCAAAACTGGTTTGCCCGATTGATTTGCATGTGGCAAGGGTAGCGAAAAGGTTTGGCTTGATCGATCGCAACCAAACCGACTGGCAGAGCGCATTAGAGCTTACCGAACATTTGCGCAGCTTAGATAAAAAAGATCCTGTAAAATATGATTTCGCGCTGTTTGGGTTGGGAGTGATGGAACGTTACTAACACGAATTGGTTGATTATGGACAAAGAAGAACTATTAATAAATGAATTAAAGAAAGAATTGCAAATTGATCTTGCTGAGAAAATTTCTTTTGAAGAAATACAAAAGAAATTGGAAGCGAATATCAATTTTCTCATCACACATGATTTTGAAAAATTAATTTCATTGCTTTATAGAATTGATGTGAATGAAGCCAAATTAAAAAATATTTTGAAAGAAAATAAAGATCAAGATGCTTCTAAATTGATTGCAGGGTTGATTATTGAAAGACAGCTGCAGAAAATAAAAACCCGCAGCGAATTTTCGCAGAAGAAAAATGATAATGATGATGGAAAATGGTAAAAGGGATATCTAACGCAGAGGCGCAAAGCCAAAATGCAATAAGCCTTGAATTAATAATGAACTAGCGGAGGATGCTAAAGCTTGATAGCAGCAATACAGATGAAAGGATTGTGACACAACGATGATGCCATGAAAACTGATGCCGGTATCAAAAGAAAAAATCAATCCTGCACAACTTCTTCTTTTCTTTTGGTGAACATAAGTTCCTGTACTTTTTTCTTGTCTTCTTTTTCTTTTGTAAGATCGAACATAGTGCCAAACACCCTGTCCCAAATGGTTGTGCTTACGCCGAAACCACGATGGTCATTTTTATAATGGTGAAGGTGATGATTGCGCCACAAAGGCTTAAGCCATTTAAAAGGCGGATTCCATGCATGAATGGCGAAATGCATGCTGCCATATAAAAGATAGCCGAGAATAAAACCTGGAAAAAACATGAATGCATTTTGCTGCATGATCGCATACATCAAAATAAAAACCATGCAGGAGATGATGATGCTCGGCACCGGTGGCATAAAAAGCCTTTCTCTGTCGCGAGGATATTCATGATGGTTCCCATGCATAACATAAACCACCTTTCTTGCTTTTTTGCTTTCCGCCACCATATGAAAAATAAAGCGGTGCATGATGTATTCAAAAAAAGTCCAGAAAATGCCGCCCGCCAAAAAGGTTGCAACAATTCTTACAGCGCCGAAACCAAGTGTTGAAGAGCAATAATACAAACAATAAATAATTGCAGGAAGATAAATGCCCCAAATTACCAGCGGATGCGTTTTTGTGAGCATCTCCAGATATTGGTTCTTGAAAAGCTGAGCCTGTCCTTTGTTATGAATTTTATCAAATTTCATGTCGATGTATAATCCGCAAAAATACGGATAACTAAGATATCTACTACATCTCACATTGCCAAATATTGCAATGCCGTGACTTAACACTTAGCTAGAATATTGCTTTGATTTTATTATTTACTTTTATCGGCAATAAACACATTTATATGAAGCTTGTTTCTTATATAGTTGATGAGCATGATCAGCTTGCAATTTTAGTAGATGGGATTTTATACGATGTTGAAGTGATCCATCCTGATTTGCCGAACACCATAAACATGTTTTTAAATTATTGGGATGAGTTTTTGCCTATTGTTCAAACGGGAGAAATTGCAATTCAGGAAGGGCAGATTTCTAAAGAGAGAGGAGTGAAGGTTGATTCGGCTGCTATAATTGCGCCTGTTCCGTTTCCTCCCTCATGTCGCGATGGCTATGCATTCCATCAGCATGTAGCAACGGCAAGGCGCAACCGCGGATTGCAAATGATTGCTGAGTTTGAACAATATCCTGTTTTTTATTTTACGAATCATCACAGTATCATTGGCACCGGAGAAATAAAATGCATGCCCGATCATTTTGAAAAACTGGATTTTGAATTGGAAGCTGCCATTGTAATAAGCAAGCATGGAAAAAATATTCGCGCAGAAGATGCTGACGAATATATTGCAGGCTTAATGATCATGAATGATATGAGTGCAAGAAAATTACAAATGGAAGAAATGCTATTGAACCTTGGTCCCGCGAAAGGGAAAGATTTTGCAACTGCGACAGGCCCTTATTTGGTCACTCTTGATGAATTGCAACAATATGAAACTGCTTGCAAGGAGGGCCATGTTGGCAAAAGCTGGGACTTGCGCATGCAATGCAGAGTGAACGGCAAACAAGTAAGCGATGGGAATTTAAAAGATATGGATTGGACTTTTGCTGAAATTATTGAACGTGCTTCTTATGGTGCAAACTTATACCCGGGTGATATTATCGGCAGTGGCACTGTTGGCACAGGTTGCTTTTTAGAATTGAATGGCACAGGAAAATTGAATGATCCAAATTATGAAGAACAATGGTTGAAAGACGGCGATGAAATTGAATTGGAAATTGATGGGCTGGGTATTTTGAAAAATACAACAGTGAAAGAGGAAGATGATTTTTCTATTCTCGCTAAAAAGAAAGCATAATCTGGAGACCCGGCAGAAAAAAAGTTTTATGATACTTGATTTAAATGACCTGAACATTTTACAACGACAGCATTACCTTCAGCATGCTATCGCGCCGCGGCCGATTTGCTTTGCCAGCACCGTTGATAAAAATGGAAATGTAAATCTCAGCCCGTTTAGCTTTTTCAATTTATTCTCTACCAATCCTCCCATTGTTGTTTTCTCGCCATCAAGAAGCGGAAGAAATAACACAATAAAACATACGCTGCAAAACATACTTGAAGTGCCTGAAGTTGTAATCAATATTGTTGATTATGATATGATACAGCAAACCAGTCTTGCCAGCTGTGAATTCCCGAAAAACGTTAATGAATTTATTAAATCAGGTTTTACTGAAGAGGCCGCCACACTGGTAAAACCACCAATGGTGAAAGAAAGCAAAGTGAAAATGGAATGTAAAATAATTGAAGTGAAGTCGCTGGGAGAAAACGGTGGCGCTGGCAATTTAGTAATCACTGAAATTTTACGCATACACATAGACGATAGCATTTTAGATGATAATAAAAAAATAGTCCAGAAAAAATTACATCAGGTTGCAAGGCTTGGAGGCAATTGGTATTGTAAAGTAGATGAGACAAATCTTTTTGAATTAGAAAAACCAAATACCGAATTAGGCATTGGCGTTGATGCATTGCCGCCATCAATCAGGAACAGCAAAATTCTTACAGGAAATAATCTGGGCCAATTGGCAAATGTTCATTCGTTCCCAAACATTGATGCGGCGTTTGAAGATGAAAAACTGAAAAATATTTTTCAATACTATTCCATCAGCCCAGGGGAAATGGAAAAGGAAATTCATATTTATGCAAAAGAACTGCTTGAGAACGGAAAAGTGAAAGAAGCATGGCAAGTGCTGTTAACTGTATAATCCTCCAAAATCCCAATCCACACGTTACCTTTGCAAAAATTTTTTTGAGAAAAGCTTATGAGCAATCAACATTTATCAGAACAGGAAATCATTCGCCGCGACAAATTAGTGGAATTGCAAAAACTCGGCATTGATGCATATCCTGCAGCATTGTATCCCGTTACAACTACGGCTGCATTCGTCAAATCAAATTATAAAGGAGAAGAAAATAAAAATGATTTTGCAGATGTTTGTCTTGCCGGCAGGATCATGAGCATCCGCGATATGGGCAAAGCTTCATTCGCCGTGATACAGGATAGCAGCGGAAAAATTCAGCTTTATATTAAACGTGATGAAATATGCAAAGGCGATGATAAAACACTTTATGATAAAGTGTGGAAGCATTTGCTTGATATCGGTGATTTCATCGGAGTAAAAGGGTATGTGTTCACTACAAAAACAGGCGAGACTTCTGTTCATGTGAGCGAGCTAACGCTTCTTGCAAAATCACTTCGTCCTTTGCCGATTGTAAAAGAAAAAGAAGGTGAAACTTTTGATGCGGTGACTGACCCTGAGTTTAGATACAGACAGCGTTATGCAGATTTAATTGTGAACCCGCAAGTGAAAGAAACTTTCATCAAAAGAACTAAAATGGTGAATGCCATTCGTGAATTTTTGAATGAAAAGGGCGCATTGGAAGTTGATACGCCCGTTCTTCAAAGTATTCCTGGTGGCGCAGCAGCAAGGCCATTTATTACTCATCACAATGCATTGGATGTCCCTTTTTATTTGCGCATTGCAAATGAGCTTTATTTGAAAAGATTGATTGTTGGCGGTTTTGATTGGGTATATGAGTTCAGCAGAAATTTTCGCAATGAAGGAATGGATCGGACACATAATCCCGAATTCACAATACTTGAATGGTATACTGCTTACAAAGATTATTTCTGGATGATGGAAATAACCGAACAGCTATTGGAAAAAATTGCAATCGTGCTTAATGGCTCAACGACTGTAGTTGTTGGAGATAAAGAAATTAATTTAAAAGCTCCTTATAAAAGAATCGGGATTCTTGATGCGATTCAAGAACAGATAGGCATTGACGTTAGCAATAAGGATGAAGAGCAATTAAAAGATGTTTGTAGAAATCTGGGCATTCATGTTGAAAATAGCATGGGCAAAGCAAAATTAATTGATGAAATTTTCGGTAGCCAATGCGAGCCAAATTTTATTCAGCCTACTTTTATCACCGATTATCCGGTTGAGATGAGCCCGCTTACAAAAAAGCATCGCAGCAAACCCGGACTGGTTGAGCGTTTTGAGCTGATGATCAACGGAAAAGAATTAGCAAATGCATATAGTGAGCTTAATGATCCAATTGATCAGCGTGCCCGTTTTGAAGAACAAGCCGAATTAATGAAACGCGGCGACGATGAGGCAATGTACATCGATTACGATTTTTTAAGAGCACTTGAATATGCTATGCCGCCCACTTCAGGAATTGGAATTGGCATCGACAGGCTTTGTATGCTGCTCACCAATCAGGCATCTATACAAGATGTTTTATTCTTTCCGCAAATGCGGCCTGAAAAAGGGCTTGAATAAAAGAACGCGATTTTCTTTTATAGAAATAAATCGGTCATTAATTTTTGTTCGGGGTTCACGGCATATTTACTGAAATCGGAAATTCCTTCGCTTTTCAAAACCTCTTCATCAATAAAAAAGTTTCCGGTGCATTGGTCTGAAGGCTTCTGCAGAATATAATAAGCAGCATCGGCAACTATTTCCGGAGTACGGCTTCTCTGCATCAAAAAATCTCCGCCCAATAAATTTTTTACGGCAGCAGTTGCAATTGTTGTTCTGGGCCATAATGCGTTTGCCGCAATCTTAAATTGTTTGAGCTCTTCAGCAAGCCCCATAACGATCATGCTCATGCCGAATTTGCTCATGGTATAAGCAAGATGATTGGCAAACCATTTTTTATCAAGACTGATTGGTGGAGAAAGATTCAGAATATGGGCATTTGTTGATTTCTTTAAATAAGGAATACATGCCTTGCTCATGAAAAAAGTTCCGCGGATGTTTATATCGTGCATCAGGTCAAAGCGCTTCGGCTCCATTTGTTCAGTGCCGAATAAATTGATTGCACTGGCATTGTTGATCAATATATCAATGCCGCCAAAATTTTTTACAACCGTTTCAATAACGTTATTGATCTGTTCTTCAAATCTTATGTCGCATTGCAGCGGCAGCACTTTGCCCAAAGCTTCTTTTGAAATTTCTTCAGCTGCGGTATAAATAGTGCCTGCTACTTTCGGGTTTGCTTCAACCGTTTTACTGGCTATCGCTACATTTGCGCCTTCCTTTGAAAGCCTGATTGCAATTGCCTTTCCGATGCCACGGCTTCCGCCTGTTATTAAGACTGATTTATTTTTGAACATCATTCAATGAAGTTTAACGCTTTAAAAAAATTAAAGGGAGTTTGTACTCGATATCATGTCGTAATTCTACTACAATATAGGTAATTAATGTACTTCTAAAAATCAGCAATTATTCTATTGCATGAGGAATTTGCGGGTTGTATGTTTGCACTGTTGAGTTTGATTGATACGACAGATTCAAAAATCCAACAAATCCGAAAAACCAAAATCCAAATCCAAGAGAACCGAAGCCAAATCCAAATCCGAAAAAACCGAAGCCAACTATCCGAGAAAAACCAAATCCAAGTATTCAAAGAAAACCAGAACTAAGAATCTGTTATCGACCAAGTTTCACGATTTAAAATCCATCATCAAGTATCCAACATCCTACGAAACAGTGATTAAAATTTGTACCTATTGATGGCCCCGAAATGTTGGTTTGGTTAGTACAAAGTAATTGAAAAGCCCCGAATAAAATCGGGGCTTTTGTTTTTGAAAATATTTTGAATGATATTAATGCGCATCTACAGCCACAGCAGTTCCCTTCTTAAATCTTTGTAAAAAGATAATCGGGATACAGAAAAGAACGAAAACTCCTATTATCAGATACATGTTGTCGTAAGTCAGCAACATCGTTTGCTTAATCACATTTCCTTCCATCGCCTGATTTGCCATTTGTTGTGCATTGATCGGGCTGAAACCTTTTGAGATGAAAGTCTGTGTGATTGCCTGGTTGCGCTGCTGATATGCGGGATTATAAACGCTGATGTTTTCAATCAGGCTGTTACGAACAACGCCTGATTTAATATGAATCAATGTAGTAAGGATCGCAATTCCAAAAGACCCGCCTAC
>CAVRBD010000069.1:0-6679 GCA_963718975.1 uncultured Bacteroidota bacterium | reverse complement strand
CCATTGATAGCTTCATCGGGATAGTGGAGTGTTTTGTTAAGATAACGTGCCCATGCATCTGTTCCGCCCGGATAGGAAGATTCAATTTCAACTTTTGTAAATGTTTTATCATAATCTTCTTCATCTTTCTTAGGGGCTTCCACTACACCTTTGCCCTGATCAACCGGAGCAGCAAGGCCTTCATCCTTTACACCTTCCTGATTGGCTGTACCAATCTTGGTATCTTCCAGTTTTTCCTGCTCTGGCGGTTTTTCGTCTTCTTTTACCTGTTCATCCTTCACAATTTTTGGAGGGGTGAATTTTGCCATTTCCACTTTTGGTGGTTCAACTTTTGGCGGCGGTGGTGGCGGTGGCTCATTTTTCTTTTCTTCTTTCACATCCTCCAGTTGCACATCCTGCACAACCGGGGCTTGCTTTTTAGGGCCGCTGTTAATGACCCCTGCCAGCAAATAGCCTCCCAGCAGAAGAAGAATGAGCGCCATAATTGAAGCAATGGCAACCATAAGCCTTTTGTTATAAGTCTTACGGAGGTCGTATGCGCCGTATTCTTTGTTCCTGCCCTCGAATATGATATCGAGTATGTCGGAATTCATGATTTTATTCGGATCCATTTGTCAGAGTTTTTTATTAAGACTCAGAATAAACAAAATTTCACAAAAACTTTGCCTGTTTATTTTATACCATTCGCCTGCTCGGTAGCCTCAACGATTTTGTATTCAGGATCGCTGATATCAACGAGCGCAAAACGTTTTACTTCGTCGATGGTCATCTCATCCAAAATATTAACCGTGTTTTTGTAAGTGGCATCTTTTGTCGGCTTCAAAACAACCACGAAATCCTTAGGGTCTGTCCTTCTTTTTTTGTCAAGAATCACATCGCGGATTGCCTTAAAATTAGATGTCTGCACTTTGGTAGGGTCATCTCCCTCGTAATAATAAATCTGGTCATTTTTGCCAAGCATGATAGTAAGAACAGCCGATGCTTTTACCTTGTTCTGTTCTTCAGGCTTGTCCACATCCTTGGGCAGGAACAGCTTCATGGCTGTTGGCTGGCTCATGGTTGTGGTAAAAATGAAAAATGTTATCAAAAGAAAACCGAGATCTACCATTGGTGTGAGATCCACGCGGGTAGACATTTTCTTTCCTTTTTTTACGCCGGGCCTTTTTTGTGGCCGCCACCCGACGATGTATCCATTTCTGCCATAACATCATTTTTTTAATTATGAATAAAATGCTCTATGAACCTGAACCAGCTTAGGCGGGTTCTTGAACAGCTCCGTTCCCGGAGGCACCGGATCGGGTTCGTTACCATCTGAAATTTCATCTGGTCATTCTTTTTGAAAGCCATGATCACGCCTTGAAATGATGGATATTTCGAAGCATCATCACCTTTCACCAAAAGGTTCATCCTGGTTCCCTGAAAAGCAGCAGTGGCAGCGTGTACCCACTCTATCATTTCATTGTTGGTGCTGTCTGTAACAGGTATGCCAGGCAGTTTGATCCCTTTCAATTCCTCAGTGCTTTTACCCAAATAGGATTTAAGCTGGCTAAAAGGTACACCGATATATGCAGCAGCATTTTTTGAAAAATTCTGCTTTTCGGCAGCAGTCAGCCCAAGGTTTTTTGATGTGTTCACTTCATCAATAATATCTGCCTTTTGAGCCGAATTGTTATCCGACACTGAAAAATAAACCTTGCCTTCTTTATCAATTGTTATCAGCACAACATCTTTTTCAGGAGCCATTTTGATGAAACGAATTCGGCGTTTCAACCGTTAAAGTTTCCGGCGGTTTGAATTTTGTTGCAAGGATAAAAAATGATAATAACAGGAATGCCACGTCGCACATCGCTGTCATATCAATGTTCGTGCTCTTGCGTGGTAGTTTCGCTCTTCCCATTTTTAATTATTTTTATTAAGATTCATTTAATTCGATTATTCCATAAATAATATTTGCGGAACAGCCCTCTCTTATTTATATAACGAAGCGAAACTCTGTGTTAAAGTAAATCCGCTTTCATCAATTCCATAAGTGATGCCATCGATTTTAGTAGTGAACACTTATACATGATGATTGAAATTGCTGAAGTTCCGATCCCAAGGGCTGTATTATACAATGCTTCGGAAATACCTTGGCAAGTTTGGAGCAGCTTCGCCACCACCGCTGTCACCAAGTGCAGCAGAATGACCGGATCATACCCATTACTGTTCCTAGCAGTCCCATCAAAGTTGCAACGGATGCAATTGTTGAAAGGAATACCAGGTTTTTTTCCAGCATTGGCAATTCAAGGGCAGTTGCTTCTTCCACTTCTTTCTGAATGGCCAGAACTTTCTGTTCTGTGTCCAGTTCTCCGTACCGTGATCATTTCTTTGTATTTGCGCAGGCCGGCTTTCATTACATTGCCAACACTGCCTTTTTGTTTGTCGCATTCTGCGATCGCGCGTCCACATTTTTGTTGGCCAGATGGTACTGCACTTTGCGGATGAATTCATTGATATTACCAGTACCTGTTGCTTTGAAATAGTCAAAAACCTTTCAATTACAAATGTTAGTACTGTTAATAAGCGCCAATCAGGATAGGAACGATGATTCCTCCCAGTACATACGGGCAAGGCCACCGATTGGCACCTTCATGATTAGGCCAGAAAGCCACCATTCTGATCAGGTTTGGTAAAATTGCTGGCATCAGCCAATAATAAAACGCCAGATGATATAACCGGCAATGACGCAAAGCAATGGAGCCAGCCATGAAATTGAATTCCCTTTTTTCGCAGGTTGAACGGAGGTTGAGCTTTTGCTAGCAGCCGTTGCAGTTGGTCTTGTTTCAGCCATGATCGTTTGTTTTTAGTGTTTAATAAAATGAAGTATGCGATTGCAAATAAATAACTATACAATTCTAATGAAAAAAACTTTTCAATATATAAAACGGGTAACAAATTTTTTCAGGGACACACAAGTTAAGAAATTATTTGAATCACAAAAATCTAATTAATTCAAAAGCCATGTTAACAATGAAACCCAATGCACTCCCGTAAATCTACTCCATTTTTATAATGACTTTGTACATCTTTTATCAATCAAAAAAATGTATACCATTCTGCAAACGTTTGCGGTATTTAATTTTTTTTCATTGCTAATCAATCTTGCTCAATTGCGAAATTGATCGAGCAAGCTCTGCGAAAAGCAGAAAGCTTGTTAAACAAAAAAGGGAAATTGAACTGAAAGGCTTATGATTCAAGGCAAAAAATGCAAGGAACAAGAATCAATATACAAGATTCAAGGCACAAGAGGGTTTTGCATTTCAAATTTTGATGCTTCTTTCGTGATACTCAAAAATCAGATAGGCATCGCCGTTATTCATACCTCAGTGCCTCAATGGGATTTAATCGCGAAGCTTTATATGCGGGATACAAACTGGCCAGAAGGCCTACAAAAAAACAAATAACGATGCCTGAAATAAGCCAGAAATAAGGCATTACAAAACCGGTATCCAAAACGAGCGAGAATCCGTTGCCAACAATAATTCCGAGAATGATGCCAAAAAAAGCGCCCAGAAGGCTGATGATAATTGACTCATACAAAAACTGCCTGCGCACACTTTCCTGACGGCCGCCGATTGCTTTCACAAGCCCGATTTCTTTTGTGCGCTCAGTTACTGATACAAGCATAATATTCATGAGGCCAACCGCAGCTCCAAATAATGTGATGATGCCTATAACAACAGCACTTATTGTGATAAACCCGAGATTACGCAACAACAATTCTACAATGCTATCGCTTTTGTCAATCACAAAATTATCCTCTTCTGTTGTAGTCAGTTTTCTTACAGGCCTGAAAACGCCTTCCGATTCGCCTATCACATTATCAAGCAATTTTACGTCGCTTACTTTTACAGAAATAGTAAACGAAGCATTGCTGTTAGAATTGAAAAATTGCCGCACATTATTGTAAGAAGTAACAACGGTATTATCCCAGCTTCTTCCGAAAGTGGAACCTTTTGATTGTAGCACCCCGATAATACGGTATGGAATATTGTTGATCTTAATAATTTTGTCAAGTGGCTTTTCAGGATTCGGTCCCATAAAATTTATTGGCGATATCACTTCCAAGTATGCAAACATTCCTTCCTGATTTAACATCAAGCGTACTTAAGTCTCTTCCTGCGGCAATAGTATATCCGTTTAATTCTGGGTAATTTTCATCGCCGCCAAAAATCCTGACTGTTGGTGTTGTTTTTTTATTTCCGACCGAAACAACAGCATCACCGGTGCCCGGGAAACTAAGCCCGATCTTTGCAGGAAGGCTTGCTCTTTCTTTGAATTCTTCTGCTTCCTGCCTGGTAATCGGTTTGCCTACATTAGATTTTTTTTGTTTGCGCTGTCCCTTTTTTTCCTGGCCTACCTGGTCTCTTCCGCCTCCCATATGCACCTGGTATTCTTTATAATGAATAATAAAGCCATTTGCGCCCATCGCTGAAAAGCTTTCTGTAAATTTTTGTTTCATCGCGTCAATGGCTGTATTTATACCAACCAGCGCCATAATGCCGAAAGCAATAATTGCAACGGTAATGCCTGTCCGTAATTTATTTGCGCGTACCGTATTGAATGCGAGAGAAAATATATCCCTTGTCCTCATGCTAAATTTACGTTATGGTTTTGCCTAAATTTTTTGAACAGCTTTCGCTGTCAGCAAAAAACTAAATTAAACATTCCACCATTACCAAAAGAAGATTTTGTATAAACGGAAAGTATTAAAAAGCTGGTTTAGTAGTAAATGATTGTTGATATTTTGTCAATCAGCCAATCAGGGAATATGCCAAGAAGAATGATTGCTATTGCTACAATAACCAGCAGGCTTTTAAACCCGGTTGACACTGTTATTTCCTGTGGTTCGCCATCTTTAAAATACATGGCCTGAATTATTCTGAAATAATAATAAACACTCACCGCAGCACAAAGCACAGCAAATATCACCAACCAGAAAAATTTCCCGGTTTGCAAGGCAATGGATAGCATATAATATTTTGCGAAGAATCCCGCAGTTAGTGGAATGCCTGCCAGCGATAAAAGAAAAACGGTATTCACGCCGGCTAAAAGAGGCTGTTGTTTTGCGAGGCCGTTGAACCCATCGAAGCTATGGTCTTTCAATTTGGTCAATATAGCGAAGATGCCGATTGTTGCGAGGCTATATGCAGTTATATATAACAATATGCCTTCCTGTGCAATGCTTCCCCTCAAGCCTACGCCCAATATTGCAAAAAGCATAAATCCTACCTGCGCAATACTTGAGTAAGCGAGCATTCGCTTCACGCTTTGTTGAAACACAGCAGTAATATTTCCGATGAATAATGTTGCTGCGGTTATAATTGCAATGATCAGCTCCCATTTAGATTGCGCTTCAATAAACGAATCAGCGAACAACCGGATAAAAGCAATAAATGCCGCACCTTTCACCACCGTAGCCATAAAAGAAGTGAAGACAGTTGGCGAACCGTCATAAACATCAGGGGTCCAAAAATGAAATGGCGCTGCTGACACTTTGAATGAAAGCGAAACAGTCAGCAGCAATAAACCAACAATAAATAACGGAGTTGCCGGAGCTTTTCCGATCCCGATATCGTCAATAAAAAATGAGCCCGTTTTGCTGGCGCCATATAAAAAAGCAATGCCTAAAAGCATAATGCCTGTTGAGAAAGCGCCCATCAAAAAATATTTCAACGAAGCTTCATTGCTTTTTAAATTTCGTTTACTGCTGCCCGTTAGTATGTAAAGCGGTATAGACAAAATTTCAATGCCGATGAAAAGCATAAGCAAATTATTGTATGATGTTATGAGGCTAACACCGCATAAAACAAAAAAGA
Organism: uncultured Bacteroidota bacterium; assembly: GCA_963718975.1. GTDB lineage: Bacteria > Bacteroidota > Bacteroidia > Chitinophagales > Chitinophagaceae > Puia. Next base: position 821 of record CAVRBD010000069.1, on the reverse strand, counting down.
TGAGTGCAAAATATTCTCCGCTGTTTGGCCCAACATCTTCGATATCTTTTGCCGACAACAAAAAATAAATCAATGTGATTGCAAATGATACAGTGTTAATCAACAAACCAAATACACCGAAAGTCAGCATATTCCTGGTGTCGATATGAATGATTGAACTTCCCGGATAAGAAAGGTCAGTCAAATTAGCTGCAAGCAATATTGCCACACCTGCAATTGCCAAATAGCGAATCAAAGCTTTATTCTTAGAAAAAGCTCCGCTGAACATCATCACAACTCCCCATAATGCTGATAAAATAATTGCGTTCATGTGTTCTTAAATCTTTCTCTAAAATTTATAATTCATTTTCGTAACGATCGCCTCTACTGTTGATTTGGTGAAATCCAATGCCGGCTGCGGATAAACACCCACAACAATAATCAGTATCACTATGGCGCTTAAAATTATTTTCTCATTCAGTTTTATATCTTTTGCATTTTCAGTTAGCACATTGGTGCTTCCGAACAAAACTTTTTGGATCATGTTCAGCATATAAACCGCTGAAAGAATAATGCTGATGCCTGCTGTGACCGTGAACACTACATTGTAGGTAGTTGCGGTTGAGGTGTAAATGCCGGTGAACATGAGGAACTCGCCAACAAATGCATTTGTAAGAGGCAGCGCAACATTCGCCAAAGAAACGATAACCAATAAAATGGCCAGTGCCGGCGCCTTTTGTGCAAGGCCGCCAAGCTCCGAAATTTTTCTTGTGCCAAATTGCCTTTCGATGAGTTCAACAACTATCCACAATGCAATAATATTAATGCCGTGATTGAACATC
>CAVRBD010000068.1:0-52758 GCA_963718975.1 uncultured Bacteroidota bacterium | reverse complement strand
TAATAAAAACACCAATAGAAGGTTTAGCACAGTATCACTTGCCCATGAGTTACAAATGAAAATGATTAAAAGAAAATCAGGTATGCGCATAAAAACATTTTTTTCTTTCATTAATTAAATTCCACATCATGAACAATAATGAAAAAAAATTTGTGCCGGTAATGATAACGCCTTTCAATTTAAAAGCAAAGGTTGATTTGGATGCATTGTCGAGCCTGATTGATTTTTATATCGCTGCAGGCGTGAAAGGTTTTTTCGCCAATTGCCTGAGCAGTGAAATGTTCAGCATTAGTGAAGATGAAAGGCTTGAAATCACAAAACATATTGTTGATTATGTAAAAGGAAAAGTGCCTGTTGTTGCAACCGGATCATTTGGATTAACGATTGAAGACAAAGCAGAGTTCACAAAAAAAATCACTACACCGGCATTGATGCCGCAATTATGATCACCGGCCATTTTGCAAATATGGAAGACGATGATGACGTGCTGTTGCGCAATTTTGAAAAAATGTTCAGCCTTACCGGAAATATTCCACTGGGAATGTATGAATGTCCTGCACCTTACAAAAGAATTATTTCGGCAAAGGTGTTCAAACAGATTTTGAATGCAGGCAGAATCGTGTATCATAAGGACACTTCGATAATCCATGATCATGTAAAAGCAAAACTGGATATATTAAAAGAGCTGGAAAATAATACACTTGAATTTTATGATGCACATTCGCCAAACGCTATGTATTCATTGCAGATGGGCGCTAAAGGCATGTCATCCATTTCGGGAAATTTTTATCCCGAAATATTGGTTTGGATGTGCAAAAATGCAACTGATCCGGATAAACAGGAAGAAGTGAAATGGCTTCAATCAGAAATTACTAGAGTAGATCCGTTGATTCATCAGGCTTATCCGATGAGCGCAAAATATTTTCTGCAAAAAAGGGGATTGCCGATACGCACCATCAGCAGAACATTTGCGCTGGAGCTAACGCCCGATCAGAAAAAAACGCTTGATGTGATTTATGCAGATTTTCTTGGATGGTGCGACAGGCTTGCGATTGAGCGAGTGTTGTGATTTTATTTTTTTGTTAAATAAAACGATTGTAAATAAGCTAATATGAAACATCTACCAATCACTGATCTTGTAATCATTGCATTTTACATGCTTGCAATGATTTTAACCGGTGTTTGGTTTTCCGGCAAAAATAAAAATCCTGATCAGTTCACAAAAGCTTCGGGCAAAATTCCTCAATGGGCTGTGGGTATTTCTATTTACGCAACTTTTTTGAGCAGCAATACTTTTTTAGGTGTTCCGGGCAAAGCGTTTGGAAGTAACTGGAACTCGTTTGTTTTTAGTTTATCAATGCCTTTTGCAGCATGGATAGCTGCGAAATATTTTATTCCATTTTACAGAAACAGTGGCGAAGTTTCTGCATACACACATCTCGAAAAAAGGTTTGGCGCATGGGCGCGCACTTATGCAGTGATATGTTTTTTGCTTACGCAGCTCGCAAGAATGGGCTCTGTTTTTTTTGGTATTGCACTTAGCCTGCAAGCCATGACAGGTTATTCCATGCAATCAATCATGATAGCAATGGGTATTATCATCATTATTTATACAGTGCTTGGTGGAATGGAAGCCGTGATATGGACAGAAGTTGTGCAAGCTTTCATAAAAACTTTAGGGGCATTCATCATTTTGTATTTTATAATAAGCAAAATGCCTGGTGGCATCAGCCATATTATTTCTATTGGAAAAGCAGATGGCAAATTCAGTCTCGGAAGTTTCAATTTTGAATTTACGAGCCCAACATTTTGGGTCATCTTTTTCTATGGCATTTTTATTAACCTGAACAATTTCGGCATGGATCAGAATTATGTTCAGCGTTATCAGGCAACCGGATCAGCAAAAGAAGCTGCGAAATCTTTATGGCTTTGTGTTAAATTATATTTACCTGCGTCGCTCTTGTTTTTTATTATAGGTTCTTCTTTATACGCGTGGTATAATGTTCATCCCGAAATGCTGGATGCAATTAAACTGCGTGCCGCTGCTGAGCGGTTATCCATCAACGTTAGCTCACAGGAAATTTCATCTTTGGCAAAAACATTGAAGCCATCAGATTATGGTGATAAAATATTGCCAGATTTTATGGTGAACGTTTTGCCGGTAGGAGTAGTAGGTATCATCGTCTCAGCAATTTTGTCCGCAGCTATGAGCACTATCAGTTCAGGTATGAATGCATCTGCCACTGTTTTCACTTTTGATATTTACAAACGTTACATCAAAAAGGATATCGGAAACAAACAGATCTTGCGGGTCTTATTGATATCTACTTTCATTATTGGCATATTGGCTATTATTACCGGTATTGCTATGATTGGTGTTAAAAGCATTCTGGATGTATGGTGGCAGCTTTCAGGAATTTTTGCTGCCGGTATGCTCGGGCTTTTCCTGCTTGGCATCGCAAGCCGGCAAACAAAAAATACGGAAGCGATTATTGCAGTCATCATTGGCGTTTTAGTAATTGCATGGATGACATTTCCTAATATAATCCCTGAAAAATATTCAAATATTCGCAGTGCAATGAACACGAACATGGTAATTGTAATTGGTACGCTCAGCATTTTTCTCAGCGGGGTTTTTCTTTCGTGGCTAAAAAAATTTTATTTAAACAAAAATCTTGCATAACGATAAATTGAAAATGCCAATGAAATATTCAAACATTAGTTATTCAATCATTATTTTGTTAGTAATAAATGTTTCTTGTTATGCCCAGCAAAATAATATTTCAGAAAAGAGAGTAATACAATGGGCAGATAAAAAAGAATGGGCTAATGGCTTGATGCTAAATCTTCATCCGTCTGTAAATAAAGATTCTTTTTATGCAGCTTATCACAGAAATACAAATTCATGGGATGCTGCGTTTGCATTTTTGAGAAATGTGAATTTAAAAGAGCTTAGGCCGGGCAAATATCCCATCATCGGAGATGAGGTTTTTGCCAGTGTTACTGAAGCGCCTTCTCACAATAAGGAAGATGTAAAATGGGAATCGCACAAAAATTACGTCGACCTGCAGTACATCATCCGAGGAAAAGAAATGATTGGCATTGCAGATACTTCAAAAGCAACAATTGTAAAGCCTTATTCACCTGATACAATTAATTACACTGCAGAAGGAAAATATTATATCACGGAGCCGGACAAGTTTTTTTTATTTTTTCCGAACGATGCTCATCGCCCGACTATTAAAGTAGAAGGATATGATATCGTGAAAAAAATAGTAATTAAAATAGCAACCGGTTATTAATAAAAAATAATTAGCAGAAAAATAATTTACTCATGCAAGAATTCAATAAATCATCACGCCGTTCTTTTGTAAGCAAAATTGCTACGGGCATTTTAGGCACAGTTGTTTCCGGAACAGCAACTGCAAAAATGTTATTGAGAAAAAATGCGGAGCACGAACTTTCCTATAAAAATCAGCTAGCGAAAGAATTTAAAAGCGATAAAAAATTTGTTCCGGTAATGATAACTCCTTACAAGCAAAACGGGCAAATTGATTTTGATGGTGTTTCAAGACTGATGGATTTTTATCTCGCCGCAGGCGTAAAAGGTTTTTTTGCTAATTGCGCAAGCAGCGAAATGTATAGCTTGACTCCAGAAGAAAGAATTGCGCTCACTAAACATGTTGTAAAGCGTGTGAATGGTGCAGTATCAGTGGTGGCAACAGGTTCATTCGGCGATACGATTGAAGAGAAAGCTGAGTTTTCAAAAAAAATATATCACACAGGGATTAATGCAGTCATCACAATCACAAGTCATTTTGCAAAAGCTGACGAAAGCGACGATGCATTGATAAAGAATTATGAAAAATTCTTTTCGCTTACAGATAATATTCCCATGGGCACTTATGAATGCCCGTCGCCATACAAACGAATCCTTACGCCTTTTTCATTTAAATACTTATTGGGCACCGGTCGAATGATATATCATAAAGACACTACGATTGATTTTGATAAAGTGAAAGCAAAAATTGAAATGGCAAAAAACACCAGGCTTGAATTTTATGATGCATGCATCGCCAACACAATGTACTCATTGCAGGCAGGAGCAAAAGGCATGTCGGCAATATGCGGTAATTTCTATCCTGAAATAGTGGCGTGGATGTGCAACAATTCTACTGATCCAAACAGACAAGAAGATGTTAAATACATACAGTCTGAGTTAACAAAAACGGAAGACATCATTGGAAATAATTATCCATTAAGCGCGAAATATTTTATGCATAAAAGAGGATTGCCAATTGAAGTAAGCAGCAGAGTAAATCCTAATCCTTTAACTGATCAGCAGAAAAAAAAATTAGACCAAACTTTTGAGGTTTTGCTTGGATGGTGCAAAAGAATCGGCATTGAGCCGACACATGTTTAACGGTATTCAATTTCGATATGAAAGTTCATTAAATGTTGCAAAAAAATAAATTTAAATAAAAATCCAAAACAATTATTTATGACAGACAAAAAAAAGAATATTTCAAGAAGGCTTTTTGTAAGGAATGCCTCCATAGCAGCAAGCGGTATAATCATAGTACCCCGGCATGTTCTAGGCCGCGGCTTCGTTGCTCCAAGTGATAAATTAAATATCGCAGCCATTGGCGCCGGTGGAAAAGGAGAAGACGATTTGAAGAATTTTTCTCAGAGCCCTAAAGTAAATGTTGTTGCTCTTTGCGATGTAGATGACAATCGTGCCGCAAAATCAAAAGAGCGTTTTCCCAAAGCAACATTTTATAAAGACTTTAGAGAAATGCTTGACAAAGAACATAAAAATATTGATGCCTGTTCTGTTTCCACACCCGATAATATTCATGCGATCGCAGCGCTTACAGTAATGTCGCTCGGTAAACATGTTTATTGCCAGAAGCCGCTCACGCATGATATTTATGAGGCAAGAATGATGGCAGTTGCAGCAAAAAAATACAAAGTGATCACGCAAATGGGCAATCAGGGCGGCTCGAGTGATGGAGTGAGACAAGCAAAAGAAATGTATGATGCCGGAATGATTGGTGATGTACATACCGTTCAGGTTTGGACCAACAGGCCAATATGGCCTCAAGGTCTTCCAACACCAACAGGAAAATTTGATGTGCCGAAAGATCTTGATTGGAATCTTTGGATAGGCCCTGCAAAATACATCGACTACAATCCTGCTTATCATCCCTGGAGCTGGAGAGGATGGAATGCATTTGGCACAGGTTCATTGGGAGATATGGCATGTCATATGATGGATCCGGTGTTCAGGATATTGCCAATTGATTTTCCAACAGAAGCTGAATGCAGCATACCAACAACATGGATGCCCAATGGGAAAGAAGCAAAATATCCTGACGGCTATCCATCTGCTTCCATGATTCATTTAAAATATCCGCGCAAAGATGGCAAGGGAGAAATAAAAGTTTCCTGGTATGATGGAGGGTTGCTTCCAAATCTTCCTGATGAATTATTGCCGGGAGAACAATTTGGCGGAGACGATGGCGGATGTTTATTCATAGGCACCAAAGGAAAATTAATGGTGGATTGTTATGGCGAAAGGCCAAGGTTATTGCCATCGAAACTAATGCAGGAAACAACGATGCCACCAAAAACTTTGCCTCGCGTTCCGGAAGGGCATTATCTGCAATGGGTAAATGCTTGTATTGCCGGTTATGGAAATGCAACTACCAGTTCTCCTTTCGAATATGCGGGCCCATTCACAGAAAGTATTCTGATGGGCAATCTGGCGATCAGATCCTGGAGCCTTGTAACATCAAAAGATAAAGATGGTGACGATGTTTATGGAGGCAAAAAAAGATTGTTATGGGATGCAAAAAATATGCGCATCACAAATTTTGATGAAGCCAATCAATTTGTAAAAAGAGATTACAGATCCGGATGGAGCTTGCCATCCGGTTTAGTGTCATAAAATTTATAGTAACGCATTCCCCGTTCTTAAATCAATTCATTTTAATGAACGGGGATTTTTAAAATTCTCAATGAGCCGTAATGCAAACAAAAAAAAATTATACTACTGCTTTTGCATTTGAGAAGGCAGCGACGCGGTTTGTAAAAATATTTTTGCTGTTAGCTGTCATTTTCTTTTCTAATGTGTCCATTGCTCAAACAGTTTATTTGCAAAACCTTCATATTGTAACCCGCAGCGGAACATTAGGCAACGCAGAAAAGTCGGCATCAGTAATGCTTGCAGAAGAAATTATGAAACGAACGGGATTGCAGGTTTCTATTTCTGCAAATTGGCCTTCATCCGGAAATATCATATTGCTACGACAAGCATCTGAATCTGTTCGTAAAGAATTTTCTCTAAACAATGAACCTGCATTAATACTCAAACCGGAATCTTTTCGAATCGTTGATCAGCAAGAAGCTAAGCGCAATATTATTGTGGTAGAAGGATATGATGGCCGCGGCATATTATTTGGCGTCGGTTATCTGCTTAGAAATTTCATTTATAAAAAGGATTCTGTTGGCATAACTGAAAGTCTTTCTGTATCATCATCTCCTGACAAATCAATGCGCGGGCATCAATTGGGTTATAGAAATACGGCTAATTCTTATGATGCATGGACCGTGGCTCAATATGAACAATACATTCGCGAACTGGTGATATTCGGCACAAACAGTATTGAGAGCATCCCCATTTTTGAAGAAGAAAAAAGCCCGCATTTCAAAATGCCGCCCGATGAAATGAATGCAAATATCAGCGCTATTTGTAATCGTTATGACCTTGATTATTGGATCTGGGTGCCCGCTCAATTTGATTTAACGGACACGGCTAAACGAAATCATTATCTGCAACGGATTGAGAAGATTTGCAAAATGTCAGTTCGGTTGAATGCTATTTTTTTCCCTGGTGGTGATCCCGGCGATAATACACCGGAAACAGTTTTGCCGTTATTGAAAGATGTGGCGGAAATATTAAAAAGATATCACCCTGCAGCCAAAGTGTGGCTTTCACTGCAAGGATATAAACCTGCACAAAATCAAACGGTGTATCATTATGTGCAGGAACAAAAGCCTGTGTGGCTGGGAGGTTTGGTAACAGGGCCGTCAAGCCCTGCCGTTGAAGAAACTAGAGCGGCACTTCCTGCTGAATATAAATTGCGTTATTATCCCGACCTCACACATAATGTGCGCAGCGATTTTCCGGTTCCATGGTGGGATCCATTTTTCAATTTCACTATCGGCCGCGAAAGTGTTAACCCACGCCCCATGCACTATTCTGCGCTCTATCATTTTCTGGCGCCGTATATGGATGGATTTATTTCTTATTCTGATGGTGTGCATGATGATGTAAATAAAATTATTTGGACACGTTTAGCTTGGGATCCTAATATTTCTGAACGAAATGCATTAATAGAATATGCCAATTTTTTCTTCGGCTCTTCAATTAAAGAAGATGCGGCTGATGGCATTCTTGCGCTAGAAGTGAATTGGCAGGGATCTGCTATTACTAACGGAAGCATTCAAAGCACTTTAATGTATTGGAAACAGTTGGAAGAAAAATATCCTGCACTTTCATCTAACTGGAGATGGCAGATGTATTTGTTGCGTTCTAACTATGATGCATATGCAAGAAAACGCGGCATGTATGAAGCAGCGCTTGAAGAAAAAGCAAATGATGTTTTGCGCAAGGCCAATATTATTGGTGCTGAAGAAGCAATGAATAAAGCGCAGAATATACTTGAAGAAGCATCGGCTAATCAGATTGATACTGTGTTGAGGGAAAAAATAATTTTTTTGTGCGATGAATTATTTCGTTCAATTGGCTTGCAAACGAGCGTAAAAAAATACAAAGCATCAGGAGAAGAGAGGGGAGCTGTATTGGATTTTCTTGACTATCCGCTTAATAACCGATGGTGGATAGAAGACAGATTTGTTGCCATTAAAAAATTGCCTGCAGTTGAACAATTGGCTGCATTAAAAGAAATTGCCGATTGGGAACATCCCGGTGCCGGAAGTTATTATGATGACATTGGAAATGTTTCTAAATCTTCACATGTGGTTCGAGGTGAATCATGGATCACAGATCCGTTGATGCGCAAATCAGATAATCCAAGTTTCGATTGGTGGAATGATGGGTTCAGCCGCCAACGCCATTCATTTATGTGCAACCTGCGCTGGCCGGTTGCATTAGAATATAATGGCATTGATTCTACTGCTAACTATATTGTTCGAGTTACAGGATTTGGGGAATGTTTGCTTAAAGTAAACGGGCAACGGGCTGCACATACGCTATATGGAAAAGGCATTGGAGAAATAAAAGAGTTTCCCGTTCCGGCCGCACTGATAAAAAATAGCAGGATATCTATAACATTTGAAGATATAAATGAAGACAATATTAACTGGAGGCAACAGTCACGTGTAACCGAAGTTTGGTTAATCAAAAAAGCTCTTTGATATTATGATGTGAATTGGCGAATTAAAATATAAGTAGTGAATTGTGAACATCTGGGATTTGTCATTCCGACAAAGGAGGAATCTCTGAGATGCCTCGTGCCCGGCATAACAAGTTACTGAGGTTAAAAAAATATCTAATGAAGGTGTTGCCAAAGAAATGGCTCACAGTTAAAAGCTCATAGCTTCTTAAACTACGAGCTTTCCCTCGTCATTTGTTGCAATATCATCGCCGACAGCTGTTTTTATAATATGCATATCCTGTTTTAGGCGCTGCACAAAAAGCGCAATGTCAAAACTATGAACAACAATATTGGCTCCTTCTTTCACCCATTTTATCTGGCGTTCCGGTTGCAGAGAAAAATGAATGCCAATATGGAGGCCTTTTGATCGGGTTAGCTGAATAATTTTTTTTACTGCTTCTTCAAAAACAGGATGGTCATATTGTTCAGGCAGGCCAAGGCTTACGGAAAGATCATGAGGCCCGATGAAAACACCATCAAGCCCGGGTATGGATAGAATTTCATCTAACTTATTCATAGCCGGAACACTTTCAATATTGGCGATGCACATATTCGCATTGTTAAATGAAGCGATATATTCTTTTAGCTCTGCCGACATTGTTTCAGAGCCATCGAGATAGGCATTTAACAATGCACCTTTAAGCGGCCGGTATTTCACAGCTCCTACGAGATCCACAACCTGAGCACGCGATTCTATATAAGGGATCACTATTCCTAAAGCACCTCCATCAATCGCCTGGCAGGCACGATAGGCATCAGGAGATGGAATGCGCACGATGGGCACAATACCATTTGCCTTATACAATTGGCAAAGCAGTGCAAGTTCATTTCGGTCAAGAGGAATATGCTCGGTATCAATAAACACAAAATCAAGCCCTGCATTTTTTATTGCGCCCGGCCACATAGGGCCGGTGGAAGTAACACAAGTGCCATAAACATTCTTTCCTTGTTGCAGTTTCTCCAGCAAGCTGTTTTTAGTTGTGCTCATCTTTTATTTTTTATGATTGATAAATTTGATTTTTCATCGTGCTGCAATCCGTTCACAGTTTTGCTTTTATTTTCAGAATGAATATAAATCAAAAAAAATGTATGAATAAGGTCTTTCGAAAAATGTTAGCAACCTGAAATTTCAATGCGAAAAAATCTGTGAATTTTGTTTAATGAAAACAATTAAATCATCAATAACTCTTGAAAAAAATGTACTTTTGATTTCCTCATTTTATAGCCACGAAGATTGCAATCAGATCGTATTATAAAGCCCAAAACGTAACAATGCCATATAATGCCGGATTACTTTAATTTTTAAAAAATCAAAAATGAAAAAAATATTTTTCTTCGTTATTGCATGCTTCTGCCTAATGGCGTTTTCAAAAGTGATAAATAAAAATGACGATGGATGGATTTCTTTATTCGACGGCAAATCTCTTGCGGGCTGGAAGGTCGGAAAGAATGCAGCCACTTTTCATGCGGACAGCGGCATGATCATTGTGCATGGCAGCACAGCTCATCTTTTTTATGATGGAGATGTGCTTCAGCACAATTTTAAGAATTTCGAATTTAAAGCAGAAGTGAAAACGATGCCTCACGCCAATTCCGGAATTTATTTTCATACTCAGTACCAGGAAGGAGGTTGGCCAGATCATGGATATGAAGTGCAGGTTAACAATTCTCATTCTGATGATGTGAGGACAGGAAGCCTGTATGATGTGGTAGATGTGAAAGAACGGTATGTGAACGATTACGAATGGTTCACTGAATATATTAAAGTGCAGGATAAAAGAGTGATTGTTAAAATAAACAATACGATTGTTGTAGATTATACAGAGCCCGAACATCCTTTGCGCGATACGGCTTCTCATGCCTTCCGTTATATTTCGCATGGCACATTTGCATTGCAGGGCCATGATCCCGGAAGCCTTACCTATTTCAAAAACATTATGGTAAAACCGCTACCTTAAAACGAAATCATTTCTTATTGTTGATATTAACGTTTATGCGTATCTGAAATATCTCAAAAATATTTTAGATGCAATAATGAAAGATGAAGCATATGAAACCCATCGTACAAATCTCACTCGATCTTACAAATATTGATGAAGCTTTAGAAACCGCAGCCATGGCCATGCGTGCCGGAGTTGACTGGCTTGAAGCAGGAACGCCGCTTATACTGGCAGAAGGATTGCATGGAGTAAAAAAATTGCGCGAGGCATTTCCAAATATTCCGATTGTGGCTGATCTGAAAACAATGGATGGAGGTTATCTTGAAGCAGAGATGATGGCAAAAGCCGGAGCAACACACGTTGTAGTTATGGCACGTGCACATGAAGAAACTATTAATTGCGTGGTTAAAGCAGGTGCTGATTATGGTGTGAAAGTGATGGGCGATAACCTCGGTTGCCAGGATATGATTCAAGCAGCAAAATGGCTGGAAGATTTAGGTTGCGATTTTGTGATCCACCATATTGGTTATGATGAGCGAAGAGGCATTGCGGCTAAAGGCCATCGAATGCCAAGCCCATTAGATCAGTTAAAAGAAGTGGTGAATGCAGTTAAGATACCAGTGCAAGCCGTTGGGGGCTTATCGCTTGAGCAGGCAATACAATGCCCCGCTTATGGCGCACCATTGGTAGTGTTGGGTGCACCGCTCACTATTGATGCTGATGCGTTTAAAACTGCAGACGGCAACCTGGAAGCTTCGCTGCGCTTGATTTGTGAAAAAATTCATGCTTATGGCGAGGTAGTGATTCATTAATTTTCCAAACGAATTATTTTTATATCCAATGACAAAAATATTTTCTCCGGCTGTAGTAAATTTTTCTCCTGAAAAAGAATCCGTTGAAATTCGGGAAATTGAAAAACCTGAAATAGGTGAAGAAGATGTTTTGCTTGAAGTGGCGAATGTTGGCGTGTGCGGAAGTGATCTTCATCAATGGACTTCAGATCACAGTTGGCCCGTAAATTATCCGGTTGTATTAGGACATGAATTTGGTGGTCATATAACGGCAATGGGTAACCGCGTAAGAGGTTGGAAAGAAGGTGACCGAGTAGTAAGCGAAACAGCAGCGATCATTAATCCAAATAGTCCTTTATCAAGAACTGGTTTGTATAATCTCGATCCCGATAGAAAAGGTTTTGGTTATGGAGTGAATGGCGCGATGACAAAATTTGTTCGTGTGCCTGCAAGATGTCTGCATCGTATTCCGGATAATCTTCCCTTTGAACATGCTTGTCTCACTGAACCTTGTTGTGTTGCGTACAATGCAGTTGCTGCTAACTCGCATATAAAACCTGGTGACAGAGTAATTGTTTTAGGCCCCGGCACTATCGGAATTCTTTGCGCTGCTGTTGCAAGATTATGCGGAGCAGAAGTTGCTATTGTTGGATTGGAAGCGGATAAACATCGTCTCAACATTGCAAAAGAATATGGTTGCGAAGCCATCATCGGCGATGCGACTGAATGGTCGAAACGCCGCGATGGCCTTGGCGCAGATGTTGTGATTGATGCAGCAGGGAGCAGCATCACTTTAAAAATTGCTTTGCAATTGGTAAGGCCAAATGGTCACATTACCAAAGTGGGCTGGGGGCCTCAACCATTGAATTTTTCATTAGATTCGTTGGTACAAAAAAATGTAACGCTGCAAGGAAGCTTCAGCCACAATTGGCCTATTTGGGAAAGAGTAATTTCATTGCTTGCTAATGGCATGTTGAATGTGAAACCGATTATTGGTGGCGTGTGGCCAATCACTGAATGGCATGAAGCATTTGAAAAAATGCATAAAGGCGATGTTGTAAAAAGTGTACTTAAACCTGTTTAAAAATGAGGTTGCAAAATAAAGTCATCATTGTTACAGGAAGCACAACCGGAATTGGAAAAGCAATTGCAAAGCGTTGTGTAGAAGAAGGTGCTAAAGTTATTATTCATGGGTTAGAAGAAGAATGGGGCAAAGAAGTGTTAACTAATTTAGGCAAAGAAAATGCTGTATTGCATATTCAGGATTTGAATGAAGAGAATGCGCCTGAACAATTGGTGAAATTGGCTTTGCAAACATTCGGGAAATTAGATGCTATTGTAAATAATGCTGCGATTGTTGCTTCTTCAAATATTCACACAACAGATAGAAAATTTATTCAGCGATTGCTGAACGTAAATACAGTTGTTCCTTTTCTGATTATTAAAGCTGCGCTTCCGTATTTAACAGAACAACATGGATGCGTTTTAAATATTGGTTCAGTGAATGCATACAGTGGAGAGCCTAATCTTTTGGCATATAGTGTATCCAAAGGCGGGCTGATGGCGTTGACCCGTAATTTAGGGGATACGCTTCACCGTGAAAATGGCGTCCGTGTCAATCAGATCAATCCGGGCTGGGTGTTAACAGAAACTGAAATGATCAGAAAAAAAGAACATGGGCTTTCAGAAGATTGGTACAAAGAAATTCCATCGGTATACGCGCCTGCAGGCCGCATTTTATGGCCAAAGGAAATTGCTGCAGCGTCGGTGTATTGGTTGTCTGATGAAAGCGGCCCGATAAGCGGCCAGGTGGTTGATCTTGAACAATACCCTTTTATCGGGCGCAATCCTCCAAAAGATGCAAGCACCATTCCTTCAAAAAAATAAGCAATGCCAAAACTAGCTGTATTCCCAAAAGCCTTTATGCAAGCGCTTTGCAAAGACGGCACCATGCGCGTGAGCGAGTGGATTGAGCTTGCCGTTAAATTAGATATTGACGGATTGGAATGGTATGCCGGTTTTTTAGAAATGAATAATAAAAGCAACTGGCCCGAGTTTCGCAAACAAGTGGAAGGTCATGGCAAATCAATTCCGATGATGTGCTGCTCGCCTGATTTCACACATCCTGATAAATCTTTCCGCGATACTGAAGTCGCAAAACAAAAATATTGGATAGACATGACTGTTAGTTTGGGCGGTTCCTATTGCCGTGTTCTTTCAGGCCAGCGCAGGCCCGAGCTTTCCATTGATGAAGGAATTAAACTTGCTGCAGATTGTATTTATGAATGCCTTCCCTATGCAGCGGAAAGGAATATCACACTGATCATCGAGAACCACTACAAAGATGATTTCTGGGCTTATCCTGAATTTGCACAAAAGATGGAAGTGTTCTGCAAATTAGTCGATTGCATCCATCATCCTTTTTTTGGTGTGAATTATGATCCAAGCAATACTTATCTCGCCGGCGAAGACCCGATTGAATTATTAAAACGGGTTTCTGATCGCGTTGTTACCATGCATGCAAGCGATCGATATTTAAAAGATGGAACGATTGAAGATCTTCGCAAAGAAGAAGGCGGTGCAGCAGGTTATGCAAAACGATTAAGTCATGGCGAAATTGGAAAAGGGCTTAATGATTACGATGCCATCTTTACAGAATTAAAAAGAGCAGGGTTCAATAACTGGATCAGCATTGAAGATGGCGTTGATGGAATGGATCAATTAGAAAGGAGTGTGCGTTTTTTAAGAAAGAAAATCTTACAATATTGGCCGCCATTATAAATTCAATTGCAGCAATATGAAAGCTGAATTATTATATCCATCACAATGCACGCTCGGCGAAGGCCCGATATGGCACGAAAGAAGGCAAGCATGTTTTTGGGTGGATATTGATCAGGGAGTTTTATATCAGTATGATTGGACAAGCAAAAAAACAAGCACCTGGCAATTCGATCATAAAGTAACCATGATTATTGAAAGCACGGGCGATCACGTGATACTTGCTTTGAACACTGGCATTGCAAGGTTTACTTTGGAAACAGAAAAAATAGAATGGCTGATTGATGAACAGCCAGGAATGAAAGAACATCGTTACAATGATGGTGCCGCAGATTGTGAAGGAAGATTATGGGCAGGCATCATGCATTTAAAACACATGCACGAAGCGGGAGCTTTGTATTGCATTCATGAAAATCTTGCAGTACATAAAAAAATAGAAAAGACAACTATCTCAAATGGCATTGTCTGGAGTGGAGATAATAAGCGCATGTATTATATTGACAGCCCAACTCATCAAGTGCAATCATATTTATTTGATGAATCATCGGGGGAAATTATTTTTGAAAAAATAGCGATTGAGGTTCCGCTCGAGATGGGCACGCCAGACGGAATGGCGATTGACGACGAAGGAATGCTTTGGATAGCGCAGTGGGGCGGGTTTGGTGTTTATAGATGGAATCCTTTAACTGGTAAACTAATCACAAAAATTGATGTGCCGGCGCCACAAGTTTCATCTTGTGCATTTGTCGGAGAAAAATTAGATCATTTAATAATTACGACCGCAAAAGAAAATATGAGCGAGAAAGATCTTAAAAAATATCCTCACAGCGGAGATGTATTTATTGTAAAAACTTCTGTGAAGGGAACACATGCTCATAAATGCAAGCTGTAGCAACAGTTAATAATTAGTGCCGCCATTCTATATTTCACAATTTTTTGACCCGCATATTTCTAAACCTGACAACATCGCCATGGCCTAAAAAACCAAGATGACCTGTTGGCCTTAACAATCCCGGATGTTCTTTATGATCCATTGTGCCATTCTTTGATGCCTTTTTAATATCACCATCCAAAATCACGGTTCCATTTAAAGTAACTTTTATTTTATTTCCTTTTGCTATAATTTCTTCTTTGTTCCATTCGCCGGTTGGTAATAAAAATCCACGCTTGGCGGGAATGACACCATACACCGATCCATGATATTGATATGGGTGCAAATCTTTATACATCGGCGCTTCATTATCGAGCACCTGAATTTCCATGCCAACATAAGCGGCATCACCTCCTAATGGCGCACGAACGCCAATGCCATTGTTTGCTCCGGGTGTTAATTGAAATTCGAACCGATAAATAAAATTTGAATACTCTTCTTTGGTATATAAATTGCCACCGCCGCCAGCTTCAGGGTTCACTTCCACTACAGCATCTTTCACAATGTAGCCCGTTGTATTTCCTTCCCATTGATTCAAATTTTTTCCATCAAACAATGAAATAAAACCTTGTTTTTTTTCAACTTCATTCAATGCCACAGGTTCATCAACAGGAATTTCTCTCAAATAAATATTTCTATACGCAACATAAGTGCCGTGCGCCTGCAATTCAATTTGCTCCTTTGGAAAAATCGGAATATTGTGATCCCAATAGTTTTCAAGAGTGGTATTATCAGTTACCAATATGCCATTTAACCACACTGTTACTTTTTCTCCTTTCATGATAATATGAAAACGGTTCCATTCACCAATTTTATTATCAGCAACTACCAAAGGTTTGCTTTCATTTTTTTGATTGTTGTATAATCCGCCCGATCCAACTTGCGCACCAACGTCTCTTCTGCTCGTGTCCCAAATTTGCACTTGCGGTGTTCCTCTTAAATAAATTCCTGCATCGCCTTTTTCAGTGATCTTCCAATCAACATACATTTCAATATCTCCATATTTTTTTATCGTGGCTAAATTGTCGCCATGACCGGTGAAAATTAATAACCCATCTTTTACGATCCAATCACCTTTCGTTTTTTCATCAGCTAATTTTTCTGCGGCATTTAATGCTGAGTCTGTCATTTTAGATCTTGAAATCGGATTTCCAACAAGCGCTTTCCATCCATTTAAATCAAATCCATTAAATAAGTTTACGAATCCATAATCGTATGGCATTTTCAAAAGATGCGCTTTTAGTTTTGTTGTTAGAATTGCGCTGTCTTCTCCTTTGATCAGTGGCAATGCAACTTCCAAACTTTCACGAACAATTTGTCCTTTTATGTTTTCATCTGCTAAGGCCAAACGAGTTACGATCAATGCTGCATCTTTATTTATTTCTTCATCTTTTAGTGATTTGCTTACGAACACAAAACTGCTGAAACCATTAATGCGTGCGGCTTCTGCTAAAATTCTTTTTTTCTCAACAGGGTTTTTTGCAACTGCCATCTCATCTTCCAGTATTAATAAATGTTGCTCGTCATTTAAGTTGGTTGAAGCCGGAGCTTTATATTCAGGTAATGCGGGCAAGCTTTTATTTGCCTGATCGATTACTGCTTTAGCAGTCAATAAATTCAATTGTGATTGGATGAACATTTTTGCATAATCAGTTTTAGAAGAAGATAAATATTTATTCAATAAATTAATTGTTTGAGTTTTTTTCATTGCATCTAAGGACGCTGTATTAACGTAAACATTCAATGCATAAGTCGCTTTTACTTTTAATGAATCATCATCCAATAATTTGAACGCCCATTTCCATTCAGATTTGTCCCACGCGTTCATGTTCGTTAATGCACTATCTGATCCTGCGCGATGTTGATATGGAAAAGCCTGTATTGTTTCCATCACTTTGTCTTTCGCTTTCTGCGCGTAAGTTTCATCGTTCAAAAAGAATGCAGCAATAACAATCAGTAAAGAAGAAAAATATTTTTTCATTAAAATAATTTTATAGGAGCGTAATTTTCAATTTTAAATATGCCATGGCCCGCGCATCGGCGGATTGATCATATAATTTGCTTCTGCATCATCAATAAATAATTGATTCAGCGGATCAAACTTTAATGGCCTTCCGAGCTGCAAAGCAATCTTTCCCATATTAATAATGCTGCATGACCTGAACCCATTCATCTCGTTCAGCGCGAATGGAGTTCTATACTTAACCGAATCTAAAAAATTAGTGACCTGTGGTTCGGGATCTGGCATCATCGCCAATTTTTCTTTTAAGTTTGGGATATCAGATTTGAACCCTGCATACAATTTCCCTTTCGGCCCAACAATATATGCGGCTTCGGGATCTTTTGCTTCTCCATCTAAAATAATTTTGCAGCCATCTTCATAAGTGAATGTAATTTTTCTGAACGTGCCAACTGCATCCCAATTTTGTTGCTCGGCATCTGCTTCAACCATTATTGGGCTTGTATGATCCTTTCCTAAAAAATATTGAATGGGATCGATATAATGTTGTCCCATATCTCCCAATCCGCCTCCATCATAATCCCAATAACCTCTAAAAGTTTGGTGAACGCGATGCGGGTTGTAAGGCTTGAATGGCGCAGCCAGCCATCTGTCATAATCCAATTCCGGAGGAACGGGAAGCGTTTCCAGTTTAGTTTTTCCAACCCAATAAAATTTCCAGTCGAAGCCTGTTGTCTTACTAACGGTTACGGTTAGTGGCCATCCCAATAATCCGGATTCGACTAATTTTTTTATTGGCCTCACGGTGGTATTCATCCCATAAAAATTATCTTCGAAGCGAAACCATGTATTCAATCTGAACATGCGTTTATTTTGTTGCACTGCTTCGATCACGCGCTTGCCTTCTCCAATTGTCCTGGTCATTGGTTTCTCGCACCAAATATCTTTACCTGCTTTAGCTGCATCAACGGCAATGATGCCATGCCAGTGCGGCGGCGTGGCAATATGCACGATATCTACTTCAGGCAATGCGATCAGTTCGCGGTGATCATGAAAAATTTTCACTCCGCCACCAACTATATTCGCAACATCGCTCAAATGATTTTTATCAACATCGCAAATCGCGACCACACGTGTTCCTGCATATTTAATATGCCCTCGGCCCATTCCGCCAACACCGATAATGCCTTTGGTGAGCTGATCGCTTGGCGCTAAAAAACCTCTTCCCAAAACATATCTGGGAACGATGGAAAATGCTGAAACAATAGCAGCAGTATTTTTTATAAACCAGGCGCTGGCTATTTTTTTCTTTTAACTTCATGGAATTTAATTTGATAAGAATAATCAAAAAATATCGAGGATAGGTCTGAAAATTTGTTCATTAAAGAAAGAGAAGAATTTGATGTAAACAAAATATTTGTTTTCGATAGATAAATAATATTAGTTTGGAAACGCATTTATGAGTTGATACAAATAATTGGAACTGTCGAAATATTTTATTTTAAAAATTGCAATTTAGTCCTTGTCTAAACTTTTCAATAAAAATATCCGCAAAAAAACTGCAAATTTGTAAAGACGGCTTAGAAAATATTGCGATTGAAATTTCTTTAGCAGTTCATCTTAAAACAACCCCACCCAATTATGAATCATCAATACAAGCCTCTTGCTCTGCTTTCATTAATGTTCCTGATGGTTGGCGCTTTGTTTTGCATGAATGATATTTTGCTTCCTTCGCTTGTTACCTGGTTCAAGCTGGATTATGCTCAGGCCACCATGATCCAGTTCACATTTTATCTTACCTATATTATTTTCCCAATACCAATTGCATGGATGATTCATAAATATGGATATAAAATAAGTCTGCTGGTTGCTGTTATTGCCTGCGCCCTTGGATGTGCTGTTTTTTATCCGGCATATTATTTTAATTCTTATCCGCTTGTGCTCTTTGCGATTTTTATCATTTCCACAGGTCTCACAATTATTAATGTAGCAGCGAATCCATTCGCAGCCTTGCTTGGCGATCCTGAAGGCGCACATCAGCGTATTAATTTTGTGCAGGTATTTTCAAGAGTGGGGTATGCAGCAACACCGTTGGTTGCAACGGCTTTAATATACAATAGCATTGGCGAAATTCGATTTCACTTTCCTTATTTATTGTTGGCAGCTGCTTTGCTTATTATCGCTGTTTTGATATTTTTCTCAAATCTCCCATCAATGAAACCGGAAGGAGAAGAGAAATTTACATTGAAAGGAATTTTAGCCGAGGGCATGTCTTACCGTCATTTATTTTATGGAATATTCGCTATGTTTTTTTATATGGGCGCCGAAGCATGTACTGCAGGATTTTTCATTCCTTATCTAAAAACGGTTCTTGGCTTTAATGATAATAGAGCAGCGAGCTATCTGACACTGTATTATATTTTCACGGCCATTATGGGAATGATCGGTGTGTTGTTGCTGAAATACGTAAAAGCGCATAAATTGGTTGGCATGTTTTCGCTCGGCATGATTTTTCTCTTTATTTTTTGTATTTTTTTTAAAACAGGCTACAACGAATTTTTGCTTGCCGGTTTGGGGCTATTCCTCTCTATCATGTTCCCGACTTTATTTAGTCTTGCTATTGAAGACATTGGTGCATTCACCGGAAAGGGTTCTGCTCTTTTGAATTTTGCCATTATTGGTGGCTCGGTTTTTCCGCCGATACAGGGGCTCATCGCTGACGCACATGGCGTGCAGATATCTTACATCATTCCATTATTTTGTTTTGTGATGATTGCTATATACGCATTCTTTTTTACAAGAGAACCATTGTTGAAAAGAAAACAAATGCAGGAGAAATTAAAAGCCACTCTTTCATAAAATAAATTATAATAAAAAACGGATGAAGATTTTAGTAACAGGGTGCAATGGATTTGTAGCAGGAAGTATTATTTCGCAGGCTCCTGAAAATTGCGAAATTTATGGAATAGGGAGATCTGAAATTCCTGCGAACACTAAAAATATCAGCTATTACAAAATTGACATCACCAATGAAAATGAACTGTTCAATCTTTTACAATCGATTAAACCAAATGCGGTCATTCATACTGCTGCCATTGCCAACATCGATTATTGTGAAAATAACAAACAGGCTGCTGAAGCAATAAATTATATAGCTACCAAAAACATCACTACCATTTGTAATGATATTAATGCAAGGCTGGTATTCTGTTCTACCGACACGGTTTTTGATGGACAAAAAGGATTTTATGTGGAAGAAGATATTCCTCGCGCAGTAAATTATTATGCAGATACAAAAATCAGAGCGGAGCAAATAGTATTGTCTGAAAATAATCACCATGTTGTAGCCAGGCTTGCATTGGTAATGGGATTGCCTGTGATGGGCAAGGGCAATTCATTTCTTGCCGATATCATTGAAAAACTGGAAAAAGATGAAGCACTCAAATTTGCAATCAACGAAATCAGAACGCCGATTGATGTGATTACGCTTGGCTCTGCACTTCTCGAATTAGCGACGAACAATTTTGAAGGCATCATTCATCTTGCCGGCAATACGCGAATTAACAGATATGAGATGGCCAGACAAATTGCGGAGTTTGCAGGATTTTCTGATAAAAATATCAGCGCCATCAATTCAAATGAATTGATTGGACGTGCGCCGAGGCCAAATAACGCATCACTAAATAATAACAAAGCACGGGCACTTTTAAAAACACCAATGCTTTCTTTGAAAGAAGGGTTAGCAGTTTCTCTGCGAAAAAACAAATCGAATTAAAAAGAAGAACATGAGCCATATAAAATTTGACCTTGAGATAAAATTTGGAACACAGTACGGAAAAGAAGAAGAAGATGCTGTGCTGAAAGTGCTGCGAAACAATGCGCCAACCAGCGGTGATGAGTGCATAAAATTTGAAAATGTGTATGCTTCTTATATCGGTGCAAAATATGCCAGGGTCGTGAGCAATGGGTCAAGTGCTCTTTTTCTTTCTATGATTGCATTAGGTATAAAGCCTGGCGACCGTGTGCTGACTACGCCCATCACCTGGGTGGCAACTGCTGCCGCACCGGTTACCCTGGGTGCAGAAGTAGATTTTGTAGATATTGATTTGGAAACCTATAATATAAATCCTGCGGGGATTGAAGAAAAAATCACGCCAAATACAAAGGCAGTTATTCCCGTTCATCTTTACGGACAGCCTTGTGAAATGGATGAGATTATGGCACTATCGCATAAGCACCAATTCGCAGTAGTGGAAGATGCAGCTCATGCCATCGGTGCTGAATATAAAGGGCGAAAAGTAGGAACGATTGGGCATTTGGGTTGCTTTAGTTTTCATGAACAAAAAAATATTTCAACGCTTGGCGAAGGAGGCATCGTGCTTACAAACAATGCTGATTTTTTTGAAAGAATTTCTTTGTATCGTTCTCATTGCACACGGGTTCATGGCAAAAGCACAAAGTATTGCAAACTGGATGAAGAAAAATTTCCTGTTGGAAAAAAATTTTGGTGGCAGGACTTTGATGATTGCGGATATAATTTTCGAATGACAGATATACAAGCTGCAGTCGGAATTGAACAGCTAAAAAAAGTTGACCAGTTTAATCAGCGCAGAATTGACAATGCTGCGTATCTCACGCAAGGGCTTAAAGATATTCTCGGACTTATTTTGCCAACAGTGAAATCGTACAGTAAACATGTTTATCATCTTTATCCCGTTATGATCGAACCAAAAGAATTTGGGATGAATAAGGAAGACCTTATTTATGATATGCTTCATAAGTTCGGCATCAAACTCGGCTTTCATTATATACCGCTTCATTATTCAACTGCATTCAAAAATCGCGGATTTAAAAAAGGACAATTTCCAAATGCAGAAAAATTGGGTGAGAGATTGGTAACACTTCCTATCAATCCACGACAGACAGAAGAAGCATTGGCATATCTCATTAAGAGTTTTAAAGATGTTAGAAATTAAAATAGATTATTCAGGTAAAAATTGTCCATTCACGTAAAAAAAATTCATGCAGTTCGAAGAAAAGATTAAAGAGATGAAAATGGTTGATGGTTTTTTTTCAAACCATTCACCTGTATTTATTTCTCGGGCACCGGGCCGTCTCGATCTTATGGGCGGTAATGATGACTATACCGGTGGCCTGGTATTTGAATCAACAATACGCGAAGCGACTTATGTTGCCGCACAATTAATGGAAGAGCCCTGTGTTGAATTACAAAATAAAAATGTGAGCGAGGCTGGTTGGCAAGGAAATTTTAAAATCAATCTTGATGATTTGCTTGACGAAGAAAATCTTCGTCAAGTTGTAAATAAGTCGCCAGACGTAAAATGGACAGCATATGTTTTGGGCAACATTCATTTTCTTATCAAAAAATATCCTGAAAAAATCAAACAGGGATTGCGGCTCTATATGGAATCAACAGTTCCGTTTAACAGAGGAGTAAGTTCTTCTGCAGCTATAGAAGTAGCTGTAATGAAAGCTTCTGCCGCATCTTATGGAATTGATTTATCAGGGGTAGAACTCGCGCTTGCTTGTCAATGGGTGGAAAATGTAATAGCTGGTTCCGCCTGCGGAATTATGGATCAAATTGCTGCGGTTACAGGCAGGAGAGGATTTATTATGCCGCTCGTTTGTCAACCTTGTAATCCGGAGCCATTGATAAAGTTGCCTGAGCAATTGAATATTTGGGGAATTGATTCAGGTGTTAGTCACCAGGTTTCCGGTATCGAATATGAAGCAGCACGAGCTGCGGCGTTTATGGGTTACAAAATTATTTGCGATTATGAAAATATACCTGTGGTGCTTGATAAAAATTCTGATATTCAACGCTTCACCGACTCAAGATGGAATGGCTATCTTGCTAATATCTCTCCTTCTTTTTTTTACGAAAAATATGAACACTTATTGCCTGAACATATTAGCAGAGAAAAATATCTTGAACAACATCATGAGCACCCCGATCCTTTTACTCCGCTAAAAGATAATGCAGTATATAATGTTCTTGCAAATACTCGTTATGCGGTTGAAGAAAATCAGCGCGTTCAGCTATTTTCAGAACTTTCCCGTGGTGCATCATTAGCATCAACCATAAGATCATTTACTTTAATGGGTGAATTGATGTACCAATCTCATTACGCATATACGGAATGTGGATTAGGCGCCAGCGCAACTGATTTTTTGGTAAATCTTTGTAGAAAAAAGGGAGTGGCTAAAGGCATTTACGGAGCGAAAATTACGGGAGGCGGGGCAGGGGGAACAGTGGCAATACTTGCGGATGCGAATGCTGGTGATACGATTCGTGAAATATTCAATGAATATGCAACAGCTCAGCCTGTCAGCCCTTTTCTTTTTGAAGGAAGCTCGGATGGAGCGGATTTTTATGGAATAAAAATTATCAGGTAGATTCAGTTAAAGAGGCAGCTGTGAACGACTTTAAAATTTGTCAACGCCGCCAATTCGATGCGTTGCAAATTTTTTTTTAAAGAGGCAATAGCATCAATATAAGTTTAGTATAAAAAATTTTGGTTCTTGTTTTCGGAAAGATGATAAAGAATGAATTTCATCAATTATTTTTTGATAGATAGTTTTCTTTTCAATTCACAAAAATCTCATCGAGAAAGAGCCAGCCATGATCATTTATTTTTACAGGCTTTGCGGGTTTGTCTTTTTTATCAGCAACGGTTTTATCTTTTTTGTCAACAACCTTTTTTTCAGGGAGAAATTGTTTTGGCATTTTCCCGATTGGTTCAATAACCACTTTAATATATTTTATCGAAGCCGTTGTGATTTTACACTCATAAGGAATAAGATAGTTTGAAAGCGGAAGTGTGTCCTGTGGCGGCGCTAAATGGTAAAGAGGCTTCAGGTCTTTTGCATCCATTCCTCCAAAAATTTTTATATCCTTCGGCGGAAATACTTGTGCGCCTACATTTACCAATGCGCTTACTGTGATATTTTTTGGTGTGATTGGCTTTGAAAAAACCATCATGCATTCCATATTATTGTCGCGGAATGCAATCCATTTTCCATCTCCAAAATTTTGATTTCCTTTTACAAAATCATTCAATGTTCTGCCACCTTTGCCTCTATAATTCGAATCTGCAGGTTTGAGGAGAATAACAGTATCTGCTTTGTATGTGGCTTTGTAAAAACGGGATTCAACAACATCGCTTCCATGCCAGCCTTTTTTAAAAGCTCTTGCTTTCATCAATTCCTGTTTATCGATAAATGTTTTATCATCATACAAAAATGAATTGATGCTATCTGGCTCGCTTCCGTCAAGCGTATATCGCATCACTGTTCCCGGAACAAAATGCTTCAATCTTAAATGAATGGGCGTATCAACAACAACCTGCGCATCCGTTAAAAGCAGAGGCGGATTTATTTTTAAGAACATGGTATCTGTGCGCATGCCGGTTTCCAGATCAAGCATCGGATATTTTTTTCTGATCGTATTTGCATCTGCAACACTCAAGCCGGAGTTCCAGATATATATTTGACGAAGTTCTTTTAATGAAGAAAGTTTTTCAATGTCTTCTTTTTTTATAGAAGTATTGGTCAAAGAAATTTCTTTCAAATGATTTAATTTATCAAGAGCAGATAACCCATTTCCTGTAACCTTGCTGAAAGAGAGATTAAGTTTACGAAGATTGGTGAATTGCCCGATTGTTTGCAGGTCGTTATCTGTCACCGGCATTTTATCAAGATTTAAAGAAACGAGCTGCGTTTTTATGTCAAGTAATTCTTTCAATTGCTCTGATTTAAAAAATGCTGAGCCAAAAAAATCAACTGCAATGGCTGGCGATTCTTTTGCCAATGGATAAACTGCGCGATAATTGGAATTTAATTTCTGGATTGTTTTTTCGCTCGCCGCCGAAAAATCATAATGTTCTTCTTCAGATGATTTAAATATATTTTGTGCCATCAAACGCAATGTATCTGTAGGTTCGAGCTCTGCAACTTTAATTTTAAAATTCGCGCCGCGTTGTATCCAATTATATAAAATAGCCATCTCTTGTTCATTCAATTGCGGCTTGCCGTTTGGCGGCATGTGTTTTTTTTCTTCTTCCGGCAAGTGAATGCGTTGCAATATCAAACTCAAATTCGCATCTGTTGTATCCCACAACGCGCCGCTCTTGCCACCTTTCTGTAACAGTTGTTGCGTTTCCATAATCAATTCGCCTTTTGCTTTTTGGCTGTTATGGCAACTCATGCACTTTGCGTCCAGTATAGGCTTCACCATATCTGTAAAAACAACAGCTTCATCAAAAGAAACTTTTTTTTCTGATTTATCTTTTGAAACGGGAGCCAGCAAAAAATTATCTCCGTGCGTGATACTTCCGCCCTGATCTCCGGCAATGATCAACACGGTTGCGCTGAATAAACTTGATGCAGCCAAAGAAATTTTTGTTCTATTTATTTGCTCATAAAATGAATACCAAAAAAATGTGATGAAAGAAATGAATGCACCGCTCCATTTATGCAGTACCAATGATTCAGGATTGTACCCCGGTTCTTTGGAAAGAAATATTCCCATCAATGCTGTAATCGAGGCTGTAAGTGCCGTGGATAATAATAACCATTTGCTGATATCCTGAAATAATTGTGGAGAATGAAATTTTTGTTTGGGCACAATCCATATCCAGCCCATGAATATGATGAATAACACAATTGGGAAATGAAGAAATAAAGGATGCGCCCGACCAGCCACCTGCAGCAATGAAGGAACAACAAGCCTGTCGTAAAAAACCAACAGAAAACAAAGAAGGCAGTTTGCAGCAAGCGTTACGCTGAATAAAATATTTTTCCAGTTAACCATTTACGTGAAAATAGTTTCTAAAAAGAAAATTGCAAATGCTTTGAAGAAAATTTGAGGCAAATTATTTTTTTGTATTGTATGCAATCGCAGAATTATTGATTTTTTATTTGAGAATAAAAATCATTTTACACAACAGGTTCTAATTTGTATGGATAAACATGTCCGGAATTCCACTGGCACACATACATGTTCTGCTCATCGTCGATACAAACATCATGAGGATACTGAAACACATTTACCGTTTGGTGCATTTCGTCTGGTTTATTGCTGGAATAAGTCGGTTCATTTCCTGCAAGATTAGAAACCACTTTGAAATCTTTATCCAATATCGTAACAAACCCTGATTTTTCATTTACATGAGAACTGCTTTGCAAAACCGCACTGTACAAATAATCTCCATTGATAACCTGCCGGCAAACCCATGCTCCGGAAAGTGGGACTGTGTTGATGAATTTTCCTTCAAGCGTATAGCGTTTGAATGCATTTTGCTGGCGGGAAGTAACAATTAATGTTGGATTATTTTTGTTACGGCGATCAACACAAATACCATGTGCGTTCAACAAATTTTCTTCTTTATCTCCTCGTCCTCCAAAATGGCGGATATAATTTCCTTTATAATCATATTGTATCACAAAATCTTTTCCATAACCATCCGCAACATAAATATCTCCGTTCGCAGTAATCGCAGTTTCTGTAGGGATATATTCTTCCGCTTTTGTGTATTGTCCTGTTTCTTTTGGATAATCTAATGTCAGCAACACTCTTCCATCAATTGTTGTTTTAATAACCTGGTGACGATTATTATCACAAATGAATAAAACCTCTTGTCCATTTTCATTGAATAATGTGAGCCCGTGTGCGCCGGGATATTCATGTCCCCAGGTGTTCACGAGTTTCCCTTTTTTATCGTAGAAGATGACGTTGTTTTTTGTTTCATTAGTCAATAAAATAATTCTTCCTTTGCTGTCCTGAACCATTTCATGGCAATCTTTCACCGGATATTTTTCTACATCCAACTGGCTCCATGCTGTGTTGATGCGATATTTTTTATTATTGTGGCCAAGAATAATGTCTTCTTTTTTTGATGCTTTCAATAATGCGGGCAGAGAAAGAAAACCAGATGTTGCCACTGAAGTTTGATGTAGGAATTTTCTGCGGTTCATTTCATATAATTTATAAGAAGAAATATTTTATGCAATCAATCCGTTCACCACTTTGCCTGCAACGTCCGTGAGCCGATATCGGCGTCCCTGATGTTTGAAGGTAAGTTTTTCATGATCTAATCCCATCAGATAAAGTACGGTTGCATGAAAGTCGTGCACATGCACAGGATCTTTCACAATATTATATCCGAAGTCATCTGTTTCTCCATAAACGCCAGGCTTTACGCCGCCGCCAGCCATCCAGATAGTGAAGCAACGCGGATGGTGGTCGCGCCCATAATTTTCTTTGCTGAATTTTCCCTGACAATAATTTGTTCTTCCAAATTCTCCGCCCCAAATCACCAATGTTTCATCAAGCAATCCGCGTTGTTTAAGGTCAGTGATCAATGCAGCTGAAGCCTGGTCTGCATCTTTTGCTTGTCCTTTTATTTCCGATGGAAGATTATTATGCCCATCCCAACCCTGATGATATAGCTGTACAAAACGCACTCCACTTTCTGATAATTTTCTTGCCAATAAACAATTTGCAGCAAATGTTCCGGGCACCAAGCATTCAGGGCCATATAATTTAACGGTGTCTTCCGGTTCTTTCGACATATCAGTAATTTCAGGAACAATAGTTTGCATGCGATATGCCATTTCATATTGCTGAATTTTCGTGGCGATTTCCGGATCGCCAAATTCTTTCAAAGACTGATCGTTCAATTCGGCAATTTTATCAATCATCTTTCTTCTGTCCTGTCTGTTCATCGATGCTGGATCATTCAGATACAGAACAGGATTCTCTCCGCTGCTGAATTGCACACCCTGATAAATAGAATCTAAAAATCCATTAGACCATAATTTTGAATAAACGCCTTGCCCATTTCCTTTCCCTTTTGAAAGCAACACACAAAATGAAGGAAGATTTTTATTCTCGCTCCCTAATCCATAACTCAGCCAGGAACCCATGCTGGGGCGGTTTCCCTGCTGTGCGCCTGTTTGAAAAAAGGTGAGCGCAGGATCATGATTGATTGCTTCGGTGTACATGCTTTTTACAAAACAGATGTCATCTGTAACTTTTGCCGTGTAAGGCAAAAGTTCGCTTAACCATGCCCGTGATTGCCCATATTGGTTGAATTGAAATACGGTTCCTGCCAATGGAAATTTCGCCTGGTCTGCTGTCATGCCGGTTAATCGTTGTCCTTGTCTTATTGATGCAGGCAAATCTTCTCCCTGCATTTTTTGCAGCAAAGGTTTGTAATCAAACAAATCCAATTGAGATGGTGCGCCATTCTGAAACAGATAAATAATCCGCTTTGCCCGTGGTGCAAAATGTGGTACGCCAATAATTGCAGATTCTTCTTCACCACTTTTAAATAAATCGGGAATAAGCAAAGAACCTAAAGCAACGCTGCCAATACCAAGACTTAACCTTGATAAAAACCTGCGCCTGTTAATATTAAGGCTTTGCTCAATAATTTCTTTTTCCATTTTTATACATCAGGTTTTAGTTATTGTTTCTTCCAGGTTATACATCACCGTTATTGTTTTCATCAGCGCTGCTGCATTATCCAAATCAATATTTTTGGTTGCTGTTTTTTCACCTTCAGATAACGTTTGTAGTGCATTTAATTTTTTTTGTGTGAATTCCTGCAACTGATCATTATAATATTCCTGTAATGTTTTCAATTCATTGTCGGAAGGTTTTCGGCAAACAATCAGGCGAAATGCTTTCGTCAGTTTGTCTGAAGATGAACTTTGTTCTATTGATAATTTCTCTGCGAGCACACGTGAAGCTTCAAGCACAGTCGGGTCATTCATCATGATCAGTGCCTGCAAGGGTGTATTTGTTTTTAATCTTTTCACTTCACATTGATCTCTGTTGCTTGCATCGAACATGACCATGGAAGGAGGTGGAACGGTAAGTTTGATAAATGTGTACATTCCACGCCTGTAAAGCGAATCGCCATGATCTTGTATATATGTCGCGAGTACGCCACGGCCTGACGTTGCGCTTTCCCAAAGGCCATGTGGCTGGTAAGGCTTCACGCTCGGGCCACCAATTTTCTTTGTTAATAAACCACTGCTTGATAAAACAAGATCGCGAATAAATTCGGCTTGCAACCTGTTCCGCGGGCCTCTGGATAAATACATATTGTCCGGATCTTTGTTTAATTTCTCCGGAGTAATTTTTGCAGATTGCCTGTAGGTAGCAGACATCACAATTTGTTTAACAAGCCGTTTGATATCCCAGCCATGCTCTATAAAATCGACGGAGAGCCAATCAAGCAATTCGGGATGCGAAGGCAATTCTCCCTGCATGCCAAAATCGCCGGAAGTTTTTACAATGCCCCTCCCAAAAATTTCCTGCCACATTTGATTTACAAAAACACGGGCAGTCAGCGGATTATTTTTATCTACTGTCCATTTTGCAAGACCCAGTCTGTTGCGCGGAAATTGTGCCGTATCATATTTCATTACTGCAGGCAAAGCATTTGGTTGTACTTCAGTTCCGGGCGCATCATATCTTCCCCTGTTCAATAAAAATGTTTTTCGCAAAGTATCACGCTCGCCAAGCACGGATACCATTAATGTAGAAGTGTCTTTTTGCTGTATAAACGATAAAAGATTTTTTCTGTCGTTGTCATTAATAAAAAGTATGGGCATTTTAGCAGGCTTGGAAGTGCCAACATCACCTTCATATCCTATTTCTTTTGTGTTGTTGAAAAATGCAAGCAAGCTGTAATAATCTTTTTGCTTGAACGGATCGTATTTATGATCGTGGCATTGCGCACATTCAATAGTAACGCCGAGAATTCCTTTTCCGTAAGTTTTTGTTTTATCAATCAAATATTCGATGCGGTATTCTTCAGGCACAACGCCACCTTCTTCTGTGTATTTATGATTGCGGAAAAAACCTGTTGCCAAAATTTGTTCTTTTGTTGCACCCGGCAACATATCACCGGCAATTTGCCAGGTAATAAATTTATCGTAAGGAATATTTTCATTGAATGCATGTATCACCCAATCGCGCCATGGCCATTGCGTGCGGATGTTGTCATCCTGGTATCCGTAACTATCTGCATATCGCGCAACATCCAGCCAATGCACTGCCATTTTTTCTCCATACTGATCGGTAGCTATTAATTGAGCAACTATTTTTTCATAAGCATTATCACTGTTGTCGGCCAAAAATTTATCCATCATTTCAATTGATGGAGGCAAACCGGTAAGATCAAGACAAACTCTTTTAAGCAATCTTTCTTTATCGGCTTGTTCGTTTGGCTGCAAACCTTGCTGTTCCATGGAATGAAGAACAAAATAATCGATTTCATTCTTTGCCCAATTTTTATCTTTTATTTCGGGAAGAGCTGCTTTTACAGGAACTGAAAACGCCCAATGCTTTTCATATTTAGCGCCCTGCTCGATCCATTTTTTGAATAATTTTTTTTCATAATCGTTCAGCATGCCAAGATGTGCATCCGGCGGAGGCATCATATAAGTGATGTCAGAAGAAGTCACTCTTTTCAAAACCTCAGACAGGTCTGGCTTTCCGGGCACCAGTGCGTATGCGCCTTTGGTCTCTTTAAGCGGAGCATAAACACTATCGGGTATGTCTAACCGAAGATGGGCCTGCCGATGACTTGCATCAGGGCCATGGCATTTAAAACATTTGTCGGAAAGTATTGGACGGATATTAAAATTGTAGCTTACCTTATCAGGAAGATTTTGGGATTGCTCGTTTGGCTTTTTATTAAAACAGGAGGATATAAAAATGATGGTTGCAGAAATAGTAATTAATATTATAGCAATCCTTCGCGATAACATGGTGAATGATTTGTGTTTCTGATTCTATGGCTACCATAACAAAACTAAACCTTTTGGGCTCATCAATCAATTGGAGATTCAATAAATAAAAAATTTTCCAGGCCTGGCGCCTGGAAAATTTTATTAGTATAACAACCTAAATGTTTAGTTTTTTACTACCTGCTTAACAATCATTTTATCGCGGTACTGCACTTTCAATGAATAAATGGCGGTTGGCAGGCTGCTGAGATTATTTATCTGCACGCTGTTGATGCCTTGCATAACACTTTGTTTTTGCTGCATGATAATTCTTCCATACATGTCAAATAAAGTGAAAGTTGCCATATCGTTAGCGGGAACAGTTAAATAAAAGCTTAACTGGCTCTTGAATGGGTTTACAAGTGATTTGATCTCGAAATCAATCGCATTATTGCTTACCATTACGATAGTACTTATAGACCGATACTTTCCGTTCGTCAATACAATTCGATAATATGTATCCCCGAAAACCGCTTTGCCATCAGTGTAATTATATACAGAGTTGCCATTATCTTCACCAGTTCCTTTTACGCTGCCAATTACTTCATAGTTCACCTGGTCAGTGCTTCTTTCTACAACATAATTAGTGCCCGGGGTTTCATCAGCAACTGACCATTTTAAGTTGGTTAATCCGTTGTTCAACTGGCCGCTGAAATTAATGAAGTTGACAGGCAGTATGCTTGTACAATTCACTGCTGATACATTCATTATTGCGCTGCTTGTCATGGAACATGCTGAGCTTAGGTTAGCATTAGTAGTGGCTACTATTATCCTGTATTGAATGTTGGTGTGAGTATTATCTAACCGGTAATATCTTACAATGGTATATTGATATTGCCCAAGAGCTGAATTGTAAACAGGTGTTGCCGAACCTGAAGAAGCTGCTCCGGTGGTATCATTGCCTGCAACCGTCCAGGTAACGCCACTATCAAGGCTTTGCTGAATTTCCCATTGTGAGTAATTGCTAAAATAAGATGTTACCTGGTAGCGAACTGTATCATCTGAACCCATGCACAAAGTATCAGGCTTATTTGGTAACAGCGCAATATTCGGCAAGCAACTTGAAACGGTAATATCATCAATCGCCCAATCGTTACCACCACCACCGGGCGCATTGTTGTGCACGCTAATGACCATGGAAGTTTGAGTAGGGCCTGTTAGATAAACGAATCCTTTCTGAACCCACTGGCCGCTATATGCAATATCACCTGTAGTGTAAAAGTCCTGTCCGTTCACATTGAAAGTGAGGTTGGGATGAACACCTGATGAATCACCAAGGCCTGTAGGAATGTATCCAGTACTCCCTGAGCCTACGCCATTGCTGTCGCAACCACATTTGGAGCACATATTTCTGATCCAAGCTGAATATTGATAATAAGTGTTAGGGCAAAGATTGGTAATTGTATCAAGAAATGCTGTGTCTGTTTTATAAGAAGCATTTACAACAAGCATATAGCCGCCTTTTGCGCCTGAATTCACATCTGTTGCAGGATTGCCGAGCAAAGGATTTGTTGCGCCGGTATGGTCGCCGATAATGTCCCACAAACCGAAAATACGATGCGAAGGAGATTGTGAGTTATCCGGCTTGGCCCAGGTGTTCACTGTAGAATAACCGGTTGCTGCCGTAATGCCTCCACTGGTGTTGTTCGAAACACCATAATAATAATCCTGCGGCGAGCCTGCTGAGCTTGAGAATGTGGCATAGGTATAGCTTGCAGGCACGTTGCTTGAAGGGCCTCTGTCTTTCGCATTCCCAGATCCGAATGTTCCTGAATATTCAGTTGAAAGATAATTTCCGCCAACGGAATTGCTGCAAAGCCCATAATTCTGATAAAGAAGAATATTTTCTGCTTGAAATGTAATTGTGTTAGGTGTAGATCCGGAAGTGTAATTAATATTTCCACCGCCGATATTGATGATGCTTCCGTAAGCTGCAGCAGGGTTAACAACAACCGTGTATGATGCTACCATAATGCAAGTGCTGCCATAAAAAGATGGCTTGCTGGTATTGCTGATAGTTCCTCCTGTGCTTGACGTTGCGCCTTTGCCCAAATTAATGGTCACATTTGTTCCGGAAATGCTGCCTGCATCATCACCTGATGCGTCCGTGAATTGTTTATAAACTTTCCCTTCGTTTGTTAGTACGCAGAGACTATTTGGAAGATAAGTAGTGTTTGCAGGGATTACATCAGTGAATGAGCAATTGGTAAAACTGCCTGATTTCACTACAAATGTAGCTCTAACTTGAAGTGTGTCTCCAGGTACTAATGTCCCACCTGAAAAGTCGTAAAAGCTTTTGCCATAATCCTGAGAAAAAGTATAGCTTGAAATAAAGATGAGAAAAGTTGCTGTAATAGCGTTTTTGAGGTTTGTCCTAATGAATTTCTTCGTTTCCATGAGTACGGGATTAAATGATTATTTAATTTTTTCATGGAATCGGTTCGTTAAACCCATTGCTGATGCAAATTGCAATGATGCTTCAGTAATACGAAGAAAGTGCCAGTTTATAAATTATTGATTATTAATATATTGAAAAGATATATCTAAATAATTTATTCCCGTAAATGGAATATTTTTCCTAGGCAGCTATGTAGGTTAAAAGCTGAAATTGAATTGATGGCATTGCATCAGTATAACTGGTTGTTTTTGCTGTTCTCTTTTGGGGCCAACAAAAATCATTTCCAGGTTCACCTACAAATAAATAGTTTTGAACAAAAACAAAACTTGCCGATATGAAACAATTATTTCTGGTAACCTGTATTGCATTTTCAGTAATAAATGCATTCAGCCAGAATTCAAATGACTCAGTTGCTATTAAACAATTGCTGGAAAAAGAATCTTCAACATGGCGCTCTGGTGATGTTAAAGGCCATGCAGACTGCTGGTACATACAGCCCTACAGTAAAATATTGGTTTCAGCAAGCGATGGGCGCTTTTTCGATGTGCCGCTACAAGCGATGATCAACCCCGGTGCCAACCGAATGGGCAAAGGCGGCTCATCTGTAAACACAAATTATAGAATGAACATCAATGGGAATAATGCATGGGTGACGCATAATGAAGAATCAACTGATAAGGACGGCAATAAAAGTTATACTTATGAAATGAGGATCTTGGAAAAAATAAATGGTGAATGGAAATTGGTCGGGCAATCTATTCATGCTTATAAGCCCAACTAACCATCATGCATAACCGGGAATTTAAGGTTCCGACAAATCGATGAGTGTGGCAAGCCCCACAAGCGATAGATAAGCAGAAAACCGCAACTTATCTCCAACTTCATTTTTCTCCATAGCCATAATATACTTGCTTAGGTCGCCCCATTCTTTCATGCCCAATTTTATCGTGTCAACATTTTCATTATTATATTTTGCAGCCATTACTTCATTAATAATCTCGGTCCTTATAAATTTCAGGTTTACAGGATTTTTTTCGTTCAGAAATTGTTTTCCGAGCCGGAGAACGATATTTTTTCTTTCTTGTACGGTCATTTGCAACTGATTTTTAAAAAGGCCTTGCTATATCCATTGCAAGGCCTTTTTCGGTTCTTCATGTGATTGATTGCGTCTGTGAAAACCAGATCAAAGCGGTTGCTTAAGAAGTTTTACAGATTTGAGATTACCGCCCGTGAATATTTTGAACACATAGGTGCCGAACTGTAGCCTGCTGATATCAACCTGAATAAATTCCTGAGCCGC
The DNA here is from genome assembly GCA_963718975.1 of uncultured Bacteroidota bacterium. GTDB lineage: Bacteria > Bacteroidota > Bacteroidia > Chitinophagales > Chitinophagaceae > Puia. Next base: position 18,374 of record CAVRBD010000068.1, on the reverse strand, counting down.
GGGCACATTGATGGTCTTAAATAAAATGCCGTTTGTATTATATATCAAAATCAAAGATGCCGCAGTTGTGCCGGGGCCTAAATCCACTGTAACAAGATTGTCTGCCGGATTCGGGAATAGCCTGGGATAACTGAGTGATCCGTCGCTACCGGTTGCCAAACTATCCGGCACTCCCGAAGAACTATCGCCAGGGCAGGCTGATGTAAAGAAGACATTGCTCTGTATGTTTGTGAGTGCGGTGTTTCGTCTTAATATGTCTGAGAGTTTTGTATTTTTTACTCTTGTAAGAACGGTTGATGACAAATATGGATCGTTGAGATAAAAATAAAAATCACCATCTCTTAAATGTTCAAACTGGCTTTTGAGCATACTGAACATTGTAAGGCCAATGGATGTTCCGGGAAGGCGATCCTCTGCCAAAGCGCCTATCCAAAGATCCATATTATCTACAGTGCCAAATAGTTTTTGTAGAGAATCTGCAAGTGTCGTATTTGAAGTAACGTCTGCAAAACTTTTTGCTTTTGAGCCTGTATAATAAAGCCTTACTGTGTTATAATTTGGCAAGCCATGATCTCTTCCTCTTTGCATGTTCAGGCTTGCAAGGTCTACACCAAAACGAGTTGGGTTATTTGGGTCGCTGAAAAGAAGATTGCGTAAATCGCTGTTTATCCTCGTGTCGGTTTCATATTGCGTGTGTGTAGCAAGCCCTTTTAAAAAGGGAAGTATATCATATTGTGGGATCAGCGAGGGGTTCCAGAATGCAGTAGCAAGATCCAGTTCGCCAGGGCCGATGTCGATACAATTATTATCTCTTAACAAAATATCATCTGCAACCATGGTGTGACCAATCCTGTAACCGGCCGTTGCAAAAGTGTTTGCGATATCAGGGCGCACCGTTGGGTCATATCCTTTATAAGCACTTAGCGCAACTCCCACAGCAGGCAGGAATTCTTCATAAGTAATATGCTCAATGATTGCGCCTATTTCTTTTCTGGCACGCTGATAAATTTCTTCATCGTTTTTGAAACCTTCGGCGAGAAGGCGATCACAGATTTTATTGTGCTCACGCATGAACAATGTGTGCAGTGATAATATGCCCGGATGCTCTGCTGCACGAACATCGCCAGCAACAAATGTTTTTGTGGTATGATCGCCATCGTTTGCCATGCTTGGGGCATTGGCGTCGATGGGAGATGACAGCTCGCCCGACACGGTGTTGTATGCAAGATAATTGCCGGCTGAACTTTTCAGCTTGCCGTCTTTCAAAGTGCGCATCCATCTCGCTCTTGTTGAATCGGTGCCATATATCTGCGATGCGTCTATCCACGCAGTGTTCAGGTTAATCTCATCTCTCGGTGTTGTGATGCCGCTTCCGGGGTAAACCTGGCTTCTGTAAAAAGGTATGGGCGATGTGAAAACTTTTTCATCAGCAGGCAAAGGAATTGGCACAAATTCAACGGTATCTGTTGGCGTTAACGACATATCATGATCGATAAATTGTCCCCACACATAAACAAAGGCGCTAAGGCCGCGGGAATTAAATGTAGTAACCGGTTCATCCACCACTGCATTTGATATTTGTCTTGGAGATGGCCTTGTTGTTCCGCCCATTGCATTTTTAGGGTCTGATGCACCGAACTCCGGCGGCAACTCTCTGAACAATGGTATAAAAGTTGCCCCAAAATTAAAGTTTTGCAGGCTCAAATTATTGCCAGTCCCATCATAAGACCTATAAGGCAAACGCGAGCCGGAAGGATGATTGTTCTTGGGCCTTGGTGTATAAATAAAAGGAAGGCCCTCAATGTATTTTCTTTCCTGGGCAACTGTTGAAGTGAACATTAATGTAAAAATAAAAGAGCAGATAGCTGCAGAAAGAGTAAGCTTGGTGCACATAGAATATTTTTTAAGAGGGTGACGATTTTGGATCTGACAAAATAACTCAATCAAATACCCATCCAATAAGGGATGCAGACAGTCAGGTTGTTTGTGAATGGGATTTTTTTGCTGATAAGATGCAATCATTTTTATTGCATCATTCATTAATTGCTGTAAGTGTTGAATTATTCCTTTCCGAAAAGTTTGTAGCCGCGGCTTATAGGAAGTTCTTTATTAGAAACAAGGATGGCCTTATTATTTTTCACCAACATTATATGAGACATCGATATGACGTAGCTTTTATGTATTCTCTTAAATTTTTCCTGCGGTAGTTTTTGCAAAGCGGCTTTAAGCGTCATATGCGATAGCAGAGGCTTTTCATTAACTGTGTAAATCCTGATGTAATTTGCAAAGCCTTCTAAATATTCAATTTCATTCACCGGAATTTTGATTGTTTTATATTCAGAGCGAACAATGAGAAATTCTTCATCAGCATGCCTGGCGTATTGCATAAACTTGAACAGCTCGAATGCGCGGCACACGGCTTTGGTGAACCTTTCAAAATCAACAGGCTTCAGCAAATAATCCAGTGCGCCAAATTCAAAACCTTCAAAGGCATATTTTTTATACGAAGTGGTAAAAATGGTAATGGATTTATTAATCAGTTTCCCGATGGCCTGATTGCCGATGGCCATCTCAATATCAACGAATAGAAGATCGATTTTTTCTGCCTGAAGCAAATGATTTGCAAGCACAGGATCGAATTCAGTTTGATCCATCTGCAAAAAAGAAAAGCGGTTGATGAATTTCTTTATCAGTTCAAATGCCCATTGCTCTTTATCTATGACAGCGCATTTTAGTTGCATACCGTAAGCATGTTGCATAGTCTTTGCAAATTCCTCAGGAACTATAGGTGGCAGTTAAAAAAGTTTTGAAGAATAAATTATAGAGCCGGTTTGATTGATATTATATTAAGCTTATCGGGTTGATTTTTCTGGTGGCCCTGAACAATTTTTAACGGTCAATTAAGGAGTGATGCAAGATTAGCAGTTGATTTTAATTCCTTTTGCTGCGGGAATTTTTATGGTGTACAGATCAGTTTTCATGCTTGGGGTTCAATAATTATGCCATCCGAAAAATTGGGGATAAAAACAACAATGAAAAGTGCCGGACTACTTTTGATGTATAGCTAGTATCCTTAGCTGTTAGTTAGTGACGCACAACTACATACCCAAACACAATGATGAGAATTATTATTTGCCTAACAATGTTTCCGGGTAAATGATTTATTATTGAAAGATGTTTTAACATCAAATCCGGTTTTTTTAAAAATCAGTTTATATTTATATCTCAATTTTAAAATTTTCGGCCTGTGAAGTATTTATTTTTTATATCCGTAATGTTTATTGCATTGTTCGCAATCCATGGCTGTAGCAAAAGCCATTCAAGCTCCAATAACAACGGGAGCGGAGCTGCCAGAGATACATTGCTCGGCACAGTATCTGCATATATTGACAATAGCTTGGTGCAATTTGATGCGGTTGCATTTGCAAGCGATCAGGTTTTATCGAATGGGAATGTGCTTACCATACAAGCGGTCAATGTTACTGGTTCCGTATCATCTTCAATTCAATTCACTCTTTCTGTTCCTCAAACAATTGCTATCGGAACTTACACGCCATATACGCAAGGAGTTGGCGCTTTAGAATTTGTTTATACATCTCCTACATTAGCATCTTATAATAATACCAATTATTCTACTGCAAGCCTTACACTTACTTCATTCTCTTATCAGGAAGACAGCGTTGTAAAGGGCAGTTTTACAGGAGGTGTTGTAACGGGATCTATGACAAGCCCCGCCAGCCATACCATTACCGATGGTAAATTTAATGTCCAGGTCAAGAATTGAACTTTTCAAAGTTGCGTTATTATCATTGTAGCTGTTGCATTGTATCAACGTATAATAGTGGAGAAATGGGTAAAATCGATAATCAAAATGACCGCGCTAATTATGAACAGCTTCTATCAGTTCTTTTAGTTCTTTTTTTCCAAAAACATATGTTTGCTTTTCAACAATTGCTTTGTAAACGGGCAGCATTTTTCTGTACCTAATGATTGATGCAGCGCTTTGCGAGTTCATTTTAACGCTTGAAAAATGTTCGTAAAAATGTTTTTTCTTCGTCATGAATTTTGCAAAATAGTAATGTTCATCATTGTCTGCATCAAAACCATCAAACCTTATTTTGTCAAGATTCAAAGCAGCTCTTTCTTTTTTTTCCAGCGCATGAATTGCTTTTTGAATATGCCTGTACATGACCAGGATCTCATTTGTTTCATCGCAAATTTCTTTTGAAGTTTCTTCAGAAATATTTTCCAGCACTTCGGCATAAAGGCCAACGTATCCGTTTTCAAATACTTCAGCATTTACCAAATGCTCTTTTGCATTTTTCTTATCAAGAAATGAAAAGATTTTAAATTGGTTTGCTAAAATTGCTCTTTCCGCCACGGTCAGGGAGTTGATATCCATAATTTTTTTGAGCTAATTTAAGCTATTGCGGATTTTGTTTTTGATCATTGACTGACAATATGGAAGGCATTTTTGGTTTTTATGCGCCTCTTGTGCAAATATGAGCTGTAGAAATATTGTTTAACTTCGGGCGGTTATTACTCTATAACTGCTTCAACAAAAAAAGTAATGGCATCGGTCAGCAACAAAAGTTTCCCAGTACAGATCATCTTCTTTTATTTTTTATTGAATACAGGATGTTTTGATCATCCTAACAAAGACAGCCATCGAAAATACTTCGACAAGATTTTATATATAGCCGATACAATTCGGGAGGATAAAAAAGAAAAGGCCTTTGCGTTGGTTGATTCTGCTTTAAATGCTTTTCCTGATCCTGGCATAGACGATATATATGCAATCGACAGTTTCAAATGTGTTCAATATGCTTTTGCAAAACATGATTATGTCAAAAGCATATCGTATGCTGATAGTATTATAATGATTTCTAAGGACAAGCTGGACCACGAAATTTATGCTGAGCGCTATGCAGGCGCTCTGTTTGCAAAAGGAGATTGCTTCAGGTGGATGGGGAATTATGCTGAATGCCTGCAATATTATGTTCTCGCGCAACAGGTGGTGCTTGATTATGTGAAAAATAATTGCATGATTGTTCAATATGATATGGGAATGGCAAACCTCACTTACAGTCAGGGCAAATGGGTGGAAGCAGCGCGGTATTTTATTAAAGAAAGCGCAGACCTGAGATTATCTTGCAACAAGACCGGTGATTACGAATGCCTTGGAAATGCTTCTCAAAGTTATTTTGATGCAAGAATGTACGACAGCACTTTGTATTATGCAAATGCAGCAATAAGCTCCATCGAAAAAGAAGAAAATCAATTTCCTGATAAACGGGCTCATTCATTATATGCAAAAGCTGTTATTTATGGGCATATGGTAGAAGTTTATTTTATCAAAGAAGAATTTTCAAAAGCAGAAGATCTAAGCAAAATAATTATTCAAGATGCGGGCAATGTTGATATTTCTTTCAATCAATCGATGTACGTACTGCTTGCGAAAATATATTTAAAACAGTCAAAAAATAAATTGGCTGAAGCAACGCTCGACTCATTAAAATCTTCCCTTGACAATTTCCCCAGTGACAATTACCTGAAAATCTGGTTAGATCTGAAATCGAATTATTTCGCCCAGAATATGCAGCTTGATTCTGCAATTGCTTATCAGAAGAAATATAATACCATCAATGATTCTATAAACGCGCGGGAAAAAAAATTTGCTGCATTAGATGTAAGCAAAGAATTTGAAAACCTTAGCCTAAAATATTCAAACAAGGTTTTGGAGAAAGAAGGCAAACTGAAAACCTTATATCTGTTCGTTTCCATTATCGTTTTTGTAATAGTTGTAACAATCGCAACGCTTGTTTGGCACAATTTAAACCGGGCAAAAAAGCTTAATAAACAAGTGGAGCAGCAAAATCATGAATTAGAAAAAGCGCTCACTTCGCTCGCGCAGAGCCATGCAGAAAACTCAGATATTATGCGCGTTGTGGCGCATGACCTGAAAAACCCCATTAGTGCGGTGCAAAATATTATGTACACATTGATATTGAAAGAACAATCGGAAACACAAAAAGAATTGTTTCGTTCAATCCACGCGTCTTGCAATAATTCATTGGTTTTGATAAAAGATTTACTGGAAGCAAAGAATGTAGAAGTAAAAAAATCAACCGAGTTGCTGGACATAGGTAACTTGCTTGAAAATTGTGTTCGTTCATTACAATCAAAGGCAGATGAAAAGCAGCAGATTTTTAAACTGCGTACAGAGCATGTTAATGTGGAAATCAATCGCTACAAAATTTTGTGGGCAATAAACAACATCATTAGCAACGCAATAAAGTTCAGCGTTGTTGGATCTACTATAAATATTGAAATGATAAAAAAAGAGGAGAATGTTTTGTTGTGCATCCACGATGAAGGAATGGAGATGCCTGAAAAAATTAAGGATAAGTTGTTCGATATTGATGAAGATGCCATAATTCCGGGAACGGACGGTGAGCAATCTTACGGCATGGGGTTATTTGTTTCGAAAAAGATTGTTGAAGAATGTAATGGAAAGTTATGGCTCGAAAGTAATGAAGGAAAAGGGCCAGCTTTTTATATTGAACTTCCTATGAACATACAGCCTGTTTGATTTTAAATATTTGTAAAGGTTATTTAATGTTTAAAAAACAGCTAAATAATTATTTTTTTGCGAGAATCTCATTTAAATCAGCTCCTCAAAATGCGGTTATGCATTGTAGTTAGTTTGCTTAGATGTTATTTTTTCAAATCTCTATTCCTGGCTCATCTTGCTTACCAATGGTAAAGTGAGCAATTGCAAAATGGCAACCGAAAGTGGTATATAGCGCTGTGCAGCCTGCCGGCTTATATAAAAGAAAATTGCGCTGAAAATTATGATCGTCATCAGCCTCCCAATCTCAGTAAAAAGCTCGGCGTTAAAAATATAGGCATATTCATCACGATGTTCGATGTTTATCATTGCCGATATTTAAAATTGCGGAACAAAATTTAGAGAAGTGTTGTGAAGAAGTAATTTATTTTAAGATAGGCATGACCGTTATAACCTCTAGGAGTTATTCAAAACATTTAATTTCAGAAAAGGCGGGGTTGATACTTTTAATGCAAAAAAATGCCGGAATTGATTCTGATAAATACGCCCGGTTGGTGCAATAAAAAAGGCCTTTATAAAGGCCTTTTTTATTATTAGTTAATATTGTTAATTACGGGATCAATACATATAAATTTCCGTTGCCTACAACAGAAGAATTCCTTAAAACAGAATATGGCAAATAGAAATCGCCATAATAGCCCCAAGGAGTGCCCCATGAATTCTGAACGATGAAATAACCACCGCCAGTTGCGCTTGTTGAAGCAGTGCCATCATCAACATATCCGATCAAAGGAACAGCGTGGCCGCCCAACAATGATAATTTGGTATTTAAAACATAAGTGGTTGTGCCATTTTTTGTTTTTGCAACCAATGGATTGTAGATATAGCTGGTTGTGCTCAAGCCTTCAAAAATAGTATATGATGAATTGTCATATACACTGAAGCCCATCATTACCGGCTTGTTATTTAAGATTGCAAACTTTGCATTGTTTACTTCAACAGTATCACCTGTACCAGGTATATTGAAATACCCATGAGTTGTTGTTGCGCCGGTTGATGTTGTTGAACCGGTTTGAACGCCGATGCTGTAAGTAGGCGCATTAGCAATCGCGGCAGCACTTGGTGCTACTTTATACCCTGCTGAAGACGATGTAGCCAAATTGTAGGGATTTTGAGCATTAATAACTGTAGTTGGGTAAGGATACAGGTCTTCTGTACTCTCACCTTTGAATGTATTGCCACTCAAAGTAAGAGCTTTACCAGTGCCTGTGTTGTTTGTCAAACCCTGTAATGCCTCTCCAATATTTACCATATTGGCGCCTGGGTCGCTGGTAATCTTATCTCCTTCCAATATTACTCTTTCAACATAATAAAGGAACAAAGGAGCAACAGCACCATCTGGCCCAAAATAAGAAGTAGGGCTTACAAATTTTGTGTTCACTGCGCTAGATATACCATTTGCAACAGTTAAAGTCGGCGGTGCAGGAACGGTTGCGTAGGTGTAGTAGTGAACGATCTCATTGGCTTCTGATCCGCAGAAACCTGTGCAGGCACCAATTTGCCCTTGGTCTCTGACAGCAGGAGTTGCCAATAAATAGCTGGATGGCTTTGTTCCTGTAAAAGTCAATCCAAGGTCTGAGGCTTGTGACTTGAAAGTTTCAGGGGAGAAAACGGGTACATCCTTGTACTGATCTGGCGTCATTGGGTTCAGTCCATATTTCTGATGGACGACTGATGTTACATCTTGTTGTGACGATGTCCCTTTTACATTTGTTTTAGAGCAACTAAAAAAGATGAAAGGCACGGAAGCGAACAAAAAAGCAGTTTTGCGAAGTGTTTGGGTCATATGATTAAATTTTCACTAAATATATATAAACATTTTTGAGTTTAAGAAAAAAAACATTAGTCTTTTTTTTCAACAATGCAATGCTAAATGTGGAAAAACGGTCGAAGATTTATCTGAGCGCGAATATATATTGATGAGCAAACGATTGCGCAATTTAAGCCGGGAAGTTCAAAACACTGAATTTCAATTGAAACAGAATTATCCGTATTGAAATTTCATTTAATACACTTTTTCGCCAGGTCAATTTGAAAAAAAATTATGTTTTTCATTTTATCATCAAAATTTAAAACATTTTGTAAATTCTTGTAATAAATCCAGGCCAAGAAAAGGCGCAAATACAAGAAAAGGTAATTTTTATGCTCAAAACGCATTTCAAAAAAACAAAGAATTTATATGGGACAAAATATCTTTTCTGAATTTCAGCCTTTGCTGGCGTCTTTCCAAAAAACTCAAATACGCGCCAAAACGCTGCTGCTGAAAGAAGGTGAAGTCTCAAAAAAAGCATTCATAGTGGAGAAGGGCTGCTTGCGTGCATGGTTCAACAACGATGGCAGGGACATAACAACTCAATTTTTCTTCGAAAATGAAATGGTTGCTTCTCTTGAAAGCTTGGTCACAAACCAGCCGAGCGTGCTAAACATAGAAAGCATTGAGCCTACCAACATTCTTGTTATAAGCAAAAAAAATTTCCTATCAGCTTTAAACAATTTGCCTGAAAAGCATATGCAAAACATGCTTTTGAAGCGGCTATTCACTTACCAGAAATTATTTCTTTCACGCATTAAAGACAGCCCTGAAATACGATATAAAGATTTACTGGAAAATCATCCTGACATTATCCATCGCGTTCCCCAGCACTATATAGCATCCTATTTAGGAATTACATCTGTTTCCTTAAGCCGCATAAGAAACCGGCGATAGGATTTATTAACAATTGTTATTGCCCGCATGTTTTTACTTTTTCATTTTTGCATTTTAAAACTCAAAAATTTTTTTTATGAAAGCAGCGGTAATATTCAGCGTAGGCGAAGCGCCAAAATTTTCAGACTTTCAGACCGATTATTGCAGGCAGCGAAGAAGTATTGGTAAACATGAAAGCAGTGGCTATCCCAAACCACGAAAGAGGTGTTGCGAGCGGGAGGCATTATTCAAGCAAACCGTTTTCAAACCCTAAAATTCCTTGCAGGATGGGCGTTGGAACTTTGGAAGATGGCACCAGAATTTTTGGGGTTGGCGATGGCGTGCTAGCTGAAAAAGCAATTATGAATAAGCGCATGGTCGTTAAACTGCCTGATAATATTGATGACGTTGTTGCAGCAGCGCTTCCCAATGCAATAATTGGTTCTGCATTGGCACTTTTGTTCAGAGCAAAATTCAAAGCAGGTGAAATTGTTCTTATCAATGGCGCTACTGGTTTCACAGGCAAGCTGGCAGTTCAGCTTGCAAAATATTATGGAGCAAAAAAAGTGATCGCAACGGGGCGAAACCCGGAACTGCTGCAGCAACTGCTAAATTTAGGAGCAGACAAAATCATTTCGCTTAGTGATAGCAATGAAAACATTATTGAAAATATAAAAGAAGTAAATAAAGAAATGCCTATTGATGTTGTTTTGGTCCCTCCGTGCTATTCTACCTTCCATGTACCCTTCTATTGTGAAAAGTCGGCGGCGTCCGCTTGGCGCGCTGCTCTCCGCCACGCTGTTGATATCCGGAGCCGCCTGTAGCCGCTCCCACACGATGTCGACCTCCGGCGGCACGGTCACTTACCAGGATAAGGGAAAGGATTCGACCGCCATCACGGTGACGGGCAAAGACGGCAAGACTGCCAGCCTCACCTTCAATCAGAACAAGGCGCCGGACGATTATCCGAAGGATGTACCGATCTACAGCCCGGCCAAAGTGGTGATGTCGCAATCCGGGTCGGACAAGAACGCGCGCAACCTGGTATTGGAATCGCCGGACGCAGTGGACAAGATAGTAGACTTCTACAAGAAGGGACTTGATAGCAACGGCTGGAAGACCGAATCCACCATGACGACCCCGCAAATGACTATGTTCACCGCAACCAAGGACAACAGGCAATTGCTGCTGCAAATCTCCGACAGCGGCGGCAAGCGCGGCGTGATGCAAGTCATCTCGGACAAGCAATAGTGGCCCATCAATCGCGGCGCGTGGTTATTGCAATCGATGGGCCCGCCGGCGCCGGGAATACACTATCGCGCGGCGCCTGGCGGAACGGCTGGGCTTTACCTATATCGACTCTGGTGCGATGTATCGGGCCGTGGCCCTTTGGGCCATGCGGCAAAACGCGGAAGCCGCGGATATGCACCGCATGGAACAACTCGCGCTTGCGGCGGATATCGAGTTGCACGAGCGGGGCAGGTTGTACTGCTGAACGGCGAGGATGTTACCGCAGCCATCCGGACCGCTGAAGTAGGCAGGCAGGCATCCATGGTGGCAGCCATCCCAGGTGTGCGCCGCGCCCTGGTGGAAAAGCTGGCCCTGCTCCGCCGCGTCGCCACCGTCGGCGGATACACCATGATCAGCCGGGTGCTCGGCTTCGTCCGCGACATCCTGATCGCCTGGGCGCTGGGCGCGGGTGCCTCCTCGGACGCCTTTTTCGTCGCGCTCAAGCTGCCGAACCTGTTCCGCCGCCTCTTCGCCGAGGGCGCTTTCTCGGCGGCCTTCGTGCCGCTGTTCGCCCGCGAGCTGCAGGGCGAGGGCCGCGAGGCGGCGATGAGCTTCGCCCGCCAGGCATATGCCGGCCTGCTGATGGGTGCTGGTCCCGTTCCTCGTGGCGATGATGCTCGCCATGCCGGCGGTGATCTGGTGATGGCGCCAGGCTTCGCCGCCGACCGGCCGATCTTCGAGCTCGCCGTCACCTACGCCGCATCACCTTCCCCTATCTCGTGTTCATCTCGCTGGCCTCGCTTCTATGGCGGCGTGCTGAACGCCATCGACCGCTTCGCCGCGAGGCCGCGACCCCGGTCCTGCTCAACCTCTTCCTGATCGCGCGGTCTGTTGCGACACCGTGGCCCGACGCGGTACGCTGCCTCCTCGGCGTTGACCGCGGCGGGCCTGCTGCAATGGCTCTGGCTTGCTCTGGTCCTGCCGCCGCGCGGGCTCAGGCCACGGAGCTGGCGCGGCCGCGCTTCACCCGGAACTGCGACGACTCGTGCGCTCATGCGACGCCGGTGGCGATCGGCGGCGGCGCGACAGCAGGTCACCTCGCCGTCTCCACGTCATTGGGCCTCGCTGCTGCCGGTGGGTCGATCTCGGCGCTCGCCTACGCCGACCGGCTGACCAGCTGCCGCTCGGCGTGGTCGGCGTGGCGGTCGGCACCGCCCTCCTGCCCACCCTGTCCCGCCATATCCGTAAGGGCGAGGACAGTGCCGCGCTGATACCCAGAACCGCGGGCTGGAACTCGCTTTGCTGCTGACGCTGCCGGCGGCGGTCGCGCTGCTGCTGGAGAGCCACGCGATCCGCATGTGCTGTTCCAGCGCGGGAAGTTCGGCCCGCATCAGGTGGCCGAGGTGGCGCCGACGCTGGCCGCCTATTCCTTCGGCCTGCCCGCCTTCGTGCTGATCAAGGTCGTGGTGACGGGGTTCCTCGCGCGGGAGGACACGCTGACGCCGGTCTAGATCGCCGTCACCACCATGGCGGTGAACATCGTGTTGACGGTGACGCTCGGGCTCTATTCCGGCCTCGCCCATGTCGGGATTGCACTCGCGACCTCCACCGCCGGCTGGGTGAATGCGCTCTGCCTGATCGCGATCTCGGCGCGTCGGCGTCAGTTCTCGCTGGATGCGCGCAGCCGGCGGAGCCTGCCGCGCATCCTGCTCGCGGCCATCGGCATGGGCGGCGCGCTGATCGGGCTGCAGCACCTGCTGCAGCCCATGCTGAACGCGCCGCATCTGGTCGGGCGGCTGGCGGCGCTGACGGTTCTGGTGGGCGGCGGCATGGCCGCTTTCGCGTTGCTGGTCTGCTCCTGGGGGTCGCGCATCCGCGCGAATTGCGGCGCATGTTCGGCCTGCGCCGGGGTGCCGCGCAGACGCCCCCGGCCACCGCCGATCCTGAGCCGCACGGACGATGTTCGGAAACCAAGTTTTTATCCGGGATCGGCCGCGGCGCGATTGCGTCCGCATTCGGAGTTCCGGTAGCTAGTCGCTCAATCAAAACGAAGCGGCCGCCATGTCCGAAACGCTCACGCCCAGCAACGAAGACTATCTCGATCTCGCTTACTGGGCCTATAGCCAGGTCGGCACGGATTATGTTGATGGGCCGACGGCGCTGCCCTTCGGTTACAGCTTCCTGATGAGCGACGGCGCGCCGGTCATCCATTACGACCCCTACACCGGCTTCTACGGCGCGGCCCTGGTGAGCACGACGGGCCAGATCGCGATCACCTTCGAAGGCACCAATCTCGGCACCACCAACCACATCTTCACCCTGGCGCAGATCGCCGACGACCTCGCCATCGTCTATGGCAAAATCGCGCCCGCCTTCACCTCGGCCTATGATTTCACCGAGCAGGTGATCCAGGATGCGGAGCAGGACTATGGCAGCAACGCCGCCTCCGACATCTTTCTGACCGGGCACTCCCTGGGCGGCGCGGAAGCCGAATACGTTGCGCAGCAGACGGGCCTGCCCGGCACGACCTTCGGCGCGCCGGGTATTGCGACAGACGATACGGGCCATACCGGCAGCAATTTCTTCGATTACGTCGACGAAGGCGACCCGGTGGGCAACTACGCGCCGGACGGCAACGAAACCCCGATTCTCCAGGCCCAGAACATCGCCCATTACGGCCAGGCGCTCTATGTCGGCCCCTATTCCAATACGGTCTACCTGATCGCCGCCTCGGTCGCCTATCTGGCCGCCGAGTCCGCGACATCGCCCTACGTCGCGGCGGCAGAACTAAGCGCCGCCTTGGCGAGCCTCGGGACAGCCGCGACCTACTACCATCCGCTCGGCAACTACGCGAAGGATTTGCACTCGCCCGCGCCGCCGGGGCCGTCGGCCAGTGGCCTTCTGTCGACGGCCGGCAGCGGCGGCGCCGATCTCTCGGCAAGCACCATCGCCTCCCAGAACGGCGCCATCGACATTCCGGGCTTCGACATTGACACGCCCGGCGCCGTCCAGATCTCCGACGGGACGATCACCCTCGTCGATGACGGTCAGAGCGACAGCCTGCCCCTGCCGCCAAGCGCGGATACCCTCTCGCTGACGAGCGACGGCGCCGGCGGCACGCTGATTACCGACGGCGCCGCCAGCAGCGGCTATGTCTTTGCCGGCAGCGATGGCGCGACCGTTCGCGGCGGCGCGGAGTCGCTCTACTTCCTGGGCGGCAGCGGCCCGGTCTCCGTCACCGGCGGCAGCGGCGCCACGAGTTTCTTCGGCGGCTCGGGGACGGCGGTGCTCCAGGGCGGGTCCGGCACCAATGTGCTCTATGGCGGCTCTGGGGCCTCCACGCTCGTCGCCGGCACCGGCGTCTCGACCCTGATCGGCGGCAGCGGCACCACGCAGGAGTTCGCGGACGGCTCGGCCCCCGTGGTGCTGATCGACGGGAGCGGCGCGAGCACGGTCAACGGCGCGACCGGCAGCGGAAGCGAGACCGTGTTTACGGGTAGCGGCCAATCCGTCATCACGCTCGACGGCGCGGCCGATACGGTGGTGGGCGGCAGCGGCGCCGCGAGCGTGGTCGGCGGATCGGGCGCCGATGTCTATGGCTTCATCGATGGCCATGCTGGGGGCAGCGAGATCATCATCGGGCTCAAGAGCACGGATGTCATTGCCTTCGGCGGCTATGCCGGCGACCCCATCACTTCCGAAGGCGTGGTCCAGGGCTCGGATCTGCTGACCCTCGCAGATGGAACCGTCATCCTTCTGCAAGCTATTGACCATAAAGTGTTCAACGGCCTGGCCTGAGCGGCTCTAAGCTGCGCGTCCTGCCTCTCATGCAGGACAGCCACACACCCTTTTTGAGTCCTTGCAGGTTTTGCTGCGCTGCACCATGTTGAGTTCGCTGTAACGAACACGCTGGCGCTGGACGCCTCCGCTGAACCACTGCAAAGGGCTTCCCGCCATGGCTCTTCCCCACGGAAACGATGGCTTTCTCAGCCATCTGATGAACCTCGCGCCCCAGGTTTTGGCCAAGGGCATGCCGGGCGCGGATGCGGGCGACAGCATCGCCCTCGTCGAGACCACCAATTTCGGCGCCAATCCCGGCAGCCTTCGGATGCTGTCCTACGTCCCGGAGGACCTTCCCGGCGGCGCGCCGCTGGTGGTCGTCCTGCATGATGCGACCCAACGGCGGCCGAGTATGACACCGGCGCCGGCTGGTCGACGCTTGCGGAGCGCTTCGGCTTTGCCCTGCTGCTGCCCGAGCAGAAGCGGGCGAACAACGCCAATGTCTGTTTCAACTGGTTCCAGCCCGAGGATGTGACGCGCGGCAGCGGCGAAGTTGCCTCGATCGCGGCCATGGTCAAGGCGATGATCGAGACGCATGGAGCTGAATTGGCGGCGGGTCTATGTCACCGGCCTGTCGGCCGGCGGCGCGATGACGGCGGCCTTGCTGGCGACCTATCCGGATGTCTTCGCCGGCGGCGCGATCATTGCCGGCCTGCCCTTCGGCAGCGCCACCTCGGTGTCCGAGGCCTTCGGCGCCATGGGCCAGGGGCGCATCCGACCGGCCCAGGAGCTGGGCGACCGGGTGCGCACGGCATCGGCCCATCGCGGCGTCTGGCCCACAGTCTCGATCTGGCAGGGCACCTCGGACACGACCGTCAACCCGGTGAACGCCCAGGAGTTGCGGAAGCAATGGGCGGATGTGCATGGGGTGACCGCTGCGGCCGCGCGGCAGAGCCTCGTGGATGGCGCGACACGCCAGGTCTGGCAGGGCGAAGACGGCCGCGCGGTCGTCGAGACCTATGTCATCCCCGGCCTCGGCCATGCGACCCCGATCGACCCGGACGCTGCGGATGAGGACGCGCAATGCGGCAGTGTGGGAGCGAGCCGGTTGATTCTGCCGGCGGGGATATCCTCGTCCTATCGCATCGCCGAGAGCTGGGGGCTGATCGGTCGTCGGCGCACGGCGCGGCGGCCTGCCGGGGCGCGTCCGGTTCAGGCTCGGCCGGATCAGGCTCGGCCGGATCAGGTTCGGCCGGACAAGGCCGGGCCGCGCGTGCCGGCCTGGCAGGATTATCTGCCCGGCGGGCGGGAGGCCGTGCAGGATGTGGTGGCGCAGCTGGGCGACCCCGGATCGCTGATCGGGAAGGTTCTGCGCTCGGCTGGGCTCATGAAGGACGGCAGGAAGAACTAGACGTAGGCACGATGGCGCCGATCGGATCAGACCTGTATCCGTGGCTCTTGCGTTTCGATAGGTTTCGCCGTGCCTAAGGTCCATGACATCGGCAAGTGGCGGGTCGCAATCTATCCTAACGACCACCGTCCTGCCCATGTCCATGTGATCGGCGGAGGCGGCGAAGCGGTGTTCATCCTGAATTGCCCGGGGGGTCCGCTTGAGGTTGCGTGAAGGTTTGGTTTCAAGAAGCCCGCGTTAGTCAGGATTGAAAACGAATTGGCCGAGGTGCTCACCCACCTGTGTGCCAAATGGAGCGAGCAACATGGCGGTGACTGATCAGGAGGTCGCCCAGGCTGAGGAACGCATGGCGGCTCTCCGGCAGGTCGGTGTACGCCGTCGCCGCCCGCTATGACCAGAGCACGGGCCGCGTGGTGGTAACGCTCAACACCGAGGTCGAGATCAGCTTCCCTGCCCGGTCGGCCGAGGGCCTTACCGACGCCTCCCCCAATGACCTTGGCGCGATCGAGATCAGCCCATCGGGCCTCGGTCTGCACTGGCCGAAGCTCGATGCCGACCTTTATGTGCCGGGCCTTATGGCTGGTCAGATCGGCTCCCGCCGATGGATGGCGCAGACGCTCGATGCGGCCCGCGGCGCGGAGTGAGGTGAAGGCGTCGTCGCGTGGGAGAACGGGACAGATGCTGATCGACCGGCAAAAGCCGTGACTGGCACCGGCGAGCCGGTAGTGACCGGCGCGCCTGAGATCCCCGACGGCCCGGTATAGGTCCCAGCCTTAATGAGTGGCCACGCATCTTCGTAGCGCATGAGCTTCTCGTGTTTGGATGGCCAATGAGCGTCGATCCCGTCGAAACCGTTCCCCTCTAATTTGTGCCCACAGGCCGGACACCGCTTCTTCGTGGAAGCGTCTGGCGTCGGATGCCTTTAGCATCTGAGTACATTTTCTTTCGTCTCGCGCTAAGACTTTATGTCAGGAGCAAAATCGTGTCGCCTACCTGCACCGTTCACTGTATCCACACATATTCTCCGCAAAAGAAGAAACGGATTGATGCTGGACCTGCGCTGTCAGAACGGGGAGAGTTTGAACGACAAGCCCCCGACCGACTAAGACTAGAACCCCCAGGCGACCTGACGGGAGTTGCCCTGCCGCAAATTTGCGGAAGCGCGCCAGCGCCAGCAGCGGGAAAAACAGCCGGTAGCCGTGGTAGCGCAGGTAGAACACGCGCGGGAAACCGACCGCGGTTATACGGCGTCTCCGTCCCACTCGCCGTCGGCCTTCTGCTGCGCGGCCAGCCAGGCGACGCCGCGCGCCACCGCCGGATGGTCCGCCTCGCCCGCCGCCATCAGCCCCAGCATCGCCCAGGCCGGTCTGGCTGGCAGGCTGCTCGCCATGGTATTCGCCCGGCGGCGCGTCGCGCGTAGCTCTCGCAATCCTCGCCCCAGCCGCCATCCTCGCGCTGCTTGCCGATCAGCCAGTCCGACGGCGCGGCGCACCATCGGGTCGTCCGGCGGCACGCCGGCGGCGTTCAGCGCGCACAGCACCGACCAGGTGCCGTAGATGTAGTTGGTGCCCCAGCGGCCGAACCAGCAGCCGTCCGGCTCCTGCTCGCGCCGCAGATAGGCCAGCGCCGCGCGCGATCGCCGGCTCGGTCCGTCGGCATGGCCGATCTGCGCCAGGAAGGAGACGCAGCGCGCCGGTCACGTCCGCGGTCGGCGGGTCCAGCAGCGCGCCGTGATCGGCGAAGGGGATATGGTTCAGATATTGTCGGTCGTTGTCGGCGTCGAACGCGCCCCAGCCGCCGTTCGCGGCTCTGCATGCCCAGGATCCAGTCGCGCGCCCGCGCGATGGCGTCGTCGTAGGCCGGGTCGCCGTGCGCGGTGCAGCAGCATGCCCACCACGGCGGTGTCGTCCACATCCGGGTAATGCGGGTTGTTGTACTGAAACGCCCAGCCGCCGGGCCGCGACGTCCGGCGTGTCGTCGGCCCAGTCGCCCACCACGTCCAGGATCTGGCGTCGGCACCAGCCAGTCGCAGGCCGCCTCCACCGTCGCGCGCCGCAGCCCTGCGCTTCGGCCAGCGCATGGCCGGCCAGGCCGGTGTCCCAGATCGGCGACAGGCAGGGCTGGCAATAGGCCTCGTCCTCGCGCATCACCAGCAGCTTGCGCACCGACTGCCCAGGCGATGGCGGCATCCGGGTGGTCCGGCGCATAGCCCAGCGCGTCGAACATCATCACCGTGTTGGCCATGGCCGGGTAGATCGCGCCCAGCCCGTCCTCGCCGTTCAGCCGCTCGGTGACGAACGCGACGGCCTCCTCGATCGCTTGCGGCGGCGGCCGCTTCGGGAAACACGGCTCGACCGCTGCAGCACCGCGTCGAGCGTCTTGAAGAAACTGGCCCCAGCCGGAGCGGTACGGGCCGCGGATCCAGTCGCGACCTGCTCCGGGCGGCGTGCGAACAGCTCCTGCACACGTGATCGCCGCGCGGATTGCGCGCCCGCGGCTTGCAGCGCCATCAGCACCAGCAGCGGCACGATCACGGTGCGCGACCAGTAGGAGACCTTGTCCAGATGGAAGGGAAACCACTTGGGCAGGAGCATGATCTCCACGGCGCCCACGGTTGCTCGCAGAGCGATGCGTTG
>CAVRBD010000067.1:0-17478 GCA_963718975.1 uncultured Bacteroidota bacterium | reverse complement strand
AATGATTGCTCAGCTGCCTGCTTCTCGGCTGCCTTGTTCTCATTGGTACGAGCTGCAGCTGCTTGCTTCTCAGCTGCCTTGTTCTCGTTGGTACGAGCTGCAGCTGCTTGCTTCTCAGCTGCCTTGTTCTCGTTGGCACGAGCTGCAGCTGCTTGCTTCTCAGCTGCCTTGTTCTCGTTGGCACGAGTAGCGGCTTCCTTATTCGCCGCTGCCCTGGTCTCACTCGTGCGAGCTGCAGCTGCCTGCTTCTCAGCTGCCTTGTTCTCGTTGGCACGAGTAGCGGCTTCCTTATTCGCCGCTGCCCTGGTCTCACTCGTGCGAGCTGCAGCTGCTTGCTTCTCAACTGCCTTGTTCTCGTTGGTACGAGTAGCGGCTTCCCTATTTGCCGCTGCCCTGGTCTCACTCGTGCGAGCTGCAGCTGCCTGCTTCTCAGCCGCCTTGTTCTCGTTGGCACGAGTAGCGGCTTCCTTATTCGCCGCTGCCTTGGTCTCACTCGTGCGAGCTGCAGCTGCCTGCTTCTCAGCCGCCGCCCTGTTCTCTGTGGTACGAGTGGTGGCTGCCCTATCCGCCGTTGCCCTGTTTTCATTTGTATGAGCCGCCACTGCCTTGCTCTCGTTGGTACGAGTTGCAGCAGCCTTATTCGCCGCTACCCTGTTCTCATTGGTGCGAGTCGATGCCGCCCTGTTCTCGGCTGCAGCACCACGGGCTGCTACCACCCCAGCGCCTGTAAATAGTCCCGGTTTTGAGGTTGCGGCGATCGGCGGCTTGCCATGATTGACAGACGCTAGCAGTTCGTGATTTCTGCCTGCGGCCCTTTGATGCGCTGTTTGCGCGGCCGTTGGTGGGAAATGACGCGCATGTGCAGCAGCTTGTGCAGCGGTGGGTCGAGCGGTTGTTCCGCGAGGCCCGCCATTGTAGCTAACATAGCCTCCCGCCCTCGAGCCACTCACGGTCTTCACGTAAGTATTGTGAAAGGTCTCGACATTGATGTTATTCACCGAGCGGTTGTAGTAGAAGGCTCCGTTATTCCAATACCCGCCCCCATTCTGTTCCGTGAGCCATAGAATTTCTGTCAGCATAATGAAGCAATTCATCCAACCCAAATTGAAATGTGTTGAAATACAATATATCATTCAGTTTTGTAACAAGTGGTTTATAAATGGTGGGCCTGTCAAAATATTGGTGCCTGAAATTTTCATCAATGTTCCCGTTTGCCGATACCTTTTTTGCTTCTCTTTTTTCAAGCTGCTGAGCTGTTTGCGCAGGAAACAAGGCTGCTACATAATTTTTCCAATTCCATTGAAAATCGATTTCATTTCTTTTTAATGCTTTCAATTCCTTTGATGCTGAACAATTTCTTTTCATTAATAATTCCTGCAAATACCAATGAATGTATTTTGTATAACCGGCGAAAATTTCATCAGCGCCCTGCCCGTCAAGCATTACTTTAATGTTGTGATGTTTTGTCAGCTCAAATACTTTGTATTGCGCGAAAATACTGGATGAAGAAAATGGCATTTCCTGATGATAGCATAATTTTTCAAAATCTTTAATGAGGTCTTGCGTCGTTGGTGAAACTGAATAATTTTCGAGCTTAAATTTTTCTGCAACAGGATTAATATATTTTGATTCATCATTTTCAAAGCCAGGGAAAATAGCTGAGAAAGTTTTTTGACTGAAATTTTCTACATTATTAAATTGATTGATAGCGGCAACAATAGATGAGCTATCAAGGCCGCCGCTCAAAGAAGTGCCAACAGAAACATCACTTCTCAATCTTCTTTTCACAGAAATAGAAAATAATTCTCCCAATTTTTCTATTGCATCTTCTTCGCTGATAGAAATTTGCTTTTCTTTATTGCAATCCCAATAGCTTTGAAGTGAAAATGTAAAATCTGATAACCGCAATGTTAAATAATGGGCAGGCGGTAAAGAAAAAATATGTTGATAAAAAGTAATGGTCCTATCAACAGGCGTTGTTGCATAGCCCAAAGCCAGATAATTTAATAATAGCGGATTGTTGATTTTTTTTTCAATGCCTGCAGACCATAAAGCTTTTGCTTCGGAGGCAAACAAAAATTGTTCTTCATCAAAAGAATAGTAAAATGGTTTTTCGCCAAACCGGTCTCTTGCGCAAAAAAGAGTTTGTTCTTTTTGATCCCAAACAGCAAATGCAAACATGCCATCAAAAAGTTGCAGGCATTCATCTTTATAACAATCATATGCTGCTAAAATAACTTCGGTGTCCGATTTGGTTTTGAATTCATATCCTTTTTTCCGGAGTTCCTGTCTTACTTCAATGTAATTATAAATTTCACCGTTATGCACAACCGAATATCGGTTTGAATAATGCATCGGCTGTGCAGCGCTATCGCTAAGGTCAATTACGGAAAGCCTTCTGTGCGATAATCCGGCGTTGCCCGAAGGATTTATCCAAAAGCCTTCACCATCAGGGCCACGGTGCGAAATGGCATCGGCCATTTTTTTCAGCCTTTCATTATTGATGTTATTTGGGTTGATCGATATGATTCCTGCTATTCCGC
Source organism: uncultured Bacteroidota bacterium (assembly GCA_963718975.1). Classification (GTDB taxonomy): domain Bacteria; phylum Bacteroidota; class Bacteroidia; order Chitinophagales; family Chitinophagaceae; genus Puia. The sequence continues at coordinate 14,935 of CAVRBD010000067.1, read as the reverse complement.
ACATGCTGTAAATATCCTGATTCCATTTTCCAAAACAAAATATGTGATCATGTTTCGTTTAATAGCTGAGTGAATTTTGAAAACGAAAATTCTTTGAGCGATGGGAAAAAAGCGTCATAGCATTTTTGCAGCTCATCAATATTACTTTCAAAAATGGTATATGCAGTTGAGGAATCATGAATGTAAGAAGCGCGGTGAACAAGCCCCCTAAAGCTTTTTTGGATTGCTTCCTTGAATTGATAATTATATAGCCAATTGTGCAATTGCATATAATAGAATGACTGATGAAATTTTTCAGGAAAGAATTCTTGCTGTGATTTCAATGCTTGATAAACTTCCTGCGAAAAGATCGATAATTTATTTTCAGGGAACTCTTTTATATCATTTGCCAGAAAGTAATCGTACACAATGTCAATAAAAGCACCGGCATATAATCCGTAGGAAGGCTTGAAAAAAACTTTTGCTTTTTTAGTAACCTCATGAGTATCCGTAAATTCATCAATAGCTCTGTGTAATGTTATTCCCTTTTGTATAAATAAAGGATAATCGAATTTTTTTTTGCCTTTCACGGAATCGCTGATCATATTGCCCAACAATATTTCCTGATGGCCAAATGAAAGATATGCGTGTGCGAGATAATTCACTTTTCAAAGTTACGATGAGCGCAGCAGAACTTATTTTTATTACCATCCAACACCGATTCTTTATTTTAAGAAATGCTTAACCTTCTGTTACAAAATATTTAGGAAGCTATGTGAAACCCTTTGCTGTAAGGGGTTATATAAAAATTTACATACGAGCTTTTATAAAGATCAGCCGCTTTGTTTACATTGGCTTAACATAGCTAACCATTAATCACTATTTGGTTGCATGGCCTTATAACATTTTTAATTTTGCATCGTCGAATTAATCAACAAACAAAAGTTCTTTCAAAAAAAATTTTTAGGACGCTGCAACATTTGAAAAGAACCTGCGTCTTATTAATAACAAACAAAAAGGTTAAAAAATTTTAAAACAAAAAAAATGAAAAAGATAATTTTCGCAACTGCAATGATGCTAACCGTTGGAATGACCAGCGCTTTTGCAAGCCCTAAAGATGAAATCAACACACAAGTAACTTCATCTTTTAACAAAGATTTTTCAAGTGCCAAACAAGTTCAATGGCAAAAGGAAACAGATTATGTAAAAGCAACTTTTACACTTGACAATCAGGTTATGTTTGCTTACTATCATGAAAATGGAGAATTGATAGGTGTTGTTAGAAACATACTTTCAGATAAATTGCCTATCAATCTTATGTCGAACCTGAAAAAAAATTACAGCAATTATTGGATTTCAGATTTGTTCGAAATGGCTTCAGAAGGTCAGAGCAATTATTATATTACTTTAGAAACAGCAGATGAAACTTTGGTTCTTAAATCAAACGGAACAAGCGAATGGAATGTATACAAAAGAACAAAAAAGAACAACGCATAAGTTTCATGTAAGTTTTAGCTGAATAAAATCCCGCTTCATCAAGCGGGGTTTTTGTTTTTACTAATGAAACAAAAATATTAATAGCACAATATTAATCTTGACTTTTAGCATGTCTTCATTCATTGTATAACCCTTAAAAGAAATTACTTTTGCTTTCCAATCAAATAAATTTAAAAGCACAACATTTTATGAGCAAAGGCCCGGTTTCTCAATTCATACAACATCATTATCGGCATTTTAATTCGGCAGCATTGATGGATGCTGCAAAGGGATATGAAACTCATTTGGCTGAAGGCGGGAAAATGATGATTACTCTGGCCGGCGCAATGAGCACGGCCGAATTAGGGATAAGCTTAGCAGAAATGATAAGACAGGATAAAGTAGCCATCATTAGTTGCACCGGCGCAAATCTTGAAGAAGATATTATGAACCTTGTTGCACACAGCCATTATAAACGTGTGCCCAATTATCGCGATCTGAGCCCAAAAGAAGAATGGGATTTATTGGAAAATCATTATAACCGTGTAACTGACACTTGTATTCCGGAAGAAGAAGCTTTCCGAAGATTGCAAAAGCACATTCATAAAATATGGAAAGATGCAGATACAAAAGGAGAACGATTTTTTCCGCATGAATATATGTATAAAATGTTGCTGAGCAGGGTTCTTGAGCAGTATTATGAAATTGATGCGAAAGATAGCTGGATGCTTGCTGCGGCTGAAAAAAATATTCCTATAGTTGTGCCGGGATGGGAAGACAGCACGATGGGAAATATTTTTGCTTCTTACATTATTAAAAATGAACTGAAAGCAACTACGATGAAAAGCGGCATCGAATACATGGTTTGGCTTAGCGATTGGTACAGAAAAAATTCATCGGGTAAAGGAGTTGGTTTTTTTCAGATCGGGGGAGGCATTGCCGGCGATTTTCCTATTTGTGTGGTGCCGATGATGTATCAGGATCTGGAATGGCATGACGTTCCTTTCTGGAGCTATTTTTGCCAGATATCAGATTCAACAACATCTTACGGTTCTTATTCAGGCGCGGTGCCAAATGAAAAAATTACCTGGGGCAAATTAGATATCAATACCCCAAAATTTATTGTTGAAAGCGATGCAACTATTGTAGCGCCATTGATTTTTGCATGGATATTGGGACAATAAAAACTTTTTTTATGAATGCAAGCTCAGAAGAATTATACCTGGAAGCAGAAGCTGATATAAAAAATAATAATTACGCAGAAGCTTTTAAAAAATATGAAAGCATTTTATACGAAGAGCCCGACAGCGCGCCTGCGCACAATTCCATGGGATGGCTTTATAAAACGCAATTTGATGATTACGCAAAAGCAGAAAATCATTTTTTAACGGCTATTAAATGTGATCCACTTTATCCGCACTCATATTTTCATATAGCTGCAATGCTGATGGATATGGAAAGAATGGATGAACTGGCACGGCACCTTGAAAGGTGCCTGAAAGTAAGGACTATCGATAAATCGTGGGTATATGGCCGTTATGCATTAATGGAAGAACTGAGATTTGAATACGATAAAGCCGTCAATTATTTTGAAAAAGCAATTTTGGCCAGCCAAAGCGATGAGAAAATAAAAGACTTCAAACAAGATATTGAACGATGCAAAATGAAAATGGAAATTAAAGAGAAACATAAATAGACAAGAGAGGTCCCGTATCCTGATATCAAAGACAAGCCATTTTCTCCACTCTTCTTTCATGCCTACCACCTTCAAAATTTGTTGACATAAAAATGTCGATCAGGCTTTTGGCAAATTCCAGCGCAATAAAACGTGCCGGCAGGCAAATAATGTTGGCATTGTTATGCAGCCTCACTAATCTCGCAACTTCACTTTCCCAACAAAGTGCCGCTCGTATGTGTTGGTGTTTGTTGGCAGTCATGCAAACGCCGTTTGCTGAGCCGCATAATAAAATGCCAAGTGCAGCTTCATTATTTTCAACACTGTTTGCAACAGGATGCGCAAAATCAGGATAATCAACAGATTTATTTTCATCCACACCAAAATTTATTACCTGAAAACCTTTTTCAGTCAGCCATTTTATGATTTCTGTTTTATAATCAAAACCTGCGTGATCGCTGCCAATGGCAATGGGCTTAGAAAGATCGAAAGATAAATACATAGATTTTTTTGTTAAGTTGAAGGCTAAAGTTACTCTTTAGTAGTTTATTTTTAAGATTAGACTAAGTGCGAAAAGTTTTTAACTGATAAATCAAAAAATTGCTGAATTATAAAGCGGGTGAGTATAAAAAAACAAGCACCCCGGGCGGGGTGCATTGTTACTCCTAACTGACCTATGAAAAAAGATACCCTTAAAAAACACCACAACCAAGATATCTATAAGGGAAAATATATTTGCTGTTATTTCGAGGCTAAGATGAATAAAAATATATATACTTGGAAAAAAAAACATGTGATTAACCACGGATTAACATTGGTTAACGGAGCGCTATTTGAGAACTTTTAGCCTGACCATTTCGATCCGGGTGTCGCTAACGGCTAGAATTTCGAATTCATAATCACCAATAATGATGTGCTCCTTTTGTTTTGGGATGGCTTCATGTTGGTTAATGATATAGCCGGAAAGTGTTTCTGATTCTTCTACCGGAAATTCAAGCTCATATTTTTCATTCAGGTAATCAAGCTCAAGCCTGCCTGAAAATATAAATTCGTCTGCAGATAATTTTTTCTCTTCAAATTCTTCTGTATCATATTCGTCTCTGATCTCGCCAAATATTTCTTCCAGCAAATCTTCCATAGTAACGATGCCTGCAGTGCCGCCAAATTCATCAACCACCCATGCAATGCTTTTTCTTTCTTTGCTGAATTTATTAATCAGGTCAGTTGCGCCCATGCTTTCAGGCACAGCAGGAATTGGTAACAAAATTGATTTTATAAAAGATGGATTTTTAAAAAAATCCAATTGATGAATATATCCAACTACGTGGTCTAAATTGCCATCGTACACAACTAATTTGCTGAGCCTGGATGATACAAATTTTTTTCTTGCATCTTCTATAGAAGTGTTCAGGTCGATGCCTTCTACTTCTTTACGCGGCACAAGGCACTCTCGTATTTTCACTTTAGGCAGCGATAGCGCTGCTTCAAATAATTCTGTGTTCAGTTCTGAATTTTCTTCTGCAAGCTCACCTGTCTGCTGATAAAAATGCTCGACCCCAATTCCTGAGAAAACTTCTTTTTCTTCTTCCATGCGAACATTAAAAAGATATTTCAAGATCCATTTTGAAATAATGATAAAAAAAGAAACGAGCGGCTCAAAAAGCTGATAAAAAAAATTTGCTGTGCCTGAAAAAAAATTGAGCAATTTATCGCTTTTGGATTTGAACAAAGCTTTAGGCAGCACATTGCCAAACAACAAAATAAAAAGGAACGAAAAAAAAGTTTCAACAAGCAGGCGGATCGCATTTACGTACCCGCTGGGTATATGTATTTTAGTGATGAGCCAATTCCAAAAAGGCAAAAGTGTTTCGCCAACCATCAATCCAAACAGCACTAAAAAAATATTAAAACCGATAATAGTAGCTCCTATAAACCGGGCTGGCCTTTCCATAAGCCGCGATAATATAATGCCGCTGCTAAGGTTCTGCTTCTTTTTTAATTCAATAGACAATTTGTTGGCATTAATAAAAGCAGCTTCAATGCCTGCAAAAAAGAAAAGCATCAGCCATGCAACCCCAATCCAAATAAAAGTGGAAATATTTATCATCTGGCTGCGAATTTACTTTTAAAAATTGGAAATTTTGATATGGAAGCCTGCTGATTTTTATAAGCCCTTTACAAATAATTCAATTATTTTTTCGGCTTCCGCGCAAGCTTTTTCAAGATGGTCGTTTACAATTATTTTATTGAAATGATGTTTGAAAGAAATCTCGTAAGATGCTTTGTTAATGCGGTTTTGCAAAGCTTCAAGACCTTCAGTGCCTCTTGATTCAAGGCGTTGTTTGAGCACTTCAATAGAAGGTGGTTCAATAAAAATGGAAAGACAGTTTTCTCCAAATTGCTGTTGCACATGAATTGCTCCTTTCACATCAATATCAAGAACAGGTGTTTGGTTGTTGTTCCATATCCGGTCAAGCTCTTTTTTTAATGTGCCATAATATTTTCCTTCATAAACCATCTCCCATTCCAAAAATTCATTCTGCTGGATTTTTTGTCTAAACTCATCGAGGCCCATAAAATAATAATCAATCCCATCTATTTCATCTTTTCTAGGTTTGCGCGTAGCTGCTGAAACTGAAAATGCAAGCTGTTGGAATTTTTTTAAAAGATAACGGGTGATGGAAGTTTTCCCGGCGCCTGATGGAGCGGTGATGATGATGAGTTTATTTTTTGTTTGATCCAAAATTTTCTGGATTTTTTAATTGATGGTAAAACCGTAAAATAATTATCAGGTATTTTCTTTAATTAGTTCGATAAGTTTTTCATAGTTCGCCTTGGTCATTGATTTAGCGGGAAATAAATATCTTTCTCCGCTGTTTGATAACATTGAAATATAATCGTTTCGAATTTTTGATGAACTGATATTAGCCCACTTTTCTATAATGGTTTCTTCAGCCGCCACATAATCAAAAGAATGCTCTTTTATAATCAGCTTGAAATTTTTTTTGTGAGATAATTCTTTTAAATAATTATCCACTTCTTTTTTCCACGAATAGTATGTGGGCGCATAATTATAAAACTGTATTGCAAGAAGAATTATCGACAGAAAGCACAAAAATAATAACCAGCTAAATATTGAATATTTTAATGAAAGAAAATAAATCGCAGCAGTAAAAATTAAAAGACAGAATAGACGGAACAAGATTTTTTTTGTTGGGGCATAAACGAAAATATTCTCTTTACCTTTTGAGTAATAAATTTCTTTAAAATCATTTTCCCTGAATGTCAATTCAATTGATAAATCTTCCATTCAATTTGTATTTAAACCCTTTTTATCTGCGCTCCTAAATTTTTCAATCTGTCATCAATATATTGATAACCTCTGTCAATCTGATCAATATTCTGGATTGTGCTTTTTCCTTCAGCGCTCAATGCCGCAATCAGCAAAGCCACGCCCGCTCTGATGTCTGGCGTGCTCATCGTTATGCCGCGAAGTTTTTGTTCGCGTGCTAAACCAATCACTGCCGCACGGTGAGGGTCGCACAAAATAATCTTTGCGCCCATATCAATCAACTTGTCCACGAAAAATAACCTGCTCTCGAACATTTTTTGGTGAATGAGAATGCTTCCTCTTGCTTGAGTTGCCACGACCAATACAATACTTAATAAATCCGGTGTGAACCCCGGCCATGGGTGATCATAAATCGTGAGCACTGAGCTGTCCAAAAAAGTTTGTATCTCATAAACATCCTGTGCCGGTATATGAATATTATCGCCCACAAAATTCATGTGAATGCCAAGCTGTTTGAATTTGTCGGGGATGACACCAAGATTTTCAAGGCTTACATTTTTGATGGTGATATCGCTTTGCGTCATCGCTGCAAGTCCAATAAAAGAGCCTACTTCGATCATATCAGGCAACATGCGATGTTGAGTGCCACCAAGATAACTCACGCCTTCAATTTTCAAAAGATTGCTGCCAATGCCATTTATATTTGCGCCCATTTTGTTCAGCATTTTACAAAGCTGCTGAATGTAAGGCTCGCATGCTGCATTGTAAATAGTGGTTGTTCCTTTCGCCATCACAGCAGCCATAATAATGTTTGCAGTTCCGGTTACAGAAGGCTCATCGAGCAACAAATTGGCGCCGGTTAATTTTGGTGCAGTGAGGTGAAAAAAATTATCACCGGAATCATAGTTAAATTCTGCGCCCAATTTTTCAAAGCCGATGATATGTGTATCCAATCTTCTTCTTCCAATTTTATCGCCACCGGGTTTTGCGATAAATGCTTTTCTGAATCGCGCAAGCATTGGCCCTGCAACCATCACAGAGCCGCGTAACCGGCCGCTTTTTTTCTATACGTTTCGCTGCGCAAATAATCAATATCAACGTTATCTGCCTGAAATATGCACGTGTCGCGGCTTTGGCGATCAACCCTCACATTCATTTCGCCTAATAGCTCAATCAAAAGATTCACGTCCAGAATATCAGGAATGTTGGTGATGGTCATTTTTTCGGGCGTTAATAAAACAGCACTGATAATTTGCAGCGCTTCATTTTTTGCGCCTTGCGGAATTATTTCTCCGCTTAATTTTTTTCCGCCGGTTACTTCAAATGAGTGCACATTAAAATTTTTTAAAAATAAAAAAAGCGATGAACTCATGTTCATCGCCACTAAATTATTTAAAGCTGAGACAATTAGTATCTTTTCTTTTTGAATTTATTATCACGCCCGTTATTATTGCGGCCATCTCTGTCGTTGCGGTTATTATTATTTCTTGGCTGGAATTTTTGGTTGCGCTTGTTCCTGTAATCTCCATAACCGCCTCCCCGTTCACGGTCGCGGTTTTCATTTGGCCTGAAGCTTTTTACATAAGGAGTGTTTGTAAACTCAAGCTGGCCGCCGGTTATATTAGTCAGCTCGCTTTGAATGGCATCATCGTGCACAGTTTCTTTGTGCCAGTTATTGTACGCAAGTTTCATGTAATAAGCAACAGCATTTGCAAAACCATTGCGCTTTTCCGGCTGGTCTTCTTTCAGAGCTTTGTTTATAATCAGCTCAAGATTTTTTCCAAGATGAGAAAATTTCGGATATCGCTTTGGGTATGGAAGCGGGTTGGGCTTTGCTTTCAGCGTTTCTCTGGTGGGTATTGGATAAGGCGAAGAAACTTTTAATTTAAAATCGGCGATCAGAAAAAGATGATCCCATAATTTATGGCGAAAGTCTTCTACATTTTTTAAATGCGGATTTAAAAAGCCCATCAGCTCAATAACAGCATACGCGTTTTTCTGGCGCTTTTCAGGGTCTTCGAGGGTGAGCAAATATTCAATCATCTTTTGAATATGGCGGCCATATTCGCGGATAACAAGGTGGTTACGGGTCGTATTATATTCCATCATCTTCTTAATAAATTGTACAACAAACCTACATCAAATAGTGTAAACGGTCAAAGGGGCGTAAAGATTTTATGAATTTGAAAATTATGCAAAATAAAAAAGCCCCTTTTGCAAGGCCTTTCAAAGAATGGATCATTGGTTTTTCACAAGCTTATTCAATAACCAGTTTTGATATATATTGATGATTATTTGTCTTGTCGCTAACATGCAGGTAATAAATGCCGGTTGCAGGATGACTTGTTAAATCGAGCCTTATCTGGCTGCTGCCTGAAAGCATTACTTCCTGATGCTGGATCGGCTGGCCTGTTGTACTAACCAAATCAATGGCAAAATCGCCTGATAAAACCTCATCAAACTCAATCATGGTATATGATTTAACAGGATTGGGATATGTGAGATAGCTTGCAATGCCATGATTGTTGATGTTCACCGTTTTTATAGGCGAGTAAACAATGCTCTTGCCATCTGCACTGATGCGCTTAACGCGGAAAAACACCTTATTACTGTTATTAGATGCGATGTTGTACTGGTACTGATAGTTTGCAGGCGTGCCATCTGCTTCAGCATCCGATTTTAACGTGCTGGCCGCAAAATATTGAGACCCATCATAGCTGTATTCAATTTCATACGCAATGTTTTTCTGCTCGTTTAAGGCCTGCCATTTCAATTGCACAAAATTTCCGTTTCGCGCAGCCGTGAAGTTATTGAAAAGGTCGGCTAAGAGCGAGGCTGGGCACCAATAATAAATTAGCTTAAAAGTGCCCCAATAATTTGTTACGATCTGGTCGCCATAATTTAATGAACCTTCAAGAGAAATAAGCCCACCGTTCAAAGTATAAGTATAGCTTACGTTTCCGGTTGTTCCCAAATAAGGGGCGGTGTTGGATGTATTATTGGAATCTCTTACGTTGGTGAAAAGATTGTCTGGCCCGTAAACAATACTATCGCCTGGGCTGTTGCCCACTGCATTGAGCGAATCGGGGCCATAGTTTCTTGTATAATCTTCATTAACTGAAACTCCCGGGCCGGAAATATTGTTGGCTACCGTCAACAAAAATTTATACTCTGTTTTTGTGCTTGCAAGGTTCCAGACATTTGTTGTGGTGATCCCGGAAATTGTATCAACAAAACTCACACATCCCAATGTGCCGATCGATGGGTCGAATTTCGGAAAGTTGATGGTTGATGAAGCTGCGTTTGTAGCGTTCAAAGTGTCCTCATAAGTAATGGTGTTTGGTGCAACCCCGGCATTGCAAGAACATTGTGCATAGCTGCGCTGGGGAACAAATGTCATTACGGTTGCACAGGAAGCAATAATCACTAAGTAGACATTTTTCATGGGTAATGTTTTAGTAAAATAATACGGATTTTCAAAGTACTAAATTATCATTTCATGGATACAATCACAAAGCGGTTTTACCTTAGTTATGCTGATAGTAAAAACCACATTTGCATTGAAAATCCCCTATTCAATGTTTTGAATTCTGCAACAAGAGATGCTAAAAAAAATGTTTAAAGCTTAAATATTCCCGCAGCTATAACTTTGCGGTCTTATTATGAAAATTGTCATCGACTGTCAGCCTCTTGTTCACAATTGCGTTCATTCTACTTCTTCGGCTTTTATTATTAAATGCCATCAACATCTTTTGAAAAAAGACCCGCAAATAAAATGGCTTTTTGTTGCCGATAAAATACATAACTACATTCTAAAAGAAATACCCGCAGAAAACATCGTATCAAAAAAAATTTTGCAAAACCGCATCGGCTGGAAGTTATGGTATGACTATCAGTTGCCTTCACTCATAAAAAAACAGCAGGCAGATTTATTGATAACGACAGGAGGGATAAGTTCGTCATGCAAAATCCCTCAATGCGTTTGGGCAACTGGCATCATTGAAAATAAAAACAAAAGCTATTTCAATTTCTTTCGAAAGCGATTAACAAAAACGATAGATCATTCAAAAGCAATTTTTACTGCATCACAAAAAAGCGAGCAACAGATCGATGAACAAAATAAGGTGAACGAAAAAAAAGCAATTGTTCTCAGAACGTGGCCAAATGAAAATTTCAAACCTTTGTCGTGGGCTGAGAAAGAAAGCGTAAAAACAAAATTTGCTGCAGGCAAAGAATATTTCATCGTAATAGCTTATGGGCAGCATAAAAATCTTATCAATGTTCTCAAAGCATTTTCGCAGTTCAAAAAAAAACTGCAATCGAATATGCAGCTTGTTTTTGCAGGCCGCGAATTGAAAAGAGATTTTCAATTTATTGATAAGCTGGAAACTTTCAAATACCGATCCGATGTTCATATTTGCAGCAATTTCAGAGATGATGAATTCGTGAAATTGATTTCATCTTCATATGGTTTGGTTTACCCTTTCAGTGAAGATGAAATAGGAGAGCATATTTTAAATGCATTCAATGCAAATATTCCTGTCATCATTTCTAATAAAGGAACACTTAATGAAATAGCCGCCGATGCTGCATTGTATGCCGATTTGGGAGATATTGAAGCCATTACAAACCAAATGGTGCTATTATTTAAAGATGAGAAAATGCGTTCACAATTAATTGGTAAAGGAAAAATACAATTGCAACAAACGGACAGAGATAAATGCATGAACATGTTGCAGGATGCGATTTTGCAAGCTGCTCATCAATCATGAAAATAATTCAATGTAACTTCGCAAGCTCGTAAAATATCATCATGAAGAAATCATCTATAAATATTGATGTTCACCTGGACGATAATAATGTGCCTGATTACATCACATGGAACGCAACTGATACAACTGCAGAAAAAGCGCAGAAAGCAAAGGCGATGATGCTTGCATTTTGGGATGGCGCCGACAAATCTGCTTTGCGCATCGACCTTTGGACGAAAGACATGATGGTGGATGAGATGGCTGATTTTTTTTATCAGTCTTTTATGACGATGGCGGAATCTTATCACCGCGCCACAAAAAATGAAGAGCTTGTGAACGATATCAAAAACTTCGCAAAAAATTTTTATAATAAATTCAGAGAACAGCAATTGAAAGAAAACAAAGCATAAATTTTTTCTTATGAGCTTAGAACAAAAAGTAATGGCAGACTTGAAAACTGCCATGCTCGCAAAAGATGAAGCAGGCCTAAGAAGCTTGCGGGCAATCAAAGCTGCGATCATTCTCGCAAAAACTTCAGAAGGCGCAAATGGCGAATTGAAGGAAGCCGATGAAACAAAACTGTTGCAAAAACTAATTAAGCAGCGCAAGGATTCTTTAGAAATTTATGAAAAGCAAAACCGCGCAGACCTTGCTGTAAAAGAAAAAGAAGAAATCAATGTGATCGAAAAATTTCTTCCGAAGCAAATGAGCACTGAGGAATTGAGATCTGCGGTTGAAAAAATTATTACAGAATCAGGAGCTTCATCGCAGGCAGATATGGGCAAGGTGATGGGCTTGGCAAGTAAGCAACTTGCAGGGCAAGCCGATGGTAAAACAATCAGTGCAGTTGTGAAAGAACTTTTGGCAAAATAATTCTTCACCAAAAAATATTTTGCCGGTGTGGGTCGATATTGTATTCCTGATTTTATTGTTGCTTGCAATTGTTAAGGGCTTGCAGCGCGGGTTGATTGTTGCGTTGTTTTCAGTGCTGGCATTAATGGCAGGCATTGCTGCTGCAGTCAAATTGTCGGCAGTGGTTGCGTCAAATCTGAAAGAAAACATTCACATTTCATCCAAATGGCTTCCTGTTCTTGCATTCCTGCTCGTTTTTATAGTTGTTATTTTATTGGTGCGATGGGCTGCTGGCTTAATTAAAGCAGCAGTTAATTTTGCATTTCTTGGCTGGGTAGATAAGCTGGGCGGCGTGATTTTATATATGTGCATTTATCTTGTGGCATACAGCGTGCTGTTGTTTTATGCAACCAATCTTCACATCATTACTCAACATGCCATTTCTTCTTCAATTACTTATTCTTTTGTTGAGCCATGGGGCACTTTTTCAATAAACGCCATTGGCAAAGTAATTCCATTTTTCAAAAACATGTTTGCCGAACTCGAAAATTTTTTTGCAAAATTGGCATAGCGTGCCAAGCCCCAAATACTTGTTGCGACAAGCATTTCCGCTGAATCGCGTTTATTTTGTAGTTTGATGAGGGACATAAAACTATTATCATGTTTAGTTATTGTAAATTTGTTTCTGAAGAAATGATTTTTGGCTTAAAACGTTTATTTTAGCGATTGAATAACCGAAGGAATTATTGATGATACAATACGAAATCAAACAACAGGACAAATTCAAATTCATTGAAGAAGGTGAGGGCGAACCCCTGCTGCTGTTACATGGGCTGTTCGGTGCACTTAGCAACTTCATGGGCCTCATTGAATATTTCCGGCATCATAATAAAGTGGTGGTGCCTATATTGCCGTTGTTTGAGCTTGACATTCTTCACACCACTGTTGGGGGGCTGGAAAAATTTGTTCATAAGTTTATCGAAAAAAAGAATTATAACAATATTCATTTATTGGGCAATTCATTGGGCGGCCATGTTGCGCTCGTTCATGCGCTCAAACATCCGGAAAGGTTAAAATCAATTACGCTCACCGGAAGCTCCGGTCTGTTCGAAAACGGTATGGGCGACACTTACCCCAAGCGTGGAGATTATGAATATATAAAAAAGAAAACGGAACTGACTTTTTACTCTCCGGAAACAGCGACGAAAGAATTGGTTGATGAAGTATATGAGATAGTGAACAACCGAATAAAAGCAATAAAAATAATTGCACTCGCAAAAAGTGCTATCAGAAATAATTTAGGCGAGGAACTCAATCAAATCAAACAACCTACGTTATTGATATGGGGCAACAATGATACTATAACACCGCCGTTTGTTGGCCGCGAGTTTCATCGGTTGATACCGAACAGCGAGCTGCATTTTATCGATAAATGCGGCCATGCACCAATGATGGAAGTGCAGGACGAGTTCAATGAGATTTTGCATAAATTTCTTACAAAACTGAGCCAGCCTGCAACTGTGGCGTAAGAAAAATCGTATTTATATAAAACTATTTATTTGTGCTGAACAGGGAAATTATATCAGCGTCCATTCCTTCACTGAGCCCGAGCGACCTGGTCTATCAGGCACTTGACCTCATGTCGGATTTTCATGTTACCAACCTGGCTGTTGTCGCAGAAGATAAATTGATAGGCCTTATCAGTGAAAATGATTTGCTGAATGCTATAGATGAAGCAGCCATGCTTTCCCAGCTTGAAAATGTTTTCTCCAAAACGGCTGTTCATGCCAACGCGCATTTTATTGAGGCCGTTCAACGCGTAAATGAATTTACTCTCACTGTAATACCTGTCGTTGACAAAGAAGACGAATATCTCGGCTCAATAACGGCTACAGACCTTCTGCAGCAATTGGGCAAGATGATGGGCATCAGTGAGCCAGGCGGCATCATCGTGCTGGAAATGGAACAGATCAATTTTTCTTTTTCGGAAATGAGCAAACTTGTTGAAACCAATGATGCACAAATCACGCAATTGAATACTTATAGCGACCGGCAATCGAAATTTTTTTATGTTACTATAAAGATAAACAAATTTGAAATAGCTGATATCATCGCTACTTTCCAGAGGTACGATTATCATGTGAAATATTCTTTTGGCGAGGAGCTGTACGAAAATGATCTTCGGAGCAACTATAATCACCTCATGAACTACCTGAATATTTGATTTTTCAACCTACCTTATTTTTAACAATTAAACACCAGACAGCAAATTAGATTTGTGGCAATAAATGATTAAGCAATGGAAATATTATTGCCTGCTGTTTTTTTTGACAACGCTTGTTCTGATTTCCTTTGCCCAACAATCACCCGAAAATTCGGTAAATAGTTTCAGTAAAGATTTTACAGAAAGCAAACCAACAACCGTATTGGCGCCAAGCCATTCAACTCCTTTTATTATTGGCGACATATATATTACCGGAAATAAAAAAACCAAGGCTTATATAATTCTCAGGGAGCTTACTTTCAAAAAAGGAGATTCGATCTATTTGCCCGAACTTGTAAAGGCTTTTGAATTAGGGCACGACAGATTGATCAATACCTTGCTGTTCACCAATGTGGTTGTTTCATTAAAAGGGTTCAGAGGTTATGTTGTGGACGTGCAGATTGATGTGAATGAACGCTGGTACATTATCCCTGTTCCGTACTTTCATCCTATCGACCGGAATTTGACCGTGTGGCAAGAACATAATTATAGCCTTAGCCGTGTAAATTATGGATTGAAATATACCCAAAATAATTTTTCAGGGAGAAATGATGATGTTGTGCTTTGGCTAATCACCGGCTATGCGAAGCAGGCAGAAATCTCTTACGACCAGCCTTATGCCGATGCATCTCTTAAAAACGGTTTCG
>CAVRBD010000066.1:0-202134 GCA_963718975.1 uncultured Bacteroidota bacterium | reverse complement strand
AATGCAGTCATATCTGAATGCGACAAATGATAATGAGCATCGCCTCCCTTTTCAAATTCCAGATTTATTTCAAAATGGCGTATATAATTTAGGTTGATGTGCTTGCTTATTTCCAGTGTTGTTCTTTTAACCGCATAGCTGCCATCAAGCGTAATATAAAAAGTTCCTTTAAATAATAAGTCTTCGGGATTGCGTGGAGAAAAATTTAATTCTACAAACTTCTCTCCTTTTTCTTCCACCGTATCCTGAATGAAATACATGTAAAAAGCAGGTGCTGCTTCTGCAAGCGGACTAAGAAATTGCATGGTAAATGCGCTCACTGAATTATCATAAATATTCACATCTTCATAAAGCCTGTTCAGCACATTGCTGATCGCTTTCATATCAAGATATTCTCCCAGATCTGTAATTTTTCTGGCCGTGATGATCTTCTTTTTCTTTTCCGGTTGTTTGCGAAAATAATTTTGCGACAACATTTCTTCCATATAAACCGGAACAAATTTTTTTCCCGGCGCCAGAGTTGTATCAATATTTTCAAAAACAAATTTGAATTTCTTCATCACAAAATTATTCATGATCAGCTTCGATGGCTTGTCAAGCATCACTCTTGCTTTTTCATATTGCTGATAGGAAACATAATCTGATGCCTTTGGCCCGTTTAAGGATTTGTTTGCAATTACTTTTCTAATCAGCTCCACTGCAGGATTGCCCTTGTTCCTATATCTGCCTTTTCTTCCTTTCACTACTACCTGTGCAAGCGTAGTGAATGATTTGGACAACATCACCACATATTCCAATGATGACGAATCGGCAATGGAAAGATAATATGGTTGATAGCCCGCAGCAGTAAAAATTAATTGTTTTATGCCACTGTCGACTGATATTTTGAATTTGCCTTCAACATTAGAAACTGTGCCTTTGTGCTTGTCTTTTTCAATGATGCTTACATTTTGTAATGGCGCATGCGAAGCAGAATCCAGAACAACGCCGCTGATCAAATTATTTTGTGCTATGCTATTTGAGCAAAGCATAACAGCTATTAATGCTATGGCGATACGATAGATAATAATCAAGGCCTTGATTTGAGTGTATGTTGCTTTGCTATATAAACGTTGGAATACCCTCGCAATTGCGAAAGCTGTTTTTGTAGTAGAAATGATTGATAATATAAAATTACATTTTCAATGTATGTTGAAGCAGCGTTGCAATTTGCAAAAAATACAGAATAAGAGTTCTAGATAAAATCATCTGCATCGCGGTAAGCCTTGATCAATGCGAGCTCACCTTCTTTGCCGGGTTTTGCATTGCCATGCTCCATTCCTAAAATTCCTTTGAAGCCTTTTTCGTAAATATGTTTAAAGATATTTTTATAATCCATTTCGCCGGTGCCCGGTTCATTTCTTCCCGGGTTATTACCAATTTGAAAATAACCGATTTCATCATAAGCCCAATCAATATGCCTTATTAAATTTCCGCAATTGCGCTGAATATGGTACATATCGAAAAGTATTTTGCATGATGGGCTATTTACTGCTTTGCAAATAGCATAAGCCTGATCGGCTGTGCGAAGAAATAAATCGGGCGTGTCGCTCAACGGCTCAAGCACCATAATAATTCCATGAGGCTCTAAAATTTCAGCACCTTTTCTTAAGGCGAGAATAATATTTGCCGTTTGAATTCCTTCAGGTAAATGTCTTTCAAAATCACCAGGCACGACTGTTGTGAGTTTTCCGCCGCAGCGTTTTGAAGTATCAATCGCATTGCGACAGCCTTTCAAAAATATTTCAACGTACTCTGCTTTGCCGGCAGCAAGCGTGTTGGCGCCGTTGCCTCCTTTATCAAGCACAAACACGCCCATGCCCATACCAAGCTTTGCAAGCGCATCGCCGATTTTTTGTTGTTGCTCGGGTGCTCTGCCCATCATGCCATTGTCTTCAATGGCGCGAAAACCATGCTCGTAACCAAATTTTATTTGCTCAACAAAATCATCGCCAGCATGGTTTTTAAACATGCCATCATGAATCCCGTATCGTAAGTGAAAAGGCTCATCAGCATTGGCGATTTTTTTGTTGCTATTTGCTGTCGCAATTCCTGCCGTTAATAAAGAAGCGCTGCTTAACAATGAGGATTGAAGAAATTTTTTTCGTTGCATATTTGAATGTTTTTCAGGTTAAAGATATTTAATTGAACTGTTTTTAAATTGATATTTTATTATTCTGCGCACTTCTCGTCTGCATTATTTTGCATTAAAGCTATCATAAAATAAATCCCGAAAATGGTTATTTTTAATTCATGGAATGGTTAAATATTAGTATTGGCCCGCTGAAAGATTTGATTGCATTTTTAAGCAAGCAATCAAGAACAAGCGACGTGCAGAAAAAACAGGTGATGATGGAATTGCGAAATAACCTGAATGTTTTCAAGAACGGTTTTATAAACAACACACCTTATGACAGCATGATTGACCTGCTGAGCAACGATGCAATTCAACAAGCCATCAAAAATAATTTTTCATTCAAGAAATTAAAAAAGGGAATTATTGAAGCATCAATTGTTTTTGACGAAAGAAATAAAAAATACATCGGATGGAGCGCAGAAAAACTGATTGATAAAATTGATGAAAAAATTGTGGAGCTGAAAAATATTAAGAAGATGAATAGCTCAGTGAAAGAAACAAAAAACAATATCTCATTGATGATGAGCAATCTTTATTTCAGGATGAAATTGCTCGCAGATTTTATAAGGGCGGAGAATTGATGCAAAAAATTGACTAAAAATATAAACCATTAACCTATCTATATATGAAAGTATTGCTTGACACAAACATCATCATTCATAGGGAAGCAAGTCGGGTTATCAACCAGGATATTGGAATTTTATTTAATTGGTTAGATAAGCTTCACTATACAAAATGTGTACATCCATTAACGATTGATGAGCTTAACCGAAATATTAATCCTGATACGGTTAAGACTATGCAAATCAAACTCAAGAATTATCAAATCTTACAAACTCCAGCTCCACTCAATGATAATGTAAAACAAGCCAGTTTGTTAATTGATACTGAGCCCAACGATTTTGACGATACTAATCTCCTTAATGAAGTTTATTGTGATAGAGTTGATATACTTATTTCAGAGGACAAAAAAATTCATACGAAAGGTTCAATGCTTGGTATCAGTGACAGAATATTTAGAATTGATAGCTTTCTTGAAAAAGTTACTGTCGAAAATCCCGATTTTGTAAACTACAATGTACTTTCAGTTAAAAGAGAATATTTTGGAAATATCGATTTGGGAGATGAGTTTTTTGATAGTTTCAGAGTTGACTATAATAATTTCGACAAATGGTATAATGGCAAGGCTGGAAACAATGATAAGGCATATGTTTGTTATGAGGCAGGTATTTTAAAAGCATTTTTGTTTCTTAAAGTAGAAGATGAAGTAGAAAATTATTCTGACATCAATCCAATCTTTACCAAAAGAAAAAGGCTAAAAATTGGAACGTTTAAAGTTGTAAGTAATGGTCTCAGAATAGGTGAACGATTTTTAAAAATTGTATTCGACAATGCAAGACGATATAAAGTCGATGAAATATATGTGACCATCTTTAATAAAAGACCAGAATTGTTGAGCCTTATCTCATTGCTTGAACAGTATGGCTTTAAATATTATGGGGTAAAGAACTCCATTTCTGGAGAAGAAAAAGTTTATGTGAGGGATTTTACAAGAAACGCAGATGTTGAACATCCTAAACTGACTTTCCCTTGGCTTTCAAAAACAAGTGATGTATACATAATTCCTATAAGACCTGAATATCACACGGAGTTATTTCCAGATTCAATCTTAAGAACTGAATCACCTGACAATTTTGTCGAAAACCAACCATATCGAAATGCAATTAGTAAATCATACATCTCACATTCTTATAATCGAAACTTAAAACCTGGAGATATTATTGTTTTCTATCGAACAGGCGGGATTTATAAAGGAGTTGCGACTACAATAGGAATTATTGAAAATACAATAACAAATATTCAAAGTCTTGATGAATTGATCCAAATTTGCAGAAAAAGAACTGTGCTATCTGAGAATGAATTGAAAGAGTACTGGGAATGTAAGCCGAATAATAGACCTTTTGTAATAAATTTTCTTTATGCATTTTCATTTGTAAAAAGAATTACTTTAAAACAAATGCTCGACGACAAAATATTACCTTCAATGGATATAGTTAAAACAATAAATTTGATGGATAGGAATTCATTTGCACAATTAATAATTTTGTCAGGAATATGAAAGTATTATTGTCTATTAAACCTGAATTTGCAACTAAGATTTTTGACGGAACAAAAAAGTATGAATTTAGAAGAGCAATTTTCAAGAATCCCAATATTAAGAAAATCATTGTGTATGCATCATCGCCAATTAAAAAAATTATAGGAGAATTTGAGATTGAACAAATACTGTCTCACGACATTAATACGCTATGGAATAAAACAAAAAAACACTCGGGAATTTCAGAAGATTATTTCTTTGAATATTTTGGCGACAAAGAGTATGGTTATGCAATCAAAATAAAAAGTACAAAACTTTATAAGATACCAAAGTGTATACGAGAAGATTTCAATTTATATCCTCCCCAGTCGTTTCTTTATTTAGGGAGTTAAACTCTTACAATCATTATTGCAAATACACATCCAACAAACCATCCGGCAATTCAACAAACAACAGCTTTTTTTTCTTGTCGATTTTTTTTAAGGTTTCTTCGTGCAATGGTATCAGTGCTTCTTTTCCATGAATAAAAATTTTGCAAAGTACCTGGTGAGGCTGTTCGATCACTTCGGCAATTTCTCCCAGATCATTTTCTTTGTCGAGCAAACGAAAGCCTACGAATGAAATCGGTGCAGATTTCCCGGCATGCTTTTCAAAATCTTCTTCAGTCAGCCAAACTTCCTTCTGCAATATTTTTTGCGCAGCCTCTTTTGTGTTGATGCCTTCCAGCTTTAAAAAAATTTCTTTGTCGCTTTTTATTTTTGTGTATTCGATGAAATAAGGAAGCATCTCATCTTTTTTATCTTCAATAAAAACTGCTTCAAGACTTTTTAAAGAAGTTTTTTTGCCAAGATGATGATTTAATATCATTTCACCTTTCACACCAAAAGTGGAAACCAATTTGCCGATATTTCTATAATCTGCCATTTAAAAATTTTACTGAAAATATTGTAAGGCATCAGACGGCTACAATCGCTCACAAGATTTTCATGTCCCCCAAAGCCGTCAGATTCCTCAAAGAACACCTAACAAAAAAATCCCAATTCCGCGCAATGCGAAACCGGGATTTGTATAAATCGTTTGTAGTTTACGTTTATGCTTTACCGTTACCTTCGGGCCTTCTTTCTGGTCTCCTGTCGGGCCTGCCGCCGCCAGGGCCACCTGGCCTTCTGCCACCGCCTGGTCTCTGCCTGCGGCTCTCTTCTTGCTTTTTCTTCATCTGCACTTCGTGCTCTGAATGCCATGCCTGGAATTTTACCATGGCGGCAGTTTCATCGAACAAGCCGAGCTTTACGCCACGCAATAAATGCTTAAGGTAAAGAACACCTTTAAAAGATAAAATCCTTCTGACTGTGTCAGTTGGCTCCGCACCTTTGTGCAGCCAATCAAGTGCTTTTTGGCGATCTAGTTGAACAGTTGCCGGAATAGTTAGAGGATTGTAAGTGCCGATTTTTTGGATGAATTTGCCATCTCTGGGGGCACGTGCATCTGCTATTACAATGAAATAGAAGGGTCTTTTTTTTGACCCGTGGCGTTGAAGCCTGATTTTTACTGGCATTTTAAATAGACATTTAAATGCGTTAAGAAATAGGGTTTAATCAATTTTGGACTGCAAATGTAGCTATCCAATAGTAACGTACCAAATTTAATGCAAGAGATTTTAAGATTATAATCTTGTTGATAATTTCTTTATAAATTACCCGGGTTTTATCGTTTGCCAAAGCCAAAATTGCCTGCCATCGGCATTTTGTTCATGGTTTTCATCATCTGTTTCATTTGCTCGAACTGTTTCAAAAAGGCATTAATATCGGTAATTTCTTTCCCACTGCCTGCGGCAATTCTTATACGGCGGCTCTGATTAATAACATCGGGGTTTGCTCTTTCGTGAGGCGTCATGGAATTGATCATCGCTTCAATTCCTTTAAACGAATCGTCGCTGATATCAATATCTTTTACCGCTTTCCCAACGCCGGGGATCATTCCAAGCAAGTCTTTGATATTCCCCATCTTTTTTATTTGCTCAAGCTGCTGTTTGAAATCATCAAAATCAAACTGGTTCTTACGGATTTTTTTCTCTAGTTTTTTTGCCTGTTCATCGTCAAAATGTGCCTGCGCTTTTTCAACAAGCGTGGTAATATCGCCCATGCCAAGAATGCGCTGTGCCATTCTTTCAGGATAAAAAACATCCAGCGTGTCAAGTTTCTCGCCGCTGCTAATAAATTTAATCGGCTTCTTAACAGTGTATTTTATTGACAATGCGGAACCACCTCTTGTGTCACCATCTAATTTTGTAAGAACCACTCCTGAAAAATCGAGCCTTTCATTAAAAGCTTTAGCAGTATTTACTGCATCTTGGCCGGTCATCGAATCTACTACAAATAAAATTTCCTGCGGGCTCACAGCCGATTTTATATCTGCAACTTCAGTCATCATTACTTCATCAATAGCCAAACGGCCCGCAGTATCTATAATGACGACATTTTTATTTTTTGCCCTTGCTTCTTTAATTGCATTCTGCGCAATCTGAACTGCGTTTTTATTTTCGGGCTCGCTATATACATCAACATTAATTTGGCTACCTAAAACTTTAAGCTGGTCGATAGCCGCAGGGCGATAAATATCTGCAGCAACCAATAATGGAGAAAATCCTTTTTTTGATTTGAGATAATTCGCAAGCTTTCCGCTGAAAGTTGTTTTCCCGCTGCCTTGCAGGCCTGCGATCAAAATCACGGCAGGATTGCCTTTTGCATTGAATTCCGTTTCAGTGCCTCCCATTAATTCAGCCAATTCGTCCTTCACGATCTTTATCATCAATTGCCCGGGGCTTATGGCAGTAAGAACTTTCGCGCCCATGGCTTTGTCCTTAATGGTGTCAGTGAATTCTTTTGCAATTTTATAATTCACATCGGCATCCACCAAGGCTCTGCGTATATCCTTCACCGTTGCTGCAATGTTCAGCTCGGTAATCCTTCCTTCGCCTTTTACTTGCTTGAACGCCGATTCAAGCCGCTCCGTAAGATTTTCAAACATGGTTGCTTTTTTACTTTCTATAAAAACAAAAAGTGAATATAACATTAAGCTACATTCACTTTAAAAGAATTGCAAATTTACTAAAACTAAAGAGTAAAAATTATTTTGCTTTTTTAGACTCCTAAATAAGATCTCAAGCTTGTGGCACGTGTGTTCGTCCTGAGTTTTGTAATGGCTTTGTCTTTTATCTGCCTTACCCTTTCGCGGGTGAGGTTGAATCTTTGCCCAATATCTTCAAGGCTCATCGGATGGTCAATGCCGATGCCAAAGAAAAAGCAGATTACTTCTTTCTGGCGCTCCGTAAGCGATTTTAATGAGCGGTCAATTTCTTGTTTCAGCGACTCTTTATGCTCAATATTCATTTCCGTCCTTTCGGCGTTCGGGTTCTCCAGCACATCAAGTAAAGTATTATCTTCTCCTTCCGACAATGGAGTGTCAACGCTCACATGCCTTGCGCCAATGCCTAGTGTTGAAGTAACTTCTTCTATATCAAGTTCAAGCATTTCAGCCAACTCTTCGGCTGAAGGCTCGCGCTCAAATTCCTGCTCCAGTTGAGAATACGCTTTTTGAATGCGGTTTGTAAGCCCCACTTTATTTAATGGAAGCCTGACAATTCTTGATTGCTCGGCGAGCGACTGCAAAATGCTTTGGCGGATCCACCACACTGCGTAAGAAATAAATTTAAATCCGCGTGTTTCATCAAAACGCTGGGCAGCTTTGATTAACCCAAGGTTTCCTTCGTTGATGAGATCAGGTAGTGTGAGACCTTGATTTTGATATTGCTTTGCTACAGATACAACAAAACGGAGGTTTGCTTTTGTAAGCTTTTCTAGTGCTTTTTGATCACCCTGTTTTATTCTTACGGCAAGTTTTACTTCTTCTTCAGGGCTTATCAGTTCAACTTTTCCTATTTCCTGCAAATACTTTTCCAGACTTTGTGATTCACGATTTGTGATGCTCTTCGTGATTTTGAGTTGGCGCATGCTCATAGGGAAATTGTTTGTGGGGTTTGTAGAAATGGGTTCATGGTAGCTTGTTTTCGAGGTGAATTATTGTTTAAAAACGTTTAATGGTTGTTTTTCTTGTACAGAACTTTAGTTTATTACAAAAACTTATTCCCATTTTACTAAAAGCACAGAACAGCAATTTAACATTTTATAAGCTATTAACAAAAATAAAATTTCATAAGTAATTGATTAACAACAAAATTATCTATAAGTTACTCACCTACAGCCAAATAGCATTTAACACGGCTTAGCTAAAAAAAATTTTGACGGTTGGATTATTTTTCTATAATTGCACCGCAGGCAAAAACTTTATGATGAAGACTGCAGAGACACTGCAAATTTTATTGACAAAACCATTGATAATAAATTGCGGAAGATTGGTAAAAGATTCAATTGAAAAAATAGATGAGCAAAAAACAATTATTTACGTTGGAGTATCCTGTAAGATGTTCGCCTTCCATTTTATATGATTTTTTAAGCACTCCTGCAGGATTGCAGGAATGGTTTGCTGATAAGGTAGATGAGCGTGAAAACATATTTAGCTTTTCATGGAACGGATCTGTTGATAAAGCGGAAGTTCTTGAAAGTGAATTGGAAAAATTTATAAAGTTCCATTGGACGCATGCACCCAAAGAAGAATTTTTTGAATTCAGGATCGAAAAATCTGAAGTAACCAACCAAACTATTTTAGTAATAAAAGATTTTGCGGATAAAAAGGATATCAAGGACCAGACCCAGCTGTGGAGCTATCAGGTAAAAGATCTTTTTCACCGGCTGGGAAATTAGATTGCTAAACTGACTGCAAAATAGTTTTAAACAATTCTGTTAAAATAGCCTCTGCATTATTCCAATAAGATAATTCGGTTTTAGCTGAAATTTTCAGGAAAATTTTGTTCCGCAAAATATCCGCGAATTCATTTTCGGTTATGCGTGACAGTGAAACATAATTGTCTTCGTGTTCATGCACCCATTCGTCAGTCGACAAGGAAACCGAAAAGTTTTTTTCTTGCAGCAAAGAAAAGTTTTTATTGATCGGTTCCTGAAACCTCTCTTTGTATATTCCTTTTAAATGTAGCGTTGTGCTGAAATAATTTCCCCACCAAAACATTGTTCTAATGGCAAAAATATTTTCATGGCTAAAAAGTTTTGGGTAGTCCAGCATAACATAAGGAAGGCATTTGTAGTTTTCGCCTTTTGAAATTTTTGGCGAAGAATATCTGACCTCTTCGCTCAATTTTGTCTTTTCCAATTCCACTCTCAAATTTTCTGCAAGTGCAGCAAACAAATTAATTGCTGTTTGAATGATTGCATTCTTTGTTAAAATAATTCCTGCATCATGAGCCAACTGCAATTCATCTTCGGAAAGCTTTATTTTTGCGTCATTCATTCACTAAAGTTATTGATCATACAAGATATCTACACATTGTGATAAAAAAGCTTGACATACTTGTTATCAAAGCATTCATCGGCCCTTTCATCGCTACTTTTTTTATTACGCTTTTTGTGCTTGTGATGCAATTTTTCTGGCTCTATATTGACGATATTGTCGGCAAGGGCCTTGATTATATTACAATCGGCCGGTTTATTGCCTATGTTAGTGCCACACTTGTTACGCTGGCATTGCCGCTTGCGGTTTTGTTGTCATCTATAATGACTTTTGGCAACCTCGGCGAAACATTTGAATTGGTGGCAATCAAATCTGCCGGCATTCCTCTGCTAAGGTTTATGCGGCCATTATTCATTGTTAGTCTGTTCATTTGTGGAATTGCTTTTCTTTTTAACAACAACATCGGTCCTGTTGCTACTTTAAAAATGCGCACGCTACAATATGACATAATTGTTGCAAAACCTGCGCTTGATATTAAAGAAGGTGTTTTTTATGACAGGATCCCTGATTATGTTATTAAGGTTGGCAAAAAAGACAAAGACGGCTCGAATATATCGGATGTTGTGATATACGAGCAGAACTATAGCCTTCAGGATAATATGATCGTTGCTGAAAAAGGGAAAATGGATGTCACTCCTGATAAAAAATTTCTTGAGTTCAATTTGCAGAATGGCTGGATGTATCAGGAAAAAGGAAATCATTTTACAACCAATACTGAATTTTATAGAATCGGATTTAAAAACTACAAGAAAGTACTGGACCTGAGTTCGTTTAAGCTCACCAAATCAGATGAGAACCAATTTAAAGGAAATTATCAGATGCTTAATATGAAACAGCTGAGCGTGGCCATCGATTCCATGCAGCGATCTCAAAATAACTATGCAAAAAAAACGGGCAACGACTTAAAGATTTATCTGAATTTTATCAAATACCTGGATTCGAATTGGTCTAAAATAAAGCCGCCACCTATAGCAAAAAATAAAACATTCAAAGACCTGTTGCCAGACAGCGCACAAAAAAAAGTTGTTGATCAGTCACTAGCAATCGTCAATAACATAAAGTCAAGCATCGAATCATCAGCGCTATTTTTTGATAATGAAGAAAAAAATCTTCGCCTGAACCAAATTGCATGGCACAGTAAAATCACCATGTCAATTGCTTGCCTGGTGTTGTTTCTTATTGGTGCTCCTTTAGGCTCAATTATACGGAAAGGAGGCATTGGGCTGCCATTAATTTTTTCAGTCGTGTTTTTTGTTATTTTTTATTTGCTCAATAATTACGGAACAAAATTCGTGAAAGAAGAAGTGCTGTTGCCTGTTAGCGGCATGTGGCTTGCAACTTTTGTGCTTGTTCCCATTGGAGTTTTTCTTACGTACAAAGCGTTAAATGATTCGCAGCTTTTCAATAAAGAGTTCTATTATCGCTTGCTCAAAAAAGGCGGCCTGGTAAAAAATAAATCAAACAAACAAGATTTAGAAGAAGGTGAAACAGATACTGAACAAGATCCAACATTAAATATTCATCACTAACCTAAGTTATATTTTCATAAAAGATATTGTTCCTACTTTTGTCCGAAATTTTTTGTTTTGGAAAAAGGCAAAGAA
Source organism: uncultured Bacteroidota bacterium (assembly GCA_963718975.1). Classification (GTDB taxonomy): domain Bacteria; phylum Bacteroidota; class Bacteroidia; order Chitinophagales; family Chitinophagaceae; genus Puia. The sequence goes on along the minus strand of CAVRBD010000066.1, from coordinate 190,835 downwards.
AACTTTCGCATACAAACCTGGATTGTCATAGTTGCCGTAATACTTTTCGGGATCAAAATAGCAGCATATTTCCTAACAAAATCTGTAGCTGTATTAACTGATGCACTTGAAAGCGTTGTAAATGTGATTGCAGGTTTTATTGGTTTGTATAGTTTGTATGTTGCAGCAAAGCCGCGTGATGAAGATCATCCTTATGGCCATGGCAAAGCAGAATTTCTTTCATCAGCCATTGAAGGTGTTTTGATTGCTATTGCCGGGTTAATTATTATTTATGAATCCGTTCATGCATTTATTTTTCCCCGAACACTTCACAAGCTTGATTTTGGTATTTACTTAATTGCTCTTACCGGTATTATTAATTTTGTTTTTGGCCGGCTAAGCTTAAAACAAGGAAAGAAAAATAATTCTGCTGCATTAATGGCAAGCGGCAAGCATCTTTTATCTGATACTGTTTCGACTATCGGGCTTATTATTGGCCTTGCATTAATTTATTTCACTCATTTACTTTGGATAGATGGCGCAGTGGCAATCATCTTTGCATTGGTCATCATTTATTCGGGCTACACTGTTTTGCGAACATCCATTGCAGGCATTATGGATGAAGCTGATAAAAAATTATTGGCTGCATTAATTGATTTCATTAACCATCATCGCCGCGAAAACTGGATCGATCTTCACAACCTCAGGGTTATAAAATATGGAAGCGTTCTTCACATCGATTGTCACCTCACAGTTCCATGGTATCTCAGCGTAAAAGAATCGCACGATGAAGTAGAAGCGCTTACTCAATTAATAAAAAAAGAATTTAGCAATACGGTTGAAATGTTTGTTCACACGGATCCTTGTCTTGATTTTTCGTGCAGCATCTGTCAGAAACAAAATTGCAACGTTCGTAAAAAGCCCTTTGCAAAAAAAATAGAATGGGACCTGAAAAATGTGATTGTTGATAGAAAGCACAGCATCACAAACAGTGAATAGTAAAAGGTCGCCCGACAAAATAAGTTCTCAATTATATATTCCATTCTTAAATCTGAAAAATGGATTATCATCTTAAATTCCGCCGTTATCCATTTATTTTGAATTTTATTCTGAATATTATTAAATTAGCAGAATAATATTCGGTAAATGAATTTATCTATCGATAACATTGATCTCAAAATTCTGGCGGAGCTCCAATCAGATGCATGCCTTCAAAATGCGGCTCTTGCAAAAAAGCTTGGCATGGCGCCTTCTGCAGTTTTAGAACGTGTAAAGAAATTAGAGCAGAAAGGGATCATCAAAGCGTATGCTACCCGCATTATGCCCGATGCAGTTGGCCTCAATTTGCTTGCATTTATTTTTATCAGAAGCAGCGAAGGCCCGGGAAATATTTCTGTTTCAAAAAAGCTTGCTAAAATTCCTGATGTTCTGGAACTTCACCACATTGCAGGTGAAGATTGTTATTTGTTGAAAGTACGTGCGAAAGATCCATTATCGCTGATTCATTTTATGCGTGAAAAAATCGGGAAAGTTTCCGGCATCATTTCTACCAAAACAACCATTGTGCTGGAGACATTAAAAGAAGATAATTATCTGCCCATACCAAAAACCATTTGATGCAACAGACTCTTACATACAAAGAACCCTCTAAAATGCTTGTGGTTGCTGCATTTGCGGCCGTTTACATTTTCTGGGGCTCAACATATATTGCCATTGCGATTGCCATAAAAAGCACACCGCCGTTTTTAATGGCGGCTATCCGTTTTTTTGTCGCCGGATTTATTTTATTTATATGGTGCCTTGCCAAAGGAGAAAAAATACCCGATAAAATTTCCATTTCAAAAAATGCATTTGCGGGAATGCTGATGTTGTTTTTTGGAACCACTTCTCTTATCTGGGTGGAACAATATTTGCCCGCTGGTCTTTCTTCAATCATCATAGCAACAACTCCGTTTTGGTTTATCCTGCTCGATAAAAAACATTGGAAAGATAATTTTTCAGACAAATTTATTTTAACTGGTTTGGCAGTTGGGCTTGCCGGCATTATAATGCTGTCGGCCAATAAAAACTCAATAGATCTCTCCGGCAATAAAATGCAGCTAATAAGTTTTTTTGTTCTGCTCTTCGGAAGTGTGCTATGGGCAATAGGTTCACTGTATTCAAAATATTCAGTTACCAATGGAAGCACCAGCATTAAAGCAAGCATACAAATGATGGCTGCCGGATTAACTGCGTTGCTTGTTTCGTTGGCATCGGGAGAGTATGGCCATTTTTCATGGAGCCAGATTACGATGAGCTCTATCAACGCGATGCTCTATCTAATCACATTTGGCTCGCTCATTGGTTTTATCGCATACATATGGCTGTTAGATGTGCGGCCACCGGCCATTGTCGGAACTTACGCATACGTAAACCCCGCAGTCGCCATGTTCCTTGGCTGGTTTATATTGAGTGAAAAAATTACGAGCGCACAAATCGTTGCGCTTTTTATTATTTTATCGGGTGTGCTATTAGTCAATCTCTCGAAGTATAAGAAGTAATTTATTTTGATACCAGCTTTGTAACTCCGGTTGAGCATCGTTGCGAACTTGTTCTGTTATAAAATTTATTTCCAGTGGAAATGAATTTTATAACCAATCCGTTCATCGGAAGAATATCTATTGAGCTTTAGGCTGTGGATGTCAGGCTTTCCCAAAATTCAAACTTTTGAAAAGTATAGCAGGATAAGTCAGTTTTTAAATTGATAAATTGCAACTGTTACCATGAAAGTATATGCAGTTGAAAAAAATATTAGCCGTTTTATCTTTATTGCTCATTTTGCCAGCGATTACATTATTAATTGAGGTGCATCATTTTTTTGTTATAGGCCTTAATCCCTTTCTTGGATTAGTATTTGTCGCGGTGGTATTAATAATATTAATTCCTATTGTTATTTTTCTATTCAGGCGGATAAACAATTTTTTTAAAGGCGAAATTTGCTTTACACCTGATGTTCTTTTTGCAATCGGAGTTCTCAACTTTTTTATATCCGGCTTTTTATTGGATTGGGTGAATGATAATTCCACAATTGATATTCACCTTCATGACACTTATTTTGTGATAGCACATTTTCATGTCATGATTTTTTTTGGTTTAATTTTCGGAATTTTTGCAGCAATTTATTATTGGTTTCCGAGAATAACCGGAAGGCAGATGAATAAGCTGCTTGGTCAAATTCATTTCTGGATTACATTTATAAGTACATATTTCATTTTTATGCCTGCTGTGCATTATGAAGGGCTGGCAGGTATGCCTCGACGTTATATCGATTATAGTGGCTGGTCTCCCTATGCTCAATTTTCCGATTTAAATAGATTCATTGCACCAATGGCAATTATCTTACTTATAGGACAACTGTTGTTTGTATTTAATTTATTTTATTCAATGCTAAAAGGCACAAGAACCAACACTTAATTAAGGTGATTGTCCAAATTCACTGAGAAATTCAAAACTTTCATATTCGCACATCAATGAACTTCTCTCAGCTCATTCCACCTCGTGCTATGCCTTTTCGAGCGATGCTCTTGCCGCATCTTCCAATTTTTATCAACTCCCGATGAGCAAAATTTCACTACATCATCGCGCATGCTGAAATTCACATTATCAATAGCGCTCATCAAAAAACGGTTCATGCTTCTTGATTCCTCAGAAAAAAAATTTCCCTGAATAGAAGTGTCAGGAACTATGCCGCCCAGCATCACGCCTGCTTTTTTATATATCCTTCCTTTTTCAAAAATATCATCTAATAATTTTATTGCGGTCCAATCAATTCGTTGGTAAAAGATGTGGCAGATTGCAAAGTAGTATATGAGCTCATCGTCGGGCCGTGATGAAAATCTATAGAATGGCTTTCTTCTTTCGGCACAATAAAAACGCTCACTGTTTTTGCAGCGCAATGTTGCCTGCGCAATTTTTCTGCTGCGCGTGATGTGTATGTTGCAATTGCTTCTTTCAATTCATATAAATCCGTCACCGGCCTGCCGAACATGCGCGTTGTTGCAATCATCTTTTTTGTTTCCAATTCTTTTTTCATCACAATGGAAGGAATGCCGCGCAATTCTTTTAATAACCGAATTCCAACAACGCCGCCCATATTTGCATGCGCCCATTCATCGGGCATGTTGCACAAATCCCATGCGCTTGTGATCCCCCAGTTAATCAATTTATTTGCGTAAGCGCCGCCAACGCCCCAAATGCCATTCACGCGGGTTTGCTTTAATGCTTTTTGCTGCTCTTCTTCCGTGATTAATAATGTAACGCATTTCGTTTTTTCTTTTTCTCTTTTTGCCATGTGGTTGGCAATCTTCGCTAATGTTTTTGTTGGTGCTACACCAACAGAAACCGAAATGCCCGTCCACATTTCAACTGTTTCTTTTAGCTCATGTGCAAATTTTTCAAGATGCTCGAATGGGATTTTGTCAAGATTTAAAAATGCTTCATCAACGGAATATACTTCCACATTTTCTTTCCCAACCAATGTACGCAATGTGTCCATCACGCGCATGCTCATATCGCCATACAAATGATAATTGGATGAGAAAACTTCAACATCATTTTTTCGAATGATATGCTGCGCCTGAAAAAAAGGCCCTGCCATTCTCACGCCAAGTTTTTTTGCTTCGTCGCTTCGAGACACGATGCATCCGTCATTATTGCTCAGAACAACAACAGGCTTGTTCCAGAATTGCGGCTGAAACACCCTTTCGCAGGAACAATAAAAACTGTTACAATCGACGATGGCGTTCATGTTTTTTCATTTTTAATTCCCGGTTCTCCGGCCTGAAGGCCGGAGCTAGTCGAAACGTTCTTGCGTTTCAAAAGGTTTTATGTATTTCAAAATGTTTTATGTCAATCATGTTGTTTCGGCTAGCCCCCGCCATGAATGGCGGGGGAAATTGAATTATTAATAATGCATTTTGCGATTTGCATCGATTTCTCTGTCAAATTCATATTTCGAAATAAATTCATCATGCTCTTGCTGAAATGTTTTTTTGCTGTGATGTTTTTCCTGGTTCTTTATATATTCACGAACTGCATATAATTTCGATTCGCTGACAGATACGGCAAAATATTCTTCCTGCCATTCAAATTTCCCGTCAGATAATTTATTTCTGTTTATCCAGAATGAGCTTTCGCCTTTAATCAATTGAATCACTTTCGCGATGGATTGTTCAGGGTTCAATGAAATCAAACAATGAATATGTTCAACATGCCCATTCATAAAATCAATATGAATATCTTTTGCTGTGGCATATTCGCGAATGTGCATTATTAATTGATGTTTTAATTTCTTTGTCAATAATGGCTCACGCAATTTGGTTGCCCAAACTGCATGAACCCAAATTTTCACGAAGGACATAATAGGATGGTTTAATAATTAATGGTTCGATTGGCGGATAAATAAATAAAATTTTTCTCCGGGCTGAAACCCGGAGCTAGTCGACATCTTCCTGCACAATTATGTTGTTTCGACTAGCTCCGGCCTTCAGGCCGGAAAACCGGAATTCATTACGGGATATGAATATTATACGTCACCGTTCCCCAAACTGAAAATTCCGCAGAAGAAGTGTCAACATCAATCACTGCCAGTTTATCTGTCTCCGGAATCAATCGGATTTTATTAAATGTTTTTTCAAAACGACGGATAAGCATTTCGCCATTTAATGTTGCAATCACCACTTTTCCATTAGCAGCTTTGATAGAGCGGTCAACAATCACGATGTCGCCATCAAAAATTCCTGCGCCAATCATGGCGTTGCCTTTCACTTTCATAAAAAACGTTGCAGGCTTATTGCGAACAAGCTGTTCGTTCAAATCAATGCCGCGTTCCATATAATCGTCGGCAGCAGCGGTGAAGCCCGTTGCATTGGCTGTGCGCACATCACGCTGCGAATAAGCTTTTGAGCCTTTATAGGCTGCTCCGTAAAAAATTTCTCCATCCATAAAATTATTTTTGGTTTTACTAATTATATTAGTAAATTTATGCTAAATTATTAATCACGCAAATTTTTTAGATGATTAATTTTTCAAGAATCCGGGATGAGAAAGCTTCGAGCGATTAGCTGTGAGCCTTGAGCTTTTGTTTTGCTCGTGGCTTACAGCTCGAAGCCCAAAGCTCAATAGTAGCACAACCGATGAACGGATTGGTTATAAAATTTATTTCCACTGGAAATAAATTTTATAACAGAACAAGTTCGCAACGATGGTGAAGAGCGAACAAATGCTGGTATCCAAAAAAGCTATGAGCTGTTAGCTACAAGTTTCGAGAAAAACTGCTCGCAGCTCATCGCTCAATGCTCGTGGCAGGTATTAAAAGTGATAGTAAAACGAACATTAAAATTAATAAGCAATGAAAAAGGTAGTAGCGCAAAAACAGGTGTCGATTATGCAGCATGCAGGTTACAGGCAAAATGAATATTTGCTGATTTTGAACCCGCATGAAGAGCTGCGGAATAAAATAAAAGATGTGAAGGAAGATTTTGCGAAAAAATTTGATGCGCCGAATGCGCGTTGGGGAAAGCCGCACGTGACGCTGGCGAAATTTACGCAGCTTGAAATGATGGAAGAGCGCATTATTAACCGGCTGAAAATTGTGGCGATGGGCTATCATCCGATTAAAGTGGAGCTGAAAGATTTTGGCAGTTTTCCTTCGCACACAATATATATTAATATAACTACGAAAGAACCCGTTCGCGATTTGGTGAAAGAAATTAAACCCTGGCAAAAATTGCTGAAGCTGAACGATGATAACAAACCTCATTTTCTGGATGAGCCGCACCTGACCATTGCGCGGCAACTGAAACCATGGCAATATGAAAAAGCGTGGCTCGAATATTCGCAAAAAAATTTCACCGGAAGGTTTATTGCCGACAGCATGTTGTTATTAAAAAGAAAAGCGGGCGAGATGGGTTATCAAATCGCCGGAAGATTCGAGTTCCAGAATTTGCCGGTGAGCACTAAGCAGGGAGAGTTGTTCATGTAATGATGAACTTGTTTTTGTGCGAGAGTTTTTATTATGATACGAGCATTGGTTTTTCATAGCGTCATCGTTGCGTCGCACTCTTGTGCTTTTGGTAATTCTATTGAGCGGTGTGCAGCAGCGATTATTAATCCGTACGCTATTGTGGTTTGACAGAGCAGAGACGCAGGCGCAAAGCACATAAGTTTTTTATGAATGCTTTGCGTTCTGATGTCTTTGTAATAAGAAATGAAAATGCCACAGAAGCTCTGAAGCACTGAAAAATTATTCTGTGTTTCTGTGCTTCAGTGGCAAAAAATTGAATTCAAAATGTCTCAAAATATTATCCAGCATAATTTCAAGCCGATTAGTGAAAGAGAGCAATGGCTCACCAGCCAGTTGATGAACATTGCTATCACAATTCATAAAACATTGGGACCGGGTCTGCTCGTGAGCATTTACGAAAAATGTTTTTGCTATGAGCTTGGCAAAAGAAATATTCCTTTTGCAAGACAAAAACCTTTACCAATTGTTTATCACGATATGGAAATTGACGATGCATTGAAAATTGATTTTTTAATTGATGGCTTGATTATCGTTCAGATAAAAGCACAGGAGAATCATCATCCTGTATGGGAAGCACAATTATTAAGTTATCTAAAACTCACCGGCAAGCGCCTTGGCTATATCATGAATTTTAATGTGCCATTAATGAAAGATGGAATCAAGCGAATGATTCTGTAGTTGGCCACAGATTACACAGATTTTCACAGAAAAGGAAATCATCTGTGTTCTTGTGTGTAATCTGTGGCTACTCCTCCAAATATTTCCCTCCGTGTACTCTCTTTGTCTCAGTGTCTCCGTGGTTCAATTAGTTCAAAAGAAAAAAATTATTACCATGTCAGACAAACTACGGCAAGACCATTATAAAGTCGCTGCCAAACAAAAAGAAGAAACGGAGCAATACTTCGCGGGTCGCGGTGCGCAAATCAACACGAAGAACCGTTTCCTGAAAGATGAAATCACGAAAGAACACATTGAAGCAATCGATGATTGGGAAGAAACAAATGTATCAACTCAATACATGGAACAGGAATCGAAAACCATCGTGAACAAAGTGGAAAGCCCTGACGTTGGCATGAGCTACAGCATGAACCCGTATGCAGGCTGCGAACACGGCTGCATTTATTGCTATGCACGAAACGTGCATGAATACTGGGGTTATAGCGCAGGTCTTGACTTCGAAAGAAAAATAATCGTGAAGAAAAATGCACCAGAACTGTTGCGCAAATTTCTGATGCACCCCAAATGGCAATGCATTCCGATTATGCTTAGCGGCAACACAGATTGTTATCAGCCTGCTGAACAAACCTATCGGTTAACTCGCGGATTGCTTGAAGTGTGCAATGAATTCAACCAGCCGGTTGGCATACTCACAAAAAATTCATGGATATTAAAAGACAAAGATGTGCTGCAGGAAATGGCGAAAAAAAGATTGGTATCAGCAATGGTTTCCATCACATCTTTCAATGAAGATTTGCGAAGGATAATGGAACCGCGAACAACTACTGCCAAACAAAAACTGAAAGTGATTAATGAATTGAGCAGTGCCGGTGTTCGCATGGGAATTATGATGGGTCCGATGATTCCCGGATTGAATGAGCACGAGATGCAGCGCATCATGAAAGAAGCCCGTGATAACGGTGCCACATTCACTGCGTATACTTTTATCCGTTTGAATGGCGCGATTAAATTTTTATTCCACGACTGGCTATATAAAAATTTCCCTGACCGTGCAGATAAAGTTTGGCATCTGATTGAACAAAGTCATGATGGAAAAGTGAACGACACACGCTGGGGCGTTCGCATGCGCGGCGAAGGAAGTATTGCCCAAATGGTAGCGCAGCAATATAAAAAATATGGAAAGCTGTATGGAATGAATGCAGAAGAATGGAGCTTGGATACAACACAGTTCAGAAGACCGGGCGAGCAAGGGAGGTTGTTTTGAGTGCTTATCTATTTATCTTTATAGAAATTAGTTTAACCTTATCATGGCATATAAAGACTTATATGACGAACCTTTTGATGAAGGCACAATTGTTAAGCTTGGGATATTTGAAGATTATGCTCAGGCGTGGATTCCAACATTTGTAATGCAAGCTATTCCAACTATTTGCATTTTTGATTTTTTCGCTGGAACAGGCTTCGATAAAGAAGGCATTGCAGGCAGCCCTATTCGTATTCTTGAAAAAATACGAGAACAAATTGGAAACGTTTTTCAGAAAAAAGTAAAAATCAAAGTATTTCTAAACGAATTCGAACCAAACAAAAAAGAACAAAAAAAATTTCAACTTCTTCAAAAAGCATGCTCTGAATATCTCGAATCTCATAAAGATGTGAAACGAGCAATTGAGATAAAATTTTTCAACGAAGATTTTGAAGACTTATTTCCAAAGCTGATTTCAGAGATTAAGCAATTCCCTTCGTTGATTTACTTAGACCAAAATGGAATCAAATTTCTTTCTGATAAATATCTATTAGAACTTGAAAAATTAAACCAAACTGATTTTATTTATTTTGTTTCATCCTCCTATTTCAAATGGCTTGGGAATACAGATGAATTTAAAAGACACGTAGACTTAGATATCGAATTGCTTAGGAATAATCCATATAGATTTATTCACAGAAACATTATTGAACAATTAAGAAAAAAATTGCCTAATAATAGTAAACTAAAATTATATCCTTATTCAATAAAAAAAGGAGCAAATATTTTTGGAATTATATTTGGTGCAAAACATCCTTTGGCAGTTGATAAATTTTTAAATATCGCATGGAAACGAAATCCTATCAATGGAGATGCAAATTTTGACATTGATGATGATGCTAAGAAAATTCAATTAGATATTTTTAGCGGAAAAAAGTTGACAAAAATTGAAGAGTTCAAGAAAAATCTACGAACGAATGTTTTGGAAGGGCATATTAAAAACAACTTTGAAGCTTTGAATTTCGTTCATGAAGAAGGTCATATCGGTAGTCATGCAGCGGAATGTTTAAAAGAGATGAAAAAGAAAGGGGAGATTGCATTTGAAGGAATTTCACCGTTACTTACATACGATAATGTTTACAAGACTAACAAAAAAATAGATTATAGAATCCTCAAGAAATAACATGGCACAATCCTCTATCGAATGGACAGAAATGACATGGAACCCAACTACAGGCTGCACAAAGATTTCAGCGGGTTGCAAATATTGTTATGCAGAAGTAATGACAAGGCGTTTGCAGGCAATGGGAATTGAAAAATATAAAGATGGTTTTGCTGTAAGAACACATAATGATGCGCTTGAATATTCCTTATTCATGGAAAGGAAGAAAAGTTGTATTTGTAAATTCCATGAGTGATTTGTTTCATCCAGAAGTTCCGCTTGCATTCATTCAGAAAGTTTTTGCAGTAATGAATGATACGCCACAGCATACTTATCAGGTATTAACAAAAAGGTCAGATAGATTGAAAGAAGTGCATCATCATCTTAATTGGACAAATAATATCTGGATGGGCGTTTCTGTGGAAAATCAAAAAGTAATAAATCGCATTGATGATTTGAGAAATATTAATGCAAAGACAAAGTTTTTGTCTCTCGAACCTTTAATTGGTCCTTTGCAAAATATGAATCTCGAAAATATTAATTGGGCAATTGTTGGTGGTGAAAGCGGAAGAAAAGCAAGACCAATAAATGAATTATGGGTTTGGGATATCAAACAACAATGCGATGAACAAGGAGTTGCTTTCTTCTTCAAACAATGGGGCGGCGTTAATAAAAAGAAAACCGGTAGAGAACTTGGCGGAAGAACTTATGATGAAATGCCTGCACAAAAAGTATTCGAAGAAATCGAAAATTAATTTTTCTTATCCTTTCACTTTTCACAATCAAATAACGGTTCTGGAATTAAGCAAACATCCAACTCTCCATAAATTTTGCTAAATTTATTATCAGGAATTTATTATGAGCGATACACAACAAAAAATAATTGCGCATTTTGATCTCGATGCCTTTTTTGTATCTGTCGAGCGGCTCAATGATCCTTCATTGATTGGCAAGCCATTGATTGTTGGCGGACGCGAAAGAGGCGTAGTTGCCGCGTGCAGTTATGAAGCAAGAAAATACGGCATCCACTCTGCTATGCCGATGAAGACTGCGATGAAGCTTTGCCCGCATGCAACAGTCGTTGGGGGATCAAGGGGTGAATACAGCAAATTTTCAAGATGGGTAACCGATATCATTGCAGCCAAAGCGCCATTGTTTGAGCGAGCTTCTATTGATGAATTTTATTTGGATCTGACCGGTATGCAAAAATATTTTCAGCCTTATCAATGGGTGATTGATCTGCGCCAGGAAATCATCGATAAAACCAAACTGCCGATTTCATTCGGGCTAGCGTCGAATAAATTAGTAGCGAAAATTGCAACCGATGAAGCAAAGCCAAATGGTTATCTGCATATTCCTTTTGGTCGTGAGAAAGAATTTTTAGCTCCACTGAAAATCAGTAAAATTCCTGGTGTGGGCACACACATGTGCAGCTCTTTACAGGAAATGGGAATTGAAACCATTAAAGATTTAAGCGAATATCCTGTTGCATTATTGGAGAAACGCTTCGGGAAATATGGAATCGATCTGCACAATAAATCGAATGGGGTTCATTATGGCGAAGTGATCCTTATCATGAATCAAAATCCATTTCAACTGAAAATACTTTTGAAGAAAATAAGACTGACTTGAATTTTTTGATGAAAGAATTGGTGCGCCAGGTTGAAAAAATCGCGCATGAACTGCGCCGGCAAAATAAAACCTCAGGTTGCATAGCTGTAAAAATCCGTTACCCGAATTTTGAAACCACATCACGCCAAACAAGCATCCCTTTTACCTTTTATGATGACGAGCTCATCGCGAAAGCAAAAGAATTATTCCACAAACTATACCGCAAAGGCGAACCGGTGAGATTATTAGGCGCCCGCTTAAGCGAGCTGACTGACGAAGCTGTTCAAACCAATCTTTTTGAGAACCTGGAGAAAAAAACAGGCATCTACAAAGCCATAGACGATGTAAAAGACCGTTTCGGGAAGTATATTATTACCAAAGGAGGCGGGTTATAAAATTTTAATGAAAATAGTCTACAATAATGATAGGGAATTAATATCTTTACAGCCCGTTTTTTAACTTTTAAAATAATACTATTATGAGTTTACGTTTGGGAGATACAGCTCCAAATTTTCAGGCGAAAACTACCGCCGGTGATATCGACTTTTATGATTACCTCGGAAATGGCTGGGGAATTTTATTTTCTCATCCTGCAGACTATACGCCTGTTTGCACAACTGAACTTGGCAAAACGGCTTTGCTCCACGAAGAATTCGCAAAGCGCAATACAAAAGTGCTTGCATTGAGTGTTGACCCGTTGGATAAACATTTGAGTTGGATAAATGATATCAACGAAACACAAAATGTTTCTGTTGGCTTTCCGATTATCGCTGATGATGAGAGAAAAGTTTCTTTATTGTTTGATTTCATCCACCCAAATGCTTCAGCAACAGCAACAGTTCGGTCATTAGTGATTATTGCACCGGATAAAACCGTGAAACTGATTATCACTTATCCTGCATCAACAGGAAGAAATTTTGTGGAAGTATTGCGTGTGCTTGATTCTTTACAATTGACGGCGAATTATAGTGTGGCAACTCCTGCTAATTGGGTTGAAGGCGAAGATGTGATTGTGGTTCCTGCTGTGTCAACAGAAGATGCACAAAAGAAATTCCCTAAGGGATTGAAGATTGTGAAGCCTTACTTGCGTTATACACCTCAACCAAATAAATAAGTCTTGAATGGTTTTATTAAAAAGCCCGCTGAAATAGCGGGCTTTTTAATTTCATATCTATAATAGCATTCAACTCCTCAATCATTTCATAAAAAATAAAGCCCATCATTGCGATGAGCTTTTATGTTTCTTTAAACTTGATATTATTACTACCTTCTACCACGGTAGCTTCTATGTTCACGATAATATGGGGCATAGTGGCGATAACCGTAGCCGTATCCATAAGCCGGGCCTCCCACTACCACTCCTGTTCCATAATAAGGCACGGGAACCGGTGGGTAAATTAGTGCAGGGCGAGGAGGCGCAAAAAAAGCATGTGGGTGCGGGAACCCGAAACCAATTCTGCCTCTGAAATGCGGTTGTGCATTTACGTTAGAAACTGCCAATGTGCCTGCAATAAAAACTAAGGCGAAAAATAAACGTTTCATAATTGTAGATTTTTGTTTTACTATTTCAAGGCTTTTAGCTATTGCTATAAAACCTCAGTAATAAGACAGTAAATAATGTTTATGATTTAATCAGCGCTGGTGAAGCTATTGTTAATGAACAGAGGTTTGTTGCTGTTAGCAGGCGAAAGCTCAATAGTAGCATTAAAGACGAAAGGATTGCGACGCAACGATGGCAAATAGAATTACTATCGCTGGTATCCAAAAACCGATATTATATTCTTTACAAGCCGTCGTAATTTTTATTTGCGTTAATTTCATCGGGTTAAATTGCTATACATGAAAAAGAAATTTAGAAATCTTTTGTTGATTGTATTATTAAGCGAGCCATCCGGATTTTTATTAGCACAGGCCGCACGCCCAAATATTCTCATTATTTTTTCTGATGATCATGCATATCAGGCAACAAGTGCATACGGCAACAAAATAATACTCACTCCAAATATTGACAGGATTGCAAAAGAAGGCGCTTTGCTCACTAATAATTTTGTGACCAATTCTATTTGCGGGCCAAGCCGTGCCACATTGCTTACGGGCAAGTACAGCCATTTGAACGGTTATAAATTCAACGAACGAAAATTCAATTTTGATCAGGTAGTATTTCCTGCTTTGTTGCAGCAAAGCGGTTATCAAACGGCATGGATAGGAAAATTACATTTGGGAAACCTCCCATACAATGGCTTTAATTATTTCAATGTTTTGCCAGGGCAAGGCGTGTATTATAATCCGGATTTCATCGGTTATAAAAATGATACTGTTCGCTGCAATGGTTATGTAACCGATCTCATCACAAAATTTTCTACTGATTGGCTCGATAACCGCGATACGTCAAAACCTTTCTTTTTAGTGATTGGTGAAAAAGCCACACATCGCGAATGGCTGCCTGCACTGGAAGATTTGGGCGCATACGATAATATCGATTTTCCTTTGCCTGAAACATTTTATGATAATTATGATAACAGGCTGGCCGCGAAAGATCAGGATATGACAATTGATAAAACGATGCGCCTTCAGCAAGATCTTAAAGTGCATGTGGATTATGATAAGGATGATATATACAACCGCTTTACACCCGAGCAGAAAAAAATTTTTGTTGATTATTATGAAAATAAAATAAGCAAAGAATTTGACAGCAAAAAATTATCAGGCAAAGAACTGGTGCGCTGGAAATATGAGCGGTATTTAAAAGATTATTATGCTACTGCAAAATCGCTGGACCGTAATATCGGAAAACTGCTGGACTATATTGATCAAAAAGGGCTATCACAAAATACGGTTGTGATATATGCATCCGATCAGGGTTTTTATTTAGGAGAGCATGGTTGGTTCGATAAAAGATTTATGTATGAAGAATCCTTGCGCAGTTCTTTTTTGATTCGATATCCCGGCATGATCAAACCGGGAACTGTGATCCGTGAGTTTGTCTCAAACATAGATTGGGCGCCGACTTTGCTTGATATTGCCGGAACAAAAATACCTGCCGACATACAAGGCGTTTCTTTTTTGAAATTATTAAGTAAAAAAAAGAATGTGATTATTCCCTGGCGCAATGAAGTGTATTATCATTACTATGAATTTCCTCAGCCGCATCATGTGCACCCGCATTTTGGAATCCGCACCGAAAAATATAAGCTGATCTATTTTTATGAAGGCATGAGTTCATGGGAGCTATATAATCTTACAAAAGATCCACACGAAATCCATAACATCTACTGCAAAAAAGAAAATGAAAAAATTATTGCCGACCTGAAAAGCTGGCTAAAAAAATTAATCATCAAATACAAAGACGATGAAGCCTTAAAGATTTTGGAACATAATTAAAAGCCTGCAATTGGTAATCATTTTGTTGGAGATCATTATTATCAACTCATTCCTTAAACCCAACCGCAGCAATTGCATTTGCAGGGCTCATATCGCGGAAAGAGATACGGATATCCTTAAGTCCAGCTTCATGATATTCTTCCTGGATTTTTTCCGCCACGTTCCAGAGATCTTTCTCAGTTTTTGCAAAGCGAGGCTGGAACACGGTTACAAGCTTGCCGGCGTTTTTTAACATCGATTGCAATTGCATGAATTTATATTCCGGCTGTTTCCATGAAGAATAAATGCTGGTTGCATAAATGCTGTGAAAATATTGTGGCGGATATGGAAGCTCGTTAATAGCTCCGATATGCAGTTGCATCAATTCTTTTTGCAAATAAACTTTGTTCTTTCTGTTTGCATGCTGAAACATTTCAACAGATTCGTCGATCCCGGCAATAAAACCGGATTGCAATTTATTGGCAACTTCCCGTAGTGTGTTTCCCAGGCCAAAGCCAACTTCAAGAATATGCTGGTAAGGTTCAATGTGCAATTGCTCAACAGTCCATTGGCTCAGCACTTTATTTTTTGGTGTAGAGATGCATTCAACAATTTGTTTGAAATAATTCAACCTTTGTTGAGAAGCATGATTTTGTATTGCAGTTATAGTTTGCATGTTGTTCTTTTAAAATGTTTTTTTAAAGAGAATTATTAATTAATAATTACTAATTAATAATTCTCTGATTGGCATTACTGTTGTTGTTCTGCTCTTTTCTCTTCTTCAAATCTTCCTCCAAACCTGCGGCCACAGCGGTTTCCCCATTCCTGTTTAAATTTTTCTCTTTCTTCGGGTGTCATATTTCCCCACCTTTGCTGCATTTTTTCTTTCCACTCGCGCTTACGGCCCATGGGCATCCGCGAAATCCGCCGAATAATATTTTGCTCAGCACAAGAATGCCCACTGCCTGCCAAAAGTTGATGGTTGAAATGTGCAGCACCACGGCAAGCACATTGTTCCATAGCAACATTACGATGCCTCCAAAAATTCCCAGAAAAGCCGCGATACCTAAAATACCAAGCGGTATCATATATAAAAGCTTCCTTTTGTTAAATCCTCGTCTCATAAAAAAATCTTTTTAATAATTAATAATCTCGTTGTACAATGTTTGCAGCCTGTCGCGCAAATGCAGCACTGCATAGCGCTTGCGGCTGATGAGCGTGTTGATCTGAACTCCTGTTTTTTCAGCAATTTCTTTGAACGGGATATCCTCGAGCTCGTTCCAGATAAAAACCATGCGTTGTTCTTCAGGCAGTTCTTCTAATGCATCCTGTAATTCTTTCCAGAAAAGGTTCCGCAAATGCTCTGTTTCGGGGTTGCTGTTATTATCTGCCAAAAGAATTTCTCTGAAATTTATTTCTCCGTCTTCGTTTTCAAAACTAAGCGCATCTTCCAGCGATTCAGGTTTTTTCTTCCGGTAGCTGTCGATGATTTTATTTCTCGCCACCGTAAAAAGCCAGCTGCTCACCTGTTCAATCGGCTCGGCATCAACAGTTGCAGTGAGTTGGTACCAAACATCCTGCAAAATATCTTCCGCATCGGCTTCATTGTTCACCCGCTGGCGGATGAAGCCAAAAAGCCGCTTGCCAAACTGGCTGATCACGCTGCTGATATTTTTCCGCGAAGGGCTGCTCATTACCGGTTGTATCGTCAACATCTCATCCATACTGAATAGTTAGACGGGCATGCAGACATTATATTTTAAAGTTCAGGAAAAAAACTTTCAGCGCAGGATTTGCCAGATATTAATTAGTAATTTTTCAATCTTAATCTTTTTTCTTCTTATTCTATAATCAATAAAAATACAAATGCAAGAAGAGTGCCCACGGCATAACAAGCAATATCGCTCCACACAAATTCATGGCCGAGCATGGCGCCGCCGATAGCTGTGTTGCGGATCGAATCAATCCACGGCGCGTGATAAAGCTGAGATATTTCATCGGCCACGCCTAATGCATAGCAGATAATTGCCAGCTTCCATAATTTTGTTTTAGCAAAAAATATCCGAAGAAAAATCAGGAACATGCCTGCCCAAATAGTGTCGCCGCCGTATTTTACAATCAAAGGATGAAACCACTGCTGATGTGTTCGCGTGGCAAATGCCAGCCATATCAAAAAGATGACGATCGGTAAATAAATTATTTTTCGCAGTGCCTGGTAATTAAATAAATGATAATTATTAACGGCAATATATACCCGAAAATATTTTTGGAATGTCAGAAAAAAATACCTGAATAATAATTTATTGCGGGTCCCACCACATGCGGCTGGTCAATAAATCACCCCCTTGCAAGCGGGCAACAGCTGCTTCATAATTTGTTTCGTTCGTAATTTTTTCACTGCTTGGGTATTCCAGTCTTCTGGGAATAGTTCCGTTTGTTACATTGCCTGTGTAATTGGTTGGCGTTAATAACGGATAGCCGGTGCGGCGCCAGTTGAACCATGCTTCATATTCATTCATAACAGTTGAAAGCCAGAATTGGGTGTTGATCTGATTAAGGCCAATTGCATCGTTGTAAGGATGCGCATCGTAATAAGCCTGAGCCAGGCCAGGGTCGATGGTGGAAGCATCGCCGAACGCAGACAATTGTGTGATGGCCGCCAATACGCCATTTTCATAATGCTGTTGGGCAGTTCCGCTGGTAGTTATTCCCCATCGCTTGGCAGCATCAGCCAATAAAAATTCCGATTCAGCATAAGTTAAAATCAAATTCGGAGCAGTATAGCTTAAAATGTTGTCATTAAGCCTTGAATAACCTTCCATTCCAAGAGCAGGATAGTCGGGCCTTTGAGTAATATCAGTAGCAGGATTTAGACCGCCGATTATATAGCCCGGAGGCAAGCCTTGCTGGTCTGCACTAGTTGTATCTTCCGTAATAAATATTTCTGACATGTAAGGAAGCCGTGGGTCTCCATTGTATTGCAGCGAATCGATATAAGTGCTGCACAATTTAAGATCGGCACTGTCTTCCTGCAAAATTGACCATGAATCTCTGTTTTGTGTTTCGTTACCAACTTCATGCTGAACAATTGCATTATCATTATTGCTTGCCATGGTTAGACCTTGAACTTTATTTACATACGACTGCGCCGTTGTAGGGTTCACGTTTGTCAACCGCATGGCCATGCGCAGCAATAAAGTATTCCCGAATGTTATCCATTCGCTGATTTGCGATGTTCCATAAGATGAATAAAATACATCGCCGGTAGGATAATCAGCATTTACATCAAGGCTATCGGTAGCTTGCGAAACTTCATTTAATAAATCAGTATAAATATCTTGCTGCTTATCGTATATCGGAGCATATATTCTGCTGTAATAACCTAAGCCCGCCTGAAAGTAAGGTATGTCGCCGTAAATATCTGTTATGCGTTCAAATATCAGCGCCTTCATGATCCTGGCCATTTGGTGAAGGTTTTTATATTGAGGTTTATTAAGCGTGAGCTGATATAGCTCAACAACCGGCTGTACCTGATATACGTAAGCATGTGTAAAATAAACGCCAAAATTTCCAACAGTGTTCAGGTATTTATCGCCTGAATAAAAAGCAGTGTTTGTTGAAGCAACGTGCTGAATAAAACCTGCGATTTCGCCCCACTCACTTTGCCAGTTTTCTGCACCAAAATCTGTGCTCCCGGTGTACATGAGCTGCGTGGTCGTTAGCAAAAAATTAGGATTATAAATATCCGCCGTTGTTGCTGTGGGATTGGTGTTTGTTTCTAAAAGCTGTTTTTTGCAAGAAGAAAAAACAATCGTCAATGATGCGATTGCTATTAAAAATTTTATTTTAAGTTTCATATTAATAAGCTTATTGAGTTTCATAGTTAGTTAAAATTTTACGTTCAGGTTAAAGCCAAAAGTTCTTGAATAAGGAACCGAAGCAGATTCCAAACCCTGAGAATAAATGGATGCGGAGTAGTTGGCTTCCGGATCAACATTTGGCACATGCTTCATAATAGTGAAAACATTTCTTGTAACAAAGCTGAGCCTCAGGCCCCGGATTTTATTATTAAATATTTTGGTCGGAAAATCATATCCAAAAATAATTTGCCTGAATTTGATGAAGCTTGCATCATACACAAACAATCCCTGATTGGCATTTGCCCAATTGCCATAATATGTTGCAGGTTGATCGCCTTCTGTTCCGTAAGTTAAATCTCTGCCTACTGTCGTTGCTTTTGCCAGCCCTTGTGTATATGCCACAAAATTTGAGTTCGAAAATAATTTGCCCCCAAATTTCCCATCAATCAAAAACGACAAATTAAAATGCCCATACCGGAACGTGTTGGTAATGCCCATCGTCCACGGGTCTATTGCAGTGCCATAATCTTTCGGCAACGATGCTGATGGATCAGGTGCGGCAGTAACGGGGTTGATAATAATTTTGCCATTGTCGTCAAGAGCCGGTGACTCTGCAATTATTTGCTGAGCAGATTTGCCGACAATTTGCTGAATGTATGCAATGGAGCCCCAATCGGGTGTTGCGGAACCAAGTGTTATTTCCTGCTGCCCATTGCCCAATGATAATATTTTGCTTGCAGTATAGCTGCCGTTGAAATCCACATCCCAGCTGAATTTGGCGTTTTTAATCGGTGTGCCTCCAAGTTCCATTTCGATACCGTTCACGCGAAGTGTCCCTACGTTGAGAAGCGCAGAATTATATCCTGATGTAAGATCAATATTGACAGGAACAATATCATTGATCACTTTTTTCTGATAAACTGCCAGATCGAACCTGAGCCTGTTTTTAAAAAAATCCATTTCAGTGCCCACTTCAAATTCCTGCCGCTCCGAAGGCCTTAAAGCGCTGTTCGGAACAGTTGAGCCGCCAGCAACGCCAATTGGGTACGTTCCGCTTGGCACAATCAACGTTCCTTGTATGTTGTAGGTTTGCAAAGTTTGATAAGGCTGATCTGCAGCGCCGCCCACGCTTGCGTAGCTGATCCTTAATTTTCCGAGGTCCGATAGATGGCATATGCATGAGCTCGGAGAATACAAATGCTGCGCTGACGGAAGGATACAGATAATTTATTTTTCCGGGAGCTAAGGTTGAGTACCAGTCATTGCGGCCTGTAATTGTTAAGTACAAATAATTTTTGTAAGCAAAATCGCCGCTTGCATATAAAGATTGATATTCTTCGTTGTTAAGCGAATAGCTTGCCTGAGGTGTTTCCAAATTTTGTATGTTGTATACAAAATCCTGAGCAAAAGTATATCCGTAAGAAGTAAAATATTCCTGCACAGATTTCCTGTAGTTTCCACCAACAAGCAGATTGAATGTTAAGTCTTTTGAAAATTTAAATTTCTTTCCCGCTGTGAGATCGAGGTTCAATTCCGTTTGTTTTACATTTTGCTCACTCATATCCCCACCGGGTTCATAACCGGTCCCTGTGGGCGTGATATTGGTGTTGCGGTCATTTGTATAATCATCTGCAACCTGGAACCCAACAAAAAATCCATTATCAGAAGTATATTTCAAATTGGCAGAACCAATAAAGCGGTTGCGATGAATGGCGCCCTGAAACTTGTATGCAGCAAAATAAGGATTCGTTGTATACACGTCAGAAAAAGGATTCAGCTCGTAACCGTTCGCCATTGTTCCATCATGATTTGGCCCGCTAATGTGGTAATATTTATATTCGGCGGAACGAACATAGGCCCCCAATTTAAATTGCCAACAGCATCCGCAACATTCGGGGCATTTTTTGTGTACTCAGAAACATATTGTGATGACAGGTCTAACGATAAATGCTTATCCAATTTCAGATTGGTAGTTTGGCCAAAAGTCAATCGTTGAAGCCCTGCATTGGGCACATAGCTTCTATTGTCAAGATCGCTGAAAGAAAATCGCGTAGCACCTGCGTCACCAAACCCTTTGCTGAAAGATATCGTGTTGGTTCCCGCAGCCCCCTGTCTGTAAAAACGTGCGAGGTTGCCTTTTGCAGCTTCTGCATATGGCCTTGAAACTCCATCGAATTGAGGAACAAGCGTGCCATCCATTTTAGCACCCCAGCTTGATTCCATCGACCCAAGAGCATCTGCGGCGCTAATAGGTTTGGCCTGATTGTAACCTTGCCCATACACCGTTTGAAAATCAGTGTTATCAATTACATCCTGCAGAACATAATTCGAGTTCAATTCAATACCCAGGCCATCAGTGCTTTTTCCTTTTTTTGTGGTAATCAAAATAACTCCGTTTGCACCACGGTAACCATATAATGCAGTGGCTGCTGCACCTTTCAAAATTGAAATGGTTTCAATATCATCAGGATTGATATCGCCGATCCCATCGCCACCGTCTTTACCGCCATACCCGCTTACCACATCTGTTGTATTATAATTATTATTTACCAGCGGAATTCCATTTATTACATAAAGCGGCTGGCTGCTTCCAGTCATCGAAGTAATGCCCCGGATTACCACGTTGGTTGCACCATTAGGGCCGTGTTGCCACACCACTAACATTCACGCCTGCAACTTTACCTTCAAGACCGTTCACAAAACTGTTTTCGCGGGCTTCAGTAAGCGTAGACCCTTTTACTTCCGACACGGAATAACCAACAGAACGCCTCTCTCTTGTAATGCCCAATGCAGTTACAACCACATCTTTCAAAACCCCGGACGAAGGTTGCAATGCAACGTTTACAATGGTTTTGCTGCCAACTGAAATTTGCATGCTTTGATAGCCAATATGCGAAATAACCAATACTGTTTTATCATCTGCCGAAATGGAAAAATTTCCATTTACATCAGTTGTCACTCCAATTGTTTTTCCTTTTATGCTTATGCTTGCTCCCTCAAGCGGCTTATTGGTCTGGCCGTCTGTAACACTGCCCTTAATTATCGTTTGTGCATGAGCGTTACTGATCAGCAACAGCATCATAAATAATTTCAGGAAAGTAATTTTTGCAACTACTAAACATTTTGATAAGCAGAAGTTTTGTTTCATAATAACTGTTATTGGGTTATGATAAAGTCAGTTTGGCTAAACAGACAAGCAAATTGCTCAATAAATTGTTTTGGCTGAGGGTGGGCGGTATTAACTGAGGATAGAGTTTTGGTTACGCTGTAACAAACCTAACGAAAAAGATTTAAGGATAAAGCTGATTATTATTTTTTCTTTTCCGGTTCTTTCACTTTATATGATTTTTATTTGGCCCCTCAATTTGCTCTTCCATTTTTTTACTTCGTATATTTAAATAAAATCATACAATATTAATTCTTCATGCCAATAACTAACACTTATGCATAAACGCAGTTTCATAAAAAAGCTGGCTTTGGCAGGAATGAGTGCTGCTTGTTCCAACAGTCTGTTGGCTGAATATATAAATACAATAAATCATTTGCCTGCAAATGAAGTTGCAAAAAATGAAAACTTCTGGGCTGCTGTAAGATCGGGCTACAAGCTTAAGCCGGATTATATCAATCTCGAAAATGGCTATTATAATTTTCTGCCTGAAGAGCTCCTTGAAAATTTCATTAGCAAAGTGCGTATGGTGAATTATGAAGGCTCGTATTATATGCGCACGGTTCAATTCGACAATAAAAAAGCAATTGCCGCAAGAGTTGCAAAGCTTGCAGGCTGTCCTACAGATGAGCTAATCATTACCCGCAACGCTACCGAATCGCTCGATATGATTATTGGGGGCTTGCATTGGAATGCAGGCGACGAAGCCGTTATGGCTGAGCAGGATTATGGCTCCATGCTGGAGATGTTTAAGCTTGTGGCAAAAAAATATGGTGTTGTCAATAAAATTATTTCCGTTCCAAATCACCCATCGTCTGACGATGAAATTGTAGACCTGTATGCAAAAGTAATCACCGGCAAAACACGCTTGTTGATGATTTCCCACATTATCAACATTACAGGCCATATTTTGCCGGTGCGCAAAATTTGCGACATGGCGCATAGCAAAGGTGTGGATGTGATGGTTGATGGCGCTCATGCAATTGCGCACATTCAGTTTGCAATTTCTGATCTTAACTGTGATTATTATGGAGCCAGCTTGCATAAATGGCTTAGCACCCCACTTGGTGCAGGCATGCTTTATGTTAAAAAAGAAAACACACATAAAGTGTGGCCGTTGCTGGCAGAAGCTGAAAAAAAAGATGACGATATTTTGCGATTGAATCACATCGGCACGCACCCGGTACATACTGATTTAGCAATTAATGCGGCAATAGACTATTACGAAAAAATCGGGGCTGGAAGAAAAGAAGAGCGCTTAAGGTTTCTCCAAAAATATTGGACAAGCCAGGTGCGCAACATTCCAAAAGTTATAGTGAACACGCCTGTAGAAGAGCAACGCGCATGTGGCATTGCCAATGTGGGTATTGAAGGAATGAAGCCTGCTGATTTAGCAGACACACTTTTAAAAAAATATAAGATATACACGGTTGCCATTGATTCCGCAAACGTGCATGGATGCAGGATAACACCCAATTTATTTACAATGCCAGAAGAATTAGAAGTGCTCGTAAAAGCATTGAAAGAATTAAGCTGACTTTTTCAGCATAAACTTTCAGTTGAAAAATTCTTTCATTGAATTGCAAACAAAATATAAAAAGGATACGATCATTCATTAATGTGCAATGCTTGTTCAAGCTATTGACAAAATGAATTGTATAGCAACCTTGTTGAAATACGCTAAAGTGCGATGATTAGCTTACGAAAACTACGAGGCAACCTAAGCCAAGAGCCAAAGAAACAGCTAATATGAAAGCGATTGCGTTAGAAATGCCTTTAGTTGCTTTTGCAGTTGTAGATTGTAATTGTGATTTCATGGTACTGAATTTAGATTGTTAAAACAATTTGTGAACGATTATAATAAAGCAAAATTCGTTCCGGATTTGGCTATCGTAAAACCCCTATAGTGCTTGTCCACAGTGCATTTTAGTTGATTTGCTATGATTTGCGTACAAGCCGTTATCACAGTCCGCAAGTGATATTACTTCCAGCTATTTACTTAGTTGTTCATTGCTAGTATAGTAGCTATGATGGCTACATAATAAACTGTGATAACTTGAACAACGATGCCCAAAAAAATATTTTTTTATTTCTTTTTTGATGATTTCAGCCTTCCTTTTTTTTAAAATGATCGCTCAACAAAATTTTAACAAATAGCCAAATTAAGCGACAGCTCTTAAAAAACTGGCCTCATTAAACCCCTGTTTGTCATTTTTTGTTTTGCTTTGGCATGGTTTTAGAATAATCTTATTACACAGCTGTTTAATCTTACCGCCTTTATTCCTAGTCGCACCCACAAATTACCCTAGTTGCCGAAACGGCTTATTAATTTTTTAAAAAACAAAAATATCAGCACAATGGACACTACAAATTATCCAAATCAGGCGCCGTATAACGAACCTCGAAGGAAAGACTCAAGAAATTTAATTATGGGCTTGTTGGCAGCAGGCTTAATAGGAAGCGCAATTTATGCCATGGTTTCAAACAATAACCATGAGCAGGTTCACCAAACCGATCAGACTCAGATTGCAAAAATCAGTGATGAAAAAGGGCAAGTACAAGGCAATTTTGACAATGCTTTGGCAAGACTTGATTCTTTGACCGGTTACAACAACAAATTGCAAGGCATGCTTACTGACAGGCAAAAAGACATCGGCAAATTAAAAACACAGATACGTGCTATACTGAATAAAGAAAACATGACGGTGGCTGAAAAGAAAAAAGCAGAAGAATTGATTGGCCAATTGAATGATAAAATAAGTGGCATGGAAAAAGATGTTGCGAGGCTCACCGAAGCAAATCAAGGGCTTACTCAGGATAATGCACAATTGACGCAAGATAATACCAAGCTCACTTCTGATGTGCAAACAACTACAATTGCCAAAGATTCGCTTTCAAAAAAAGTTGATATTGCATCTACTCTTTTTGCGAACAATATAAAAGTAGTTGCAGTGCAGGATAAGAAAAACGGGCAGGAAAAGGAAACTGACAAAGCAAAAAGAGCAGACAAATTGATGGTATCGTTCGACGTCACAAATCGTATTGCGGCAACAGGCCAAACGGATGTGTACGTTTCGATAACAGGCCCTGATGGCAAAATGATTTCTGATTCATCAATGGGTTCAGGAACTTTTACATCACGCGAAGACGGAGACAAGTCATATACTTCTAAAGTATCTGTTGACATGGAAGCAGGCAAAGTTAAACCTGTAACTTTTTCATGGAAACAGCCAAACGGTTTCCAAAAAGGCATGTACAAAGTTGAAATTTATCACAATGGTTATAAGATAGGTGAAGGAACAAAAGAATTGAAAAAAGGTGGTTTATTTTCTTAAGAAATACTATAACAGGGTTTATAAAAAAGGCTGTGCTAATTGCACGGCCTTTTTGTTTTATTACTTTCATTACCTTTTTTCTGTGGAAAAATATTCACAAACTAGGATGAACAGGTTGCCGCAATTTTGAACGATTAAAAATTAATTATCAGAACAGGAAACCTTTGTTAGTAAAGCCACAGCTCAATAGAATTACTATCAGTAAAAGTGAGTGACACAACGATGCTGAAGCGAATTACCCTTGCCCGTTACATAATAAATCAAAACATCCTACTTTCGCTCTTCAATCGTAATGAAATAAATACAGAAATTATATGCAAGCTTGGAAAGATTATCAGGAGCAAAACAAAGAGCGTTTTTTAAATGAACTGCTTGATTTATTGCGCATGCCTTCTATCAGCGCAAAGAGCGAGCACAAAAAAGATATGGAGCATTGCGCAGAAGCAGTGAAACAAAAATTTTTGGAAGCGGGTGTCGACAAGTCAGAAATTTTTTCAACTGAAGGCCACCCGATTGTGTATGCGGAAAAAATTATTGATGCCACAAAGCCGACTGTGTTGGTTTATGGCCATTACGATGTTCAGCCCGCCGATCCGTTGAACCTCTGGCACAGCGGGCCTTTTGAGCCGGTAATTAAAGATGGGAAAATTTTTGCGCGTGGATCATGCGATGACAAAGGACAGTTTTATATGCATGTGAAAGCATTTGAAATCATGAGCAAAACAAATTCGCTTTCAACAAACATTAAATTTATTATTGAAGGAGAAGAAGAAGTGGGCTCGCCGAACCTGGGGAAATTTGTCGCATCGCACAAAGATTTGTTGAAAGCAGATGTGATACTGATCAGCGACACATCGATGATCAGTTTGGAAAACCCATCAATCGATATTGGCGTTCGCGGCCTTTCATATATTGAAGTAGAAGTAACCGGGCCAAACCGCGACCTGCACAGCGGCGTTTATGGAGGCGCGGTTGCAAACCCAATCACCATTCTGGCAAAAATGATCGCAGACTGTCATGATGAGAACAATCATATCACCATCCCGGGGTTTTATGATGATGTGATTGAAGCAAACAATACAGAAAGAAAGCTGTTGGCAAATGCGCCCTTCGATGAAAAAGAATATGAAAAAGATTTGGGCATCGATGAAGTTTGGGGAGAAAAAGGATATACAACCAATGAAAGAACAGGAATACGCCCAACGCTAGAACTGAATGGCATTTGGGGCGGATATACAGATGAAGGAGCAAAGACTGTTTTACCATCAAAAGCGTATGCAAAAATTTCTGCGAGGTTGGTACCAAATCAATCATCAGAAAAAATCACACAAAAATTATTGCGCTATTTTGAAAGCGTTGCTCCAAAAGCTGTTACTGTCAAAGCATCTGAACATCATGGCGGAGAACCTTACATGACACCTATTGATTCAAAAGCATACAAAGCAGCTGAAAAAGCAATTGAAGCAACCTTCAATAAAAAACCCATCCCTGTTCGCGGCGGAGGAAGCATCCCAATCTGCGCATTGTTTGAAAAAGAATTAGGGATAAAAATTGTGTTCATGGGGTTTGGATTGGACAGCGATAATCTTCATTCTCCCAATGAAAAATTTGACCTCGCCAATTTTTATAAAGGCATAGAAACGATTCCTTATTTCCACAAATATTTTGCGGAGATGAGCTAAAAAATCAGGCTGTTGCATTTTGGCTGATTAAAATGTTTTCTAATTTTAATAAATGACAGTTAAAGAATCGCTTGATAAGAAAATATTCTGGGATATTAATCCAGAAAAACTGGATTGGCAAAAAAATGCGCAGTTCATCATAGAGCGTGTATTAACAAGAGGTTTTACAAATGATGTTAGATTGATATTCAAAATATATTCCAGAAAACAATTAACTAAGGCAGTTGTAAAAAGTAAAACGCTTGATAAAAAAACTGCCAACTTCATGAGCAATTATCTGAACATACCTCTCAAAAAAATTCATGTTGCACCTGAATACTATTAATGATGTTACACACAAGACTCTTCTTGAATTGCAGTCCAAAGATTATTTAAAAGAATTTGCATTAGTAGGGGGCACTAATCTTTCCTTGCGATATGGGCATCGAAAAAGTATTGACTTAGATTTGTTTTCCGTAAAAACATTTGATTCTGTTAAGCTAAGTGATTTGCTTCAAATTGATTTCGATTACACTTACCGCAGCAACAACAAGCATATGCTTTTTGGTTTTATTAATAATGTAAAAGTTGATTGGGTTCATCATCCATTTGCGCTATTGCATCCTATTGAAACAATAGATAAAATAAGATTTTTTTCAGTAGATGACGTATCGGCAATGAAATTGTTTTCCGTTACTAAAAGAGGCAGCAAAAAAGACTTTTATGATATTTTTCAATTATCCCAAATTTTAGGCACCTGATAAACTAATGGAAAATTTTTCTTCAAAATACGGTGAAGATAAAATATGGATGGTATTAATGAGTCTTGTCTATTTTGAAAATGCGGATGAAGAAGAAGACCCTGAATTATTGTCTCCGGATTTATCCTGGAAAAAAGTGAAGAAGTATATGAAACAAACATTTTCGAAAAAAATATGAACGACAAAAAAGAAAAACTCCGCCTCGATAAATATCTCTGGTCAATCCGCTTATTCAAAACACGCTCGCTCGCATCTGAAGCCTGTGAAAAAGGGAAGGTGAAATTCAATGGAGCGCAGGCCAAGCCTTCAAGGCATGTGAACATAGACGATGAGTATGACGTAAAAACTGAAGCAAAAAAATGGAGGATTAAAGTAACAGGCTTGTTGCACAATCGTGTTCAATATGCAGAAGCAATAAAATATTATCTTGATATTACTCCTGTTGAAGAAATTGAAAGATTGCAATTTCAAGCCGCAAGTTTCCATACAGGAAAACGGCTCAGTAAAGTTGGGAGGCCAACAAAAAAACAGCGAAGAGACCTGGAAGGATTTGTTGGGGAATAATTTAAGTCAGCGACCTGTCTAAATGTGTGTACCCGCCATCAACAAACAAAATTTGCCCGGTTGTATGGCTCGATTTATCGCTCAATAAAAACACTACTGTATCTGCAATTTCTTCTGATGTGGTAAACCTCTTCTCCAAAGGAATTTTTGATGTGATGGATTTCATTTTTGCATCGGGGTCAGAAAAAGTCTTTATCCAATTCTCATACAACGGTGTCCACACTTCTGCGGGCAACACGGCATTCACACGGATTGAAAATGGCAGCAGCTCTGCCGCCCATTCTCTTGTTAATGCATTGATGGCTCCTTTTGAAGCGGCATAACCTGATGTGCTTCCTTGTCCGGTTACTGAAACCTTGAACCAATATTTACAATGCTGCCCTTTGTATTTTTCAAGTGGGGCAATCCATAATGAACAAGGTTGTAATAATGGCTCAGGTTTTTTTGCAGCGACCCCATAAATTTTTCCGGCGAGCCATTTGCAAGGCCAACGCCATCGTTCACTCCGGCATTGTTTACTATCCCGTCAATACGGCTATATTTTTCAATGGCAAATTCGATCACTTCTTTGCATGCACCGGGCTCTGCAAGTTCAACCGTGTGCGAAGCCCCTCTGCCACGCTTTTTCACGATGTCATCTACAATTTGATGGTTGTCGTTCTTATCTCTTCCTGCAATCACAACTATGCCGCCTTCAGCAGCAATTGATTGACTGATCGAAGCTCCAATTCCTCTCGCGCCGCCGGTTACTATAAAAACTTTATTAGTAAGATGTAAGTCCATTTTGATGTATGATTTTAGATGTGTGATGTACGATTTCTAAGATTCGAAATCGCTTTTCTAATTATCAATTACTAATTATCAATTACTAATTATCAATTACTAATTATCAATTATTATTTTTGTATCCAGCCAATCAACTTTACTCAGCATTCTTGCGTCGCACTCTTTTACTGTTGATATTCTATTCGGCTTCAGCATCATAATTTGTGAAAACATCAATTTCCATTCTCCGGCCTGAAAGCCGGAGCTAGTCGAAGTCATCTTTAGAATGCTCAACCACAATTCACCATTGACCATTTACAAATTCAGAGGTCATAAAAACGCTCTGCATTCACTCCAAAAAATTTTTCTTTGTCTTCTTCTTTATAATTCTCCATGTATTTTTCCAGCAAGCTTTTCCACTGCACATAAATCCCTGAAACCAAAATCACAGGCCAGTCGCTGCCAAACAGTAACCTGTCGGCTCCAAAACATTCGAACACCACATCAAGGTATGGATAAAAATCAGCGGGCGTCCAGCCTTTCCATGCAGCTTCTGTAACAGCCCGACACTTTACAAAATACATTTTTGTTTTGCGCAATTTCTTTCATCAAAAATTTCCAGTCATCAATTTTTTTATTTTTTATTTCAGGTTTTGCACAATGGTCAATCACCAATTTCTGGTCAGGAAATTTTGAAACGAATTCAAGTGTTGAGTGAAGCTGTTTCGGGAAAATCAAAATATCGTATGTGTAATTATATTTCTTCAGCGCCCTCACTCCTCTCTGAAAATCTTTACGCAACAAAAAATCATTTGGCTCGGCTTGAACAATATGCCGATATCCTTTAATGATTTTGTGTTCAGCAAAATGTTCCAACTTTTCTTCAATATTTGCTGCACATAAATTAATCCATCCAACAACAGCTTTAATAATATCGTGCGTTTTGGAAAGCTCTGTTAAAAACCTCGTCTCCACTTCTTCCTGGCTCGCTTGCACAGCAACACAACCATCTATGCCGTTGCGTTTTAAATTAAGCATCAAATGTTCTGGCAAATAATCCTGCTGAAGGATTTTCATATCATCCATCCATGCATCACGCACTTTATTATATTTCCAAAAGTGGACATGGCTATCAATCGTCATATTATTATTTTTAAAGACGAAATATTTGTTCCATCAAAACCCATTTCTCATTATCTTTTGTCCAAGGCAAAGGTTGCTGAAATTTCCACATCAGTTTTTCCCATTCCTGCACTTTTTCATTCTTAGCATCTGCTGCAGATTTTTTTTCAAAAGAAAAATCATCATTCACTTCCATAATCATAAATAAGCGATTTCCTGTTCTGTAGATATCCATGACCGTGATTCCTGCATCTTTAATGCCTTGAATATTTTCGGGCCACACATTTTTATGGATATGTTCATACTCAGCAATCAATTCAGGGTTGTCTATTAAATCCAGCGCAAGGCAATATCTTTTCATAATTCGCAATTTGAATAGCGCAATTCAACCATTGAGTAATTGAGCAATTTTTATATTAGCTTTTTTCCCAGTTCACTAATTTTTGTTTGGAAGAACCCAACCCGTCAATGCCAAGTTCCACTTCATCACCTGCTTTTAAATAAAATGGCTCTGGCTTTTGGCCAAGACCAACGCCCGCCGGCGTTCCTGTGCTGATAACATCTCCAGGCAGCAAAGTCATAAACTGGCTGATATAAGAAATTAAAAAAGGAATTTTAAAAATCAGGTTCGAAGTGTTTCCATCCTGCATGGTTTTTCCATTAACGGTGAGCCATAACCGAAGATTATTAATATCGCTTATTTCATCTGCTGTTACAAGATATGGGCCTATAGGCGCAAACGTGTCACAACTTTTTCCTTTCACCCATTGGCCGCTTCGCTCAATCTGGAATTCGCGCTCGCTGTAATCATTGTGCAGAACATATCCTGCGATATAATCTAAACCATCCTTCTCATCAACATAAGATGCTTTTTTGCCAACCACAATAGCGAGCTCCACTTCCCAATCCGTTTTTTTGCTATTCCTCGGAATCACAACATCATCATTTGGCCCACAGATCGCAGTGGTTGATTTAAAGAAAAGCACCGGTTCATCGGGAACTTTAGCATTTGTTTCTTTGGCGTGGTCGGAATAATTGAGACCAACACAAACAATTTTTGAAGGACGTCTTATTGATGGTGCGAAACGCTCAATCCCAACAAGCTTTTCGCATTGGTCGTAATGTGATGAAAGCCATTTTTCCAGTCGTTCAATACCATTTGTTGCAAAAAATTCTTCATCATAATCTTCTCCGAATTTGCTCACATCAATATGTTCTTGATTCACTAATACGCCGGGTTTCTCGTTCGTTCTTCGTCCGTGCCTGAATAATTTCATGTCTTTATTTTTTAGAAAACAATAATGCTTTTTTTACGACAATACTGACAAGTTTTAATGTTGCAAGCTGCATATTGCTGAATAGAATTACTGCCGTACAAGAGTGCGACCCTGCCTGTGGCGGGGCAAGCTCCACGATGCTTAATGGTAGCGATGAAGCCCGGGCCACAAAATTATTATTCGAAAAACAACATGCCGCTGAGATTTAAAAGTAATAAAAAGCATTCATACCGCGTTCATTTCAAAAACTAACAGTCATTAGTTTTTATTACTTTTGGTAAACTCAATCGTTTGCCTTAATGAACTCCAAACTCAAACATAAAATCCGCATTGTTACTGCAGCTTCTCTTTTTGATGGGCATGATGCTGCAATCAATATCATGCGCCGCATCATGCAATCAAAGGGAGCTGAAATTATTCACCTCGGCCACAATCGCAGCGTGCATGAAATTGTGGAAGCCGCCATTGAAGAGGATGTGCAGGGCATCGCAGTGACGAGCTATCAAGGTGGCCATGTTGAATTTTTTAAGTACATGAAAGATTTGCTTGATGAAAATGATTGCGGGCATATCAAAATTTTTGGCGGCGGCGGCGGAACTATTTTGCCGCAGGAAATTAATGAGCTGCACAAATACGGCATCACTAAAATCTATTCGCCCGATGATGGAAGAAAAATGGGATTGGAAGGAATGATTGAAGATCTTCTTCAGCGTTGTGATTTTTCATTGAACGGAAATGCTGATTTCAAAAATAAATCTGCACTCGGCGAATGGAAAAATATCAGAAAAATTGCGAGGCAGATTACTAATGCAGAAAATGATGTACAGTTATCGGTCGTCGGTCATCAGTCGTCAGTAATTCCTGTACTTGGTATTACCGGCACTGGCGGCGCAGGAAAATCTTCAGTGACTGATGAAATTGTGAGAAGGTTCCTGAATAATTTTTCTGATAAAACTGTCGCTGTTATTTCTGTTGACCCATCCAGAAAAAAACCGGCGGCGCATTGTTGGGAGATAGGATCAGGATGAATTCCATTTCATCGCCCCGTGCATATATGCGCAGCCTCGCAACCAGAGAAAATGATAAGGCGCTTAGCGTTCACGTTGAAGAAGCCATTGAAATTTGCAAAGAAGAAAAATTTGATTTCATCATTCTTGAATCTGCAGGAATTGGGCAGAGTGACGCTTCCATTCTTGATTATTGCGATGTGAGCTTATATGTGATGACGCCTGAATATGGCGCTGCGTCTCAGTTAGAGAAAATCAACATGCTCGATTATGCAGATATTTTAGCAATAAATAAATCTGACAAAGCCGGCGCTCTGGATGCCTTAAGCGATGTGAAAAAACAATACAAGCGCAACCATAATTTATTTACTGCAAAAGATACCGAGCTTCCTGTGGTGGGCACAGTTGCCGCGCAGTTCAACGACAAAGGAATAAATGAACTTTTTGAGCTCATCACAAAAAAAATTCACCACAAACTTGGCGTTAGTTTTGGGAATGAAAAAACAATTGTCGAGAAATCTTTCGAAAGCGGGGTCATCATTCCCGCATCAAAAACCAGATACCTTTCTGATATAGCTGACATCGTGAGAGATTATAACGTTAAAACAGAAGAGCAGTCTGCAATTGCTTCAAAGCTTTATCAGATTGACGGCGCCATAAAAATTCTTGCTGGTGCAAACGAAAATGATTCGTTATTAAAAGGTTTGCAGGAAGAGAAATCAAAGCTTGAAAAGCAATTAATGCCCGTTTGTAAAAAATTAATTGATGAATGGGAAGAAACAAAAGCACGCTATCAAAAAAAATATTTTGAATATGATGTGCGTGGAAAAATAATTCAACAACCGTTATTCACCGAATCTTTATCGCATACACAAATCCCGAAAATAGTTGTGCCCCGTTTTAAAGATTGGGGCGATATTTTGCGATGGCGTGTGCAGGAAAATTTTCCGGGAAAATTTCCTTACACCGCCGGCGTGTTTCCATTGAAAAGAGCAGAAGAAGACCCGACAAGAATGTTTGCCGGCGAAGGAAGTCCTGAACGCACCAATAAAAGATTTCATTACGTTTCGCTCAACCAGCCTGCAATCCGCCTCAGCACTGCATTTGATTCTGTTACACTTTATGGTGAAGAGCCAGACAAGCGACCTGATATTTACGGAAAAATCGGCAATAGCGGCGTAAGCATCGCCACGATTGATGATGCAAAAAAATTATACAGCGGCTTTGATTTGTGCGACGCAAAAACATCAGTGAGCATGACGATTAACGGGCCTGCTCCAATTATTCTTGCGCTTTTTATGAATGCAGCGATTGACCAGCAATGTGAAAAATGGATTGAAGCCAATGATCAATGGTCAATAGTCAATGAAAAAATAAATGAAAAATTCAGACGTCTACAAAAACCAGTTTATTATAATCCTTCTGCACCTGAAAGATTGCCGGAAGGAAATAATGGTCTTGGCTTGAAATTGCTTGGCACAAGTGGCGATGAAGTGTTGCCCAAAGAAATGTATGAAAAAATTAAAGCAAAAACACTGTCCCAAGTCCGAGGAACGGTGCAGGCTGATATCTTAAAAGAAGACCAGGCGCAGAACACTTGCATTTTCTCTACTGAATTTGCATTGAAATTAATGGGCGATGTGCAGCAATATTTTATTGATGAAAAAATTCGAAATTTTTACAGCGTGAGCGTGAGCGGCTATCATATCGCTGAAGCTGGCGCCAATCCTATTACGCAGCTTGCATTCACGTTGGCAAATGGCTTTACTTATGTTGAATATTATTTAAGTCGCGGAATGAACATCGATGATTTTGCAGCAAACCTTTCATTCTTTTTTAGCAATGGCATGGATGCTGAATATACTGTTATCGGCCGCGTGGCGAGAAGGATTTGGGCAAAAGCCATGAAACACAAATATAATGGCAACAGCCGTTCGCAGAAACTGAAATATCATATTCAAACTTCTGGCCGTAGCCTGCACGCACAGGAAATTGACTTCAACGACATACGCACAACATTGCAGGCCTTATATGCAATTTATGACAACTGCAATTCGCTTCACACAAATGCTTATGATGAAGCCATCACAACGCCCACTGAAGAAAGTGTTAGACGGGCAATGGCTATACAATTAATTATTAATCGCGAATTGGGCTCTGCAAAAACAGAAAATTTTATTCAGGGAAGCTTTGCGGCAGAAGAATTGACAGATTTAGTAGAAGAAGCAGTGATGAAAGAATTTGGCAGGCTCACGGACAGAGGTGGTGTGCTCGGAGCAATGGAAAGAATGTATCAGCGAAATAAAATACAGGAAGAAAGTTTGTATTATGAAATGCAAAAAAACAGCGGTGAGCTTCCATTAATCGGCGTAAATACTTTCTTAAATAAAAAAGGTTCCCCAACAATTATTCCGAATGAAGTAATCAGAAGCACACGTGAAGAAAAAGAGCAGCAGATTGAAAATTTAAAAGCTTTTCACAAACGCAATAAAGAAATATCAGCCGGCAAATTGAACGAGCTAAAACACGTAGCCGTTGAGAATGGAAATCTGTTCGCCGAATTAATGGAAACAGTAAAATATTGCTCACTTGGCCAAATCACACATGCCTTGTATGAAGTGGGAGGCCAATACAGAAGAAGCATGTAACCTTTATTTATTTTTTTCTTAATTCTTCATCATCATTTTCTTTTAAGCAATTGCCATTACATTGCATTGTTCAGAACAATATAAACAGGCTTGCACGCATGCCCTGCAATGTTCATTATTGTGCTTATTACATTCTATAGCACATAAACGACAAATTTCAGCACAAATGCTGCAAATCTCCCCTGCCTTATCGCTCCCGAGATTTAATAATTGAACTACTGTGTGGCATATAATTGCACATTCCAGATCCAGCCTGATGCATTTTTTCATTGTGTCTACGTTCTCTTCGTTCAGGCACGAAGATGCGCAATGATTGCAAACATCAATACATTTCAGGCACGCATCTATACAATGTTGATAATAGCTTCCCATAATTTCTTTTATTTATCAAGAACAAAAATGTTGCCTTAATACTAACTGTTTAAAAACATACTAACTGTGGAAATTTTGGAACAGTTATGTATTAAGGAATGCACATTTTATATAAAACCGTAATTTCAACCGCACAAATCACTTTTTATAATATGAACATCGCTTACTGCATCGACCACACTGTTTTAAAACCAACAACTACCATTGCGGATGTAAAAAAAGTTTGCAAAGAAGCAATCCAATATCATTTTGCGGCTGTTTGTATTCCCCCAATTTTTGTTAAAGAAGCAAAAAGATTAACATCAAGTACTACTGTGAAAACTGCTACGGTCATAGGTTTTCCGTTTGGTTATTCGGCTGTTGAAGCAAAAATTGCCGAAATAGTTTTAGCACTGGTTGATGGTGTTGATGAGCTTGATATGGTAATTAATATTGCAGCACTGAAAAATAACGATTGGGAATATCTTGCCAATGAAATCAACAATATATTGCCGATGGTGCATCACAAAAACAAGTTGCTGAAAGTTATTATCGAGAGCGGCATTTTAACTGATGAAGAAATCATAAAATGTTGCACACTGTACGCAACAGCAGGTGCAGATTTTTTAAAGACATCAACCGGCTATGCAGAAAAAGGAGCAACGGTTGAAGCAGTTGAGCTGATGAAAAAAAATTTGCCTCCGCATGTAAAAATCAAAGCATCCGGTGGCATTAAAACCTATAGCTTTGCCAGACAACTGATTGATGCCGGTGCCACTAGGCTCGGCTGCAGCGCAAGCGCGTCCATCGCTTCAGGTGAGCCAATTGATGAAAAAACAAATTATTGAAATGAAAAGAATCCTTACAATAGCGTTATTTATTTCTAATAAATTATTTGCACAAAGCGATACCATTATTGTACACAAGGACCCGCGTGTTGACTCACTCATCAAAAAACAAATTCAGATCAATGAAATAACCACACGCGATAACCGCCGAAGTGCGTCCGGGTTCCGCATCCAGGTCATTTCATCAAGCGACAGGAACAAAGTGTTCAGCGCAAAAGCAAAAATTTACCAGCAATACCCCGAGCTGAAACCCTATATTATCTACCTCGCGCCAAACTACAAATTAAAAGTGGGCAATTTCAAAACGCAGGAAGAAGCTCAACCCTATTTTGACAAGCTCTCACGGTTATACACAACCGGAGTTTATATTATTCATGATGCCATTGAAGTGAAGCCAGATTAAGCTCTCCGGATTATAATGATCACATAATTGTGAATCGGTAATTACAGATAGCTCTTTCAGCAGTTTTCCTTAAACATTTTGTCATTTAAAGCAACAAATACCATAACCCTAAAGGGTAATGCCATTTAGTTAAGAATCAAATAGCTCTTTTATAATTTGTGAATGTTTGGTATTTCCCATATAGCCGGTTAACCTTAAAGATGCGTGGATATTTCCTCCCGGGCCTTACTGGCTCTAGGTTTCGCTCGAATGCTTTTTGCAGCAGGATCAAGATTTTCCTTGAGCTCTGGTGCAAGAATAAGCGGACAATCTGGTGTTTTAATGATGCCCAGCTAATATTTCGGTTGATCCGGTAAGTATGCTTTCGCTTTTTGTTCACCTTTATCAGGTATCTCTCGCTTTGCTTTTCGATCAGGCTTTGCAGGTTGGCGACGAACAGCCCTGCTGCATAGTCTTGTTGTATGCAGATCACGCGGTGCCCGCTGAACTGTTCCATTTGTTGTTGATTTTTTTGCTTGCCATAAGCTGTTTCGATCCCCCAGCGGAGGCCGTATAAATATTTGAGGTCTGCTGCGCTGTATGTTTTCTCATCATACAGGTTCGTCAGCAATACTTCTGTCTCCCCGCCTGGCAGGAGTATCTTTTGCATCCGCACTTTGATATGAGTCGAGGGTGACACGATGAACCCGTTGGCCCGCAGGGTTTCTATGGCGATCTTTCTAGGTGCAAGGTCAACGATCTTGCATTTGTCCCTGCTTCGCAAAAATTGCTTTACTTCCATGTTCATGGTCGATTTGCAGCGCATCACAAAATGCCTTGGCGTTTCTTCATTGATCATCATGTATATCAGCGCATAGCCTGGGTAGCCGCGGTCAAAGAGGGTGATGCTGTCTGGCGCCAGGTGCCTGACCCTGCTTGCAATGATCGATTGTTCTGATTCTATTATGGGATAGATATCGCCCCAGACTGTCATATCGTTGAGCACATCATGAACCTGCATCACCCTTGCCATCGGTATGGACACATGCTGGTTGTGCTGCGCCAAAATATTTTTTCACGTCCATTTTGTTGAGCAGGTAAGCAGTAGAGCCATCCACGGCCTGTATTATAAACCCCCGCCATCGCTTTACTTTGTCTCCATAATAATGATAAAAATTATCCACTAGGCACTTGCACCATGCTTTGAAAAATAGAGGGTTCAGCTTGCTGCGCTGCAAGCTGAAAGCCCCTTTGGTACAGCCCTGAGTTCCTTTTGAGAGAATATCAAAGAACTCCTGGATCTCTATGCTAAGGCTTCTTTTCGGCATGTTGATGATGATGCCAGCGACCCGATCTAAAGGCAGTTTGCGGTTGCGGCTAAAGTCGTGCTCTCCGTTCGTGATTAATTTTCTTAGGCCTTCATCTTTGGATATCTCATCCAAAAACATTTTTAGCTCATCAATAATTTTTAGATTTGCTTTTACCATTGGGTTTTGTATTTAGCCGCTACAAAGGACCATTTCCTGCTCCAACGCCCAATGGTTTTTTTACTCACCCGTCTTAACTAAATGGCATTACCCTAAAGGGGTATTGCTCCCTATTAATAATCTTCGTATATGTATTAGCGCCAGTATTTATTATTGCCTGAAAAATTTATTCAGCGATTCTATTTTATTCTGCCCCCTCAACTTTATGTAAGGTTTTTAGAGATGCTTCTTTATATTGGTTATAGTTTCTTTTTTATTTCTACTGATCTTGTTTGATTTGTTTCCGTGATGAATTAAAAAAAACTTCCGAAGTCTTGAAGACTTCGGGAGTTTTATCATGCAATCACCCACAAATCTTCTTGGAAAGAGCGTCTCCGCCTGTGATGACCAGGTTAATAAAAAAAGTAAGTGATGGAACAACTTTTATAAGCAATTGCAATCCTGCTTTTACTGTTGGCCACAGTTTGCAGAATTCGGTTTTTATATCTCCCCCTATTGCTTCGGGAGCAATACTGTTAACATTGCTTATTACTTCTTCGCGTGTCATAAAATTTAATTTGTATTGCCTACTCTTGTTACCGTTTTCGGCTACTCGGTTGTTTGTTTATTTTGAAGAGTTAGTGATCTGTTTATTTCGGTGATGTAAAGATGCTATCAGCAGCAGTTCTAAATCAAGGTGGGAAAGACTGATTCTAAAGAGAGTGTTTCAACGGTTATGGTGATGTGGAAATGCACGTATTTGGGCAACTGCAAAACGGGAGGCTTGAATTTTGAGGATTACTTTGATTGAAAGGATGAAATTTAGTTTTAGATTTAAAGTAATTATTTTTTTAACCCTAAAACATTTTTTTATGCCAGACAAAATCACTTACCCAGATTATCCATCTATGTATGTACCCACACCATTATTGCAAAACAGAAGGCAATATTTCATTTCTGCCAAGCAGAAAAAGTTAAAATATGCTGGTGTATATAGCCCATCATATCTGCCTTTTACTAAAGATGAATTCACAAACATGATTGATTATTTTATGATTTCCCGAAGCAAAGATAACTTCACCACCTTACGCTTGTTTTTTGCTGTTGATGACGATAGCTCCCTTACTATAGTTTTTGTACCCATTTCGAAAGATGCCAAAGAAAAAGAATATTATTATTTGGATCCTAATGAAGATTTTAACTTTGAAAGATTGGATAGTGCAACTGCCTTAGTGTGGATTTTTACTAATTATCAGTCAAACGCATTACCTAGTTTGGAAGGAACTTATGCGCATGATGCAAATTCGATTGATCCACTTACTGGCAAATACTCTGATACAAAAAGCATTGACTATGACTTGGGAAAGCTTAAAGAAATAGTAGATGAAATGTCTTACCAAATTTCAAGTAATCACATTAATATATCAGGGGTACGTCTAATTTTTTCATCTTACACTGATAATGATGTGCTTGGCAAATTTGATAGTAAGCCTACAATAATTCCAAAACGGCTAGTAACTCAATTTGTATTAACTCAAAATATTGATGGCGACGATGAAATCTTTTTTATTGATAGTACAAGTGAGTGGGGTCAAAGACATCCACATAAAGCTAAAAATAATTTTCTAAATTTCGATACAGGCAATCTTTGCCCTCCAATTTGTCAACCTTAACAGTTTATTCTGCAGAATGTAAGCCAATTAAATTATATAATTAATATTAAAAACAAATTTTTATGCCGGCAACTTTTCCACTTAATTCAGACAAACCATGCAAGTATCCTTACATGTATATTGACACGCCAACTGCAATTGACAGGAGGCGTTATTTTGCGAATAATAAATATAAAAAGCTAATAGATACAGACTATAAAATTCATCCTTGTTATATATTTACTATGAATGCTTTTAAAAATTTGCTAACCGTTTTTATCAATCAGGAAAATCTTGATGATATGGATCGCATTTGCATTTATTTTGGGCTTTATGATGACAGGCCAAGTGTGCCTGCTGGTTGTCAGTACTCTTTTGCATTTATA
The DNA here is from genome assembly GCA_963718975.1 of uncultured Bacteroidota bacterium. GTDB lineage: Bacteria > Bacteroidota > Bacteroidia > Chitinophagales > Chitinophagaceae > Puia. The sequence goes on along the minus strand of CAVRBD010000066.1, from coordinate 150,488 downwards.
TTTGCGACAGAAAGAAAAACAATTCCGCCCTCAAATATCACATACTACATTATCGATCCCAATAACGATCAAGTGAAACAAATGTTAGAAGAAGATGTAAAACAATGGAGGGGCTTGTATGAATATAATATATTGCCAAAATTGCAAGACACATTAGATTCAGAGTCCGTTCAATTAGGAGATTCTCCTACTGATACAAAGAGCATCAGTTATGATGTAATAGGCCTAAGCCAGATATATAGAGAAATGGATTATCAGAATAGATTTAATAACTTAAACGTGACAGGGATTAAAATTTATTTTTCTTCTTTCAGAACCAAAGACCTTGATCCAAAGCATCCGGATTATCCTACTTGCTATCCGCAAAGGCTCATAACACAACTTGAAATAGTTGAAGAAATAAATAATGAACCTTTTGAACTTGATATCAAAACAACGCCTGATTTCCAGTTTAGAATACAAGAAACAAGGCCTTCAGAGGCTTTTGACACTGGAAATCTTTGCCCGCCGATTTGTCAACCATAATAGACAAATATTAAACCAGACAATATTGAAAGAAAATAGTATAGCGTGATCCCTTACATATATACATCAATCCTTGGAATTGCTTTTTTGATTAGTCTGCTAAGTTTTAGAAATAATTATGCTTGGCATCTGAAATTTTTTTCAATATTGCTGGGCCTAACTTTTGTTGTAGAAACAACAGCCTTGATAATGGCTGAACATAAAATAAACAATCACTGGCTTTACAATTTGTTTATGCCGCTGGAATTTATATGTTATGGGGTTTATTATAAGCAAGTCATTACAAAAAAGTGGGTACAAAAAATGATATGGGCTTTCATTATCATTTATCCTGTGCTCGGAGTTTTGTCAACATTGATAATCTTCAAATTTCATACATGGAATAGTTATGAGGCCATAGCAGGAGCTTTTTTTACAATTGTTCTTTCAATTGTTTTTTATTATGAATTTTATGGTTCAAACGAAATCGTGAGCATGAAAACAAATGTAGAATTCTGGATTGCAACCGGAATGACCATTTTTTATTCGTGCCAGTTGCCTTTTCTTGGAACGCTTAATTACCTTTATTCGCTTTCCCATCATCTTACTTTTACATTGTTTTTTATTATTCAATCGCTGAATATTTTAATGTATTCAATTTTTGCTTATGCTTATTTATGCAGGATAATTATCAAGAGGTAGCCATTGTTGTAATTGCGGGAACCATAATGTTTATGGTCTTTGCAGGAGTGATTATTTTTTTTCTTTTTATGAACCAGAAAAGAAAATTTCATCACGCACAGGATATTTTATCTATGAGAGAAAAATTCAAATCTGAAATGTTACAGTCCCAACTCGAAATCCAGGAACAAACATTCAATGATATCAGCCAGGAGATACATGATAATGTTGGGCAGATACTAAGCCTTGCCAAAGTGCAAATCAATATCATGACGGAAAGCGATGACATGAGCCGCGAGATGCTGAATGATGTAAAGAATAATATCGGCAAAGCAATGAGCGACCTGAGGGATATTGCCAAAAGCCTCAGCAGCGAAAGGATAAAAACACTGACTATTCATTCGGCAGTTTTCAATGAAGCAGAGCGCATCAGCAAGAGTGGCATTATACGCATACAGGTAACCGTTAACGGAGAACAAAAAGAAATGAACCAGCAAAAGAAATTGGTTTTATTCCGCATTGTTCAGGAGAGCATGCAGAATATTATTAAACATGCCAATGCTTCGGAAATTGCCATTTCTTTTAATTATACTTCCGATATGCTGCACACTATTATTAAAGACAATGGCAAAGGTTTTGAGCTGAACGACGCATTGCAGAACAGCACCGGTCTTGGTTTGGCAAATATTAAATCAAGGGCGCTGATTGCAGGCGGAAGAAGCTTTATAGAAAGTGTGCCCAATGAAGGAACTACAATCACCATCAATATGCCTTACTTATGAGTGAAACAAAATACATAGCAGTTGTTGACGACCACACCATGTTCAGGAAAGGGCTTACATCACTGATAAACCTTTTCCCCAATTATAAAGTTTTGTTTGATGCTGCCAATGGACAGGATTTCATCAAGCAATTGCAACCGCGAAGCTTGCCTGATATTTTATTGCTTGATATTGCGATGCCTGAAATGGATGGATATGCAACGGCCAATTGGGTGCGTATTAATCATCCTGAAATAAAAGTGCTTGCCCTTAGCACGATGGATGCTGATACTGCAATTATTAAAATGATAAAAAGCGGAGCGAAAGGATATGTGCTGAAAGATGCAGAACCTGCTGAACTGAAACGTGCATTTGATGAAGTGCTTAGCCTGGGCTACTATTACAATGATCTGGTAACAAGAAAAATCATGCAGTCAGTTAACCAGCTTTCAGAAAACAACACTCATTTAAACACTTTTGCGAACCTCACAGAAAAAGAATTGCAATTCATAAAACTTGCTTGTAGCGAGAAAACTTATTTTGAGATAGCCAAGGAAATGTTTCTCAGCGAGAGAACGATTGATGGTTACCGTGATGCATTATTTAAAAAACTGAATGTGGGCACAAGGGTTGGCTTAGTAATGTATGCCATTAAAAATGGTATCGTGAATTTGTAAAAAAGATTTTCTTACGAACACCACACTATAAAATCCCGGTATTCATATCTGCTTTGAGGGCGCTAAATCATATTCATCAAAGCCTTTTTTATTCAATCTCGCAGAGTAATATCAGTAATGTAAGGGCTATCAAATTGCCGACCAGTTACTCAGATTGAAAAAAGGTGAAAAAACGGTAATCCTAAAAAAATAAATCATATATTTTCGATTACAAATCCAGGGGAATTAAATTTTTATCGGCTAATGAAGATTATGTTAAAATTGCTTCAGTGCTAAAGAGGCGCTGGATTGTTCCCCGCATAATTTTCAATTTAAAAACTATAAAAATAATTTTATGCTTTTTGATTTAAAAGACTCCGCTTCAAAACAGAAAATTGTCGATATGATTAAAGAATATCGCGATAACATTCGTCCGGGTATGACGATAGAATTACAAAAAAAATTTACACCAAACGAGCAAAGGAATGTAGTTGAACAAACCAAGTTCCTATGGATTAGTAAAGATCAGCTATTGGAGCTTTTTTCAAAGAATGCCGACTTAAATGGTATCCGGGTTTATTTTGCAGCACATAAAGAATCAACGCTCTCAGAAAGCGATAATCATAAAGAATATCAGGGCCAGCTAACTACTGTACTGGTGCCTACACATACTGACGGTAAGGAAAGCACAGATATACATTCTCATGACATGCTGGATGGGACTGTATTTGATTTAGGCCCATTATGCCCACCTGATTGTCCGCATCCTGGTACAAAATTGCTGTTCAGTTAAAATGCCTAAGTAAGGTTATCAGGTTATGACTCATTACTACATCATAAACGGGACGATTGTATTCCTGATTCTGATATGCATCATAACATCTTATCTCAGTTATAAAAAAATGAGAGACAAATTGTTTCTCATTTTTTCTATATATTATCTTGCATCATTCATCACAGAAATAGGTAGTTACTTGTATAGCTATTATACCAATAAGAGCAACCATTTTATTTACAACAGCTTTTTGTTCATCACGATTGCCTTTTTCACACTGATTTTTAAGGCCAAAATAAAAAATGTAGTATTAAATAAGATTACGTTCATCATCAATGCTCTTATATTTGTTTATGCGGTGGTGAATTTATTTTTCTTTCAGGGAGTTTACATTTATAATACCTATACACATTACCTGGAGACCTATTTTATTATGCTGTCATGCGTATTTTATTTTTATGATGTTTTACGAACGGACACCATAATTTTACCTCTAAAAGAATATTTTTTCTGGATAGCTTCTGGCATTTTCATTTCCAACATGTGTAGTATTACTTATTATTTATTATTTTATGATATCGTCAAAACCAATATAGATCCGAGGGGAGTCATTTATGAATATATAAATTTCGTATCCAAACTTATTGAATATTCTTTTGCAATTTTGGCTTTTGTATATGCTTCGAGATGGAAAAGGAACAACTAATAATATTAATTGTATTTTTCTCAGGACTGTCTCTGCTTGTAGCCTTATTTTTAGTGGCAGTATTTCTAATACAGAGAAATAAGACGAATAAATTCCTGTTAGAAAAGGAACTTCGTCAGCAACAATATGAAACACAACTTTTACAGACACAAATTGAAGTTCAGGAAGAGACACGAAAAAATATTGGGATTGAATTACACGATAATATCGGCCAATTGCTTAGTCTGACTAACCTGACGCTTGGCACAATTAAATTAAATGAAAAAGAACAAACTGAAGAAAAGCTGATAAATGCCCGAAGTTTGATAAAACGTTCAATTGGTGAATTACGACAGCTTTCAAAAGTATTGCAGGCAGAATTTCTATTGCAGGAAGATTTGGAAGAAGCTATTCGCAAAGAAATTATCTGGCTTCAACGAAATGGCTATTTTACAATCAATTTCATCAACAAAAATGAACATCATAATAAAAGAAATAAAGAAAAGGATCTGTTTGTATTCAGGCTTGTTCAAGAATGCTTAAACAATATCATAAAACACGCCGAAGCTAAAAACATTGATATCATATTAGATTATCAAATGGATTGTCTTCAAATGGAAATATCTGATAATGGCAAAGGTTTTGAATTGGCAAAAATCGAACATCCAAATAGCGGCATCGGTCTGAATAACATGAAAAAGCGCATAAAATTGCTCAATGGCAACATGAACATCGAATCTGGCGTCGGGAGAGGAACGTCAATTAATTTTTCCATTCCTTATCCATAGTAAAATAATATTCCGGTTTCGTAGACCAACCGTGCCCAATTAATTGCTACCGATTTCAACATTGCCAGCACAATTACCCAAGAAACCATGGCAACTATCTAAATTCTCTTAAAGCCTAACGTATATGTCCATTCTAAATAAAAAAACAACGGTTGCACTGGTAGATGACCACGTGCTATTGCGCAACGGGCTTGCAAGCCTCATTTCAAGCCTGGATGAGTATGATGTTATTTTTGAAGCTTCCAATGGCCTTGAGTTTCTTGACAGACTAAAAACATTTCCTGTTCCTGATATTGTGCTAATGGATATTAATATGCCTCGTATGGATGGCTATGAAACTTCGCAATGGTTGAAACAAAATCACCCAGACACGAAAGTGCTGGCGCTTTCTATGTACGATAACGAACAATCTATTATACGCATGCTCAAATGCGGAGCAAAAGGATATATTTTAAAAGATATCGAACATTCTGAATTTAAAGTTGCATTAGATGCGCTTGTTAGAAAGGGTTTTTATTATTCAGAATTAGTAACAGGCAAACTTATTCACGCTGTAAATACTTTGAATGACCCTGAGCAAAGAATAAAAAATTTTGCATCGTTGAATGAAAGAGAAATGGAATTTTTAAAATATACCTGCACAGAAATGACATATAAAGAAATCGCTGATAAAATGTTCCTCAGCCCGAGAACCATTGATGGGTATCGCGATGACTTATTTGAAAAGCTAAATGCAAAGACAAGGGTTGGCTTAGTGATGTATGCCATTAAAAACGGGATCGTGAATTTGTAGAAAAGATTTTCTTCTGTCATCCGCTTCCATGCTGCGCTGAATGATTTAAGCAACATCAAATCTTTAACAGAAATCTGTTGTGAAAATAATTTCTTCTACCAATCCCATTTCATAAAAGATTTAAGAAATATACCGGAGATACTCCTGAAACTTTTGAACAGCTATTGTTATAAACGATTTTTTACAATTCCAGCCTCTCTATTTGTTCCACTTTTGTATCCATTCATAATAATTAAAAATTCAAACAATGTTTACGGTGCAACAAATTAAGGCGGCTCACTCCAGCGTAAAAAGCGGTGCAGATTTCCCAAAATATATTCAGGAAATAAAACAGCTCGGCGTAGCCGCATATGAGACATGGGTTATTGACAGCCATACAGAATATTTTGGCGAAAATAATTATCAAACAAAATCAAATGCCATGTACGAAAACCTGATTATTGCCGATCACAGCGATAGAGAAAAGTTCAGCAATAGTCTGAAAATTCATCAGCAGGGCAAAACAGATTATCTGACATTTTGTAAAGATTGCGCAGCTACCGGGACTGAAAAATGGTTCGTGCGGCTGGATGAAATGACTTGCTCTTATTATGACAAAGCAGGAAAGGAAATTTTAGTTGAGGCAATTCCGGTGCCCTGACATTTCAATCACAATTAATTTTCGCGCTACAAAAAATTCTTAATTCAGATGGCTTCCTTCCTTGTAATACCATCATGTTCCTGAAGTTTATTTGTAAGATTGGTAATAACCCGTATGCTATATTTGTTTATAAAATAATTTGGCATGATGGTATTTAGAAACGCAGTTTTACTTGGATTGGCTTTTTGTTTTGGTTTGAATGCAAGCGCACAAAACCTTGTGAATTATGTAAAACCCATTATCGGCACAGAGCGCATGGGGCATACTTATCCCGGCGCTACGGTACCTTATGGAATGGTTCAGCTAAGTCCGGAAACAGATACGCAGAGCTATGAATTGAATGGCAAGTATAATCCGGATGTTTACAAATACTGCGCGGGCTATCAATACGAAGACAAAACTATTGTTGGTTTCAGTCACACACATTTTAGTGGCACAGGCCACTCCGACCTTGGCGATTTTTTGATTATGCCAGAAGTCGGCGAGTTAATGCTGAACCCCGGAACTGCAGATAAACCTCACAGCGGTTACAGATCCTCTTATTCGCACAGCACAGAAATAAGCGAAGCGAATTATTACAAAGTAAAATTAGATGATCCCAATGTGATTGCTGAAATGACAACGACTACGCGTGTCGGTTTTCATCAATATACATTTCCAAAATCAGATCAATCACATATTATATTGGACCTGATGGCAGGCATTTATAATTATCCTGAAAAAAATGTGTGGACTTATTTGCGCGTTGTGAACGATACGCTGGTAACAGGTTATCGCCAAACCAGTGGCTGGGCAAGAACACGCACGTTATATTTCGCAATGGTTTTCTCCAAACCATTTATTCATCATGGTTATAAAAATTTCGCGCCGCGAAATGTGTATGGCGGATTTTGGGGACAGTTCAATCGCACGCCTGATTTTCCTGAAGCAGCAGGAAAACAAATACGTGCTTATTTCGATTTTAAAACAGAAGAGAATGAAAAGATAAAAATCAAAATGGCGCTTTCACCGGTAAGCATGGAAGGCGCATTAAATAATCTTCGCGCAGAAACTCCGGGATGGGATTTTGAACAGGTAAAAAATGACGGCCAACAACAATGGGAAAAAGAATTAAGCAAGATTATTATCAAGAGCGATAGCAAAGATGATCTGGAAAATTTTTATACGTCTATTTATCATGCGATGATCAACCCGACTGTTTATATGGATGTTGATGGAGGTTATCGCGGTCTCGATCAGAGCAATCACAAGGCAGATGGCTATATTAATTACACCACTTTTTCATTGTGGGATACGCACCGTGCTTTGCATCCATTGTTCAACATTATCGACCCAAAGCGCAATGCAGATATGGTGCGTTCCATGCTCGCACATTTTGAGCAAAGCCCCGAGCACATGCTTCCGGTGTGGTCAAATTCTGCAAACGAAAACTGGTGCATGAGTGGTTACCACAGCGTATCGGTAATTGCAGATGCGATCATAAAAGGAAATGCAACAGGTGTTGATGCAGATAAAGCACTGGATGCATGCGTTGCCACGGCGAGGCACCGCGATTATGCAGGCATGGGATATTATATTGACATGGGTTATATACCAGATGAAAAAAATGGCGTTTCTGTTTCATCAACATTGGAATATGCTTATGACGATTTTTGCATTGCGCAGCTAGCAAAAAAATTAAACCGCACAGATATTTATAATGAATTCAATAAACGCTCACAGAATTATAAAAATGTTTTTGATTCTGCTTCCGGCTTTATGCACCCGAAATTGGCAGACGGAAGTTTCAGAAAGAATTTCGATCCGTTCACAACCATCAACCAGGGTTTTATTGAAGGCAATGCGTGGAATTATACATTGTATGTTCCGCATGATCCTGCAACATTGATCAAAATGATGGGCGGCGATAAACGTTTTATAATCTATATCGATTCATTATTCAGTTATAATTTACCAGATAAATATTTTGCCGAAACTGAAGATATCACTCGTGATGGCATTATCGGCAATTATGTGCACGGAAATGAACCATCGCACCATGTAGCATATTTGTATGATTGGACAAATAAGCCATGGAAAACACAGGAAAAAATTCGCATGATTTTAAAAAGGATGTACAAGCCAACACCTGACGGATTAGGAGGGAATGATGATACCGGACAAATGAGCGCATGGTATATTTTCAGTGCCCTTGGTTTTTATCCGGTGGCTCCAGCATCTGATCAATATGCGATTGGCAGCCCTTCTATAAATGGCGCCACTATACAATTACAAAATGGCAAAACATTTATTATTGATGTAAAAAATCAAACTGATAAAAATGTGTACATCCAAAAAGTTATGCTCAATGGCAAAGTGCTGAATAGCTTATTTATCACACATGCAGATATCATGAATGGAGGAGTGCTAACTTTTTTTATGTCTCCGAAGCATGCATAAAAAATGATTTAATAAAAGAGATGGAATCTTTCAGAAAGATTTCATCTCTTTTATTATTTAGCGACTTAATCTTTACTTTTCATCTTGTCGTTATTGCGAGAATTGCACAGTTTGTCCAACAACAAAATTCTGCTGCATATTACGATGCCATTTCATACTCCATTCCTACAATTGATAACCAACTGCAGCAAACTGTTACCAGATATCGCAAACTGCTCATTTGGCTTTTCTATTTAGCTGATCAAAGAATAATTTCATTTCCTGAATTATAATCTTTTGCTCATTGAGTTTAATCATTCATCAGCTAAACTAACTGTTCCGCCTCTCTTCATTTATCAAATAATTAAATAAACACCGTAATGAAAAAAATTTACCGGTTGCTACTGCTTGCTCTTTCTATTGCTATGTTTTCAAACAAAACATTTGCGCAGGCAAACACCAAACTATCAAACCTTGTTGCACCAACTTCTATCAATGTAACCCTTCTTCCCAAAACGGCCAGTTCCTTCAATCTTGGCAGCGCAACATTGCCGTGGAGCGGCCTGTATACAACTACACTAAACAATTCCGGCAACGCTACAATAGGTGGCGCGCTTACTATGAGCAGTTTTGCTGCCGGCATACTGCATTCCAGTGCTTCCGGAGTGATCAGCTCCAGCGCACTAACAGTTGCACAGATACCATCCTTATCGAGTTTATACCTTCCTTTATCGGGCGGCACTATAACAGGAAGTTTAACAGGCACCAATGGAACATTTTCAGGAAATGCCACTGCTGCATCATTCATAAAAACCGGAGGCACGGCAAGCCAGATGTTGGCTGCCAATGGCTCAGTAATATCCGCAGGAACAGGGATCACTATAAGTGGCGGGATAATCAGTAATTCAGCCACCGGCGGAGGCGGCATCACTTCACTAAATGGCCTGACAGCAAGTTCACAAATTTTTGTTACTGCAACCAGCGGAACAGATTTTTCCATTCAATCAACAGGCACTGCGCATATTTTTTTAATGCCTTCTTCCTCATCTGCCAGCAGAGGGCTTTTGACATCTGCGGACTGGATTACTTTTAATTCAAAGCAGTCCCAAATAATATTAACGACCAATGGAAATTGCCGTGCAACCTTTAGCGGCAATACATTGAATATTCCTGTTTATGCAGGTGCAGGCAACCAAACGATCACGTTAAGCGGTGATGTTACCGGCAGCGGAACATCAGCAATCACAACGGCGCTTAAAACAATCACACAAGGCGCCGGCTCCAGCTTTGTGAAGGTCACGTTGGATGGCAATGGCCGCGTAACTGGTAATACGGCTGTGGGTGCAGCAGATATTTCAAGCGCTCTAGGATATACGCCTTATAACAGTTCCAATCCTTCAGGATATGTTACCAGTGCTGCTCTTAGCTCTTACCTTCCATTGGCAGGGGGCACTTTGACCGGGCCTCTAAATGGCACGAGCGCCGTTTTTACAAGTATCAAAGCAGGAGCAGTAATCTATCCAACTTCAGCAGGCACGGCTAATCAGGTTTTGACATCTGATGGGTCAGGGAATGCTAATTGGGTAACGCCTTCCAATGCTGGTTCAGGCTGGGGCCTGACAGGCAATACCGGAACGGTGGATGGCACCAACTTCATTGGCACTACCGACAATGTTCCGTTGACAATAAAAGTAAATAATCAACTAGCAGGCCGCATAGATGGAAGTTTCCTAAACTCTTTTTTCGGTTATCAGGCAGGGCTCTCGAACACAAATGGCGGAGCTAACACCGCTATTGGCTCCGGGGCACTTTATTCTAACACTACAGGCAATACCAATACTGCCATCGGCGTGCAGGCGCTTTATTCGAATACTACCGGGGGAACCAACATAGCCATTGGCTATGAAACACTTTACTCTAACACTATAGGCACTTCCAATGCTGCCATCGGCATTAACGCGCTTTATGCCAACACGTCGGGCTATGGAAATATTGCCATTGGCTCTTACTCACTTGCTAACAACACAACAGGCACCTACAATACAGCCAATGGTGCGAGCGCCCTTTATTCAAACACAACAGGGGGAGAAAACACAGCCAATGGCTATCAGGCGCTTTATTCAAATACTACCGGAACAGACAATACTGCCATTGGCACTGGGGCGCTTTATTCGAGCATTATATCCAATTCCAATACGGCCATTGGTGGCCAGGCACTTTATTACAACACAACAGGTCTTCAAAATGTAGCCATTGGCCCTTCAGCACTTTCATCCAACACGACAGGCAACAATAATGTCGCGAATGGTCTTTTCGCCCTCCCTAACAATCAATCAGGTAATAACAACACCGGAGATGGCTTTTCGACGCTAGTTAGCAACAGCACCGGATCAAATCTTACTGCCATTGGCGCTTTTGCCGGTGTAGGCACTGACGGTTTAACCAATTCAACTGCCTTGGGGTACGACGCAGTTATTACTGACAATAACCAGATAGTTATTGGCAGTAGTGGGGTTCAACATTTGGTTTGCAATGTGAGCCTGACTGTAACAAGCGACGGTCGATATAAAAACAATATTAAGCAAAATGTTCCCGGCCTTGAATTTATCAATCAGCTTAAACCCATTACTTACACGCTCAATACAGCGGCAATAGATGCCAAACTGCACAGTAATCAAAAGGATTTTAAAAGGCCGGATGGCAAAACAATCGCAAGACCAACAGTTGACAAATCTTCGTTCGATGAGAGCTCCAAAATCATCCACACAGGTTTTATTGCACAGGATGTGGAAACAGCCGCCAAAAAACTGGGTTATGAATTCAGTGGTGTAGATAAACCAAAGGATGCTTCGAAATCACTGTACGGCTTGCGCTATGCAGAATTTGTTGTGCCCCTTGTGAAAGCAGTGCAGGAACTTTCCGCTTCAAACGACAATTTGAAATCTCAAAATGACAGCTTGCAAAGCCAGATAACGAGCCTGCAAAATCAACTGAATGAAATAAAGACAGCATTAGCCAGCATCATGAAGGATGGTACGACAAACAGTGAAGCCGCATTAAGCAATGCTCGGCTGGAGCAGAATATACCAAATCCTTTTAGCCAGACAACTCAGATCAATTACTTCGTTCCCCAAAATGCCGGTTCCGCGGCTATTAAGGTTACTGACATGAACGGCATAACCATTAAATCTATATCCATCAATTCAAAAGGCAATGGGCGGCTTACGCTTTCTACTGCAGAACTGGCATCAGGCACATATACGTATACGTTGCTTGTTGACGGCAATATAATCGATACTAAAAAGATGGTATTGATGCACTAATAGGTGAAAAACTTTATTCATTTGCAACCGCATAAATCACCGGACGTGTTCGCCGCAAATACGCGCCGGTTTTATTTGCAGATCATCAATGCGTCGCGTAAAAAAAATTTTAAAAGAATATATGAAAAAGGATTATTTGCCAACTCTTGTCGCGTGTATTTTCTTGTTTGCCTCGTGCAAAAAAAATCCTCCTAACCCAAGCCCAACTTCTAACGCTGATGTGTATGTGGCAGGGTGGGAATGGAATGGCGATGGCTCCCAGTTCATTGCAAAATATTGGAAAAACGGAACAGAAGTCAATTTAACTGATGGCACGAAAAGTGCCTTAGCATATTCTATTGCAGTTTCGGGGAATGATGTATATGTAGCAGGCGTTGAAGGCAATCAGGCAAAATATTGGAAAAATAGCGCACCGGTTATATTAGGCGATACATCAACAAATACCGGCGACACAGTAAAAACATTTTCTGCCAACTCAATTGCTGTTTCTGGAAATGATGTGTATGTAGCAGGTTACAAGGAGTGGTCAGTAGCCAACCCTGTTGCACCGGGACAAAGAGGAAATGGAGGGATAGGCGGAAGAATAGTAAGGTATTGGAAAAACGGCAATCCTGTGGATCTGTTTGCAGGGAGCGGGGCTGTTGAAGGAGAGAATGGGATTGCTGTGTCGGGAGATGATGTGTACATGGCCGGCTACTCATCAAACGGTGCAGTGGGCAATGCAATATATTGGAAAGACGGAATAGCAAATACTATTGGTGTGCAAGGCTCAACAGCCAATGCGATTGCCGTGTCGGGAAATGATGTGTATGTGGCTGGAATTAAAAATAATTCTGACCTGACTAAAACTATTGCCACCTATTGGAAAAATGGAATGGAAGTAACTCTGGGTGCAGATACAGAGTATACTGTTGCATCATCAATCGCTGTTTCGGGCAATGATATTTATGTAGGAGGCTTTAAGTGGAATTCAGATGGAACCAAAACGGCATTCTACTGGAGAAACGGAACTAGGACAAGCCTTAGCAAAAGCAGTTATTCATGGGTTTACGGCATTGCTGTTTCGGGCAATGACGTGTATTCGGCAGGGCTTATTAATAATGGCGGCAACAGTATCGCCGCTTATTGGAAAAATGAAAAAGAAATTCTCTTAAGCGATAGCACAAAGCTTGAACAGGTAGCCACCGGCATATTTGTTGTAAAAAAATAACCAGGCAGTTAATGCAGCCTGAACAGCAACATTATTCTTTGTATCGGGTGGTGCTATCGCCACGTGAAATTTCTTTTTCCAGTTGCATTCTTTGTTAATTTCCGATCACAAACTACCATCAGCGCGAGTGAAACAACTCAAAAAAATTAGACGTTTCAAATGAAAGCTGATGGAGTAATTTTATATTTTTTATAATTTATCAATACTCTTTACCGTTAACATAGTAGTCCAAACCCTTTGAACATGCTTTTCATCGGCACGTTGATTTCCATCTTCATTTTTTCAGCCCTTGGCTATTACTTTTATTATCGGTCGAAAAGCAAGCAGACTGTTGCCAAAAGCCTGAACCCACCCTCTATGCTCAACCCTTATTCGGATAAAATCTCGGAGAACTTAGACCTGATAAATTTAAAGAATACTGACGAAGGATATGATTTTGAAAAGTTCATTGTCGGCAGGTTTGCCCCGAAATATTTTTCTCTCAAGCATTGGCGGGGAGATAAATTCTTTCATGGGATCTATCCATTGACAAGCCTGGATCCCGACCTGCTGTACGAGTTCCACAACGGGTCAACAAAACTTCCTTTCGCTGTGGAGTGCAAATGGCGGGCCTGTTACAAAAACGGCTTTATTGATTGGGCCAAAGATTATCAGGTAAGGAACTATTATGATTTTCAATACCGTGAGAATATCCCTGTTTTCATTATGATCGGCATCGGCAACTTGCCTTTGTGCCCGGCTGAATTATACATTGTGCCGCTGGAGAATATTCCTTCCAACTGGACTTTATTACATTTTGATTTCCTGAGGCATTTTAAAAGGTTTCAGGTAGATAAAATGTTTTTTCTTAATCCCGAAACCATGCTTATCAGCTAACAAAAAAATAAATCTGTGCTGCTGATAATACTGTGATTTCGAAAAAACTGCCATGGTTCCTTTTCCAGCGAACCATTTGTTACCGACTTTTTACTTCGATCCTTCAAGATAGCAAGCTGGGCGATAGGCTACCTGGGTTGATCATAAAAGCTCTCCGTTTTTGAAAAAAATTTTTTCCGGCAAGGAACCCTATACTACATGCTCTCAAAAATACGTAGCTTGCTATTGGCGCAACATCCATGGCCAACACTCAAAATTTGCGTGAGGTGTTGTTGCGAATTAAAATTCAAAAAAAAAATAACGATGAAAAAAAATGTCATCCTTCTCGCTCCCCTTATTTTGTTGTTTCAGTATTGTTCAAGCCAGAAAAAAAATGACCCGATTGAAGACAAAATAAAAAAAGTTGAAACGGGCCTGATCAGCCAGGTTTACTTCGAAGGTGACTCCACATGGACAATCGAAGAGCGCATGAAGCACTATCATGTGCCGGGCGTAAGCATCGCCGTGATCAACGGCGGCAAAATCGAGTGGGCGAAAAGCTATGGCGTTATGGACGAAGACACAAAGGAACCCGTCACCAACCAAACACTTTTTCAGGCTGGCTCTATCAGCAAGCCTGTGGCTGCATACGCTGCACTTAAAATGGTGGAAGAAGGAAAAATTGATATCAACGAAAACGTGAACACCTATTTAAAAACCTGGAAGCTTCCGGACAATGAATTTACCAAAGACAAGAAAGTGGCATTGAAACATCTGCTCAGTCATACCGGCGGCATCACGGTGCATGGGTTCCTTGGTTACAGCACAGATCTGCCTGTGCCTACATTGGTGCAGGTGCTCGATGGGCTGCCTCCAGCCAACTCCCCGGCCATCCGCGTGGACAAAGCTCCTGAAACAGGCTATCGTTATTCAGGCGGCGGCTACACCATTATGCAACAAATGGTGATGGATATTGAAGGCAAGCCATTCCCGGAAATATTAAAAGAAAAAGTTTTACAGCCTCTCGAAATGAATAACAGCACCTATGATCAGCCGCTGCGGGCACAGCAACTCAAAATGGCCGCCACGGGCTACCTGCCCAACAGCAGTATGACGAAAGGCAAACGACACACCTATCCGGAAATGGCTGCCGCAGGGTTGTGGACTACAGCGGAAGACCTCGCCAAATTTGCCATCAACATTCAACAAACACTCAAAGGCAAAACCAAAATATTATCCAAAGAGATGACGGAAAAAATGCTTACTCCTTTCGGCTCTGATTTTGACGGTCTTGGTTTGTTTATCGACAAAAGAAAAGGCGACATCTACTTCGGTCATGGCGGATGGGACGAAGGTTTCTCCAGCCAGATGACCGTGAGCAAAGACAAAGGCTATGGCGTGGTAGTGCTAACCAACTCCAATCATCCTCCTTTTATTGACGAATTGATCCGCGCAGTGGCGCGCACCTACAATTGGGGCAACTATGTACCGGTTTATAAAAAAATGGCAATGGATTCCTCAGCGCTCTCTTCCATTGTCGGGCGATACAAAAATAACAGCGACGGACTAGTTACCGTGCTCAATGAAGGAAATCGCTTATTCATAAAATATTTGCGCAGTTCCCAAACGGAACTATTTCGGATTGGCGACGGTCGCTATATTGGCTATGAAGACGACCGCCTCATTCAGTTTAAAACAAACCCTGCCAACGGGCTACTGTGTATTCAATTCGTAAACCGCGACGGTAAAGAAGATTTTGCGCACCCTAAACTTAATAACGATGAAAAAGTGCCTTATGAATTTTTACTGTCAGGAGATTATAATAATGCATTAAAGGGATACCAGGCAATCATGAAAGCTGACCCGAAGGACGATGCCGTGAATGAAGACAACCTTAACAATCAGGGCTATCAGCTGATGAGCTCGGGTAACATAAAATTGGCACTGGATGTATTCAAAATCAACACAATGCTGTACCCCGCCAGTGCGAACGTATACGACAGTTACGGGGAAGCCTGCGCCAAGAACGGTGATACAGATATGGCGATTGCTAATTATAAAAAAGCATTAGCCCTTGATCCCAAAAAAGAGAGCGCAATAAAAATGCTCGCAGAGCTGCAAAAGGGAAAAGCAAAGTAAGGAGCGACTGCGCCGTTGAATCATCACGGCCTTTTAATATTTTCCCTTGCCCTCAAAATAAAAAGGGCTACCGAAATAGCCCTTTTTATTATTGGGATTAACCTTTCTTCCCAAGCTCAAATTTAACAACGAAAGGCACGAATAGCTTGCTCGCTTTAGAAACCTTGCGCTTGAATTTTTTATCATTCTCAGTTTTGTATTGCGATAAAGCAGAAGAAAGTTTTTCATAGATTTCTTTCTTTGCCTGCTTTTTTGTCAATTTTTTTGAAGGTTGTTTTTTTGTTTTTTCCGCCATACGCTTTTATTTTATTTGAATAATTAGTTCAATCAAAAATAACACAAAGATAATATTGGCAATGTTAAGTTTTTCCGGAGCGATTCAAATCCCACAAAAACAAAAGCTTTGCTGTGGAGCAAAGCTTTTATAAATTATGGCAAAGCGAAATCAAGCTCAGTGGTGCTCTGCATGATGCTTGGCAGCTGCCTCGTGGTGGTGTTCGGCCTGCAAATGATGGCCATGCGCAACATGCGCATGATGAGCTGCTTTTTCATGATCGCCCTTTTCATGGTGCTTTGCTGCTTCATGATGATGATGTGCTGCTTTCTCGTGGTGAGCAGCTGCATGCTTGTGATGATCGGATAATTTTGAATGATCCATAAAAAAAATTTATGATTATATAAAACCAAAGTTATAACCACATTTAAAGCATTGGAATTATGGAATGGTAAAGTTTATATGAACAGCGCCATAACAATAGCATAATGATTTGGTAATATGCAATTCTTTATCGCCATCTTTCTTCTTGGTTATTTGCAGAAAAAAACATGTCCCTCTACCTAAACCTGATCACACTCCCTTTTATTGGGGAAATTGATCTGAGCGGTTCAATACTTTTAGTCTTCTTTCTTTGCCTTCTTGCTTGTGTTGGGTTTGAATTTGTGAATGGTTTTCACGACACTGCTAATGCGGTGGCAACCGTTATTTACACCAGAGCTTTAAAGCCACAGGTTGCGGTGCCCTGGTCCGGGCTATGGAATTTTCTGGGCGTGTTCACCGGCGGTGTAGCTGTTGCTATGGGCATTTTGAAATTGGTTCCATTGAATGAATTGATGGCATTGCCGGTGCAAATAGGCGCCTGCATGGTTCTGGCAGTATTATTTTCTTCAATCATATGGAACCTCGGCACATGGTATTTCGGAATTCCGTGCTCAAGCTCGCATACCATGATTGGATCGATGATCGGAGCGGGTCTTGCATTTACCTATTATTATGGCGGCAGCGGTGTAAACTGGGACAAAGCAAAAGAAATCGGGCTGTCTCTGATACTTTCACCACTCTTTGGCTTTGGCGCTGCTCTGCTGCTGATGTGGTTTTTGAAAAATGTGGTAAAATCGAAACAGCTTTTTCATGTGCCTCAGGGAGAAAATGACAAGCCTCCGATTTTAGTCAGGCTGCTTTTGATAACCACTTGCACACTGGTCAGCTTTTTTCACGGAAGCAATGATGGACAAAAAGGCGTTGGGTTACTGATGTTGATATTGATTGCTTTTCTGCCGGCAAAATTTGCGCTCGACCATTCTATCGGCAACGATAAAATAATAGCCACTTTAAATATTACACAACAAAGTTTGCAGAGCACATCGGCATCAAACCAAAATAATCAAAAAGAAATTGCGTCTTTGGATTCATTGATAACAAATACCAAACAGGCAATTAATGCAGACCCTTCGGGCAAGGTGATTCCAACACAGACTTTTAAAATGAGGAAACAGATCCAGGCTGTAACAAAGGGAATAAAAACATTAGCAGAAAACAAAGAACTCAATATTTCAGATGCAGATAAAGCTGTATTTAAAACTTCTTCTGCAAGCCTTGGAAAAATAACCGATTATGCTCCGATCTGGGTTATTGCCGTTATTTCCACTTCACTTGGCATAGGCACTATGATCGGCTGGAAACGCATCGTAGTTACCATTGGCGAAAAGATTGGAAAAGAACATTTGAATTATGCTCAAGGCGCATCGGCTGAACTGGTAGCTGCCGGAACGATTGGGTTAAGCACCGGCTTTGGATTGCCCGTGAGCACCACGCATGTTCTTTCCAGCGGCGTAGCTGGTGCAATGGTAGCATCAAACGGATCTAAGAATTTAAACAGTGGCACATTAAAAAGCATTGCAATGGCATGGATATTGACTTTGCCGGTTTCCATATTGCTTGCTACAGTATTATTTGTCATTTTCCATTTGTTCGTTTAATTTCAAATCAAACACCCTTCATATTTTTAATGCTCATCTAATTCAAAATAAAATGAAACAAATATTGGTTGCAAGCGATTTTTCAATATGCTCCGGGAACGCGCTGGAATATGCATTGGGATTGGCTAAGGTGCTTAATGTGCAGGTATGCATTATTCATGCTGTCGGAGTAAATCAAGGAGTGGATAATAATATTTTTAATGCTATTTATATAGAGGATTATCATAAAAATAAAAAAGAAGCATTGAGTGCATGGGCAGCCACTTTCGGGAACAAAGAAGAATACAGCAATGTTTCAATTACTACAACGGTTGACGTTGGAAGTGTTGCAGCAGTCATTACAAAATATATTGAAACAAATCCGGTTGAGCTTTTGGTAATGGGCACCATGGGATCAACAGGGATTTCCGGTTTGTTTGGCAGCAACGCAAGCACAATGGTCCTCAAAACAAAAACACCAACATTGATCGTGCCTTTGGAAAGCAAGTTTTTACCAAACCCTGTCATCACGCTCGCCACGGATTTTGCTTTTAATTTATCTGCTGAAGATGTGAATGCGCTTAATGAATTGATCAACGCATTTAAACTGCAGAAGTTGAACGTGGTTAATGTTATTGAAGGCAAAGATTGGAAAGTAAACGAAGCCGGTGAAAATAAATTGAAGACACTCATCAATCACGCCGCACTCGAATTCAAATATATCAGTGAGGATAACCCTACTGATGGCATCATGAATTTTATTGCAAGCAGTCAGACTGATATTCTTTGTTTGGTAAAACATCACCATAACCTCGTATATAGAATATTCACCAGGAGCACCGTGAATCAGGTAATGAGCCGCGCTCTAAAAGCAATTCTTGTGCTGCATGAGTAAGTAGGTAATTGCTATTTTATTTCTTTGCTTTTTTCAGTTAAGCGTGCCGCAACTTTCCGGCACATTTGCTTTTGTTTGATTGTAGTACATTCGTTTACCCAATCAAATTGCTGCAAAATGAAAATACTGTTGTCATTGCTTTTTTCTCTTTTCTTTATAAACGCCATTGCACAGAGCGATGAAACTATTTTAGAAAGAGAATTATATAACCTGCCCGATGTTTCTTTCAAGAAAATTTCCGCACCAACTGATAAATACCTGAAATACGAATTGCACATTAAGCAGCCTTTGGATCATCAGCATCCGGAAAAAGGATTTTTTTATCAGCAAGTGATATTGCTTCATAAAGGTTTTGCCAATGCAACTGTAATGGAAACGCAGGGTTATTTTCTATTTGACGGAAGAAGCGAAATTGAAAGAATATTCAATGCAAATTATCTGAATATTGAATATCGATTTTATGGAAAATCAATGCCTGATTCATTGCAATGGCAATATCTTACCATTGAACAGGCAACGGCAGACCTGCATGCCATCAATGAGCTTTTCAAAAAAATATATAAAGGCAAATGGATCAGCACGGGCATCAGCAAAGGTGGAGAAACTACCATCTACTATAAATATTTTTATCCGCAGGATGTGAGCCTGTCGATACCTTATGTTGCCCCACTTGATAACAGCCTTGAAGATAAAAGGATCTATCATTTTTTTGATACAATTGGCACGGCAGATTGCCGCAACAAAATATTTCAGTTCCAGGTATTTTTATTACAGCATGAAAATGAAGCGCTGGAAAAATTAAAATGGTATTCAAAAGGTGCCAGCCTGCATTATGATTATGTAGGAACTGTTGGCAGAGCGTTTGAATATGCAGTGCTTGAATATCCTTTTGCATTCTGGCAATATCATGGTATTGATTGCGACAGCATCCCAACAGACAAGATGCTGGACCATTATATTGATTGGCTTTTAAAAGTGTCAGACATTTCTGCATTTGCTGATGAAGGAATAAAACTATTTGAAGCGCATTATTACCAGGCATCAACGCAAAGCGGATATTACGGTTACAATATAGCTCCCTTCAAAAAATACATTCGCTTTTTTACTGAAAATCCTTCCGCATCATTTCCTCCGAAGTCGATTAGCATTCCGCCTTTTGATGGAACATTGAATGAAAAAGTGCAAAAATGGTTATCGGAAAATGGCAACAATATCATTTACATTTATGGAGGATATGATACATGGACATCAGCAGGGATCATTGTTTCAGACAAAGTGAATTCAAAAAGATTTGTTGTGCCAAAAGCCAGTCACGCTACTGCCCGCATTAGAAATATGAGCACTGATATGCAAAAGGAATTTGTGCAAAAAGTGAAAGAGATATCGGGCATTGAAGTTAATTTAAGCGAATTGCAAGCCCCAGTTAAGAAATGAATTAATTACTGAATGAAATATTTTTCTCTTTATGCGATGGCATTGTTGTATGTGGCAGCGGGCGCAAACCATTTTTTAAATCCGCTGATGTATAAAAAAATAATGCCCCCATGGCTTGGCTGGCATGGCGCGTTGGTTGCTGTTAGCGGAGCTTGTGAAATTCTATTCGGTATTTTATTATTATTTCCGCAAGTAAGGCCGCTTGCAGCATGGTGCATCATCGCATTGCTAATTGCTGTTTTCCCCGCCAACATTCAAATGGTGCTTAATTTTCTGCATAGAAAAAATCCTTTGTTATGTCTGAGCATTTTGCGTTTGCCTTTGCAGCTTGTGCTTATTTGGTGGGCATATTCTTTCACAAAGCCAATTGGGTAGATTAACGTGCATGTGCAACCGAAAATTATTTTACCACAATTATATATCTTCCTTTTTCTCTGTGTATCATCAGCAACCCGCCATCATTCCTGATTGGCGTCCATTCAAAACCTTGTCCTGTTTTTGTTTCGTTCAAAGGCTTATCATCCAATAAAACAGCAGATGGCTTTTTTTTCAATTCAATTTTTTCGGTGCCTGTTGTATCAAAACATCTATAGAATAATTCAACCTTGCTGCTATCAATATTCCCGAAACTGAGATAAACGGGCTTGGCAAGATGACCTGCATAATCGGCTTGCTGTATAACAGATGTAGTGGAAATTATATGATCTTCATTCGGCGGCAACAATGCATCGGAAACATCCATCGCTCTTAAAAAATGCCTGATATAATCTCCATATCCATCCGTGAGCCAAGGCTCATCCGTTGGAAAACGGTTCCGTCCATCAAAATCTACCATATAAGTTGCCCAGTTTAATTCACGCACTGCATTTTCGTACATGGAACTATCGCCTGATAAATGAACATATAACAATTCGTCCGCAGCCTGACGTGCAGAATGGCTGTTCGCGGGCGTTGGATATACTGACTGCTCATTGGTCACCATCACACCATATTTTTTCCAGCTATCATTTCCAAGATTTTTGTGAACCCATGCAATGATTTTCTGCACATCATTTTTCCAATCGTGGAAATATTCACGGTGTTCCATAATAAAACGCGCCCATGTCATTGCATTGATCTGCGTTTCGCTCCATTCATCCACATCTTCAAAAAAAGGCCCCCATTTATTTTCTTTCATCGGAAAAGATTTCATCCATTGCAACAACTTATCAAACCCTGATTTATAATCAACAACATTGCCTTTGTTCAGGGTTATCAAATCAAGAAACAATTGCATTGTAGGCGCCCAGTTGCTGCTGTAGTCCGCTGTATCTTTCCACGTTCCCGTATGCCGATAACTCAATAACCCAACCGTGTCAGTATATGGATTTACTTTAAATGGCAACGGAGAGCAATTGATGTTGCCTTGTTTAATGTGCCCACAAAGCGTGCCCGCAATTTTCACAGCAGCATCTAAATACATTTTTTTCTCGCTTATTTTATACAAATGAACAAGCTCAAGAGCAAACGATCCGGCTTTATCGGGCTGCAAAATATCTTTTCCTGCTTTCATATCGCCATCATAAATGCCAGAGTATATAAATGTATTGTAAGGAAACGGAAGGTTGGGCCATTTTGAATCTGCAGCAGATAATGAATGTGTGAGATAATAATCTGCCATAAAATACATATTTGCCTTCACTCTTTCGTTGCCGGTATAAGCATAATATAAACGCCAGGAAGAAATCGCCATCGCGAACTGATCGCCGCCAATGCCTCGCGGGTCGTTAAAGTCGGGGTTCCATACCTGATGGTTCATATAATAAGGCAAGCCATTCATATCATGCCTCATTGTGTCCCAAAAATTCCAAACGATGTTGATGATGTGATTATAAGCTTTGCCCGGGTTTGGATCATACCACGAAATGATTTTACCGCTATTATCAGTTTGAATGGGATGATAAACCAATATTTCTTTTTGTTGACAAAAAACAACAGCAGAAATATGGAAATAAATAAGCAGCAATGAAATTCTGGCAAACATAGTTCCTGAATTAAATAATAAGATGAATATAAATATTTTTTACCCGCAATGCAGATAAAATTTAATTCAGGATCCGGTTTTATGGCATGAAGCACTTACTTAAAAGTAGCAATTTTGTTGTTGCGTGAATTAACGTATATGCACAACTGAAAAGTAAGAGAAAAAAATAATCAGATACATTAACCTCGCCAGTGATGTTAAATTAAATGTGCAGGGCAAAAAAAGCGAGATCAATAATGACCTCGCCTAAAAATAAAAATTAATTATTGTGCGCATCAAAGCAATTCCAGAAAGGAAATTGCCACAAAGTCCTGCATGGTAATTCCATTGTTCAAGTTTATATTCATAGCGCTTAATACAGATTTGAATTTGTTCGCAAATGCAGTTCCGCCTCCTTCCTGTCCGGCAAAATTTAGCCCAATGGCCATGTTTTGATCATCCATCCATAAACTGCCGGAATCGCCGGGCTTGCTTGCATTATCTCCTTCAATAACCAACTGATTTATCAGTTCATGACTAAAAGTATCATAGTCGACTGTTATGTCTGCGCTTATATCGGTAATAGTAGCGGAAGTAACGCCGGTAGTTCTGCCAGCCTTGCGCACTTGCATGCCAAGTGCCGGATCACCTACGCCATTCACGCCACCGAGCTCAAGAATTTCTCGTATCAAAAAGCGCTCGCCTGTCAGCCTCCCAATCGCAGCATCCACTTCATTGCTCAAAACCGATCTGTATAATCGGGCAACTTTATCCTGAGGCTGACCGCCATCCCCACCGCCAGTCCCTGGCTGAATGATTACTTCACCATTTGCACAAGTGAATCTGCCACAGAGCACATGCCAATTGCTCAGGATCATATCTTCACCCAAAATATTATCAAAAACAGAATAGGTAATTGTGCCTGAGCCACCAAGAACTTCGTTGCCAATACTAATGCCGCCAAGCATCGGGTTATGCCTGCTTGTGAATTCGCTGTGAGCTTTGGGCGAAACCTCAATAACATCCAATAAAATACCATCCAGGCTAGATGGCAGTATGTCTTCTTTTTTGAGATCTTGCTTAGAGACTTTTTTGCTTACGTAAACTCTTACGCTAACTATATCTGTCCGCTTGCCATTGACTACTTTGTAACCGACCCCAACACCTGTCACATTCAAATGGCCTTTTATATGCGCAAGATATTTTGCTTTCACAGCAAGTGCAGATTGCACAGCCATGTCCTTATCTTTCATTTCACCATTCATGGAAAATGATTTTATAATCTTATGAATAAAAACTCAACGGCATTATAACTGATCGATCCTTACATACAATAAATCGTAAGAACTATCAAAGCTCAGTTCCACCTGATTGCCGCTGACAAGAGATTCTTTCAAAAAAGATAACCACATACTTTGCATCACTCTGGTGAAAGCCGATGGGTCGCTCGGGCTGTCCCAAAGTACATAATATTCAGGGGTGGTTGTTCCGGTTGCTAACACTCCCGCAAAACCGAGGTCGTCTTCAACCTGAAGGCAGGTTACTTTTCCAGTTACGAGTGGCATAATTATTTTCCTCCTTTTATTTTGTTTTAGGTGATGAAAGGCTCATTAATATTTTTTTCCCTAATGGCAGGTTCCCTCTTACCCTGATCTTATGTTCTAAAAATGCTCTTAAGGGAGAAAGAGCCCCATCGGCTATTTGCCACCACGTGTCCGCATCTGTGATGATTTCAAAATCAGGCTTGTCATTTTTGACAGTTTTTACCAGAGATGTTTTCTTATTCACTTCAACTACATAATAAGAAGGCTTGTCATCAGTTGTAATCTGAAATTGAAATTTGCCTTCGTCTTCTGTTCCTTTAAGAAGCTCTGCCATTCTGTTAAATGTGGTGCTTACATCGTTGCCGGAAGGCCCGGTTAATTTGCGAAGCGTAAAATAGGCGTTCATAAATATTCCTCCTGTTAGTTTTTTGAACTGTTATAAAAAAGAAAATAAAAATCTCATTTTAATATGCTCAACTGAAATTGATATTTGAAATTAGGATGGGCAAGAGCCTGCAACAAGGGTATTTGTTCTGATTTGTATAAGTATTTATACGGAGAAAAAATCAATCAGCATCGAGATCGTTTTTCAAATTGCAGGCATTTTTTTTAAATGAAAAGCCTCAATCTTTAAATCATAAAGCAGGCTTGAACTGATAATTTATCAATATAACGTTTACGGATAACCGAAAATTGAACAGCAGTATTAATAAAATAGGAAAAGAAGATTTCTGCAGCTCTTCTTTTATTCATAGCTTTTGAACAAATCATATCATCTGGTTTCTTAACAACTGCTTAATTAAAAGCGGCATTATTTTCTCACTGACAAGATTTATAACTTAAAAAAGCGATTATGAAAAAATTAATGTTTATGACTTTTGCTTTTTGTATTCTGTATTCAGTTGAATCAAAAGCGCAGTTCTCAAAAGGAACGATGATGCTTGGAACTACGATTGGCACAACTGGTTATAGTTCTGCAAACAGTGGCTATGATTATGATGCAGGCAATTCCAGATCAACGGGCACTCATACATTTACTATAAGTGCAGGCCCGCAAATTGGGGTTTTTTTGACACAGCATTTAGTATTTGGCGCTACACCTGCCATAAGTTTTAGCTCTTCTCATGTGAGCACTACAAATACTTCCACCGGAGGAACAAACACCGGCAGCACAACAACAACCAACACCACTACTGTTAATATTGGCCCTTTTTTGCGCGACTATTTTGCATCTGTGCCTGGCAATAATTGGTTTTACTTCCAAGTGAACGGATCGGTAGGTTCAGGCACTGGCTCAAGTTCAGGTAACAGTTATACCGCAACAAATGATGCGAACACGAATGGAAAAGTTTCTGATATTTTCAATTGGAACGCCGGTGGCAGCGTTGGCTTAACACATTTTTTCTATAAGCGCATCGGCATGGATGTATCGCTCGGATATTTATACAGCCATGCACACAATTATAATATTGCCAACACCAATACAAAAAACATAAGCTCAGGCAACACCACAGCAAGTTCAGATAATTACACACTCAATACAGGCACAAATGCCGTTTCATTCGGAGTTGGCTTCCATTGGTTTTTGAAAGGATAATACATCGCAACAAAGTTTTCTTACATGCAGTTGCCGGTCGTCTGATCGGCAACTTTTATTATTGCAGGATCCCATCTTATAAATCCTTCAAACTTCTTTTACAACGGTTAATACAGTTGCAGCGAAAAACGATCATTAAGAAATATCACCCTTCAATTATGTTATTGAATTGTTATCGCAAATATTATAAAAAGAAAGAATAATAACTTTTCTAAAATATTATTAACTACCGCAGAATTAGAAAAACCAAAACACCACATCTTTTTACAATTTAAAACCCAACTATTATGAGGACTTTCAAAAAAATCCACACAGCTTTTATTGCTTTTATTTTAGTCATCAGTATTAGCAGTTGCTCTAAAGAAAGTGCAACTGTCAGCAAGCCGGCATCAGGTAATTTATCAACCGATGAAATGGTGCTTACTCCGGTAGGCTTGATGGAAAAATCCAAAGTGCATTTTATTGGAGAAGGCTTCCAGCTAAGTGTTGTTAATGGAAGGCTTCAAAAACTTGAAAAGGGATCAGGGCGCATGATTGAAGATTTTGGCCAGGTAAAGCCGCTTGAAAAGAAATACAATATTTTGGATCCATCCAATAATTCAAATAACCGCTTGCCCGCTGCTTCGGGATGGATTGCATATGCATATTGGTCAAACCCCAATACTGCCAAACCAATCACCTATTTTACTACCAACTGGGTCGTGCCTTCTGTGCCGAGCAAGCAATCGAACCAAACTATTTTTTTATTTAACGGTATGCAGGATGGTTTAACATCTACTTCTTATATAGTGCAACCCGTTTTGCAATGGGGCTCATCAGCAGCAGGCGGTGGAAAATATTGGGCTATCACCAACTGGTATGTTTCAAGCAGCCAGGCATTCTATGGCACATTGGCTAAAGTAAGCGCGGGCACTCAATTACAGGGTGTGATGGAAGAAACAGGAACAACAGGAAGCAACTACAATTACTATTCTTATTTCGCCGGATACCCAACATCTACTGCATTAACAGTTACCAATGTACCGGAAGCATATTGGGCAGCAGAAACTTTGGAGTCTTACAGTGTTGCTACACCTAACACAGAATATCCACCAAATGTAGACATTGCTATGAACTCCATTCAGATATTGCAGGGAACTGCTAATGCTGCAATAACCTGGACAACCGCCCAGGCAACAAAAGGCGCAGCTCAAAAAGCAGTGGTGGTAAGCAACAGCTCCCCGAATGGAGAAGTTGATATTTACTTCCGCAAATAGCATTGCAGCAAGCTGCCGAAATTTCGGTTATGCTTGCCCGTTATTAATATTTTAGGATAAAAAAGAAGGCCTTTGCGGCTTTCTTTTTTATTTAGCGGGAGAAATAATGCTAAACATTAGTTGTTGTCTTGCATCAAAAATTAATACTAAACTGCAAGCCTCCTGTCCGATGATAAACGCTCGTTGCAAATTCCCGGGTCATACCTGTTTGGAAATATTCCAAATAGGTTTTATCAATAATAATTACCAGGCCGAACTTATGTTGAAAGGTGAAGCGCTCAATATTTCTGTCAGGAACAGTGTAAGGGCTCGAACGGTCAAACAAACCTCCTTGAAGAGTCGCATCGTAAGCAACCACGTTGCCCAAAGGTTGTTCATAAACATACCATTGAAATTTTTTGGGTGAGGAATAATTTCTAAAAGGAGAATTAAAATTCCCAATCATTGCAGTAAAACCGCCCGTTGCTTTTGTGCTCAAAGTGCCAGCCCTTATGCTTGCAAAACCGGAAAAAGAAAGCCAATGACTCAATGAAATCAATTCACGTTCATCATTAACCTGATAATTTAATACCGCATCATTTCTTATTTGGTTGTGCCATCCAAGCGGTGTGATATAATTGATTGCTTTATGAATCGCTTTCTGCACAGCTTCTCCACCAGCGGCAGGGCCTATAACGCCAATGCTTAACTGATCGGTGATCAGCTCATGCCTCACATCGCTTTTAGCAACGATAAAAGTTTTTAGCATCAGTGTTGCTGCATAAGGCCTGTCGCCATATATTATCTGTGCATCATCAAGATGGTTTGGTGTGTAAGCATCCATTTCAGCGGCTATACCATATGTGATTGCGCTATTCTTTGGCTTAAATAATATTTTCGACAAAGGATTTTTTCTTAACCATGGTGCAGCTAATTCTATTTGCACTCCCTGCGTGTAATCGCGGTCAGTGCCGGAAAAAAAATCATTCTCATAAAAAAAACGGAAGTAATGATTGCTCTGCATATCTCTCAAAGAAATTGTATTATCAATAGCCTGGGCGTGTACATGCGCTGCATGGATAAATACAAAAAGGATAATATAGCCACTTTTCCTCAACATCATATTCACATACGATTTGCATTTTCGTACGGATGTTAAAGAGAATGTACATGAAGAAATAAATCATCCGGACACCACAGACGTTGCTTTTTGCTTCCATGTGTTGATTGGAGCGAAAGGCGACATGATATAGCGACTTCACTTGCAGCCGCATTACTCAACAAAATATTATCGTTTGATTGGATAAGAAGAACTAAGAACTCGAGAGCTGTTGTTATTACTTCAAAAGGGCAAAAAGAATTTTATAAGCATTCCAAAATGCATTTAAAATAACAAATGTATTCAATTGGCGAATTTAAATATTATAACATCGCCAATACGAAGCGTTTATTTATAGTTTTTGATATCGGCTTGAAGGAAATTATTGATGCTTAAGCATTATTTTTTGGGCATCTATCTGCACATTGTTTTCTTTTATCACTACAAAATACATTCCTGAACCAACATTGCCGAGGCTAATCAAATTATCACCTTGATTAAGGGCGGAGTTCAAAACATTTCTTCCAAGCTCATCAAAAATAGAGGCCATCATATTATTAGCATTGCTGTTGCACCGAATATGAATGGCATCTGTTGCGGGGTTTGGCCAAATAGAAATTTCTGATGCTGAATGGAAATTAACTATACGTATATCGGAGTAATTGTCATTGTCATCATAATCTGTTTCATTTATCCGGTAATAGTTGTTGCCGGATAACGGGCTTTGATCAATAAATGAATACTGCAAATTATTACTGGAATATGAAACGAATGCTAGTGTGTCCCAATTCTTTGAATCGTTGCTTCTCTCAACATAAAATCCTTTCACAGAAGAAGCCTGTGCGATGCCCCAATGCAAGTTCACTATATTATTTTGTGGTGAAGCACTGAAATAAGTCCAGGTAATAGGCAAAGGGTTTGAAGTATATGTGCACTGCGAAAGGTCATAAATATTAGTACCACTACCATAAAAGTTGCTCCATTGGCCAATATAATTCGGTGTTGTAGAACCCAAAGGAATGTCATAGAGATAGTAGTCGCTTGCCATCCAGAGGTTCCCTGCATTATCAAAGGCAGCGCCACACCAGTGATCCGTTGCATTAGTTAATTTGGTCGGCAATGCAGTATTATAAGCTATAACTTTTTGTACTGTAAGTGTTGCTTGTGCAGTAGTAGGGGGAGAAGTAACATAAAAAAGGCCATAATTTGTTCCAGTAGTTAGGAGCAACCACAAAGTTCCATAACCATCTTCTACCAGATCCCCACTGACATTGCCCGAATAATAGGTAGTCAAATTATTGTTTAAATTATCTTGAATCTTTGTAGTAACAACTTGAGTCCAGGTATTTGCCCCAATATTATAATACCATAAAAGAGCTTTGCTGTCCATTATATAAAAGCCAAGGCCATCTGCTGTTGCAGTTCCCAAAACAGCATAATTATTTGAACCATTTGCAAAAGGGGATGCTAACCCGTAATTATATGTGCCTGCTCCATCGTAACTTACAAACGTACTCCCTCCACCATCGTTAACTATCGAAAAATAATAAAAAAGTGAATTACTTGCGTTGTATCCAAGCGCATTTGAAATATTGCTGCCAGTTGCAACGGCAGAAGCATTAAGAGGGGTCTGCAGTACAGCCGTGCTCGTGTTTACCGGATAAATATAACCATTAAGATCGAGCGCATAAACGCTGTAACTGCCACCGCAAATTGCTGACGTAATTGCACTACCATTTAGACTAGTTAGAGAATAAGTGGGGCCGCCAGTACATGCCGTGGTATTATATGAATAAACCCAATACCAATATCCCGTTGAGGCGCTAAGCCCATTATCGGCAAAACTGGTAGTGGAGCCAACCGAAACAATATACCCGCCAAGAGCGCTTGCCCCTGCGGTATATGTAGTGCCCGTAACCGGTGTGGTTGGTGCAGTTGATGAGGTAGTTCTGATTACCAAATAACCTGTTGGCGCAGTTCCAGGCGCGGTAAATGAGCCTGCCATATTTACTACCCCAGGGGTCAAACTCAAACCAGTCGGTGCTGATGGCGCCGTACAGGGGGGGTAACTTGTTGTCGTGTTGGTACGAGCAGATGTTGTTGCGCAAATGCCATTTGTTGCAGTAACCTGATAGTAGTATCGCGTATTTGAGCTTAACCCTGTGGGTGTGTTTGACAGACCCGTGATGCCTGATACAGGATAACCAGCAATGTCACTTGCACCGAACGTTGTTGTCAAAGAAACGTCAACTGTATATGTTATCGTACCCGCGCTTCCTTCTGTTGGTGCTGTCCAGTTTATCGTGAATCCATTGCTCGTGATGCCGCTGGCTGCGCCAATTGTTGGTGCGCCTGCACAAGTAATCATATTACCTGTCAAAGACCCAAAACTGTAAAGAGGGCCTCCTGTACATGATGTGTTATTAAAGGAATATATAAAAAAATAATAGTTTGTATTTGCTGTCAAACCCGTAACTGTAAATGTAGTTCCGGATGAGGAGCTTGCGACAGTGGCACCAAGCGATGTATTGCCCACTGCGTAAGTGATGCCATCTGTTGGCCGCGTTGGAGCCGTCCCTGTAGTGTTGTACAGTACAAGATATGAATTTGCGCCACCTGTAGGCGCAGTGAAACTACCAGACAGTGTTGTCGATGTTTGAGTGCCTGCGGTGAAACCAGTAGGCGCCGCCGGAGTTGTACATAGAGCAAAACTTGTTTTTTGGCTCGTGTAAGCAGATGTAGTTGCGCAAATGCCATTTGTCGCTGTAACCTTATAATAATATGTAGTATTCGAGTTTAGTCCAGTAAGAGTGTTCGACAGCCCCGTAATGCCCGATACCGGGTAGCCGGATATGTCGTTGCCTGTGCCAAAGGTCGTAGTTAAAGAAACATCGACTGTATATGTGATCGTACCCGCGCTACCGCCTGTGGGCGCTGTCCAGTTTATCGTAAATCCGCCGCTTGTCACACCCGTAGTCGTACCGATTGTTGGCGCTCCTGCACAAGTGGTTGTGTTATTGGTGAGGGGCGACGTAGTTAAGTAATATGGCTGCCCAGTACAGGCAGAATTATAGGAAAAAATAAAATAATAATACTTTGTATTGGAAGTTAAAGTCGAAACCGTAAAAGTAGTTGCTGAGGATGCTTGTACCACCGTTCCACCCCCCAAGGATGCTCCAGCCGCATAGCTTGTCCCGTTTACCGGGCTCGCGCTCAAGGAAGAACTTGTGCTTTGTAACACCAAATAGCCAGAAGGTGACCCAGTTGCTGCGGTGAAAGAACCATTGATTGATGTGGAAGTGACCGTAGGGAATGTAAGAGCAGTCGGCTGTGCTATGGGCGTTGTACATGCCACAGAATAGGTAATAAGTATTAATCCGTTCGCCCCATTAACACCTGAACTGGATCCACCATTACCTACGCCTGAAACATATCCGGTTACCGAACTTCCAGGAGCCTGCGTTGCAGCACCTGTATTACTGGTTGTGCCAGCCGTATTAGTAGTAGTAGTCATGCTCCCAAGATAAGAAGAACCGCCTCCGCCACCTGATGAATAGTAAGTAATAGACCTGGTTCCATAACCGCCGCCCCCGCCATAATAACCGCCGCCCCCACCGCCCCCGCCATAGCTGGTAGTGACGCCCCCACCTCCACCAGTCAAGGCTGAGCCCGCTGTACCAGCAACATTTGTGCCTGTTGTACTAGCCCCGCCAATTCCGCCTGATGCAGCAGAACCGCCCCCACCTCCTGTGTTTGTGCCATTATAATTTCCAGCAGCCGAACCAGATGTTGCCCCGCCACCCCCACCATATGTAGAAATGCCATAATAACCGCCGCCGCCGCCAGCACCGGCTATTGCCAATGCATTGGCCTGGGATAGGGTGTTTGAGCTAAAAATACCGCTATACCCCCCGCCTCCTGCCCCAGTTAAAGCTACTCCTGATGCGCCACCCCCACCATAAGCATTTGAAACAGCATTGTAAGACCCCCCGCCACCTACTACTAAATAAAGAGTTGACCCGGCAGTAACGCTCATGGTTCCCTGAACCAAAGCGCCCGATCCGCCTGAGCCGCCTGTTTTGGAGCCACCACCACCTGCTCCCCATATACTTACTGTGATCGAAGTAACACCAGCCGGAACAACAAAAGTTTGAACAGAACCCGTATAGGCATAGCTGTTGGTTGTTTGTGCATTTACATTTTGATGAGCAAATATGAGAAGGACAACCAAAATGTTGGCAAGATAAATATGCAGACTTACAAAAGGATACCTGATTTTCTTTTCCATGGATACATTAAATAGACTAAGGATAATTGAATCAGGATAAGGTTTGCACCTAACGAATATCCATGAATGTTAAGTGTGTTATTGACGCTTAATCAGCCCAAAAAGGTCAGAATTCTTCGATTTTTAGTATTACTGCTTTATTGATATAGCATATTTACGATAAGCCAATCGTATTATTCTCAATTATTCCTCAATGAAAGAAAACAACTTATTAAGTATCATTAATAAAGATGAACTTATTCGAAGCGCTGCAAAGCCACTATACATTTTTTATGCAGATTCAGCTTCACAAAAATTATAGATTGCTGAAGATATCGGCAATCGCTGGATGAGAAAGCAAAAATAAAAGTCAAATGTAATTAGGTTGATGTGAAGTTTACTATCGAAGAATTTCTCTCCGTATATTTCTTTTGTTGGCGGACCGAATTGAAATATCGGTTATTTTTTCAATAATTTTTTGAAAAGAGACGGATAAACAATCGCGAATACGGTTCGCTAAAATTAATTAGCCCTCACCATTATTTTTTTGATAGCCACCTGCGCATTGTTTTCTTTTACCACGATGAAATAAATTCCCGGACTGATGTTGCCAAGATTAATCATATTATCTCCTTGATAAAGCACAGAATTCAAAACATTTCTTCCAAGCTCATCAAAAATAGAAGCCGTCATATTATTAGCATTGCTACCGCACCGGATATGAATGGCATCTGTTGCCGGGTTTGGCCAAATAGAAATATTCGATGAGGATGGCATATTCACCAACCTGATATCAGAATAATTGCTGTTGCCGTCATTATCAGTTTCTACTATTTTATAATAATTGTTGCCAGATAAGGGGCTTGCATCGGTTAGTATATAATCTAAATTACCAAAGCTGTATGGAACGAAAGCAAGCTGCTGCCAGTTTTTTGAGTCGCTGCTCCTCTCCACATAAAACCCTTTTATTGATAAGGCCTGTGAAATTCCCCAATCAATATTCACTTCATTATTTTGAGGTGATGCATTGAAGTAAGACCATACAACAGACAATGGGTTGTTCGTGAACGAGCATTGGGTCATGTCCGAAATATTTGTTGTTGGGGAAACGGCCCGACCAAAGCCGGAGTAGTGCTACCAATAGGCATTTTATACAACTTAGCTGAGGTGCCTGAAGTAGAAATGTACAAATTTCCTGTAGCGTCAAATGCCATCCCTTGCCAATAGGTTGATGGCAGGGTGGTAGTATATGGTATCACTTTCATTGCAGTCACTTTCGCCACGCTGCTTGTTGAAATTGGCGCAGTGATTTCATATAACCCGTATTTGGTTGTACTTGATATTAAAATCCATAAATCACCGTAAATATCTTCTGTCAAATCTCCATAATATTCACCACCACTAATTTGAGTTGTGAGGTTTACTGGAGTGCCGCTGTTGTCTTGAATTTTTGTCGTTACGGTAGTCCAGGTATTTGCTGAAACAGAATAATAATAAAGATAGCCTTTCGTATCAATTGCATAATATCCGTTACCATCAGAAGTCACGCCGCCAATATAAAATGTCCCTGCCCCAGTCGGGGAAGCCAGTGTCGTGTATGCAGAAGAAGTGGTGAGGCTAGGGTTATAACTGTTAAATGTGTAAGTTGAAGCATTTTTAAGAAAATAATAAAAAAGGCCATTTGTGGGGTTGTAACCAACTGCATCTGCTGTGGTGGAGGCTGATGGCGCATTGCTTGAATTAAGAGCGGTAACTGCGCCAGCAGTTGTCATAGTATAAACTTTGCCTGTACTATCCATGGCATATAAACTAGATGATGGAATAATTACCACAGGAGTTGCTGTTGAGTTGCATGCAGTTGCTCCTGTTGTTGTAGTATAACCAGAATAATTTGTAACTACATTATAAGTACCGGCTGCAAGGCTGCTGAATGTAGGGCTCGACTGATAAGTTGAGCCATTATTGTCGCTATAGACATAACCAGAGCCTGTGGGAGAAGAAACAGTAATAGTGCCGACTCCTGTAGTGCAGCTTGAAATGCCACTGGCACTCGCTGTGGAAGCAGGTAATAACTGAATAGTGATATCATCTATGGCAAGGTCATTGCCGTAGCCACCTGTGTTTGCATTGGTAAGGAAAAGATCGGTTGAAGAAGAGGTTGCTGTAAATGACAAGGTATAAGGATACCAAATTGCTGCTGTTGGACTTGGAGGATTGCTAGGTGAAGGTATACTGCCCGAAAGTGCGGAAGCAATGACTGTTCCCGTATTATCCTGAATGCCTATCTTGACAATAGGAGTAATAAGCGCTGGTAGCGCAGGGTTAATGTTTGCTGCATAATAAGTTACCTTATAATTTCCCCCAACAATTAGATTATTGAGCCGCTGCCGATAAAATTCATCTTGAGAATATGATGCGTTGACTAACAAAAAATAACCTAAGTTTCCTGTATGGTCCGTCAAAGTAGCGGTATTAACAAACCAGTCAGTCGAATTTTCAGTTTTAACTATAGAATAGTAGCCATCTTGCGGGTCAACAGTGCTATCATAATGAAAAGCTGTGCCCGAATAAGGCGTACCATAAGTAGCAGAACCAAAGGTAAGTGGTACGCGAATTGGGCTGCTTGTGCTTGCATCAAAAGTTTGCAGATAATACGTACTGTCGCAAGCTGTCAATGTGCTTAATGAATAAGGGTTGAGCGATTCATTTACATATTCAGCAAAAACAACTTCTCCTGCAGTCACCACATAAGTAACTGTTTGAGTTGAAACATTTCCCGTTGTTGAATTGCCGGGGTCGTAAATATTATATCTGCCCAAATCGTAGCTTGAGCTAGGCAGTGTTTCTGTAAGGGTGTAAGTGCCCGGTGTAACAGGTATCATTATTCCATTTCCATTCAATGAAGAACTGTTTTTTACACGCTCATCATCTATCCAGTAAATATTGCCTAAGTTATCCGTTTGTCTTGAATATATAGATTGTATCGCCCCAGCTTGTAAATTGACACTATAGACCATGCTGCCTGCGCCACCCGTAAGTTCGCTTAATGCCCTGGAAGGTGTTTCTGCAATCCAGGTGGAGGTGGTGCTTGAATAATGGTATATCAAATCTGTGTAGGTAGCATTATTTGCACTGGTATAAATAACACCATTATCATCATATGCCACATCGGGGTATCCCCCGGCGCCAATTCCAGCGACGGGAAGAGCGGCTGGGCTGCCTGTAGTAGCGGTAGTGGATTGTGTGTAAACTATATTGCTGCCGCTAATTGGTATCATAGCAACGGTAGAACCATCAGCTTTCATATCCAGCCGTACTAGAGAAGCTAAATGGTTGGGCAATGTTGTCCATGTGCCTCCAGAAGCAACTCCCGAGCTAGGTGCAAATAATAGACTATAAACTTTTATCAAAGTGTCGGTTGTGCTAATAGCTATTCGGCCCCCATTAGCGGCTACATCCAAAGCATCACCGCCAGTATAAATGGTGGTAGATGTGCCATTGTTATAGAATATAACATTGCCAGTGCTGGTGCTATAAATAAACTGATTGGCATAAGCACCATCTATATATTTTGCAGTCGCAGTCGTAATGCTAGTTACCTGCTGCCACTGAGAGCTGCCAGGGTTTCTGTAATAGACCAACCCAGCCGTTCCGGGACTGGAAATAGGTGGTACAGTTGGGGCGTTAAGGTTAAAAAATGCACCAATAGCCCAAAGCTGTCCATCACCCCCTGTGCCATGGCCCAGCCCTTCATCAGACACATTAAAATAATTGTATGTGCCGTTTCGAGTGCCATTATTTGACAATGCGTTATCATTCAGGCTAAACGTTTTGCTATAGGACGATGGCCCTGTCATGTTAAAAGAAAAATCAGTGCTGTTCTCCTCGTTGATGCTTTTAAGATGAACGTAAATGTAGGCAGGCTGGGAAAGAGTGGTTGCATTACCGTTAAGACTTGCACCGGAGTAAACTGTAGTGCCACAACCAACGTTATATGAATAGACCCAATACCAATATTGGGTTGATGGGCTAAGCCCAACATCAGTAAAACTAGTAGAGTTGCCATATGAAACGATATAACCCCCAAGAGCCGTTGAACCTGCAGTATAAGTTGTTCCTGAAACCGGTGCAGTTGGCGCAGTTGAAGATGTAGTTCTGATTACCATATAACCTGTTGGAACAGCACTTGATGCTGTAAATGAGCCTGCCATATATATCAAATCAGGCGTCAGCACTAAACTTGTTGGCGCTATCGTTGGATTGATAATTACCTGGCCAGCTCCACCGGCTGCTCCGTTTTGTGAGTTAAGAGTATTTGAGACAGCACCAGCTGCTCCGCCGCCTGGCGCATTTCCTGCAACTCCAGCCAAATAGGTGGTGGTTACAATAGCCCCAGCGCCATTTCCTCCGCCGTATATCCCGGTTCCTGCTCCAGTGCCTCCCGTTGAATTTGTACCAGCCCCGCCTGTCGTTCCTGCAGTACCATTCCCTCCAGCCCCGCCGCTTCCTGCACCGCCGCCGCCTGCGCCACCAACTCCCAGGGTAGTACTTCTCGCACCAGCTGCGCCCTTGCCACCTGCGTAAGCAATACAATAACCAGACCCTGCAGTTCCACCGGCTCCACCAGTTCCAAAAGCTCCATTGGTGCTACCAAAGGCAAGACTGCTGCCGGGGCCGCCGCCATTTGCAGAAATACTGACAGTTGGCCCTGTAGTATTGGTGACAGATGAAGTGCCGCCTGTTCCAGCATTTACGCCGAAAAGAAAAGTGCCTGCAGTACCGCCTGCCCCCACCGTTATATTCAATACTTGCCCAGGAGTTACTGTAAATGTGCTCTGGGAAAAGGCACCGCCGCCGCCGCCGCCGCTTGCATCATATTTTGATGCAGCAATGGCATAGCCGCTGCCGCCGCCAGCTCCCCAACATGATATTATAATTGAAGTAACCCCTGCCGGAACTGTATAAGTGGTAGAGGTTGTATAAGTAGTTTGCGCATTTGCATTTTGACCTGCAAAAAAAAGAAGAATAACCAAAATATTGGTCAAATAGATATGAAGCCTTATAAAAGGATACCTGATTTTCTTTTCCATGGGTACTTTCTTAGAATAAGAATATTTTAATCAGGATAAGGTTTGCGTTTAACGAATATGTATGGCTGTTAAGTGTGTCGTTGACGTTTAATCAGCCTAAAAAGGTCAGGATTTTTTATTTTTTAGTATTACTGCTTTATTCATATAGCATATTTACGATACCCTGATAGTATTATTCTAAAATTTATTCTTTTAAGAATAATCATCTTATAGATATAGAATAAGAAATATTTGTATAGCCATTGCAAGCTCAGTTGCATTTCCTGCACCGCGCCGGAACATTGATTTAAACAGGATAATTTAGCATTTTTAAGATGAGCGCATAACCAACATGTTTTTCATTTTATATTAACAAATCGATGGGAGAAGCAGAATTATTGAAATATTCCAATGAATTGATTATTCATTCCGTTTTCTTTTTTTATGGAGATGCATCTACCAAAAAATTATCGGTACAGATTGCTGAAGATATCAGCAATCATTGGAATGAGCCGAAAGCAAAAGCAAAAATCAAAGGCGATTGGTTTGATGTGAAATTTGATATTGCAGGTTATTATGAACCAAATTTGGATGCAGAAATTGTTTGGTACAATACAAATCCGCGCAACAACTATTTCCGCATCGAAGAATTTTCAATGCAGCATATTTCTTTTGTTGATGGATTGAATTGCAACACAGGCTATTTCAAGCTTGATAATCTTTTTAATAATTCCACTACCGCAGCCCATGAATATGGCCACACCATCGGCCTTGAACATCCGGATATACTCGACATCCGCGGCAAAGGCCAACCCGGGATCATGTATCCACGCGGAACAATCTGCGACCCGCAATTTCAATATGATATCAATGCGCTGCCTCTTCAGCCCGGCGGAACATTGAACCCTTACACACGCAAGGTTTTGCAAACCGATATCGATGACCTCAAATTGCACCGCCTGTCATTCGATAAAAACCGTTTTGCCGTAATCGGCGATTTTTCGAGCGTATATCATCAGCAACATTTGCCAACCTGAGAGAACCATTATTCGAATCTACTTGAGCCTTTGTTCCCTACATGTAGTTATCAAGTGCGTTACAAGTGCGTTAGTTGACGCACTTGTAACGCACTTGATATGGCGATAAACCCCGCTTCGCCTTCATCAGTTCATTTAAAACCGATGCAAAACAGCTCAGGATAAATCTGTTTTTATTCATTTACAACGCAAAAATGTATTTCAGCACATCAAAATATGTTAAATGGTAGGCCAAAAACAGCTGATCTTACTATTTTAGTAAACGACTTTCATGAAAAATTTCTAATGAAAAACATTTTATCCCTCAATAACATCACAAAATATTATGGCCGCATCCGCGCTTTAAACAATGTTTCTTTTGAAGTGCCCGAAGGCTCTGTGTTTGGGTCCTTGCCGAACGGAAGCGGTAAAACAACCTTGCTCGGCATTGTGATGGATGTTCTGAAAGCTAATAGCGGAAATTATTCCTGGTTTGGTGAATCGCCCTCTGAAAAACAA
The DNA here is from genome assembly GCA_963718975.1 of uncultured Bacteroidota bacterium. Taxonomy (GTDB): domain Bacteria; phylum Bacteroidota; class Bacteroidia; order Chitinophagales; family Chitinophagaceae; genus Puia. The sequence continues at coordinate 111,348 of CAVRBD010000066.1, read as the reverse complement.
AGACAGCAAATCGGTTCGTTACTGGAAACTCCGAATTTCTATCATTATTTATCTGGTGAAAGAAACTTACAAATTGCTTCGGCTATACGTAACCGTGGTGAGTCTGACATCCCGCGGGTTCTTGATCTGGTAAGGCTAACGGAAAGAAAGACATCGAAGTTCAGCACGTATTCCCTCGGCATGAAACAGCGTTTAGCCATTGCATCTTGCCTGCTCGGAAATCCTTCGGTGCTTGTTTTTGATGAACCAACGAATGGGTTGGATCCCACTGGCATTGCAGAAATCCGCGAGCTGATCCGCGAACTGGCGAAAGAAGGAAAGACAATTATTCTTGCCAGCCATTTGCTGGATGAGGTGGAAAAAGTTTGCACGCATGTTGCTATTCTGCAAAAAGGCCAACTGATCACAGCAGGAAATGTAAATGAAGTTTTGGTGAATGAAGAATTGGTGGAAGCTGCTTCAAATGACCTGCAAAAATTAGAAGAAATTATTTCCGGGATGAATGGAGTGAAACAAATAAAACACCGTGAACAAATACTCCAGATTTATTTCTCGGGCAACACACCTGATTTAAGCGATATCAACAAATATTGTTTTGATAATGGAATTGTTCTGAACCATCTTCAGCTAAGCAAGCGCAGCCTCGAATCAAAATTTATTGAACTAACAAAAAGCGAAAGCAACTGATATGATGCACACCTTGAAAATAGAATGGATGAAAGTGAAGAACTATCGCACTTTCTGGATATTGCTCGCAATTGTTGCAATAAGCATTCCGGCTTATAATTATGTGATCTATTATTTCCTGGACACAAAGCTAAGGTTCAATGGAAAAAATATTTTGGGCGACCCGTTTTCATTTCCGGATGCATGGCAAACCATAAGCTTTAATGCGAGCTTTCTTTTAATAATTCCTGCAATTCTCATAATCACGCTTACAACAAATGAATTTACTTACAAAACGCACAGGCAAAACATAATCGACGGATGGAGCCGCGGCCAGTTTATTAATGCAAAACTGATTGAAGTTTTTTTACTTTCCATTTTTACAACGCTTATCGTTTTTATAACAGCTGTTTGGTTTGGCGGCACATTTAAAAATCCGCAAGCAACGGATGTTTACAGCTGGCACAATATGAGATATGTTCTTTTTTATTTTGTGCAAATGATTTCTTATTCTTTGATCGCATTTGTGATCAGCATATTGGTGAAGCGCGCCGGATTATCAATCGGCGTGTTTTTTATTTATATGATCCTCGAACAATTCGCGGTTGGGATCATGCGCGAGAAATATAAAATCACCAAAGCAAATTATCTTCCCGAAGAAGTAACAGACCGCTTAATACCATTTCCATTTGGGAAAAGAATTCTTTCCGGCGATAACTTAAAAATTTGGGAGCACCATGTGCCAATTTATTTAACTGTTGCTGCAATATATATTTTATTGTACTGCATTTTTGTTAGTTGGAGATTTAGGAAAGCAGATCTATAATTACTTGCTCAATATTTTGCTGATCGCCATGCAAAGCTGAATAGAATATCAACTGTACAAGTGAGTGACCCCGCAATAAATGCGGGGCAGGCTGCACGATGCTTCATAGAATTATTATCGCCGGTTATCCATCAAAAAAAATTTTACATCTCATTACCAAAATTCATTTTATCAGATTACTGCTGAAAGTTATCTTTATCAATTCTAAAATTTATCCGATCAGACATGCAACACAAATTTTCTCTTTTCATCACCAGTGTTTTTTTGATTTACAGCTCACATTCTTTTTCTCAATCAAGTTCAAAATATGATGCGAACGAAGCCTTTGCACCTTTGTTCTATCCGGCTTATGGCGATGAAATCCGCTCTGCCAGCGGAACTCCGGGCGCTAAATATTGGCAGAACCGCGCCGATTATAAAATCAATGCAACACTTGATGATGTGAATAATATTGTTACCGGTTCTGTAATTATCAACTATAAAAACAACAGCCCGGAAAAATTGCCTTTTCTATGGCTGCAGCTAGATCAGAATATTTACAAACAAAACTCACGTGGTGAAGCTGTAACAACAATAACAGGTGGCCGTTGGGCAAACAGAAATTTTGATGGCGGATACGATATAAAATCTGTAACTATTATTGAAGGCAATAAAGAAGAAAAAGCAAATTATTCTATCAGCGATACGCGCATGCAAATTTTGCTGTCGAAAGCAATGAAAGCAAATGCTGATTCTATTCAAATCAAAATTGAGTACTCGTTTGTAATACCTCAATATGGAACGGACAGAATGGGGAGATTGCAAACACAAAACGGATGGATATATGAAATTGCACAATGGTACCCGCGCATGTGCGTGTTCGATAATGTGCTTGGGTGGAACACACTTCCTTATCTCGGGCAAGGAGAATTTTATCTGGAGTATGGAAATTTTGATTTCAGCATCAACACATCTGCAAAACAAATTGTAGTTGCATCAGGCGAATTGCAAAACCCTGAAGAAGTGTTGACCCAGGAACAAATCAAAAGATTGAAAGAAGCAAAAGAAAGTGACAAGACAGTTATGATCCGTTCTGAAAATGAAGTTACAGAAGCCTCATCACGCCCGGCGAAAGACCGCATCACCTGGAAATTTAAAATCAACAATGCAAGAGATGTTGCATGGGCTTCATCAACAGCTTTTGTTTGGGATGCCGCAAAAATAAATTTGCCAAGCGGGAAAAAATCGTTGGCAATGTCAGTTTATCCAATAGAAAGCGCAAAGCCAGGCGCATGGAAACGCGCAACAGAATTTACAAAAGGCTGCATAGAACATTATTCAAAACAATGGCATGAATTCCCTTATCCTGTTGCAACAAATGTTGGTGGCATTGTTGGCGGCATGGAATATCCCGGCATTGTTTTTTGCTCGGCTTCATCAACTGGCGGAGAGCTTTGGGGTGTTACCAGTCACGAATTCGGTCACACATGGTTCCCCATGATCGTAGGCAGCAACGAAAGAAAATATGCATGGATGGATGAAGGCTTCAACACATTCATTAATACAGTTGCTGACAAAAGTTTCAACAATGGCGAGTTTTATAATCCTAATGACAGCAGAAGAAAAGCAGCGGCATTCATCTACCGTCCGGAAAGTATTATGACAATCCCGGACGTTCTGACCCCGGCGGATTGGGGAACGGACGCATACTCAAAACCCGGTATGGGACTGAGTTTGCTGAGAGATGATATTTTAGGAACAGAAAAATTTGATGCAGCATTTCGCTATTATATCAGCAATTGGGCGTATAAACATCCAACACCCTGGGATTTTTTTCATGCTATAGAAAATTACAGCGGCGAAACATTGGATTGGTTCTGGCGCGGTTGGTTTCTGAATACATGGAAGATTGATCAGGGCGTGAAGAATGTTGAATATGTGCAGGATGATCCAACTAAAGGATCAACCATCACCATAGAAAACCTGGAGCAGCTACCCATGCCCGTTACTATTGAAGTGAAAGAAGAAAATGGGAAAGTTTCGAGAGTTCAGTTGCCTGTTGAAATTTGGCAGCATGGCAGCACATGGAAATTTCATTTTGCATCCACATCAAAAATCACTGAAGCAACCATTGATCCGGACAAACATTTACCCGACATAAATGAAAGCAACAACACCTGGAAAGCGAATTAACTTTCAGGCGTTGAACCAACTGAACAAAATGGCGTTATTGCATTCTTGTCATCCCAACAGGAATGCAATATTATGAATGCAAAAAAGATAATCGCAGTTTTTAGTTTATTGCTGGCCGTTACAGTTGCAAATGCGCAGGACAGAAGCTTATACCAGAGAAAATTTTTTATTCAGGGAAATGATACATTGCCTTATCGAATTTTATATCCTTTAAATTATCAATCTGATAAAAAATACCCAGTCGTTTTTTTCTTACATGGCTCCGCACAACGTGGAAAGGACAACAACAGGCAATTAATTTGGGGAGCAGATTTATTTCTTGATGCTGCTAATCGCATGAAATTTCCTGCTATCGTGGTTTTTCCGCAATGCCCGAATACTTCACTTTGGAATGCCATTACATTTTCTAAATTGGATGATTCGCTCCGCTATAAATTTCCTGCAAATAAAACGCCGATTACCCCCATGCAATTGTTATTAGGATTGGTTGATGAATTTGCAAAAAATAATTCAGTTGATACCAGCAGAATTTATGTGGGCGGACTTTCGATGGGCGGTTTTGCAACATTTGAAATTCTCTGGCGCAAGCCACATTTTTTTGCCGCTGCATTTCCTATTTGCGGCGCTGCAAATGCAGATCAGGCATATTTATATGCAGATAAATTTCCCATCTGGATTTTTCATGGCGATGGAGACAGGATAGTTCCTGTTTCAAATTCAAGATTGATGTATAAAACATTAAAAGCAGAAGGCGCAGATGTGAAATACACCGAATATCCCGGCGTTGGCCACGACAGTTACAAAAAAGCGCTTGCTGAACCGGATTTGCTGCCGTGGCTTTTTGCACAAAAAAGAAATTGATTTTCGGCTCCACGGCCTGAAGGCCGCGGCAAGTCAGAAGAATATAATAATTTATTTTTGATTATAATCTTTGTTTCAAAATCTCCACCTGTTCTTTTTTCCAGCTTAAAAAATCGCCTTGTAAAATATGTTTTCGTGCTTCGGAAACTAAATGAAGATAAAATGCAAGATTGTGAACACTTGCTATTGTTAATCCTGTAAATTCTTTGCTCTTCATTAAATGGCGCAAATATGCTTTGCTATAATAATTACTGATTTCTGATTCTATTCCATCATCAATCGGAGAAAAATCTTTCTCCCATTTTTTATTATCGATATTAATAACACCTTTTGATGTGAACAGCATCGCATTTCTTCCATTGCGCGTTGGCATCACGCAATCAAACATATCGATGCCCAATGCAATGCATTCTAAAATATTCCATGGAGTTCCAACGCCCATTAAGTAACGCGGCTTTTCTTTTGGCAAATTGTCACAGCAGAGCTCACACATTTCATATAACATTTCTTCAGGCTCTCCAACGCTTAATCCTCCGATTGCATTTCCTGTTGCGTTTTTTGAAGCCGCAAATTCGCAGGAATTTTTCCGAAGATCAGCGAATGTGCTTCCCTGAACAATGGGAAAAAGGTTTTGCGCATAGCCATACTTGTTAGTGGTGCTGTTGAATCTTTCAAAACATCTGTCTAACCAGCGATGCGTAAGGCGCATTGATTTTTCTGCATAAATATATTCGCTCGGATAAGGCGGGCATTCATCAAAAGCCATGATGATGTCTGCGCCAATTGTTCTCTGAATGTCCATCACATTTTCCGGTGTGAACAAATGTTTGGAGCCATCAATATGCGATTGAAATGTTACGCCTTCTTCTGCAATCTTTCTTGTTCCTGCTAAAGAAAAAACCTGATAGCCGCCGCTGTCAGTTAATATCGGTTTATCCCACCCACTGAATTTATGCAAGCCGGCTGCCTGTTCAATTACTTCAAGTCCCGGCCGCAAATACAAATGATAAGTGTTACCGAGAATAATCTGCGCGTTGATTTCTTTCAATTGTTGCTGGGTCAAAGCTTTCACACTGCCAACTGTGCCAACGGGCATAAAAATCGGTGTCGGGATTTCACCATGGTCGGTCGATATCTTTCCAGCCCTCGCTTTAGAATTGCTGTCTGTTGCTGATAATTGAAACTGCAGTGCCGGCATAATAAAAGGCGCAAGGTACAAGAACAATATCCAAGATACAAGATACAAGACATAAGATACAAGGCACAAGAGACAAGTGCGGAAAAATGAGCGGTTCTGCTTAATTTCGCGTGCGAATAAAGGACCACCAAGCTAAACCAGCTCGCTCATGCATCATATTTATTCAGAAGTTTTATGGCATCAGATTTTATTCGGCGTATTTTGTTTGATCACGCTGGTGCAACTATTTTATTACGGATGGTTCTTCAGACTGCTTGCATTTTTTAAACCGGCAATAAAAGAAAAATCACAACAACATCCTGTGAGCATTATTATTTGTGCAAGAGATGACGCAGGCAAATTAGCAACAAACCTGCCGGGATCGCTCGTTCAGGAATATCCTTCCACACACGAAGTGCTTGTTGTTAACCACAACAGTCAAGATGATACACGATTTCTTTTGGATGAATTCAAAAAAAGTTACAAGGGGCTGCATATTGTGAATCTTGAATATGAAGCCATTGGCATTCCGGGAAAAAAATATCCTTTATCGATGGGCATTAAAGAAGCCAAGCATGAAATTGTTCTGCTCACTGATGCAGATTGCGTTCCTGCCAGCGAATTTTGGGTGGAGAAAATGCAGGATGGCTACCATGAAGGAATCAAGATTGTGCTTGGCTATGGCGCTTATAATAAAAAGCCCGGTTCATTGAATAAGCTTATCCGCTTTGAAACTTTTCATTCTGCGTTGCAATATCTTTCCTTTGCGCTGGCGAAAAAACCATACATGGGCGTAGGGAGAAATCTTTCTTATAAAAAAGAACTTTTTATTAATAACAAAGGTTTCTCATCAATTAATCATGTGCCGGGTGGTGATGATGATTTGTTCATCAATATGGTGGCAGATGAAAAAAATACGAATATCGTGATTGAGCCGGAAGCTTTCACCCTTTCTGAGCCTAAGAAAAGTTTTAGTGAATGGGTAAATCAGAAAAACAGGCATTACACCACAAGCAAATTTTATAAGCCGCAGACAAAATTATTATTGGGCGCTTATACGGGCACCCATTTTTTATTTTATCCTTTTTTTATCCTGAGCCTGATATTTTTTAGCTGGCAAATTTCACTTGGCGTTTTTGCTTTGCGCCTGATCGTGCAGGGATTTATTTTTTATAAGACGATGAACAAACTGAATGAAAAAGATTTGTTCGCCTGGTGGTGGCTGCTGGATATCTGGATGTTTTTTTATTATATCATCTTCATGCCTTCATTATGGAGAAAGCCCCGCAAAACCTGGAACTGATCACAAAATACTTTTCTGATTTCTCTAACATTCAATTGCAGCAATTTTCTGCACTGCATTCTTTATATCATGATTGGAATGAAAAAATCAATGTGATATCCAGAAAAGATATTGACAGCCTCTATGAAAAACATGTGCTCCATTCATTGAGCATCGCTGCCAGTTTTGATTTTCAAAAAGGAATGGATGTAATTGATATCGGCACTGGTGGCGGCTTTCCAGGAATTCCGCTGGCTATCTTTTTTCCCGATACTAATTTTTATTTGGTAGATAGCATCGGGAAAAAATTAAAAGTGGTAGATGAGATTGCCTCTGCGATTGGGTTATCAAACATTACAACACAACATATAAGAGCTGAAGAAATAAAAAATAAAAAATTTAATGTGGCTGTTTCAAGAGCAGTTGCGCCCTTGAAAGATTTATGGAAATGGGCAAAGCCGTTGCTGAAGAAGAATGGTCAATGGTCAATGGTCAATATTCAAAAAAAAGAAAAGGGTGATTTTGTTATTCCTAGTGGGTTGATTTGTTTAAAAGGCGGCGACCTTGCACAGGAAATTTCTGAAAGCGGCTGCAGGCCAAGATTAATAGAGATCGCCGAAATTTTTCAGGAAGAATATTTTAGCGAGAAATTCCTTCTTTACGTTCCATTCAAAGGCATATAAAAACATTACCACAAAGTGGTATTTTTTCTATCAAAAAGATTAGGAACTTTGTGCCATGAAAATTACTGTTTGCATAGTTGAAGACAATGAAAGCATCCGCTCTGCATTGGTAGAAATAATTGGCATGGGCGCACAATATAAAATGGTAGGCAGCTTTTCCAATGCAGAAGATGCATTGCGAACAATACCTCTTTTAAACCCAAATATTGTGCTTATGGATATTAACCTGGGCGATGGGAAAAGCGGGATTGATTGTGTGCGCGAACTAAAACAAAAGCACCCAAACATGCTTTTTATGATGTGCACCATTTATGAAAACGATGAAAAAATTTTTGACGCGCTTAGAGCCGGCGCCAATGGTTATATCCTAAAAAAAGCGGCTCCGCATAAACTTCTTGACTCAATCAAAGAATTATACGAAGGCGGCGCCCCAATGAGCAGCCAGATTGCCATAAAAATTGTTAGGGCAATGCAGCACGGACAGATTTTTGAGAGTGCCGATACCATGGCTAAACAATCGGTAAGGACATTATCTCCAAGAGAGAACGAAATATTGCAATTGCTCGCAAATGGAATGCTTTATAAAGAAATAGCCGAACACATTCGAATTAGCACCGAAACAGTCAGAAAACATGTTTACCACGTTTATGAAAAACTGCATGTCAGCAATCGGGTAGAAGCAATTAATAAGTTTTACGAACGCTAAATTTTACAAAAACATTACCACAAAGTGGTATTGTTTGTTAGCAACCTTGTTTTTAATTTTGACATGAGGTTGTAAAAATCATATAACCATCAATCATTTTCCTTATCACCTGCGTTTAGGTTAATTTAATTCCGCCTACCCTTCCTTATACATTTTTGAAAAAAACATAAAGCCATCTTTTTTGAGATGGCTTTGGTGTTTAATAGCAAATAAAAAGCTACCAGTTCAGTTCAAGCTTATTATTTTTTCTGTCAACGTCTGCCATTCGCTGCGATGGGTCAATTTCAATAATCTTCATATCAAGCAAGCGATGGCTTAATTCAAAAGTGTATGTAGGGCTCGTCCATTTCCATGGCTCAAAAGTGGTGCGCTGTATCGATTTGTCTTCATTCGGTTTTTCACCAAACATAAAATACTGCGGTATATATGCCATTTCTTTGCTCCCATCTTTATACTGAATCATCACGTCAATCGGCATTGGCATCTTCCCAATCGACTTTAACCTGATTTTTGTTTTGCCGTTATCTTCCCACAAACTATCAATTGCGTAATCGATCGTCTTTGTTGTGCTAACCCAATATTCTTTGTACCAATCTAATTTAAGTCCACTTACTTTTTCGGAGATGCGGATAAAATCGCTTGCATTCGGATGCTTGAACCGCCATTGACGATAATATTCCAACAAAATCTTATCCCGAACATCAGCACCAACAATATACCCGAGCTGTTCAAGAAACACCGCGCCTTTAGAATAGGACGCAAGGCTGTAAGCGAAATTGGTATTGAAATGATCTGCGTGAGTGGTAAGTGGTTCTTCAAGCCCGCTTTTTGTTAAATAAAAATAACTGCTGTATGAACCTGCATGGTGCAAAGGCAACTGCGCATTTTGTTTTTCTACAGCTTGCTTATACTCATTATTATCAGGATATTTTTTTGACTGATAACTATAATAATAATCTGTAACGAGCGAAGAAGCATAATCCGTGAAACCCTCATCCATCCATGCATACATAGACTCGTTGGTGCCAAGCATCATTTGGTACCAGCTATGCATCCACTCATGAAAGCAAAGGCCTACGCCGAGGTTCACCAATGTTGCCATGGGGTATTCCATACCGCCATCGCCGCCATGCACGAATGAATATTGCTTATAAGGGTACTTGCCGAAATTCTTTTCAATAAAAGGCAATGCAATCACCGCAGCATCTGCAAGCTTGTTCCATAATGTATCCTGCGCCGGGTCGCTATTTTTGTTTTTGTAAAGAACATTTATAGTTGGGCCATTTGGCACGTAGCGAACAAGATGTTTGTATTGCGGATCCGCTGCCCACATAAAATCATGAACATTCGGGGCAATAAAATGCCAGGTGAGCAAATCGCCTGCAGGGCGAATTATTTTTGTTCCCGGCGCTTCGTATCCATAACCGATTTGATTGGCATTTTGCAGGTACCCTGAGCCCCCGATAATATAATTTTTGTCGATAGAAATAGTAACATCATAATCGCCCCACACACCATAAAATTCTCTAGCCACATATGGCGTAGGATGCCATCCTTCATAATCATACTCGCACATTTTCGGATACCATTGGCTCATTGAATATCGAACTCCTGTTTGCAGGTTGTCCCTTCCGCTCCTTCGAATTTGCAAAGGCACCTGCGCTTCAAATTCCATATCAAAAACCACAATTGTTCTGGGTAGAATCGGTTTTGTCAATTTCACTTCTAAAATTGTTTCTTCTTCTTTATATGGTTGTGCAACGCCATTCATTTTCAAAGACAAAATTTTTTGATAACCGATTTCATCTGGCTTTAAATTTAATATCCTGTCTTTAACACGGCCATCCCAATCAGGCTGCTCACCATTTTTTCCTCTGCCGATCAATATTTTTCCAAGTTCCCGGCTTCGCGTATCCATCATGCTGTTCGGCTGAAACGCATTCCAGTAAAGATGATAGAACACTTTGTATAAAGTATCGGGCGAATTGTTTGTGTACTCAAGTTTTTGTTTTCCCTTAAATTGATTGGTGGAAACATCCATCTTTACATCCATCAAATATTTTACTCGCTGTTGCCAGCGATCGGGTTGAGAAAAAACAAGCAGAGAAGAAAGTACAAAGAAGAAGAGCCATAAAAAATTTTTCATCAGTTGTTGATTGTTTTACTGATTGATTAATAATAAAATTGAGGCAAGGATGAGTTTGCGGGTTTATGCGCACAAAAATAAAGCTGCAAATTTCGCTATTTACAGCTGATCGGGAAAAGAAAATTTTAAGGGAAGGAAATCCTATTTTAAGGCGATATTATCTTTGAGCATCTGCCCATCGCTGTTGAAGAAAAGATTTTTTTTCTGGATATCGCTCTTCATAATATGCACTTTGTATTGAGTAATATCATCAGGCAATTCTATAAGATAGATTTCTTTTAATTCCCAGTCTGCATATTTGCTTTTGCCAAACCCATCTTTAACTTGCGCGGGCAAATTATCTTCACTAATTTCTTTTTCAGTGCTTTTCCACTCGCCTTTATCGGTAAACTTTGATTCATATTTTTCGCCATTCATCTCGAAGCTTGCTGCAAAAACAGACAGCTTATCTTTCCATGAAACATTATCGGCATTCGGATATTTATCTTTCAACGCCTGCGTTACCTCGGCAGGAATTTTTCTTATTTGCGAAAAAGAAGGAACGGCAAAAAAAATAATTGCTATTGAAAATAGGGCAATGACAACATGCTTTTTCATAAAAACCATTTTGGATTGAAACACAAAAATCGGTTGTTTATTTTGAAGAGTTAGTTTATAAAAACTTAAAATTTTCGATTCTTATCCACAGATTTGAGGATTGGTGGAAAAAAAATTACCTGTTTATTTCAACAAGCAGGGCCCATGCATCAAAGATAGATTTGCAAAAAGAAAAAATAATTCCCGGAACGATGAAGTAGATGCCTTTTTCATCATAATATAAAATGGCAATGCCCGCAACAACATAAGGAATTATTGCAAGCTGATCAATTGTCATGTGAATACGATATTGCTTTTTATATTTACTATCAGTCTTCCTGTAATTGCTGATATCAATTTTCGTGATCGCAATATAAAAGAGGATGCCTACAACCAATATTTCTAACCCAAGAATAAATGTTGTTTGTGCAGGGATCAAAAATAAAATAGATACAACCAAAATATTCAGCAATAAGACTAATGAAAGCAGTGCGCGATTCGGTAAGGTTTCGTATGCAAGGATCTTAGTGAGGTTAAGCGAAACACCAACAAAAATCAGCCCGGTAAGCGCCGCAGCTGCGCCACCGGTTACCACAAAAAGATCATGCCAGTCGTTAAGCATTTTTCTAAATTAATAAGAAGAACATTTTATTAATCCACTCCTTGAATCACAATCACAATTTCACCCTTCACTCCTTTTTCTTTAAAGTAATAAAGCACTTCGGTTAATGTTCCGCGCTTGTTTTCTTCAAAAATTTTTGTGAGCTCACGGCTCACGCAACAATGTCTTTCCTCTCCGAAATAAGTGATCAATTCTTCCAAAGTTTTTACCAACCGCATTGGAGATTCGTATAAAACAATAGTGCGCTCTTCTTCGGCTAATTTTTTTAATAAAGTTTGTCTCCCTTTTTTCAACGGCAAAAAACCTTCGAACACAAAACGGTTTGTAGGCAGCGCACTATTAACAAGCGCCGGGACAAAAGCAGTTGCGCCCGGAAGACATTCAACAGGAATGCCCACTTTAACGCATTCCCGCACTAATAAAAATGCGGGGTCTGAAATGCCCGGTGTGCCTGCATCTGTGAGCAATGCCATTTTTTTCCCATCCAATAATTGATTGGTGAGATGATGTAAAACTTTATGCTCATTATGTTGATGATAAGGAGAAAGCGGCTTGGTGATTTGATAATGGTTCAGCAGTTTAATTGATGTGCGCGTGTCTTCTGCCAGAACAACATCAACAGATTTCAAAATTTCAATTGCACGAAAGGTGATATCCTGAAGGTTGCCGATGGGAGAAGGAACGATGTAAAGCATACAATTAGCTGATTAGCTAATTAGCCGATCAGCTAATTAACAGCGATTTCAAAATATTCCATCACAGGATTTGCCAATAATTTTTTGCTGGCATCTTCTGCAATTTGTTTTGCCTGTTCTGGTGACGTAGCTTCAATTTGAAGGCTGATATTTTTTCCTACCCGAACATCAGTTACATCTTTTATTCCGAGATTTTCCAATCCACCCATCACTGCTTTTCCTTGTGGGTCCAATAATTCTTTTAAAGGCATCACTTTTATATGAACTGAAAAAATCATGTTGCTTTATTTTTGAAAATCAAAGATATAACAATGTAAAAAATGAACACAATCGGAACTGCAAGCCATTTGAAAAATATTGCTGATACAATGGACGCAGCTAACAAAATAATTTTCGGGATATTATTTTGCATAGACATATCAGTAAATTTTAGCGCTATCAAAGAAAGATTGCTGATCATCAAATAGCTCACCACCAAAATAATTGCATACAAAAACCATTTATTCAGCAATAATTGTGAGATGGCATCGCTGCCGTACCAGTATATTAAAGGAATAGATGCAATCAACAAACCTGCTGCCGGCGAAGGAACTCCTTTAAACACATATTGCTGAGAACTGTCAACATTAAACTTTGCAAGTCGATAAGCTGCAGCACATGGGAAAATAAAAGCGGGCAACAACCAAAGAATTGAAACTTCAAGGCCATCTTGCTGCTGCATAAAACTCATGCGAAGGAATTGGTAAAGTATCATGCCAGGCGCAACACCAAAACTTACTACATCTGCCAATGAATCCAGTTGTTTGCCTTTATCAGAAGTCGCGCCAAACATTCTTGCAACAAACCCATCTAAAAAATCAACCAAGGCCGCAAGAGCGATGAACAGCGAAGCCATCCAAATTTTCTCGGGCATGCCCACCAATTGTGTTCCATCTGCACCCGACAAAATTGATATGCCATTTTGCAGAATAAAAATAATCGCGATGCACCCAAAAAAAAGATTCAAAAGTGTAAATAGGTTAGGTATTTGTTTCATCAGTCGTCGGTCGGCGGTTGTCAGTCATCAGTTGGCAACCCGCCGAAATTTTTATTTTAGTGAATTTATTAGTGCTTGAATTTGTTTCACCAAACTTAGATAATTATCATATAAAATCCTGAATTGTTCTTGTTGTATATATTTTCTTCTAATCGAAATATGCAGGCAAGCTACAACTTCAAGCGCAGAACGATTTGCAATTACTAAAAATCTTTTGAACTCAGCGTTTGATTGCAATGTTGAATCTTCTGCTATATTAAGAACAATTGAATCTGCCGCTCGTTTTATCTGGCTCACCAAACTATATAATTCCTGTTTTGGAAATGTCAATGCGATTTTATCGATTTCATCCGATAGCTCAAGCGCAACATTCCATACTTTCAGTTTTTCAAACTTAAACGACATAGGAATAATTATTTTTTCACGAATTAGGTTTGTGCAAGAACTTTCTGAAGACCATCGTCTGAAGACCGACGATCATTTCATTTTTTCATTAATGCTTCAATCTCCTCAACCGTCATCGGGATTTTCTCCATCAAATCTTTATTGCCATTCTTTGTTATCCAAACATTGTTCTCAATTCGCACGCCTAATTTTTCTTCTTCAATATAAATACCCGGTTCAACAGTAAAAACCATTCCTTCTTTTATTGGTGCTGTCCGGGTTCCGAGGTCATGCACATCAATGCCAAGATGATGTGAAATACCATGGTACATAAATTTATAGTAAGCCGGATTTTCAGGTGTTTCATTTTTAATATCTGATTTTTTCAGCAAACCAATTTTCAAAAAAACCTGATTCGCTTCTTCGCCCACTTTCTTTGTATAATCATTAATATTGACGCCCGGCTTCAACAAGCTTTTTGCAAAATTGTGAAGATGAAGGCAAGCATTATAAACTGTTTTTTGCCTTCTTGTAAATTTGCCATTTACGGGAACAGTTCTTGTCAAGTCTGCACAATAACCGCCATACTCAGCGCCAAAATCCATCAATATCAAATCGCCGTCTTTGCATTCCTGATTATTGGAAATATAATGAAGCGTTCTTGCACTATCGCCGCTTGCAATGATGCTATTATAAGCCGCTCCTGTTGCACGATGTGATAAAAATGAATGAAAAATCTCTGCTTCAATTTCATATTCCATCACTCCGGGCTTAATAAATTTGAGCAAGCGCAAAAATGTTTTGTCAGTAATGTTGATTGCCTGCTGCAACACTTCAACTTCGAATGAAGTTTTAATGGCACGGAGTTCTTTCATAATTTTCGCTGCGCGATGATAATGATGAAGCGGATAACGCTTTTTCAAATCTTCAATAAATCTATATTCACGTGTTTGCACAAGACTTGCCTTTCTGTCATTCTCATTCGAATCCAGATAAATATTTTCTGCGAGATGAATCCATTGTTGTAAGGAAGCATCAATGCTATCGAGCCAAACAATGGTTTGAATTCCCGACATTTTTTTTGCTTCCTCAGCTCTTAATCTTTTTCCGTCCCATTTTTCTTTCAATTCATTTGGGCGGACAAGCACCAGCACTTCACGATATTTTTCATCAGGATGATCAGGAAAAATAATAACCATTGAATCTTCCTGAGTGACGCCGCTGAGCCAGAACAAATCACTGTTCTGTTTAAAAGTATAAAGCGCATCGCCATTGCTCGGCACTTCATCGTTGCTTACAAAAATGGCAATTGAATTTGGCTTTAGTTCTTTTTTGAAACGTTCACGGTTCTTAATAAATATTTCAGGATTGAGCGGAAGATATTTCATGCTTTGATTTTCAAAGCTGTAAAAGTAAAGAATGATTTCGACTGAGGATGATGTAGCCACAGATTACACAGATTTTCACAGATAATTTATTGTAAGCTCATGAATAATATCTGTGTTTTCTGTGTAATCTGTGGCTTGACTTCTCCCGTAATGACTTGAAAAAAAGATTGATTTATAATTATTCGTAATGATTCATTCAACATCAGTTACATAACAAAATTATAAAAACTAACAGTTGTTAGTTTAGATACAATCTCAATAACATCCAATTTTATTGAATAATATCAAATACAAGTGTCATTTTGATACTTATTTTAGATAAATTATAAAATTTAGCTTTGTGGTTCATACATAACGATTATTGCCATGCATGTACCAACCCTCTCATTCCCTACGAAAAAATTATTGGCTCTGGGGCTTCAACTTTCTGATTCTATTCATTATCAATTATCGCCGGAAGAACTCGTGCAACAAACATTGCAGCGCGGTGAAGGTGTTTTAAATGATACCGGAGCGCTGGTTATTAAAACGGGCGAATTCACAGGCCGCAGCCCTAAGGATAAATTTATTGTGAAAGATGACATAACTGCAAATACTGTTGACTGGAATGATTTCAACCTGCCGATTGAAGAAAAATATTTCAATATTATTTTGAATAGGATAACGACTTATCTGAATGGCTTGCCTGAAATATGGGTACGTGATTGTTATGCATGTGCAGATAGGCGTTACCGTTTGAACATTCGCATAGTAAATGAAACGCCTGCGATGAACTTGTTTGCTTATAACATGTTCCTCCGGCCGGATGAAGACAAATTGGAAAATTTTAATGCTGAATGGCAAATACTCTCTGCGCCGGGACTAAAATTGAATGCAGCAGAATGCGGAACAAGGCAACATAATGCAGTTGTCGTTTCTTTCAAGCATAAAATGATTTTGATTGCGGGCACTGGTTACACAGGCGAAATCAAGAAAAGTATTTTCGGGATATTGAATTTTATTTTACCGCAACAAAAAAATGTGCTGAGCATGCATTGCTCTGCAAATGTTGGAAAAAAGGGAGATACTGCAATATTTTTTGGCTTGAGCGGAACTGGCAAAACCACGCTGAGCGCAGACCCTGACCGAAAATTAATTGGTGATGATGAGCATGGGTGGACGACCGATCGTGTTTTTAATTTTGAAGGTGGCTGTTATGCTAAGTGCATTAATCTAAGCGAAGAAAAAGAACCGGAAATTTTTAATGCGATTAGAAAAGGTGCGCTTGTTGAAAATACAGAGTTCTTTCCCGGCACAAATAAAATTAATTTTGATAATGGTTCTATCACGGAGAACACAAGAGTTTCTTATCCGTTGAATTATATCAGCAATTCATTAGAGCTTTCAATTGGCGATGCCCCGAAAAACATTTTCTTTTTGACATGTGATGCCTATGGTGTTCTTCCCCCGATTTCAAGATTAACACCTGAGCAGGCAATGTATCAATTCATTTCCGGCTACACGGCAAAAATTGCAGGAACAGAAACCGGTATCAAAGATCCGAAGCTTACATTCAGCACTTGTTTTGGAGCACCATTTATGCCATTGCACCCGGGCAAATATGCTGAAATGCTCGGCAAAAAAATCAATGAGAATAAAGTAAATGTATGGATGATTAATACAGGCTGGACAGGTGGCCGTATCTTGTCGGTAGCAGGATAAAATTATCATATACCCGCGCAATGGTTACGGCAGCCCTTGAAGGGAAACTTGATAAAGTTGAATATAAAACCCATCCTGTTTTTAGAATAGCGATGCCCGTGAACTGCCCGGGTGTGCCATCTGAAATGCTTGAACCTGTTAACACATGGGCTGATAAAGGCGCTTATGAACATCAAGCCAAATGTTTGGCTGGAAAATTTATTGAGAATTTTAAGCGCTATGAATCAGGTGTTAACGCTGAAATTTTAGCTTCTGCGCCCATATTATAAAATATTTCTTCAAGAAATGTTCTGAATTACAAATAAAATGATGATATTGGCAACCAAATTTTTTTGATTTCACGGCCTCTAACATTGTTTGCCAAAAAAGCTCCACCGATTTCTTTAGGTGGAGTTTTTGTTTTGGGAGAGTTCTGCCACAGAGAACCGCGGAGGATAAGAGAGAACCACAGAATTAGTATTCAAGCCATTTTCATTTGAGATAAGAAATACAAAACGATTTGTTATTTTGTTTTTGCATTAAAATTTATACTTTCTTCAACCGTTCAATAAAAAGTTTGTTGATATTTCTTTGCAACATGCATCCGCAGACTGAAGCTGAATAGTAGCACGAATGACGAACGGATTGCGACGCAACAATGTTCAATTGAAAAACAAATGCTGGTATCAAAAAGAATATCATGAAATTAATATCTCATCTTTTATTGATTATTTTCTTAAGCTCGTTTGTTACACCAAACAATTCGTTGATTGATTGGAGCGCCGACAAAAGACTAACATGGAGCGATTTCAAAGAGAGCCCTGATGCAAGTTCTCCGAATGCAGCACTGACAGCTACAAACATTAGATTTAATTTTAGCTACAGCAGCGATAAAGGTTTCCAGTTTCACATCACCTGTCAGTTTGATAAAAATAAATCCTGGGGAAGAGTGAAGACGGATTATATTTTATCGCACGAGCAGGGACATTTTGATATCGCAGAAATTTATGCGCGAAAATTATACAAGGCTTTTAAAGAATATAAACCCGATGTTGAGAAAGCAAATAAAGAAGTAAATAAAATTTATGAAAATGTGATGCACGAACTAACAGAAGCGCAGAAAGAATATGACCAGGAAACAAATTTCTCCATTAATAAAGACAAACAAGCTGAGTGGCTGAAAAAAATTGATGAAGATTTGAAAAGCTTACAGGCTTATGCGGATTATCATTAGTACTTTTTGCCACAGAAGCACAGAATTCAGTGTCCGTGTTTTAGTAACAATTGAATTTAGAACAATCCATAGATCTGCGAATCAATCCTGGTGATGATTTCACCAAGGTGTTCTTCATTCTCCGGGAATTTATTTTTGTCGATGTCAATGACTAAAAGCGGGCCTTCTTTGTAACCATCAATCCACTTTGTATATAAATCGTTGAGGCGTTTCAAATAATCGAGGCGGATATTTTCTTCGTATTCTCTTCCACGTTTTTGAATTTGACCAACAAGAGTTGGAACGGAACCTTGCAAATAGATCAATAAATCCGGCGGCTGCACCATTCTCTTCAATGTCTGAAAAAACTGAAAATAATTATTATAATCACGCTTGCTCATCAAACCCATTTCGTGCAAGTTGGGAGCGAATATGTGAGCATCTTCATAAATCGTTCTGTCCTGAATCACAGTTTCCGTTCCACTTTGAATTTCGAGCAGTTGATTAAGTCGGCTGTTTAAAAAATAAATTTGAAGATTGAAACTCCAGCGGGGCATCTCTTCGTAAAAATCATTCAGGTATGGATTATGGTCAACATCTTCGAACTGGGGGATCCAGCGATAGTGCTTGCTGAGCAATTCAGTCAGAGTAGTTTTGCCTGCCCCGATATTCCCTGCAACTGCAATATGTTTTGGTTTCTTGCTTTTTGCCATCCTTAAATGTAAAATGTAAAATCTAAACTATGAAAAAAGTTTTCAGTTTGAAGTATCCAGTTGGCAGTTTGCAATCGGCAGCCTATGATTATAACGCCTGACATTGCGAGTATTGCAAACTGCAGACTGTGAGCTGCAAACTGTTTTAATAATATTTCAACCCGATTGCATTTCTCACCAACTCCAAAGTGGCTTTTGCGCTTGCTCTTGCTTTGGTTGCGCCTTGCTCCATCACATTGCTCATAAATTTTTCATCATTGCGCATGGCTTCTGATTTCGCACGGATGGGAGAAATAAATTTCACCATGTCTTCTGCCAATTGCTTTTTCATATCGCCATAACGGATATTGCAATTATTAAAATCGCTTTCAAATTTTTGCACCACGTCATCTGTGCTTACCACTTTGAGCAAATTGAATAACCCATCGATGTAAACCGGCTTTTCAGAATTTGGTGCTGTTGGCCGCTATCTGTTTTTGCCTTCATTATTTTTTTGCGGATCGAATCATCATCATCTGCGAGATACAAAGTGTTCATTTGATTTTCGCTCTTGCTCATTTTCCCACTGCCGTCAAGGCTCATGATTTTTATGAGGTCATCTCCATAATTAAAAGCATATGGCATTGGAAAAACTTCTCCATAACGATAATTAAACCGCTCTGCAAAATTTCTCGTCATTTCAATATGCTGCTCCTGATCTTTGCCCACAGGCACTTTCACAGCTTTATGGATCAATATATCTGCAGCTTGAAGAACAGGATAAGTCAATAAAGCTGCATTGCTATTGTCTGGTTGCATCCGGACCTTATCTTTGAAGGTCGCTGTTTTTTCAAGCTCACCTTTGTATGCGAGGGTGTTCAGATAAAGATACAGCTCTGCAATTTCAGGAACATCGCTTTGGATGTACAAAACACATTTATCCGGATCAAGCCCGCTGCCAATCAGCTCGGACATTAATCTCCACACATTTTCTTTCAGCTCTTTTGTATCGGGATGAGTAGTGAGGCTGTGCCAATCTACAACACAGAAATAGCAATCAAATTCATTTTGCATATTCGCCCAATTTCGGATGGCGCCGAAATAATTACCAAGATGTACAAATCCCGTCGGGCGAATCCCGCTTAATACTATCTCCTTTTTTTCTGCCATAAGGACGGCGAAGATAGCAAAAGTTTGCAGTTGCCAGTTTGCAGTTTACAGTTCTTAAATTCGTAAATCTTCAAAAAAATCAAACAGCCATATTCCTTATTTGCAGTAATTAAGGAACTTAAAAAATTCTGGAAAAACCGGACACTGAAAACTGCCAACTGGTAACTGTTCCCGCTCATCTAAAACCTTCAAAAAATACGGCTTAATCCATTATTTTTGTTTATTAACGTTTTGTATGGAAGTGAGTGATGCATTAATTGAGAACTTAGCCAATCTTGCGCGTTTGAAGTTTGATGATTCGGAAAAAGAAGAAATCAAAAAAGACCTGCAGCGCATGATAAGCTTTGTTGAAAAATTGAATGAATTAAATACTGACGGAGTGGAACCGCAACTTCACATGACAGATGCAACAAATGTGCTTCGCGAAGATGAATTGCAAGGTTCGGTGAGCAGAGAAGATGCTTTAAAAAATGCACCGTCAACAGATGGAACTTATTTCAAAGTTCCAAAAGTGATCAGGAATCCTAATTGATTTGCAGTTTGTGATCCGCTATTACATGCTGCTAAAATAACATGATAAAACTTATGAGCACATCCATTATACACCTTGATTCTATCGCAAAAAATTATTATCTCGGCAAACAAGAGCTGGCCGTGCTGAAAGGCATTTCTCTTAACATTGATAAAAATGAATATGTTGCTTTGATGGGACCATCCGGTTCCGGAAAAAGCACATTAATGAATATTCTCGGCTGTCTTGATTCTCCAAGCGGCGGAACTTATATTTTGAATGGGCAAGACGTGAGCAAAATGCTCGATAATGATTTGGCAGAAGTGAGGAATAAAGAAATTGGTTTTGTTTTTCAGCAATTCAATTTGATGCCACGATTAACGGCTGTTGAAAATGTGGCGCTGCCTTTAGTATATGCCGGCATCCCTAAAAAACAGCGCATAGAAATTGCGATGAATATGCTCGAAAAAGTTAGCCTTACAGATAGAAGCCATCACAAACCAAATGAATTATCTGGCGGACAATGTCAGCGTGTTGCAATTGCCCGTGCGCTGGTGAATAGCCCTTCTATTATTTTAGCAGATGAGCCCACAGGAAACCTTGATACAAAAACTTCTATGGAGATCATGGATATTTTCGGCGCAATACAATCTGCAGGGAACACGGTTGTGCTGGTAACACATGAAGAAGATATCGCCAATTATGCGCACCGTATTGTAAGGTTGCGCGATGGCGTTATTGAAACCGATAAAAGAAAAGCAGATTTCTTACAACCTGCATAAAAATGGCTTTCAAAATTTATACTAAGACAGGAGATAAAGGAAAAACTTCGCTTATTGGTGGAACCAAAGTCCCGAAAAGCCATATCAGGATTGAATCTTATGGCACTGTAGATGAATTGAATTCCTTTATCGGATTATTAAGCGACCATTTATCTGATGAACATTCAAAAAAAGTTTTGAAAGAAATTCAAGACAGATTATTCACCATTGGTTCATCCCTTGCATGCGATCCTGAAAAAGAACCTTCACTAAAAATTCCTGATTTAAAAGAAGATGATATTATTTTTCTTGAAAAAGAAATTGATAAGATGAATGACTTTCTTCCAGTGATGAAACATTTCATTTTGCCCGGCGGACATGTTGCAGTTTCAACAGCGCATATTGCACGATGTGTTTGTCGGCGCGCCGAAAGAGTTTGCGTGAACATGCAGGAAAATAATATTTTCGTTGAACCACTTGTTATAAAATATCTCAACCGATTAAGCGATTATCTTTTTGTTCTTGCAAGATTTATTGCCCATCAATTAAAAGTGGAAGAAATTGAGTGGAAGCCGAGAATTTAAATGATAGCTAATTATATTCCTGCTAAATAATCTTTCCGTCTTTCATATGCAAGATCCTGTCGCTCATTTGTGCAAGCTCTTCGTTGTGGGTAACTATCAAAAAAGTCTGATTGAATTTTTTTCTAAGATCAAAAAAAAGCTGATGAAGTTCATTGGCATTAGCTGAATCCAGATTGCCACTTGGCTCGTCAGCAAAAATAATATCTGGATTATTGATCAACGCCCTGGCAACAGCAACGCGTTGCTGTTCGCCACCGGAAAGTTCGCCGGGTTTATTCTCGAGCCGCTCACCAACTCCTAAAGTGACTAATAATTTTTTTGCTTGTTCTTCTACCTCGCGTTTTTTTCTTCCGGCTATCCATCCGGGAATGCATGCATTTTCCAAAGCACTGAATTCGGGAAGTAAGTGATGGAATTGAAAAACAAATCCAATATGGCGGTTTCGGAAAGCCGCCATTTGCTTTCCTTTCAGTT
The DNA here is from genome assembly GCA_963718975.1 of uncultured Bacteroidota bacterium. GTDB lineage: Bacteria > Bacteroidota > Bacteroidia > Chitinophagales > Chitinophagaceae > Puia. Next base: position 89,043 of record CAVRBD010000066.1, on the reverse strand, counting down.
CGCTTACTTTTTTATCGTTCAAAAAAATTTCGCCTGAATCTGCTTCTGCAAGCGTCCCAAGAATATGCAGCAATGTGCTTTTCCCGGAACCTGACGGGCCGGCAATGCTCACAATCTCGCCTTTCTTAATATCCACGCCTACATCTTTCAACACCTGCAGCTTGCCGTAATGTTTGTTAATATTCTTTGCCGTTAGCATATCTTCTTTCAATTAAGGATTGCCCATAATGAATCATGGATACGAAATAAAACTCATAACTTGTCGCATATCACTCCCCGACATACTACAAACCTACAGGTTCACGTTGAGATATCGAGTTAGGCATGCAACTTATTTTCAAGCGATTTCCGGTGCTTTAAAACTATGATTTGGAAATCTCGTATTAAAAATTACTTTTGCGGGAAATTTGGGGCAGAAAGATGTTTGGGAAGAGAGCAAACAATTTCAGAATTCTGCTGTCTTTATATAAAACTTTTACGAAAATTAAACAGGGAAAAGATGTTTTGGACACTTGAATTAGCTAGTTACCTTGAAGACGCACCGTGGCCCGCAACAAAAGATGAGCTGATAGATTATGCCATCCGTTCCGGCGCTCCTATTGAAGTGGTTGAGAACTTGCAGGAATTGGAGGACGAAGGCGGTGAAATTTATGAAGGCATAGATGATATCTGGCCAGACTATCCTTCGCAGGAAGATTTCTTCTTTAATGAGGATGAATATTAAACCATCAACTTCTTCATAAACAAAAGCCGCATTTGTGATGCGGCTTTTTTATTTTTTGGTAACAAGCTGGAGTGTTTCTATTAAACATCGTTGCGTCGCACTCTTGTACAAAAGGAATTCTATTGAACACATTACTAACGGTAAAGCACATACGTAAAATTATTCAAACAAAAACCCCATAAGATTTCTAAAATCTTATGGGGTTCTAAATATATTTTCCACTCAGAAAATCATTTCTCCATCTGATTAATAACAGCTTCCGTAACACCTGTTGAAGAAAAGCCTCCATCATGAAAAAGGTTTTGCATGGTCACCATTTTCGTCAGGTCGCTGAAAAGTGTCACGCAATAATCCGCGCACTCATCGCCTGTTGCATTGCCAAGCGGGCTCATTTTTTCAGCATAAGTAATAAAGCCATCAAACCCTTTAACGCCGCTGCCAGCAGTAGTTCTGGTAGGTGATTGTGAAACGGTGTTGATCCTTACTTTTTTCCTAAGGCCATAATGATAACCAAAGCTTCTTGCAACGCCTTCAAGCAAAGTTTTGGCATCAGCCATTTCACTGTAATCAGGAAAAACTCTTTGAGCAGCAATATATGTGAGCGCAACTACGCTGCCACCTTCATTGATCGCATCCATATCCCACGCGGTGCGCAACACGCGATGCAAAGACATCGCCGAGATATCAAGTGTTTTTTGGTTGAACCCGTAGTCAAGCTCGGTATATCCTTTACCCTTGCGCACGTTCAGGCTCATGCCAATGGAATGCAAAATAAAATCTATACAGCCGTTGAAATGCTTCATAGATTCTTCAAACAATTTTTTAAGGTCATCCATATTCGTCACATCAGCACCAACAACAGGAGCATTTACCACATCAGACAATTTTTTTATTTCTCCCATGCGCAATGCAACCGGCGCATTGCTGAGCACAATCTCTGCCCCTTCTTCATGACAGCGCAATGCAGTTCTCCATGCAATTGATTTTTCATCCAGCGCTCCGAATATGATTCCTTTTTTGCCTTTTAATAAATTGTATGACATGATAATCGTTTTAAATTATGGGCGAAAATAAGAAGTTATTTATTTCAGCGGGAATAAATGCGCAACAACAGATATGAGCAAAAAAACATAAATAAAAACCAGTGCCAAAGAAGAAACCATATAAATCAAAAACTGGATGGCGGAAGCCTGAGGCTGTAACTTCTTTTTCAGAACGCTGTTAATTAAAAAAGCAGGAAGCAATGAAGCAACAATAATCAGCAGTATTATTAATGAGCGCCATTTCATGTTGGTTTTTTTCTCTGAAGAATTAATTCATCATCATTTCTCTTGCGTTGGCTAATGCAGCTGCGGTTGGCTTTTCACCGCTTAGCATTTTTGCAATGGCAGTGATCCGTTCATCTTGTGTAAGCTGTCTAAGATTTGTTTTCACGGCATCGTTTTTTATTTCTTTATAAACAAAATGATGTGCGTCGGCTTTGCCAGCAATCTGCGGTTGGTGGGTGATGCAGATAATCTGTCTTTGTTGCGATAAATTTTTTAAAATGATGCCAACTTGTTTGGCAGCCTCGCCCGAGATGCCTGTGTCAATTTCATCAAATATTAAAGTAGCAAGGTCAATTGATTGCGCAACCAATGATTTTATGCAAAGCATCAATCGGCTTAGCTCCCCGCCTGATGCGACTTTCCGCACAGGCTCAAATTTGTTGCTCTTATTGGCATCAAACAAAAATTCAACATCATCCATGCCAAATAAATTCAATTCACAATTTTCAATCAGCACTTTTAATTTTGCATTTGGCATCCCAACTTGCGCCAATAATTTATTTATTTTTTCTTCAAATGGCTTCGTCTGTTGATGCCTTTTCTTTGAAACATTTTCTGCGAGTTGTTTTGCCTGCTGAAACAATCTTTCTGTTTCCTTTTGTTTAGCAAGAATGTTTTCGTCAATATTTAGTACAGCCTGCAACTTAATTTCCAAATCGCTTTTTATTGCAAGCAAGTCATTCGTTGCCTGTGCTCCATGCTTTTTCAGCAATTTATATCCTGATGAAATTCTTTCATTGATTTCTTCAATTCTTTTGGGATCATAATTCACTCCGTCATTAATATATTCAATTTCTGAAGCAAGATCTTGTAACTCAATCTGCGCAGATTGCAATCGTTGCAATAACTCTGGCAATCCATGGTGATAAGATGAAAATGGCTGCAACTGACTAGTGAATAATTTCAACTGCTGCACAATTGGCTGTTCAGATGTTTTCAATTCATAAAATGCTTTTGACAAAGCGCTCTTAATATCTTCAGAACTGTTCAACAGTTTCAGTTCGTTGTCTAATTCTTCAAGTTCATTTTCTTTGAAGCTCATTTGCTCCAATTCATCAAACAAAAATTTATTATAATCGAATTCTTTCGTGAATTGAGTTTTCTGTTCTTGAAGTGCAATCAGTTCTTTCTTTGCATTTGATAATCTCTTAAAAATAATTTGATATTCGTTCAGCAAATCAAAATTGCCTGCAAGCGCATCTATCACTTCTCTCTGAAAATTCAATTCACCTAATTCAAGCGTATCAAATTGCTGGTGCAGATCAACCAGCATGCTGCTTAGCTCTCTTAACTGAACAAGATTAACGGGCGTGTCGTTCACAAATGCTCTCGACTTTCCATTTGATGAAATCTCTCTCCTTATTACCAATTCTTCACCTGAATCCAAATCATTTTCTTTCAGAAAATTTCTTACTTCTTTTTTATTCGCAACTTCAAAAACTCCTTCAGCAAAACATTTTTTCTCCTTGTTCATTAGCACAGTTGTATCTGCTCTTTCGCCGAGTATGAGCGATAGGGCGCCCATCAATATTGACTTTCCTGCGCCTGTTTCGCCGGTAATTACATTCAGCTTATCTGAGAAATCAATATTGATTTCATCAATGATGGCATAGTTTGATATATGAAGTTGCCTGAGCATTCAAAGCAAATTAATGAAGAATTTCACACAAAGTGTGCAAAGAATCAAACAAACAAAATCTCATTTGTTGCATACTTCGTTTCGTTGTGTGAAATAAAAAAAGGCACTCATTACAAGTGCCTTTAAATATTTTATTGAAAGTTTGAACTTCTGCAACTGATGACTGAAAACTGCCGACTGACGACTATTTCACCTCAACCGCGTTATTCAATTCATCATCCACCAAAATTCTTCCGCAGTTTTCGCAAACAATGATTTTTTTTCGCTGTTTTATTTCGCTCTGGCGTTGAGGCGGGATTGCGTTGAAACATCCACCACAGGCATCGCGAAGAACCGGGACAACAGCAAGTCCATTGCGATAGTTCTTACGGATACGGTCATATGAAATCAATAATCGTGGCTCTACTTTTTCTCTTGCCTCTGCAGAAAGCTTGTTGAAATGTTTTTCTTCTTTTTCAGTAGTAGCAATAATCTTATCAAGCTCTTCTTTTTTATTTTTCAGAACGCCTTCTTTCGAGCCCACATTCTTTTTTGCTTTTTCAAGCACCACTACTTTTTCCGCAATTTCTTCGTTCGCATCTTTAATATGTTTTTCAGCCAGCTTCACTTCAAGCTGCTGCATTTCCATTTCTTTGTTGATGGCTTCAAACTCGCGGCTGTTCTTTACATTCTGGCTCTGCTTGTCGTACTTTTTGATCAGCGTATCAGCTTCTTTGATAATTTCTTTCTTCTGATTGATAAATTCCTGGATGCCGTTAATTTCTTCTTCAATGCGCGTTTGGCGGGAGTGCAATCCGGTAATTTCATCTTCAAGATCGCTCACTTCCATGGGAAGTTCGCCTTTGAGGATTTTGTATTCATCAAGTTTCGATTCTACTTTTTGAAGTGTAACCAGCGAAGCCAGTTTTTCTTCGACCGAAAATTCTTTTACTTGAGCCATATTAATATTTACGATTTACGATGTTAGATGTACGATGTCTTTTATTTTATCTTGCTTTTCAAATTATTAATTAATAATTAATAATTAATAATAGTTAACCGGGTTGGTATTCAAAGCCGTTTTAAGGACGGCAAAGGTAGGGAATTTTTTCAGCAAAATCTCATGCAGCAGGTCAATCGTAAACTGCTCGCTCTCAAAATGCCCAATATCAGCAACCACAAGCCTGTCATTAGCGTCAAAAAACTCGTGGTATTTAATATCTGCCGTGATGTAGAAATCAGCCCCAACTGCTAAAGCTCTGAAAATCAGGAAACTACCCGCGCCTCCACAAAGAGCGATTTTTTTTACGGGCTTATTCAACAACCTGGTATATTTAATAACAGCCAGCCCGAATGATTGTTTTATTTTTTCCAAAACTGCCTTTTCATCCATGGCTTCCGGCAGTTCGCCAACCAGCCCGGAGCCGACACGTTCATTAGAATTTGCAAGTTCGATAATCCCATAAGCCACCTCTTCATAAGGGTGCGACTGAATTAATGCAGCAACAATTTGCTGTTGCAAATGCGCAGGAAAAATGGTTTCGAGCTTTGCCTCATTTTCATAATGCCTTTTCCCGATTTCACCGACAAAAGGTTCAGCACCGTCGTTTGGTTTAAAGCTTCCTTTGCCCTGCATTGAAAAAGCTGCTTCAGTATAATTTCCAATTGCTCCTGCACCAGCGGCAAAAATGGCATTTTGCACTTTTTCCAAATCGGCTATCGGAACATAAGTGTATAATTTCTTTTGAGTCGATTGCTTCGGCAATAAGATATTTCTATTTATCAATCCCAGCTTATCAGCCATTCTTCCGTTCACTCCATTTAATACATTATCAAGGTTTGTGTGAATAGCATAGATAGAAATATCATTTTTAATAGCAGCAATCACCGTTTTTTCTACATAATTTCTTGCGGTGATTTTTTTCAGTCCGCCGAAAATGATTGGATGATGTGCCACAATCAGGTTGCAGTTTTTTGAAACCGCTTCATGAACAATTTCCTCGGTGCAGTCGAGTGTGGTGAGAATGCCCGTACATTCACGGTTATGCGTTCCCGTTAACAATCCTGCGTTGTCATAATTCTCCTGATATGAAGGTGGCGCAATTGTTTCAAGATGAGAAATAATTTCGGAGATTTTCATCGGCTAAAGTTAAGACGGAAAGAAGTGCGATCTTGCAAAAAATCAATCCTTAAGCACTTCTCTTGCAATAACGATTTTCTGAATTTCTGAAGTTCCTTCGCCAATGGTACAAAGCTTGCTGTCGCGATAGTATTTTTCAACCGGGAAATCTTTTGTATAACCGTAGCCTCCAAAAACCTGCACTGCTTCCGAGGAAACTCTTACGGCCACCTCACTTGCGTAATACTTGGCCATGGCGGCTTCTTTTGTCATTGGAAGCTTTTCATTTTTTAGATTTGCAGCTTGCATAGTTAACAATTCAGCCGCCATAATTTCCGTTGCCATATCAGCCAGCTTAAACGATATTCCTTGAAAGTTTGAAATTGGCTGGTCAAATTGATGGCGCTCTTTGGAGTATTGAAGCGCTGCTTCATAAGCGCCTTTTGCAATGCCAACAGAAAGAGCTGCAATGGAAATTCTACCGCCGTCCAATATTTTTAATGATTGTTTAAAACCATCACCAACTTTCCCCAGACGGTTTGCATCTGGTATGCGGCAATTATCAAAAATCATTTCAGCCGTTTCACTGGCACGCATACCTAATTTATTTTCTTTCTTGCCGCCCGAAAATCCTTTCGTACCGCGCTCAACCACAAAGGCGGTGGCGTTGTCTTTGCTCCGAGGCTCCCCCGTTCTTGCAATTACAACGGCTACGTCGCCACTTTTGCCATGTGTTATCCAACATTTTGTTCCATTCAAAATCCAATCATCACCATTTTTTTTAGCGGTGCATTTCATGTTGCCCGCATCGCTTCCGGTGTTGGGCTCGGTTAAGCCCCATGCGCCCAAATGCTGTCCTGTAGCAAGTTTGGGGAGATATTTATATTTCTGCTCGTCATTCCCAAACATTAAGATATGATTGGTGCAAAGAGAATTATGGGCTGCAACGCTCAGCCCGATAGAACCGCACACTTTTGCTATTTCTTCAATAATAGAAACATATTCAACATAACCCAGGCCTGCGCCTCCATATTCTTCCGGAACCAAAACGCCCATAATGCCAAGCTCGCCCATTTGCTTAAAAATATGCGAAGGAAATTCTTGTGCTTCATCCCACTCCATTACATGTGGCTTAATATATTGCAAAGCAAAATCTCTTGCTAAGGCTGCAACTTGTTGGGTTAATTCTGTTGTTTGAAAATCCATGCGGGGGCTTTTTCAGGAGTTATTTAAAAGAACCAGGCAACAACCGAAAAGGCTATTGCCTGGCAAAACTGGCAAACAATCGTTAGCAAAATCAAAGTACCGCCCTGTTATAGGCGAGGGCACAAAGATAAAACTATTTTTGAAAAAAACTAACGATTGTTAGTTTCAAGATAAAAAGAAATTTTTTGAAAGATTTCAGGAGTAATAATGGCAATTTGTTTCAGGTCATCTACCGACTTATAATTACCGTGCTGAGCGCGATACTGAATAATAGCATTAGCAAGATTCCATCTTATGTATGGATGCGCTTTTAGGGTCTCAACGTCTGCAGTGTTAATGTTTATTTTTTTTACAGGCTCATTACCGATTTTCAAAAATGGCTTTATTTTTTGAAAAGTTGAATCGGGCAAATTATATGTCTCCCCAATTTGTTCGATTGAATAAAAGCCACCAAGCTTTTCGCGAAAACCAACAATACGATTTGCAAGCCTGCTCCCAATACCAGGCAACAATATAAATTTTGAAGTGTCTGCCTCATTTATATCTATCGCTTGTAAAACTTTGGATTTGTGTTCCGGATAAATATTCCTAACAATGATTTCTTTTTTTTCTTCTTTCTTATTTGAATAATTATTTTCAATTTTTATATAAGGAAGCAACCGATCGTACTCATTTTCATGCAAGCCATAAATTTTTTTTAAGTCTTCTGGTTTAAAAAATTTGCCTCCTTTTGAAATGTAGTTTTGTATGGTATGGATTGTCTTGTCCCGAAGACCTAATCTTTTCCAATCCTCTGCAGATGCAGCATTCGGGTCGAAATAAAAAAGCTCAGCTTTTGTTATTTCTTCTTTTTTTCGGGAAGGCTCAGTATAAGCATTTTTATATTCATCATCTTTTTTAATAGTACGGCCAGCATAAGTATCAGAATCCTTTTTCTGCGTTTTTAATTGTGAAACCTCATTTTTAAATTGTTCAAATTCCTGCTTGTTGTTTTTCTTTTTTGTTGATGGCAAAAAATAAGGCAATAAAAAAACAATGATTATTATCGCAATCAATGTCAAAACGCCAATACGTTCTTTCTTAGTAAAGGAGAAATACTCTTTTAATTTTTCTTGAATCATACAAATAAAAATGGATGCCTAAATTAAGCATCCATTTTTCCTGCACAATACCACTTTGTGGTATCAGGTAAATAGGTAGAATTAAAATTTACCAAGATTAGAGCGCAAGGAAAAAAACTTTAAAAAAACAATTTTGCCTTTTGCCTTGCTCTATAAACCTTGGCACAAACTGCTAATTTCTTAATAAGGCGGGTAAGGCGAATAACGATAAAAACGCCTTGGCCTTGGTGAACGAGGGCGTGGCCTCAATTCCGGCATTATTTTCCCCAGACCAATAACAACACCACCGCTCAGGCTAAACTGCAATATGCCACCATAAGGCGCATAAGTGGTATTATTATTAGCACCTACGTAAAAGCTTTGGCCGGAACCGTCGACAGGGGCCAGTAACTGGGCTTTGAACCTTAACCCAAACCAGGGATTGATATAAACATTTGTTCCGATCTCCGCACCAATAGTAAATTTTGTGTCATTAGAAACTCCATAGCTCCCGGGCGTAAAAATAGAAGCGCCCAACAAGCCGCCAATGAAAGGCCTCACAGGCGAGCCAGGCACATTAAAAGTAGCCACAGGCCCGAACATGATATTATCAATCGCCATATTACCTGAACTAATAGCTGTTTGCTCAGACCCATAATTATAAGCGCCCGAAGTTGTGCTCATGTGGTTGTACATGAGCTCAAAACCAATACCGCGATTTACGTTGAACATCATTGAGCCGCCAAAATTTAAATTGCCGTTTATTTTGCCAAAGGTGTTGTAATCACTCACCCTGTCGGAAAAAGTATAACCCACAGAAGGCATTATTTCAAAATAAGCTTGTGCAAATGAAGCGCCCCAAAGAAGAAATACAGCACTTAAAGTAAGCATCCATTTTTTCATATTATATTTTGTTTAGTGTTTGATTTAATAAGACGCAAAAAGAGCAAAAGAGTTTGTTTCTCAATTGTTAATGGCATAGCATTTCAAACCATTTTTACAATTATCAGACCAACTAGAAAACCGAAAGTTTAAATGGTGAAGCTAAGGCCATCATAAGCCAACTGCATTCCTTTTGGAAGCGAGGAGTTTACATATTCATGCAAACCTAATTGATGGCTGATATGCGTGAAATATGCGTTTGGGATTTGCAATTCATTAACAAGGCTAACAGCCTCTTCAAGGTTGAAATGAGAGATATGCTTTTCTTTTCGCAAGGCATTCAGCACAATAATTTCACTGCCTTTTATTTTTTCTTTTTCAGATTCTTCAATACGGTTAGCATCTGTGATGTAAGTAAATCTTCCAAAACGAAAACCAAGCACAGGCATCTTCATGTGCCAAACCAAAATTGGTGTAACAGGAATGTCTCCAACCACCAAAGGCTCCGTAGCGATTGTATTCAATTTAATTTCAGGGATGCCCGGATAACGAACGTCTGCAAATGCATAAGGAAATTCGCGGATGATGACTTCCTGTGTCATTTCATTCGCAAAAACCTGCGTTGGCTTTCCTGAAAAAAAGTTAAACGCACGGACATCGTCCAAACCCGCAATATGATCTTTATGTGGGTGCGTGAAAATAATTGCATCTAAATGTTTCACATTGGCACGAAGCATTTGATAGCGAAAATCGGGCGTTGAATCAATGACCAGGGTTGTAGTTGAAGATTCAACAAGAATGCTTGAGCGAAGGCGTTTATCTTTTTTGTTCGTTGATGTGCAAACTTCACATCCGCACGCAATCATTGGCACTCCGCTGCTGGTGCCGCTTCCAAGAAAAGTTATTTTTAAAGAAGGGTAACTCACTGCACAAAAATACAAAATAACGAAATGAGGAATATTAAATCAGAAACTTGGGCCACACAAAAAATTTTTTGACCTTTTATTTCACATTTCGTTATTCCTTATTCTCCGGCTGCAGCTTCGTGTTTGGCAACAACCTCTTCGTAAGTTTTTTTTGTTTCGGGAGCTAATAAATCCGGTTGGATATTTAACAGCGGAATAATATCAATCAAGGTATTGATCCGTCCTTCCATTTGAAGAAATTTATTCAGCACTACCACTTTTCTTTCTTCCAATATGCAATAGCCACTTTGAAAATTTCCTCTTTCATAGCGAACTATATATCCTGCTTCGCTTAAAATTTTTTCTATTTTGTCTGATGTCGCCTGAATGTACTTCATGAATTGATATTATAAAATCTTCATTGCAAAGCTAACCATACAAAAAAGCATTTTGCCAAGACGTTGTTCAATTTTATCCACAGCATTTATATCAATTTGTGAATCTGTTTTATTCATCCTTAGCCCTTGCTCGTCATTCTTATTACCGGTATAATCATTTCTTCAAGGCTTACACCGCCATGTTGAAATGTATTGCGATAATAATTCGCATAATAGTTATAATTGTTTGGATAACATAAAAACCCATCTTCTTTTGCAAAGATGAACGAGGAATTCACTGTGGGAACCGGCAGGCCAGCTTCCCGCGGGTCGCGAAAAGCGAGCACTTCTTTTTGTTCATAATTCAAATTACGCCCATGCTTATAACGAAGGTTTGTAGTTGTTTGTTTGTCGCCAATTACTTTATAAGGCGTTTTCACACGAACACTTCCATGGTCGGTTGCAAGCACCAAATTAATTTTCTTGTCTGCAATTTTTTTCAACGCCTGAAACAAAGGTGAATGTATAAACCAGCTTGTGGTAATGCTGCGATAGCTGATTTCATCGCTTGCCAATTCTTTAAGCACCTCCATTTCTGTTCGTGCGTGCGAAAGCATATCGACAAAATTGTAAACGATAATATTCAAATCATTGTTCAGCAAGTTGTGAACATTGTTCACCAGATCCTGACCCGCCTGGTGATTCAATACTTTGGTGTAAGAAAATTTTAAATTGTCTTTTCTTGCTTTTTTTAACTGCGCCCTAAAAAAATCTTCTTCAAATAAATTTTTGCCTCCTTCTTCATCATCATTTTTCCATTGCTGATGAAATTGTTTTTCAATATCAACAGGCATCATTCCTGCAAAAATTGCGTTGCGACTATATTGTGTGGCGGTTGGCAAAATGCCATAAAAAGTATCTTCTTCAAGAATACGAAAGCTCTCTGTAAATATCGGCTGTATTGCTTTCCATTGGTCGAAGCGGAGATTATCAATCAGCACAAAAAATGTTGGTATCCCCTTTTCAATATTTGGAAAAACTTTTGTTTGAAACAAAGTGTGCGACATGACCGGCGGATTGCTGTTTTTCGGGCTTACCCACGAAGCATAATTTCTTGAAACGAATTTGAAAAACTCCGTGTTTGCTTCATGCTTCTGTGTTTGCAGTACTTCGCGCATTTCAGGGCTGTCGCTTTTTTCCATCTCAAGTTCCCAGTACACTAATTTTTTATAAATGTCCATCCAGTCATTATGATCAGGATTGCTGTTCAGTGCCATGAACAAATTGCGAAACTGTTGCTGGTATGCAGTGGTTGTTTTCTCCGCTACCAATCTTTTATTATCGATAATTTTTTTAAGGCTCAGCCAAACCTGGTTTGGGTTAACAGGCTTTATTAAATAATCTGTGATCTGGCTGCCAATTGCTTCGTTCATCAAATTTTCCGTTTCGTTTTTTGTGATAAGCACAACGGGCAGTTGCTGGTTCATTTCCTTGATCTTAGCCAAAGTTTCAAGCCCTGTTATTCCGGGCATCGATTCATCAATCAGCACCACATCAACAATATTGTCTTTCACAAAATCAATGGCATCAAACCCATTTGTCATTGAGTTAACTTCGTAACCTTTATTCTCTAAAAATAAAATCTGCGATTGCAAACTTTCAATTTCATCATCTACCCAAAGTATTTTTCCTAATGGCATTTTTATTTATGATTTATGCTGTTAGATAAATGATTTCTTCTTCTTCGGTTATGCATCGCTGTTACATGATGCGAGAATTGTAGAATCAATCTTATTAATGCTAAAAATCAAATAAGTCACCGTTCATACAATTCAAATTTAATTTATCTGAGCAGCAATACTAACTTTGAAAATCTTTTTCAATCGTTTTAACAAATATATACAACATGGCAAGCAGCGAAAGCCGCAAAATAATAAACGATCCTGTGTATGGGTTCATCACTTTAGATCACCCTTTGTTGCTGCAAATTATTGCCCATCCTTATTATCAGCGACTGCGGCGAATCCATCAAATGGCTTTTGCGCATTTGGTTTACCCCGGAGCTGTGCATACAAGATTGCATCATTCACTTGGCGCGTACCATTTAATGTGCAATGCATTGAATGAATTAAAAGGCAAGGGATTTGAAATAACTGCCAACGAAGAACTTGCTGCTAAAATCGCCATATTGTTGCATGATATCGGGCACGGCCCGTTTTCACACGCACTTGAAAATATTTTAATAAAGGATGTTGAGCATGAAGCAATTTCCATTTTGATCATGCGTGTGCTGAATAAAGAATTCAACGGGCAACTGGAAACTGCCATCGATATTTTCACTAATAATTATCACAAAAAATTTTTGCATCAATTAGTTTCAGGACAATTGGATGTAGACAGAATGGATTACCTGACACGTGATAGTTTTTTTACCGGGGTTTCAGAAGGCGTGATAGGCTACGACAGGATTATTAAAATGCTAACCGTTCATGAAGGCGAGTTAATGGTAGAAGAAAAAGCCATTTATTCCATTGAAAAATTTTTGGTTTCAAGAAGGTTGATGTACTGGCAGGTTTATTTGCATAAAACAGTTTTGGCTGCAGAAAAAATGATTATAAAAATTATTGAGCGTGCAAAAGAACTAATTGCACGAAAAGAAAATGCGCCATCAGGTTCATTGGCGCTTGATTTTTTTCTTGGCATTCCTTCCAACGAAAATGTTATTGAAAAAAATCTTGATAAATTTTGCCGGCTTGATGATTTTGATCTGACGAATGCCATCAAAAACTGGATGTTCCATCCAGACAAAATTTTATCAACTCTTTGCAGGTTTATTATTGACAGAAACTTATTAAAAGTGAAATTGCAAGCAAACCCTTTCGATAAAAATCTCGTACGGGAATTAAAAGACAATGCAATCGGGCAGCTTGGTATCACAGAAAATGAATCGGATTATTTTGTATTTACCGGAGACGCGATGAACACAACTTATGACCCATCTGATGAACGGATAAACATTTTATTTAAAAACAGAGCGGTAAAAGATATTTCACAAGTTGATAACGCGTTAATTCATCAAACTTTGGCAACCCCTGTAAAAAAATTTTATATTTGTTATACGAGATGATAGTTCATGGTTAATAGTTCACAGAAAAGCAAGTTGCTATTTTCAGCTATTAATTATTAACTACCAATTATTACAACCCAACATATTTTATGCAATTCCCTGCTGCGCAAATAGCCCTTTTAATTGGCGGAAAAGTTGATGGCGACCCGAACGTATTAGTTGCTTCTTTCGGAAAAATTGAAGAAGCAACAAAAGGCCAGCTTGCTTTTTTGGCCAACCCCAAATACGAAGAGCACTTGTATACAACACAAGCATCCGTTATTATCATAAATGAAACTCAGGAACTGAAACAAGCCATTAATGCTACGTTGATCCGTGTTCCGGATGCCTATACTGCCTTTGCTGCATTGCTTTCAAAATACCAGGAAATAGCAGCGCAACAGCTTGTCGGGATCCAGGAACAATCATACATTTCAAAATCAGCAAAAGTTGGTGAAAAAGTTTTTATCGGCGCTTTCGCTTACTTGGATGAAAATGTTTGCATTGGCAACAATGTAAAAATTTATCCGAATACATATGTCGGCATTAATGTAAAAATTGATGACAATTCCATTTTACATCCCGGTGTAAAAATTTACCACGATTGTGTAATCGGAAAAAATGTAACGGTTCATGCAGGAACTGTAATTGGCAGCGATGGTTTTGGTTTTGCTCCGCAAGATGATGGCAGTTTTAAAAAAGTGCCGCAGATAGGAAATGTAGTTGTAGAAGATTTTGTGGAGATCGGCGCTAATGCAACTATTGACCGCGCAACAATTGGCTCAACAATTATAAGGTCCGGCGCAAAATTGGATAACCTGATTCAGATTGCGCATAATGTTGAAGTAGGCAACAATACTGTGATTGCAGCACAGGCCGGAGTTAGCGGCAGCACAAAAATTGGCAACAACGTAATGATTGGCGGGCAAGCCGGCATTGTTGGCCATTTACAAATTGCGGATGGAAGCAAAATAAATGCACAAAGCGGAGTTACAAAATCGCTGAAAACGCCGAATGCCGCTGTTACTGGTTCGCCCGCTTTTGATTATACGAATGCATTGCGCAGTCAGGCAGTGAGCAGAAAACTTCCGGAAATTGAAAAGCGCCTGAAGGAACTTGAAGCATTGGTAAAACAATTGCTGGAAGAGAAAGTTTGATTTGATAATGCCAATTGTGCAATGCTGAATAGAATTCCAAAAAGTACAAGAGTTCCGCCATGGCAGGAACGATGAATAATAAATACTAGCAGTACAGCTAAGGACAAAATAACAACTCTCACAAAATATTTCTCCTAACTTTTAATCATCAATTTTTTTTATGGCGAATAACAAAGATGCATTTCTGCAAGCTGTCAAGGCAGGTTATACATTTAAAAGCGAATCGGTGAAAATCGGCATTGGCATGCTCGATGGGCAAGCTGTTGATGCCGCCGTTGTGAGCCTGCCGCTGAAGACAATGAACCGCCACGGTTTGATCGCGGGCGCAACAGGCACCGGAAAAACAAAAACATTGCAGATGATTACTGAATCGCTGAGTGATGCAAGCGTGCCGGTTTTGGTGATGGATATAAAAGGCGATTTGAGCGGGCTTGGCGCTGCAGGAACAGTGAACGATAAAATTACCGACCGCTGCAAAAAAATTGGCATTGATTTTAAACCAACTGCTTACCCTGTTGAGTTTCTAACGCTGAGCGCTGAAAAAGGTTCCCGGTTACGCGCCACCGTTAGTGAATTTGGCCCAGTGTTATTATCAAAAATTTTAGAACTGAACGACACGCAGGAAGGATTGGTAGCAATGATTTTTAAATATTGCGATGATAATAAATTGCCGCTGTTGGATTTGAAAGATTTTATAAAAGTGCTGCAATATATCAGCAATGAAGGCAAAGATGATATTAAGAAAGATTATGGAAATATTTCAACTACATCAACAGGAACGATTCTTAGAAAAGTGATAGAATTTCAGCAGCAAGGTGCGGATACTTTTTTCGGTGAAAAAAGTTTTGAAGTAAATGATTTGATGCGCATTGCTGATGATGGCAGGGGAATGGTGAGTATTTTACGTGTAACCGACTTGCAAAACAAACCGAAATTATTTTCAACTTTCATGTTGCAGATGCTTGATGAATTGTATGCAACCTGCCCTGAAGAAGGTGATCTTGACAAACCGAAATTAGTAATGTTCATTGATGAAGCACATTTGGTTTTTGAAGAAGCAAGCGATGCATTATTAAAACAAATTGAAACAATCATAAAACTGATACGCTCAAAAGGGATTGGTGTTTTCTTCTGCACTCAAAACCCGATGGATGTTCCGGCAAGTGTGCTTGCACAATTGGGATTGAAAGTACAGCACGCATTAAGAGCATTCACTGCTGCTGATAGAAAAACAATCGTACAGACGGCGCAAAATTATCCCGAAACAGACTTCTATAAAACAGAAGACCTAATCACACAACTTGGCATTGGCGAAGCTTTGGTTACCATGCTTAATGAAAGCGGGGTACCAACACCACTCGTGCATTGCATGATGCGGCCGCCGCAAAGCAGAATGGATATTTTGACTCCTGAAGAAATAGATGCAATTGTCGCAAAGTCAAAAATTGCAGCAAAATACAATCAGGTAATTGATAGTGAAAGCGCTTATGAAATACTTACAAAAAAATTAGAAGATGCTGCCAATAGCAACAGCACTCAGCAAAATAATAATACCAGCGGTGGTGGCGGAAAACCGCAGCCATCAACACTTGATAAAATACTGAATAACCCTGCGGTGAGACAAGTTGAAAGAACTGCTGCAAGTGTTATTACAAGAAGTTTGCTTGGTGCATTAGGTTTGGGTGGAAAGAGCAGGAGATGATTTTGTCAGTTGTGAGTGCTGTATAAAAATTTAGCTTAACTCACAATTCACAACTGACTACTCACTGTTTTATTTTCACCTTTCCATTTTTATCAACCACTAGTTTATTTTCAGCCTGAAGATGATTGATGACTTTCCAGGCTTTTTCTTTATTAATGCCCGAAAGCCGCTGGAGCAATTGTGTTGCATCAATTGAATTTGATCTTACGGTTTGAATAATGTGCTCATAGATTTTGTCAAACTCTTCTTGCGTGAAATGGAGGTTTTTCTGTCTCAAACAATTATCACAAACGCCGCAAAGTTTTGCATTGTCATCACCAAAATAATTTGCAATGAACTGGCTCCTGCACTGTGTTTCAGCTTTCACATAACTTAATAGCGTCGCGATTCGCCGTTCGTATTGTGCTTTTCTTTTTTTATATAAGCTTTGATTGATTTTCAGATTTTCCGCCTTGATCCTGTTTTGAATAAAATATAATTGTGGTGAGTCTTTTTGCGGGATGTATTTAATGATTCCAAAATTGTGCAGCATTTTCAAGTCGCTCATCACATCGCTTAAATCTTTCTTTAATAAAAATGAAATTGTTTTTTCAAATATGGAAACAGGCTGATCAAAAATTCCGGAATAGGTGCGCAACAGCGCTTTGATTACAGGTTCTAACTGTTGGTTGTTATTTTCAAAATCGTATAACATTTCTTTGTTCGTTGTAAAACCAATTTTTGAAGGAAGAAAAACCTGCTCGTTGACTGATAATAATTCTTCCTGCTCCAAAGCTTTTAATGCATATACGGCAAGTTGGGCATCTAGTGTAAATTTTTTTATGAAATCACTGATATCAAAATCATAATAATTTCCTTCTCCGTTTCCTGCAGGGATCTGCAAATAATTCATCACCGATTGATACACTTCACGGATTTTTTCTATCGTCGGGAAATGCACGTCTGGCAAAAGCTTAAGCTCTTCCAATTCTTTATCAGTATACAACAAAACAGCATAAGATTTTTTTCCATCGCGCCCCGCACGCCCGGCTTCCTGGTAATAATTTTCCAAACAATCCGGCACATCTGCATGAATTACTGTTCGCACATCCTGCTTATCGATGCCCATCCCAAATGCATTTGTGCAAACAATAACACGCGTTTCATTTTTGATCCATGATTCTTGTTTCGTATTTCTCTCCTCGCTCAACAAACCTGCGTGATAATAATCTGCATTAATTCCATGCATCTTCAGCAAGTCGGCAATTTCTTTTGTGCGCTTTCTGCTTTTGCAATAAACAATACTGCTGCCTGTAACTTTCTCCAAAATTTCTTTTATCTTATTAATCTTCACATCAACATTAAAAATGCTGTATGAAAGATTTGAGCGCTCAAAAGATTGCCGGAAAATATCTCGTTGTTTGAACAGAAGCTTGTCGCAAATATCATTTTGAACTTCATTGGTTGCAGAAGCGGTCAATGCGAGAACCGGAACATTTTTCAATTCTTCTCGCAATGCAGCAATGCGCAAATAAGAAGGGCGAAAATCATAGCCCCATTGTGAAATACAATGCGCTTCATCAACTGCGATCAAATTAATATTGAAAGAAGGGAGATATTCTTTAAAAAGATTTGTTTCCAATCTTTCGGGCGATACGTACAAAAATTTGCAATTGCTTTCGGCTGTAACTTTCAATGTATTGATCACTTCTTTTCTATTCATTCCCGAATGAATGGAGAACGCAGTAATGCCTTTCCTGCGCAAGCTTTCCACCTGATCCTTCATTAATGCAATCAGTGGGCTTATTACGAGGCATAGGCCATCATTCATTAATGCAGGCACCTGAAAACAGATTGATTTGCCGCCACCCGTTGGCAGCAATGCGAGTACATCTTTTTTTTGCAGCACAGCATTAATAATTTCTTCCTGCAACGGCCGGAATGAATCGTATTTGAAATATTGCTTTAGTATTTGGTGGGCGGAAACCTGCATGTGCGATGTAAGATATTAAATGTGTGCTTTTTTCAAATCTAACAATCATTATTAGTTTTATATTTTTCTCTTTTAGATTTTTCTTTATTATGTCTTAAAATAAAAGGCACCAACAATTATAAATGTCGATGCCTTTGCTAATACTTTTTAGTCCAAAATATTCTAAAGTCCTAATACTATTTTATTTCTTTAAGTAAAGGATGTTTGGTTTTGTCGACTACTGCAAAATTGCTTCGCCTTCGTTTTTGTACGCGGCAGCAAATATTTTTGCAAAATCTTCCAGCTTTGTCTTTTGTAAAGTTGAAGGACGGTTCTTCCAATAATCTTCAAACATTTTTCCGGACTGCAGACTGTGATTCATTTCCTCATAATTCTTCGCAACCTCTTCCGGCAACCCTGCCTGAATCATTCCTTTCAGCGCATCTTCATCAGTGAATACAACCCATTTCAATTCGGGCTTTGCTATTACTTTGCCAATTTCGGATGCAATTTCATCAGTCGTTCTTTCATCACTGGCGATATAACGAATGCTATGCCCAGTAAAATTAAGGCTGGATAATTCTTCTGCAGCAACTTCGGCGATATCTGTTGGATGAACCATCACCACTTTTAAGTTTTCTCCACCAAAGTTTGCGCCCATGATGCCGATATTTTTTATCATTCCTACATTCGATAAAAGGTTTGTATAAAAAAATGCAGGACGAAGATTTTTGATATGCACGCCACTTAATTCATTAATCGCTAATTCTGCCCTGTGAATTCCGGTTACTGGGCCACATCCTTCAGCCAAATGCGCACCGATACTGCTGAGGTTCACAACATATTTTACTCCGCTTGCTTTAATGGCTTGTGCATAATTTTTACCAATCTGAGCTATCCATCCTTTCCAGTCTGTTGCGCCCATATTTGGTGGAACCATTGTGTACACAGCATCTGCGCCTGCAAATGTTTTAGTCAAAAAATTTATATCTCCTACTGAACCGATTGCAGCTTTTGCTCCTTTTGCAATCAGTTCTTCAAGATTTTTTTCACTTCTGCCAATAACAGTTACTTCAAATCCTTTTGCCAATAATTTTTCTGCAAGTGGTTTTGAGATGTGGCCTGCGCCACCCGTGATTACGTATTTCATGATGTTTCGTTTTTATATTATTGATTTATTTGTATATACAAACATTGATTTAAAAAAATTTATCCTTCCAGTTTATCGGCTATGCGGTTCATGCTTTGAACAAGCTTAGCACTTTCCTCTTTTCCAAGTATGGAAGAATAGCTTGCATAAAAACCGTCCACACAATGTTTTAATTTGGGCACTAATTCTTTTGCTTTCGGTGTTGGATAAACGTTGGTCAGCTTGCCCTCAGCTATTCTTATTAATAATTTTTTTAGCTCCAGCTTTTCAACCAAACGAGTGATGGTAGAGGGTGAAAGATGCAATTCTTCGCTCAATGCCATTGGCTGAATACCTGGATTTTCCAAAACAAGCATTAATAAATATGCATGGCTTGGAGAAAGATTTACTCTATCCCAAGATTCTTGTGCTATCTTTTCGATTTTTCTAGCCAATGCATTTGAAACAAAATACATGCACTTATTGTAGTGACTATCTGATATTTTTTTCACACACCAAAGTAAAGATATTTAATTTGTATGTACAAATATATTTTCTCAAAAGGTTGCTTTGCTGTTGGAGAGAACGATTCTCCACATTTGTGCGCCTCTGCGGTCAGTCAAAAATCGATTTTTCCTTTTTGCCATCCAGTCTCTAACTTTGATGAATGCCGAATGCCAATTTAAATAATGATAAAGAACTATTGACTTCTGCCGATAAGGAGTTTGAAAATAATATCCGCCCGAGAGAAATTGAAGATTTTGCCGGTCAATCGCAGATAATTGACAACCTGAAAATTTTTATCAAAGCTGCAAAAATGCGTGGCGAAGCGCTTGATCATATTTTATTTCACGGCCCACCAGGATTAGGAAAAACGACACTGAGCAGAATTGTTGCCAATGAAATGGGCGTGAACATAAAAGAAACTTCAGGGCCGGTGATTGAGAAGCCCGGCGATCTTGCAGGATTATTAACTAACCTTGAGCCGCATGATGTTTTATTTATTGATGAAATTCATCGCCTAAGCAATGTTGTGGAAGAATATTTATATGCAGCGATGGAAGACTATCGTATTGACATCATGATCGACAGCGGCCCGAATGCGAGAAGCATACAAATTAATATCAATCCATTCACTTTAGTTGGCGCAACAACAAGAAGTGGTTTGTTGACCGCTCCTCTGCTTTCGCGTTTTGCAATAAAATCAAGACTGGAATATTACACTGCGGAAATAATTTATAAAATTCTGATCCGCTCAGCAAAAATTCTTGATACTAAAATTACTTCGGATGCCGCAACTGAAATTTCAAGACGAAGCCGCGGCACTCCAAGAATCGCAAATGGTTTGCTTCGCCGTGTTCGCGATTTTGCTCAAGTGCTCGGCAATGGCGTAATTGATTTAAATATCACACAACATGCATTGCGTGCATTGAATGTTGATGAATATGGGCTTGATGAAATGGATAATAAAATTCTTCTCGCCATTATTGAAAAATTCAAAGGAGGGCCTGTTGGCATCACAACAATTGCCACTGCTGTTGCAGAAGAAGCGGGGACATTGGAAGAAGTGTATGAACCTTTTTTAATCCAGGAAGGTTTTCTGCAACGCACACCGAGAGGGAGAGAGGTGACAGCAAAAGCTTATGAACATCTTGGAAAAAAATCTTCTGGCGCACAAGGCGAAAATCTTTTATTCTAAAAACATTCCACACTTTAAATAAAAATGGGATTGAAAGTTTTCAATCCCATTAATTCATTTATTATTAAAATTGAAATCAAACTGTTACTGGTGCAACAAGCCTGAAACCATTGCCGTGAATGTTCACGATTTCAATATTTGAATCATCTTTCAAATATTTTCTCAGCTTTGCAATATAAACATCCATGCTTCTTCCATTGAAATAAGTATCACTGCCCCATATTTTTTTGAGCGCCTGTTCTCTTGGCAATAAATCATTCATGTGCTCAGCAAGCATTTTCAGCAATTCATTTTCTTTTGGAGAAAGCGTCTGCATCAGTCCTTTGTGGCTGAGTTCGCGAAGCTTTGGATTGAAATGATAAGAACCAAGATCAAATTCTTTGTTCTCCGCTTCTTTGTTCATGTCTTCATTGCGCTTCAATATTGCTTTTATTTTCAGCAGCAGCACTTCGCTGTCAAAAGGCTTTGTGATGTAGTCATCAGCGCCTAATTTATAGCCTTGGATAATATCTTCCTTCATTGTTTTTGCGCTCAGGAAAAACAAAGGGATGTCAGGATCAACATCGCGGATCTCTTCAGCCAAAGTAAATCCATCCATGTGCGGCATCATGATATCTAATAAGCACAATTCAAATTTTTCGCGCTGAAATGCAGCGAGGCCAAGACGTCCATCGCGTTCTAATGTCACATCAAAATCATTCAGCTCTAAATAATTTTTTAGCACCATTCCCAGGTTCTGATCATCTTCACACAATAATATTTTCGGTTTTTTGCCTTCCATAATTTATAATTTAAGTACAAATAAAATTAAATCATTTGCGGGTATAGCGTTTATGCGACTAATATTTTGTTAATAATTCATTTCACAAGTAAAGCTGTGGTCAAAGTTATCGTTATATGATGTTGTTCGCGATTATTATTTTTGCTGAACATTTGTACAACTCAAACACCCGAAATGCACATTACAGCAGGCAATAAATTTAAAAAATTAGTAGTGATTGGAGACAGGGTTTTGATCCGCCCATCAAAACCGAATGAGCGCACAGACTCTGGCCTATACCTGCCGCCCGGCGTTCAGGAAAAAGAAAAAGTGCAGCAAGGCTATGTAATTAAAACCGGCCCAGGCTATGCAATACCAATGCCCGTTGATGATGAGCCCTGGAAAAATCAGGACGACCAGGTGAAGTATGTGCCGCTTCAGGCACGCGAAGGAGATATTGCGGTTTTTTTGCTCAGCGGCGCCACCGAGGTTTTATATGAAAGCGAAAAATATTTCATTGTTCCGCAAAGCGCCATTTTAATGCTGGAAAGAGAAGAAGATATTTAAGGTGAATGGTCAATAGTGAATAGTGAAATCAATAAAATATTGAGATTTATTTCTGATTATCAATATTATTATCTCGTTCACAATCGCTCATTGACCATTCACAACTCGCTATTCACAATTCACCTTCGAATCGTATCTTTGTCCGCTCAATAAAAGAATGAATGGATCAAAATTTCAATCCTGACAAACAGCACACATTAGCTTCTCCTATTAGCATTTCAGGAACGGGTTTGCACACAGGCATTAAGGTGGACATGACTTTGAAGCCTGCAAATGCCGGTTTCGGCTATCAGTTCCAGCGTGTTGATTTGCCAGGGCAACCCATCATCAAAGCAGATTGTGATCTTGTTACGGATACATCTCGCGGCACAACGCTCGAGGAAAATGGAGTGAAGATCAATACAGTTGAACATGTGCTTGCTGCATTGGTGGGAATGGGCATTGACAATTGCCAGATTGAAATGAATGGCCCTGAAACGCCAATCATGGATGGAAGCTCTGAACCTTTTGTTGAGATTATTGAAGATGCCGGCATTGTTGAACAGGATGCAGCGAAAGCCTGGTACAGCCTTGATACGAACATCACCCATTATGATGATAAGAAACGCGTTGAAATGGTGGCAATGCCATCAATGGATTATCAGGTTACCACTCTTATCGATTTCAACAGCCCGGTTCTTGGAACCCAACACGCTAGCATAAAAAAAATAAAAGATTTTAAAACGCAGATTGCGCCATGCCGCACATTCTGTTTTTTGCATGAGCTTGAAATGCTGCTCGATAATAATTTGGTAAAAGGTGGTGATATCAACAATGCAATTGTGGTGGTTGATAAACCGGTTACTGAAGAAGAAATGGCGCGCCTTGCAAAAGCTTTTAATCGCGAGAAGATAGAAATCAAAAGCGAAGGATATCTTAATAATCTTGAATTAAGATATCCGAATGAACCTGCCCGCCACAAATTGCTCGATGTGGTTGGAGACCTTGCATTGATCGGCTATCCCATCAAAGCACATATCATTGCAAACCGGCCGGGCCATTCAACCAATGTTGAATTTGCAAAAAAAATAAAGCACTATATAAAAAAAAATAAGCACGTGAAAAATGTGCCCGTTTATAATCCTAACCAACCTCCAATATATAATTCCCAACAAATTGAAAAAACGCTTCCTCACAGGTATCCATTTCTGTTAGTAGATAAAATTATTGAGCTAACAGACAAGCATATTGTGGGGATCAAGAACGTTACTTTCAATGAACCTTTTTTTCCGGGACATTTTCCGGGCAATCCTGTAATGCCGGGTGTTTTGCAAATCGAAGCGCTTGCACAGACAGGTGGCATTCTTGCAATCAATGCGATGCCGGCCGGAGAATACGATACTTATTTCCTGAAAATCGACAATTGCAAATTCAAGCAAAAAGTTGTACCGGGCGATACAATGATTTTAAAGCTTGAATTGAATTCTCCAATTCGCAGAGGCATTTGCGAAATGAGAGGAACCGTTTTCATCGGGAACAAAATTGCAACTGAAGCTGATCTTGTTGCACAACTGGTGAAAAGGGGATAGAATAACAAGTTCTTAACGACAGTCAATATTGATAATTAAATTATATTTGTCAATAGCAAAGTCGTCTGCCATTTTTTTATTTGCCATAAAATCAAGGGTGAGTAAAATAATTGTCATGAACTCTTTTAAATAAAATCCTTAAATGAGTGTCAATGATTACTACAACCACTAAAAAAAACGGTCTAATGATTCACCCGCATACATATATTCACCCCAATGCTAAGCTGGCGACAAATGTGAAGGTTGATCCTTTCTCTGTAATCCATCAAAATGTGGAGATTGGCCAAGGTACATGGATTGGCAGCAACGTAACTATTATGGAAGGAGCAAGGATCGGGAAAAATTGCCATATTTTCCCCGGCGCTGTTATTTCTGCAACTCCTCAGGATTTGAAATTTGATGGCGAGAATACAACCGTTGAAATTGGAGACAACACAATCATCCGCGAATTTGTAACAGTGCATCGCGGAACAAAAGACAGATGGAAAACAACGGTTGGCAATAATTGCATGATACAAGCTTATAGCCATATTGCACATGATTGCATTATCGGTAACAATTGCATTCTAAGCAACAACTCACAGGTTGCGGGTCATGTTGTAATTGGTGACTGGGCAATTGTGGGAGGCATGTGCGCTATCCATCAATTTGTGCAGGTCGGCCAGCACGTTTTCATTGCAGGTGGTTCATTGGTTGGGAAAGATATCCCACCTTACATCAAAGCAGGAAGATTGCCATTGAGCTACGCGGGTGTTAATTCAATCGGATTAAAACGAAGAGGATTTACAGTTGATAAGATTAACCACATTCTTGATATTTATCGCGTCGTGTATAATAAAGGAATGAACACAAGCCAGGCGCTTGAATTTCTTGAGGAAGAATTTCCGGCAACTGATGAGCGTGATGAGATTGTTACTTTCATTCGCGAAAGTGGCAGAGGCATTATCAAACGCTACTCCAAAAATAATATGGATGAAGATTACGCTGACTGACGTTGGCAAACGTTTCAACCGCGACTGGATTTTCCGCCACATCAATTACAACTTTACTAACGGTCATAGCTATGCGATTATCGGGCCGAACGGCTCAGGCAAATCAACACTGTTGCAAGTGATTGCAGGATCTGTTGCTGAAAGTGAAGGGAAAGTGAGTTTTGAGGTTCCAATTTCCGGTTCGCAGTCCGCAGCCCCCAATTCTAAATCATTCACGGAGCAAGAACCACAAACTACAAACCACAAACTGCAAACTGAAGACTTCTACAAGCACATCTCCATCGCTGCTCCTTATCTTGAATTAGTTGAAGAAATGACATTGACAGAATTTCTTCGGTTCCATCAAACATTCAAGCCATTTATAACGGGGATGGATATCCAAAAAATCATTTCAGAAACAGGTCTTGAAAAATCTGCCGATAAACAAATCCGCTTTTATTCATCAGGAATGAAACAGAGAGTGAAACTGGCGCAGGCTTTTTTTTCCGATGTTCCTATTCTGTTATTTGATGAGCCCTGCACTAATTTGGATGAAGAAGGGATTGCATTGTATCGCCGGTTTATAAAAAATTATTCTTCAAACAGAATTGTAATTGTCAGTTCAAATGATTTGCAGGAATATGATTTCTGTTCAGAGAGATTGAATATTCTTGATTTTAAAAAGTGATCAGCGCTGGCTGGCAATCAGCAAATTCAGATCGGTATATTTCAAATCGAATCTTTGGCTCAAGTGGAAATTGGTCAATGCACCTTTAAAAAGATAAATGCCGCTCCGCAAATGAACTTTGTGCCACACTAAATTTTCAAAGCCCCCTTCATCTGCCGCTTCAAGGATCAACGGCATCAGCACATTGCTCACAGCCTGAGAAGCTGTTCGGGCAAAGCCTGAAGGAATATTTGGAACACAGTAATGAATTACTCCGTATTTCATAAAAATAGGATGTTCATGTGTCGTAATTTCTGATGTTTCGAAACAACCGCCGCGATCAATACTCACGTCAATAATCACACTTCCCGAGCGCATGTTGCTAACCATTTCTTCTGTAACAACAACTGGTGTTCTTCCACTTTGCGATGTAAGCGCACCTACTGCCACTTCGCAGGTTTTCAATTGCTTGGCAAGAATGCGCGGCTCCATCACTGAAGTCCACATACGTTGGCCAATATTGTTCTGTAATCTTTTTAATCTATAAACACTATTATCAAAAACTTTTACAGATGCGCCGAGCGCCAATGCGGCGCGTGCCGAAAATTCACCCACAATTCCAGCGCCCAGTATGATCACCTTCGTGGGCGGTATCCCCGAAATGCCGCCAAGCAAAACTCCTTTGCCATGATTTGATGAACCAAGATATTGCCCGGCAATCAGCATCACTGCACTGCCTGCAATCTCGCTCATGCTGCGCACTATTGGGTAACTTCCGCTGTCGTCTTTCAGGTTTTCAAATGAAATGGCCGTGATTTTTTTTTCCATCATCTTTTCCAAAAGCTCTGATTTCATAGCAGACAGATGAATGGGCGAAATAATAATCTGGTTCAATTGAAGCAGCGGCAAATCTTCTTCAACAACAGGCGCGCTCTTCACTAGTAATGGCGCTTTGAAAACCTCCGTTCTGTCGTAAACAATTTTTGCACCTGCCTCACTGTATTCTTTATCGCGGTAATGTGTAGGTTCGCCGGCATTGTGTTCAATCACCACTTCATGGCCATTGCTTACAAGCACGCTCACGGCTTCAGGCGTAAGCGCAATACGGTTTTCCTGAAACGCAGTTTCTTTCGGGATCCCGATATGCAGGTGCGCCCCTTTAGGTTTTATGTCAAGGGTTTCCTCTAATGTTTCGTAGCTGAAAGAAGTACTGATGATAGGTTTTTGTTGCGACATGTCTCAGGGCTTATCGATAATTTTTTTGCAATCGTGATGTAACAGTAAATTACAATTTTAAATTGAATTGAAGATTTTTTGCAGCTTAATTAATGATAATTTTTCTTGTGTTTGCATCAATTGTTTGCATGAAAACTTTCACGGTGTCGCCAGGAAATAAATCAGGCGCTTTTTCTGCCCACTCAACCATGCAAATTTCTCCGGAATAAATGCAATCTTCAACTCCTGCACGGGCTGCTTCTTCTTCATCTTTCAATCTGTACAAATCAATATGAAAAATTTTTCCACTTTTATAAACATATTCGTTAATGATAGAAAAAGTCGGGCTTCCTACTTTGCTCGTTATTTTTTTCTCATCGCATAAAGCATGGATAAAAGTTGTTTTTCCTGCGCCCATATTTCCATGAAATGCAAAAACTTTTTTCTCTCCGGCATAATGCCAGAATTTTTTAGCAGCATCGTGAATATGATCTAAATCGAATAGCAATTCCATTTCGCAAAGATAGATGTGAGGATTTATGATTTCTTCAATTCGGAAATTCATAACTATGCTTAATCTGATTTTTTGGCTGACCATGATTAAAAATAACAACATTCATTTGATCAGTTAAATCACAGTTTTTGGTGACTAGCATCTGTCCTCTCTTAAGCTCCGGTTGTGTCACTCACTTGTACAGTTTGTTTTCTATTGAGCTTAGGTCTTACATTATCTGCAACAACATTATTTCTTAGACAGTACTTTATAATTTTCGACAAGCCCCATCTTCGTAATCTCAGGGATTCCTCCTTCGTTGGAATGACAGATTGAGTAAAAGCAGCAGCATGATTTTTTAAGATCATAACCGCACTTCGGGATCTGTCATGCGGACGAAAGACGAATCTTTTCTGCTCACGTTTAGTCAAGCATTTCAAAAATCAGGCTACCGCTCTTCAAATTCTATAGATTTCGCATTTCCCCATTAGCATATTAGCGCATCAACTCATTATCACATTATCAAACTAAATTTGCCCGGCATTTGTTGTTACTATTAATAAATCAGATTAAATCTTGGAAACAATAAACTGGAAAGTAGAAGGCATGAGTTGTTCCAACTGTGCATTAACAGTCGGAAACTACCTCAAAAAAGAAGGTTTGGAAAACGTGAAAGTGAACCTGATTGGAGGCGATGTGAGCTTTGATGCGACCGAGAATACTTCTAAACCAAATATTATCAAGGGAATTGAATCGCTCGGATATCAAGTTCATACAAACGATGACGATTTAACGGCAAAGCACAAACGTTTTTTGCAAACTCATTTTCAGAAATTTATTTTCTGTTTGGTTTTCACTTTGCCATTGATGCTTCACATGCTTGATAAATGGATTCACTTTCATTGGCTAATGAACCCATGGATACAACTTGCATTGTGCTTGCCTGTTTACATTGTCGGCATGCGTTTTTTCGGAAGAAGCGCTGTTCAAAGCATCCGCAACAAAATGCCGAACATGAATGTGCTTATTGTGATTGGTGCAACAGCCGCATTTGTTTATAGTTTAGCCGGAACAATTCTTAATCTCGGTGAAAATTATTTTTTCTACGAAACTGCTGCTGCTATTATTACATTAATATTCTTTGGGAATTATATTGAAGAAGTAACAATACAATCTACACAAAAAGCGCTCAACAGTTTGGCGAAGTCGCAAAAGGTAATGGCAAACATGATTGCTTTTGATGGAGACCATCAGGAACAAGTTTTCCCGATCGAAAATTCTCAATTGCGAAGTGGCGATTTAATATTAATAAAATCAGGCGAGCAAGTTCCGGCAGATTGTAAAATTTTATGGGGCGATGCAAGCGTGAACGAAAGTATTATTACAGGTGAAAGCTTGCCGGTAGAAAAACATGCTAAAGACAATCTTATTGGCGGCAGCATTATTGCCGATGGCACAGTAAAAGCACAAGTAACAGTCGCAGCAAGCGATTCATTGCTTTCAAATATTATCAATCTCGTTAAACAAGCGCAAGGCGAGAAACCACCTGTCCAGCAAATGGCAGATAAGATAAGCGCAGTCTTCGTTCCCGTTGTATTGATCATTGCAGCAATAACATTTATTGGAAATTATTTTTATCTGCACCAACTAACACCTTCGCTTATGCGTAGTATTGCCGTGTTGGTAATTGCTTGCCCATGTGCCATGGGGCTGGCTACTCCTGCTGCAATTGCCGTTGGGCTTGGGCGTGCGGCCAAGAATGGAATTTTATTTCGCAATGCAAAATCACTTGAACTGTTCAAAAATATTCAGCAAGTTGTATTTGATAAAACAGGAACATTGACGACAGGAAAATTTGCAATTGGCAATTTTCAGTTGGCAGACAAAAGATCAGCACTTTCAACTGACAACTCACAAATCACTATTCACCATTCACCATTCACCATTGACGAATTTAAGCGCATCGTCTTCTCACTCGAAAAATATTCCAATCATCCGATTGCAAAAAGTATTGCTACAGCATGGAAAATGAAAACTGAAATAAGGTGGAAAAAAATAGAGGAGATAAAAGGATCAGGAATGAAAGCTGAAGATAAAGAAGGAAATATTTTTTTTGCCGGTTCTTATAATATCGCGTCAACACTCACTTCAGATGATAAGCATAATATTTATGTTTTGAAGAATAATGAACTGATTGGATGGATGGATGTGCAGGATGAAATAAGAACAGAAGCAAAGTCAGTTATTGATTATTTCAAAAATCGAAATATTAAAACAATTTTATTAAGCGGCGACCGAAAAGAAAAATGTGAAGCCCTTGCAAAGCAATTGGGAATGGATGAAGTAATCGCTGAACAAACTCCTGTTGAAAAGTTGAAGGAAGTTGAAAAGTTGAATGGCCAATCGCCTACTGCAATGATTGGCGATGGCATTAATGATGCGCCCGCCCTCGCAAAAGCTGCTATAGGTATTTCACTAAGCGATGCTTCGCATATTGCCATGCAAACCGCTGATGTTATATTAATGAATAATGGAATTAGAAATTTTCCACTTGCATTAGGATTAGGAAAACATACTTTTATTACCATCAAGCAAAATTTATTTTGGGCCTTCTTTTATAATGCCATTGCAATTCCGGTTGCAGCATTGGGATTTCTTTCTCCTGCCATTGCTGCGCTGGCAATGGGTTTGAGCGATGTGGTGCTTGCTGCAAATTCGGTGAGGCTATTTGTGAAAAAAGTTGTGTGACCCTGAATTTTATTATTAACCAGGCAAAATTTTGAATTGCAAAATTTATAGGCATTCGACTAGGTCCTGCATTTATGCCAAGAGAATTAATAATTCGTGATAGTCAATGGTGAGTCGTGAATGATAGAATATCGTGAAGATTTCGACTAGCTCCGGCATTTATGCCGGAAAATGAAAAAAATGAATAACAAATGTTGTTGCCGATTATGAAACAAAAGTTCAATAGAAAATAAAAAGTACAAGAGTGCGACGCAAGGATGCTCAATAGTAGCAATTAGTTGGGAACATAAAAAGCTGTGAGCATTTAGCTGCGAGCTATGAGCAGTAAAGTTCTCGCAGCTCAAAGCTCGCCATTCATAGCTCTCACAAAAAAATCCCCCCGGAAAACCGGAGGGAAATAAAACAACTAAAAACAAACTATTTATCGGTTATTGGTAACCGTTAGTCTGGCTTTTTGCCGTCTAAAAATGTATTGATTGTGCTGATAGAACCGTTGCTGTTCTCGTCTTTCTTTACTTCGTAATTACTGTAGAAATTTTCAACGTTTGCGGAAGTGTTGTAGAGTTCCAAATTACGGCGGATGTAAGCCGGCACAGTCTCAAACTCATTATTCGGGTCGGCAGCATTAATGTTGAACGATAAGTTGCGCAACTTATTGATTCGTTCTGCTGCACGTCGTTTCTGTTCTTCCTCTTTGTCCTGCAGCGCAGGTTCCTCAGAGGGCAGTTCCGTTTCCGAATTTTTAAGAGCTTGATGGGCCAAGGGCGCATCCGCCGCTGGAATATCTTTAAATACTAGCTGCATATCAGGAGAAGGTTCTTCTTCTTTTAACGGATTATTTGCAGCTGTACCTGAGATGAAATCCTTCACAGGTATGTGTTCCGGGCTGGATTGTTTTTCTGGCCTGGCTTCTTCTGCGTAAATATTTTTGGGCCTTGCAAGGTATCCCGCAGATATTGCAGATGCCGGCGAGCCGGGCGCAGTATTTGTTACCAGATTTTTCTCTTTATCTGTAGCAACGAGGTCTTGCGAATGTAGCCATTCTAATTTCTTTTCATAATCATTTTTCTCCACCTTATTGTCCACAGTAGTTTTACTATTACTATCTTCTGCAAAGAAGACCATCGGGATGTGCTGCTGCGATTTTTCTTCTTCAATAATCTGCGGCTGCATCTCATCCGGCAGGGCCGTCAGAGCAACGTGTAGTTGCTCTGATGCCGGCTGTTGTTCTTCTTTTTGGGTAACGAGAGGTAGCACAGGCCCTTGTTCTGTTTTTGCTTTTTCTTCGGGTAAGACTAATGGCATGACAATCTTATCTTCTTTCTTAGGTTCGGTTTTAACTGTTTTAGTTTTCGCAAAAGGGTCTTTATATTCAAATCCGGTTGCAATTAATGTGATGCCGATTTTTGCGCCGAGGGAATTATCGTAACCCAATCCAAGAATTACATCAGTATGCTCGCCTGCACGGCTGATAAGATAATTCTGAATCACTTCCACTTCATCCATCGTAAATTCATATTCACCTTCTGATGAATTGATATTGATAAGAATCCATTGTGCTCCGCTGATATCATTATCATTCAGCAACGGAGAATTCAATGCTTCTTCAATTGCCTGCTGGGCGCGGTTTTCACCTTCTGTTGCAGCGCTGCCGAGAATAGCAACACCGCCATTGCGCATTACAGTGCACACATCAGCAAAGTCAACATTGATTTGCCCTGTTGTGGTAATCACATCTGTGATACATTTTGCAGCAGTCGCTAAAACATTATCAGCTTTGCTGAATGCTTCTTTCATTTTCAAATTGCCGAACTGATGACGGAGCTTATCGTTGCTGATCACTAATAATGTATCAACATATTGTTTCATCACACGAATTCCTTCTTCTGCCTGCAACTGGCGTTTTTTTCCTTCGTAAGAAAATGGAGTGGTAACAATACCAACTGTGAGTATGCCAAGGTCCTTACAAATTTTTGAAATGATAGGCGCGCCACCTGTTCCTGTTCCACCGCCCATTCCTGCAGTGATGAATGCCATTTTGGTGTTCACTTCCAGGATTTGTTTTATTTCTTCCAGGCTTTCTTCTGTTGCTTGCCTGCCGATATCAGGATTGGCACCAGCGCCAAGGCCTTGCGTTAAATGTGGCCCGAGTTGGACTCTATTGGGAACATTGCTTTGAGCAATTGCCTGCGAATCTGTATTGCAGATAATAAAATCAACGCCTTCAATATTTTGGCCGTACATATAATTGACTGCGTTGCTTCCTCCGCCACCCACACCAATTACTTTGATGATGGATGACTTTTCTTTAGGTAAATCGAAGTATATCATTTCAGAATTTTTTTGGATTAGTAATTTTTTGTGAGTTGTCAGTGGTGAGTTGTGAGTAGATTCACCACTCACAATTCACTACTCACTATAGCGCATGGTCTTCTTCTTCTTTGAACAAATCAATAATTCCATCTTTGAATTTGCCCCAGAAATCTTTAATGCTTTTTCTGTTCCTAACTTTTTCTTCCTGCATGATTTCTTCTGTCGCCATTGTTTCTGCAACTACTTCGGCTTTTTTCAAAGCTTCGGGAACATCAACTTTTATATGTGATTGCTCAAATTGTTTTCTGTTGTGCTCATAATCGCTGTATCCTTTCAATATTAATCCGATGCAAGTGGAGTATGTTGGCTTCGCCAATTCTTCAATATGTCCTGCTGTTAAATGTTCTGTCGGGAAACCGATTCGCGCATTTAATCCTGTGATATATTCTGTCAACTGAATAAGTGTTTCAATTGAGAGCCACCACCGGTTAATACGATGCCGCCATTCAACATTTTATTATCAAGACCAACTTGTTTCAAATGATAAGTCACGAAATCCATTATCTCATTCATGCGAGCCTGGATAATGTTCGCGAGATTTTTCACGCTGATTTCTTTCGCAGGCATTCCGCGCAATCCGGGAATCGTGATGAATGCATTTGTTTTTGCTTCATTCGCCAAAGCAGAACCAAACTGCACTTTCATTTGCTCAGCTTGTGTTTTGAGAACACCCAATCCTGTTTTGATATCGTTGGTAATATTTTCTCCACCGAAAGGAATCACTGCAGTGTGCTTCAAAATGCCTTCATAAAAAACGGCAAGGTCTGTTGTTCCACCGCCGATGTCAACAATCGCAACTCCTGCTTCTAAATCTTCTTGTCCCATTACTGCCGCTGCAGATGCGAGTGGCTGCAACACTAAATCTTTTGTATGCAATCCGCTTTTTTCTACGGCACGATTAATATTTCTGATCGCATTTTTATCACCGGTGATGATATGAAAATTCGCTCCCACTTTCACGCCACCATAACCAATCGGGCTCACAATATTTTGGAAATTATCAACGGTGAATTCCTGTGGAATCACATCGATAATCTGGTCGCCTGCAGGAATATAAGTTTTGTATTGGTCAGCAATCAACTGGTCAATTTCACGCTGTGTGATTTCATCATCCGTTTGCTGGCGCACAATATCACCGCGTGTTTGCAAGCTTTTAATGTGATGACCTGCGATGCCAACATACACTTCGCTAATCGCGAGATTAGGATTGGATGCATAACAATTATCAAGCGCCATTTTAATCGCCTTGATAGTTTCATCAATGTTCAATACTTGTCCGTGTTTCACGCCATTGGAATTAGCGCGGCCAAAGCCAAGAATTTCAAGTTTACCAAATTCGTTTTTTCGTCCTGCAATGGCTGCAATCTTAGTTGTTCCAATGTCGAGCCCGACAATAATGGGTTGTTCGTGATTCATAGTTTATTTGTTTTTGTTGTTTGTTTTTATTGTTTTAAGTTTTATTTTTTCCAGCTTTTCCAAAGTTTCAAACTTTGGAAAAGCTTTATTACTAGTTTTTATCTTCTTGAATTTTAATTTTCTTTTTTAGGTAACCAACTAATCAACATTATTCATCATCGTTGCGTCGCACTCTTGTACTTTTTGTTTTCTATTGAACTTCAGTTTCACAATCGGCAACAACACGAATTATTAATTATCCATTATTAATTCTTAATTCCTTTCAGGCTATCTTCAATATCCCCGCTCTTGAAATTTTTATCTGGATTTATATTTTCCAATGGCTTCACCGTTCTTTGCTTCACCGTATCCATTTGAATTTGCTGCGCTGATTTTATCAGCATTGCAACACTTTTTGCCGCTAATAATGAATCAGATTTTTTCATCAAGCCGCCTTTCTTTGTACCAATCACTTCGCCGTCAAATTCAACATCGATTCTCGCATATTTATCGAAACCAGTTTGGCTCAGTACCTCTTTATAAAAAACAAACAGCCTGTGAAATTTTTTCTCGCAATCATTGCCATCACCAAATTCAATCACATGATTGCCGACAACCGGAATCATTTGAAAAGTTTTATTTGGCGTGATATCAACCTGAGCAATCTGCGCCGACCAGAAAGAATCTTTCAATATAAAAGCGTCAATACTTTTTATTTGTTTTAGCAAACTGCCTTCAGAACCAGTTTTTATTTTCTCTGCAGGAAACCCTGTGAACACAGGAAGCATCACAGTTTGTTTATCGCTCAAAGGCAATTCTGTTCCGCTGCTATCAATGTAAAAACTGTTTCCGCCAGTTGTAAAAACTCTTGCAGTTGGCTCTCTCTCGGTGATGGTTATGCGTAATAAATCATTGTTATCAAAAAATAACTGTGCATCTTTCACCCACGGATTTTTTTTCAGCTTTCCTTCCATTTCAAGCAGATTGAATGAAGCCAATCCCCTTCCTTCAGGTTTTCCATCAACACTGTCTGCAAGTATTTTTATCACATCTTTTTTGTCAATGAAATATCTGTTTGCAGCACTGCTGATTTCAATGCGATAGCCTTTGCAGGTTTTGCTGTTGCGCCTTTTGATGGCTGCTACCAACAACACGAGCATGCCTGCTCCGAGCACGCTCCACAGCGCGACGAACAGCATTTTTCTTATGTTATCTTTTATGCTCATGAATTTAAATTTTATTGCCATTTTCATACCCACCCAACGGCCCCGTTTCGACCGTCAGATGGGTACAATATGCACAGGTGAAAAACTCCTGCGCACAATATGGGTTAGTTCGTTTTTTCCAGGATATCTTTAATCGGCATCACCAGCGCATCGATATCGCCTGCGCCTGCAGTGATGAAAAGCCCTTTTGTTTTTCCATTCATGCTCTTTAGCAATTCTTCTTTGCTCATCAAATATTTATTCCCGCTTTTCATTTTGTCGAAAATCGTTTTGCTCGTAACTCCTTCAATCGGTAATTCTCTTGCAGGATAAATCGGCAACAGAATTATTTCATCAGCTAAATCCAGGCTCTCAGCAAATCCATCTGCAAAATCTCTTGTCCTCGTGAACAAATGCGGCTGAAAAATCACCGTACATTTCAATTTCGGGAACAAGCTTTTTGCACCACTAATCAATGCTCTCAATTCTTCCGGATGATGCGCATAATCATCTACAAACACTAGCTTCTCGTTCTTAATAATATATTCGAATCTTCTTTTTACTCCTTTGAAATCTTCTACTGCTTTTTTTATTTTTTCATCTTCTATTCCCAACGAATGAGCCACAGCTATTGCCACTACTGTATTCTCTACATTATGCAATCCGCCCATATTCAATATCACATCTTTCAATTCACAATCTTTTTCTACAACATCATATTCATAACTGCCATGATTCATCCGGATATTTTTCGCATATACATCAGCACTCGCATTTTGCTGACTGTAACGCAAATGCCTATCTGATTTCAATGCTGCGTCTTTTTGCAAACCGAACTTGCTCACTAACAATCCGCCCTTTTTCAGCTTTCCTGAAAAATCAATGAAAGCCTGCTGCACTGCTTCTCCCGTTCCGTAGATATCTAAATGGTCAGCATCCATTGCAGTTATCACAGCTATATCCGGACTTAATTTCAAAAAACTTCTGTCGTACTCATCAGCTTCCACCACACAAACATTTCTTTCATTGCTCCAGAAATTGCTATTATAGTTCACTGCAATTCCACCCAGAAAAGCATTGCAACCATAACCGCTGTGGCGAAGAATATGCGCAATCATCGTGCTGATGGTTGTCTTGCCGTGCGTTCCCGCGACACATATATTAAAAGAGCTTTTGGTTATCAAACCCAACACATCACTCCGTCTTCAACAACGTGTAATTATTCTGCTGATAAAAAACCAATTCTTTGTGCTCTTTCGGAATCGCAGGCGTGTAAACAACCATCTCTGCATCTTTCGGAGCTAATAACTAAATCTTCTCTTATAATGAACCTGAATTCCTTCACTCACTAATTGCTTCGTTAAAGGCGTTTCTGTTTTATCATAACCGCTCACATCTTTTCCGTGAACTTAAAATACCTCGCTAATGCGCTCATACCAATTCCGCCGATGCCAATGAAATAAATCCGGTTTATGTTATTTATATCAGTCATTCTTTTCGTGAATAGTGAATGGTCAATGGTGAATAAATCAACCTATCAACAATTCAGCTTATCAACTTTAATATTTCTTTTGCAATCACTTCATCTGCATTTGTCACTCCCAACTTTGCGATATTTTCTTTCAATTCATTTTGTTTTCTTTCATCTTTTGCCAATGTCATCACAGTTGATATCAATTTTTCTTTTGCTTCATTATCTTTTATTAATATGCCTGCATTTTTATTGACCAGGTTTTGCGCATTGACTGTTTGATGGTCTTCCGCGGCAAAAGGAAATGGCACAAACACAACCGGCTTTTTCACAACACACAATTCAGCAATCGACATAGCACCTGACCTTGAAATCACGATATCAGCAGCAGCAAATGCATATTCCATTTTTGTGATGAAATCATTCGTCCAAATATTTTTTCTTCCTTTTGCTGCTTGCTTTGCTTTGTCAGCATATGGTTTTCCGGTTTGCCAAATCAGTTGCAAACCATTTTTTTCGAATTCATCAATGCCCGCATCAACCGCTTCATTAATACTTTTTGCACCAAGACTTCCGCCAGTTGACAACACTGTTTTTTTTACAGGATTCAATCCAAAAAATTTGATGCCTTCTTCCCGACTGATAGTATTGCTTACAATACTTGCCCTCACAGGGTTTCCTGTAATCATGATTTTTTCTGCAGGGAAAAATTTTTCCATTCCATCGCTCGCAACAAAAATCTTTGTTGCTTTTTTTCCCAACATCATGTTTGCTTTTCCTGCAAATGAATTTGATTCATGAATGAATGTTGGAATTCTTTTTGTCTGTGCATATCGCAGCACAGGGAAACTTGAATAACCGCCAACACCAATCACGGCATCAGGCTGAAAAGATTTTATAATTTGCTTCACCTGCAAAAAACTTTTCACCAACTTCAATGGCAAACCAATATTTTTTATCAAAGAACTTCTGTTGAAACCAGCGATATCCAATACCTTTTATCTGATATCCTGCCTGCGGCACTTTTTCCATTTCCATTTTTCCATTCGCGCCGACAAATAATATTTCAATTTGCGAGTCAATCTTTTTTAGTGCATTGGCAATTGCAATCGCCGGAAAAATATGACCACCTGTTCCACCGCCTGCTATGATTATTTTCTTGCTCACTTTAACTTTCAACTTGTGTTTCATGCGCAGCCTCTGCTGCTTCTAATTCTTTTTCTACTTTATCACCTTCGAGCTGCTCAACATTTCTGGCAACACTTAATAATATTCCTATCGCCAAACACGTAAATAAAAATGAACTTCCGCCCATGCTCACTAAGGGAAGCGTTACACCTGTTACCGGAAATAAATTCACGTTCACTGCCATGTTTGCAAGTGCTTGAATCATCAGCGTGAAACTCAGTCCCAGCGCAAGAAAAGCCCCGAACGCAAATGGGCATCGCTTATAAATCCTGATGCTCCTGAATAAGAATAATAAATAAATACAAATGATAACTGCTCCACCGAACAATCCATATTCTTCGATGATGATTGCATAAATGAAATCCGAATAAGGATGTGGTAAAAAATTTCTCTGCTGACTATTTCCCGGGCCAAGACCAATCCATCCGCCTTTTGCTATCGCGATTTTTGCCTGGTTCACCTGATAATCATTATCGCTGTTGCTTTCTTTTGTGCCGTACATAAAACTTTCCACACGATTAATCCATGTATCAACGCGCACTAATAATCTGGAATGATTTTCTGTCTTTGGTTTTTCAGTGACATCACCATTTGCTTTGTGGCGAATGACTGCTGCAAGAATTAAGATGATAACAGGAATTAGAGCAACGCTAATCGTGAGCAATAAATGTTTTGCGCTCACGCGACCGATAAACATCAGCATCATGCTTGTTGCACCGATTAATAATGCGGTTGACAAATTCGCAGGAGCAATCAGCATGCAGACAATGGCAACGGGAATGATTACCGGAAGAAATCCTTTTTTGAAATCTTTTATTACTTCCTGCTTTTTGCTGAGCAATCGGCTGAGATACATGAACAGCGCCAGTTTCGCAAGGTCTGAAGTTTGAAATGTGAGATTAATAATCGGCAATCTAATCCAGCGGCTTCCTTCATTTAATTTCACACCGAAGAATAAAGTATATATTAATAAAGGAATAGAAATCAGAAATAAAATCAGCGCCACTTTTGAATAGATGGTATAATTTACCTGATGTGCGAAATAAATAATCAGCACACCAACGATGATGAATGCAAACTGTTTAAACAGATAAATTTCATTATTGCCTTTATTCATTTTGTAAGCCAACAAACCTGTTGAACTATACACTGCGAGCAAGGACACTAATGCAAGTAATACCACAGCAGCCCAAATAACTTTATCGCCTTTGGTACGAGAGCTCAGCTTCCTGAGCGGACTGCGTTCTATGGTTAAGAAATCATTCATTTCAAATTTTCAGTTTGTTGCTTTTTATGAGCGTTGCATAGCGATTCAATTGTACAAGAGTGCGACGCAACAATGTTTAATAGAATTACAAATGTTTGTTACATAATAATTCTTTACTACTTCAACCATTTACAAATCCCTCACTGCTTCTTTAAATTGCTTTCCTCTGTCTTCATAATTCTTGAACAAATCAAAACTTGCGCAAGCAGGGCTCATTAAAACAACATCTCCTTTATTCGCAAAATGAAAAGCCGCTTTCACTGCTTCCTGTGCGCTTGCCGTATTCACCATCAATGGCACATCATTCTGAAATGCTTCATGAATTTTTCTGTTGTCAGTTCCCATGCACACAATCGCTTTCACTTTTTCTTTCACCAATTCGCGAATGAGCGAATAATCATTTCCTTTATCCACACCACCTAAAATCAAAATCGTCGGCTTCGTCATGCTCTCGAGTGCATACCAGGTGCTGTTCACATTCGTGGCTTTGCTGTCGTTGATGAAATCAACGCCACGAACTGCGAGCACGAATTCCATTCGATGCTCAAGCGCTTCAAAGCTTTTAATCGCATCGCGGATTTTTTCTTTTCGGATTCCAATGGTTGCCGCTGCAAGCCCCGCTGCCATTGTGTTGTACTGGTTGTGGATGCCTTTCAGCGCGAAATCATAAATGCTCATTTGCATTTTTTCGCTTCCCGGAACAAGCGTCATCTGCCCGTTCCTGATAAAGCCTCCGTGTTTGAATTCATGGTGCATAGTAATTGGTAGTGGGTTAGTTTGTAAAGAATACTGGCTGATATATTTTTTCGTAACAGGGTCGTCATCGCAATAAATAAAATAATCTTCCTTAGTCTGGTTCATTATAATCCTGAACTTGCTGCGGATATAATTTTCAAATTTGTATTCGTAGCGGTCAAGATGGTCTTCGGTAATATTTGTAAGCACTGCAACATCAGGCTTGAAAGTTTTGATGTCATCCAACTGATAACTGCTAATCTCTGCGATGTACCACTGCTTTGGTTCTTCAGCCACTTGCTTTGCAAATGAGTAACCGATATTGCCTACCAATGCGCAATCGAGGTTATCCGCTTTGCAGATGTGATACGTCATTGCAGTCGTCGTTGTCTTTCCATTACTACCTGTGATGCCAATTATTTTGCTGTTTCCTTTGTGTCGATAAGCGAGTTCAATTTCACTGATGACGGGAATTCCTTTTGCTCGGATTTTTTTTACGAGCTCATTTTTTTCAGGAATGCCCGGGCTTTTCATGACTTCATCAGCGCTCAAAATTTTTTCTTCAGAATGTTTTCCTTCTTCGAATTCAATTCCTTTCTGCTCGAGTTCCTGTCTGTATTTTTCTTTCAAACTTCCTGCATCAGAGACAAACACATCATAGCCTTGCTGCTTTGCGAGCAAAGCAGCGCCTACTCCACTTTCACTGCCACCTAATATTGAAATGCGCATGTCCATGACCGTTAGTAAAAAAGATGATGCTTTCCGCGGGAATCGGATTGAGGGGGTTCTTCAAAAGAATTGGACTTCACTAATGCTGCACCACAATTATTTGTGTTGAACTTAACCACCTAAGACATTTTAGTTCACCTTAGTCTTATGTAGCTTTGTTTATAAATTTTAAACCACTTAATTCAATCTGGTTTTTCTTATATGCTCTTAGATGATTTACATGGTTCAATTTTCCTATCTTAATTTCAGTGTAACAATCGCCAGCACCATGCACATGATTGTTACTATCCAGAATCGTGTTACTATCTTGCTTTCATTGTATCCTAGCTTTTGATAATGATGATGCAAAGGGCTCATCAAAAAAACTCTTCGCCCTTCGCCATATTTTCGTTTTGTGTATTTGAAATATGAAACCTGAATCACTACGCTGATATTTTCCACCAAAAACACGCCGCAAAAAATTGGTATTAATAATTCTTTCCGAACAATGAATGCAAGCGCTGCGATGACTCCACCTAACATTAGGCTGCCTGTATCTCCCATGAAAACCTGCGCCGGATAGGCGTTGTACCACAAGAAGCCGACGCATGCACCAATCAATGCTCCAATGAAAATGGAGAGCTCGCCCAAATTCGGGATGTACATGATGTTGAGATATTCCGCGAATCGAAGATTACCCGAAGAATATGCGAATATGCCAAGACACGCTCCAATCACTGCGCTCACTCCTGTTGCTAATCCATCCAAACCATCAGTAATATTTGCGCCATTTGAAACTGCAGTGATAATAAAAATCACAATCACTACATATAGAATCCATGTGCCGCCTCTTATCGCTGCAGGCAATAATTTCGAATAATTAAATTCATGATTTTTTACAAACGGAATGGTTGATATCGGTTCATTCGCGGGAACGAAATAATGTTTCTTGTCATCCAGCACAACCATTTTAAATCCTGTTGTATCCTGCGGCTTCACGTCACCAACATATTCGCGCCACACTTTTGTGTTGCTATTAAAATACAATGTGAGCGCTACTACAATTCCTAACACTACTTGTCCTAAAATTTTGAACCATCCTGCTAATCCATCTTTATCACCTTTTTTATATGCAATGCCTTGTTGTTGCGCTATTTTTTTTGCACGCAGTTTTAAATAATCATCAATGAAGCCAATCAATCCAAGCCAAATGGTACTGAAAATCATCAGCCGTATATATGCTTTATTGAGATTTGCCAATAACAATGTTGGTATGAGAATCGCAAGAATGATAATGATTCCACCCATCGTTGGCGTCCCTTTTTTTTGTTGCTCACCTGCCAGACCAAGTTCTCTAACGCTCTCGCCTACCTGTTTTTTGCGCAGGTAATTGATAAGCCGCTTGCCGTAAACCATCGTCACCACCAGCGATAGCAGCACAGCCAGCATCACGCGAAATGTGATGAACTGGAACAGCGCCCCGCCCGGGATTTTTACGCCAATTTGCCTAAGCCATTCAAACAAAGAATACAGCATGCAGCCTGAGTTAGTAATTTTCTTTTTTAGATTTCAGTTCTCTTTTCCAAAGTTTAAAACTTTGGAAAAGTTCAACTCAATTTTTGTGTCACCAGCATTTAATCTCTGCTCAACATTCTTGCGTCGCACTCTTGTACTGTTGATATTCTATTCAGCTTTAGTTTCACAATCGGCAACAACAATCATTTTTTATTTTTCCATTATCAATTTTTCATTCTCTCCGGCATAAATGCCGGAGCTAGTCGAAATCAGCATGATGATTTATCATTCATAATAATTTGCAGACTCATTATTCACTATTCACCATTGACCATTCACGATTCACCATCATCAGCGATTCCCTATGAACTACAGGCATGCTGTAGTTCATAGTCTTCATCGCTGTTAAAGGATACACCCGCACATCGCGGCACAGTCTTCAAATTTTTTCAGGGTAGCAACAGACCATTTTTATAGTTTGCAATTCGCAGTTTGCAGTACTGAAGTGCAAACTGATAACTGCCAACTGCTAATTCATTTATTCAGCATCTCAAAAACATCTTTCAAAACAGCTTTATCATCAAAAGGATATTTCACTCCTTTTATATCCTGATATTTTTCATGTCCTTTTCCTGCAATCAGCACAATGTCTTCAGGCTTCGAAAAACTCACGGCGGTTTTAATCGCTTCTTTCCTGTCAACAATCGCGATGTATTTTCTTTTAGCTGCAGTGTTCAATCCAACTTCCATATCTTTTAAAATCTCCGCCGGGTCTTCACTCCGTGGATTATCAGAAGTAAATATCACTCTGTCGCTGTGCTCACATGCTACTTCTGCCATCACCGGGCGTTTTGTTTTATCTCTGTCGCCACCACAACCAACAACTGTTATCACATGCTCATATCCTTTTCTTCAATTTCTGAATCGTTGAAAGCACATTCACCAATGCATCTGGCGTGTGTGCATAATCAATAATGCCAATCACTTTTTCATTTCGAGATGTGATATAATCAAACCTTCCTTCAGCACCACTCAACACGCTCAGACAACGAAGCACTTCATGTTTATCTTCACCCAAACAAATAGCAGCACCATACACAGCTAAGAGATTATATGCATTGAACTCACCTATCAATCTGAAATGCACTTCCTGGCCATTCACATCCATCACAAGACCAGTAAGATTATTCTCCAAAATCTTTCCTTTAAAATCAGCCATCGTTTTCAGGCTATAGAAATATTTTTTCGCATTCGTATTCTGCAACATCACTACTCCTCTTTTATCATCTGCATTTGAAATCGCAAAAGCGGATGAAGGCAAGGAATCAAAAAAAGATTTCTTCACGCGGATATATTCATCGAATGTTTTATGATAATCCAAATGGTCATGCGTAATGTTGCTGAAAATACCGCCCGCATAATTCAATCCCGCAATGCGATGCTGATGAATCGCATGTGAACTCGTTTCCATAAACACATGTGTGCATTTTGCATCCACCATTTGTTTCAGCAACGCATTCAGGCTAATCGCATCCGGTGTTGTATGTGTTGCCGGAATAACGGTATCGCCTACCTGATTTTGCACAGTGCTTATCAATCCGCATTTATAATCCAATACTGTAAAGAGCTTATAGAGAACTGTTGCTATTGTTGTCTTGCCATTCGTGCCAGTCACGCCAACCAATTTCAATTTCTCCGAAGGCTGACCATAAAAATTATGAGCGATGAAACCCACTGCTATCGCTGAATTCTCGACTTCAACATAAGCGACGTCTTCTTTCAAATGCTGTGGCAATGTTTCGCAAACCACAACTGCTGCTCCTTTTTC
Source organism: uncultured Bacteroidota bacterium (assembly GCA_963718975.1). GTDB lineage: Bacteria > Bacteroidota > Bacteroidia > Chitinophagales > Chitinophagaceae > Puia. The sequence goes on along the minus strand of CAVRBD010000066.1, from coordinate 45,366 downwards.
TATCACTGAATCAATGAACTGATGACCATCTGCGCTCACGCCTTTCACTGCGATAAATAATGAACCATTATTCACTTTTCTCGAATCAACCTGTAAATCATTCACAGTTGCGCCAAGGTTTCCATGCACAGAACGGATGCTCACTTTGTACAATATATCCTGCAGTATCGCCATCAATCTTTTAGTTTAACCTCACTCCGCTCTCACAAGCGAGAGGGAGTGAGGCACCGTCCAAATGTGTTTATTGATTCAATTCAATTTTTACTGTCTGGTTTTTTGCAATCGCTGAACCTGGCTGAATAGATTGCATCTTCACTTTGCCTCTGCCATTAGCCGCTACTTTCACATTCATTTTCTCCAACACATACAATGCATCTTTCAATCCCATTCCTTTCACGTCAGGCATCACTTGCTTATTAATAGTTTCCTTGTTCAACACAGCTTCATAATTGTTTGCATATAATCTTGTCCATTCATTATTGTTTGAAGAATCAGCATAGCTCACATTTAGTGTTTTCATCACCTTCTTAATATCTTTTGCCGAACCCGCATAATAAAAATTGGAACTGTCTTTTTTAATTTTCGCCTCTGGGAATGTTGAATTGTTATCTGCGTTCATTGCGTATAGCTTATCAGAAACTTCTCTGAACACCGGTGCAGAAACTTCGCCGCCCATGTGAAACTTAGGGTGCGCTTTTGTTCTTATCACAACGATGCAACTGTATTGCGGTTTATCAAAAGGAAAGTATCCGACAAACGATGCCTGATAAATTCCGGCATCATAACCAATTTTATTTCCATTATCATCTCTGCCTGCAACGTGCGCCGTTCCTGTCTTTCCGCCTACTTTATACAATGCACCTTTGAACGCTTTTTTTCCAGTGCCATCTGTTGTTACTGCAAGCATGCATTCCTGTGCAGCTTTCACCACATTATCTTCTGCAACTTTTTCTTCCATCATTTGTGGTTGAAACTCTTTCGTCGTCTGCCCAAAACTTTGAATGCGGTTCACCAAATAAGGCTTCATCATTTTGCCATTATTAGCAACGGCATTATACAATGTCAATGTTTGCAAAGGCGTTACCTGAATCGCATATCCAAAACTCATCGTCACCATGGCGTGCAAGCCTTCTACATTCCGTTTTATTTTTGGAAGTATTGGTCTTCCTTCACCCATTAAATCGATTCCTGTCTTTGTATCGAGATGAAATTTGTGCAGATAGCTTAAATATTTATCGGGCTGCTCAGCAAAAGTTTTATAAGCCAATTTGCTCATGCCAACGTTTGAGCTGTGTTCAAAACATTCTTTTACAGTTTCCATTGGTTTTGGTTGACGCTCAGCATCATTCACCATTCGTACTCCAACCCAATCTCTTCCTGCAGAACCAACATCCACCATATCATTCAATGTTGTTTTTCCTTCACTCAATACAGAAAGCAGCGTTGCTAATTTTATAGTAGAACCCGGTTCTGTTGCATTCAATCCATAATTATAATCTTCCCAATAACTTCCATCATGCTGGCGACCAAGATTTGCAATCGCTTTTATTTTCCCGGTTGCCACTTCCATTAACATGCAAGTGCCGTGATCTGCTTCATTTTCAATCATCCCTTTCAGCAATGCATTTTCTGCGATGTCCTGCATGTTCACATCAATCGTCGTAACAATATCCCTTCCATTTTCAGGGTCAATTTCAGAACCTTCAACCGGAACAAATGTTCCTGCAGCCATGTAACGAACAAGCCTGCTTCCGTTTTCACCTTTTAATGAAGTGTCGTAAGTCCGCTCCAGTCCTACGTTCTGTGCATTCGCTCTTGCCAAGCCAATTGTTCTGTTGGCAAGCAGACCGAATGAGTTCAATCTTTTATTGACCACTTCAGTAATAAAACCACTTTTGTTTCTTCCTAATCTTACCAATGGAAATTTTCGCAGAGATTTATATTTTTCAAAAGAAATATTTTGTTGCAACAGATAATATCTGTCTTTATCATTATAGCCTTTCTGCAAGTCACGTTTATACGCAACCGCTTTTTGGTCTTTGAATAAATTAGCGAGACAGAAACTTAATGAATCCAGATTATCTTTAAACCGCTTTCCATTTTTTTCGCGCAAGCCATCAGCGCCGAAATCAATATATATGTTAAAGAATGGAATCGAAGTGCTGAGCATGTCGCCGTTCTCGCTATAAATAGTTCCTCTGTCCGCTTCCATTTGCACTTGTTTCAAATGAAGGCTGTCGCTGAGATTTTTCCAGTAAGCTCCCTGCACACGCTGAATGTAAATCGCTTTACCCAATACAATCAGGCATAATAATACAATGCCCAAAAAGCACAGGTACACTCTCCATAATATGTCGCGTTTTATTTCCACTATCCTTGTTATTACTTACAGCTTATCACTTATTTCTTACTACTTCTTTTTCACTCAAACTATCTTGCAGCACAACCGGCGGCGCCATCAATTCTTTCAATCCAAATGGTTCAACCGCTTTCGCTAATTCACTTTGCTTGCTTCTGAACATTACTTCGCTCTTCAGCGTTTTATATTCATACTGCATTTCTTTCAAGTCATTTGTTGTTTTGTTGATATTGCGAATCGTTTTATCAGCATAATGACCATTATATATATATATCACAGCAAGAACAGTGAGGAAAAGAAAAAATGGGATGTTCTTCACAATCCACTTGTGGCTTAATAATTTCTTCCATTCAAACTTCAGCTCTTTATTTTGCTGCTGCTCTTCCATGAATGATTAATGATTTATGCTGAAACGATGTTGATGATATTTATAATTTCTCCGCAACCCTCAGCTTCGCACTTCGCGACCTTGGGTTTTGTTTTAATTCTTGTTCGCCCGGTGAAATCGGTTTTTTTGTTACGGTTTGAAATGCAGGTTCTGTCGTGGTTTGCGCGAAGGGGTTAAGCTGTTCTGTTTCTTCAAATGTTCCTTTCTTCAAAAAATTTTTTACAATCCTGTCTTCAATCGAATGAAAAGTGATGATGGCAATTCTTCCTCTCGGCTTCAACAAAGCTGGCGCTTGTTCAAGCATTTCTTTCAATGCACCCAACTCATCATTCACTTCAATTCGCAAAGCCTGAAAAACCTGGGCGAAGTATTTATTAGGATTTCCTTTTACAATTCCACTCAGCGCATTTTTAAAATTGCTGATGCTTTTCAGTGATGTGGCATTCCGCACATGCACGATGGTTCTTGCTAATGTTTTTGCATTCGTCACTTCGCCATATTGCTCGAACAATTTGTGCAATTGCAATTCGGAATATTTGCTCACGATTTCAAAAGCGGTTAATGATTGCCGTTTGTCCATGCGCATATCCAAATCCGCATCGAAGCGAATAGAAAAACCTCGCTGCGCTTCATCAAACTGATGGCTGCTCACGCCTAGGTCAGCAAGGATTCCATCCACTTTTGTGATTTTATGCAATCGCAAAAAACGCTGCAGGTGCTTGAAGTTGTGCGGAACAAAAACAATGCGCTCATCACTTGGCAAATTTTTCGCCGCATCGGCATCCTGGTCAAAAGCAAACAATCTTCCATGGGCATTCAATCGTTTCAAAATTTCTTTTGAATGCCCCCCGCCGCCAAAAGTGCAATCAACATAAATGCCATCGGGCACAATATTGAGCGCATCGATTGCTTCATTCAGCAAAACGGGTTGATGATAATCGACAAGTTGATTGCTTGATTGATGTTGCTCATTATTTTCATTTTCTTTCTTGCTCATGGCAATCAAGTTTCAACTATCAACTATTCAAATTCCCCGAAGTGCCCTTCCCATTTCAGCGCCGAGTTCACTGAAAGCCTGTGCTGTAAAAGTGTCAAAGAGCTTTTGTTTATTCTTACTATCCCAGATTTCGATTTTGTTTAATGTCGCAGACAGCAAAATATCTTTCTCCAGATCTGCATGAACTTTCAAATTCGGCGGAACCAAAAGCCTGCCTGCAGAATCAAGCTCTGTGATTGTTGCCCCACTCAGGTAGTATCTTATAAAATCGCGTACCTTCGGTTCAAAATCATCGAGCTTACTTAATTTTTCAAAAATGAGGTCCCAGTTCTTTTTGGGGTATAAATTCAGGCACTTTTCAAACCCTCGGGCTATGACAAATTGTGCACTATCCCCATCCGGTAACTGCTTTTTAAAGCCGACCGGTAGGAGGAAGCGACCTTTTGAGTCAAGCGTAGCCTCGTATTCTCCAAGTAAACCAATCATTTATGAAAAATAATTCAAAAGAAACACAAACTCACACAAAGTAACACTTTATACCACTATTTAATCAAATTTTGGAAAATTTAATTTTTCCACAACCTAATTTGGTCTGAATCTCAATACAGTAAAGACTTTCCGCTAATTTTGGTCAATATTGCAGTGCATTACATGTGGATTACGGTGCATAACATGTGTATTGCTATAAAATCAGTCCAAAACCGACTCAAAAAATGATCTATGCCAACCGCAGGTTATTCCGGAACGCCGCTATTAAAAAAGCTTGGGATTAAAGAAGAAATGAAAATCCGGATGATAAATGAACCGGATGATTATTTTAAGTTGCTCGAAAAAGATGTCACCGCCCAATTTATTAAGAAAAAAGAAATCCCTGATTTTATTCACCTGTTTGTTCGTTCAAAAAAAGAATATGAAACGGAGATCAAAAAATTAAAGCCCGTTCTCAAAGCAAATCCAAAAATTATTATCTGGGTTTCCTGGTATAAAAAAAGCACGGGCATTGCGACAGATATAACGGAGACGGATATCCGAAATTATGCTTTGCAGAATGATTTGGTGGATATTAAGGTTTGTGCAGTGAGTGAGTTGTGGAGCGGATTGAAGCTCGTTGTACCTTTAGCTAAAAGGGGTTGAAGGTTTAGAGTTTAAGGTTCTTAGATTAAATTTTCTTTACAAATCATGTTACAACTTTGCTGAACTTGAAACATTAAACGTTAAACCTTAAACTTGCAGGTTATGAACCCGAAAGATATTTCCATTCTTGATTTTACTTATCAATTACCAGAAGAGAAAATTGCAAAATATCCGCTTGCCGAACGCGATGTCTCCAAATTATTAATTTATAAAGAAGGAAAAATTACAGATGATATTTACAAGAATATTTCCTATTATATTCCGGAAAATTCTTTGCTCATTTTTAATAATACAAAAGTTGTCGAATCAAGATTATTATTTCAGAAATCAACTGGTGGACAAATTGAAATTTTTTGTCTTGAACCAGATGAACAATATGCTGATATCAGCACGGCATTACAACAGCAAAATAAAGTCCTTTGGAAATGTTTGATTGGCGGCGCTTCCAAATGGAAGCAAGGGCAAATTTTAGAAAAGAAAATTATACATCAGGACTATGAAATTATTATCTATGCATCTTTCATAAAAAAAAGGGATGATTATTTTTTGATTGAGCTTTCGTGGAAACCAGAAGAATTATCCTTTGCCGAAATATTGCATTTCGCAGGAATCATTCCACTTCCACCTTATATCAAAAGAGAAACAGAAATTTCAGACGCAGAAAGATATCAAACTGTGTACGCGAAGCACGATGGCTCTGTCGCTGCGCCAACTGCCGGGCTTCATTTCACAGATTCTATTTTTGAAAAATTAACGGAAAAGCATACCCAAAAAATGGAAGTTACACTTCATGTCGGAGCAGGAACTTTTATGCCTGTGAAAAGCGAAACGCTTGCTGAGCATCATATGCATTCTGAATTTATCGATGTTGGATTATCAACTATCAAATTATTAATTGAAAACTTAGACAATCATATTATCCCTATCGGAACAACCTCTTTGCGCACCATTGAAAGCCTTTACTGGCTTGGATTGAAGACAATTAATAATCCCCATATTTCTTTAGAGAATCTTATAATTCATCAATGGGATGCTTATGAAATGAACGCTGAAAATATAGATACAAAAAAATCTTTGCAATCATTAATCGGATGGATGGAAAAAAATAATCTTGAAAAACTAATTACAAGAACTCAATTATTAATAGCTCCGGGATATCATTTCAAAATCATCAAAGCATTAATAACAAATTTCCATCAGCCTCAATCAACATTATTGCTCTTAGTAGCAGCATTGATTGGTGAAGATTGGAAAAAGGTTTATGATTATGCAATCAATAATGAATTCAGGTTTCTGAGTTATGGAGATGGATGTCTGCTTTTTAAGAATGAGAAATGAAAAATAAAGAATTAGAAAGTTTAAAAAAATCACGCAGTTTCCTTCATCAATGGAAATTCCATCGTGAACGAAGTTCCTTTTCCAACCGTGCTTTCCACTTTTATCTTTCCGAAATGTGCGTCCACAATAGTTTTCACGTAGCTTAAGCCAAGACCAAAACCTTTTACATTATGTACATTGCCAGTATGCGCACGATAAAATTTTTCAAATATCCTGCGCTGTGTTTCTTTGTTCATGCCGATGCCATTGTCTTCTAATTTAATAAGAAGATTATTTTTTATATTGGCCGTGCTGATTTTTATAATCAGGTTATCGTTCGAATATTTAATTGCATTGTCAACCAAATTTGAAATCAGGTTTGTGAAATGCACTTCATCAACTTCAAGCAAATCATTTTTTGCATTCAATTGCAAATCTGCTCTTCCTTTTTTATCTTCTAATTGCAGCTTGAAATTATCTGCAATATCCTGAATGATTTCATGAACATGCACAGCTTGCAAATTTAATTGAAGTTCCTGCCTGTCCATCAATGCGGCCTGCAAAATCGTTTCTACCTGTTTGTTCATCCGCTTGTTTTCTTCCTTAATAATCGAGCTGAAATATTCCGACTTCTGTCTGTCGTTTGCCACTTTTTCATTTCTTAATGCATCAACAGCCAATGAAATTGTTGCAAGCGGCGTCTTGAATTCATGTGTCATATTATTGATGAAATCATTTTTTATCTCGCTCAGTTTTTTCTGTACCAATAGTGTCCGGACTGTAATGTAAAACGCTGCAATAATCATCAGCGTAAAAAAAACGATGCCCGCAAACTTCCAGTACATCTGCTTTATCACAATATTTTTATAGTTGGGCACTATCAATGCCAACGCTTCATCAGCATCAGAAAAAACATTTTCGCCGGCAATTTGCAATGGCTGAAATTCACGCAGGTTGTGAACAGAATCTTCATAGGCCTTCATAAAATTTTTCGACATCCTTTCAATATTCATGTTCGATGTTACAGCAAACTCAAATTTTGTGTCCTTCAGTCCATATTTATTAAACGCTTTCTGGAATTTCTCTTCGATCTGTGCCTGTGTAAAAATTTGTGCAATCGTCGGCGTTTTTGCCATATCAAGCAAAAATTGGTCAGATGGACGCCATGTTGGGCTTGGCCGAAAACGAAGTGAGTTAAGGTTGGGTGAAAAACTTTTTTGCTGTATCAACTCCTGCCCCACATCGGTCATAACGCCGAAAGTAATTTTATTAATAAATTCTTCCTGCTTGTTCTCAACCATCGTCAGCACCCAATTAATTTGAATGTAGATGATGCCGATGAGCGACAGCGAAATCAGCACAATAATAATCGGGAAGACTTTTTTCACTAATTAGCTTTTAAGCAACCGCGTTGTTGCGGCCTGCAAATCTATTAAAACAACATAAGGTTTGATAGTTTTAAATCGCAGACTGCAAGCTTTTTTAACGTTGGTTTCACAAAGAAAAGCATTTCGCGGAAATTTTCTCGCAACGGCGCAATGCCGCAAAGAAATCTTCATCAATATTGCGCCTTCCCGGCCTTGCGAGAAATCAAAACCATACGCGTTTCATGTAAAGAAATGTTTTAAATTACAATGTAGTAAAACTGATTTTAAGGCGTTCATTTAATTTGCAAGACATGGAAAAACCTGCGCCAGGTGTGCTGCTTATCGCTGACCCATTTTTAAAGGACCCGAATTTTCTTCGGACGGTTGTTTTTTTGTGCGACCATCAGAAAGAAGGCAGCTTTGGTTTTGTGCTGAACAAAAAATACGAGCACTCGCTTGAAGAGCTGGTGAGCGGCGCCGAAGGTTTGAAAATCCCTGTTTATTTCGGCGGCCTGTTCAAATGGATACTATTCATTTTTTACATCAATATCCTGCAGAAATTCCCGGCGGCAACGAAATCATGGATGGCATTTATTGGGGCGGCGATTTTGAAACGGCAATTGAGCAGATAAGGCTTGGCAAAGTTGATAAAAATAAAATCCGTTTTTTCATCGGCTATTCCGGATGGGGGAACGGGCAGCTTGCAGAAGAACTGAAAGAAAAATCGTGGCTAACAGTGATGGCTAACCGAAAACTGATATTCCACAAAAAAATAAATGAAATCTGGAAAGATGCACTTCATCACCTTGGCGGCGATTATGAAATGATGGCAAATTTTCCAATTGATCCGCAGTTGAATTAAATTCCTTTTTTTATTTTTTAGATACCAGCATAGTAACTCCGATTAAGCATCGTTGCGTCGCAATCCTTTCATCAGAAGAATATCTATTGAGCTTTAGGCTGTTCTTTCAAGTGCCTAATTAAAACCACCTTTCCAAAAAATGTTTGTTTGGCGTAATCAGGTTGTTGTTAACGATGAAGCTTATTTTATTCCGGTTGGCATAAAAAGAATCCAATTGATTATAAAGCTTCTCTCCTTTCATTAATCGGTTGGAAACAGAATCAGGATATAAAGCAATAATTTTCTCCAGTTCGTCTGCTTGTTTTCTCAATTCTTTCATTTTTATTTTCCGCAGTTCATCATCGCTCAGAAAAATATATTTATGCCCGTTTGAAACAGAGAATGCCAAATTGCTGCTATCAATCGAATATTTTTTCAAGGATTTCATTTTATAGCTCACAAAATCTTTTTTCTGCTTTAGTGAAGCGCATGAACATGCAAACAGCAGAAAAATCATAAGCGGTTTATATTTCATATTCTAAGGTTGATGAATTCTGATGAAAGATAGTTTTGGCTCTTGTTAAAGGGCATTCAAAATAGTGATTTCCTGAATGAAACAAGCAACTGGAAAAGTTTGACAGTACTGCATTATAAAGCGCAAACGTTTGAAACAATGCTTCAAACGTTTGCGCCATTTTTTAATTTTTAGCCCACGGAGAACCGCGGAGCTTTGAGAGAGAGCAGCAGAGTTATTATAAAATAAAAGCCTCCAAAAAATTTGGAGGCTTTTAATAATCTTCGGTTATGCCTGACTGTGATAATTTATTTTCCTTCAATCTGAGTCGCGCCTTCCACTAAAACTGAAACCGCGTTATTAATCACTTCCACAAAACCACCCTGAACATCGAAATAAGCGAGATGATTATTTTTATCTTTTAAAATTTTCAACCTTCCATTTTTCAATGCGCTCACAAGCGGGGCATGTTTCTCCAGCACTTCAAACGAGCCTGTGATGCCGGGCAACTGAACGCCATACACATCGCCGCTAAAAACTTTTTTTTCTGGTGTTAATATTTCGAGGTTCATAAAAATTAATGTAACAATATGATAATGCGATAATATGATAATGCATAAAATCAGCACATCATTGTAATTATCACATCAGCTAATTAACCCTGCGCTTCCGCCATCAGTTTCTTGCCTTTTTCAATAGCGTCATCAATATTCCCTACGAGGTTGAACGCTGATTCAGGATATTCATCCACTTCTCCATCCATAATCATATTGAAACCACGGATGGTTTCTTCAATCGGCACAAGCACACCTTTCAAACCAGTGAAGGCTTCAGCCACGTGGAATGGCTGCGACAAGAAACGCTGTACTTTACGTGCTCTTGCCACCGTCATCTTATCTTCATCGCTCAATTCATCCAAACCAAGAATCGCAATAATATCCTGCAATTCTTTATATCGTTGTAAAATCAATTTTACACTGTTCGCACAATTATAATGTGCATCACCAACAATCTTCGGAGTCAAAATTCTGGAAGTGGAATCCAATGGATCTACCGCGGGATAAATACCTAAATCTGCAATTTTTCTGCTCAATACTGTTGTTGCATCCAAGGTGAGCAAAAGTTGTTGCAGGAGCCGGATCCGTTAAATCATCCGCAGGTACATACACCGCCTGAACGGAAGTGATAGAACCATTTTTTGTTGATGTAATTCTTTCCTGCATTAAACCCATTTCCGTTGCAAGCGTTGGCTGATAGCCCACCGCTGAAGGCATACGGCCCAACAGCGCAGATACTTCAGAGCCTGCTTGTGTAAAACGGAAGATATTATCAACAAAGAAAAGAATGTCGCGACCTTGTCCTTTGCCATCTCCATCACGATAATATTCAGCAATCGTCAATCCGCTCAAAGCCACGCGGGCACGGGCTCCCGGCGGTTCGTTCATTTGACCGAATACGAAAGTCGCTTTCGATTCAGACAATTCTTTCATATCCACTTTGCTCAAATCCCAGCCGCCATGTTCCATGCTGTGCTTGAATTCGTCGCCATATTTCATAATGCCTGCTTCAATCATTTCACGCATCAGGTCATTCCCTTCACGCGTTCTTTCGCCCACACCTGCAAACACGGATACGCCGGCATAAGCTTTCGCGATATTATTAATAAGCTCCTGAATCAAAACTGTTTTTCCAACACCTGCGCCGCCGAACAAACCAATCTTTCCGCCTTTCGCATAAGGCTCGATCAGGTCAATGACTTTGATACCGGTGAATAATACTTCAGTTGAAGTGCTAAGGTTTTCAAATGCAGGCGGCCTTGCATGGATTGGTCTTCCACCAACTTTTGAAACAGCAGGCAACCCATCAATGGGGTCGCCGGTTACATTGAAAAGTCGGCCTTTAATGGCATCGCCAATCGGCATTGTGATCGCGATTCCAGTATCAGTTACTACCATTCCCCGAACCATGCCTTCGGTTCCGTCCATAGCAATGCAGCGAACACTGTCTTCGCCAAGATGCTGTTGCGCCTCAAGCACAAGCGTTTCACCATTTTGCCTTTTCACTTCCAGGGCATTGTATATCTCAGGTAATTTATCGTCAAACTGCACGTCAATAACGGCACCGATAATCTGTTTAATCTTTCCAACATTTGCCATATCAGCAATTATTTAGATGTGGGTTTAAAATCGGCTGCAAATGTAAGGAAGTGAAGTGGAAAATCCGAAAGGAGTTTTTAGGAAAAGAAACAAGGTTGAAGGCACAAGAAACAAGGTGCAAGCTTCAAGAAATAAGGCACAAGCTTTACAGAAGCTAAAGTGGTTAAATAATTATCTTTTTATCTTGAAACTTTGAATATTGATTCCTAAACATTGTAGTCATTTTTGGGGTTGTAACTTGAACCTTGTTTCTTGAATCTTGTTTCTTGCGCCTTCAATCTTATTTCTTGAAACTTGCACCTCGTTCCCTGAACCTTGTATCTTGTTCCTTTGTTTCATTTATTTTTGCTCCTTATATTTTTTATGCAATTAATAGAAGTAACAGATAATCATTTAGCGAAAGAATTTATCCGGGTGAATGTTGAGCTGAACGGTAATGACGCAAACTATATCCAGCCTTTGGATAAAGATGTGAATGAAGTTTTTGATAAAGGCAAGAATAAGGCATTTCGTTTTGGCGAAGTGAAAAGATGGATCTTGAAAAATGAAGATGGAAAATTCATTGGAAGGATTGCAGCTTTCGCAAATAAAAAATACAAAACCAAAGGTGATGATGTTCCGGTTGGCGGAGTTGGTTTTTTTGATTGCATCAATGATCAGGAAGCTGCTGATATGTTGTTCGATGTTGCCAAACATTGGCTCATGCAAAAAGGAATGCAGGCAATGGACGGACCGATTAATTTCGGTGAAAGAGACCGTTGGTGGGGATTGGTTGTTAAAGGATTTGAGCCGCCTTTGTATTGCATGAATTATAATCCGCCTTATTATCAGGAGCTGTTTGAAACTTATGGCTTCAAAAATTTTTTCAACCAACTTTGTTTTGCGCTGAATGTTGAAGACAGGATTCAGCAAAAGTTTTATGACAGGCATGCTGCCTGTGAAGCAGACCCGAATTTTACGGCTATACATATTAAAAAAGCTGAGCTGGATAAATTCGCGAAAGATTTTACCATTGTATATAATAAAGCATGGTCGGGCCATGGCGGATTGAAAGAACTTGCTGAGCCTGTTGTCCGAAAAATGTTCCAATCCATGAAACCTGTGATCGATGAAAGCGTGAGCTGGTTTGTTTATTATAAAGGTGAGCCGATTGCTATGTGGCTTAACCTTCCTGATTTGAACCAATGGTTTAAAGAACTGAACGGAAAATTTGGATTGTTTGAAAAACTGAAATTTTTATGGGTGAAGAAAACAAAAAAGTGCGACAAATTTGTTGGGCTTGCTTTTGGTGTTGTTCCGGAATGGCAGGGAAAAGGTGTTGATAGCTACATGATTGTTGAAGGCGCAAAAACAATTCAGAAAGAATTAAAATATGGGAAATATGAAATGCAATGGATTGGAGAATTTAATCCAAAAATGGTGAATGTTGCCGAAGCACTCGGCACTTTCAGAAGCCGCACACTAACTACCTACAGATATTTTTTTGACAGAACAAAAGAATTTAAAAGGCACCCGATTCTTTAGAGAGTTTACAGTTTGTAGTTTCCAGTTTGCAGTTCATTAATTCTGAATTCACAATCAAATTTAAAAGCTCAGAACTGCAAACTGCCAATTGAAAATTTATTCACCAACTACAAACTGAGAACTGAAAACTGGAAACTGAAATGTAAATTGCGAACGTATGGACAAATTCATTGTTTCTGCAAGAAAATACAGGCCACAAAATTTTTCAACAGTTGTTGGACAATCTCATATTACCACTACTTTAAAAAATGCGATCAAGAACAATCAGCTTGCTCATGCATTTTTATTTTGCGGGCCAAGGGGCGTTGGAAAAACAACCTGCGCAAGGATTTTAGCAAAAACAATCAATTGCGAAAACCGTGATTCAGACGGCGAAGCCTGCAATACTTGCAACAGCTGCGTTTCATTTGATCAGGGCATATCTTTAAATATTCATGAACTTGATGCTGCGAGCAATAATTCTGTGGACGATATTCGCTCACTGGTAGAACAAGTCCGCTTTGCGCCGCAGGCTGGTAAATACAAAGTGTATATAATAGACGAAGTTCACATGCTCAGTTCTTCAGCGTTCAATGCATTTTTAAAAACATTGGAAGAACCACCACCTTATGCCATTTTTATTTTAGCAACTACAGAGAAACATAAAATCCTCCCCACGATATTAAGCCGTTGCCAGATTTTTGATTTCAAACGGATCACAACAAATGATACAGTTGAACATTTGCAAGAGATTTGTGATAAGGAAGAAATAAAAACAGAGAAAGCTGCATTGCAGGTAATCGCTCAAAAAAGCGAAGGCTGTATGCGCGATGCGCTGAGCATTCTTGACAAAATTTCCAGCTTCACTAATAATGAGATCACTTATAAGAATACATTAGAGCACCTGAATATTTTAGATGCTGATTATTATTTTAAGCTGATAGATGCGATGCAGCAGCAAAACCTCGCTGATGCAATGTTGCTGTATGATGACATCAACAGAAAAGGTTTTGAAGGCGATCTTGTGCTAAATGGCTTTGCAGAATTTATCAGGAATTTATTGGTTTGCAAGGATGAAAAAGTAGCGCAATTATTAGAAGCTGTCGAGAGCTTCAAAGAAAAATATATCAGCACGGCAAAAAAAATAAACCTTGCCTATTTGATCAGTGCGTTAAATGTGTTGAATGAAACTGAAATAAATTATAAAGCTGCAAGAAATAAAAGACTTCATGTTGAGCTTGCATTAATAAAACTTTGTTACTTACAACAAGCCATCGAATTCGCTGGTAGCAATGATTCAACTTCTAAAAAAAAAGTAGCTGAAACTTCAAAGCAGGTTGCGTTCAGAAGCATTGTTCCGATTGAAGCACCGAAGAAAAAAGAAAGCCGAATGGCTGAAGAAATTCCCGCGCCCAACACGGGCAATAACCGCGCAAAATTGTTGATAGAAACAAAACCATCAGCAGAAAAAGCGTTGATGGAAGAAAACATCCAATCTTATCAGCAGCCACAACAAAAAAATGAAAAACCGTCAACATCAAATATTCCAACACTTGGCGCATTATCAAAACTGCGGCAGGAAGTTGCCGGCCGGCAACAAGCAATCAGCGATGAAAAAATAAAAACATTAACTGATGAAAATCTGAAAGAAGGATGGATGCAATATGCGCTGCAATTGCGCCTTGCAAAAAATCCCGCGCTGCAAAGTTTTGAGCTGGCAACTTTAAAAATTATTAATGATAGTTTGTTTGAAGCGATAGCGCATAATAACCTCGAACAAAAATTTATTGAGCAGGAAAAAAGAAATGTTTCTGCTTTCCTGCAAAAATTATTTAATAATAAAGCGCTTTCATTTTCTGTGATTGTTGATGAAAACAGCAACTTTCAGGAACCCACAGACAGGCCTTTGAACAAAAGAGAACAATATCAAAAAATAATCGAGCAATATCCTTTGGTGAAAGAATTGAAAGACAGGTTGAGGCTGGAGCTGGATTATTGAGAAGTGAGAAAGGCCGAAAGTCAGTAAAGACCGAAAGTAGCTGACGATTGTTCTTCTTTCCCGACTTTCGGCCTTTCTCACTTCTCGACTCAAATTCATTTCGTTAAATTCTTAACAACAATTTTGGTGAATATCTAAAAGGAAGGAAATTTGCCAGCACCTAACTTATGGCAAAAGATTCTAGCAACCAGATTTTTCAAACCGATTCGTCTTCGCGATGGCAGAGATTCAAATGGAGCGGCAGGTTTCTCCTACTGTTCCTCGTTCTTGCTGTTGTTATTATTATTATAGCCATTTCCAGAGTTTATACTCCCGGCCTGCCGCAATTCGCAGCGGCCCAGGAAAAACAAGCATTGCTAGATACGAGCAAAAGCTGGCTTGTAGACAAGAGCAAAATTTTTAAGCAATATGAAGGCTTTAGAAAATACATTAATGAAAAAGAAGCTTACAAAGCAGGCGGCTATCCGATACCGAGAAGATTCAGAAAAAGAAACGGCATAGTTGTTCAGGCCGATTCAAGCTTTTACTCATTCAAAAAATTTACAACAGGCATCCGCGCCGCTTTTTATGTGAGCTGGGATAAAGAATCTTTAGCATCTCTCAG
Source organism: uncultured Bacteroidota bacterium (assembly GCA_963718975.1). Classification (GTDB taxonomy): domain Bacteria; phylum Bacteroidota; class Bacteroidia; order Chitinophagales; family Chitinophagaceae; genus Puia. The sequence goes on along the minus strand of CAVRBD010000066.1, from coordinate 30,187 downwards.
GCAAAATATCGCCCACATGAATGTCGTTTTTCCTGAATGGTTTTTTCTTGACCCCAACGCCGATACATTAGTTTCTAATATTGACACCGCCTCCTTGAATATTATGAACAAAGCTTCGGTGAAAGTACTTCCGATTCTTACAAATAATTTCAAGCAGATTTTCCGCGGCGACGTTGTTCACAGAATTTTTACGGATAAAGACAAAAAAGAAAGGCTGATTAATGACATCATAAAAGTGTTGAAAAAAGATAGTCTTGATGGGATCAATATTGATTTCGAAGAATTGAAAGAACCAAAAAGCGAGACCTTTGTCCAGTTTCAAAAAGAGCTCTACGAAAAATTACACGAACAAAATTTTTTGGTAACACAGGATGTCGCTCCATTTAATGATGACTATGATTTGGCTGGTTTAGCGAAGTATAACGATTATATATGCCTCATGGCTTATGATCAATATTCGGAGAGCACACAGCCCGGCCCTATCTCCCATCAAAAATGGATCGAAGCAGCAGTTGATCAGGCTGCAAAAAAAATCCCTCCGCAAAAATTAATACTCGCATTAGCAGGTTTTGGTTATGACTGGCGTTTTAATGATAAAGGGAAAGTAGATTCAGTTGCACCTGTCAAATACCAGGATGCGTTAACGCTCGCTAGAAGTTATGATGGCAATATTGATTTCGACAATGATTCTTACAACCTCCATTTCAACTATGGTGATGACAGAGGCCTTGACCATGAAGTGCATTTCACAGATGCCGCGACAACATTCAACACATTAAGGTTTGCTGTTGAATACGGGCTAAGCGGTGTATCGCTCTGGAGGCTTGGTTCAGAAGATTCACGCATGTGGGATTTTTACGATCGGGATATGAACAAGGATAGTATTAAGCGCTATGACTTTTCAAATTTCAACAACGTAAAATTATTAGTGGGCAATGAAACAGTAGCATATTCAGGCCAAGGTGAAGTGCTTGATATTTTAGGCGGCCCGACGAGCGGAAAATTGAGATTGGAAATTGATAGCACTGAATATTTGATCAGTGAAGAAAAATACGACACGCTTCCATCCAAATGGGTGGCAAAAAAATACGGAACACAGGACAAGAAAAAATTGGTGCTCACATTTGATGATGGCCCCGATCCTGTTTACACGCCGCAGATTTTGGATATACTTGCCCGTGAAAAAGTTCCCGCTGCATTTTTTTTGGTAGGAATCAATGCAGAAAATAATATTCCGATCGTAAAAAGAATTTTTCGCGAAGGACACGAAATCGGCAATCATACTTTCACTCATCCGAACATAGCAAAGGTCAGCACAAAAAGAGCCAGGCTTGAAATTGAAGCAACGCGTTTGTTGTTAGAATGTATTACCGGCCGCTCAACAGTTATGTTCCGCGCACCTTTTAATGCTGACTTTGAGCCGCAGAAATATGAAGAACTTGTGCCTGTTGCAATCGCAAGAGAATTAAATTATTTGGATATTGGGGAATCCATCGATCCGCTTGACTGGGAACCTGGCACGCCCGCAGATTCAATAGTGGCAAGGGTTATAAGGCGAAAGGAAGATATGACCGCACAGGATTTGAGCGGCAATATTATTTTATTGCATGATGCCGGTGGCGAGAGCCGTGCTGCCACGGTTGAAGCGCTGCCACAGATTATTCATTACTTCAAAGGCAGAGGATATACTTTCACCACCGTTGCAGATTTGATAGGAAAAACTAAAGATGACCTGATGCCTAAAGTGCCGCAGGGAAGTGGTTATTATATTCTGCAAATAAATTATTGGCTCGCTGAAATTGCATATTGGGGATCACATTTTTTATTTTCTCTTTTTATAGTATTTATTATTCTTTCCATTGCACGCATTGTTTTTTTGGCGGCCATTGCAACGCAGGAAAACCATTATGAAAAGAAATTATCAAGGCAACCGTTTTGGTTTGCAAATGGAAGTAATGCGCCGTTAGTAAGTATCATCGTTCCTGCGTATAATGAAGAAATAAATGCAGTGAGTTCTATACAAAGTTTGCTCAATGGCGACTATCCAAATCTTGAAATCATTTTTGTGGATGATGGCAGCAAAGACAGCACTTATGAAAAAGTGAACGCTGCATTTGCCAGAAATAATAAAGTAAAAGTATTTGCAAAACCAAATGGCGGCAAAGCATCTGCATTGAATTATGGCATTCAGCAATCCAATGCGGAGTTTGTAGTGTGTATCGATGCTGACACGAAACTATTGCCAGACGCAATTTCCAGGATGATGATGCATTTTGCTCCTACGCATCAGGCAGATAGTCATGGCATCGTTGGGGCGGTTGCAGGCAATGTGAAAGTTGGTAACGAAGTTAACCTGCTCACCAAATGGCAATCCATCGAATACATAAGCAGCCAGAATTTTGACAGAAAAGCATTTTCTTATCTGAATGCAATCACTGTTGTGCCCGGAGCAATCGGTGCGTTCAGAAAAAAAGCAATTGAAGATGCAGGTGGTTTTACAACAGATACTTTGGCTGAAGACTGCGATTTAACGATTCGCATTTTAAGACAAGGTTATGTAGTAGAAAATGAGAACAAAGCCATTGCAATGACAGAGGCACCTGAAACATTGAAGATGTTCCTGAAACAACGTTCCCGCTGGAGCTTTGGCGTGATGCAAACTTTCTGGAAGAATCGCGATGCACTTTTCAACTGGAAATATAAATGGCTCGGTTGGGTAGCGATGCCGAATATTTTGATATTTCAATACATCATTCCTTCGGTCATTCCGCTGGCTGATTTTTTTATGCTGGTAGGATTATTTACCGGCAATGCCGGAAACATCGGAGTTTATTATTTAGTGTTCATGTTAATTGATGTTGCAGTTGCGGTTCTCGCTTTCAGTTTTGAGAAAGAAAAGCTATGGAAATTAATCTGGGTCATTCCGCAAAGATTGGTGTGGCGCTGGCTTTTGTGGTACGTGCTTTATAAAACATTCCGAAAAGCAATTAAAGGCGAACTGCAACATTGGGGCGTTTTGAAAAGAACAGGAAATGTGAAAGATGTGGCAGTAGCGGCGAGTTAAAGAAGTCGGAAAGTCAGGAAGACCGAAAGTCAGAAAGGAAGTTCAAAAATATTTGAGTAACTTTTATAGAGCTATATTGGAATTTGATAGTGAAATTGATTCCGCAGACTGAAGATGAACATTAATATGCAGATGAAAGGATTGCGACGCAACGATGATGCCATGAAAACCGATGCCGGTATTATTTTATATTAAAAACTACCAATATTTCGGTCTTTCCGACTTTCGGTCTTTCCGACTTTTCATTAGAGTTTTTTCCTAATTTCGGGTTCTCAAAAAATTAAACTGATTTAATATATGGCTGAAGTTATTTTGATGCCGCGCCTGAGCGATACGATGACGGAAGGTGTGATTGCTTCATGGCACAAAAAAGTGGGCGATGCCGTGAAGAAGGGCGACCTGCTTGCTGAAGTGGAAACGGATAAAGCGACGATGGAACTCGAGAGCTATAAAGATGGCACGTTGCTGCATGTTGGCGGCGACAAAGGAAGCAAATTGCAGGTGAACGATTTGCTCGCTATCATCGGCAAACCGGGAGAAGATATTTCATCATTAGTGAAAGGCGGTAGCGCTGCGCAAACAAAATCTGCTGAGCCCACGAAGAAAGAAGAAGCAAAGGCACCTGCTCCGGAAGCCAAGCCGGCAGCGGCTTCTGTAGTAACTGGCTCTGCATCTGTTGTAGATATTTCAAAAATGGAAGAAGTGATTTTGATGCCGCGCCTGAGCGATACGATGACGGAAGGCGTGATTGCCGATTGGCAAAAAAAGGTAGGCGACACCGTTAAAAAAGGTGATATACTTGCCGACATCGAAACAGATAAAGCAACAATGGAATTGGAGAGTTATAAAACCGGAAAGCTTTTATATATCGGTGCACAAAAAGGAGAAAAAATTCAGGTGAATGATTTGCTCGCCATTATTGGTGATGAGAAAAAAGTGGACGTTCAAAAAATTGTAGATGCCGTAAAAAATAAAGGCGCTGCTCCTGTTGCTGCGGCATCAGGTTCTCAGGCAGAAACTCAATCAGTGGCTACCACTGCTGCTCCTGCTGAAGAACATGCAGCTTCATTGAATGGAGATGGAAGAGTGAAAGCTTCTCCGCTTGCAAAAAGGTTGGCTGAAGAAAAAGGAATTGATATTTCAAAAATTGCAGGTAGCGGTGATGGTGGAAGGATTATTAAGAGTGATATTGATAATTATAAACCAGTTGAAAGCAAGTCTGCAGTTAGCAGTCCACAGTCAGCACCTACAACTCAACAGGCACCTGCGGGACAAGTTAGTTTCGAAGAAGTTCCTGTTTCGCAAATGCGCAAAGCAATTGCAAAACGTTTGGCTGAAAGCAAATTCAGTGCGCCGCATTTCTATGTTACGATGAGCATCGACATGGACAAAGCTGTTGAAAGCCGTGCGAAATTAAATGAAGTGGCGACTGTAAAAATTTCTTTTAATGATATCGTGTTGAAAGCGGTTGCTGTTGCATTGAAAAAACATCCTAATGTGAACAGCAGTTGGCTGGGTGATAAAATTCGCATCAATCATCACGTAAATATTGGTGTTGCAGTTGCTGTGGAAGATGGGTTGCTTGTTCCTGTTGTTCGATTTGCAGATACCAAATCACTAACTCAAATTGCTACTGAAGTAAAAGACTTTGCACAAAGAGCAAAGAACAAAAAATTACAACCTGCAGATTGGGAAGGAAGCACTTTCACGATTTCTAATCTCGGCATGTTTGGTGTTGAAGAATTCACTGCGATTATTAATCCGCCGGATGCATGCATACTTGCTATTGGCGGAATCAGCCAGGTTCCTGTTGTAAAAAATGGAGCAGTTGTTCCGGGCAATGTGATGAAAGTGACATTAAGCTGCGACCACCGCGTGGTTGACGGCGCAACAGGCTCAGCATTTTTGCAAACGCTGAAAGGCTTGCTGGAAGAGCCTTTGAGAATGTTGGTGTGAGGGGAGTGGTCAATAGTGAATGGTGAAATTATTAATCCTGCTTTTTAGAGCAGGATTTTTTGTTGATAATGAAAATTAAATAATGGAAAAAATAATCGACATCAACAACAAACAACACATCTTCGAAATACTTGAGCGATTAGATGTAAATGCAGTTCCCTTATTTGGTAAGATGACCGCTCAGCACATGGTCGAACATATTTGTGGCGGAGTGATATTCTCTAATGGAAAGCTTCCGCAAAAATTATATTATCCGGCTGACAAAGCTGCCATCATGAAAAATATTCTCATCTATTCGGATGCCGGATTTCCTAAGGATTTTAAAGCGCCGATGCTGGGCGATGATTTGCCAAAACTTGTTTTCCCTGATTTGCAAACTGCCATTCATCGTTTATCAATTCAGTTAGATAATTTTCATCTTTACTTTGAACAGAACAAAGGCATCAAACCAATTCATCCCGTGATGGGTGAACTTGATTACCAGGAATGGATAATATTTCACAACAAACATTTCACGCACCATTTTAAGCAGTTCGGGTTGATTTAACGGCTCAAAAAATTTACTCCTCAATTAATAAATCTGACAGGTTTTCTTCAAGCACTTCTAAATACAAAATTTTATGCAGGAATAAATCTCAACAGTTCGTTTAATTCTTTGTCAGTGAGATTTTCTTTTTCAGATTTGTCGTAAATAGAGAGGAGATAAACGGTAGCATCAGTAACTACAAAATTAGTAATGATTCTTGCGCCACCGCTTTTGCCTTTACCTTTTGATGCAATGGAAATGCGGATTTTGAAACAATTTTTTCCAATGGCTGTCCCTTGTTCAGGGTTTTCTTTGAGCTCATTTACCAATTCTAAAAGCTCCTTTTTTAGCGAGGCATATTTTTTTACAAGCCTTTTCGCTTGCTTTTCAAATACCGCAATTGATTTTACACTATAGCTCATTTAAAAAATCTTCTGCATTACGGGCTTTCTTTTTTCCGGCTCTGATCAATTTCATTTCTTCAACGGCTTCTCTTATTTCTTCCATTAACTGAGCCTTAGCATCTGTAAGCTGCTTAGCTTTCACATAAGAAATGCTTTTCAATACATCCATTAAAGATGATGCTTTATTGTCGGGTATGTCTAATAATACTTTCATGGAACTAATTATTTAGCTATCTTCTATTATAAAATTCAAAACAAAAATAAATCAATTATTGACAAGGATAGACAATTAAAATTCTATGAAATCAGTTCGCGACTAATAAACCTGACGGGTTGGAGAGAGCAATAATTAGTAATGACTGTCGCACATTGCCCAATAGAATTCAAACAGTACAAGAGTGCGACGCAACGATGCCTGATAGTAGCAATTGGCCGGGAACATAAAAATTATTCTTCGCTAAATAAATACTCCAAAAACTAACGTTCATGTCTACCCTATTTTCATCAGATTAGGCTATCTCATTATTTCGGCATATATTTGCACCAGCTTACATTCCTTTCTTTCACTTTTAGTGACAACCTTCATTTTGTGTAACCACTTTCGAAGGTAATTGATGGCAGACTGGTTGTTTTCAAAAAAGTCTTATTGAATTACACGTTAAAAGCAGAAGCAATTACTGCCGCAGCATTCAACTGCTCCGGTTATTTTTAATTTTAAAACATTACAATTGTTATTCGAACAACTCAATCTCATTGAGCCTTTATTAAAGGCCGTGAAAAATGAAGGCTACACTAATCCCACACCCATTCAGGAAAAGTCGATACCCATCATATTAAACAGAAAAGACCTGCTGGGCTGCGCTCAGACAGGCACGGGCAAAACCGCCGCATTCGCCATACCGATGCTGCAGATTTTGCATGAACAAAAAAATTTACAGAATGGGCCGCGCACTATTAAAGCGCTTATATTAACACCAACGCGAGAGCTCGCAATTCAGATTGAAGAAAGTTTTGCAGCTTACGGTAGATACACCGGCTTACAGCAGATGGTTATTTTCGGTGGAGTGCCGCAATACAGTCAAACCCAGACTTTGCGCAGAGGTGTTGATATTTTGGTTGCAACGCCGGGGCGCTTATTAGATTTAATTGAACAAGGCTTTATTAATCTTCGCCACATACAATTATTTGTGCTCGATGAAGCAGACAGAATGCTGGACATGGGCTTTGTGCATGAAGTGAAAAAAATTGTTGCCAAGCTTCCGCAAAAACGGCAAACACTATTTTTCTCCGCAACAATGCCGCCGGAAATTCAGAAACTCGCGAACACTATTTTATCAAATCCTGAAAAAGTAGAAGTAACTCCGGTTTCATCGACTGCTGAAACTGTTCAGCAATCGCTTTTCTTTGTTGAGAAAAAAGATAAGACGTCATTGCTTTTGCATTTGCTGAAAAATAAATCTATTAATACAGCGTTGGTTTTCACACGCACAAAACATGGCGCGGATAAAGTGGCGCAAAACCTGAATCGTGCAGGCATTAAAGCAGAAGCCATTCATGGAAATAAATCGCAACAGGCTCGCCAGCGTGCATTAACAAATTTTAAATCGCAGCAAACAAGAGTGCTTGTTGCAACTGATATTGCTGCGAGAGGAATTGATATTGATGAGCTCACGCACGTCATCAATTTCGAATTACCGAATGTGCCTGAAACTTATGTGCATCGCATTGGCCGCACAGGCCGCGCAGGCGCCAGCGGTATTGCACTTTCATTCTGCGATCAGGAAGAAAAAGAATTTCTGAGAGATATTCATAAGCTGATCACGAAATCGATTCCGGTTATTACTGAGCATCCTTATGTGATGAGCAACACTTCGCTTGTTGTATATCCGTCTGCTCACAGAAAACCTGTCCAGCAAAGAAATGGTTCTTCAAATTATAGAAGCAATCAAAGGTCTTGGTCTGGTAGTCAGCGTGCGAGATAATAAAATTAATTCTTGATAAAATAAAAAGCTCTGTTTATGCAGGGCTTTTTTATTTCGGATAACGAGCATTTGTTCTTTATTGAGCATCGTTGCGTCGCACTCTTGTGCTGTAGATATTCTATTGAGCTTAAGGTTCATAATTTCTAACCTATGTTAATTCTTTTCCAAACATTTTTTGCTAGAAATAATTCAAGATACTTTTTTCTATTTTTAAATAGCCGCAGATGAAGAATGTATTTTCTGTGCTATTCTGTGTAATCTGTGGCAAAAAATTTACTTTGAAAGTATTCTCATTATTAATATTCTCTTTCATAATAATTTCAAATCCTGTTTTCAGTAATACAAATCAGGATTCATCTATTGCTCATCTCATTAATAAAGAGCAATACGAAAAACTATTTCCTCATCACGATTCAATCTATTCCTATAAAAATTTTGTTGAAGCTTGTAGGAGTTTTTCATTGTTCGCAAATGAAGGTGATTTATCAACCCGCAAAAAAGAATTGATTGCTTTTTTTGCAAACATCGCTCACGAAACAACCAGTGGGTGGCCTGAATCCGACGGTGGGCCTTATGTTTGGGGATTGGCGTATGTTGAAGAACAAGCATGCAAAGATGGAAGCTGTTCGCAATACAATACTGCAGGCACAAGCAAGTATCAACCGGTGCAAGGAAAATCTTATTATGGCAGAGGCCCGATGCAATTAAGCTATGCATATAATTATGGATTAGCAGGGGAAGAATTGAATTTGCCTTTATTACAACAACCTGAATTGGTAAGCACTGATGGCGTAGTCGCTTTTAAAACAGCATTATGGTTTTGGATGCGCGACCAAAAACCCAAACCTTCATGCCACAATGTAACATGCGGAAAATGGCAACCTGCCGAAGACGATATAAAAGAAAACCGCAAGCCAGGATTTGGAATGACCATCAATATTATTAACGGCGGGGTTGAATGCAACACAACCGATCCCGCAATTGAAGCAAAAAGAAAAGAGCGGATCGGCTTTTACAAATGGTTCGCGGGTATTATGAACATAACTATTGAAGATGATTGCGACTGCATTGGTATGGCAACTTACGGACGATAAAAGCCAATTGCTTAACTTAGATTGCATAAAGCAAACTCACTATTATGGAACTCACCAACGCAATTAACTGGTTCGAAATACCAGTTACCGATTTTGATCGCGCAAAAAAATTTTACGAAATTATTTTTGATTATCAAATACCCGAAAGCATTGTAGGGCAAACAAGAATGGGATTTTTTCTCTACGATTTTAAATCAGGGAAAATAGGCGGCGCAATTTGTCACGGTAATGGATACACGCCATCTCAGCATGGTTCGCTTATTTATTTAAATGGAGAACCTGATTTACAAATAATATTAAGCCGGGTTGAAAATGTCAGCGGAAAAATTCTTCAGCCAAAAACACAAATGAGCCCGGAAGTTGGCCATGTTGCAGTTTTTACAGATTGCGAAGGGAATAAAGTTGCATTGCATTCAAGAAAATAATTCACGACACCTAGTTTTAAAAACCTCATAGGTCTTAGCAAAATTGTAACTTCCATCCATGCTGAAAAAATCAACCATCCAGCTACTACGCTTTCATTTTTCTTTTTTTCTTATGCCCGTTTATTGGTTCGCATTAAGCCAGGTGGTTAATAAAAACTGGCCAAGAGCAATTCTTGTTTTCATTATATTTCATTTATTAGTTTATCCTGCAAGCAATGGCTACAACAGTTATATGGACAGAGACGAAACCAGCATTGGCGGTTTAAAAAATCCTTTGCAGCCAACCAAACAACTTTTTTACGTAACCGTGTCGCTTGATTTAATTGCAATTTTTTTAAGCGCATTGATCAGCATTTATTTTTTAATTGGCATCATCGCATACATACTTGCATCAAGAGCTTATAGCAACAGAAAAATAAGATTGAAAAAATACCCAATCATAGGTTATCTCACTGTAATTATTTTTCAAGGCGCAGCAACATTTTCTTTAGTTTACCATGGTTCACACACAGAGAAGACTTTACAAGTTCCAGTGGCAGCAATGATAGCAAGCTCATTATTGATTGGCGGCTTTTATCCGCTAACACAAGTATACCAGCACGAAGCAGACCTGAAAGATGGAGTAAGAACAATTAGCTATATATTAGGAATCAAAGGCACTTTTATTTTCACGGCAATGATTTATTGCTTTGCATTTGCGGCACTGGCATACACATTTTTTACATCACTTGAGATAAGAGAATTTTATGTGCTGGCAACCAGTATGCTGCCCGTGGTCGTTTACTTTTTTATATGGGCCGCAAAAGTATGGAAAGATAAAAGGCAAGCTAATTTTGAAAATACCATGCGTATGAACTCGATTGCATCTATCTGCACAAATATTGGCTTTATAGTTGTGTTGCTAATGAATGAGGCTTTGTAAATCGGAAAAATCCAGGATTTCGTAAATTAAAAAAGAAAAAAATATTTTGAGCAAGATTATCTCCATAGGCACTGCTGTTCCATCGCACAAACATAAACAAGATGACATACTTCATTTCATGCAGCATGTTTATGCAATGAATGAAGCTGATAAAAGAAAACTGAAATTTTTATATCATCAAAGCAATATTGAATATCGACATTCTGTAATTCCAGATTATAGCAAAACTATCAGCGATTGGAAATTTTATCCTCATTCAGAAAACTTGGAACCGTTCCCATCTCTCGAGCTTCGCATGGCATGGTATCATAAATACGCCGCGCCTCTTTCAGTGGATGCAATCCGCGATTGTATTTCAAATAAAATAAGCCCAAAAGAAATCACTCATCTCATAACAGTGAGCTGTACAGGCATGAGCGCTCCGGGCCTTGATCTTCAAGTGATGGAACTTATGGACCTGCCAAAGAATATTTTCCGGACATCTGTAAATTTCATGGGTTGTTATGCTGCTATTCATGCAATGAAAATCGCAGATGCCATTTGCAATTCAGATGAAAATGCAAAAGTGCTGATTGTTACAACAGAATTATGCACCCTGCATTTTCAAAGAGAGCCAACAACAGACAATATTGCTTCCAGCTTATTGTTTGCAGATGGTTCTGCCGCAGCAATTGTTACTCCGGATAAATATGCTTCAAAAGGAATCCATCTAAAAACTTTTTATTCAGAAGTTCTCACAAAAGGGAAAAAAGATATGGCCTGGGAACTGTCTTCCACAGGTTTTTTAATGACGTTGAGCGGTTATATTCCCAACTTAATAGAAGAAGACTTTAAGCTGTTGACCAATCGCGCATTGCAAAAAAATAATTTAAGAAAAGAAGACATTACCGATTGGTGCATTCATCCCGGAGGGAAAAAAATTTTAGAAGCAATCCATAAAAGCTTGTGTTTTGTAAATGGTGAACTGGATGATAGCTATAACATTCTGAAGCAATACGGAAACATGAGCTCAGCAACTATTTTATTTGTGCTGAAAAAGATCTTTGAAAAGGCAGGCTCACAAAAAAATAAGAAATTGTTTGGCGCAGCTTTTGGCCCAGGATTGACCATGGAAACATTTGTTGCGTCTACATAACGAACAATCAAAAAACTACATGAGCACGTTGAATTTCAAAAACTGCATTGTCAAATATTCTTGTGCCCATGTAGAAGCTCTTGAAATTATTTAATGCTGATTGAGGCTACTCTTTCTACTTTAGCATGCTGCAGTTTGATTTGCTTGCTAACAGTTGATTTTCCATCAGACACTTCTAAAGTATAAGTGCCATCTTCTGCATCCAAAAAATCATAATCTTCGCCAACTCTGTTCGCATTTTTTTCCGTTAAAAAACTATGAATGGTCGAGCCACTCGCATCTTTTAATTTAATACTCAATCTCTTTGACTCAGGTTTGTAAACAAGCACTCTGATTACTTCCGAATTAGTGATCTGATTAACAGAAACTGTGAATGATTTTTCTGGTGATGAAATTTCTTCGCTTGTTTTTGTTTTCGAAGAAGCCAGAACAGGGCTGGCAAGAAAAGGCAAACCTGCTATAAGGCTCGCAACAATTGGTTTTACTAATGCTTTCATGATTTTTACTTTTTTAAGGTGAATATTTTCGTTTGTTTCTTTTCTATTGGTTCAACACTTTCATGGATTTCAAATAGCATTCCTTTTCTCTCAAAATTTTTGAAAGTTGGCTATTAATACTTGTGTAGTTAGATGGGAAAAATAAACCGGCTTATTATGTGACGCTCTTTCTTAGAAAATGTTGCAGCATTTCAAAAATATCGTTTTGTTTTTTTGAATGTTTAACATTTCATTTATTTGGAAAAGAAATCGCAACATTTTCATGCTGTGAATATTTCGAAAAGCATGCCAATCCGTATTTCTTTGAAACTCAATGCCCATCGACATTTGCACAGAAATAAAGTGTATTGTTTCCGAACACTGTCGTATCATTCATGATACAAATCAGAATTAAATATGCTGTCTTATTGTTTGTTATTTTATATTTTGCTTGTTATTAAATTTTAAAAAATATTTCATCTGCAATCAAGGGTCTCGTTTAAAATGTTACTATGGATTTTGCAAACCGCTCATATCAGAAAGAATTGCTCGACACAAATGATGTCCCTTTCGATGCGATAAAGCAAAACATGTATGAGCTGAATATAATCAATGCAAAGCTGGGCGGCCATTTCATCACACTAAACGGTTTTAAAAAATTACTGGGCAAAAGAAAAAATATTCTTGTTTGTGAAATTGGCTGCGGCGGTGCCGACAATTTAATAGCACTTAAAAAATGGTGCGACAAAAAAAATATCGACGCTCATTTTATAGGGATAGATATAAATGAAAGTTGTATTGAATATGCAAAAACAAAATGTGATCCGCAAAATTTTCAATTGATAACTAGTAATTATTCCAATTATTTATTTCCGAAAAACCCGGATATTATTTTTTCGTCACTGTTCTGCCATCATTTTACAAATGAAGAATTGACAAAGATGTTGCGTTGGCAAGAAGCAAATGCTGCAGTTGGATTTTTCATCAACGACTTGCATAGAAACTCTTTTGCGTATTATTCAATAAGCTGGCTAACAAAAATTTTTTCGAAATCATATCTTGTGAAAAATGACGCGCCTTTGTCTGTGCTAAGAGGATTTAAAAGGAAAGAATGGAAATCGTTATTAGCAAAATCAGGCATCTGGAATTATTCGCTGCAATGGAAATGGGCTTTCCGCTGGCTGATAATTGTTACTAATAAAAACACATGAACAACCCTGTTGATAAAATATATGATGTAGCGATTATTGGCGGTGGCCTTGCCGGACTGGCATTGTCAATTCAATTGGCGAAAGCTGACTATAGTGTTGCTGTTTTCGAAAAAGAAAAATATCCTTTCCATAAAGTTTGTGGTGAATACATAAGTTTTGAAAACTGGAATTTTCTTGAAGAACTTGGCCTGCCATTAAGTGATTGGAATTTACCGGTGATAAAACATCTGATAGTTTCTGCACCTGATGGGAAATATATTGAAAGTGATTTGCCATTGGGTGGCTTTGGCATTAGCCGGTATAAGATAGATTCAGCGCTTGCTGGCATTGCCAGTGCTTTGGGCGTTGAAATTTTTGAACAGAACAAAGTCTCAGATATTGTTTTTGAAAATAATTTCTTCAGCGTACAATCTTCATCATTTAATTGTCATTCAAAAATTGTTTGTGGCTGTTTTGGCAAACGAAGCAACCTGGATATAAAATGGAAACGAGGCTTCTCATTGAAAAAAAACAGTAAGCTAAATAATTATGTAGGGGTGAAGTATCACATAAAGACAAACTTTCCATCAAATTTTATTGCTTTGCACAATTTCAAGAATGGCTATTGTGGCATTTCACAAATTGAAGAAAACAAATATTGTCTTTGCTATTTGACAAATGCACAAAATCTTTCCGCGAACAATAATTCTATTAAAGAAATGGAAAAAAATGTTTTGTGTACCAATCCCTTTCTCGAAAAAATATTCTCTTCTTCCGAATTTCTGTTCAATGAACCTTTAATTATTTCTCAAATAAGTTTTGATAAAAAAACAAAAATTGAAAATCATGTTTTGATGCTCGGCGACGCAGCCGGCATGATTACTCCGCTTTGCGGCAATGGCATGAGCATGGCGCTCCACGCAAGCAAGATCGCTATGAGACATATTGTTTTATTTTTGAAAGGAAATATTACCCGGCATGAAATGGAACAAGAATATACCGATGAATGGAATCAGTTTTTCAGCAAGCGATTGGCAGCAGGCCGTATAATTCAGCGCTTTTTTGGAGATAAGTTTCTTTCAAACCTGTTGATCCGCTTTATTAAACCATTTCCAAAATTTGTTTCATATTTGATCCGCCAAACACATGGCTCACCTTATTGAAAAATAAAATGAAATATTTTTTTTCTGTTTTAGCATTATCTCTGTTCATCCAAAAAATAAATGCGCAAAATTATCATGCCGTGGAAGGCTCGCCGTTTGCTGGCAGCCTTGGAGTTGGCAATAACCCTGCGTCAATTGTAAACACTCCGTTTCCATGGGATGTTGATATTTTTTCCATGCAATTAAAGAGCGCAACAAATTTATTTACTATTAACAATTACTCTTTGCTTTCTTCAAATAAAAACACAACGGTTACCGGAGATAATGGAAATTATAGCAGGTTTTCAGATGTTAATTTTAATATCAACTTACTAAATACAAGGATTGCCCTCAACCGAAAACAAGCTATTTCGTTTGGCGCCAATTTGCGAGGTTATGGAACTTTGAAAACAGGCGCATATGGCTATAATGATACAGTTCAAAACATAAGAGATTTTTTTTTAGACAACGATGTCAACAATATTTATCGTGGAAATTTTACAGGCAGCAGTTGGCTTGAAGCATTTGCAACATACAGCCAAACAATTTGGGATGGCGCGCAAGGAAGGCTGAATGCCGGAATAACGGTAAAGGCTATGCGTGGAATTGCAGGTGCTTTTGCACAACTTCAAAATGGCAGCGCAATGCTAAATATGAACAGCGCTTCTCAATATTACACACTAAAAACCGCAACCGCGAAATATGGATATTCATATAATTTTGATGGCTGGCAAAATGGCAAATCGACCACTAACAACATCAAAGATTTTCTGGTAACAAATACACGCGGTGGCTTTTCATTTGATATCGGCGCTGAATATCTCATAAAATCTCAGGCCATTAATACTTCCAACGAAGACGATTATTTCGATTACGAATGGAAAATTGGAGTTTCGATTTTAGACATTGGCCACAATCAATACAGGTATGGCAACAATAGCCGCTCTTTTACTGGGCCGATATCTAACCTGGCCGATAGCACAATTGATGAAAAACTGGATTCAGCAACTAACTTCAACAACGTCACTGACAGCCTATCCACAATCCTGAATGGCTTTTCTTCTATTGCCGGCAAATTTAAAATCCAAGGTCCCACCCGGTTAGTTGTGAACATCGACAAGCCTTTGGGGAATGATTTTTATATCAATGCAAATGTTTCAATAAACCTTGGCAGCTTATTTAACAACAGCAATGGTTTATATGCACGGGAATTAAATTTGCTCACCATTACTCCAAGATGGGAAACAAAAAGGTGGGGCGTATATTTTCCGATTCAATATAATGCCGACAAACAGTTTTGGATTGGCGCAGCCTTTAAAGCCGGGCCGCTTTTATTGGGCATACACAATTGGGCAAATATTTTTTCAAGAAACAAAATGCAGGACGGCGGTGGCTATATTGCTTTTGTAATACGCTCTTCAAAAATAACAAAGAAAAAAACAGATAAGCGTTTGGAATGCCCTCCGAAATAATAGAATAAATCATAATTTACTTCCGAAAAATTTCATTCAAGTAAATTTTTAGCTTACGTTTTAATAACCTCTTTATGAAATTAAAACTCCTCATCATTCTCTGTATTTTTTTTGAATTCGCGCATAGCCAAAGCGCAGAAGATAAAGACCAATTTTATGTTTTTGATAAAAAGTGGCAGACCGTCGATATAAAAAAAGCTGTATATTTTTTGCGTGTTCGACAAACTGGCGATTCCGACTGGGAATGGATGTATTACCAAATATATGGGCCGAGGGTTAAGGTTGAAAATTACAAAGATGCAAAAGCCGCTATTAAAAATGGCAAGTTCACTTTTTATTTTCCGAAGGGCACTATTGATTCGCTTGGCAGCTACGTAAACGGAGCGCAGGATGGCGAATGGAATTTTTTAAATGAGAAAGGTCAAAGAATAAGAAAGAAAAATTATGATAATGGAATCTTGTTGACAGATTCTTCGTTCGCACCTAAAGAGACAAAGGAAGAAAAAGGAAAAAAATATGAATTAAAACCAGGAGAAGCAGAATCAGAATATCCTGGCGGCCAATCTGGATGGGCAAATTTTCTAAATCATAACCTGCATTATCCTGACAGGGCAATGAACAGTAATTCGCAAGGCGAAGTGATACTTCAATTCATCATCGACAAAGATGGGTCAGTTATACAACCCGAAATCAATAAATCAGTTGAATATTCTTTAGATGAAGAAGCGCTCAGAATAATTGGCATTTGCGATAAGTGGACTGCCGCTGTTCAGGATAATAGAAAAGTGAAATCGTATAAAAGGCAGCCGATCGTTTTTAAATTAAACTAAAAGATCATTAGAACATTTTTTAAGTAAAGATTGTTTATAGTTAATGGAATCAATAAATAAAAAAACGCTTGTTCTTGGAGCGTCTGATAATCCGGAAAGATATAGCTATTTAGCAGTGAATAAATTGCGCAAATTTGGAAATGATGTTGTTGCCATCGGCAGAAAAAAAACAAAAGTGGCAGACATAAATATTGAAACTGAAAAAAAGCAATTTGAAAATATTGACACGATCACCATTTACTTAAACCCCAAAAATCAAAAAGAATATTACGACTATATTCTCTCGCTTCATCCCAAAAGAATCATCTTTAACCCCGGCGCAGAAAATCATGAATTATTTGATATTGCCAAAGCCAATGGCATCAAGGCTTTAGAAGCATGCACTTTAGTTTTGCTAAGCACAAATCAGTTTTAATGCAATATCAAAATAATTTCCCCGTTTAATAATGTAGTTAGATTTTTCATTTCATAAGTTGATCGTACCTTTTAAAATCCTAAAATATTCAAATGAACAGCCAAATCATTTTTGCATCTGCTGCTATTTATTTATCGCGCACTTACTTTCATCACTTAACTAAAAATATATCTCTAATGCTTCAGCAAAAGCCAAATGCTTACTTGCTGCAACCACAATTTATTCTTCCACAGCATCGCATTACGTTATTGAACTCGATTAAGAACCATTAATCGCAATCTTGAAAAATTTTAATTAATCCGTACCCTTAGAAAACTAATCTTACACAAAAGATTTAACAAAAATCCCAAGAGTTAATATAACGATAACGCACACACTATTTTGCTGTTAATGGGTTTTTCGGTAAATTCGAAAAACCCATTTTTATGTTATGGAGAAAATTTAATGGCGACCCTGTTGATTTGCCCATCATTGATGCAGTTGAACAAGCTATAAAAAGAGAAACAGAAAAAGGCTATCACCTGAAAGTTTGTATCGGCACTGATTCGCAAGTGAAGGGCGCCGAAACAGAATTTGCAACAGTGATTGTTTTTCTTCGCGAAGGGCGTGGCGGCTTTATGTTCATACACAACGAGAAAACAAAAACGAAGTACAGCATCAAAGAACGAATGCTTGTTGAAGTTGCAAAAAGCATTGAGATTGCTTACGAGCTTTGCAATCTTTTCAGCAGATATGATGTGGACATGGAAGTGCATGCAGACATCAACACCAACCCTCACTTCAAAAGCAACGATGCGCTCAAAGAAGCAATGGGCTATATTCTTGGAATGGGCTTTGCCTTCAAAGCCAAGCCGGAAGCTTTTGCCAGCAGCAGTTGCGCAAACAAAGTTGTGAACTAACCCTGAGCCACGCGAAGGGTTTTTTAATTTATAGCCGTGAAATTTTTCACGCCAGAAGAATCATCTCCTAAATTTTTCTAAAAGTTTATATTCACTGCAACGATTATGCGGTTTTTGTTGTCCAAAATATCAAATTTCCAAAATGAGACTTGCAATATTTTTCATCGCTTTTTTATCAACCATTTTAATAAGCTGTACTAAAGATGAAATAAGTTCATCGGCAGATATAACTGCACCAACAAATATTGAAGGGGTGTGGAATTACATTGGCTTTAGCGGGAGCATTGCAGGCATTAAGTTCACACCGGTAAATTCAGGAAGCTTTTATATTCAGGTTAAAGATTCTCAATTGATTCTCATTTCCGCAGTTCAGGGCATGCAAAAATGCGGCAGCTACACATTTTTTCCGGATGCAACTAGCAGCGGAAATCAACTCACAGGATTATTAAAGATTAGCGACACAAGCATTATTTTGCCCATGGCGGGCATTAAAGATTATAGGGTTACACTTTTAAACGATACGCTGACTTTATATCCCGACAAATGCGATGACTGCTTTGTAACTGTTTATACCCCGTCGTTGATGCACTTTAATTGTTCGGATAACCGCCAATAAATTTTATGGGTCTTTAAATTCATTATTGCATTCTTCAATCAGCTTCAAAATTTTTTCACGCCCTAATTTTTTTATTGCGCTCGTAATAAAATGTTGCGGAAGAAATTGCCAGGTTTCCCTCATTTTATTCAAAAATGATCTTACGTTGAGGCTCACTGTGCGCTGGTTTTCTTTATCTGATTTTGTGAACACAATACAAAAAGGGATTTTCCATTGACCTAATTGATTCACAAAATCGAGATCGATTTTTTGTGGTGCATGTCGGCTGTCAATCAATATAAAAACATTCATCAGGCTTTCGCGGTTGCGCAAATAATCTTCAATCATCTTTTCCCATTTTTTTCTTTGCGATTGAGAAACCTTTGCAAAACCATAGCCGGGCAAATCAACAACATACCATTCTTTGTTGATGAGAAAATGATTGATGAGCTGAGTTTTTCCCGGGGTGCCGGAAGTTTTGGCCAGCTTTTCATTATTGCAAAGCATGTTGATCAAAGATGATTTGCCAACGTTGCTCCTGCCGATAAAAGCATATTCAGGCTTATCAGGTTTTGGGCATTGCAGATAATCGGGGCTGCTGATAATATATTCGGACGATGTGATGACCATGATTAGGGCTGCAAGATACAACGCAGTTCGTGGTTTGCTGTTTATAGTTTGTGGTCCTGAAGTTGCGAATTTGATTACAAATGCTTGCTGCAAAATATGAAACCGAAGCTCAATAGAATTTCTTCAGCACAAGAGTGCGACGCAAGGATGATCATTGCTGTTCAAATGTTCATTACCAAAAACAAAACTAAAAATTAATGTGCTCGGCTTTTATAATAAATATTCAATTGAAGAACCACGAACAGCCAAACTACAAACCACAAACTTGAATTATCTTCGCCGCCCGATGGCAAAATATTCGCACGACGATATTGTTCCTTTCAAAAATTCGGAGCTGGAAAAAAAACAGCAGGTTGCTAACATGTTCGACAGAATTGCGTTCCGCTATGATTTTATGAACAGGTTCCTGAGCGGCGGCATTGATGTGCGGTGGAGAAAAAAAGCGATCAGCGAACTAAAGGAAATTAAACCACAAATAATACTTGATGTAGCTACGGGAACCGCCGATGTTGCTATTATGATGGCTAAATATCTTCACCCAAAAAAAATAATTGGCATAGATATTTCAGAAGGCATGCTTGAACTGGGCGGAAAAAAATTGCTAACCAAAAGTTAAACAGCTTTATTGAGCTGAGGGCAGGCGATAGCGAGGCAATAAACTTTCCTGACGATTCGTTTGATGCAATTACGGTGGCTTTTGGGGCGCGAAATTTTGCCAGCCTTGAAAAAGGGCTTGAAGAAATGCTGAGGGTGCTGAAGCCAGGCGGAAAACTGGTGGTGCTTGAGTTTTCAAAGCCAAAACAGTTCTTTTTTAAAAGGATCTATTCGTTGTACATGAAGATAGCTGCGGCTGGAATAGGGAAATTTGTTGCAAAAAACCGCGAAGCATATGAATATCTGAACGAATCAGTAAACGCTTTTCCGGAAGGAAGCAATTTTCTGGACATTTTAATAAAGGCAGGATATACGAACACTTATTTAAAAACGCTTAGTTTAGGGATATGCACCATTTATTGCGGAAGAAAAGAACAGCTCTGATTTACACGATCGCCCTTTGCGGATTTATTGCTACATCATTCAATGCTGATGCGCAACTGCGCGACAATTTGAACCTTCCCGATCACGACGATAAACTTTACCACCTCGGCATTGCGCTTATTTATAATAATTCACATTTTCAGGTAAGCGCTCACCCGAGCTTTTTGCAACAGGACAGCATCATGTCTGTGAACCCACGCAATACAGGCGGCTTTGGGCTTGCCGGTATGCATACATTGCACCTTTCCGACCACTGGGAATTTCGTATCGTATTCCCACAATTGATGTTCGCATACAAAAATCTTGAATACCATATAATGAACACGGCTACCGGTCAGGAATCAACCGCTTTGAAACAGGTTGAATCTATTTTGCTCGGTTTCCCGACTCAGATAAAGTTTTTAAGTGACCGCATCGAAAATTTTCGCGTTTATATGATTGGGGGCGTAAATTATCAGTACGACCTCGCATCAAATGCCACTGCACGAAAAGCACAGGATCTTGTGAAACTTAAGCCTTATGATTTCAGTATTGAGGCAGGCATCGGCTTTCAGTTTTTTTTCCCTGTCTTCATCTTATCTCCTGAAATAAAAATCAGCGACGGGCTTATTAATGTGCATAGCCGTGACCCGAACCTGATTTATTCCAGCACTATCGACAAGCTCAATTCCCGCATGATTGTTTTCTCTCTGATTTTTGAAGGATAGGTTTTTTATAAATAACGCGCATGCATATCCTTTTTTATTTGTATTTAAAGCTGATACGTGATCAGCCAATTCCCTCCGTTCAAAACTGATAGCTCCACATATTTTTATCTAGAAGCTTTTGTACTCGTTCCGTACAACTTTAGAGTTCCGCGTTTTTGTTTCATTGCATTTTCAAAATTCTAAAGCAGTGTATGTATATCACTTTAAAAATATTCTGCGCAGTGTTCACGGCGAGCATTTTTTTAGTGCCATTAAAACTGAAAGCCCCACTTTTGCGGGGCTTTCAGTTCAATCATTATTTTTATTATTGTTTTACAAACTTAATAGTGTTGGTTTGGCCATTTGCAAAAATTCCTTTCACGAAATAGATGCCATTTGAAAGCATTGAAGTGCTCAGGTTGATTAGGCTTGTGCCTGCCTGCACCTGCATGATTTTGCGCTGCAGCTCTTTTCCATCGATGCTCATGATAGAAAGCTCAATGTTCTGGGTAGCTGATGCAGAAACTTTCAGGTTCGCATCACCACGAACAGGGTTCGGCTGTATGCTCATCAGCTCAAGCATGTTAGCATCGCTCAATATCAATTCAATATTTGAATAAGTGATATTTCCGTCTACATCCACCATTTTAATCCTGTAATAAACCTTCGCTCCAGCGCTGTTGTAATCGTTGTAATTGAACGGTACAGAACAGTCTGTCGGAGAGCTTATGTTTACCGTATTGATGGCTGTAAAGCTGCTTCCATCATAAGAACGCTCAACATCAAAGCTTGATGATGATGAAGTACATTCTACTTTCCAGGTAAGTTTGTTATAACCTGTTTCTTTTGTTGCCGTGAAATAATCAAGTATTATCGGCAACGGATTGCTGGTCGTGCTGGTCGTTCCCAACGAAAAAGGGCTGAATGAAGAAGCACCCATAAAATTAATAGAACCATTGGTTGCATTTCCAGTAAGGTTATATGCACCTACACCAATCACATCCCATTTTGTGCCGTTAAAATGCGCAATCGCCTCCGCATTTGTAACAGCATCGCATGAATTATTCTGGTTCCAATATAAGGTTACGCCAATTGAAGTAGGCAATGTGCTGCCACCGGCGTAATTAAGGTTCCAGTAATCGCAGCTGCTTACGGTCTGCAAATTCGAACCAGTTAAAATATTGCCCAATGCCTGAGCGCTTGAGTGGATATATTCAGCAGTAAAAGTATAAGGGTTGCCATCAGCTGGTGCTGTTAAAGCAATCGGCTGGTAGCATGTTGACTTACCCACGGGGAAAATAAATGCTGTGTTCCCTGTTCTCTGCATCGGACCGTTTATATAAGACGTGTTTGTGTAAGCTGATACTGCCAGGTTTGTTGTTGCAGTACTGCTCAGCGCCAATAAATTGGTCGATGAAGTAGTAAGCATGCCTGAAGTTAAAGTAAGTAAACCCGACACAGTTTTATTTACATTGTTGGTGCCATCGATAAGAGTAACACCTGCTGCATTGTTGATTGTGAGACCGGAGAAAGCCGTAGACACAGAGCCACCAATGGTTTGAACTGATGAACCTGCAAAACTAACTGTGCTGTTTCTTTGTGTGAAACCGCTGTTGTTAGTCCAGTTTCCAAGAACAGCGATGCCAAAACTGCTTGTAGATGCATCTAATGTTCCGGCAGTTAAGGTTAGGTTTTTGTTTACTGTTATAGCTTTGCCAAGGGTAATTGTTCCATTCGAAGTTATTTTATTGATTGTCAAATTTCCGAGACCTGTTGATGAAGATGGCAATTCATTTCCTGCTGTTACAGCCGAAGCATTTGCGCCAAGATCGGTATAAATTACATCTACCATTGTATTAAATGTTGGCGCAGCAGATAATGAACCATTATCTCTGATTACAGTTGATCCCGTGCTGAGCGTTAAAGTATTTGCATTAGTAAATACTCCATTTCTAAGCAATATTTTCCCAGGGCTGTTAATAGCAGTAGCCTGGCTCAATGTTACACCGGCGCTGTTATTAATGGTCAAGCTATCAGTTAAAGCAGTTGGCAAACCATTACCTGTTGACTGTGCGCTTGTGCCATTGTAGATATAATTTGCACCGCCATTAAATGTTCTTGTTGCTGTTTGAATATTTCCACCAGAAGAACCCGTGGCTGAAGCAGTAATTCCGTACTGAGAAGCCATTTGCAAGCTTCCACCACTGCTTAAAACAAATGTTGAATTCATGGTTGTGGTGCTTCCAGAAGTAGCTTTTGATACGCCGGTGATACTGTTAGTGCCACAAATCAACACCCCGCCATTTGCCACTGTTAATGTGCTCAAATCTGCGTAGTAATAAGAAAAGAATCCATTAAAATAAGAAGTAGGGCCATTATTAATTGCAAAACCGCTTTGTAAAGTAACTGTTGTGCCGCTATTTATCGTTAAATCGACATTTGATAAATCACCGGTTGCTGAATTGCTTAGCGTTTGATTTGTTCCTATGAAATTAATTTTACCATTGGATGCCCCGCCCGAATTCCCTGAATATACATAGCCATAGTAATAATAATAGGTATAGGAGCCATTTGCTGAGTTCGTTTCATTGCAGCTCGATGCGCCTGATGTAGTATAGCTTCCTTTCAAATTAATCATGCCTGCTCCGCTGCCATCAGCAAAGTCCAACTGGCTGCCATTTGTTATAGATAGGTTGCCTGCAATGTTTACTGTAGGGCTGGAAGTTCCGTTAGTTAATATTAACGTTGAACTATTGCCTTGCACAGATAAATTACCGGTAATATTTAATGTGAGTGCATTATTTGTGGAAAGGATAAGATTGCCTGAGGCATTATTAGAACTGAACGTAAATGTTCCATTAATAGTGGTTAATGCACTGTTTAATTCTACATCGCTTGACAGCACGCTGCTCCATGTGAAATTGCCAAAACTTTGACCAAGGCCTGCTGGCGAAGTAGCTGTTATGCCACTTACTACACAAGTTGATGTATTATTCCAGGCTGCTGTCGGAATGGTGCCACCATCAAGAGCATGCGTATAAGTGCCGCCGCTATTGACTAACAAAGTAGAAGCTGTTGCCCCTGTGATGGTGCCTGAGTTATTCAAGTTACCATTTGATCCATTTATATTAATGATGCCGCTGCTAATTATAAGTTTTGAAGATGTTACCGAAGTACTGATAGTGATACTATTTTGAACTAAAATAGAAGTTGCGCTACTTGTCGGATAAGCAGTTGCGGTGTACCAATTTGTACCATCATGAGAACCTTGCCATGTTGCAATATTTGCCCAATCTGCCGATGATGCATTTGTTCTGAAATAATCAGTTGAACTGCTTGCAAATGCACTTACTGTGAATGAGTTGCTGGGACCCGATGCAGTGCCCGAAGTTGCGGTCAACACCTGACTTGAACCTGATTGCAAAACAGTGAAGTTCTGGGCTAGGACGCCGCTGCTAAATGCGTTCGAGGTAGCGGGAGCTACTGTGTTGCCTGCTGTAATTGTCATAGCTACTGTTGAGGCAAAAGAAGTAACTGTGTTTCCGTATGCATCTTGTGCCGTAATGGTAACGGAAAAAGGAGCATCAGCAGATTGTGTGCCGATGGTAGAAAATGCAAACTTGGAAAGTGCACCAAAAGAGATATTAAATGTGTTTGATGTTGCGCCTGTCAATGAAGTGCCACTGGCTACAAGTGTATATCCTGTTCCGGACTTGTTGATGGAAAGGTTGCTAAATGTAGCAACGCCATTAACAGCGTTTACTGGTGTAGTTCCAGACAATGTCCCTCCGCCGGGATTGGTTCCTATAGCCATTGAGATGCTGTTGGTAGCAGTAGTTACCAAATTGTTTCCGGCATCTTCAACATAAACCGTTACGGCTGGAGATATCGAAACTCCTGCGGTTGCACTGGTTGGTTGCGCATTAAACACCAATTTTGATGCTGTCCCTACAGTTATGTTGAACGCACTTGAAGTGGCAGTTGGTAATGAAGTAGCACTGGCTGAAAGTGTGTAACCATTTCCTGATTTGTCAATTGAAAGACCGCTGAACGTAGCAGTACCTGCAGATGCTGATACTGTTTTTGTGCCAGACAATGTGCCGCTATTTGGGTTTGTGCCAATAGCAACAGTAATGCTGGTTGTTGCATTTACTATGTTGCCGTAAGCGTCTTCAACAAGTACCGTTATTGAAGGGGCAATTGATGCGGTTGAAACTGTATTGCTTGGTTGCACGCCAAAAGCCAATTGAGTGGCTGTGCTCGCTGTAATATTAAAAGTAGTTGAAGTGGCGCTTGTCAAAGAAGTACCGCTGGCTACAAGTGTATATCCGTTCCCTGATTTGTTGATTGAAAGATTGCTGAAAGTGGCTACGCCGTTAACGGCGTTTACAGGCGTAGTTCCTGACAATGTACCTCCGCCGGCATTAGTGCCTATTGCCATTGAAATGCTGTTTGTTGCAGTAGTTACTACATTACCATAGGTGTCTTCAATATATACTGACACTGCTGGGCTATTTGAAGCACCCGCAATTGCATTCGAAGGCTGAACACTAAAAACCAATTTTGTCGCAGTTCCGGTTGTTGCAGTACCTGTTACACCAACAGTTGGGGGTGTAGCATCGCCGCCTCCGCTAATAGTCACATTTCCAGAAATAGTTCCTGTGGTTGTTGGCGAAAATCTTACAGAAATTGTGGTTGAGGAAAGTGCGCCGCCCGAGTATGAAATGTTATACGAGCTAACCCATGTAGTGCCATTATAAACCTGATAACCTGTGGGGCCGTAACAGCTATAGTACTTGAAGCGGGACTAAGATTTGTGCCAGACAAATTAAATGTCTGAGTAGCAGAACTATTGCCTGCTGCTGTATTTGGGAAGCTAAGAGAAGTTGAGGATGCCGTTAGGTTTGCAACAGCAGTAGTGGTTCCAGTAGCTATGCAGCTCGACAAAACTCCAATCTTGTTGTTATTTGAACTCATGTAATAGAAAACAACTCTTATATAAAGTGACTGCCCCGAAGCAGCGGATATACCAGTTAAACCCGTATAACTAATATTGTTACCGGAGTTTACACCTGTTGTAGAACCAACAGTTCCATAAGTTGAGAAAGTAGAGCTTGTTGACCAGTAAACACTTACTCTGTCATTGCCATCATTCGTGTATACATTAAATGAAAATGAAGTGAGCGAGAAAGAATAGTTTGAATTTGGCGTAATTTGAAACTGTGCATATGTACTGGAAGTAGCTCCTGGAGAAGATGGACTTGTAGACCATCCTTCCCCACCAATACCATAAGTACTGCTATTGTAGGAATAGGTTCCCGAACCAGTGACTCCTGACCCTAAACTTCCATTTCCTGACGAAAGTGAAGAAGCAGTAATGTTGCCTGTCGCACTGGGTGTAATTGATGAATTTGGATTCCAGGTTGCAGTTGCAGCCTGCCCAAAACTCTTTTGTGTAAATGCAAAAAACAACATCAGCATTATAAGTGATGTTATCCTTTTCAAAAAGGGTAATAAAGCTTTCATTGTGGGTGCGTTTATATTAAAAATTGTTTCGCCTTTCAGAAGGTTTTATAGAAGGAAATATCAGAAAGCTTTATCGAAGGATTGGCACAATATCATGAAACAATATTTTCAATATGTGCATAAAGACATACTAAAAATAACGATGTCATTTAAAAAATTAGGCGGCTTAGTTCAGGAAGGAATGGGATTTCAGAAATGTAAGCGTTGTATTATTTTGAGGATGCCATCACAAAAACCTGCAAGGTGTGTGACAGACTAAGGATTTGATAAGAATGGATTTGAGGAAAAGGAAGATAATAACTCTTTAATCAGAAGAAAGGTTCTGGAAACTCAAGTCGTAAAACTAGAAATGTTTTTCTGGATTTGCAAGTGCTCACAAAAATTATTATTTATTTCCAATTGATGCTATAACAAAATCAATTGATTAGTATTATTTACAAATAAATAATCCAGGCACTTTGGCTGGGGTTATTTTATTAATTTGAAGAGGCTTATTGTTTGATAAACTCAAATACTGCCTTATCTAATCACAAATAATATTGTACTTGCGCTTTTTGTGGAAGAGTTGATGACACGCGCAAAATAAACGCCTTTTGCCAATTTATTAATAAAGCTGATGTGAGCCGATGAACTATTGATGTAATAATTTTTTTGAATTAACCTTCCATCAATAGCAAAAATTTGCACTTCATGATCTGCTGAAGATTCTCCAAAAACAATATCAACAAAATCTTGTGCGGGATTTGGCGACAGGTATGGCCCCGAAAAATTATCCAGATCAAGCATTCTTATTTCGGAATATCTTATAAAATCTTCCCCACTGATTTCTCTCAACCTAAAATATAATTTGCCCGTCGTTCCTGAAGGAATAAGATAATCGAAAATATATTTATCGGCACTTCCTTTATTTAATGATGACAGTACAAATCCAACACTGTCAAAATTTATCCCGTCATTACTTTCTTCAATCACATATTTCATTCCTGGTTGTTCATTTTGTACATCCCACGAAAGCTTTGCATAAGAGCCCGGATCTTTTTCAACCGAAAAACTGGTGATCGATTCGGGCAAAATATTTGAAGTGCAGTAATAATAAACAAGGCTGATCTTCATCGTATCGCTCGCAGCACTGCTAAGGTTATAATTGCTTCCGGTGGCTACCGTTACATATGTAACGGGATTGTAATTAAAAGTAACGTAGCCGGTACCTAAAAAACCAACTACATCTGAAACGATTGAATCATTTATTAAATAAGAAGATAAGAGCGGAAAAAACTGTGGCGAAGCTGTTGTGCCCGCGCCTACCGTATCCTGCCCTGCCTGTAAATTGTAAGGGCCATTATTTGTAGAATAAAAATTAGATATAGGGGATACAAGGGAACTCACGCTAATGTCATCATCACGGCCAACTTGTAAACTGTAACTATCTGCGCTACTCCCGTCATTTTGCAATTGAAAATTTACATTAACAGAAACGATGGATTTTATATCAACTGCAACAAGCGTTCCTACTGATGGGTCGAATTGAGGAAATAAAAAACCCCAGGAATTATTGCCGGTTCCATTTAGCAGTACATTATACGTTTTGCTTTTTAAAACAGTTGCGCATTGCGCATTAAGATGCGATGGGAAAAGAATCACAAATAGAACTATGCATGCAATGCATGCACAAATAGAGACGGTTATTGGGTTTTTCGGCTTCATAAATAGGATGAACCGTGATATTAGGATTTCCTGAACATAACTATAACCGGGTATTTTTTATTGTGGATATATGTTAAGTTATTTTATATAAAATAATATCCGAAACAAAACGTTCCGACAGCACATCAAGTAGTGTCTCAGTTTGAATTTTTCACTACAGCACTTGTCATGCCGAGGTACGAGGCATCTCAGAGATTCCTCCTTCGTCGGAATGACAAATCCCAAATTAAATTTCAAATTGAGACACTACTGCACATTATTGACTTTATTATTCCCGCACCAATTTTTCTATCTTTAATTATAATTTCTGTTCAATGAATCTGGAAAGTTTCAAACTTTCATTATCTGCTGCGCAGCCACCAGAAGCTATTTCAGTGCTGCTAAAATCTTTATGGCTTGATGCAAAAGGCGATTGGCATGCAGCACATCATTTGGTTGATGAGCTTGAAGAACCCAAGGCATATTGGGTGCATGCTTACCTGCACAGAAAAGAAGGCGATCTTTCAAACGCAAATTATTGGTATAGAAAAGCCGGCAAGTCAATGCCCGATTTTTCTCTCGAAAAAGAATGGGATAAGATTGTGAGCGTATTATTACAACAGTAGAAATAAAAAAGCCTCCCAATCGGAGGCTTTTATCAATCTTGAACCCCTGAAGAAATTTTATCGAACGCTTACAGACACATGCCTGTCATGAACTCTATCGCTTTCAGGAGCAGTTGCGGGATAAACTGCAAAATCAGAACCATAACCTTCAGCTCCTATAATTTGAGCACCAACGGACGCTTTATCCAGAGCCACTTTCACAGCGGTTGCTCTGTCTCCGGATAATTTTTTGTTGACAGGTTCATTCCCGGTTTTATCTGTATACCCTCCAATTTTGATTTTCGCTTTAGGGAATGCTTTCAAAATAGCTGCTATATTATCAATCTGGTGCTGGCTTTCAGGAGTGATTTCCGCACTGCCGAGCTTGAAAGTCAGATTATCAAAATCAAACCAAATTTTCTTTAATGAATCTTCGCCAAGCTTTGAATAATCTGTCATCAAAAATGCAACCAGCTTATCTTCAATGCCACCTTTATAAGCATCCAGTTCAATGCGGTTTGGAAGTTTTACTTTTATTGATTCAGGCGCTGGCGCAACAACGGCAGTTGTATCGGCCTTAACATGCTCTTGTAAAGTATCAGTGCCGGCGTTGGTTGTGTCTGCGCCATTGCAGCCTTTGAAGAAGTAAATTAAGAGGATAACAGCTAAGATGCCAAGGAACAAGGGCAATAAAAATTTCATGCTGTTGCCTGTTTTCTCAATATTATCTTCACCATTATGTGCGGCTGAAGAAACAGTTTTGTCAATTGCGCTGAGGCCAAGAAGCCCTGTTAAAGATGAACCAAGCCCATTTGGAATTGCTGCAATTATTTTGCTTTTTTCAGAAGCAAGCCAGCTTGAAAGACTTGATGAATTCAAGTTGTTTTGTTGCACATGCTGCCCGATCACACTCAATGCAGCAGGTGCAACCATGCTCATCAATGAAGATGATGTAGATTCTTTAATTCCCGCATAATTTGAAACAGCTGCAATAACACTATTCAATTTATCGCCGAAAATAGTTTTTAGCATTTCCCACCCTTTGCTCAACAAATTTGAGTTGGTATCGAAAGCATTTGTGAGGCTGCCGGCCACACCTGTGTTTGCTGCGCTTCTTGCTAAATCTAAAATTGTTCCGGGGCCATGGTCGCCAGATGATGCTTTTGAAACAATGCCTCCGATAATCGATGGCACGATCCCTGAAATTGCTTTTGAAATACTTGTTTCTTTTTCGTTAAGCGCTGATGCTGCCTTGCTAACAATCTCGTCGTTGAATAGGCTCCTTACCGTGTCAAGAACATTAAATGACATAAATGAAAGTTTTGGTTTGAATGAATAAATGTTGAGGAGATTGGATAATTTGATAAAGGGCGATAAAGGTGTAAAAGTTTTTGGATTAAATCATATTATTTATTTATTGTGATAAAATTTACCCAGTTACCGTGGTTTCGGGAAGCAATCAGCTATTAAATAGATAACGGTTCATCTGTAA
>CAVRBD010000065.1:0-15764 GCA_963718975.1 uncultured Bacteroidota bacterium | reverse complement strand
TAAAAAATTATTTGAGATTTTTACGTTGCCATATATGCGAATGCTGTCAATTTTATACAATGGGCATCTGTCAATTTTTAGTGTTCCGCTTAATTGATCGTTTTCAATTGATATGCTATCGAGCCATATTTTTGCGAACGGATATCCATTGTTCTCCATATAATTCAGCATTTGTTGCTGTGTGCTTATCAACTGCTGATAATTGAGAACTTTCCCGGAAAAATTTTTTTCATTCCAGCCGACAGATTCCAATATGGGGGCATCTGCATGTTTTGTTTTTATATGTGCCCATTTAAATGAATCGCCGGTGTACAAATGAACAGTCATGTTTGTCGAATCGCTATAAATACTATCAACCGAAACTGTGACAAAGCCTTTTGATTTTAACAGAGCTGGCAACTCAGCAAGGTAATCAAGGCAAGCATTTTTATTTTTGAAAGAAGTTTGAAGAGAAATTGTTTTTGAAAGAAATACCGAATCCCTATCAACTGAAATAATCTTCAATTGATATTGGCCCTGCACAGCACAGCAGGCTAGCAATAATATGATACAACTGTATAACCTTAATTTTGACATCTCGTTAAGCAGCAATTTTCATGAACCCTGATTGTAAGTAGCCAATCGTAAAGAATGGATACTATATTAGCTTGACTATTTATTGTCGATCACCAAATATTGAACTATCGAATGGCAGGCATTTATTTACATATCCCCTTTTGCAAACAAGCCTGCAATTACTGTAATTTCCACTTTTCCACTTCTTTACGAAATAAAAACGCTTTTGTTGCCGCTTTATTGAAAGAATCAGTTCTTCAAACAGAATATTTAGGAAAAGAAGTGGTGGAGACTATTTATTTTGGTGGCGGAACGCCGTCATTACTGGATTTTGAAGATTTAAACAGGATATTGAATGAACTTTATTCATCATACAAAATAGATACAGATGCGGAAATTACATTAGAAGCAAACCCCGATGACATCAACGATGAAAAATTGCGGCAATGGAAAACGGCTGGCATTAATCGCTTAAGTATCGGTGTTCAAAGTTTTTTTGAGGAAGATCTGATCTGGATGAACCGTGCGCACAATGCCCAACAAGCCATCAACAGTATAAAATCTGCGCAGAACAAAGGCTTTGACAATATTACCATCGACCTTATTTATGGCAATCCAACTTTGAGCAACGAAAGCTGGCAAAGAAATTTAGAACAGGCAATCGGTCTTCAAATTCCTCATCTTTCGTGTTACGCACTAACTATTGAGCCAAAAACTTTGCTGCATAAAATGATAGCGCAAAAGAAAGTTGCCGATATAAATACAGATGTGCAAGCAGAACAATTTATGATATTGATGGATATTTTGAACAATGCCGGATACGAGCATTACGAAATTTCAAATTTCGCAAAACTCGGAAAAAGAAGCAAGCACAATTCTTCGTATTGGCAAGGAAAAAAATATCTTGGATTGGGGCCATCCGCACATTCTTACAATGGAGCTGAACGAAGATGGAATATTGCAAACAATCATCTTTACAACGAATCTCTTCAACAAAATAAAGTCCCATTTGAAAAAGAAGAATTGACACAAACACAAAGGCTGAATGAATATATTATGATTTCACTGAGAACCATTGAAGGCTGCGATTTGAATTATATCGAAAAAAATTTTAGGCAAAAATCAAAAGAGATGCTTTTTGAAAATGCGAGAAAGTATATCAATGAAAAGAAGCTAAAACTTGAACAAGAAAAACTTCTGTTGACAACAGAAGGAAAATTATTAGCCGATGGAATTGCTGCGAGCTTATTTTTTGAAGAACCGGTTAGATATTAATGCTCCTGCTTTTGATGATGGCTTTGGCTGCGTTCTTTCACATATTTAATCGCCTGCCCTATTGAAAGAACGGAAACCATGATGAGGATGGCCATAAATCCAAAACCGTTGTAAGATAGAGGCATCATAATTTTAAGAGTTATTCCATATATCAGACGAGCAGCTGCTCAATTTGTTTAAACCCTTCGCGAACTTTAACATTTTCCCAAAGAATTTTATAGATTGTTGTTGCAATCGGGATCTCGGCTTTTATTTCTTTGTTCGTTTCATAAATGCACCTGCTGGCATTATATCCTTCAGCAACCATATTCAATTCAAGCATTGCAGATTTCACCGAATATCCTTTTCCAATCATATTCCCAAAAGTTCTGTTTCTGCTAAAAAGAGAATAACACGTAACCAGCAAATCGCCAAGATAAACAGAAGCCGCATAGCTGGCGCTTTTTTTATGAGATATGGGATCTTCTGCTTCATGGACCCCAACTTCAATATTCTGAATACCTGCTTTTTTTAAAAACCCGGCCATCTCATCAGCGCAATTTGCGATCAGCACACTCAAAAAATTATCGCCATACTCAAGCCCATGAGCAATGCCCGCACCAAGTGCATAAATATTTTTTAGCACCGCTGCGTATTGAACTCCATACACATCATTATTGACAATAGTAGAGATATATTCTGTTGTGAAATAAGATGCAATTTCTTTGGCCGAAGTTTCATCGGTTCCTGAAAAAGTTAGATAAGAAAGTTTTTCTGCCGCAACTTCTTCAGCATGGCAATGGCCCATGACCGTGAAATAACTGTTGAGCTCGAAATCAAAATTTTTTTTGAGATAATCATTTAACAGCAAATTCTCATCAGGTAAAATTCCTTTTACTGCGGAGATAATTTTTTTTCCGGTGAAGATATTTTTGTCAAGGTCTTTTAATGTTTCAATAATGTATGCTGATGGTACCGCAACAACAACGCAATCCGAATGTAGAATTATTTTGCCAACGTCGCTGCTTAACTTTAAAAGCGATTCATCAAAATAAACCGAGCTGATGTAATTTGGATTGTGGTGGCGTTTCTGCAAATGTTCAATAGTAGCATCATTCCTGATCCACCAGTTAATAACATTCTTATTGTCTGTGAGGATTTTTGCAAGCGCAGTTGCCCAACTTCCACTACCAATTATGCCGAACTTCATAAAAACCAATTAAGATTTCGTTGAGCTGTTCTTTCAATATCGTTACAACAACAAAGCCAAATTATTTTTTCAAAAATTAAAAAGCAAATTAATTCTTTATAGCGCTGGGTTTAATTTTTATTTGTATCAAAAAGTTTTTCTTTTGCCACTACCTGCACCTTCATTCCATCATTCAACATTTTGCTCACTGTGCTATACGGACCGGTTATCACCTCACTGCCTTCTTTAATACCGTCTGTTATTTCTATATAATTGATATCCTGAATACCTGTCTTTACTTTATATTTTTTTACCGTGCCATCGGGCTGCAATAAAAAAACCACTTCGTCCAAATCGCCTGAAGCTGGTTTAGCAGTGTTATTATTATCGTCATTGTCTTTATTGTTGTCATCAGTTTTCTTGTTCTGGCTTGTTTTTGTGCTGTTCACCGCATTGCCGCTATTCTTGTCGCGGGTTGTAACAGAATTAATCGGAACTGCAAGAACATTTGTATGTGTGTTGGTTTGAATATCGGCGCTTGCTGTCATTCCTGGCCTGAACGGAAAACTTTTAGGTCTTTTTGAATCATACAAATCCAGATATGAACTTGGTGAAAGCCTGATATGCACTTTGTAGTTCGTAACGTCGTTCGAGGAAACGGTGCTTGTTGTTGTAGATGTTGACGCAACGCTGCTTGCAATTTGTGTGACAATGCCCTTAAATTTTCTATTGTTGTATGCATCCACTTCAATGTCCGCAGAATCACCGAGATGAACTTTTGGGATATCATTTTCGCCAACATCAACAATTGCTTCAATCTTACTCATGTCAGCAACACGCATCATTTCCGTTCCTGCCATCATAGAGTTACCAACAACACGCTCACCTTTTTTAATACTCAAAGAGGAAATGACTCCGTTCATTGGCGCCGCAACCGTAGTTCTGCTAAGATTTTTTGCTGCGATAGAAAGATTTGCTTTCGCGCTAACTGCACCCGCTTGATTGCCGATAATACTTTGTTCGGCTGCATTATAATTTGCTTGCGCAGATAAATATGTGCTTTCAGCCTGATCAAATTCTGATTGTGAAATTACTTTATCATCCAACAATTGTTTTTCTCGATCATAATTTTTCTTTGCCTGGTCAAGCGCAGCTTTCAAGCCTGGCAATTGTGCGCTGCTGTTTGAAGCAACGGCTTCTTGTTGGTTCACCTGAGCTGCTGCCTGATCACGTTGTGTTGTGTAGATGTCTGCGTAAATTTTTGCCAGCTCCTGGCCTTTCTTCACGCTATCGCCTTCCTGCACTGTAAGCTCAACCACTTCACCGGAAATATCCGGGCTTATTTTCACTTCAATTTCAGGATAAATTTTTCCGCTTGCAGTAACGATTTCAGTAATCGTTTTCTTCACAATTTTTTCTGCGGAAACTTTTACGCCCTCATCTTTTCCAAAAACCCCGGCCTTTTTTAATATTACCAGCAAAATGATGATCACGACAAGGCTGATAATTATCCATAGCAATTTCTTATTCATAAACAGAGCAGTTATACTTTTATAATTTTATTCCCATGCCTTTATAAAACTCAAGCACTTTCATTTTAAAAACAAAATCGAACTGAGAAGAAAGCAAATCAATTTTTGCTTTAAAATAATTGTTTTGATTCGTCAGCAAATCGATTGTGTTAAGTAATCCCACATTGTATCTTTTTTGAGCATAATCGAAACTTCTTTGAGCCGCGCTAAGTTCTTTTTTAGTTGCTTCGAATTTCTGCATAGCGGCGACAGCAAGGTTATAGGCCTGATAAACATTTTGCTTTAGATTCAAATTATCGAGATCTTGCTGAAGCACGTAATTTTTATAATTCAGTTTTGAGCGTTCATAATTTATCTTAAGCGTGCCGCCATTAAAAATCGGGACATTTATTCCGAGGCTTATCGATTGCCTGAAATTTTGATTCAATTGCGTGAAATAAGGCGTCTTTTTATATGCATACGCAACCTGATCATAAACAACTTGCTGATTAGAACCGACCACTCTCCCAACAGTGTCAACTATCAAAAAAGGAGAGCCCGTCAATGCCTCATAAGTTTGATTGGTGTAAGTAGTATAAAATTGGCCTCCCAAAGAAAAGGTCGGATACATTGCTGCTTTGTTTGCTGCAATATATTTTGATGCAGATTTTAGTTGCAAAGCATCTGCCTTTTGTTGTGGCTGATTTTGGAGTGCCAGTGTATAAACTACGCTTGGTTCAAGGTCTGCTATATTTTCAATGGGTATCTTTTCAACATTTGGTGTATCGATGATAAAAAGCGTTGCCGCATCGAGGCTCATGTAGGCTTTTAACGTAAGGATTGCCTGGCTTACATTCGACTTTGCGGTAACGTACGTTGAACTGTCTTGCGCCAATTGTGATTCTATTTCAGCGGCATTCAATTCGGGAAGCGTTCCTGCATTAACTTGTTTGCGGGTAATGTCAAGCTGGGATTGAGAAAGCTTCACTTGAATTTCTGCAGCATTTGCCTGCTGAATGGAAAGGAGCGCCTGTAAATATGCATTAGCAACATTCAGTGAAACATCATTTTTTAATTTATCTGTTGCTGCGTTAGCTGCCTCGTAAGCAAACTTGCTTCCTTCAATATTATTTTTAATGCTGCCGAAATTAAAAAAGTTCACGCTTGTCTGTAGAAAATATTGATTTGACCAAAGGCCTGCTGTAATCAGTGCAAATGTAGCCGGGTCCTGACTTTGACCGGAGCTATACCCGACATTGGTGCCAAAATTTACTGATGGTATCCTGGAAAGCTGGTATTGTTTTAAAATTAATTCAGAAAGCCTTGCCTGAACATCTGTTTGCTTAACAGAAATATTGTTGGTAAGTGCGAATTCCACACACCTCTTCAAATCCCATTTATCTTGCGAACGGCCAACAAAAAAAATAAAGCAATATAGCAGTAGTAAAAAAAGTTTTTTCATGGTTAAGCGCAAATTTAATTTACTTATGTATTGAACTGTCAGGTTTTTGATAAGTGGTTTTGGTAATTAGGATTTGCTAAAATAATGAATCGCCCTTCACGTTTGACAACAAAAAGGTTAAAATTGTTACCGTTCATAATGTTTTTTCGAAAGTATTTTCCAGGTCGGAAATCAGATAGGCAGCATCTTCAAGGCCGATGTACAAACGCAGCATGCGGTGCTCTTTGTTTGATGGATCAAATTCTTCAGCGCTTAGAGACGCACATTTAGGAAGAATGAGAGATTCATGGCCGCCCCAGCTTACAGCCATCATAATATGCCTGAACGATTCGCAAAAATCAACAATCTGCTGTCTGGTATTTGCACGAACATAGAAGCTGATTAACCCACAAGCTCCCTGCATTTGTTTTTTTGCAAGCTCATATTGCGGAAAAGTTTCATCCAGCGGGAAAAGAACAGATTCTACTTTGCTATTTTCTTTCAAATAACGGAGAACAGTATGCGTAGTTTGAGTTATCCTTTCGAACCTTGCTTGTATAGTTCTTAAACCACGGATCAGCAGCCATGCATTGAATGGCTGTATGCCGCTGCCTATATTAAGATATTCGCTGTCGAAAATTTTTTTTATCATTTTTTTTGAACCTGTGAGCACGCCGCCCAGCGTATCGCTGTGGCCGCCAATATATTTTGTAGCTGTTTGCATTGAAATATCGATGCCAAGCTCAATTGGTTTTTGGTACAATGGCGTGCAATAGCTGTTGTCAATAATAGTAGTGATATTTTCAGATTTCGCCAGTTCGGCAACAGCTCTCAGGTCTTGCAATTTATATTCCCATGAATTGGGTGATTCAAGATAAATAATTGTGGTAGTGGGAAGAATGGCACGCTCAAAATTTTCAATTGCTGTTCCATCAATATAAGTTGTGGTAACACCAAAACGCGGAAGCACCACATCAAACATGCGCTGCGCCCAGGTGTATGGGCTTTTCAACCGAAACAATATGATCGCCGGATTTTACATTTGCAAGCACTGAAGCAAAAATAGCCGCCGCACCGCTGTTAAATACCAGGCAATCTTCTGCCCCATCTAATGCAGCTAATTTCTTGCGCAATATTTCAACAGTCGGGTTCAAACCCCTGCTATACAAATAACCGCTGTATTCATCTTCAAATAATTTTTTAAGGTCTTCCACTTTGTTGACCTTGAAATTGCTGGTTTGAATAATCGGAGGAGCAATAGCATTGAAATAGTTTTCCCTGTCTTCACCAAGTTCATTTAATATGTAACTAACATCCATCATGGATTACAATTTAAGTTTAGAATTCTTTGATTAAGTTTTTGCTCTTTACTATCCCCATTTAAAATTTCGGTTATACATCGTAGTTAGCGATTTTGTTAATTTGGATTTCTACGATTGCCAATTCTTTTTATAATAAAATATATAACCAAAAAAACAAGAAAAACAGAAAGCCCGATAACAGCATATTGCGGAAATGTAATGGCAATAATAGTTCCCACAAAAATATATGTTATAACGAAAGCCAATGGTATAAAGGGATAAAGCTTCATGGAGTAAATGCCGGTGTTATCCAAATGCTTTGTCCTTTTTCTCATCACAAAAATAGTTGCCGCAGATGTTGCCATTCCTATTGAATCAAGAAAAATGGAGAAGCTCAAAACTTTATCAAATGTATCTGCGAAAAATAAAACCACTACGCATATTGCTGCGAATACAGTAAGGCTCACCGTTAGCACATCACGCTTTTCGTCTTTCTTTTTAAATGAAGCGGGAAGAATTCCGTCTTCGCTCATTGCATACATCACACGCGGATTGCTGAGCAATATTACATTCACATAAGCCAGCACTGCAATGAATAATAAAATGGATGCGATATTTCTTCCTGTTTGGCCAAACATTTTTTCAGCAACAATTGATGCGATGCCTTTTGCTTGTTTCAATTCATCAAAACCAATAATCTTGTAATAAGAATAACTGACGGCGAGATAAAGAACAATGATTATTAAAATACCAATAAATACTCCCCGCGGTATATTTTTTTGCGGGTTTTGGATTTCTTCCCCAAAATTGATGGTTTGCTGATAACCTCCGTAAGTGAATGATGCGGCTTTTAAAGCAATCCCGAATGAAAGAACAATTTGCCAAAAACTTGCATCAGTTTGTGAATGAATAAAGCTTACGGGATGATACAGCTTCGGAAAAAATAAAGCTGCGATAATGATCACCAACATGCCAACTTTAATAAGCATCAACACATTCAGCACTCTTGTGCTTATTTTTAGCCCCATCATATTGATGCCATAAAATGCAATAATGGCGCTCATGGCAATAAGTGA
The DNA here is from genome assembly GCA_963718975.1 of uncultured Bacteroidota bacterium. Taxonomy (GTDB): domain Bacteria; phylum Bacteroidota; class Bacteroidia; order Chitinophagales; family Chitinophagaceae; genus Puia. The sequence goes on along the minus strand of CAVRBD010000065.1, from coordinate 7,437 downwards.
TTTTACAAATGATGATGGCTCAGTTGCAAAAACAACTTGCGAAATATATTCAGCACCTATTAAAGCAACGCCAGACAAAGAAGCCGCGTTTGAAATTAATATCACACAATTAATTGCAAATGCAATAGACGGATGATATGCATAAGAAAAAACTTTGTAGTAACCGCCGGTTACCGGATAACGGCTGCCAATTTCTGCATAGGTGAGCGCACCGCAAAAGGCAATGATACCACCGAAGATCCATGCGCCAAAAAAAATGGCAGGTGTGAGCGCAGCAGCTGCAGCATCTTTTGAAGTGCGGAAAATACCGAGCCCGATCACGAGGCCAATCACAATCATCGTCAAGTCGAAGAGGTTCAGTTTTGATTGCTTATCCATAATATTTTTCGCCTCACAGCAGTTTTGATAACAATAGTCAAGATAAAGAAATATTCTACACTAACTTCGGGCATCAAAACCCAAAACCGATTTGATGAAACATGCTGCTCTGATAACTGCTTTAATACTGCTGTCCTTTTCATTATTTTCTCAATCTGCTATTTCAGATTCATCAGATGTAAAAACGTTGAGTGAAGTAATAATAAAAGCGTATGAGCAGAACCGAAAGTTGATTGATATTGCAGCGCCTGTTGCAGTTACAGGCCAATCTCAACTGAACCGATTCAGCAACATGAGCATTTTGCCTGCCTTGAATATTACGCCCGGCGTTAGCATGGAAGAACGTTCGCCTGGCAGCTATCGCCTCAACATCCGCGGCAGTTCATTGCGCTCTCCATTTGGCGTGCGGGATGTAAAAATTTATTTGGATGATATTCCATTAACCGATCCAAGCGGCAACACTTATTTGAATCAATTAAGCTTTTATAATTTTCAATCTTTAGAAATTATTAAAGGGCCTGCAGGAAGTTTATATGGAGCAAGTATTGGCGGCGCGATGTTGATCCACACTCTCCCGGTAAATTGGACCAGCGGCGCAATAGTAGATTATTCTTACGGAAGTTTTGCAACCAATAATATCAATGCTAATATCCGGTTTGGGGATGATGGCCATCAAAACAATTTTAATTACACGCATCAGTCAAGCAACGGATACCGGCAACAAACACAAATGCGCAGAGATATTGCAAACTGGCAAACTGCACTAAAAGTAACTGACAAACAAACGCTGAAAGCTTTCATGTCATACGGCGATTTATATTACCAAACGCCAGGCGCATTGACCAAAGCTCAGTACGATTCGAATGCGGTTCAGGCAAGGCCTGGTTCCATTGCCGCACAAGCCGCCATTTTCCAGAAAAATTTTCTTTTAGGACTTTCCAATGAATATCAAATTTCGGATGACTGGAAAAATGTGACTGCAGCGTACGGCACCTACACCGATTTTATCAATCCCGGCCTTCGTGTGTATGAATTGAGAAAAGAGCCGCATTTCGGTGGCCGAACAGTCTTTCAATATAAAAAACAAATCAGCGAAACGGTTTTGCAATTTAATATCGGGGCTGAAGCACAAAAAGGATTCTTCAACACAAGAGATTATGGGAACAACAAAGGTGTTGCAGATTCACTAGAAACTGACAACAATATTAATTTATGGCAGTACATGATTTTTGCGCAGGCAGATGTGAAATTTAAAAATGGATGGATCATTACTGCAGGAACCAGCTTAAATAAATCATCTCTTCAGTTTGTGAATTTGTATACACGGCCGCCTTCCAATGCAACGGCACAAACAAGAACATTTGAAAATAAATTGCCGCCGCATCTTGGTGTGCTGAAAAAAATAACTGAAACTATTTCTGTGTACGCAAATGTGGCACGTGGTTTCTCAACGCCTACTTCTGCGGAGTTGTTAAGCTCTAACGGATTATTGGGAACGAACCTTCAACCTGAAGATGGCATGGATTATGAATTGGGATTTCGTGGAAGCCTGTTCCGAAACAGATTGTATTTTGATATCAGCGGATTTTTATTCCACCTGCATAATACCATTGTTCAGCGAATTGATACAACTGGTGTTTATTATTATGTGAATGCAGGCTCAACAAAACAAAATGGCATTGAATCATATATTTCTTATCAGCTTGTTGATAACGCAAAAGGTTTTATCAGCAGTGCGAAATTATTTGTGAGCTATGCATGGCATGATTTTCATTACGGAAGTTTTGAACAATTAACTGCTGATTATTCGGGGAACAAAATGCCCGGAGTTGCGCCACAGACAATAATTTCAGGGCTTGACATTTTTATTAAGAACTGCTTTTATATCAACGCGACTTACAATTACACTGCATCAATTGCATTAAATGATGCGAACTCCGCTTTTGCATCTTCGTTTAATTTATTTGGCGCAAGGATCGGCTATAAAAAAACCTGCTCAAAAAAATTCAGCCTTGAAATTTTTGCCGGCGGCGATAATTTGTTCAACACGAAATATAGTTTGGGCAATGACATTAACGCTGCCGCGAACAGATATTATAATGCAGCGGCAGGAAGAAATTTTTATATCGGAATTATTCTGCGTGATCTATTCAAGTAAAAATCGGTTGCACATTGCCGTTAGCAATGTGCTCAATAGGATTACTTCAGCACAAGAGTGCGACGCAACGATGTTTAATAGTTGCAATTGGCTCGGGACAAAAATTTACAACCCATCATTCACGCTCTTAAAAATTTCTTTTCGCGATTATTCAAACTCATTTACATTTGCCGTGATTTTGGTTGGCGCCGAAAGCGCCATTAAAAGGGAAGTCCGGTGCAAATCCGGCGCTATCCCCGTAGCTGTAAGCTCTTTTTTAGTTTAGGGTTTGGAGTTTTTAGTTTCCAGTTCAGAGATGCGGAGTTATTTATTAATTCCGACAAACAGAACTGAAAACTAAAGACTGGAAACTAAAAACTAAACTGTTCAATCTGCAAACCACTGTCCCGCATTGCGCGGGATGGGAAGGTGTTGAACAGAGAGCGAGCCAGAAGACCTGCCATAATCATTTCAATCATTCAAAGCTTTCGGGTGAAAGGCGGAGAGAATATAATATCGTTATTGTATTTCTTTCAGTATTCCTTCTATTGCTTTAAATGATTTTTTCATGATCATCAAGCAATATGTTCATCAGGCAACAAATACACAATATCATTGAGCGCATTATTCGCCATTTATTTTTTATGGTGATTTTGCTTTTGCTTTTCATGCCTGTTCTTTTTTCGCAAAATGTTTCAGACAGCAGCGGGGTATTAAAAAAAGTAATTGTTACTTCAGAGAAAAAACAAAATATTTTTAAAACAGCAGTTCCTGTTCAATTATTAAACCACGAAACTTTACAAGAAATAAATGCAGCGTCAATTGCAGATGCTGCGAAATATTTTTCAGGAGTGCTTATTAAAGATTATGGCGGCATTGGCGGATTGAAAACGATTTCTGTGAGAAGCCTTGGCGCATTGAACACAAGTTTGCTGTACGATGGGATAACAGTTGCTGATGCACAAACAGGCCAAATTGATTTGAGCAAATTTTCTTCAACGTTTGTGCAAAGCCTGGAACTGTCGGATGCTAATCCGCAACAAATGCTTTTACCGGCAAGAGCATATTCATCTGCATCCGTTCTTTCAGTTTCCACGAACGCTTTCAACACAAATAATTTCACGCAAAACAAATGGCAGGCTGGCATCAAACAAGGTTCGTTTGGTTTATGGCAGCCTTCTGCCGGCATTTATTTTCCGGCAAGCAAAAGCATTGCTATCAGCGCCAATGCAGAAGCGTTATGGTCGAAAGGAAACTATCCTTTTAATATTGATAACGGAATGTTTTCTCAAAAAACTTATCGCACAAACTCAGATATCCGTTCCTTTCAGGGAGAAGTAAATGTGGTGAAACAATTTTCAGACAGCTCACAATGGCAAACAAAATTATGGGGATATACTTCTGAAAGAGGATTGCCGGGAAGTATTATTTTTTTTAACAACAGTTCCGCACAGCGCTTGTGGGACAAAGATTTTTTCGCCCAAAGCCGCTATCAAAAACGATTATCGCGTCGTACTTCATTATTAGTTTCTGCAAAATACAGTTTGCTGTTTACGAGATATAAAGACCCAAATTTTCTGAACAATGCCGGAGGCTTGGATAATCGTTACACACAAAATGAAATATATGTAAGCGCAGCTTTAAGCCATCGTATAGGAAAATACTTTTCCGCATCCGTCGCTTCTGATTTTGCAACAGCGCATCTTTCATCAAACATCACTCCATTCGCAACGCCAACGCGCCTTAGTTGGTGGAACAGTGCTGCCTTGCAATATGCAGGATTGCATTGGCAAATAAATGGTTCTTTATTAAACACAACCGTTCACGATGAAACAGAAAGCGGCCCGGCTGCTGCTGATAAAAATGAATTAACTCCAACAATCGCAGCCAGCTACAAACCAAAAATTGATGGGCCGTGGTTAGTCAGGGCTTTTTATAAAGACATATTTCGCTTGCCTACATTCAACGATCTCTATTACAATTATACAAGCAGCATTAATTCGAAGTTGTTACCTGAGTTTTCAAAACAATATGATGTTGGTGCTGCTTATTCAAAAGGCTTTAGCAGCGCATTGAAAAGATTCAGCATAAGCGTTGATGGATATTATAATACGGTGAAAGATAAAATCATTGCTGTTCCGTCACAGAATCTTTTTATCTGGACGATGATGAATATAGGGAAAGTGCAAATAAAAGGAATTGATGTTACCACAGAAGCAAACGGAAATCTTTCTTCATCAATTAAATGGTCGGCCAGAATAGCCTACACCTTGCAACAGGCGCTGGATGTAACGAGTCCATCGAGTGCTGAATATAAAAATGAAATCCCATACACACCTGGTAATTCAGGATCTGCATTGGCAATATTTTATTACAAGAAATGGAGCGCAGGTTATAGTTTTTTGTTTTCAGGAACGAGATATACGCTCGGAGCAAATAATCCTGCCAATGAATTAAATGGCTGGGATGTGCATGATGTTTCTCTCTCAAAAGTTTTCAAGCTAAACAATTTTAGGGCTACTATTAAAGGAGAAGTAAATAACATTTTTAATGAGCGGTATGATGTGGTGAATTATTATCCCATGCCCGGAAGATCTTATAAACTCAGCATAATACTTAACAACTTATAAAACAACAAAAATGAAAAGCAACAACTTAGTATTGGCGGCGATGTGCTTAATCATCATTATCGCTTCATGTAAAAAATCAGAAACATCTGCTACTGCGCCTAAAGTTACAACCGGCGTTTATTCATTGAACCAGGGGAATTATGGGTTTAATAATACTACGATCACTTATTATGATTTGACTGCAGGCACAGCAACAACTGATTATTACAAAAATGTGAATGGCTTTGGATTGGGCGACACAGGAAGCGATTTCATTATTTATGGTGGCAAGATCTACATCGTGATGAATAATTCCGGCAACGTTGCTGTGGCAAATGCTTTAACGATGAAATTCATTGACACCATTGCTTTCACAACTGCAGGCGTTAACAAAGGCCCTGAAAATATTGCTGCTTACGGATCTAACGTGTTTGTTTCTTCTACTGACGGCACTGTTTCTGTTATTGATACAACAGCGCTTACGATAAGCAAATCCATTACTGTCGGAGAAAACCCTGCACAGATGGCAATATCAGGAAGCAATTTATATGTAAGCAATTCCGGTGGTTTTAGCCCGCAATTTGATTCAACGGTTTCAGTGATCAATTTGAGCTCATTAACGCAAACCACCAAAATAACAGTGGGCACAAATCCCGGATCGATTGCAGTTGATAATTCGGGTAATATATATGTTGCATGCACGGGCGATTACAGCAGTGTAGGGCCAAAACTCGTTAAAGTAAATACGAGCACAAATACTGTTACGCTTTCTGCGGATACTGCAGTTGGCGTTATTCGCTTTTACAATAATAATTTATATGTAACCGGCGGCTATCTTGGTTCTTCAAATGTGAGAGTGCTGAGCCCAACTGATTTTAGCGTCGTGAAAGCAAATTTCATAAGCGATGGAACTGCAGTCACAACTCCTTATGGCTTGGATATAGACAATGCAACCGGAAATGTATATGTTTCAGATGCTAAAGATTATGTTTCTGCGGGAGAAGTTTTTTGTTTTGATAATAATGGCAACAAGAAATTCTCATTCTCTACCGCACCGACTGCGACCCCAACAAAGACAGTGCTTGTTCAACATTAATATTCAATTAGTGAATGTGCTATTGTAACAATTTTATGAACTTTTTCAACCAATATTTTTATGTGCAAGCATGAAGAAAAAAATTGCCCGCGATGCAATGCTTCATTTGAGTGCAAAGTCGGGGATATAATGAAATGTCAATGCTTTGATATTCCCTTCACGGTTGAAGAAAAAGCGTTTATTGATAGTCGTTATCACGGATGCCTTTGCAGGAATTGTTTGTTGGAATTAAAACAGCGATATGTTCTCTTCAGAGAAAAATATTTTTATAATGAAAGAATGGGTGCTGATCATCGGCATTCATTTTTTCCTGACGAAGAGATTACATCTGGTAATGTCTCAATTTGAAATTTAATTCGGGATTTGTCATTCCGACGAAGGAGGAATCCCTGAGATGCCTCGTGACTCGGCATGACAAGTGGCTGTAGTGAAAAATTCAAACTGAGGCACTACTTGATATATTTCTAAAAAGACATCATCTTTTCGTCTTCTTATCTTTGCAGCACAAACTGCTTACATGAAAATCAACCTCAATGAACTTTTAACGGTCACCTTTACACTGTTTGCTGTAATAGATATTCTCGGCTCCGTGCCATTGTTAGTTTCATTGAAATCAAAAATGGGTGGCCTCAATGCATTAAAAGCAACATTAATTTCCGGTGGGCTGATGGTTTTGTTCCTGTATGTTGGCCAGCAATTTTTGAATATGCTCGGAGTGGATGTACACTCATTTGCGGTTGGTGGTTCTATTGTCATTTTTATTTTGGGATTGGAGATGGTGCTCGGCATTGAATTTTTTAAAGGCGATAAAAATGCAAGGGCAAGCACTGCTGTTCCCATTGCATTCCCATTGATTGCCGGGTCGGGAACGCTCACGACAATCATGTCGCTAAAAGCAAACTATGATGAGACGACTGTGCTGGTTGCGATACTTATTAATCTAGTGATTGTATACATTGTTTTGAAATCGCTTGGCATGATTGAAAGATTATTAGGCCCCGGTGGCATGATTGCCGTGAGAAAATTTTTTGGCGTAATATTGCTCGCGATTGCAGTTAAAATATTCACGGTTAATGCAAGTGGGTTGATAAAGTAGTCGGCAGTTCTCGGTCATCAGTCCACAGTGCTTAAATTCTAAATTTCATTATGAATTTAAAAAACCGGAGACAAAACTGATGACTGCCAACTGACGACCGCCGACTGATCAGCAATACATC
>CAVRBD010000064.1:0-33019 GCA_963718975.1 uncultured Bacteroidota bacterium | reverse complement strand
GCCAATCCCTTTCATCCCATTCCTCGGCCGGCAATACATGGCCCGTTTGGAGCGGCGCAACGGGCAGTTCCTTGAGCTCAAAAGCCGAGATAAGATTCGCGGCGCGCTCATCGGACCAATCCGGATACGCCAGTTTCAGCGCACACGCCATTCGCTCGCCTTGATGCGGAAGTACCAGAAAATGGCGCGGAATCTCGGGCAACACTTGCCCTCGCAGAACCTGGTAAATGGCGACGGTGGCCGGGTTGATCCCAAAGGCAACAACGGCGGTAAATTCCGGTTTGCGGAACGAACTCAAGAGCTGCAGCGCCATAGCTCCCTTGCGATAGTCCGGGCGAATCACGTAGTTCACGATCCAGACCGCCTTGGACGATTGCCCAAAGCGATTCAGAGTGAAGGGAATTCCGCCGAGAATGCCGACAAGTTCGGGACCGTCCAGTGCCAGCGAAAAGCTATAAGTGTTCGGGTCCCAGTGGCCGGGCCGGTGAAAACTCCAGTCAAAAAGAGCACGGTCCCGCGTGTATATGTGATTCTTGGCCCAGTGTTCCGTTCAGGAAATCGCTGACGCGTGGGTACTCGTCCAGATTCGCGTATCTGAATTCAACTGCCATTGGATGATCCGTTCCCTTTCACTTTTTCTTCGAGCATTGCCGTCGTCAACTCGATGGAGAGAAGCTGTTCGATTTCTTCTGGAGAAAACTGCACGTTGAATTCCTGCTCGAGAGCCAGGACGAAACTCAAATGGTGAAGCGAATCCCACGTCTCGATGGTGTCCGGGGACGAACCCGGCCCCAGAGTCGAGGGCGGCACTTGAAACACGTCGGTAGCAACAGCCAGCACTTTATTGAGCACGAGATTCGCTTGACCGATGAGAACCGTTTGTGACCTGGAGTCGAATCCATTCTGGAAACGCGATACTTGCTTCGTCTAGATTCAGGCTCCAGAGCGTTGCGCCATTTTCCGACGCGATCGGCTGGAACTTATGGGACGAGTAGAGATCTTTCACTGGGGCGTTTTTCTTGGTGGGAATGAACCATCCCCGAAGAAGGCTAGCGCCATTGTATAAGAAACTGGAAGAATCGCTTTTTTTCCTGCCGATGATTTTTCGCTGGAAGTGTCATCGCCCGGCCTGGACGAACCCTTAAAATCCCTTCGCCAGTATAAAAAAAATATTGGAAGGCCGGTAGAAGTCGTTGCTTCAGGACGGCACTAAAAAAGAAGGGAAGATGATAGATGTAACCGAAGATGGCATTGTACTGGAAGAAACGAAGAGGCGAAGAAATCAAAAAAAGGGAAATCATTAATCACGTTTTATTTTCAACAATATAAAATCAACAAAAATTCAAGTAGTTTTTTAACTGCTCGCAAGATCGTGAAAAAAATTAAGCTTATGGCAAGTATCAATTTAATCGAAGCTTTCCAGGATTTCAAGGAAGCCGAAAATATTGACCGTCCTACCATGATGAAAGTGGTGGAAGATGTTTTCAAAACTTTGCTGCGCAAAAAATATGGCAGCGATGAAAATTTTGACGTCATCGTGAATGCAGAAAAAGGCGACCTGGAAATTGTGCGCCAGGCGTACGATTGTGGAGGATGGCAACGTTAATGATCCACTGGCCGAAGATCGCCTACAGCGATGCAGTTAAGATTGAACCCGATTATGAAGTGGGCGAAGAATTATATGAGGAAATCGAAATCCTGGATTTTGGCCGCAGGGCTATTCTGGCCGCCAAGCAAACCCTGGCCAGCCGCATCGGTGATCTGAAGAAAAATGTACTGGTAAAAAAATACAGTGATCGTGTTGGTGAAATTATTAACGCAGAAGTATACCAGGTTTGGAAAAAAGAAATTTTATTGCTGGATGAAGAAGGCAATGAACTGATCCTTCCGAAATCCGAACAGATCCCTCAGGATTATTTCAAAAAAGGCGAAAGCATCCGGGCGGTTGTGAAAAAAGTGGACCTGAAGAACAATTCTCCTGTTATTATCTTATCAAGGACCAGCCCTCTGTTCCTGTCCAAATTGCTGGAAATTGAAGTTCCTGAAATTTTTGACGGGCTGATCGTCATCAAAGAAAATCGTTCGCGAACCCGGCGAAAGAGCGAAAGTTGCTGTGGAATCTTATGATGACCGGATTGATCCGGTTGGCGCCTGTGTGGGGATGAAGGGAAGCCGCATTCATGGCATCGTCCGGGAATTGAAAAATGAAAATATTGATGTCATCAACTGGACCAACAATATCCAGTTGCTGATTCAGCGCTCTTTAACGCCTTCGCAGAATAACAAGCATGGATATAGACAGCGAAAAGCTTCATGCAAATGTCTATTTAAAACCCGACCAGGTTTCGCTGGCCATCGGCAGCAAAGGGGTAAATATAAAATTGGCTCAGGAATTGACAGGATACACCATCGATGTGTTCCGTGATAATGAAGGCGAAGTTGAAGAGTTTGATATCGACCTGGAAGAATTCAGCGATGAAATTGAACCATGGGTCATCGATGAATTCAAGCGCGTTGGCTGCGACACCGCCAGAAGCGTGCTAACTCACTGCTGAAGAATTGGAAAGAAGAACAGACCTGGAAAAAGAAACGATTGACGAAGTAAGAAGAGATATTGAAAGAAGAATTTGAAAAAGAATAAAAATCATAGACAATTCAATAAAATTGCTCAATAGACTCAATTGAAGGCATCGTCAATATTGAGCAATTAATATTATTATGTCAGAAACAACAACATTAAGATTAATGGCTGCCGCCAAAGAATTCAACATCGGCAAAGAAACCCTGGTTGATTTTTTGGTAGGCAAAGGATTTAGTAAAGATGATCTGAAACCCACGTCAAAGCTCACGGAGGAGATGTACCGTGCCTTGCAGATGGAATTTCAGGGAGATAAAGTCGCAAAAATCAAGAGCGACCAGATTGACCTGCCCAAAGGGAGCAATGTTGAAGCAAAAAAGAAAAAAGAAGATGAAGCAATCATCTTTAAAAAAGATGTAAAAAAAGCGCCTATTGTAGAAGAAGCGCCGCCGCCCATTGAAGTATTGGCAAAACAACAACCCCAAAAACAAGTCGAGCCTCCAAAAAAAGAAGAGCCGGAAATGATCAAGATAGAAACGCCGGAAATAGAAGGGCCGAAAGTGATCGATAAAATTGACCTTTCGACCATCGATTCTTCAACAAGGCCAAAAAAAATCTCAAAGAAAAAAACAGATAAAGAGCCAAATGAAGAAATTATTGAAGCGAAAGAAATAGAAATAATTGAGCCCCAGAAGGAAGAAACAGAAAATTTAAACGAAACTGTTGTTCCTGAAGATCAAAGAAGAAGAACCAGCGCCAGAAGAAGTGCAGGAAGATCTGGTCATTGAAAATATAAAAGCCGAAAAAATTGAAGGGCCGAAAATTTTAGGCAAGATCGATTTGCCAATTGATAGCGATACCAGACCGAAACCTGCCCCATCGACAGATGAAAAAAGAAAGCGCAAAAGAATCCCCATTGAAAAAAAGGAGCCTGGAAGAATTCAGCGTGACGGTGGGTTTCAAAGAGATAACAGAGGAGGAGGCGACCGGCAACAACAACCTCCTAGCCAGGGTGGCGGCAATCGCTTCCCGCTGCAAAAGGGCGGCAGTGCAGGAGGAGGCAACCGCAGCGGCGGTGATAACCGCAGAAGGCCTGATTTGAGGACGGCACGTGAAGTGAAAGAGATTGACCAAAAAGAAATTCAGGAAAAAATTAAACAAACACAGGCAAAGCTTGCAGGTTCCGGCGGCCGTGGCAAAAGCCTGAAGGCAAAATACCGCCGTGCGAAACGCGAAGAAATGGCTGATCATACAGATGCCGGCGAAATGACAGATAACAAATTGCAGGTTACTGAATTTATCAGTGTAAGCGAATTGGCAAATTTGATGGATGTTAGCTATGCAGATGTCATCAGCAAATGTATGAGCCTAGGCATGATGGTTTCTATCAATCAAAGGCTCGAAGCCGACGTGATTGAATTGGTGGCGGGCGAATTTGGTTACACCGTTGAATTTATTGGTTTGGATGATGCGGCAGAAATGGAAGAAGAAGATCAGGAAGATGCACCCGAAGACCTTGAGCCGCGTTCACCGATTGTAACCATCATGGGACATGTCGATCATGGTAAAACATCATTGCTCGATTATATAAGAAGCGCAAATGTGGTCGCGGGTGAAGCAGGCGGAATCACGCAGCATATCGGCGCATATGAAGTAACGCTCCCTGATAATAAAAAAATCGCATTCCTTGATACTCCCGGTCACGAAGCATTTACGGCTATGCGTGCCCGTGGTGCTCAGGTAACAGATATTGCAGTTATTGTGATTGCAGCTGATGACGCAGTAATGCCTCAAACAAAAGAAGCAATCAGCCATGCACAAGCTGCAGGTGTTCCGATGATTTTTGCAATCAATAAAATTGATAAAGACGGCGCCAATCCTCAAAAAATTTATGAGCAGCTGGCATCAATGAATTTGCTGGTTGAAAGCTGGGGCGGTAAATATCAGTCGCAGGAAATTTCAGCAAAAAAAGGATTGAATGTTGATCAGTTGCTGGAAAAGATATTGCTGGAAGCAGAAATATTGGATTTGAAAGCAAACCCTAATCGTGAAGCAACAGGAACTATTATTGAAGCAACGCTTGATAAAGGTCGTGGTTATGTAGCAACAGTGCTTGTGCAGAATGGAACTTTAAGAGCTGGCGATATTGTTGTTTCAGGCCAGCATTTTGGAAGAGTGAAAGCAATGTCCAATGAACGCAACAAGAAAGTAGATACTGCACCTCCTTCAACCCCGGTCTTATTATTAGGATTGAATGGTGCGCCCCAGGCCGGTGAAAAATTCAAAGTGTATGAAGATGAAAGCGAAGCAAAAGAAACAGCTAACAAACGCGCTCAGCTTGTGCGTGAACAGGGAATAAGAACGAAGAAACATATCACACTCGATGAAATCGGCCGCCGTTTGGCTCTTGGCAATTTCAAAGAACTGAATTTGATTATAAAAGGTGATGTGGATGGTTCTGTGGAGGCGCTTAGCGATTCTTTACAAAAATTATCAACCGAAGAAATTGCCGTGAGGGTCGTTCATCAGGCAGTAGGTGCAATTACGGAAAGTGATATTTTATTAGCTACAGCATCAGACGCGGTTATCGTTGGCTTTAACGTTCGCCCATCTTTACAGGCATCCAGGCTTGCAGAAAATGAAGGAGTAGAAATAAAAACATATTCCATCATCTACAATGCAATTGAAGAAGTGAAGAGTGCGATGGAAGGCATGCTTGAACCCAAGATCCTGGAAAAAATTACTGCGAATGTTGAAGTGCGCAATGTATTCAAATTTGATAAAGCAACTGTTGCAGGTTGTTTCGTGCTGGATGGAAAAATCAATCGCAATGCAAAAATCAGATTGGTGCGGGATGGGATTGTTATCTATCCGACAGGTGAAGGAGCTACAGCTGAGCTTGCATCTTTAAAACGCTTTAAAGATGATGCAAAAGAAGTTGTTTCAGGAATGGAATGCGGCCTTACCATCAAGAATTATAATGATGTTAGGATTGGCGATATAGTGGAGGCATATGAGGAAGAAGAAGTGAAGAGAACGCTTTAAAGGTACAAGGTTCAAGGTAGGTACAAGTAGGAACGCTGCACTACTTAGGACTGCTCTGTTGTAACTTGTTTCTTTAAGCTTAATTGCTTCATCCGAAAACTTTTGTTAAAACAGCTTCACCGTTAGTCAATGCGGAAGTATGAAATTAATTTTGGCTTTCATATAACAGGTTTATGAAGAAAATCATTCTCGTATTTATTTCTTTTTTTGCAGGGCTTCATGTTTTCTCACAACAAAAAATTGTTGCTGATAAAATTATTGGCATCGTGGGCGATAAGATTGTTCTAAGGTCTGATATTGTTTCAGCAATTTCTGATGTGGTAAGGCAAGGCGGCCAGGCGCCTGAAGATTGTGCAGTGCTGGATGGCATGCTGATCCAAAAAGCATTGGTGCTTCAGGCAGAAAGAGATTCAATACCTGTTAGCGAAGAGGACATTGAAGCAGAGATTGACCAAAAAATCCGCTTTTTTATTGGTCAATATGGCAGCAAAGAAGCCCTTGAACAAGTTGCGGGAAGATCAATTTATCAGCTTAAAGAAGATTTTCGGCAGCCTATAAAAGAGCAGCGCCTTGCGCAAGGCATGAGGAACAAAGTTGTGGCTGACGTTAAAATCACTCCTGCAGAAGTAAAAGAATATTATGAAAAAATCCCAAAAGACAGTCTTCATTTTTACGAATCAGAATTGCAGGTTGGTGAAATTGTTATGTACCCAAAAGCAAGCCATGATATTGAGAAGCTGGCAATAGATGAGCTTACAGAATACAAAAGAGAAGTAGAGGCCGGAATAAAGAAATTTGAAGTGCTTGCTAGCGTTTATTCAGATGACCCTGGCAGCAAACAGAAAGGGGGGCAATATGAATTGAACAGAAGCGACAAGCAATGGGACCCGGTTTTTATGGCAGCTGCTTTCCGCCTGAAAGACGGGCAGATTTCACCTGTTATCAAAACACAGTTTGGTTATCATATCATTCAAATGGTTAGCAGAAATGGAGACGATGCGGTAATACGACACATTTTGCGCATCCCCCAGATCACCGAGGCGGAAACAAATGAAAGCATACAAAAGCTTGATACGATCAGGAGCTTGCTGGTTTCTGGCAATATTGCGTTTGGGGAAGCTTGCGTCAAATTTAGCGATGAGCCAAATGCTAAGTTCACTGCATGCAGGAAAATGGCAAGGGATGGCACAACCTACCTTACTATTGATGAGCTTGACAAAGAAATTGTGAAGCTCCTGGGCAAATTAAAAGCTGGTGAATATTCCAAGCCAACCCCATTTACTGACGACAGAGGAAAAAAAGGTGTTCACATCATACAGCTTATTTCCAAATCAGATCCTCATCGAGAAAACCTTAAAGACGATTACGATAGGATTTCTCAAAAAGCATTGGAAGAAAAAAAACAACTGGCATTGGAAAAATGGTTCAAATCAAAAATCCCTACTTATTATATTTTGATAGATGAAGAATACAAACATTGCCCCAATCTTAATAAATGGCAAACTACCGCTACAGCCAATAATTAATTCTTAAACTATATTAACTCCCATCTTCCTAAATTGTGTTAGCTTTGCGCTTCATTTTTATTCATGAGCGATGAAATAAAACATGAATGCGGCTTGGCATTCATCAGGCTTCGCAAACCGTTCTCTTATTACCTGCAGAAATACGGGACAGTACTCTACGGCTTAAATAAATTATACCTATTAATGGAAAAGCAGCACAATCGCGGGCAAGATGGCGCCGGCGTTGCTTCCATTAAACTCAATATAGAGCCTGGGCATCCCTTCTTGCAAAGAATACGCAGCAATGCAAACCAACCAATAGCAGATATCTTTTCAAAAATATTCGCAGAGCTGAAAGAGCTCGAAAAATATCAGCCCGATATCGCAAAGCACCCTGGCCTCATGAAAGGCCATATTTCATTTTTAGGAGAATTATTGTTAGGCCATCTTCGCTATGGCACACAGGGAAAAAATAATGTTGAGTTCTGTCATCCGTTTATAAAACGAAATACCATTCCATCGCGCAACCTTGCGCTCGCCGGCAATTTCAATTTGGTAAATACTGACGAGCTTTTTGCCTTGATAAATGTCGATCCCGGAGAATTTCAAAAGCAGAGCGATTTAGCTGCCATGATGGAAGTGATCCATCATTTTTTAGTGCAGGCAGATGAGGCTTCTCCCGAAGATTTGAACATTGTAGAAGTGCTTCAAAAATCTGTTTCGCTTTTTGATGGCGGATTTACCGTTGGCGGCATCATCGGAAACGGAGATTCATTTGTATTCCGCGATGCACACGGCATCAGGCCGGCATATTATTATGTGAACGATGAAATCGTTGTGTCAGCATCTGAGCGCTCAGCAATCAGGACGGTTTTTAATGTTGGAGAAAATGAAGTAAAAGAATTGATGCCTGGAATGGGCTTAATAATAAAAGCCGATGGAAAAATTTCAGTAGAAAAACTGCTTGAACCAAAAGAAAGAAGAGCATGCAGCTTTGAGCGTATTTATTTTTCCAGAGGAAGCGATGAAAAAATATATCGCGAAAGGATTGCGCTTGGATATAATTTGAGCGAGCAGGTGCTGAACGCCATCAACAGCGATTTAAAAAATACTATTTTTTCATTCATACCAAATACTGCTGAAGTTGCATTTTATGGCTTGTGGAAAGGCATGGATGACTACCTTGAAAAAATAAAGATCCAAAAAATCATTTCCTGGGGCAAAGATTATACGGAAGAAAAACTAACGGAAATGGTTAGCCGAAAAATAAGGGTGGAGAAAGTAGCGATCAAAGATGTGAAGATGCGAACCTTCATTACCGAAGATGTGAGCAGAAATGAAATGGTTCAGCACGTGTACGATGTAACCTACGGAACCGTAAGAAAAGGAGAAGATACATTAGTGGTCATAGATGATTCAATTGTACGCGGCACCACACTCAAGGAAAGTATTGTGCGCATGCTTGCAAGACTTCAACCTAAAAAAATAATTGTTATTTCTTCTGCACCTCAAATACGTTATCCCGATTGCTATGGCATTGATA
The DNA here is from genome assembly GCA_963718975.1 of uncultured Bacteroidota bacterium. GTDB lineage: Bacteria > Bacteroidota > Bacteroidia > Chitinophagales > Chitinophagaceae > Puia. The sequence continues at coordinate 24,348 of CAVRBD010000064.1, read as the reverse complement.
TGAGCAAGCTTGGCGATTTCATTGCCTTCAAAGCTGCCATTGAATTGATAAAAGAAACAGGCAAAGAAAATTGCTTGCAGGAACTTTACGATAAATGCAAAGAGATGCAAAGAACCGGACAGCTACATACAGAAAATGTTGTTCAACAAGTGTACAAGCTTTTTACAACCGAACAAATCTCACAAAAAATTGCCGAACTGATTACCCCTCCGGAAATCACAGTTCCAGTGCAAGTAATTTATCAAACAATTGAATCGCTGCACCAGGCATGTCCAACTAACACAGGCGATTGGTACTTTACAGGAAAATATCCAACACCTGGTGGCAACAGGGTGGTAAACAAAGCTTTTATTAATTTTATGGAAGGAAAAAATGTAAGGGGATATTAATAAATTTTAATTCTGCACTTTATAGATAATGAAATCGCTTCTTTTAATACGACATGCTAAAAGCAGTTGGGCAAGCGAGTTTTCGAACGACTTCGACAGGCCGTTGAGCGACCGCGGGAAAAAAGAAGCGCCCGAAATGGCAAACCGCTTAATAAAAAATAAGATTCAAATCGATTGTTTCGTGTCAAGCCCCGCAGCACGGGCAAAAAAAACAGCAAAGCTTTTTATTAAAGAATTTGACAGGGATGAAAGTGAAATTATTTTTGTGCCTGCATTATACCATGCGGGGATAGAAGTTTTTGAAAATGTGATTTCCGAATTGAATGACAAACATAAAACCGCTGCCATTTTCTCCCACAACCCGGGGATCACACAATTCGCAAATATGCTAACTGAAATTCGGATTGACAATATGCCAACTTGCAGCATTTTTGCAGTAAAAGCTGATATAAATACATGGAGCGAATTTGCAGATGCTGAAAAACAATTTTTATTTTTCAATTACCCTAAATTAGAAACTGACAATTGATTTTTCAATAAGTTGCTTATCGCATCATCCAGTAATCTTTCATTATCTTCTTTATATTTTTTAAACGGAAAACTTTTTGCAGCTTCAAGTGCGTCTTGCAATGAAAAATCATTTTGATTTATTTTCATCGCATATTTTTTTTCACAGAGATAATCAGCAAGATATTCTTGTTCACTTTGTCCCGGCGTAGGGATCATGATGCTTTTTTTCCCAAGCTTCGCCAAATCCATTACACTGCTATACCCTGAGCGACAAATCACTAATTCAGATTTACACATTGCATCATTAAGTTCGGATGATGAGAGGTGATTATGAATTTCTATATTTGAAGAATTATGAATTGTGCTTTTTTCAAAGGGAAGACCTCTCACTAAAATTGTTTTCTGATCGTAGAAATTTAATTCTTTTAAAAAAATATTTTCAAGAGCAGTTCTTTGTGGCTCTGGCCCCGATAACAATATCATGAGCTTAAAAAAATTTGCAGTTTCTTTTTTTTCAAACCTTGATAACAAGCCGATATATTCAACCGGAATTTTTGGAAGACTTTTTGGGTGCGATAATTTGCCCGCAAGCATGTTCTCATTTTCAAAATCAGGAATCCAACATACTGAAAACCGGTTTATGTATTTGTAATTTATTTGCTGTAGTTTTTTTTCTAATAATTTTCCAAATGGCGTTTTGATATAAAGCTGATGAGTTATAAAAACGGAAATTATTTTTTTTGAATAAAGCCCATAACGATTATCAGAAATAATAATGTCAAAATTTTCTTCGCCGATAATTTTATCCAACCATTTGTTTTCCTGGTTGACCCGAATCAAAATCTTAGGTATTTGCCATAGAATTTTTAAAATTGTTGATAATTTGTTTCTGCCATATTTTAGACCAAAACCTCTCAATTCCAGAAATTTAAGGGATGTAAATTCGCTTTTGAGCAGTTGCATCTGACTGCCAGCGGTAGCGATAATAACCTCACAATCAAGCAATAACAATTTATTAATTATTGGTACGCAACGAGTTGCGTGACCCAAGCCCCAATCAAGCGGTGCAACGAGTATTTTTACTTTTTTTTGTGTAGTTTTATCAATTATACTAAAATCGCTCAAAAGTTGTTATTATTTTAATCATAAAATGCTGTAAATTAGTAATCCATTTTCTTATGGAAAAAAGAAAGCTTTTATTATTTGTTTTAATTCTGAGTTTTACGCTTGCATTTGCGAGCTGCGGCTCGGGCAATCGTATCGGCGGAACTAGCAAGCGTTGTGGGTGCGGAATGAATAAAGGCATGGTCGGTTATTAAAGTCTAATTCTAATTAAATGAAAACTCCAGACAGAGATTTACTTGTTCTTGTAAGAGACGAGTTCATGAGTGAGAAGCTTATGGAAAGAGAGCTTGAGCAGTTAAATGAAATGCTTTTTCAATTTGAAACAATGGAAAAGTTTTGTTTAGTGCATGAAATTTTTGATTTGAACAAGAATAAAATAGTTATTAAACAAAATTTGATGCAGCAAATTATCAGGCAAAGAGAATTGAAGCCTTTTCAATTTGTTTCAAACAAAAATTAATAAATGAAATTTTGTATTGGAGCCGCGCAAATCTGCGCGGCTTTTCTATTTAAGATAATAATTGCATCGAAGATTTCAGTTTTTCAATCATTTCCGGAATATCTTTTAAATGACATGTTCCAACGCTGAGCCTATACCATGGAGAATTTTTATTAGCACCAAAAGCGGAGAATGGAACAACGGCCAATTTCGCTTCATTTAATATGTATGCCGTTACATCCGATTGAGTGTTTAATAATTTGCCATCAAATGTTTTTTTCCCAACTAAATTAATTTTTATTGTAAGATAGATGGCAGCTTGTGGTGCCACTGCATCTACATCAAATCCTAGCTTTTTTAATTTAATGAATTCATCATATATCGCGTGAAGCCTTGTCTCTACATTTGCTTTGAATTTTTTTAAGAATTCATCTATGTTTTCTTTCTGCAATAAAAATTTTGCTGTTGCTTTTTGTTCTGCCATCGGTGCCCATGCACCAATGTGGCCGAGGATCGATTTCATTTTATCAAGAATTTCGGCCGGCCCAAAACTCCAGCCAACTCTTAATCCTGTTGCTGCAAACACTTTGCTGATCGCATCAATATATATGGTGTATTTTTTCATTTCGGGCCTAAGCGAAACCGGATTATAATGCACGGTATCTCCATAAGTAAGGTTCCAGTACATTTGATCATACATCAGAAATAATTTTTTTTCACCCTTGTTTCTGCTTTCATTTTCTTTTAATATCATATCACAAATCGATTCCAAATCTTCTTTTGTGATAGTCGTTCCTGTTGGGTTTTGAGGAGAACATAAACATACAAGTGTCGCACCTTTAATGTATGGCGCAATATCTTGCGCAGAAGGCATGAAATTATTTTCTACATAAGTTTCTATTACCACATGCTCCGCACTGTTGAAATGGGTGTAATGATTATTGTTCCATGAAGGCACTGCATATATTACTTTATCCCCTTCGTCAACAATCGCTCTAAATAAAGAATAGATCAAAGGCCTGCCACCACAGGAAACCAAAATTTCATTAACGGAATAATCCAAATTTTCTCTCTCTTTTAGAAACGAAGAAATGGATTCGCGCAGATCAAGGTTGCCTTCTGCAGCCGGATAGTTGGTGAAATGATTTTTATAAGCATTTATTATCTCATCTTCCAATGCTTGTGGAATTGGAAAAATTTTCGGATCGAAATCTCCAACTGTGAAGTTGTAAATTTTTTCTCCCTGTCTTATTTTTTCTCTTATCTCGCCGCCAAGGCTTACAATTTCTGAACCAATTAATGTTTCTGATAAATGTGATAGCTTCACTTTCGTTTTGTTTTGGAATGAATAACAAACTTCTTCACAAAACTAAACGCATCGGAGCAAACGGCAATTACGATTTTTAGGAATGGCATAAGCACAAAAAAAGCCCTCGCAAACTGCAAGCAGTTCTTCATACAATTATATCATTGAGCTAGTCATACTTTTTCAATATTTCAACAACATCTTTATCTACATTAGTTACAGTATCGCTAAGCGGCTTTCCATAAAAATGAATTTCATATTCATTTCTGTAAACACCTTTTGCCTGAGTGCGTGCCAGCACTTTTTTGTTTAATGAAGTATAGACCATATAACCTGAAGCAGACAGACCCAGAATTATATAAACTATTAACATAGCAGTTGATAATATTTTCAATGCTTTATTTTCATTAACAGCTAAGGATTGCAAAACAACTGCAGCAATAATTGGCATTAGTGGCACCCAAAAACGTGGGTCATAAAATGGCCAGTTGAAAATGATTATGCAGTAAAATAAAATATATGCCTTAATGAAAAAGGGTATTGTGTTTTTACGGAAATAAACCCTGTAAACAAACCAGCAAAATATAATTAGGCCTGCAACAATAAATGCCAGCTTGCCTGCATTGCCTGCAAAACTATTTATAATTCTTTCTGATGGCGCGTTAATAAACATTTCGCCCCAGTCAGTAAACCGCCACTCTAATCTTTTTAAAAATGAAGCTTCTTTAGCATGCTCTGATAAAACATTTCCATAATGATTAAGGCCAAGAAACTTTGAAAAAATAATCAGTGCCACCGCTAATGCCAGTAACACTCCGATGACTAAAAATTTGTTCTTCTTAATAAACTCAACTTGCTGTACTCTATATTGCCACAGAAAGCCAACTGCAAGTGCTCCAACCAGGGTTACACCAACAGTGCGGGTCATAAAAGCAATCCATCCAAAAAGTAAGGACAATATGAATAAAATTATTTTTTTCTGCTGGGTGTATCGATAAAAAAATAAGATGCTCCCCGATGAAAAAAATAAATATTGCATTTCAGACAAAGGCAGCGTTACAAATTTCACCGAAAGCCAGTTGATCATTACCAAAAAAAAGAACAGAAATTTTGATAAGGTGCCTTCAAAAATTTTATAAATAAAATAAAGAGACCCTAAAAGATATATTGAATTGACCAGCACTACAGAAAACGATTTGAGTATACCTAATTTTGAAAGTATCAATAGCAGCGCTGTGTATCCGATTGGAAAATAATCGCGTGCTGCTGCCGAATCCGGAGGGCAGCCAAACTCAATACAATCTTTAATTTCATAATACCGCACTGAATCATAATGCAGCCTGAGAGGTGTGAAGCAATCAATCAGATAAACTGCTACTATTGCAAAAAAAGCAAATTTCGCAATGGTATTGAACTTATAATTTGGTTGATAAGAAGTTTGAGTAAGCATATTTTATTTTTTTTCCCCAACAGCAATTACTGATAAACCAATCTGGTTCATCATTATTCTGTCGGCAAGTTTGATCAGAGGTATCAATTTATTATAAAGAACCAATTGATTTCTTGGCAAAATTTTTTTCTTTAAAACAGAACCAGAAAACCACCACCCGAAAATTGCCATAAAATTGAAGTATTGTGTATGAACAACATCAAACCCTTCATTATTAAATAACTTTGAAAGGCTGTTTTTAGTATATCTGTGAAAATGCCCAAGCTCTTTATCAAAGCCATTATAAAGAATATTATAAGCAGGCACTAATACTATTAATCTTCCATTTTTTTTCAACATGCTCCTGGAATTTTTTATTGCCTGGCGATCGTCCTGAATATGCTCAATAATATTAGATGCGACAATTGTATCGAAACCATTTTGCAGTGAGGCATATTTATTTTCAAAAGCATTTTCCGAAAGATCAATTGCATAGATATTTTTTAAATGATTATTGCTGCCAAATTTCTTTTGCAACACTTCGCAATACTCGGTTCGCAGGTCGCTTAAAATCACCGAGACAAATTTTTGCAGCAGCAGTTCCGAAATATTTCCTATTCCACTACCTATTTCTAACAAATCATCTTTGCAATACGGAGCTATCGTTTCAAAAAGCCAAGAGTTGAATTTATTTAAGCCGGCAAATATTTCCAGCGTTTCAAGCCCGGTCTCATCAGAAATTCCCGTCACTATGGTTTGCTCATTCATCCTGAACTTATATTACAATTTCAAAAAAATTTTGAAATTCTTTAATGGCCAAATTACAATCTAAACACCATTGCCAAAACATCTGCTAAATAAAATGTATTCAAAAACGTAAATAATAAAAGGTTATTGCCAATTATCTGTGGCCAAAAAACTACCTGCGCAAAAATGAAACATGATTGAAATAACTTTGTTGCTTAGTAATTTTTCCATTACGTATATCCATCACCGTTTAGGCTGTTAAAGCATATTTTTCCAATCCATTATACTTATTTTTTATTCAGCCATCTTTCAAAAAATTCATATGTGCGAAGCATCTGATCGATGCGCTGGCGATTATCGCCACTGCGAGTTATTTCATGTGTTGCTCCGGGGTGACGAACATATTCCACGGGCCTGCCTAAAACTTTCAGGCTTCTGTAAAGCATTTCGCTTTGTACGAAACCGGTTCGCCTGTCATTCTCCCCGTGAAAAATAATATAAGGTGTAGTAATGTTTTCAACATAGGTAATCGGCGATTCTCTTTCCAGGTTTGCTTTTGCTTTCGCTTCCCATGGATAGCCTTCAAAATAGTTCGGCACCAATCTCCATGCATTTCCCTCGCCAAAAAAAGTTGCTAAATCATACACGCCGCGCTGCGAACAAGCAGCTTTGAAACGATGGTCGTGCGCAATGATCCACGCAACCAAATAACCTGCGTAAGAACCTCCGGTTACAACAAGTTTAGATGTATCAGCCCAACCTTCTGAAACGGCTTTATCAAGAGCCGTTAATACGTCACTTGTAGGGCCTTTGCCCCAATCATTAAAATTTGCGCGAAGGAATTCAAGGCCATATCCACCGGAGCCGCGAGGGTTGCAGTACACAACGCCATAACCTTTGCTGCAAAAAAACTGGAACTCATGCCACATGCTGCTTTCGCCCGGACCCCACATGGCGGATGGGCCTCCGTGTATATCAAGCAACAAAGGATATTTTTTTCCGGCTTCATAATTAACAGGTTTCATTAACCAGTACTCAACTGTTTCTCCCTTATCATTTTTAAATTCATGTTTCTCCGGAAAACTTAATTGTTTGTTCTTCACCCAATCAGTATTAAATGAGCTTATTTGCTTTGCATTTTGCATATTGGCGTCGGCACTGTATAGCTCAAAAGGATCTGCCACTTCTGTTTTCACATATACAACACCGTTAGTTTTCAAATCAAAACTCCCCGTGCCGCTGTTATAATCTGAAAGCTGCTCTACTTTTTTTGACTGGATGTTTGCTCTGTATAAAGGTGCGCCGCCATTTGATTGAGCGATGAAGTATAAATATTTTTCATCTTTGCTCCATGTCAAATTGCCTTTGCTTCTGTCTAACACAAGTGTGGTTATTTCGTGAGAATTGCTATTGAGTGGCATAATTTCCAATTCGGGAATTGATATGAAAGATGTAGCGCCGGTTTGAAACGCAAGCCATTTTCCGGATGGAGAAATTGTTGCGCTGTTATAAACCTTTCCTTGCTCTCCCAATAACAATTTCAGGTTGTTGCCATCAGCATCAGCAATAAAAATTTCGCTTTCCAAAGCCCTATCTGGATGCTGAGTAGAATCAATGCTTGCGGTAATGATTAATTGCTTTCCATCGGGTGTGAAGTCTGCATTAAAAAAATTATAAAAACCATGTGTGATTTCAACAGGTTCTGAACTGCCTTGAATATTCTGAACAAAAAAATGGTTGAAACCAAGAATCCGCATTGACTCCCGGCTCATCCTGAAAATTAAGTTTTGTAACAACCTTTGCTTTTTTATCATTTACATCATTATCAAGATAGGAACGGATTTCGTCTATATTGCCATCCGGGTCTGCCTTTGCAGTGATTTGTTGCAGAGATGTTTTATTATCAAGCCCTGATTTTTCAAAAGGCCATTTTGGCAATTCATGGTTTGGGTTCAGTAGGGAATCTTTTATGAGTTCTTTCAACCCGATATTTGATGAAAAAAGGATTTGCTTTCCATTCGGCGACCATTTGGGAGTTCCGGCGCCATATCTGAAATGTGTCAATTGCAAAGGCTCACCCCCATCGAATGACAAAGTAAATATCTGAGGCTTGCCATCAACAGCGCGAACAAAAGCAAGCTGTTTGCCATCAGGGCTCCAGGCTGGTTGCGATGCCCCTTCCTTTAATGTTAGTTCTTTTGGCGATAATGAGCCATCAGTAGGCACAACATAAATATGATTCACATATTTATAATCCCACTTGCTGCCGGTTTCCGGTTCAATGATAGTAGCCGTAAAAGCAGCTTTGCCGCCATCTTTGTTAATAGTGACACCGCTGATCGATTTTATTTTCAGCATGTCTGTTACTTTAACAACTTCTTTTTTATTTTGGCTAAAGGAAGATATGTAGGCGCAAACAGCGCATGCAATTAAAAGATAGACCTTTCTCATAATGCAAATTTTGGTAGCTGAATTACTAACAATCTTCTTTAATTTATTTTGCTAAAGGAAGATATGTAGGCGCAAACAGCGCATGCAATTAAAAGATAGACCTTTCTCATAATGCAAATTTTGGTAGCTGAATGTACGAAAACATAATTCATCGTTGAACCATTAAATGTTTATTAACTGTAAATAATTAAATTTGCATTGAATCCTCAACTTCATGAGCAATACAACAACTGTTCCCCAAACCGCATTGACCGCAAAAGATTTTGCAACCGATCAGGAAGTGCGGTGGTGCCCGGGATGTGGCGATTATTCTATTTTGGCGCAAGTGCAAAAAATAATGCCTTCGCTTGGGATCCCGAAAGAAAATATTGTGATTATTTCCGGCATTGGGTGCAGCAGCCGTTTTCCATATTATATGGATACCTACGGCATGCATTCTATTCACGGCCGCGCAACGGCCATTGCATCGGGGCTGAAAGCAGCAAGGCCCGATCTCAGCGTTTGGATTGTTACGGGCGATGGCGACAGCCTGAGCATCGGTGGCAATCATACCATTCATTTGCTGAGAAGGAATTTTGATGTAAACATCATGTTATTCAACAATCAGATTTATGGGCTTACAAAAGGACAGTATTCGCCAACATCTGAAGAAAATAAAATAACGAAGTCAACTCCGTTTGGGAGTATCGACCATCCATTCAACCCGCTCGCACTCGCAATGGGCGCTGATGCAACTTTCATTGCAAGGAGCATGGACAGAGACCCAAAGCATCTTCAGCAATTGCTGATAAGAAGCCATCAGCATAAAGGAGCATCTTTTTTAGAGATTTATCAAAACTGTAATATTTTCAACGATGGCGCATTTGAAATTTTTACAGAGAAAGGGAGCAAGCCTGCTGAGACATTGTTCCTTGAACATGGGAAGCCGTTGATCTTTGGCGCAAAGCAGGATAAAGGAATAAAGCTGGATGGTTTCAAACCTATCATTGTTGAGATAGGCGTTAATGCCAGCAGCGATGAACTTTGGGTCCATGACGAAAAAGATTTTTATAAGGCTCAAATCTTGGTCCGCATGTTTGATGACCCAAAAATTGAAGGCCATTTGCCCAGGCCTTTTGGCGTTTTTTATGAAACTGACAGGCCTTGTTATGAAGAAATGATGAGCCTTCAAATTGAGGAAGTGATAGCAAGCAAGGGGAAGGGCAATCTTGATAAATTGCTTCGTGGCAACGAAACCTGGACGATTTTATAATAGAAAAATAAAAAGAGAAAAGCCCCACATTTGCTGGGGCTTTTTTATTGGTTTGTTCACAGTGAAATTTTTTTTGGGTAGATAAAAAAAGAGCCAGCGATAGACATCGCCGGCCTGTGCTTACCTCTGAAACCACAAAAAGAAAAAGTTCGAAGACCGCATTATTGCATGCTTTATTTACTTCTAAAAATATTTTTTCATTTATCACAATCGATCCCTTCTTCCTCAGCTTATCTTTAAGCCGAGCAAAGGGATTGCTTACCTGAATGCTTTCAGAAAATCTCTTTTAAAATAAGAAGTAATGAGAATGCGTACAGCAAAGTGCATGGAAGATGGTGGCTTTAGGGTTAAAAAATTCGTTACTCACGAATAAATAAATTCTATAATGAAGCCTTTCTTGTTCCATTATGCCTTGGCATAACAATTACTACTGATTTTTGATTGCTTCAAAAAACTTTAGGGGTTCTCAACAACATTTAAAAAGGCTAATGCCTTTGCACGGAAGTAATTTTAAAAGGGGCGGAACAGATAAAAACTATTAGGGTAGAAAAGTATATTAATTCTATTAAATACTGAATCACCAAAGTAATTTTCGTGGAATTGGAGGACACTTGGAAATTGGATGGAACCGGGTCTACAGATTTTGCTTTATGCAAGCAGCGATTTGATTGATAAGCAGCATAAAAATAAAGGTTGTTTTCTTAAAAAGCAATATTTTTTGCATTTTTTTTAAAATGAGGCTTGAAAATGAACAGGTTTTGAAAAAATGTGACTGCCCTTAAGTCATTACTGGTACTGCTTTTCAAGTTCTTTTGCCGCTGCCTGAAAAGTTTTTTCTTTTTTGATGTTATACCACCATTCGGGGGCTGTTTTTTTCATCAAAGTATCAATATTCCTCATACCAAAAAGATACCATGCCCCTTTCAGCTTTCCGTTAACGGTTGATTGCATCGCCCGAAGGCTCATGGCAAAACCGCTGTCGAGGTATTCCATGTGGTGCCAATAGCCCGCGGGCATGAACAGTGTGTCGCCATGGTCAAGTATTATTTCATATCCTTTGGCCAGCTCAAGCGCGGGGAACTTTTGAACCTCAAGCTTATTATTTTCATCATCAAAATACTTTTCAAAATTTACCAGGCTCAAAACTTCCCATGGCTTGCGGTAAAGCTTATGCTGTTCTTCAAATGGAAAAAGGAGTACTCTTTTTCTCCCGCAAAATTGTGTGTGAAAAATATGCGAGAGGTCAATATCAAAATGCATGTGCGTTATGGAACCTTGGCCGCCCACGAATAACATGGGAAACCGCTTTACAAAACCTTTTGCAAAATTTTCAGGCCAAATAAAGTCCTTTGTTATTTGAGGGGCGTGCTCAAAAATGTTGAACAGGAAAATGCGCAATTCAACAGGCCCTTTTCGAACCAGATCAATATAATCGCCAAATTTCATATAGTCATCGGCTTTATTAATAGGCGTGTAGGCATCGCTCTTCACATTATTGTAAACGCCCACTTCTACTTCGCCAACAACGGATTTAAAGTAGTCCCAGTTCCATTTGTTGTACGCAGGCCATTGCTTTGAAATGCCGGTTATTACCAATGGCTTCATTGTGTTGTAATAATTGCTCTTAAAATCTTCGGGGCTGATGCTTTCAACTTTATCAATATTCTTCAACTGCATAGCTTAAAAAATTTATCGCAAAAATAATATTAACAGCGTTAACGAAATGTTGTTGTGCTGACAATTCCACAGGCTTTCAACAAAAATATAAACGGCGAGATTATGCCAATGCCCGCAGCAAATCACTCGAAGCTTTTTCATACATTGCTGTTATGTTATTGCACGTTCATCCGGATGACCCGCAGCCAAGAAATATAAAAACCATTGTTGAATGTTTGCACGATGGCGGCGTAATCATTTATCCGACCGACACGATTTATGGATTGGGTTGCAACATTTTTAAGCACAAAGCAATAGAAAGGATCTGCAGGATTAAAAATATAGAGCCGGCAAAAGCCCAGCTGTCATTCGTTTGCTATGACCTGAGCGATTTGAGCCATTACACAAAGAGCATTTCAACTCCACTGTATCGCTTATTGAAAAGCTATTTGCCGGGAGCTTACACTTTTATTTTGCCAGCCAGCAAACAAGTGCCCAAAATTTTGAAGAGCAAGAAAAATACAATCGGGCTTCGCATTCCCAATAATAAAATTTGCAGCCAAATTGTGAAAGAAGCCGGCAACCCGATTTTGAGCGCTTCTCTACCCGGCGAAATGGTGGAAGAGTATACTGATCCTGAATTGATGAATGAAAATTTTAAAAATCTGGTTGATATTATTATTGATGGCGGCATTGGCGGAATGACGCCTTCTACAATAGTTGATTGCACAATCGATGAGCCGGTTGTTTTAAGAAAGGGATTGGGAGAATGGGACGAAAAATAAGAAATTAGAAAATTAGAATAAAAATCAGAAGATTGAGATAGAATATGATTTCATCAATTTTTAATTCCTTATTTTCTTCATCAAATTTTCCTTCACTCCGCCAAACCATTCGTTTTTTAGTATAGAAAGAATAATGCTGTCTCTTCTTCCGCCTGCGTCAATAATCGTGTTGCTCCGAAGAATCCCTTCAACCACACAGCCGATTGCTTTCATGGCACTCACCGATTTTTCGTTTCTTGCATCTGCCCTGAATTCAACTCTTCCCATTCCCCAGGTTTCAAATGCGTAAGCAAGCATTAATAATTTGCAGTGCCGGTTAATCCTGTTCGCCGGAAATTTTTTCCATACCACGTATATCCTAATTGCGCGGTAAGGTGATGCAATTGTATATCATAAAATCTTGTGCTGCCTGCATAAGCATTGGCTGATTTATCAAAAACAATAAAAGCATATTCCATTTTCTGTTCGCGCTGCTCAATGGTTGTGCTGATGTATTTTTTCATGCCATCTTCGCCTGCAGGGCTTATTAATGAATACTGCCAGGTTTCCGGTTCATGAATGGCGTAGGGAAGAAGGAATTCCAGATCTGAATATTGCAAAGGCCGAAGCAAAACTTTTTCATCTTCCAATGTTAGGTTTTCAGGAAAAGAAATCATATTCAATTATTAAAATGAAGAATGCAAAATGTAATTCAATATATCAACGATTTCGAAATAAAAAAACTGAATTTTAAAATGAGCATTGATTGTTTTTATATCAACCTTAAAGAAAGCAATGTAACCTTCTTTACAAGCTTTTACACGCTGCAGAATAGGATTGCTAACGCACAAGAGTGCGACGCAAGGATGTTTAATAGTTGCAATACAACTAAGGACACATACCAACAACTGCTCCATTATGAACTTTGCCGATTTATCTTCCATATGTGACGATGATTTGTTATTTTGCTTTACATGAAATTGCTTAGTCCCGCAATATCCCGGTTGGCCCGCTTAAGGCTTTGGCAAATGGAACAATGGGTTCAAGAGCCTGTTTCCATACAGCGTGAGGTTTTGCAGCACCTCGTTACTTCGGCGCAATACACTGAATTTGGGCGCAAGTATGATTTCTCGAAAATTTTTTCCATCAAAGAATTTAAAAAGGCTGTGCCGATTCACGAGTACGACGATTTAAAGCCTTACATACAACGCATAATTAATGGCGAGCAGAATATTTTGTGGAATACGCCGATTAACTGGTTTGCAAAAAGCAGTGGCACCACAAGCGACAGGAGCAAATTTATTCCTGTGAGCCAGGAGAGCCTGGAAGATTGCCATTACAAAGGTGCGAAAGATGTACTGACGATGTATTACATGTTCAATCCCGAATCGGATCTGCTCACGGGCAAAGGATTGGTGATTGGTGGCAGCCACACAATTAATCAAATTAATGAAGATGCGCATTATGGTGATTTGAGCGCATTGCTTTTGCAGAATTCTCCGTTCTGGTCAACCTGGATCCGCACCCCTGAATTAAATATTGCGCTGCTTGACGAATGGGAAAATAAAATTGAAAAACTAGCACAGGCAACTATCAATGAAAACGTGACTTCTATTTCCGGCGTGCCAACATGGACGCTGGTCTTGATAAAACGCATTCTTGAAATCACTGGTAAAAATAATCTGAGCGAAGTGTGGCCGTCACTTGAATTGTACATTCATGGTGGCGTTTCGTTTGTGCCTTACCGTGAGCAACTTGATAAATTAATCGGGAAGAAAATTAATTATCTCGACATGTATAATGCGAGCGAAGGTTTTTTTGCTGCACAATCAAATCCGAATGATGATGGCATGCTGCTGTATTTAGACCACGGCATTTTTATGGAGTTCATGCCCGTGGAAGAATATGGAAAAGCAGAACCGGAAACAATTGGCCTGAAAGATGTTGAACTAGGAAAAAATTATGCGCTTGTCATTAATACAAATGGCGGTTTGTGGAGATATTTGTTGGGAGATACGATTCAGTTTTCTACACTCAATCCTTACCGCATTAAGGTGACCGGAAGATTGAAACATTATATGAATGCATTTGGTGAAGAAGTGATTGTTGACAACAGCGACAAAGCCATTTCAATAGCGAGCGAAAAAACAGGAGCCGTTGTGAATGACTATACTGCCGCGCCGGTTTATTTCGGCGAACATAATAATGGCGCTCATGAATGGCTGATTGAATTTGATAAAGAGCCTGAGAATATGAACCGCTTTGTATATGAGCTGGATTCTGCATTAAAAAATATCAACAGCGATTATGAAGCGAAGCGGCATAAAGATATTGCGCTTCGCATGCCTTTTGTGAAGTCACTTCCCAAAGGATTATTTACTGAATGGCTTCGCAGCAAAGGCAAACTGGGCGGGCAACACAAAGTACCAAGGCTTTCTAATGAAAGAAATTATATTGAAGAGATTATTGCGCTGCTTGCAAAATCGAAGCCTTTGTTTCAATAGTTATTGAATAGCCAATTCTACATTATTTTTCCTGCTAAAAATAGCAACCATCACCAAACTCACAAATGAAGATGTGAAGAACAAATACAAATAAGGCACATCAATAAAATTGTAGAAAATCACAATCGAAATTTTCAGAGCAGCAAGAGGAATATTTGAAATGCTCATTTTCTTTTTTAAGAAATGGCATATCAAAATAAATGTTGTCGGCACAATGAAAGATAAGTTGATTAATAAAGAATGAAGCATATTCATTTTATCAGCGCCAAAAAATTTTGCAAAGCCGATGTAATCAGTAAAAGTCTCAGGAGCATCTTGCCAAACACGTTTTGAAAAATCTACATATTGTGATGGTAATTTTATCAATTGCAAAAACGCATCCCATCCAAAAGGAATAATAAACAGAAATAAAAAAGATAAAATACCGACGGAACTAAAAATGAGTGCTTGCTTATTTTTTTTATTCAATAATAAATAGAAAAAAAATGCAGGAGCCCAACCAATCAGCGCATATCTACTCAGCATACATAAAAACGCCATGATACTTATCAGAAAAATATTTTCAGAAACAAGCGCAAGAACAAGCAGGAAATAATATAAAATAACAACCCCTTCTTCTGAAAAGCTAATCAGCCCGTGTGTTTCATTTTCTGAAATTAGCCACCACAGCAGCATTGCAGCGACTGCTAAAATAATTAAAGAAGCTTTTTTCTTTAAAGAAAGCATCAGCATCGAAACCCCGAATACGATTACTAAGCATGCAACGGTAATCCATCGCACATCAATATTCAATACAACAGCAGTCGAGTACGGCAGCCACATGGCGGGAAGATAAACTGGTTGGGTGCCATTCCAAATTTCAGGTATATTGTCATACACATGTTTCCATTGTCCACTCAAAAAACGCTGATCCATTGTTTTAATAACAGGAAGCATATCTGCATTTCTATAATCAATCGGGTTGTCATTCATTATTGATATCGAAAAATAGCAGACCAGAAAACTGATAACTGCAATCAGAAAAAATTTAAAAAGATTTTCAGATTTCTTTTCAAGCTTGAAAATGGTTTTATCTGGCGCGGGCAGAAATAAAATAATTTTTGCAATAACAATCCCACAAATGAAATATAGAATTGAAGTAAAGGGCGCAAGATTTTTGACCTTCATTAAATAGGTAATGCACAATGTCTCGATAGCAAAAGCAACGAGCATAGATATCCGTAAAATGTTTTTATCAATCCTCAATGATTGTGCGTTATCGTTTCATTAATAAATCAAATTTGGGATTATTTCATCAACTTAAATAATGTAATAAATTGCTTTTTGTAATCTGTAGGAAGACAATTCAAAACAACTGTTTCTTTGCTGTAAGATGGATAGCATAAAATTTCTTTGTCTATCTTGCACAAAAATCCAACCAACAAAATAACAACATGAAACTGCTTGAAAATAAAATTGCCATCGTAACCGGTGCAAGCCGCGGCATCGGAGAGGCAATTGCTTTAAAGCTTGCCGAACATGGCGCTTGTGTTGCATTCACTTATTTAAGTAGCGATGAAAAAGCAAAAGCACTTGAAGAAAAGCTTTCAGGGCTTGGCGTTAAAGCAAAAGCATATAAAAGTAACGCTGCCGTATATGCGGAATGTGAAACATTTGTGAACGATGTGATGAAAGAATTTGGCACCGTTGATGTTTGTATTAATAATGCCGGCATTTCAAAAGATAATTTATTGCTGCGGATGACACCCGAACAATGGGATGATGTGATGAACATCAATTTGAAAAGTGTTTTTAATATCACAAAACAAGTCATTCGCCCAATGATGAAAGCACGAAAAGGCTCTATCGTGAATATGAGCTCCATTATTGGAATCACCGGAAACGCAGGCCAGAGCAGCTATGCGGCTTCCAAGGCAGGCATCATTGGTTTCACAAAATCTATAGCTCATGAACTTGGCAGCCGTAATATCCGTTGCAATGCAATCGCTCCCGGTTTTATTGAAACTGATATGACACATTATCTGAAAGATGGCGAAGCTTCAAAAGCATTCCTTGAAAAAATTCCGCTTGGCAGATTTGGCAGCGCCGAAGAAATCGCCAATACAGCATTGTTCCTTTCAAGCGATATGAGCTCTTATATAACAGGGCAGGTAATCAGCGCATGCGGAGGGTTAAATATATAACTTCAATGTACAACCGAAAATAGGATGCATCATGTCAGCATATAAAAAATTACTTTCAGATAATAAGGCATGGGCGGAAAAGATGCGCGACGAAGACCCTCAATATTTTAAGCGCTTATCTCATTTGCAGTCGCCTGAATTTTTATGGATAGGTTGCAGTGATAGTCGTGTGCCTGCCAACCAAATCACAGGCACTCAGCCCGGCGAGATTTTTGTTCATCGCAATGTCGCCAATCTCGTTATCCATACTGATGTTAATTTGCTGAGCGTGCTTGAGTTTGCGATAAATCATCTTAAAGTAAAACATGTGATTGTTTGTGGGCATTATGGTTGTGGCGGCATTAAAGCTGCAATGACAAATCACGATTACAAACAAGTGCTGAACATGTGGCTGCGCAATATCAAAGATGTTTATAGCCTTTATAAAGATGAATTGGATGCTATTGAAGATGCTGAAAAACGTGAAGACAGGTTAACAGAATTGAATGTGAAAGAACAAGTGATGCATCTTGCAAAAAATTCCATTATTCAACGTGCATGGAAACATGAACAAAGGCCTCAACTGCATGGTTGGGTATATGGCTTAAAAGATGGCATCATTAAACCGGTTTTTGAAATGAATGCCGACTCGCATATTGACCCGTTGTATGAATATGATGATTTATAAGCCCGATAATAAAAATAGCCTTGAATTTATCAAGGCCATTTTTATTATATCAGTTTTTTTAAATTTTACGGCATCCACCAAACTTTCACGTTACTGTTATTACCTCCAATCTTACTTATTTGTGCATTGTAATTGTCAGCATTATTCACCGCTTCATCCTGAGCATAAGGAAGCCTGTAAAAAGTTGCTAAGGTTGAAGATGGGCTGCTTGCAGGATCAACAGGAGTATTTCCTGTTCTTCTCCACAAGTTAAATGCAAGCCATGGTTCACGGAAAAAAGAAAGCCATTCCTGCGCATAAATTTTTGTAACAGCATCGGTGCTTGTTCCTGTAAAAGCAACTTTGGGGTTGCTAAAGAATGTTGTCATTTGTGCAGATGTTGGTGGAGCGGGCGCTACAGTAGCCCAATTTTCAGTCGCATCAGTTGTGTTAGCAGCAATGTTATACCAAAAATTTACTGATGAAGAAATTCCTGCCTGGTATTCGGTTTGAGCCGTTGCAACATTTTGCGCAACGCCCAATCCTCTTGCATATGCTTCTGCTTTTAAAAAATGAACTTCGGCTTCTGACATGATGAGCTCGGGTATGTACCATTCATCCCGAACGAGGTACCAGTTGAATGGAGAATAAAGGCAATTATTTTTTTGAGTTGCATCTGTTCCTGAATAATAAGCATTAATTGCATCACCGGTGCTAACGCCAATAGTATAGGGTGCCCAGCTTCCAGCCTGATTTGTTTCAACAAATAAAAATGCTCTGGGATCAAATATAGATGCTGTAGTTGTATCATCAGCAACCATATTCCACATGGTGCTGCTCATGCGCACAAAGCCTGTACCTCCTGATGAAAAGCTCCACCACCTTACCCAAAGGTCATAGTTACCTAAAGCAGCAGGCCACATGGCAACATCATTACCACTGTCAATAAGCGGTGCACTTCCGGTTATAGCATCTGCAATAATTGGAGTGGCGGTGGCTGCATCTTTTTCCACCATTTGCATAGCGTAACGCAACCTGAGCGAGTTCGCAAATTTCAGCCATTGGGTCATGTTGCCTTTAAAAAGAACATCTGATTGTCCAAGTGAGGCATAAGCATCGCCTAATGATGTTACAGGATTGCTTGTAGTATTAATATTTTTCACTGCCCATGTAAGGTCGGTCAGCAAAGAATCATAAATAGATTGTTGCGGATCATAAGATACTCTGAATTCAGATGAGTTTTCAGTGTAAGCTTTTCCTGCGTTAAAATAAGGAATGTCGCCAAACTGGTCTGTTATCCTAAATGTTTTATAAGCCCGAATGATATACAAAATAGCCTGAATATTGGTCATCGATTCCTTATCCGTTGCAGCATTTATCTGGTCTTGTATCTTATTCATATTTTGAAGCTGGCTATAATAATCGTCCCAAATACTATTTACGCCATTTGATAAAACATAACCCGATACACTTGTTTCAGCACCTAACTGTGTTGCTTCATAGTAGTAATCATTGTGTATTGATGCTTGCTCCTGCCCTTGTAAAAAAAGCGAACTGAAAACACTGTTCATGGTTGAAGCGATGGTTGCGCTTGTTGGCGCGCCCGGCGTTTGATTGATTTTCTCGAAATTTTTAGTACACGATGGAATAATAAAGATGGCAAACACAATGCATGACATCCATCGGAATATATTATTTAAGCGATTCATTTTACTTGCGTGTTTAAGAGTGAAGATTTTGATAATGGATCATTAATTAGAATGATAGCCTGACCTGGACTCCCATAGCTCTGACCCCTGGCAAGGAAGCAAATTCAATTCCTTGTGCATTGCCTGCACCATTCACTCCTTCCGGATTAATATGATCCGGCAATGAGCTATGAATGTAGAATAAATCTCTTCCAACTAATGATACAGTAGCTCCCTGGAAAGCTTTTGTCTTTTTCACAATTGACGTTGGTATTGCATAGTTCAATGACACTTCTCTTAATTTATACCATGTGTCATTCAAAACTCCTGTTCTATGGATCCACTGGCTATTATTCGGCCCGCTGCTCCACACGCCATATTGCATGTATTTGTAGTAATAATGAACAACAGTTGTGTTCGGGCTGCCATCATCATAAACACCTGGTAAAATAACGCCCCAATTTGTCGAAGTACCATCGGGAGTAGTATAAGGCAATCCTCCGCCATTTCTTTCTTTCAATGTTTCAGGCGCTGTTCCCTGTTGCATCATGGAAGCATAAGTACCGCACCAAACTTGTCCGCCTATTTTCCAGTCTATTAAAGTGCTGATTGAAAAGCCTCCTTTGAAAGAAAAAGTATTGGTCATGCCGCCGCGGAATTTTGGCGTTGAATTGCCAATAGGGACGATTGTAGAAGTTGCCTGATAAACTGTCCCTTTCATTGAAGCAGCAGTTCCGGCATCTACTCCAAAATTCTGCATGATCTCTGCTTCGTTTTGAAGCAAGGGCTTATGCGTTTTTGAATCATATAAATAATCGTATCCCATAATCGCTCCGAACTCCTGCCCTAAAACTGCGGATATATAAGTTCCGCTGGCACCCCAAATGTTATTCATATCAACCCTTGTTGCGCCTGGTGCGAGTGATATCAAACGGTTATAATTTTTAGACATATTCAAACTGAAATCCCATTTGAAAAAAGATTGATCTACAATCTTCGCGCCCAAAATCATTTCCATTCCCGAATTCTGAAGAACACCTGTATTCACTACAATGCTTGTAACGCCCGAGCTTTGTGGCAAAGGAGAGTTCAAGACCTGGTTATAGGATTTGCCATTGTAATATCTGAAATCAAAATTTATGCGGTTCTTAAGGAAACCTAACGTCAAACCAAAATCTGCAGTTTTGTTGATTTGCGGTTTATAATGTTGGGCTGGCAACGCGCCTGGAAGACTTGTGGTTATGCTTCCGGCAAAAGTTCCTGGTGTGTAAACATTATTGATCTGATAAGGAAGAACATCAACTGCCCCTTCTGCCCATGCAGCTCTAAGCTTACCAAAGCTCAGCACTGATGGATCGATATGAAGCGCTTCGCTGAAAACATAGCTTGCACTGAATGAAGGGAAGAAATAAGACCATTCATTTTGCGGCAAGGTTGATGACCAGTCGTTCCTGCCAGTCACATCAAGATAAAGGTAATTTTTATAAGAAAGATTCAAAAACGCATATAGAGAATTTAGCTTCTTTTGATACCATGACTCAGTAGGGATTTGACCAGACTGAGGCGACCCGACATAATTTCCAAAATAAGTCAACCCCGGATACGCAAAAGTAGCTCCGCTTGACGTTCCTGCAATTCCATATGAGCTTCTTTGATAAGCTGTGCCACCAACAGAAAATTTAGCACTTATATCTTTAAAAATATTTTCTTTATGCAATGTGCCTAACCAATCATAGTTGTTGGCTACATCTTTTATTAATCCATTTGCATAAGAGCCGCTCAAAGTTCCGGTGGGATCAGTAGGTGTATTGATAGTTTCATCCTGATTATTATTGGCATCAATGCTGGCACGGACCATAAAATTCAAAAAGCTGGTTGCTTCATAATTCAATTGCGCAGAACCAATCAGTTTGTTTCTGGTAACATATTCATTGTTCATGTAAGTGTTCCAATAAATAAATTGCGCGTTGCCATTTCCTGCCCATGGAAATCCACTGAATTTATTTTGCGAGCCATCAGGCAACCTGTAATTGCCGTTGTCGGCCTTACCTCTATAATCTCTGCCATAGGCATAAACAAGATTTGATTGAATGTCTGACTCAGAATTTCCAAGTTGCGGCGCATTATGATATGTGTTTGTGAAATAAGAAACATTCACCAATATGTTTACGCGATTGGTAAGCTTAGCACTTGCGCCTATGTTAAAAGTATTTTGATTATATCCTGAATTTGGGATGATTGCAGTGTTATCTAATCTGGTGTAAGATGCTCTTAATGTGCCCCATTCATTTCCTCCCGAAACAGAAACATTATTTGTGAATTGATTTCCTTTTTGATAATAAGAGTTGATATTATCAGGCTGAGGAACATCAGGCCTCATAACACCATCCCACCATTTGATCATGGTGCCATCCATTTTATGCCCCCATGAAACGCCAGTGCCAGGCCAGCTTACCTGATTCCATGTATCAATTCCATAAGGCCCTGTGCCCGATTTTGGGTCAACAAACAATCCATTCCAACCATCTGTTAGTTCTGGTGTGCCGCTACCGTCGGTCATATATTGGGGAGCGTTCAGCGAAACCATTCCACCTGCTCCATATTCATTCTGCATTTTTATGTAGCGATATGGGTCAACAAGTTTGTAGCCCATGTTATAATCAACGCCAAGCCCCTGGCGTTTGCTTCCTTTTTTTGTAGTGATTAATATTACGCCGTTGGCACCGCGGCCACCATATAAGGCAGCGGCGGCAGGCCTTTTCAGCACGCTAAAAGTTTCTATGTCTTGCGGGTTAATAAGGTTTATTGCGCTTCCCCAGTCTTTGGGCGCAGTAACATCCTGCGCTGCAGAAGGGATTGTATTATCCATTGGCATCCCATCGATGATAATCAGTGGCTGATTATCTCCCTGAATGGTATTATTGCCGCCAATTAATATCCTTGTGCTGCCACCGTCAACACCATTTGGGCTTGTTACATTTACGCCAGCCATTTTGCCTTCTATGGCATTAATAACATTTGGCGCATTCGACTCTGCAAGCTCAGATCCTTTTATTTGTTCCTGCGAATATCCTAACGCCTTTTTTTGTCTTGAGATACCCAAGGCCGTTACCACCACTTCGTTCATGCTGTTATCTTGCTTTGTGAGACTAATCGAATATGTTGCAGATGCATCTACTTTTACTCTCATGCCTTTATATCCGATGGAAGAAATTACAAGCACGTCGCCTTCATTGGCCTGAATTTGAAAATTACCTTTCTCGTCAGTAACAGTGCCTTTCGAGGTGCCCGCAACTGTTACGCTTGCGCCCTGCAATGGCAAGCCTTCTGCACCTGTTATTGTGCCGGTGATTTGCTTGAACGATTCTACTGTAACGTTAGATCGTTTTAAGATAATTTGTTTGCCGATCACTTCATATGTAATGTTGAAAGGGTTCAGCATTTTTGTGAGCACATCGCCCAGCCTTTCGTCGTTTACAATAAGTGTGATCTTTTGCCTTGGCGGCAGGATGTTGTTGCTATAGGTAAATCCAACTGCGGAATATTCGGCAATTGATTTCAAAACAGCCTTCATTTCTTTTGAAGGCAGGTTCAGTGATATTTTCTTGTCCAATACTCCCTGGCCATCTGCAGTTTTTGCAAATGTGTAGCCGCAAAGGCTAACTGTAATCAGAATTTGGAACAAGGCAACTCTCATAATGAACAATAAAGCATGTTTCGGTTCTCCAATTTTGTTCATAACTTTAAACAGTTTTGTCGGTTATAAAATGTGGCAAAATGAACCCTGTGGTATCCATTCATTAATGAATATTTCAGGGATTAAAAACGGTGATGTTGCAGCATCGCCGTTTTATGTTACAGAGTTATCAGGTTATCATTTTAAAAGTTTTATTAATTAATTTTCTGATCATCAGTTGCAGCCCTTCCCCTCAATGAATACCTCATCATTTTCTATCCGATAATTTGCATTTGTAGCTGCGCAAATGACCTTTAGCTTTTCTTCGAATGTTTCATCATTGAGCGATGTTGTGATGATGCATTTTGAAAATATTTTTTCATCGTAATTCAATTTGATGCCATAAGATTCTTCAAGCACTGAAAATATTTTTTTAACCGGCGTTTCTTCAAAATTGAAATTAGCCGGATGCTGCGGCTTAATATCTGTATCTGCAACTTCTTTATCTGATCCCGATTTCACGATGCTTTGACCCTGTGCTGTGTAACGCACACTTTCATTCGCCGTCAGCACAAATGCCGGCTTGTTCCGATTGCTGCTTTTGTAGACTGATACCCTGCCTGTTTTTACAACAACAGTAATGTTGCCATTATTTTTATCTGTTATAACATTAAAGCTTGTACCGAGCACACGAAGAACGATGTCGTGAGCGTATACGTAAAAAGGCCTGTTGGCATCTTTCGCCACTTCAAAAAAAGCATCTCCATCCAAATAGACTTCTCTTTTATCTTTTTGAAGAAATATTTCATGATTGAGCGAGGTCCCCGGTGCCAATGTGACCTTCGTTCCGTCTACCAGATAAACAGCCCTATTTTCCAAAGTGCTGTTAGTGTGCAACAAATTTCTGTTCACAATTTTGCTGGCAATTTTTTCCGATGGGTTGTTGTTATTCGATTTCTTGTTTTTATTTAAAAGAAAATAAATGGAAGAGGTTAATATAAGCACGCCTGCAAATGAAGCCGCCATCATGATCACATTTCGGCTTTTTTGTGGCTTTGATGCAATAACAACATCTTCTGCCTGTTCAATACCAGCAATTACTCTTTCCCAGATTTCTTTCGATATTTTTTTAGCACCTGACGGATTTTGAGCTTTTGCCAAATCCTTTGCTATTTGTTTTGCGTTTAATAAATCAGAAGTTTTTTCCGGGTTTTTTTGCATCCATTTATGCCAATATTCATTGTTCGTTTCATTTGGGTCAGTTACCCAATCAATAAAGGCATCATCATCAAGTAGCGCAAAGATGCTTTCGTCAATATCTCTCACAAGTGTTTGTTATGGTTTTAAAAGATGGCTCTTTATAAGAAGTGTACTGAACAAGCAATATATACTCAATAAAATGAAAAGATTTTTAAAAAAATAAATGCATGGCTGCAAGCAAAGCTGTAGTAAAAACAGAAGATGATTTTAAATTGCTTTTTATCCGGTGAAGTGCGGAATGTATTAGATTGCTGACTGATTGATAATTTAAATGCATCAACTCTGCAATCTTGTCGTTTGAAAAGCCCTGATAAAATTTTAAC
>CAVRBD010000063.1:0-24606 GCA_963718975.1 uncultured Bacteroidota bacterium | reverse complement strand
CCAAACTCTTGGATCGTAATATTTTTTATTTGGCTTTTGCGGCCCTTCGGGATTGCCAAGCTGGCCATGCAAATACCCTTCATTTTTTGTATAATAATTTAAAACGCCTTCCCAGAAAGCCCATTGCATGTCAGTATCAATATTCATTTTGATAGCGCCATAACCTATTGCCTCGCGTATTTGATTTTGCGGAGAACCGCTTCCGCCGTGGAATACAAAGTACACCGGTTTTGTTTTCGTGCTTAATTCTTTTTCAATATACACCTGGCTGTTGTGCAAAATTATAGGGCGCAATTCCACATTGCCCGGACTATAAACGCCATGAACATTTCCAAAAGCAGCAGCTACGCTAAACAGTTTTCCAACTTTACTTAATTCAGTATAAGCGAATGCAACATGTTGTGGCTGTGTATATAATTTATCATTTTCAACACCGCTGTTATCAACGCCGTCTTCTTCTCCGCCGGTAACACCAAGTTCAATTTCTATTGCCATACCGAGCGGAGCCATACGCTTAAAAAATTCCACTGAAGTATGTATGTTTTCTTCAATCGGCTCTTCTGATAAATCAAGCATGTGCGAGCTGTATAAAGGCTGTCCTTTTTCTTTATAAAATTGTTCGCCTGCATCAATCAAACCGCTCACCCAGGGCAGCCATTTTTTTGCGGCATGGTCAGTATGCACTATCACAGGAACACCATAATATTTTGCAACGGTATGAATGTGCACTGCACCGGAAATGCCGCCGGAAATATTTGCCTGCAACTGGTCGTTGGGCATTCCTTTGCCTGCAATAAATTGTGCGCCGCCATTCGAAAATTGGATGATGACAGGTGAGTTTACTTTGGCTGCCGTTTCCAAAACCGCGTTGATGGTGTCGGTGCCAATGCAATTCACTGCAGGCAATGCAAATTCATTGTCTTTTGCATCGTTGTACAATGCTTCCAGTTCTTCGCCGAATAAAACGCCGGCTTTGTATTTTTTCATGTTATTGTAAATTTTTTAAGTGTGTAAATATACCGCTAGTTTGAAATTATCAATGGCAGGCAGCTTATTAAGCTTTTATGAAAAGCCGCCGAAGCTACTAATTTTTTTTATGATAACGGCAGATGGAATTCCATTTAGCATTTTTGAGCGTGTTTACTATGCAGATTGCAATCCTTTCATCGGTATTGCTGCAATTGAGCTTTGGCATCGTCAGTAAATTTCGATACAAAAAATATTAGCATCGCTTACATAAACAGAAATGCCGTTTTGAACAAGTTCTTAATAATATTGCATTAAAAAAAATCAATTATGGCAATTGCAATCGGCTCAAAAGCTCCGGCATTTAAATTATTTAATACCGACAGAAAAGAAATTTCACTATCTGATTTTGCAGGGAAGATTTTAGTAATGAATTTTTTCCCTGCGGCATTCACGGGCGTGTGCACGGAACAGTTGTGCACAAACCGCGACGAGCTTAGTTTTTATAACGATATAGGCGCGACTGTGGTTGGCATTTCGGTTGATATGCCATTTTCACTGAAAGCATTTAAAGAAAAGAACAATATCAACTACGAGCTGCTTTCTGATTTCAATAAACTTACTATTCATGAGTATGAAATGTATCATTGCAATTTTATTTGCGGCATAAAAGGCGTTGCAAAAAGAGGCGTGGTCACTGTTGGTGCAAGCGGTAATATTGCATATTCGGAAGAAACCGCAAACCCTGGGACTCAAGTGAATTTTATTGCGCTAAAAGAAGCATTGCAAAAATTGAAATCATGAGCAAATTTTTTCAGCTATTTCTTCGCCGATAACGGGCGCAAGCGCAACGCCCATTCCGCCCATTCGCACCGCGCAAAAAATATTGTCTGATATCTCTTTCACTATCGGCATTTTATCTGAGCCAACACCCATAATGCCGCTCCATCTATATTCAATATTGAATGTTGTTGCAGGAAGTATTTTTTCATGAAGAAAATGTTCAAGTTCATTTTGAATTGTTGCGGAAGTGGCGAGATCATAAGTCTGCTCTTGCTCAAAATCTTTGTTGCGTGCGCCTCCCAGCAAAATGCGCTGGCCGAGGTTTCGGAAATAATAATAGCCTTCATCGTAGTGAAATGTTCCTTTCCAGGATAAGTTTGGTATCTCGGATGTTACCAGTACTTGTCCGCGGGCTGGTTCTACATCAAGATCAGGCAAAAGCTGTTTTGCAAAAGCGTTCGTGCAAACAAGAAGCTGGTTGCACGAAAGGCTGATATCTTGGTTCGTTTCTAAAACTATTTTGTTGTTTGTTTTTTGAAAATTTTTTATTTCGATGCCATTTAAAACAGTTGCTCCCATTGATATGATGAGTTTCAAAAGAGCCTGACATAATTTGCCGGAATGCAATTGTCCTTCCAATCTGTTTTCAATTAAATGGTCAACATTTGCGAAGCCGAATTCAGAAATCCTTTCATCATTCAGATAGAATGATTTTTCTTTTTTGATTATTTTTTTGAGCTTGTGATTCAGTGTGTCAATATTGCTGCGAAGCGAGTTGATATCAAATCCCTGATTATTTGTGATCAGTTCATAACCTCCAAAATCTTCGTAACCAATTTCTTTTCGCTTAAAAATTTTTTGTATTTTTTTTAAGCCTTTATATCTCATCTCAACAATTTTCATTGTTTGCTCATCGCCCGATTTTGCGATGTCTGAAAGCAATTCGGTAACGCTTCCAAAACATGCAAAACCTGCGTTGCGTGTGCTGGCGCCGGTTGGTATAATGCCACGGTCAACAATTGCGACTGATAATTTGGGATGATTTTTTTTTAGATAATAGGCACTCCACAAGCCGACGAAACCGCTGCCGACAATGATTACATCTTTATGCGAATAAAAACTTTCTTTTTCCCACACAGAAACCTGAAACATAATTGATGATTAAAAATTTGCAGGAAAGTTAAGAAGAATAAAAAATAAAGTGGCTCATTCCTGAGCCACTAAAAAATGCGGAACGATGATTGAAAATTATTTTCCCATTTTGCTCATGTCCATATATAGCATATTCCAGCGATGGCCGTCCAGATCTGCAAAGGCGCAACCATACATCCAGCCCTGGCTTTCTGCGGGCTTATGAAAAACGTTTCCACCCGCTGCTTCCACCTTTTTTGCAAATGCGTCCACTTCTTCTCTGCTTTCTGCATCAAAAGAAATCAATATCTCTGCTGACTTTTTTGTATCGGAAATATCAATTCCTGAAAAGCTTTTAAACATCTGTTCTTCAAAAAGCATTACAATGATTTCTTTTTGCCCAACTCTTAAAGCTGTTGATACATCTGTATCTCCATATTTAGATTCAAATGAGAAACCCAGGTTGGTGAAAAATGCTTTTGATTTCTTCACATCTTTTACCGGAAGGTTGATCCAAAGTTCTTTTGTCATGATAAATGATTTTTAATTAGGAGTAATCGTTAGCATTACAAAAATACTTTCAAAAAATGAATTTGGGCTTTTGATGAAATGTTTAGTAGTATCTCAATTTGAAATTTAATTCGGGATTTGTCATTCCGACGAAGGAGGAATCTCTGAGATGCCTCGTGACTCGGCATGACAAGTGGCTGTAGTGAAAAATTCAAACTGAGACACTACCAAGTGTTTCAAAAGCCGCGCCAATATTTTTTTGAATTTTTGTGAAACAATTTGAGAATACAACCAAAGGCAATTGGTGATGCGCTATTTGATAGCTGAGATATTTTGTTGTTTTTCTGCCAACAAATTATTTATGGTAATACCACAAGGGTGTTAATGACAGATCGCCGCCGCCAAACAAAACCAATTGGTGGTCGTTTGCAACAGTTATTTCAAGAAGCCCATAATATCCGAAATAATTATTGACGCTGCTGGAAATGGGAACAATGAATCTGTCAGCCCAAAACACAAAGCGGCCTGTATCGCTTTCGCCGGAAATATTAATCGATCTGTTGCTGACCGTGTTTTGAACCATGGTATAATTCAAATTGGAATCGATGTTGAGATATGCCGGAGCAACGGTATTAATGGTGCCGATCGTATTCAAATTGATGCTGTCCTCAATCCAATTTCCCCGCAGTAACAGCGCGTTTTGAGTGGGTGTGTTTTGTGAAATGTCACTTGGGTCCCGCGCAGTTTCATTTTTTTTGCATGCAATAAACATTGCAATGAATAAAATCACCAACGCAGTTTTTGGTAACATTTGAGGATGTTTGTTTTCTTTAACAAATATACTTATAAGAAAAGGGAGATGGCATAATGCTAGATGATTTTATTAATTGCACATCCTGTAGAAATATCTTATAATTAATTCCGCTTATTAAAAACGGACCTATGCTTTTGCAAGTTGCTTAATGTCCGGTATCTCTAAAATATTTTTCGGATAACCGATGGTTGCACAATTGATCATAGCCTTGCCAAGTTCTTCCATAGTTATCACTGTTTTTGGTGAAATGGCTTTAATAATTTTTACGATCCATTTGTATGCAGCCTTCCAGTTTTTTTGTCCCTCGAAAGGCAGCATGCCGCCGGGGCGAAAATTATATTCGGATTTGAATCGCAGTTTCGCGAGATCATTTTCTGTTCTGCCTTTTACGCGAGCCCACATGACCCTGCCTTTTTCGCTGCTGTCGGTGTGGCTGCCCGAAACATATATGAAACTGATATTATTGTTTACTTGTAATAATGCTTTTGCAAAAGCCAATGTTGTATCGTAAGTGATGGTTGTGTATTTGTCTTCTTTCATGCCAACGGAGCTGATGCCGGCGCAAAAAAAACATGCATCATAACTTTTTATGTTTTCTGCAAATGTTGACAATTGAAAAAAATCAGGAACAATCAGCTCTTTCAGTTTTGAATGAGTGAGCTCATAATGTTTGCGATTAATGATTAATACTTCTGAAACTTTTTCATTCTGCAAACACTCGAACAAAACGCCTTCGCCAACCATTCCTGTTGCGCCGGTGATGATAATTTTTATTGGAGACATTATGGATTTGATTTTTTTAAAAGCGAAGTTCGGGAGAAAAAGTGGATGGAGAATTTGTAACCCTAAAATCTGATGTTATTATAATCTACTGAATAAATTTTTGATACTACTTTTTTTAGTAAATTGCTAAAAAATAATTTATGGAAAAGTTTACTTTTTCTTTTGAATCAAATAATCAATTATGTTCAGCGACTGTTGAATTAATCGGATATCGTGATTCGTGGAATGGAAAAGCACAAATAATTGGACATCCAAAAATCAGCGAACTCAATATCAATTATCGACTCGGAGATTATTTATCTCCTTTATTTGTTAGAGAAGAGGATTTGATTTTTTTCAAGCCAATGATTTATGAGATAACTAATCGAGCAACTAAATTATTGCCAGAATATTTATAGATTTTATATTTAATGCAAATGAGAAACGGGATTTGTTCGCTTTGCGGAAATTTTACTGAATTATCGGGCATGTCTCATATCATTCCGAAATTTATGTACAAAGGAATGGAGGATGATAGAAATAAAATTGGTGTAACAATTTTTAAAAATGATATTAAAAGTGATACCGAAATAGACTATAGGTATTTTGATAGAAATATTTTATGCATCAATTGCGAAACTGTCATTCTTTCTCAGCTAGATAATTATGGTAACAGAGTTTTGTTTGGAGAATCAAAAAATTAATGATTCTTTTCGAACGCAGATTCTTGAATACCCAGATATGAAAGTATGTAAAATTGAAAATTTCGACTACAATAAATTGAAGCTTTTTTTACTTTCAGTTTTATGGAGGGCTCATATCAGCAAACACAATTTTTTTAATCTCATAAATCTGAATTCACGAGCAAACAATATTAGTAAATCGGTTTTAACTGGCAATGCTGATTTATGTAATGATGTGAAAATTTCAATATTTGGTTTAATGTTTAATCGGAATAACCTTTTTAAAACTGTTCTAAATCCTCGCCATGTTGTTTGTGAAGGAATAGACATCTACTGCTTTATGATTCACGGCATAGTCTATAATTTCATATATAAAGATGACAATAACTCATTTCATCTTGGAAATAATACTTTGACAAGTACGCAACCATTGGAAATCCCTTTTTATCTGGGCGCAGATGCAGCAAATTATTTTAGAGCAGTTGTGTTCCCGAGAGGGTCGGCAACCATATCATGAATACTTTATTTAAATTTGTTTCCACATACAACCTCACAATGACAACCCAACAAATAGCAACACGCCTCGTTGAAATGTGCCGCAACGGAAAAGTGGAAGAAGCCAAAGAAGAATTGTTTGCTCAGGATATTATCAGCATAGAGCCTCGCGAAGGATTGTTGCCAAAAGAAACAAAAGGTATGGATGCTATCAGAAAAAAAGCAGCGCTGTTTGTTTCGCATGTGGAAGATTTTTTTGGCAACACTATTTCCGAACCGGTTGTTGCCGGAGATTATTTTTCGGTTGCATGGGAAACAGATTTGCAAATGAAAGGTGAGGCACGCAAAACTAATTCTGAATTGTGCTTGTATAAAGTGAAAGATGGAAAGATTGTTTCGGAGCAATTTTTTTATTGAAGAAGATTTCTCGCAAAGACGCGAAGGAGAGTTCATAGTTCATGGTTGATAGTTCTTAATGGGCTCGCCGTTTGAAAACGACACCTCAATAGTAGCACTACAGATGAACGAAATGCGACGCAACGATGCTGAAGAGTGAACAAATGTTGGTATCATAAAAAAACTTCGAGCCTTTAGCTGCGGGCTGTGAGCAAGAAAAATGCTCGCGGCTCAAAGCTCACCGCTCGAAGCTTTCGAATTCATTAATAAAAGAAACTTACAAATGTATCGCTTCGCCATAAGCCACTTCGATCGCGTCTTTCACGCTTTCGCTGATGGTTGGGTGAGGATGAATACTGTTCAATACTTCGTGATAAGTTGTTTCGAGTTTTCTACCCACAACAGTTTCAATAATAATTTCAGTGACGTTGTAACCGATCATGTGCGTGCCCAGCCACTCGCCGTATTTCGCATCGAACACGACTTTGATGAAACCTTCGGTATGCCCTGCAGCAGAAGCTTTGCCAGATGCGCTCAATGGGAACTTGCCAACTTTCACTTCATAACCTGCATCGCGTGCTTGTTTTTCAGTGAAACCGACAGATGCAATTTCAGGCGTGCAGTAAGTACAACCCGGAACATTATTATAATCAATCGGCTCAGGTTGATGAGCATATTTTTTTTCGTTGTAACCAATATTTTCTACACAAATAATTGCTTCTTTCGATGCAACGTGAGCAAGCGCTTGTCCGGGTGCGCAATCGCCGATGGAATAAATGCCGGGAACATTTGTATTATAAAATTTATCGACAGCAATTTTTCCTTTTTCAGTTTTTACGCCGAGTGTTTCCAGTCCGATATTTTCAATGTTTGCAGCAACACCCACTGCGCTTAATAATACATCTGCTTCCAAGAGTTATTTCACCGGTTTGTGTTTTCACTTTTGCTTTCACGCCTGCGCCGCTTGTGTCAACACTTGTTACTTCGCTGCTGGTTAAAATATCAATGCCGATTTTCTTATAATTTTTTTCAAGTTCTTTGGAGATTTCTTCATCTTCCACCGGAACAATTCTTGGCAAAAATTCAACGATGGTCACTTTTGCGCCCATGCTGAAATAGAAATATGCGAACTCAACACCAATCGCGCCGCTGCCGACAACGATGATGCTTTTTGGTTTTTCAGGAAGCACCATTGCTTCGCGATAGCCGATTACTTTTTTGCCATCTTGTTTTAGGTTTGGCAATTCTTTGCTGCGTGCGCCGGTTGCAACAATAATATGTTTGCCTTCTACAATTTGTGTTTTGCCATCCGCAGCAGTCACTTCAATTTGTCCCTTCGCTTTCAATTTTCCGTAACCCATCACCACATCAATCTTATTTTTTCGCATCAGAAATTGAACGCCTTTGCTCATCTTATCAGCAACACCACGACTGCGTTTGATCACTGCCGGAAAATCGGGCGTGCCCGGTTGCTTCTATGCCGAAATCTTTTGAGTGCAGAATATCCTGATAAACCTGCGCACTTTTCAATAATGCTTTTGTAGGAATACAACCCCAGTTGAGGCAAATGCCGCCCAGGCTTTCCTTTTCAATAATAGCTGTTTTAAAACCTAACTGAGCTGCGCGGATCGCTGCAACGTAACCGCCGGGACCGCTGCCGAGAACAACTACATCGTATGCCATATAAGTTGATTTTTATTGATTGATAAGAATAAAACGGGTGCGAAATTAAAGAAACAATATGAGAATTCGCCAATTTGCTAATTAGCTGATGTGATAATATGCTAATTAGATAATCGAGTTACTGATATTTTGAAAATTGCTATTAGAAGGCATTAGCTAATTAGCATATTATCACATTATCACATTAATTTTGGCATATGAAACTCGACATTCTTGCAATCGCTGTGCATCCCGATGATGTTGAACTGGGTTGCTCAGGAACATTGATGATGGAAAAACTGAACGGCAAAAAAACCGGCGTTGTCGATTTGACTCGCGGCGAACTTGGCACCCGCGGAACGCCAGAATTAAGAGCGGAAGAATCCTCAAGAGCTGCAGCTATCATGCAATTGGATGCAAGAGAAAATCTGGAAATGGCTGATGGATTTTTTAAAAATGATGAAGAACATCAGCGATTATTAATAAAAGCAATCAGAAAATACCGGCCCGAAATTATTCTTGCAAATTCGTTGGAAGACAGGCATCCTGATCATGGCCGTGCCGGCCATTTAATTTCCGATGCTTGTTTTTTGAGCGGGCTTAGAAAAATTGAAACAAAAGATGACGAAGGCAAGCCCCAGGATTTCTGGAGGCCGAAATATGTATTTCATTATATCCAGGACAGATACTTTAACCCATCGTTTGTGTATGATGTGACAGCAGTTTTTGAAAGGAAGATAGAATCGGTGAAAGCTTATTCATCTCAGTTTTTTTCTTCGGAGTATAGCAAAGACGAGCCGCAGACTTATATCTCCACGCCTGAGTTTTTAAATTCAATAATCGGTCGGCATCAGATGTTCGGAAAAATGATTGGAGTGGCTTATGCAGAAGGCTTTATCACTGAGAAAATGATTGGCGTCAAGTCGCTTGATTCCTTTATTCAGTTGGACACATAAGCTTAACAAAACAAATCAGGTTTTTCCGCGTTTTAACATAGTAACTTTTAACAATCGAAATCGGTTATTAATAAGTACCTTGCAGCGCTAACATTAATCAGTTAACTCAGAATTATGTCATTGCCAAAATTTGCAAATGTTCCTCACTCGTTCCACAGTGAGTTGAAACAAAGGATCGGTGATTATTTTGAAGGAATGGGTAAATCAACAACAGGCAACCTAAGCCTGTTTATGAAAGCAGGTATTTTGGTCACTTGCTTCGTTTTTTTATATGTGCATCTTGTGTTTTTTACGCCAAATATTTTCATCTCTATTATTGAATGTGTGTTGTTAGGTGGCGTAGTCGCTGCAATTGGGTTTAACATTATGCACGATGGTGCGCATGGCAGCTTTAGCAATTCCAAAGCATGGAACGGCATTGCAGCTTTTACATTGAATGTTTTAGGCGGCAATAGTTTTATGTGGAATATGAAACACAATATCATTCACCATGCTTACACAAATGTGGATGGCGTAGATGATGATATCGATATTCAGCCATGGCTGCGCATGAACGAGCATCAAAAAAAATATAAGCTTCACAAATACCAGCATTTCTATTTCTGGTTTCTTTATTCGCTACTTTATATTCTCTGGATTTTCGTACTTGATTATGTGAAATATTTCCAGAGCAAAGTAGGAACGATAGAATTGAAGAAAATGAAATTGTCTGATCATTTTGTTTTTTGGGGTTTTAAATTGATAAATGCTTTTCTGTTTGTTGGCCTACCAATTTATATGCTTGGTTTTACAAGTTGGTTAATTGGTTTTCTTGTGTTCACATGTGTAGCTGGTTTTGTGCTGAGTATCGTTTTCCAATTGGCGCATACTGTTGAGCATACAAGTTTCCCTGTTGCCAATGTCGAGTCTGGCAGGCTAGATGATGAATGGGCTGTTCATCAAATTAAAACAACAGCAAATTTTGCAACAAACAGTAAATTGGTGAGCTGGCTAGTTGGCGGATTGAATTTCCAAATTGAACATCATTTGTTCCCAAAAATATCTCACGTACATTATCCTGCAATCAGCAAAATTATTAAGCAGGCTTGCCAGGAATATGGAATTGCGTATATCGAATACCCACGAGTGCGTTATGCAGTCGCTTCACATGTTGCGTTTTTAAGGCAGATGGGAAGAGCGGCTTAGAGAGAGTCCGAAAGTCGGGAAGACCGAAAGTCCGAAAGAAAAAAATTTATTACTAAGTTTCTTCTTTCGGATTTTTTGTTTTTTTAAAGCCCTGCACTGCTTGTATTTTTTTTATGTCTAAGCTATATTCTACTATTAAGCATCGTTGCGTCGCACTCTTGTACAATTGACATTCTATTGTGCTTTAGGTTCATAATTTGTCATAGTGTTAATCATCGAACATTACTTCGGAATATGTAACATCATCATTTTTCAAATCACTGAGATTCCTCCTTCGTCGGAATGACAGATCTAGTAAATAGATTTTTACTTTATTGAAATTTAAAATCACTTCGGGATTTGTCATTCCGACGAAGGAGGAATCTTTTAAGTCAGCAACTCCAAACTTATCAACGACCCAACCATAAACTACAACTCGAAACTATAAACTCTTTCTTATTTTTGCACCCTCAATAAATAATAATGAGCAAAGTAAAAGTCGGGCTTGTGCAAATGAGCTGCACAAATAATAAAGAACAAAACCTGCAAAAAGCAATCGACAAAACAAAAGAAGCTGCTTCAAAAGGTGCGCAAATAATTTGTTTGCAGGAACTGTTCACTTCATTATATTTCTGCGATGTGGAAGATTATGAAAATTTCAAACTCGCAGAATCCATTCCCGGCTCTTCAACAGATGCATTTTGCAAAATTGCAAAAGAGTTGAATGTTGTCATCATTGCTTCATTGTTCGAAAAAAGAGCGCAGGGAATTTATCACAACACCACAGCTGTGATCGACGCAGGCGGAGAATATCTCGGCAAATACCGCAAGATGCACATTCCTGATGACCCCGCTTATTATGAGAAATTTTATTTCACGCCAGGTGATCTTGGATATAAAATGTTCAACACAAAATTCGCAAAACTTGGCGTGCTCATTTGCTGGGATCAATGGTATCCTGAAGCTTCGCGTATTACCGCATTAATGGGCGCTGAGATTTTATTTTATCCGACTGCAATCGGCTGGGCAACCTCACAAGATGAAGCAACAAATACTGAGCAATACAATGCATGGCAAACCATTCAGTGCAGCCATGCAGTTGCAAATGGTGTGCATGTAGTGAGCGTGAACCGTGTTGGCTTTGAGCAAAACGGTGCCATGAAATTTTGGGGCGGTTCTTTCATCTCAAATCCATTCGGCACAATTTTATATAAAGCTTCCCACGATAATGAAGAAATTATTGTTCATGAAATTGATACTGATAAAACAGACAGCTACAGAACGCATTGGCCGTTTATGAGGGACAGGAGGATTGATTCTTACCAACCAATTACGAAAAGATTTATAGACGAGGAGTAAGGCAGTCGGAAAGTCGGTAAAGTCAGTAAAGTCCGGAAGACCGAAAGAAAAAATAACTTAAATAATAAACCTTATACCTATGCCATTTAAATTTGAAAAATTAATCGTGTGGCAGAAAGCTGTTGAGCTTTCGGACGTAATTAATCAACTGACAAAGAGTTTTCCAAAAGACGAATTATTTATACTGACTTCTCAGGTAAAGCGTGCAGCCGATTCAGTTTCTTTAAATATCGCAGAAGGTTCAACTGGTCAGTCGAATGCTGAATTCAAAAGATTTCTTGGTATTGCACTTCGTTCAGATATTGAAGTTGTCGGTTGCATGCATTTGGCAAAAAGGAGAAATTATGTGGATGAAAAAACCTTTAGGCTAATTTATAGTATGTGTGAAGAGATATTAGTAATGCTGAATTCACTTAGAGATAAATTAAAATAACAATAGTGAGCAATCTTTCAAATAAGAGTAACCATCTCTCCGACTTTCCGACTTCCGGACTTCCGGACTTTCCAAAACAACTCAACTATTACTTCCCCGCCGAATTTGCTCCGCACGAAGCAACATGGCTTTCATGGCCTCACAAAGAAGCATCCTGGCCGGAAAAAATTCATACGATTTTTCCTTATTACTCACAGTTTGTGAAAGAGCTTGCGCTCAGTGAAAAAGTGCGCATCAATGTTGCTGATGAAGCAATGAAAAATTTCGCAATAAAAAATTTGCAGCAAGCAAATGTTGATTTGAATAATGTTGACTTTTTCTTTCATCCTACAAATGATGCATGGTGTCGCGATCATGGGCCGGCATTTCTGATCAACCCAAATGCGGAGCAGAAAAAAGTAATTGTCGATTGGGGATACAATGCATGGGGAAATAAATATCCGCCATACGATTTGGATGATGTGATTCCAACATTGATTGCAAAGCATTTTCATCTTCCGGTTTATTATCCCGGCATCGTAATGGAAGGCGGCTCGGTTGATTTTAATGGAAAAGGAACCGTGATCACATCAACAGCTTGTTTGCTGAATGAAAACCGCAATCCGCATTTGAATCAAGAACAAATAGAAAATTATCTGCAGAATTATTATGGCATTGATCAAGTGCTTTGGGTGAGTGAAGGAATTGTTGGCGATGACACAGATGGACATATTGATGACACCGTTCGGTTTATTAATGAAGACACCGTGCTTACAGTTATTGAAGAAAATAAAAATGATGAGAACTACGAACTGCTTCAAAAAAACTTATCTGAATTAAAAAAGATGCGCTTGCTGAATGGCAAGCAATTAAATATTATCGAGCTTCCAATGCCTGATGAGATTATTTATAATGAACAAAGACTTCCGCCATCATACGCGAATTTTTATATCGCCAATAAATCTGTTATCGTTCCAACCTATCGTTGCGATAAAGATGAAAAAGCTTTGCAGATAATCGCCGATTGTTTTCCTGACAGAAAAATTGTTGGCATTGATTCAACTGAAATCATTTGGGGTTTGGGAAGTTTTCATTGTCTTAGTCAGCAAGAACCAGCGGTTTGAGTTACAAGTCGGAAGTCAGGAAGAAAAGTTAGAAATTTGTATGCGTTATCAATTCTGCATTATCAATTAAAATGGTTGCCATGAAAGTAAAAGACCTCAGCGAAGTTCATCACCTCATCAGCGATTTATTCAAGTGGCCAACATCAGCATCTCAATGGGATCAATATCGACTTACAAAATCTCAAATTGATTTTTTTAATGAGAATGGTTTTCTTCCGAACATTAAAATGCTTGATGAAAAACAAATTGATGCGTTAAGAAATGCATTGAACGAATTAACGGATATGCATTACCGTGGTAGTGAATTATTTTATGAATTTCACAGTAATGAATCTGCTGATGCAAATACAATATTATTTCATGCATTGGGTGCATGGCGCATCCAGCCTGCGTTTCATGATGTGCTCTGGAACCCGCGATTCGTGATGGGAGCAAGCCAGTTGCTCGGCGACAAGCCCGTTCGTTTCTGGCATGATCAGCTTTTTTATAAGCCTGCAAAAAAAGGCGGCGTTGTTGCATGGCACCAGGATTATTCTTATTGGACACGAACTAAACCACTCGCTCACTTAACTTGCTGGTGCGGTCTCGATGATTCAACTGTTGAAAATGGTTGCTTGCAATACGTGCCCGGAAGCCATCGCTGGGGATTGCTCGATAAGCCAGAGCTTGCAGGGGATATGATGGGTATCCTGAATTATCTCACGCCACAACAGCAATCAGAATTTCACCCGATTCCTGTCGAGACAAAAGCTGGCGAAGGAATTTTTCATCATGCGCTCACATTGCATGGCTCGGGAGAAAATAAAAGCAATCAACCGCGACGGGCATTCGTCATCAATGCTTTTGCAGATGGCGTAAAATCCGACACCAACGATACATTATTGAATGGCGTTCCAATTATTAATAAAGGAGAAAAAATGCAGGGACAATTTTTTCCGTTGTTATCAGATGAGTTGAATTAAATTCTTAGCTCTCAATTTTTTTATTTTAAACTTTTTTCGTGACAGAGTTCGGTAATTCTATTTAGCATCGTTGTGTCACTCACTTGTACAGTAGAAATTCTATTGAGCTCTGGCTTATTAACGGTGGCTTTCATCTGATGCACCTTTTCCAAAGTTCAAAACTTTGGAAAAGGTTATCTGCACTAATTCCCGGTTACACGTGAACGTTACTCCCGGCTGGTTGCAAAATTAATATCTGCAAATAAAATTTTTATAAAGAAGCCAGCGCATTATCCAGATCTTCAATAAGGTCTTCCACATTTTCAATGCCGACAGAATAACGGATTAAACTTTCAGGTATGCCGAGATGTTTGCGTTGCTCTTCTGTCAGTTCAACATGGCTCGTAGTTCTTGGCGGGCCTGCAAGTGTGCTCACCGATCCGAGACTTGCGGCGAGATGCACCAATTGCAATTTTGGTAAAAACTTTTTTACATAAGCATAATTGCCATTCAAAGAAAAACTCATAATGCCACCGAAACCTGACATCTGTTCTTTCGCGATTGCATGACCCGGATGTGTTTCAAGACCTGGATAAAAAACATCGCTGACTTTATTATGTGCTTTTAAATAACGCGCAATTTTTAATGCCGATGCATTCTGTCTTTCTATACGAAGCTCCAGCGTTTTCATTCCACGCGCAATCATATATGCAGGGTCAGCCTGCAGGCTCGCGCCATTTATTTCTCTGAACTGAAAAACTTTCTTCACTAATTCTTTTTTACCACAAAGCAATCCGCCCATTGCATCGGAATGGCCGCCGAGAAATTTTGTGGCGCTGTGCAAAACAAGGTCAGCACCGAGTTTCAAAGGATTTTGATTAATCGGTGTTGCAAAAGTATTATCAACTACAACAATTGCATTCACTTTTTTTGCAGCAACCGAAAGCCTTTTTATATCCACTACTTTCAGTGTCGGATTGGTTGGTGTTTCCAGATAAACAAGGTCACAACCTTTTGCAATTTCCGTTTCTATTTGTTCGTGATCCGATGTTTCGCAAAGCGTGACGTGCACATTGTAATTAGGCAAAAATTCCAAAAACAATTTGCTCGTGCCGCCATAGGTATCTTTTATTGAAACCACTCTTTTGTCCGGAGCGAGCAATGCAAACAACGTGTTGCTGATTGCGCCCATGCCGGTTGCAAATGCAATTGCCGCTTCACCACCTTCCAGTATGCGGATTTTTTCTTCGAGCACATTTACCGTTGGGTTTGTATTGCGGCTGTAAATATATCCGTCCGCTTTTCCTGTAGCTACATTATGCCATTCATCTAAGTCATGATAAGAAAAAGCAACGCTGTTCACGATCGGCGAAGTGACTGCACCTTTTGTAAAAGGATCAGTTTCGCCTGCCCAAACTGCTGCAGTGCTTTTTTTAGTTTTAGAAAAATCCATTTCAAAAATATTTAGTTGTAAGATGAACAAATGTATTGCAAGAATTTTTGAAGCCAATATGATTTTATTTTATCAGTAGTTATCTAAATATTTTATCAGTAATTTTTTGGTGATAGAGATTGGTAATCCTATTTAGCATTCTTGCGTCGCACTCGTGTACGGTAGGAATTCTATTGAGCAGCGGTTTATTAAAGGCAGCTTCCAGCGGATGTAACTTTTCCAAAGTTTTAAACTTTGGAAAAGCTTCGCCGCATTGATCTAAAATCGATTGTGCCTTGCCGTTAGTAACCCGCTGCTCAATAGAATATCAAATGTACACGAGTGCGACGCAACAATGTTCAATAGTAATCCGATCGCTGGTTACAAAATTTATTTTCTTACTTATCTCTCATTTGCCATTTCTCATTTCTTCCGGACTTTCCGACTTCTCAAACTTTCGGTCTTATCTCACTCACTTCAACCTCCCCAACAAATGCTCACCAACTCTCAACGCGTTTGCAATAATGGTTAGCGAAGGATTCACTGCGCCGCTGGATGGGAAAAAGATCCGTCAACAACATAAAGATTATCGGTGTCGTGCGTTTTGCAATTCATATCCAGCACGGAAGTGGTTGGATCGTTGCCAAACCTGCAAGTGCCGCATTGGTGCGCGAGGCCTTCGAGCGGGATATTTTTTTTCAGATATATTGAATTAGGAATGAAATGGCTCATGTTGTCAACTTCTTTCAAAACTTCTGCCCATTTATCTTTCAGCCGATTGAAGCCCTGCATATTTGTTTCGGTGTATTGAATATAAATCTGTTCGTTTTTTATCGTCACCCTGTTTTCCAGCAAACCAAGATCTTCGCCAGTGAACCACCAGTCAACAGAATGATTTGCCATTTCGTCCAAAACCAATCCTGGCGTGAAGAACGGTGCATCAGGAGAAATCTGGTCCTTGTTCGATTTGCCCATTAACTGAACATGTCCCATCGGGAATTTAAATTCATCATCGCCCCAATAAAAATCATTTACCGCAAGCGTTTTTTGAAATTTTGTATAGTTCGGTTTTGTTGAAATGGCGAGCATTGCAGCATTGTTATGCTTCATTAAATTCCGGCCAATCATTCCTGAACTGTTTGCAAGTCCATCAGGATGTTTGTCGTTCGCAGATTTTAATAATAGCACGGCAGAATTAACAGCTCCCGCAGCCACAACAAAAATATCTGCGCTAAAAGAAAATTTTTCATCGCCACGCTCAGCTTCTACGCTGATGATATTTTTCCCTGAAGCGTCGGTGATCAATTTGGTTGCTTTCATTTCTGTCATCAACGTAATATTCGTATCGCTCAATGAAGGCCGGACACAATTAATATCCGCGTCTGCTTTTGCATGGATCAAACAAGGGAAGCCATCGCAGGTGTCGCAGCGGATGCAAGGGCTGTTCAACATGTCGTTTTCAACAAGCCTAACGCCAATGGGCAACTGAAAAGGATGATAGCCTTTTGCTTTCAGCTCGTCATGAATTTCCTGAATGCGAGGCTCATGCGAAACCGGCGGGTTCGGATATTCGCCGCTGCGATAAGGCTCTGTTATATCTTCGCCCATCAACCCATGCACATTGTATAATTTTTCCGCTTCGGTATAATAAGTTTCATAATCTTTATACTTCAATGGCCACTCCGGCGTAACTCCATCCTGATGTGTAACGCCCTCAAAATTTTTTTCGCGCAGGCGGAACAATGCTGCTCCGTAAACTTTTGTATTTCCGCCAACCCAGTAGCCGGTTTGCGGATGAAAATCTTTTTCGTCATTTGTTTTCCAGACTTCTTTTGTGTGATAACGGTCATGATGAAAAACTTCAATCGAATCCCAGTTCTCTTTTTCTCTTGGCAAGTAAGTGCCGCGCTCAAGCACAAGAATTTTTTTGCCCGAATCTTTTAATGCATGCACTAAAGTTCCGCCGCCAGCGCCTGTTCCGATAATAATAATGTCGTATTGGTTCATAAAATATGTTTATAAAAAATTAGCCACAGATTGCGCAGATTTCCACAGATTCTTTTCTGTGTTCATCTGTGTAAGATGTGGCAAACATAAATTCAAAGTACTAAATAAAATTTATTATTAAGTGTTAACAAAAAATCTTTGCTATTTTCATCCCTCAATTTTATTTCTATTCTCAATTATTCATTTGCATGAAAAAAATATTTTTAATTCTGCTTTGCTGTTCAGTAATTAGTAATTCATATTCACAATCCGGCAACGAAACGCTGTCAATTATTCCCGAACCGGTCTCAGTTATAAAAAATGCCGGTTATTTTACTTTGCCTGAAAATATTTCAATAGAAGCAAGGGCAGGCCAGGGATTGGATAATATAACTTCATTCCTCTCAAATCAACTTTCTGTTGCAACCGGATATAAAACTTCCGTTTCCAATTCTTCAAGCGCCATTCAATTCATAATAAATGTTTCTGCAGATAAAACGATTGGTGATGAAGGTTACAAACTTGACATTACTTCAGAAAATATCACAATCAAAGCGAACAAACCAGCAGGAATTTTTTATGGGGTTCAAACTTTGTTGCAGTTATTTCCGAAAGAAATTGAAAGCAAAAGCATCGTCAAAAATATTAAATGGCAAGCGCCATGTGTTTCCATTACCGATTATCCGCGCTTCGGGTGGAGAGGATTGATGTTTGATGTTGCGAGACATTTCTTTACAAAACAACAAGTGAAAGATTTTATTGATGAAATGGTGAAATACAAATACAATTTGCTGCATTGGCATTTAACAGACGATGAAGGTTGGCGCATCGAAATAAAAAGCTTGCCAAAGCTTACTTCTGTAGGAGCGTGGAATGCAAAACGTGTTGGTTATTTCGATACTTTTTCTCCGCCTTCGCCGGATGAACCACGCGATTATGGCGGCTTTTATACACAAGATGATATTAAAGAAGTGATACAATATGCTAAAGAAAGATTTGTAAATGTTTTGCCGGAGATTGATGTGCCAGGTCATAGTCTTGCTGCCATTGCTGCGTATCCTGAGTTGTCATGTTCTAACCAAATTCACGGTGTTGGCTCAGGTGAAGAGCTTAAAGACTGGACACATCATGTTGCACTGGTCGATGACAATCTTTGTCCTGCGAATGAAAATGTATATGCATTTTTGGATAAGGTAATTACAGAAGTAGCCAAACTTTTCCCATTCGAATATCTTCATATGGGCGGCGATGAAACTTTCAAAACATTTTGGGAACAGAGTGATGCAGTGAAAGCATTAATGAAAAAAGAGGGATTAAAAAATATGGAAGAAGTGCAAAGCTATTTTGAAAAAAGAGTAGAGAAAATAGTGGAGTCAAAAGGCAAAAAATTTATGGGCTGGGATGAAATACTCGAAGGAGGATTGGCTCCAAACGCAGCAGTAATGAGCTGGCAAGGCATTAAAGGGGGGGTCAAAGCTGCACAAATGAAGCACGATGTGGTAATGACGCCAACTACTTTTGTTTATCTTGATTATATGCAGGGCGACGCGATAGTGGAACCTCACGTATATGCGTCGTTGAGGTTGAACACAGCTTATTCTTTCGAACCTGTTCCCGAAGGCGTTGATGAAAAATATATTAAAGGAGGGCAGGGGAATTTATGGACTGAACAGGTTTACAACACACGTCATTTGCAATATATGATCTGGCCTCGCAGTCTTGCAGTTGCTGAATGTTTGTGGAGCCCGAAAGAAAAAAAGAACTGGGACAGCTTTGCAAAAAAAGTGGAAACGCATTTCGAGAGAATGGATGTTGAACAGGTGAAATATGCACGCACCATGTTCGATCCGATTTTTACTGCAAAAAAAGATGCCGGCGATTCATTGCAGATTGAACTTTCAACAGAAGTGAATGGCCTGGATATTTATTATAGCTTCGATAATTCTCATCCTGATAATTTCTATCCAAAATATTCTTCTCAATTATCTGTTCCGAAAGAAGCAGTAATGCTCAAAGTGATTACATACCGCGATGGCAAACCAATTGGCAGGCAGATCGACATGCCCATTGATGAGCTGAAAAAAAGAGCGGGTATTAAGAAGAATTAATAATTAATAATTAGTAATTAATAATTCTGCCGATTGTAACCCAAGATTTTTTTTAAGATTATTATGTAACCAGCTATAGGAATTCTATTAAGCTTTGGTTGTGTCACTCACTTGTGCTGTAATAATTCTATTGAGCGGTTCACTACCGGCGAGCTATATAAAGTTCAAAAAATACTACAAAAGTATTATTGTCTCCTAATTCGTGATATCCTAATCTTACATAATAATTAAAACGTGCACCGTTTTCGATATTAGAGCCCTTGAAAATGCCTTTTATAAAACATGCTTCGAACCGCTGCATGAGAAAGGCATGACTGTTATTTACATTTTCTAAACTCAAATATTAAGTATATGAAAAAAACACTCATCGTTTTTTTAATGGCATCGCTATGCCTGGTAATTAAAGCAAATGCTCAAAAAGAAAGCAAAACATTCAGCGCCGGTTTCGGATTAGAAGGCGGGTTGCCACTTGGCGATGCGAAAACAGCATATAATTTCACCGGGGGCATCACCGTTCGATTTGCGTATCATGCAGGACCGGGTTTTGTAACCCTTACTTCCGGCGTTGTTCTCTATGGGCCAAAATCCGATCAGGGGAATGCTACAAAAGCAAGCTTGCAGATCCCTGTGAAAGCGGGATACAAATATGTGTTCTACAAACCATTTTTTGTGATGGCGGAATTGGGCTATTCCTCATTTA
Organism: uncultured Bacteroidota bacterium; assembly: GCA_963718975.1. GTDB lineage: Bacteria > Bacteroidota > Bacteroidia > Chitinophagales > Chitinophagaceae > Puia. The sequence continues at coordinate 4,222 of CAVRBD010000063.1, read as the reverse complement.
AAATTTATTATGATAATGGTGGGACGGTAGCTTCCAACTCAACAGGCGGGTTTACTTATGCGCCTACGGTGGGTGTCAATTTCAATGTATTTGAAGCGGGCATCAAATACGAAGCGACCAGCGTGAGCGGTGGCACGCTTTCCAATATCAGCCTGAGGCTGGGATTCAATTTTTAAAAATATCTCGAAAATCCATCACCTTTGGTGATGGTGATAAAATCGGGAGCTGTTCGGGATTTTTGCCATTGTCGGTCGCTGACCAACAAACTCGCCGGCCAACAATCTATCTCCATTGTCGGTCGCTGACCGACAATTATTTTTTCTGCTCGAAAAAGAAAAGCCCTTTTTTATTGCAGATAATAATATCGGGCAACCCGTCATTGTTCATATCCTGAACCAGCACTTGCAATCCAACGCCGGAATTATCATCAATCAAATGAGGAACCCATGAGGGATTTTTTCCGGGCATGAATTCAAACCAATATAAAACAGAAGGGTCGTAAGCTCCGGGATCTCCGCCATTGTGCGCAAAATATCTTTTGCCGGTAATTAAATCAGGATATCCATCACCGTTAATATCTGCCATAGCAAGCCCATGCGATTCTGAAAAACCATTGTATATGAGATGGTGTTCCCATTTTTCTTTTCCGTTTTCATCTTTCGTTTTTTCATGCCACCAGATTCCATAATTATGCGCAGAAGAACTTATCAAATCTTTGTTACCATCACCATTCACATCGAGCATATAAATCTGTGAGCAATCTTCACCTAAATCGGCAGCATGAAAAACCCAGTTCGGTTGCTTCGGGTCAGCGGGCATTTCCCACCAGCCTTTGGTGATGATGACATCTTTCCGACCATCGCCGTTCATATCTGCAAAGCCAAGCCCATGTGTGTATCTGTTCGTGCCGAGCTCACCTTTTGCGATCACAAATCTTTGCCAAAGCGGTATCGCCTTTTTTCGATGGAGATTTCATCCATATCATTTCTTTTGCGATGGGGTCGTTGCATAATAAATCAGGTCTGCCATCACCATCCACATCCACAAATGCCGGCGATTCATTTCCTGCATTATTCAAAATCATGCGCATTTTCCAATGGTCGTGATTGTTTTTCGGGTTCTCATACCAAACAGCTTCTTCGCCGGGCAAGCCGATGCGAATCACATCTATCCAGCCATCCTGGTTCACGTCCATATTAAAATCTAAAAATGAATTGCTGTAACTATTGCTTGGCGAATAAGTTTTGGGTTCGGCGATTTCATGTTTTGTCCAGTTGGGCGCTTCAAACCAAAATGCACCAGCAATAATATCTGGCTTGCCGTCATTGTTCACATCGCCAATGCTCACTCCTTCGGAAATAAAATCATTGGTAATAATATGTTTGATAAAGCGATTATCATTTGCATTTTGCGCCGGGCATGAAAGCGTGGCACAAATTATTAAAGCGATTGAAATTGTTGTTAGTCTATTCATCATGGCAAGCAATTTTAGATTAAGCATGGTTAAAATTAATTGATAATTAATAATTAGTAATTAATAATGCTTCCGGATTGCTGCTGCAGGAAATTTTCAGGTGTTGTTATTATTTTTCACAGACCTGTCAGGTTTTGAAAACCTGATAGGTCTGTTATCTCGCATAGTAAAATGCAATTAGATTTGTTACCTTTAAGTATGGCTAATTTTTCTGTAAATATTGATTTTAAATTATTAGGCACGGCGTTGCGAAAATATGTTCGTGAAAAGCTGTGAAAGCCAACGGCACGATTTTGTACAAAGAAGGAAACAATCTTATTGAAGAAAATCCGAAAACTTCCACAAAGAAAATCCTGAAAGAATATATTCATTCTTAATAATGCCAGTACTGTATCTCTTAGCAGGACCAAATGGCTCAGGCAAAACGACATTTTATTCTATCGCACTCCAAAGTAATTTTATAGAGCCGGGTCTCCCGTTTATAAATGTTGACATAATAGTTCAAAGCCTTGGAAAATATAATGAAGAGAATTACATCAGGGCATCAGAGATTTATCGCGAAACTGTTAAGCAATATATAGATGCCGATGCTGATTTCATGATTGAAAGTAATTTGGCAGACAGCAGAAGTTACGAATGGGTTTCTTCAATCAAGAAAAAAAGTTACGATGTCATTTTATATTATCTGAGCACAGATGATGTGGCGATTAACATCGGTAGAGTGCAAAGAAGAGTTGCCGAAGGTGTCACGATATTCCTGAAGAGATTATAAAAAGCCGGTATAAGCAAAGCCATTCATACCTGAAAACAAAACTTGCACTGTTTAAAGAAGTTTATCTGATTGATAACACAACAGACTCTTCACAAATCCAGATAAAATTAGTTGATGGAGTTATCACTGAAAGAGCCGCGCACTTGCAGGATTGGATTAATGATGTGATAAGTATTATGGAAAGATTGAAAAAATAACAGAACGAGTGCAGACTTTATTTTCTTCTTGATTTATAAAACAGATAAATACCGATAGCCAAAACTGCGACAACAAACAATGCTAAATATATCGGGTCAATTTCTGGTTGAAGTAATTTCATTGTTAATAAATCTGCAATCTACTTTTATCTGTGAAAACAACAGCAAAACAAGTTGTTGCCATTTCACAGACCTTTCAGGTTTTGAAAACCTGACAGGTCTGCGATTTTCGAACTAAAAGTATTTTGCAAAAAGCTTAGAGAGTTGCCGTCATGTCCCGTATAGCGGGACATCCCACTTATCTTTTTTGATGTTGTGTTCGGTGGGATTCCCGCATGCGCGGGAATGACGGCGACGGCATGAGTAAATTTGAACAGAAATAATTTTGAGATTAATCAGAGAGTAAAAGCTTTTCCAAAGCTTCAAATCACTTATGAGTTTTATAAAGCATGATTAAGCTTTGGAAAAGCTCAGCAGCAGAGAGTTGCCGTCATGCCTGCGCAGGCAGGCAGGCATCCCATTTATTTTGATGTTGTGCTCGGTGGGATTCCCGCATGCGCGGGAATGACGGCGACGGTGTGAGTAAATTTGAACAGAAATAATTTTGAGATTAATCAGAGAGTAAAAGCTTTTCCAAAGCTTCAAATCACTTATGAGTTTTATAAAGCATGATTAAGCTTTGGAAAAGCTCAGCAGCAGAGAGTTGCCGTCATGCCTGCGCAGGCAGGCAGGCATCCCATTTATTTTGATGTTGTGCTCGGTGGGATTTCTCCGCTGCGGCGGACAGGAATGACGGCGAGAAGGTGCGAAAATGTGATGAGCAGTATTGCAGAAGTTCAATTGAAAGCATTTTACAAATTGCTTGGAGAGTTACCGTCATGCCTGCGCAGGCAGGCATCTGCTCATGAAATTTAAAGTTGATTTGTTTATTTCATTATAAACTTGGCTTTTCTCAGTTTATATCAAACTAAAAAAAGAATAAGATATCTTATATTAGAGTTTATGAAAAAGCTGAAAAATTATTTAGCGTTTATTCTTTTAGTCATAATTCTGGGAAGCTTTTTTTACCAAATAATACATAGAGTATTGACAGATTTTTTAATTAAGAGATATCCAGTGCATACAAAGGCTATTGTTATCAATGAAAAAAATTATTATCCCCATAGTTATGTAACTCATGATTTCGCATATTCATACACATTCACAGTTGATGGTAAAACATATACGAATAACTCACATAATATAAATTCAAAAATTGGAGACACCATCGAAATTGAATATGTTAAGAACTTCCCGAGTTTCAATAAACCTATACATACTACAGATTAGATTTCATTGTTTAGGCTTAAATTATTTCACCAATATTACAGCTTAGGAAGCATTTTTGCTTTATCAATTCATGCTCTCTCAAATTCAGATGGCTTCGTTCTTCGCCATGACGAATAGTCACTGATTAATAGCAAAAGATTTGGGTTAAAATTTTTTTAGCGCTTGAACGACGCGTGCCACGGTAGCAAACCGCGGCACGCCTGTGTTTGTTCACACACTCACCGCTTTCGCCGAAGCACATTCAACTGTACAAGAGTGCGACGCAACGATGCTCGATAGTAGTAATACCGCTGGGGACATAATAAAAAGCATTTTCATTAAACCAATTTTGCTAATCATTCATGTTGTTGGTCAGCGACCAACAACGGCGGAGTTGTTGGCGAGGACGCCAACAACAGCAAGCGAAGCGACTAACAACGGCGGGGATTTCTGACTGAAATTTTTGCTGTC
>CAVRBD010000062.1:0-15504 GCA_963718975.1 uncultured Bacteroidota bacterium | reverse complement strand
GAAGAAAAACCACTTACATTCATAAGCCCGTCAACTTTTTTTGGTACGCCTGCAAGTTATGAGTCAGCAGTGATTGGCGTTTATTCGGACATGCCGGGTTTGTATGGATCCAACACTTATATGCTGCTTGAAATGTGCACAGATATTTACGCACAGCCATCACCGTCGTTTGAGCAGGCGCTTGCCCTATGTACCAAAATGCGCCGAATGCAGTTTATTACAACACCATCAATGCCTGGGGCGGCGGTTATACTTTGATCAAGGATGCGAATTATATTTTAGATAATTTATCCGGCGCAAATATTGATGCAACATTAAAAGCGCAGCTAACTGCAGAAGCACGTTTTCTCAGAGGTTATGCATATTTCTATCTCGTGCAATTATATGGCGATGTTCCTTTGCGCAAAACAACAATAGAAAGCTATAACGATGTGCAGATACCAAGAACAAGCCAGGATACTGTTTACAATTTTATTCTCGACGATTTGAATTATGCTGAAACAAATTTGCCCGCCACTGCTTCACAGCAAGGAAGGGTGTATCAATCTGTGGCAACAGCTTTGTTGGCAAAAGTATATTTAACGATGGCAGGGTATCCATTGCAGCAAACTGCTCATTATGGGGATGCACTCACTAAATCGTTGGCTGTTATTAATTCAGGAACTTTTCAATTGTTGAGTGATGACACTGCTGTATTTCACAATTTGGCATACACTCACGAATCAATATGGGAGCAATTGTATGTTGCAGCCAAAGGCGGAAATCCACTGCATTCTAATCAGTTGCACTGCTGCACAATATATTCCGATATTAACTCCTGCAACATGGTATATTAATAGTTTTTCTCCTGGCGATGAGAGAAAAACATGGGGCATAAAACAAAATTATATAGACCCCGGAGGCAACACACTCAATCCATTTTTTCAAAAATTTGTAAATAATGCTGCGATAGATCAGGGCGTTGGCCCAGTGCTTCAGGATTAGGTGAGCTTACTTATTACACGCTGCCATACCTGCGCTTAGGTGAAATGTATCTGATAGCTGCAGAGGGAGAGAATGAAATAAATTGCCTTGTAAAATGCTTATCAATATATCAATCCGATAAGAGCAAGGGCGAGAGTAAATAAATCAGATCCAACCAATGTGCCTGACCTTGCAGGTTTGACGCAAGATCAGTTTCGTGATTCTGTTTGGCTTGAAAGGAAACATGAATTAAGTCAGGAAGGAAGCAGTTGGTTTGATATGAAGCGTACGAATACGTTCGGCAATATTCAAACATTGCGTGGCAGCGGGCTCATCAATCCCATTGGTTCATACAACAGCACCTGGTTGATTCCGTATACTGAATTCGTAGCTAATAATATTCCACAAAATCCCGCTTATTAGCAAAGCGAATTATTATCATTTATGGCAGAATAGAAAGTTCAATTTTTTTCAGGCAGCAATTTGAGGTTACAGTCGGGCTCGTATTTCTTAGAGCCCGATCTGTATGTTTTAAATAATTATCAAAATGAAAGGAACTATAATTACACTAACAGCTCTCATGAATATTTTTTTTCTATCAGCTCAGAAAAGAAATGATACGGAAAATAAAAAAATATCTCCAACAAAATATGCGATTGTTTTATATAGCGATCAGGTCAAGAATAAATCCGGAGATAATAAAATGATCGGTGCGCATTGGCAAAACAAAGCTGGTGGCAATTTTGAATGGGAAAAAAATATTTCAGAAGACGGCGATTATGAAATCGCTATATGCTATGCAAGTTTTAATAACAATTTTTCTGCAAAATTTTTTAATGACAAACGTGATAGCATTGTTGTTAAACTATCTGCAACTTCAGGTTATTATCCTGAAAAGAAAAGCTGGTCAGAATTTAACTGTGAACGAATAAAGTTGCCGGGGAAATTGCATTTGCACAAAGGAGTTAATAATATTTCACTAGAACTTGTTACTGAAAAACAAGATGATGAAATGAATTTGTATTCAGCAGAGTTGATTCCTGTAATAAAAACAACAGCGATTGAAACTGATCATGCAAATGCAGTAAACTCTCATACAAATACGAATTGGTTTGCGAATGCATTGTATGGTGTTATGTTTCATTGGACTTCTCAAAGCATGCCAGAGCATGGCGCTGCAAAACCTTATGGCAATGCAGTAAACGATTTTGATGTGAATGCTTTTGTAAACATGGTTGTAAAAACAGGAGCGCACTATGTAATTTTCACTACTAATCATGCAGAGCCCTATTTCCCCGCGCCATTAAAAGAATGGGAAAAAATTTATCCCAATCATACCACGCAACGGGATTTGGTTCAGGAAATTTCTGACGGACTGCAAAAGCATAACATCAAATTATTTTTGTACATGGCTACACATGTTTATGCAAAATATGATAGCGTGAATGATGAAGAATTTACGCGATTGAATTTCACGCCGCTTCGTGAAATAAGTGAGCGATATAAAACAAGCGTTGCCGGCTATTGGTTCGATGGCTGGTATCAATGCTATGAAAAGCATCCGCAATTTGATTTTGAGGCATTTTATAAAATCTGCAAAACCGGAAATCCGGAACGCTTGGTTGGTTTGAATACATGGTTGTATCCGATAAACACTTTATGGCAAGACTATTGGGCTGGAGAATTGTATACAATCGGAAAGCCGGCAATAAATCAAATTAATCAAAACGGACCTGCAAGAAATTTGCAAGATCATAATCTTATAGTTATGCAGACTGAAGACTGGCTTCACACAAAACCAGATACAAAAATATCTGCGCCACATCTAAAAGCAGATGAGCTGATAGATTTTATATTAAAATCGAAAGGAAAATGTCCCGTTACCATCAATATGCAAATATATCAGGATGGTAGAATAGGAGACGAAGCATTATCTGTGATGGAACAAGTAAAAAAAGAGGTTAATAAAAATTAGAACAAATATCGAGATGATAATTAAGTATAATTTTATCAATCAAAATAATCATGCGCATAAAAATTTTGGGTAATATTTTTATTGTCTTTTTTGTTTGCAATAATTTAAATGCGCAGACTTCAATTTATATTTCTCCATCAGGAAATGATAATAATCCCGGTTCATTATCAAAACCGCTCAAAACCTTGAAGTCAGCATTGCAAAAAGTTGCTTCATTAAAAGAAAAAAAGGTAACCCTGTTATTAAGAGCCGGCGAATACAATCAGGATAAAACAATTGAAATTAATTCGATATTATTAGCAGGTCATTTACTTGAAATCATTGCATTCAATAATGAGCGTGTTGTTATCAGCGGCGCTGAAAAAATAAAACCGGAATGGAAAACCTGGAAAGGAAAAATCCTTCAAAGCTTTATTGGGAAAGGACTTTCTATTGATCGGTTATTTTGCAATGGCAAGGCATTACTGATGGCGCGATATCCAAATTTCGACAGTGCCAAACAGATTTATAATGGCACTGCTGAAGATGCCATCAGCCCGGAAAGAGTGAAAACATGGAGCAATCCGGCTGGTGGTTATTTGCATGCATTGCATAACGGCATGTGGGGCAGTTTTGATTACCGCATAACCGGAAAAGACAGCAATAATAATTTACAAATGGAAGGTGGCTGGCAAAATAATCGTCCGGCTCCGCTACATAAGCAATATCGTTTTATTGAAAATATTTTTGAAGAGCTCGATGCACCGGGTGAATGGTTTTATAATTCCGATGAAGGCATTTTGTATTTATATGCTCCGAAAAATATAGATATTAATACAGCAAAATTTGAAAGGTCGTTGCTGAATGACATTATAGTGATGAAAGGAACTGAAAAAGAGGCTGTGCGAAATGTGACAATAAAAAATATTTTTTTCACCGGAACGAATCGAACGTTCATGCTCACTAAAGAACCGTTGCTTCGAAGCGACTGGACAATCTACAGAGGCGGTGCAATTCTAATTGATGGCGGAGAAAAAATAAATATCATCAATTGCATTTTTAGCGAGCTAGGCGGCAATGCCATTTTTGTGAGCAATTATAATCGCGATATTAATGTTTCAGGAAATGACATTCACGATATCGGTGCAAGTGCCATTGTTTTTGTTGGCAGCCCGGAAGCCGTGCGTTCGCCTTCTTTCCGCTATGAACAGTTTGTTCCGCTGAATGAAATAGATAGAACGCCGGGGCCAAAACAAATAATTATCCTTCTCATTGTATTGCCTATGATAATTTAATTCATCACATTGGCACCGTAGAAAAACAGGCGACAGGAGTGGAGATTGAAATGTCATCTTCCATAACTATTAGCCATAATACAATTTATCATGTTCCACGTGCAGGCATTAACGTTGGTGATGGCTGTTGGGGTGGAGATGTGATTGAGTTCAATGATGTGTTCAACACAGTTTTGGAAACTGGCGACCATGGCGCATTTAATTCATGGGCCGCGACCGTTTCTGGCTTCCCGATATTAAGCAGGTTGATTCAATGGTTGAAAAAAATCCTGACCTTCCTTTGCTTGATGCTATAGAGCCGATAATAATCAGTAACAACCGTTTCTATTGCTCGCATGGATGGGATATTGACCTTGATGACGGCAGCACCAATTTCCGAATATACAATAACGTTTGTTTGAATGGCGGTTTAAAATTGCGCGAAGGATATAACCGCATTGTAGAAAATAATATTATTGTCAATAATACTTTTCACCCGCATGTATGGTACAAAAACAGCGGAGATATTTTTAAACATAATATTGTGACTAGTGATTACGCTCCGATTGGCATTTGCTATTGGGGCAAAGAAGTTGACAGCAATTTCTTCCTGCAAAAAACTTCGCTGCAGTCGTCTCAAAGCAATGGCACCGATTCGCACAGTATATTCGGTGATCCTCAATTTGTAAATGCGGCTATTGGCAACTATAATGTGAAGCTTTTTTCAAAAGCATTGTCGATTGGGTTCAAAAATTTTCCTGTTAATAATTTTGGTGTGGTGAGCCCTTCACTAAAGAAAAAAGCAGCAAAGCCAATTATATCGGAAATAAAAATTTTACAATCGGCAAAAAAGGGACAAACAACAGAATGGCTTGGAGCAACTATAAAAGATGTTGAAACACTTGGTGAACAATCTGTAGCTGGTTTGCCGGATATATCAGGGGTAATAATTTTGAAAGTATCTGCCGGAAGCCTGGCAGAAAAAAGCGGGCTGCAGCAAGGCGATGTGATAAGAAAAATTGACGAAAAAAATATTTTAAATACAGCACAGATGCTCATGTTGTTAAAAGTATCGTCATGGCTTTCGGAATTACGTGCAACTATAACGCGCAACCAACAAGAGAATGAAATTGTTTTGTTTTTAAAATAATAGGAGATTTTTTTTTATACTTCTAAATAATATTTCTTGTATTGCAGCGGCGTTTTGCGGGTGATGTATTTAAAATGCCTGTAGAAATTAGAGAAATTATTATAGCCACAATCGTAGCAAATATCAATAATGCTTTTGTTTGTTTCCGCAAGCAACTTGCATGCATGCCCGATGCGTATCTCAATCAGGAATTTCGAGAAAGATTTTTTTACCCTTGATTTGAAATAACGGCAGAAAGCAGTAGGGCTTAAATATGCAATGGCAGCGATGTCTTTCAATTTTATTTCTTTTGAGAAATTTTGATTGATGTATTGATAGATATTATTCAGCTTCTCACTATCGCTGGCATTGAAATGGAACTCAACTCCTTTCCTGCAGATTGTCCTAAGGTCTTTGGAATTCGCAATACAGTTCAATATTTCGAGCAAAAAAATAATTGTTTCGGCCGCAGTAGATTGTAAAATCTTTTCAAATAACTGAATTATTGTGCTTTTGGTTTTTTCATTTATTCGTATGCCCTGTTTGGCTTTGCTCAATAAATTACTGATGGCTTTATTTTCAGGAAGATTAAAGAAATCAAGGCCCAGGCAATCGCCCCTGAAATGGATCACATAAGCTTCTGATTTTATTTTATTATTCGCCCGAAAGAATTTTTTATCGCTTCTCCACAAGTGCGGGATATTGGAACCCACAAACAACATGTCGCCACTTTTAAAATGGTGAATATTATCTCCTATAAACTGGCGCCCGCTTCCTTTTAGAATATAAACCAGTTCATATTCCTCGTGATAATGCCATTGATTATAAAAATAAGGAACAACATCGTGGCGAACACTGAATGAATGCTCGGGCTGGACAGTTACTTTGAGCGGTTGCGGTTTCATAAAAATAAAAACTGTATATTGATAGCTGTGATTCTTACAAATAAGGCTAATTATTGGTAAGATAGTATAATTATCAGACAAAGAAAGTAAAGCCAAATGATCTGCAGAGTTTTAGTTTTATGTTTTAAAAGGTTATTTCGCGATGACATGGTCATATTAAAATTCAGCCATTTAAACTGGAACGATTTTTTGTTCAATGAAAATGCTTTACAAAAAAAATGAAAGTTTCCCTATTTGTTCCATGTTATGTTGATCAGTTTTATCCACAGGTTGCTATTGCTACGTTGCAACTGCTGGAGAAATTTGGTTGTGATGTTGTATATCCTTCAAATCAAACCTGCTGTGGCCAACCTATGGCGAATAGTGGTTTTGAGCATCTCACGAAAGGCTGCAATGAATTATTCGTAAAAAATTTTTCAGGAACCGACTATATCGTTTGCCCTTCCGGTAGTTGCACATTGCACATCAAAGAACATTTGCATGATGACTATCATGAAGATGCCGCAAAAGATATCAGGAAGAAAGTTTATGAACTCACAGAATTTTTGGTTGATGTTTTAAAAATAGAAAAACTGGATGCGAAGTTTCATCACAAAGTCGGGATGCATCAAAGCTGTCACGGACAAAGGGGATTAATGCTTTCGCAGATGAGCGAGCTTGTAGCAAAACCGTTTTCAAAACCGATGCAATTACTAAAAATGGTTGAAGGCGTTGAAATAACTACACTTGACAGAGTTGATGAATGCTGTGGATTTGGCGGAACGTTCTGTGTAGTTGAAGAAGCAGTGAGCGTGAAGATGGGGAAAGACAGAGTAGCAGATCATTTAAGACATGGTGCTGAATTTATTACCGCTGCAGATATGAGTTGCCTGATGCACATAGAAGGGATTTTGAAAAGGCAAAAAAGCAAAACGAGAGTGATCCATATTGCGGAAATATTAAATGGCAGTTAAAGACAAAAAATATTGTTTGTATTGAATATGCAAAATCATTTTAAAGACCATGCTGCACTCGCTGAAAAATTCAATGAAGATGAGCCACGTGTAGATTGGCATGATGAAACATTGTGGTGGGTGAGACAAAAGCGGGACAAGGCTGCGCATGCTATTCCTGAATGGGAACAGTTACGTGAAAATGCATCACGGATAAAAAATAATGTGCTTTCAAACTTAAGCGAATATTTAATAGAGTTTGAAAATAATGCAATACAAAATGGCATCATCGTTCATTGGGCTGCCGATGCAAAAGAGCATAATGAAATTGTATATTCCATCTTGAAAAAATATTCAGTAACAAAAATTGTGAAGAGCAAAAGCATGCTCACAGAAGAATGCCGCCTGAATGAATATTTGAAAGAAAAGGGTGTTGACGTAATTGATACAGACTTGGGAGAAAGGATTGTGCAGCTTGCTGAAGAGCCCCCGAGTCACATCGTTCTTCCCTGCATTCATTGGAAAAAAGAAGAGATCGGAGAATTGTTCCATAAATATTTAGGAACTCCAAAAGGAAATGCTGACCCGCAATTTTTAACGAATGCAGCACGCATTCATTTGCGTGAAAAATTTTTGACAAGAAGCGTTGCAATTACAGGTGTGAATTTTGCTGTGGCAGAAACAGGCGAATTTGTTGTGTGCACCAATGAAGGCAATGCCGATATGGGAGCGCATCTTGCAGATGTTCACATTGCATGCACAGGCATTGAAAAAATTATTCCACAACGCAAACACCTGGGCGTTTTTTTGAGATTGTTAGCAAGAAGCGCAACAGGCCAGCCGATTACAACGTATTCAAGCCATTTTAAAAAGCCACGCGATGGCCAGGAAATGCATATTGTGTTTGTTGATAATGGGCGCAGCAGGCAATTGGGAAGACCAGATTTCCGCAATTCATTAAAGTGCATACGGTGCGCTGCATGTTTTAATACATGTCCGGTATATCGACGAAGTGGTGGCCACAGTTATCACACAGCGATTGCGGAGCCGATTGGTTCCATTCTTGCTCCTAATCTTGACATGAAACAATATGCTGACCTTCCTTTTGCATCCACGCTTTGCGGAAGCTGCAGCAATGTGTGCCCGGTGAAAATAGATATACATCAGCAGTTGTATAAATGGCGCCAGGTTTTGGTGCAGGATGGTCATGCGCCTGTTGCAAAAAAAATAGCGATGAAGGGAATGGCTACTGTTTTATCCTACTCGCGGCTGTATAAAATTTCAGGAAAGTTTGGGAGGTGGATTATAAAGCGGTTGCCCTTTACCGTTAGCAACAAACTTAATCCATGGTATAAGCAGAGAGAAATGCCATCAGCGCCAAAAAATTCTTTTGGTGAATGGTATCATAAAAACAGAAAGAAATAGCTGAGCAAAATGTCTTCAAGAGAAAAAATATTATCCACCATCAAAAACAATCAGCCTTCATATGCAGAGCTGCCTGTTGTTGAAAATTTTATGCAACCATCCACTGATGTGGTGGCAAAATATAAAACGATGGTCCAACAAATCGGCGGTATGGTTCACGAAGTAAAAAATATTGGTGAGGCAATTGAAACGTTGAAGCAACAGTTCAACGATGCGAAAAGGATTATTTCTGTTGATGAAGCATTTTCGCCGTATGCAAGTTTTTGTCGGCAACATGATGACCCGCATAAACTGGAAGATGTTGATGTAGCCATTATTAGAGCGCATTTTGGAGTAGTGGAAAATGGAGCAGTTTGGATTACTGATGATATTATTGTTGAAAGAGTGTTGCCATTTATCTGCAAGCATTTGGTTGCGGTAATTTATGAAAACGATGTAGTTGCCACGATGCATGAAGCGTATGACAAAATAGATCAGATGCAATATGGCTTCGGTACATTTATAGCAGGGCCATCAAAAACTGCAGATATTGAACAATCATTAGTGTTAGGCGCTCACGGCCAAAAACGATGACGATATTTTTGATGAATGATGTGTAGCCTTTTCTGAACATATGCCAATGAGAGAGCAGCTTAATATATTTTTCTTTTTAGCTTCAATGATGATAGTATTGTCATGCGACAATGAACACAACAAAATTGCTCAGCAAAAAAAAGACAGTATGCTTTCCTGTGAAAAAAATATGCCGGCACGTTTTACGTCTTCTTTAAAAGATACATCGCAAACCACCTTGCAGAAAAGCTCTCATGAAGGAATGGTTTGGATAAAAGGCGGCGAGTTTTTAATGGGCGCAAGTGATGATGAAGGAAGGCAAGATGAATACCCACAACATAAAACTAAACTCGATGGCTTTTGGATTGATACTACCGAAGTAACCAATGCGCAATTCAAAAAATTTGTTGATGCAACAGGTTATATAACCACTGCAGAAAAAATTCCTGATTGGGCCGAAATGAAAAAACAATTGCCACCAGGCACACCAAAACCTGCAGACAGTTTATTAGTTGCTGCATCGTTGGTGTTTACGCCACCTGCACATGCTGTTTCATTAGATGATGCTTCTCAGTGGTGGAGCTGGAAAAGCGGAGCGAACTGGAAACATCCAAAAGGCCCGCAAAGCAATATTATTGGAAAAGATAATTATCCTGTTGTGCATATTTCATGGTATGATGCAGTGGCCTATTGCAAATGGTCGGGCAAAAGATTACCGACGGAAGCAGAGTGGGAATATGCCGCAAGAGGTGGGAAGCAAAATGAAAAATACCCATGGGGAAATGAAGATGTAGAAGCCAGCAAAGCCAAAGCCAACACATGGCAGGGACATTTCCCTGATAAGAATTCAGCATGGGATCAATTTGCCGGGCTCGCTCCTGTGGCATCATTTGCGCCAAATGGTTTTGGTTTATATGATATGGCCGGCAACGTTTGGGAATGGTGCAGCGATTGGTATAAGCCCGATTATTATAATCAATGTTCAAATAAAATAATGGCAAACCCAAAAGGCCCTGCCGACAGTTATGACCCGATGGAACCCAGTGTTCCTAAAAAAGTGGTGCGTGGCGGTTCATTCTTATGCAATGCATCTTATTGCAAAGGTTATCGTGTTAGTTCCAGAATGAAAACTGCTCCTGACACGGGTTTGGAGCATACAGGATTTCGCTGTGTATCATTAGGGAAATAAATCAGTCGCCAATGCAATGTGGTGGAACTGGCCGTTTCGCTTTTGTTTAATTCATTTAGGTTTTTCTGCCCAATTTTCTATATAATCTTGCAGGTAATATTTTTTCCGCAAAGCGAAAGTATTTTTCCCGATTTGAATAGCGGGCCAAATTTCAGATTATTATTTTTGCCCTACTCCTCTCTGATTTTACAAAATATTTTTAGAGATACAGATTTGAGAAAACGGGGTTTTCCGGAAGCTTAATTTTTAGTAAGCTTTCGTCTTATTAACAACAACAACAATGAAGAAGAATACAAGATTTGTGATGATTGCTATTGTAATTTTTGTCATTGCATTTACCGCTTGCTCCAAATTACTGCCTTCAATGATCGACCCATCGCAGGGTTTGTGCGGGCCAATAGACCTTTCCAATGCACAAGCCGTTTATTTTGCACAAGGCAACGACCAGTTTTTTCAAATCCGAACTGCCGCCACAGGCCTTGGCCCTTATTTTGTTTCTACAGGTTGCGGTGGCTGTCATTCCAGCGATAACAGGGGCCATCCTTTTACCATTCTCACACGTTTTGGGCAATCGGATACAACCGGAAATAAATTTCTAAATGAAGGCGGCCCGCAACTGCAGAATGCAAACCTGCCGGGATTTTTGCCTCAGCAAATTCCTCAGGGGGCAACCAGTTCAAAATTAATTGCGCCCATTACAGCAGGAGTTGGTTTTTTAGAAGCTGTGCCCGATTCCGAAATATTAGCTATGGCAGCTTCCAACTTGAACAACCCGGATGGTGTGAGAGGCCATCCGAATTACAACAGCATACCAACTTTCATCACGCCATTTGCAAATTCCATTCCGCGGGGCGATGGAAAATATATTTGTCGTTTTGGCCGCAAAGCATCTGTATATAATTTGATTCAGCAAGTTGCTGATGCATACAATCATGATATTGGGATCACATCCACTTTCATGCCTTATAATCCATACAATTACCTGGATCAAACATTAGCTTCTTCACCGTCAACGCCTGAGGTTGGTAATGATGATTTCAATTCGGTGGTGTTTTATGTTACTTGTCTGCAAACGCCTAACCAGCGCAATGCAACCGACTCCATAGTTCAATATGGCAATAATATATTCACACAAATTGGTTGTGGAACATGCCATAAGCAAACGCTCACTACCGGTTATTCACCAATTGATGCGCTTTCTTATCAAACATTTAGCCCGTTCACTGATTTGTTGGTGCATGATATGGGGCCTGGCTTAGATGATGGGTATACTGAGGGTACTGCACAAACTTCCGAATGGCGCACTGTGCCCTTGTGGGGGTTGGGACTTGCCTCGGGCGTACAAGGTGGTAATTATTATTTACTGCATGATGGAAGAGCACATAGCATCGAGCAGGCTATTCAAATGCATGGAGGTGAGGCAAGCGCAAGCGCAAATCGGTTCAACAATCTTTCTAACAGCGACAGGAATGCGCTGATCACTTTCCTTAAATCATTATAATTATTTATGGAAAGAAAAGAGTTTGTTAAGGCCTGCGGTTTTGCCTGTTTGGGCGGAGGGCTTTTTGTTTCCATGTTGGAAGGCTGTGGCAGCACTAAAATTGTTACAGGGACCATTTCCAATAGCGACTTGGTTATCCCTGCTTCTTCTTTTTATTTGAAAGAAAATAAATTCAGGAAATATGTTGTGGTGCAGCATGAAAAATTGCAGTATCCCATTTGCGTTTATCGCTTCAACGAACTACAATACTCAGCGTTGCTGATGCGATGCACGCATCAGGGAACAGAGCTGCAAGTGTTCGGCGATAAACTGCAGTGCCCCGCCCATGGCAGTGAATTCAATAACAAAGGTATTGTGCAAAATGGCCCTGCGAGTATCAGCTTACGAACATTTCCGACAAACATTCAGCATGATCAAATTAATATTTCCTTAAAATGAAAATAAATTTCTTTTTTTCTTTACTGATCATTTCTTTTTTTTCTTCCTATCATACAAATGCACAGATTGACAGCAGCCTGCTTAAAGCTTCTGTAAAAGATACATCAAAGCTGGGACTCACGATGGATGCGATTTATGAAAGGCCTTTTTTGAAATTAGGGAAATCGCCTGTTTCCATCGGCGGTTATGTAGAATCAAACTGGCAATATGTTTCTACTTCGGGCATCACTGTGGGCAATCAATTTCAATTCCGCAGGTTTAGCCTTTTTGTAGCATCGACTATTACGAAGAGAATAAAATTTCTTTCAGAGATTGAATATGAAAACGACCCGACCGGAGATCCAGACCAGGCAGCAACTGGTCCGCAATTTGAAATTGAATATGCAGCTCTCGATATTGAGCTACATCCATTATTAAATCTTCGTGGAGGCATGATTGTTAATCCAATTGGTGCTTTCAATCAAAATCATGATGGCCCTAAATGGGAGTTCACCGATCGCCCGATTGCGATGACGCAAATGCTTCCGGATACATGGAGCAATACAGGTTTTGGCATTTATGGAAAACAATATATTCAAGACTGGATGTTTGGTTATGAATTTTATTTGACCGGAGGTTTTGATGATGCGATTATTGATAATCCCCAAGGCAAAACTTTTCTTCCTGCATCGAAAAGCAACACATCGCGTTTCACCTCAAGCGCAAGTGGTGAACCCATGTATACCGGTAAAATTTCTCTGCGCAATGATAAAATAGGGGAGTTGGGTGTGTCTTTTATGAGCGATATATACAACACCTGGCGCATTGAAGGCACGCCTGTAGATAATAAAAGAAGCGTGAATGTTTTTGATATTGATTTTAATACAAAGATCCCAAAACTGAATACAAACATCATTACGGAATGGGCATGGATATTTGTGCAGATACCACCGAACTATACGCAACAATATGGCAACAAACAATTCGGCGGATTTATAGATATTGTTCAGCCAATTATAAAAGGGAAAATTTTAGGTTGGGACAATGCCTCGCTGAATGTAGCTGTGCGTGGGGAATATGTTGACTGGAACGTTGGGAATTTTACAGCAACCGGAACGCGTATGTATAATGATTTGTGGAGCATTATGCCTGCAATCAGTTTTCGGCCAACGCCGCAAACAGTATTGCGTTTTAATTATCGTCGGCAAAAACAGCGCGATATTACCGGAAATACAATTGGTGCAACCATTGGCCCGACTGCAGGATTTAGTTTTGGTATGTCTACTTATTTTTAAGTTTGGCATAATTAACAGTAACGGATAACCGAAAATATCAATATTAATAATCATTGCTTTTCAAAATAAGGAACTTCATCATTGCTGATATTTTCTTTTTGCTGCCAGTAGGCAAGTGTAACAATATGTCCGTCTGCTGATTTCAATAATCTTCCAAAAATTGCATTGATGGGATTAAAAGTATAGTCAGTTACTCCAATAGTGAATGTTTCGGGCGCAGGTGGTGGAGCAGGCGCAGGATTTTCACCTTCTTTAGGAGCGGCTACAGGCGCAGCTTTCGGAGGAGGAGAAGGGACAACTACAACTGTGAAACCGTTATTTTCCAGTAATTCTTTTAAGAATGAAACTCTTTCGGGCTTTGCATTTTTTTCTACAATCCCGCACTTGATTCCGTTGAGCTCTTCAAATTCATGATTTTTATTAATCGCCATATCTCAACTATTGTAATGATTGTATGTAGTCAAATACCCAGCTTAGCAACCCGGTTATTAGTATGCCCCCGCAACAAATAATCAGCCCAAACTTCACTGATGGATCAATTTTTATTTTTGCTATCGGTTCATCATTCTTATCTATAAAAATTGCTCTTACCACACGCAAATAATAATAAAGGGAAATAACCATGTTCAATGCGGCGATGATAATAAGCCAATAACTTGCTTTGGAAGCGGCAGAGGTAATTAAAAACAATTTGCCGAAAAAGCCGGCTGTCGGCGGAATTCCTGCGAGCGAAAACAAAGCAAGTGTGATTGCCCAACTTAAAAAAGGATTTGTTTTATACAAGCCCTTATAATCATTTATATTTTCTTTTCCGGAATGCTCTGCAATTACAGATGCCACGCCGAATGCACACAAATTTGAGAAAACATAAATCAGCATAAAATAAACTACCGACGTGCTCCCTGAGTGATCGTTACTGCTGACAGCAAGCACAATAAAACCTACTTGTGCAATGGATGAAAATGCAAGAAAGCGTTTTATATTCTGTTGCCTTAATGCAAATAGATTTCCAATGAGCATGCTGGCAACCGCAACTACAATAATAAGGTCATACCACAGTTCCTGCATTGGCTGAAACACTTTATATAAAGCGGCCATAAAAATAAATGCCACTGAACCTTTTGATATCACAGAAAGAAAAGAGGTGGTTGCAATTGGAGCGCCTTCATAAACATCTGCAGTCCACAAATGAAAAGGAACGATCGATAATTTGAATGCAAAAGCAGAGAACAAAAAAATGAAAGCAGCAATCTGCAAAGGTGAGTTGTTTAACTGCAAAGGAATTTCTGCAAAGCTAATGGTGCCTGTTGCACCGTATAATAATGAAATCCCAAATAGCAATATCCCCGATGAAAATGCCGATGACAGTATCATTTTTAGAGCAGCCTCTGACGATTTCTTTTTCTTTAAATCAAAATTTGCCATAGCTGCAATTGGGATGGTTGACAATTCGAGCGACAGATAAAATATCAGCAGGTTGCCGCTTGAAATCATTAAAAACATGCCCAGCAATGCAGACAACATCAACATGAAAAATTCTGCGAGATAATTGCTTTTCCTGAGCCAGTCTGCACACAATAGTGAAATCAGATAAACACCGAGGCTTAATATATTTTTTTGAAATGCAATGAAGGGAGATGTGTGAAACATGTCTCCGAATAAATTCCCTTCTTTATTAAAAAAGAAACCCGCCGCGAAATTGATCAGTAATAAAATTTGGATAACCTGAAGCAACAATTCGTTTTTCAATCCTCTGCCCACTTTAATAAACAGCAGCAGAAAAATGATAGCGGTTACTATCAGCTCACTTTTCATTAATTTAAAAAACTCAATCATCAATCAAATTTTATTTTGAGCCAATTCTGTCAATAATTATTTCAACGGCCGGCTTAAGCAAATTGTTTAACCATCCCGGCATTATGCCAATTGCCAATATTCCGGCAATTAAAATGATAGCAGCGAGTTTTT
>CAVRBD010000061.1:0-27269 GCA_963718975.1 uncultured Bacteroidota bacterium | reverse complement strand
AATGAATAAAGTAAAGAAAAGGCCATCCATTTTTGAAGGCCACAAATATTTGTTGAACGCAATGAAGTTGAGGTTCACGCTGTTTAAAATTAGCTCAATGCTCATGAGCATGGTTACCAGATTTCTTCTGGTAAAAAAACCATATACGCCAATAAAGAAAAGTGCGCCGCTGATAAACAAAATATGATATAGCCCGGGTTCAGTCATTTGCTTCCTGCTTGGTTTTAATTGCGATTACGATACATCCGATCATGGCTGCCAATAATAACATTGAAATTATTTCAAACGGCAATGCATAGCCGCCGTTTCCGGTGCTCAGCATTTGTTTTCCGATATTTTGTACAGTCGGTTGTACTCCTTCTGCCGAATTTCCTGTAAAATCATTTTGAAAAATCTGTAACATGGTAAATGCAAACCCGCAAAACACGGCTAATGCAGCAAATATTTTTCTTCCTAATTTTTGTTGAGGTAATTTTTCTCCGGTTTGCTGTGTAAGAAAAATAGAAAAGATAATGAGCACTACAATGCCGCCGACATACACTACAATCTGCACTGCGGCTATAAATTCATATTGAAGCCAGAAATAAATACCGGCAATTCCAATCAATGAAAAAAGCAGATAAATTGCTGCGCGAAAAATTTGCCGGGTAGAGACCGAAAGCAAACCACAAATGAGTGTTAATGCTGCAAGCAAATAAAATATGATAGTTGATCCGCTCATTATTCTACGCCATCCATAATTTTTGAACCCGGGTTATTTAAAATTTTTGTCAGCTTGCTTCTGTCAAAAACGCTGTGCTCAAATGTTTGCGCCATTTTTATTGCATCAGATGGGCAAGCTTCAATACACAAATTGCACATGGTGCACAGTTCCAAATGATATACTAATTTGTCGATTGCTTTTTTCTTTTTGCCATCAGGAGTAATATCAAATTTTGTGATCACTTTAATAGTCCCGTTCGGGCAGGCAAGCTCACAGGCAGTGCAACCTGTACATCTGTGCTCATTTTTTTCATCGTGCGGCATTACCACTTCGCCTTTAAAACGCTCTGGCAAGTTGAGCGTTTCACGGTTATCAGGATATTGTTGCGTGATGATTTCTTTGTGGTGCGAGAAATAATAAAACGTGCGCTTCATGCCGGTGGCAAGCGACTTCACCGCGCCCCAAACATCTTTTATATATTTTGTAATGAACATTGTTTTAGTATTAAGTTTGAAATTTATTATTCGCCGAACAAAGAACAGAACGATGAACGGAGCGTCGCAACGATGCTCGATCAGGGCTCCGAAGTCGGTCAACAAAAAATAAAAGAACTGTTTTTAATACGCTTCAAAATTGACGGTTCAAAAATACCAACCCAAAATCGCGATAGCAGTTGCTATCAATAAATTTACCATGCCTATGGGCAATAAATATTTCCATTCAAGATTCAGCAATTGATCAATCCGCAGTCGGGGGAACGTCCACCTGAACCACATGATGACAAATATTAGAAAAAAAGTTTTTCCAAAAAACCAAATGCTTGATGGAATAAAATCCATTACATGATTAAATGTTTGCCAATTGCCGATGTGAAAAGGCATCCAGCCGCCGAGAAAAAGAGTGGCTGCGATAGAGCACACGATAAAAACATTCACATACTCTGCTAAAAAAAACAACGCGAATTTCATACCTGAATATTCTGTGTGAAATCCTGCAGTCAATTCTGATTCGGCTTCGGCAAGATCAAAAGGTGCTCTATTAGTTTCTGCGGTAACAGCAATAATGAATGTGACAAAAGAAATGATCGCGGGAATATGGCCTTTAAATATCCACCATCCGTTTGATTGCGATTGTATGATTTCCGAAACCTGCAAAGAACCTGTGAACACGATAATGGAAAGCACAGAAAGGCCGGCAGACAGCTCATAGCTTACGATTTGCGCACCGCTTCGCATGGCTCCAAGCAATGAAAATTTATTATTGCTCGACCAGCCAGCCATTAGGATACTGATGACCGTTACTGATGAAAGCGCCGAAACATATAAGATGCCGATGTTCAAATCCCACAATTGAAAATCTTTTGCAAATGCAATCGGTGCCATCAATAACATAGCAACAATCATTGCAATAAAAGGAGCGAGGTTGAATAATAATTTATCGGCACCAAGTGGCGTTAATCCTTCTTTCACCAATAGTTTCAATGTGTCTGCTAATGATTGAAGCATGCCTTTTGGGCCAACACGATTTGGGCCAAGCCTTATCTGCATCCATGCCGAAACTTTTCTTTCCATCAGCACCAGCACCAGGCCCAGCAAAGCAAAAAAACTAATTACAGCAATGCCCGCAATGACCATTTCAAAAATAAGCGCAAGCGTGGGATTGAAGTTTTTATTCAAAACTTCCTGAACCTGATTTGCTATGTTGCTAAAACTCCACATGTACGTTGACGTTATTCGTATGCTTTCAATCCAATTCAATTTTACAGCTATCTGTCAATATCCGGAATTACCAGATCAAGCGTTCCCATCATTGCGATCAGGTCACCAATTTTTCCACCGCGTGCAATATGATCGAGCACTGATAAATTTGAAAACCCCGGCGAACGGAATTTTATCCGGTAAGGAGTTGTCGCGCCTTCGCTGATGATATAAACTCCAAATTCACCGCGTGCCGTTTCTACTCTTTGATAAAATTCTCCTTTCGGCAATTTTATTACTGCTTTTGTTTTCGCTTGAAAATCGCCTTCAGGAATATTATCGATCAGTTGCTCAATAATTCTTATCGATTGTTTCATTTCTCTGACTCGCACCATGTATCGAGCAAATGAATCGCCGCCTGTTTCAAGTACTTCATCAAATTCAACTTTGCTGTACACATCATAAGGATAATATTTTCTGATGTCGCAGCTAACGCCGCTTCCTCTTGCTGTTGGGCAGGTGCAGCCATATGAAATGGCATCATCAGCGGTTAAGTTCCCAACATTCTTCATTCTATTTTGAAAAATAATATTGTCAGTTACCATCTCATCATATTCATGCACTTTTCTTTTATACAATTGCATGAAATCTTTTACACGTTTTTGAAAATTCGGGTGTATGTCCATCATCACGCCGCCGGGCACCATATAATTCATGGTCAATCTTGCGCCGCAAGTTTCTTCCATAATGTCGTTGATGGTTTCTCTTTCTCTGAATGCGTGAAAGAAAGGAGTGAATGCGCCGAGATCCATTGCCATAGCGCCTAACCAAAGTTCGTGTGACGCAATTCTTGTCAACTCATCCATCAGCACTCTGATCACTTGCGCTCTTTGAGGAATTTCAACCTGCAATCCTTTTTCTACGCACAATGCGCATGCATGATTGTTGATGTGCGAAGACAAATAATCCATGCGGCTCGTTACATAAATAAATTGCCTGTAAGTAAGGCTTTCACACATTTTTTCAATAGAACGATGAATATAACCTAAATGCGGTTCTACTTTTTTAATGGTCTCGCCATTTAATGTAATTACCAAATGCAGCACGCCATGTGTGGCGGGATGTTGCGGCCCCACATTTATAATTACGTCGCCTTCTGTTGTTGTGCCGATTTCTTCAAACATATCAGAGCCTTATCATATTAATTGGGTCTTCAAAATCTTTTCTCAACGGGTTTTTTCCTTCCCATCCATCGGGCAAAATCAATAATCTCAAATCAGGATGGCTGATAAAATTCACGCCGAACATTTCATACACTTCTCTTTCGTGAAACTCTGCGGTTCGCCAAATATCAGAGACCGTTTTTACTTCGGGATTATTTCTATCAAGTCTTATTTTGATAACGATGTTGTGCCTGTATTTTGTGGAGGTGAGATGATAAACCATTGTCAGATGCGTTTTCCAGTCAACGCAGGTGAGGCAAAAAAGAAAATTGAAAAATAATGATTCATCATTTCGCAATTGCTGTGCGAAAGATGGCCATGCATTTGGTTCCAGATGGATATTCAGCCATTCACCATTTTCTTCAAACGTGGCGGAGGGTAGTAGCTCGGAAATTTTTACTTTTAGTTCTTCGTTCAGCATATTTATTCTTGGCCGGTTCTTATCTGTTCTCTTGTCAACCCGTTTTTTATTTTTTGTTGCAATGTCATCAATGCATGCAGCAATGCTTCTGGTCTTGGCGGACAGCCTGCAATGTAAACATCAACAGGAATTACATGATCTGCACCTTTCACAACCGAATATGTATTGTAAAAAAAACGGCCGCCACTTATTGCGCATGCGCCCATTGCGATCACATATTTCGGATCAGCCATCTGATCGTACAATCTTTTTAAAACAGGAGCCATTTTATTAACGATGGTTCCGGCAATGATAATCACATCAGCTTGTCTGGGTGTTGCTCTTGCCACTTCAAAACCAAATCTTGAAAAATCATATTTAGCGGAAGCGACAGCCATCATTTCAATGCCACAGCAACTGGTAGCAAAAGTCAATGGCCATAAAGAATTTGACCTTGCCCAGTTAATGACATCATCCAGCTTGCTCAGAACAATGCCGCCACCGGCCGTTTCATGTATTTGCCCAGGAAAATTTTTGCTGCTATTTTTTTCTTCTGTCATGTATGTGCAATAATTACAACCATTTTAATGCTCCTTTTTTGTGAGCATATAAAAATCCTATAAAAAGAATAAAAAAGAAAATGATGATTTCGCCAAATGCAATCCAGCCGGCTTTTTTCGCCACTACAGCCCAGGGGTAAAGAAACACCAGCTCAACATCGAAAATTAAAAATATGAGAGCGAAAAGATAATAGCCAACGTTTACTTGTATCCAGGTTTTGCCCTGGGTGGGAATGCCGCATTCGTAGGGCTCGCCTTTTTGCTTGTTGGTAGTAGGCTTGAGGACCAATTTAGAAACAAGCATGGCAATGCCCGAAAAAGCAATGGCAGCGATGATAAGAACAATAAGCGATGATGCGCCCATACGCGAATTGATTTACACGAATATAGCAACAATGAATTAAAAAGGTGCTTACAATTATATTAAAGGTGAGCAATTATCTGAAAAGCGTGGAAACCGTATAACAAACTTTATCGTTGATCCTTTTAAAAATCTCCCCATTTATTTTTCTCAACCGTTTTCGGTTTTTGTGATGTAAAAGGCGGCCTTCTTCATCATAATATTGAGGCTGAGCAAAATAAGTGAGCACATAATATTTCTGTTCAATGAATGGAACATTGATTGTTTTTTTTCTGACAGACATGAACACCAAATAATTTTTCTGATCATCAACATAATAATCAAGGTTATCGATCCACGTGCAATGAATGGACTGCATATTGCTGATGAGCGTTTTCATTTCAGTGGTATCAAAATGAAATTTTTCAAGCGTGTCTTTCAACCTGTTCTCAAAAGGCTTGAAATCATAAATATATTTTAGTGAATCAGTATGGATTTCGAGCGAAAGATTTTGATAAGTTTTGTCAGTAAATAAAAGTGAAAATTTTTGTTTGTGGTATTGTTCTTTGTACAAATGTTCAATGCTTTCAAGCGTTTGCTTATTCTTATTATAATAGTTGGTAATGTTTGTTGATGTGCAGGAACACAACATTGCCGTAATAATAAAAAAAGCCAGATAATATGTGCGCTTATTTATCAAGTGATGTTGTTTTTATGCATTGAGAAATACCAAAAATTATTTTGTTTAGAAAAGAAGGAGTCAATTGCCGCAAGGTGCGAAAGCCATAATCCCAGTAAACAATATTGATGAGGTTATCATTTTCCTTTTCAATTTTAAGAAGTACTACATAATGCGAAGGGATGTTTGCTTTTATCCGGTCGTATTTTTTTCTGAGAATCGTGTTGTTCAGATAAAGAACAGTTGTGCCTTTTTTCATGGAGTTTAAAAGATATTCGTACACATCATTAATATAAGGCCTGATAAGGTCGGAGCCAACTGCATCCACTTTATAATTGAACAATCTTTTTAACATGCGGTTGAATTTTCCATAAGTGACGGAAGCCCAGAATTTATTTTCATCACCCGGATCGTAATGTGTGTTGAGAAAATTCAAATACCCTTTAAAGTGATCGGCGAGGCAAAGAAACCACATCTGTTCTGCTGGCCTTATATCAAGCGCACCTTTGAACCTGAGCGAGCCTGCGACATTTTTAATTGCCTGCGAAGGCTCAAAAAAAACGTTGCTAAATTTTGCTTTTCCATGCTCATATAATTCCAGCATTAGTTTGGCATAACCAAGAAGATTATCGTGCATGAACAAATATGATAATGCCGCATACCCGCAGAAATTTGTATTGGTCCCTTCGTAAAGCGTAAGTGGCTGTTGAATATTTTCTTTAATGTTTTGAAGAAACAAGGCCGGTTTAATATGCGGCCAAAAAGGACTTGGCTTGAGCTCATTAATATTTTCAATAAAAGCAATAGCTTCTTCGCGTGTTGAAGTTTGAGTGGTATCGATTATAGAACCAAGCGCTGATGAATGAACAGCAAGCAAAAAATAAAGAATGGCCAGGGAAATTTTATAAGAAAAAAAATACCGAAAGAAAGATATCATTCTGTGGTGCTGGTTGTTTAACGAAGATAATATTTAGGATAGAAACTTTTGGCTGAAGAAAATTTAAAAATAAGAATGAGCTTTTTTATAAGACGCTCAATAGAATTGTTGCCGTTGACGAGTGCGACCCCGCAATAAATGCGGGGCAGGCTACAGAATGTTTAATAGCAGCACTATTGTTCGGGACATAATAAATGTGCCTTTATTATGATTGCAGGGTCAAATTGAAATGAGCTTGTTTAAGTATATTTACAGCCTCAATAAATATTTGCTATATGGATAAACGTGAAGTATATATCATGTCTGCTGTTCGCACGCCGATTGGAAGTTTTGGCGGCACGCTTAAAGATTTTTCCGCTACACAATTAGGCGCCATTGCTATTAAAGCTGCTGTTGAAAAAGCGGGCATCAAACCATCGCAAGTGCAGGATGTGCTGATGGGGTGCGTGCTTCAGGCAAATCTCGGGCAGGCGCCTGCAAGACAAGCTGCAAAATTTGCAGGCTTGCCAAATGAAGTAGCATGCACAACAATCAATAAAGTTTGCGCAAGTGGCATGAAGGCGATCGCTCAGGCTGCGCAAAGTATTTTATTGGGCGATGCAGATATTGTTGTTGCAGGTGGAATGGAAAGCATGAGCAACGTTCCTTATTATTTGCCAAAATTAAGATGGGGAAATAAATATGGAGATGTGAATACGGTAGATGGATTGGCGAAGGATGGGCTGACTGACGTATATGATGGAAAAGCAATGGGCAATGCTGCAGAACTTTGCGCGAAAGAATGCGGCATTAGCCGTGAAGAACAAGATGCATTTGCTGTTTCAAGTTACAAACGTTCGCAGGCTGCAACGAATGAAGGAAGATTTAAAGATGAAATTGTTCCTGTTGAAATTCCGCAGCGCAAAGGCGATCCGATTTTATTTTTGAAAGATGAAGAACCATTTAATGTGAAGTTTGAAAAAATCCCGGAATTAAAATCCGCATTTCAAAAAGACGGAAGTGTTACAGCTGCCAATGCAAGCACGATGAACGATGGCGCTGCTGCACTGGTATTAATGAGCAAAGAAAAAGCAGATGAGCTTGGCCTGAAGCCGCTTGCAAAAATTGTTTCTTATGCAGATGCCGAGCAAGCGCCGGAATGGTTTACTATAACCCCATCAATAGCAGTTCCGAAAGCTGTTTCAAAAGCAGGCTTGAAAATGGAAGACATTTCCTTTTGGGAATTGAACGAAGCATTTGCAGTAGTTGGAATTGAGAACAGCAAGCGCATGAAACTAGACCCGTCAAAAGTAAATGTAAATGGGGGAGCGGTGTCGATCGGCCATCCGTTAGGCTGCAGCGGCGCAAGGATTATTGTAACGCTGATGCATATCCTAAAACAGAGCAATGCAAAATACGGAGCAGCAGGGATCTGTAATGGAGGCGGTGGCGCAAGTGCCATGGTAATTGAAAATATTTGAATTTTGATTTATGAATAATGAGAATCCATATAAGTTTGACAAAACTGCATTCCAGGCTATGACGTTTGAAGAAGCGGATAACTATCAGCGAGATTATAGCAATTATACTGTCAAACAGTGGTTAGAAATTGCTTTATATCTAACAAGCATTGCCTACGACTTTGACATTGACAATCCTCCGAAAATGGATAAAACTATTTTTTCTAAAACAAAGTTATTTTAATGGGAAATATTTTCAACCCCGATTTTAAAGATTTTATTGGGGCCTTGAATAACAATAATGTGGAATATATTTTAGTAGGAGGGTTCGCTGTAATTCTGTATGGTCATTTAAGAGTTACAGGTGATATGGATATTTGGGTGAATAGAACAGAGGAAAATTATATTCAGTTGGTCAACGCATTTTATCAATTCGGGATGCCTGTTTTTGATATGTCAAAAGAAAATTTTCTTGATCATAAAGATTGGGACGTTTTTAAGTTCTGAAGAAAACCTGCTGCAATTGATATTATGACGAAAGTCAAAGGCCTTGACTTTAATGAATGTTTTAAATTATCCAAGATTTTCGAAGTTGAAAATGTAACGATTAGGGTATTGCATTTGAATAATTTGATTCAAGCAAAAAAAGAGGCTGGTCGTTTAAAAGATTTTGATGATATTGAACAACTAACAAAAAAGAAAACTTTGTATTCATTGGATATCCGTTTGGCAACCGTGGCTGATGCAGGATTGATCGCCGACCTCAGCCGCAAAACTTTCATAGAAAGTTTTGCGGTTTATAACACAAAAGAAAACATGGACAAGTTCATGAATGAACGTTTTACTAAGGAAGCATTGATCGAAGAAGTGGGCAAGCCGGAAAATATTTTTTTGTTAGCATATCTTGACAAAGAAGCTGTCGGTTATGTGAGGTTGCGCGATGGCAAAACGCCCATTGAACTTTCTGGCATGAATGCGATTGAGATTGCCAGAATTTATACCAAGCAGGAAACGATTGGAAAAGGGATTGGCAAAGCTTTAATGCTGGAGTGTTTGAGCATTGCAAAAGAAAAAAATAAAGCACTGATTTGGCTGGGCGTTTGGGAGCATAATGCAAATGCCATTGCGTTTTATAAAAAATTTGGCTTTGAAGAATTCGGCAGCCATATTTTTATGCTTGGAAATGATGTGCAAACAGATTTTTTAATGAAGAGAAGTATTTGAGCAGATCATTCAACAGATTTGATCCCTTTATCTGTAAACGTAATTTTTTTCTGTTTATACAAATTCCCCGTTGTCATTTTAAAAGTTTTTTTGCTCATGCCGAAGAAAGAATAGATTTCTTCCGGTGAAGATTTGTCGTGGTAGGGGAGATAGCCATTGCTTTCGTGCAATAATCTTAATATTTTTTCTGTTTCATCTTCAACGCGTGCATAGCCTGGTTTTCCTGCTGCTACATCAATTTTGTTATCAGGTAATATTTGCTTTATAAAGCCTTTGAATTTATCGCCAATCTGAATATCTCTATACACTTCGCTAAAGTGCAGCACTCCTGTGTGCTTGTTATTTATGATCATCAGATATCCAATATCTGTGCGGCGATAAACAATCAGGTCAACAATTTCTTTATCTTTTACAGTGAGGTTTTCATTGCTGAGCAAAGGGTCAATTTTTTCTGTTGCCGCCAATCTTCCCGTTTGTTCATCTAAATAAATTTTAACAACATAATCTCCGTTGGCAATCATCCTTCCCAATTGCTGCGATTTTGGGACAAATAAATCTTTCATCAAACCAAAATCAAGAAAAGCTCCTTGAGGCGTAACGCTTACTGCGCGCAGCTTTACGATGTCACCTAAAATTCCTTTTGGTTGCTGTGTGGTTGCTATGACCCTTCCTTCGCCATCGTGGTATAAAAAAACTTTTATTTCATCGCCTATTTTAATTTCTTTCGGCACAAACCTTTTCGGCAAAAGAATCCCTTCTCCGCCATCATCCAAATAAAGGCCGAAAGCAACCTGTCTGGTAACTTTTAAAATATTGTATTCTCCAATTTTTATCATTTACTTCTCTGTTAATAGTAACATAAAGATATTCTTTAATCATGCGATGGTAATTGAAATTCTTTTCAAAACAAAAACGAAATCTTCATGCAATTATCTGCCGCTATTTTTCAATTAACAAAACTGTAAGAATTGCACAGCAATAAATATTTCGTATTTGCATTTTAGCCTGATAAGATTTCACTTATTTAAAATTCAATAAAGGAATAGAACTCTACATGCGGTTATAATTTATTCACTAATTAAAGCCATCTACGCATGAGTTCTATTCAATATAAATTTTTTTTGAGTGCCTGCTTTTTTATTTTTTCCATCACTTCATATGCTCAAATACAGTATTCGAAATTTGAAATCGGCGTAGGCGCAAACGCTTTTATTTATCAGGGAGATTTGACGCCTTCTTTTTTAGGTTCTTTAAAAACAATACAACCGGGTGCTAGTGCTTTTGTAAACCGATTTTTGAACCAGTCTTTTTCGGTGCGGGCGAATTTTTCTTATGGTACTTTAAAGGGCAATGATGCGCTTTATGCGAGCCCTGCATGGCGAAGAGAAAGAAATTTCAGTTTCAGCACGCCAGTGCTGGAAACCACGGTGGAAGCGGTTTGGAACATACTCGGCAAAAACGGGAGCAAAAATAATTATGGCTTTTCGCCTTATTTATTTGCAGGTGTTGGCTATTCTTTTTTAAATATAAAACGCGATTGGAGCAAAATGAACACCACTTATTTTGCATCAGAAACGCGAACCGTCAACGGCCTCATTGCTGATGAAGCGCACCGTCTGCCAGGCGGCATTCCGGTTATTCCAATGGGCATTGGTTTGCGCTATGCAATCAATCAGCATCTTTCTGTTTTTACTGAGTGGACTTACAGAATGACTTTCACTGATTATTTGGACGGTTTCAGTCAGTCTGCCGATCCTTCAAAAAATGATCATTATCATTCAGTTTCTGTTGGCCTCATTTATACTTTTGGAGAAAAAAACAGAATGGCTTGTCCGGTTATCAAGAAATGATTTTCTGATAATTTATGGATATGCGATTGCTTCAAGTTCCAAAATTTGATGAAGGTGATGTAACAGGTGTTTTATATAATCCGATGCGAGCCATTCAATGCTGTGCGGCTCCGCATCATTTGTGTTGCATTTTCTTTTTGATGTTTCATCGCTTGTATTTGCAAGAATGATTGCAGCATGATTATTCAGTAATCTCCACAATTCAATCAAATCTTTTGTAGCATAGTTTTGATAATTTGAAATGGCGACCCATTCATCTTGCTTGTAAACTATTTTTGGCAGATCTTCATATTGCGCCACAACAAAGCGACGGATGTTGCTTTGCGCGGAATCAATCAAGTGCCCGAGTATTTCTTTCTTGCTCCATTTTTTTGCTGATGGCTTGAATAAATATTTTTCTTCACTTACCGCTTTTAATTTTTCAGAATAATCATCAACAATTTGATGAAGTTGTTTTGAAATGACAATCATATTTTTTAGGTTGTTTTCTATTGTCTTGAGAATAGTGTCGCTATTGTTTATCATAAGGCAACTATATCTTCATTCAATGCAAAAGTAAGAGGTCAGGGCTCAACACTTTCAACTCTTAACACCAAACTCAGAACCAGCCAGCTGCTCCCAAATCAAGATTTGCTGGTTTGCCCGTTACAGGATATTTTTGCAGCTTATAAATTTCAACGATGAGACAAATTGCTTTCAGGGAAGCTTTAAGAGAGGCGATGAATGAAGAAATGCGCAGGGATGACCGTGTGTTTTTGATGGGCGAAGAAGTGGCAGAGTACAATGGCGCATATAAAGTGAGCCAGGGAATGCTGGATGAATTTGGCCCAAAACGCGTGATCGATACGCCGATTTCAGAGCTTGGCTTCACGGGTGTTGCGGTCGGCGCGGCACAAAGCGGCCTTCGCCCGATTGTGGAATATATGACATGGAATTTTGCTGTACTTGCTTTGGATCAAATTTTAAACACGGCTTCCAAAATGTTGGCAATGAGTGGTGGACAAGTCGGATGCCCGATTGTTTTTCGTGGGCCAAATGGTTCTGCCGGACAATTGGGGGCGCAACATTCAACAGCATTTGAAAGTTATTATGCAAATATTCCGGGCATCAAAGTTATTTCGCCAAGCAACGGCTATGATGCAAAAGGCCTGCTGAAACAAGCTATCCGCTATGAAGAAGATCCTGTGATTTTTATGGAAGGTGAAACAACTTACGGCGATAAATGTGAAGTGCCCGAAGAAGAATATTATATTGAAATTGGCAAAGCTGATATCAAAAAACAAGGGAAAGATGTTACCATCGTTTCTTATAATAAAATGATGAAAGTGGCTTTAGGCGCTGCTGCTGAATTGGAAAAAGAAAACATCAGTGCAGAAGTCATCGACCTTCGCACCATTCGCCCGCTGGATTGGCACACGATTTTGGAAAGCGTGAAAAAAACAAATCGTTTGGTGATTGTGGAAGAGCAGTGGCCATTTGCTTCAGTATCCTCAGAAATTACTTATCATATTCAAAAAGAAGGGTTCGATTATCTTGATGCGCCAATTCGCCGCATTACCTCTGCAGACGCGCCTTTGCATTACGCCCCAAATCTTGTTGCGCTGGCATTGCCCGATGTTGCAAGAACTGTGAAACTGGTGAAGGAAGTGATGTACATGAAGAAATAGCGTTTTAGTCCGCAGTCTATATAGTATGAATCCTGAAGCATTCTTCAGGATTTTTTTATTTTTGGTTATGAACCCAATCCATAATGAGCCTGCGCATTTCGAAACTTATATTCAAAGAGGATTTCTTGATAATGCTCCAAGAAAAATTATCATTAATTCTGAGTATATAGAATTTGAAGATAAGAATCGTGTCGATGCTGAAAATTCAAAACTATATTGGAAAGATTTTGACGGAATCAGATATGGATATGAAAGGATAAGTGGTTATTATTTCTATATTGGATTAAAAAGAAAAATTTATATAAAGGATGTAAATAGTAATCAAATAAAAATATCCCTAACCAGCTTGTATAAAATCCGAAGCAAGAGAAATCACCAAAAATTTTCTGAAATTCTTCAAGCGATCTTCGATTCGTTTTTAAGTAATCGTTTAAAAAGTCTTATTGAAGCTGTAAAATCAGGCGAAACAATAACATTAGCCGGCGTAAAGGTTTCGCAGCAACAAGTCGAATTTAATTATAAAGAGAAATTGGCTAATATTGATCTTCTAGTTTTGAATATTGCAACTTATAAAAGTTATTTCTATATCTATTCTGAAGCTGAAAATGAAATAGGCATAAGGATTAATTATTTAGATGATTGGAACAGCGCGTTGCTTTATTCAATTATCAAAAACCTTTTAAAAAAATGATTTAATGAAAAAAATATTTTTTGCAATTCTTGTTACATTTATTGCCGTCGATGCATTTGCTCAATCAAATTATCAGCCTTCTGCTGAAAACCTCCAAGCCCGCAAATGGTTTGACAGTGCACGTTTCGGCATGTTCATTCATTGGGGCGCATTCAGCGTTCCCGGCGACGGCGAATGGGTGATGAACAACCGCAACATTCAAGTGAATGAATACAAAAGATTAATGCAGATTTTCGATCCATTTGATTTTGATGCGCACAAATGGGTAAGCACCGCAAAAAATGCAGGCATGCAGTACATCACGCTCATAACCCGCCACCATGATGGTTTCAGCGATTTTGATACAAAACAATCTGACTGGAAAATAACAAACACACATTGGGGGAAAGACGCAGTGAAACTGATTGCAGATGAATGTCACAAACAAGGCATCAAACTTTTCGTGTACTATTCACTATTAGACTGGTACCGCGAAGATTATCCGCACGAAACAGGACGCACAGGCCAAGGCACAGGCAGAACCGGGAAGGGAAATTATGCCAGCTATTTACAGTTCATGAAAAATCAGCTAACAGAACTTCTTACCAATTACGGTGAAATAGCAGGCGTGTGGTTTGATGGTTATTGGGATCAGACTGCTCCTGAAGGTGCTGTGGACAGAGGCTCGCGCATTGATTGGAAGCTCGATGAAATTTATGCGCTCATTCACAAACTGCAGCCACAATGTTTAATTGGCAACAATCATCATTTAGCGCCATTTCCCGGCGAAGATTTTCAAATGTTTGAAAGAGATCTTCCGGGCGAGAATAACTCAGGGCTTAGCTTTCAGGAAGCTTCTACAAAAATGCCTTTGGAAACATGTGAAACGCTGAACAATTCCTGGGGATTTAATATTACAGACAGAAATTATAAACCTGTTGCTGAATTGATTCATCTATTAGTGAAAGATGCAGCGCTCGGTGCAAACCTTTTATTGAATATCGGGCCGCTTCCTAACGGTGATATACAACCGGAATTTAGCGAGCGGCTAAATGCCATGGGTGAATGGTTGAAAATTTATGGGCCAACTGTTTATGGAACCCATGCCGGTTTTATGAAACCTCAATATTGGGGCGCGGTAACCGAAAAGGATAATAAAGTTTTCCTGCACATTTTTAAAAGTGACGGAAATAAATTGTTCCTTAAAGTTCCTTATAAAATAAAATCGGTGAAATTGTTTGCCGGAGAAAAGCCATTAAAATTTCAAATGTTGCAGGATGATTATTTGATGATCGATCTGAAAAATGTTGACATCAATTCAATTGATACGGTTGTTGAAATAGAAACAACAAAATAATATTTGCAGGAAAAATCTTTGCAATTATTTCTGCGAAAAATATTCTGCAAAATTTTAGCGCATTGCTTTCAATACCGTGTTAAAAAGAACCAAAAAAGAGTAAATAAAACCGAGAAGTACACAACCGAAAATAGTGAGCTTTAAAAAGACTTTTCTTGAAGAGTTGAACTTAAGTTCAGGATTTGTTTTCATTTTAGGGATATTGAATAGTTTATACGGATATAAATCTCAAATTACTTGCCAGATTTCTCATTTCCAACGAAGAATTACCTAGTATTATTGCGATTTTAACTTTTCTAAATCTCAATTTTTGATGCTGCAAATTGAAAATGATTTGATTACATATTCTATGTGATTTATAAAGAACTACCATGTTTTAAAATGGCCGCTTTCAAAAACATACTCAGGTGTGCTAATAATACCCTCATTCAATTCATACCAGGGGCAATTTTTGTTCATTGGATTAATCACAATATGAATGTCCTGCGCCGGCATATAGCTTTGGGCGAGAAGATAAATCTTCTTGCCAAATTTGTTCACTGCCACATCTACAACCATCATCGCGTGGCCTGGCGAACCGCCATGGATCAGCACATCGCCTGGCTGAAGATCATTTATTTTATGAATATTTTTGAGCTGCTTTTCCAGAGATAATGTGCCGCACATTGCAAAAACATTTTCAAGATAACAATCAAAATGTTTCCTGTCAACAATAGCTCCTAATTTATATTCGTGATTTTTATTATCGCGAAAAATAATTTCACTGAACCGTTTTTGTGAATATAAATATTCTGCTCTCAATCTCATCACGGCATCTGCACATTGCTGCAAATCTTTATTGCCAACCGAAATGTCGATCACTGCAAACTGAGCAGATTGATTTCTTTTTCGCATGCCGTTATATAAATAAACGGTTTTGCTTTTTTTCAATGGCAGGTTTCTTAGCCATTCAACGAAAGAATTTTTATCTGCAGCAATTCTCGAATAACCATCGGGCAACGGTATTTTGATAATCGAAGAGTATGGGTTTTGTTGCGAAAAAGAATGATAAGAAGAAATAAAGAAAACAGCCAAAATAATTGCAATGCGCAGGTTAAGTTTCATATTGTTATTTTTGAGGGGAAATAGCAATAAGATCTTGATGAATATTTTTTCCATAACAAAAGATTGTTAAAACACATGTCGAACATTCTGATTATTGATGATGAAAAAGCGATCCGCAAAACGCTTGGCGAAATCCTTTCTTATGAAGGATACAAAATTGATGAAGCAGGGGATGGCGAAGAAGGATTGAAAAAATTCAAAGACAAAGAATACGACGTTATTCTTTGTGATATTAAAATGCCGAAGATTGATGGCATCGAATTTTTAGAGAAAGCAAAAGAAATAAATGCTGATATTCCCATCATCATGATTTCAGGTCATGGAAATATTGACACGGCTGTTGAAGCGGTGAAAAAGGGTGCTTATGATTTTATTTCCAAGCCGCCCGACCTCAATCGCCTGCTCATTACCATACGCAATGCGATGGATAAGACAAGCCTTGTTACAGAAACAAAAGTGTTGAAAAGAAGAATCAGCAAAGTGCAGGAAATGGTTGGAGGGTCTATTCCCATTCAAAAAATAAAAGAAACGATTGAGAAAGTTGCCCCAACGGATGCGCGCATTTTAGTGACCGGAGAAAATGGAGTAGGCAAAGAATTGGTAGCGCGTTGGGTGCATGAAAAAAGCAACCGCTCAACCGGGCCTTTGGTTGAAGTGAATTGCGCAGCTATTCCCGGCGAACTTATTGAGAGCGAATTATTCGGCCATGAAAAAGGCTCTTTCACTTCAGCATTGAAACAGCGCATTGGAAAATTTGAGCAAGCCAATGGAGGCACATTGTTTTTGGATGAGATAGGAGACATGAGCTTGAATGCGCAGGCAAAGGTGCTTCGTGCTTTGCAGGAAGGAAAAATAACCCGCGTTGGCGGCGATAAAGACATTAGTGTAGATGTTCGCGTGATTGCTGCAACGAATAAAGAATTGTTGAAAGAGGTGGATGAAAAAGCTTTCCGCCTGGATTTATATCATCGCTTAAGCGTCATCATCATTCACATTCCTTCATTGAATGAAAGGAAAGATGACATACCGATGCTGGTTGATAGATTTTTGATTGATATCTGCACTGATTACGGCATCGCAAAAAAAGGCATTGATGAGGATGCAATCAAAGCTTTGCAATATCACAACTGGACGGGCAATATCCGTGAGCTCAGGAACGTGGTGGAGCGCCTTATTATTCTTTCCGGAAAAACAATCACAAAAGATGATGTTGAGAATTACGTCCTTCCCAAAAAATCTTGATGTAGTTAATTGTTCATAGCGGCTCGCAACCATATTTTTCATGCAAAGCAGAATTTGGCGCTTGGCTACGAACTATCAACCATGATCTTGTTTTAGCAAAACTTTCATCGCTAATATTTTGGAGCGCCGATTATTATGGTATTTTTGCGGCTTATTAAAATTGAGTGTTGATGACAAATAATGAATTACTCTCTGTTATTATTATCGCCCTTCTAATTGTAATGCTGCCTGCAGTGGGATTATTTGGAATGTTCCGTAAAGCCGGTGTTGCTTCATGGAAAGCTTTTATCCCATATTATAATACCTGGACCATGATTGAAATTGCCAATCGCCCGAAGTATTGGTTCTTTCTTCAATTCATACCTGTGGTTGGCTGGTTTATTACGCTTGGCATTTGTGTTGAATTTGTAAAACCTTTTGGCAAGTTCAAATTTTATGAGCATGCATTGGCGGCAATCGTGCCCTTTGCTTATTTTATTTATATAGGTTTTAATAAGAAAGATAAATTCATCGGCACAGAAGCAGTTAAAAAATATCGCAAATCTGCCACTCGCGAATGGGTGGATGCTGCAGTGTTTGCAATAGTCGCTGCAACCATCATTCGCACTTTTGTTTTCGAAGCTTATACCATTCCAACGGGTTCTATGGAAAAAACTTTGCTGATAAATGATTTTTTATTTGTGAGCAAATTCAGCTATGGCCCTCGCATTCCAAATACGCCGTTGGCTATTCCATTTGTTCATCATACCATTCCTTATACCAATGCAAAGTCGTATGTGGAGTGGATCAAAATACCTTACACACGTTGGTTTCCAACTCCGGTAAAAAGAAATGATGTAGTGGTTTTTAATTTTCCTGCAGGCGATACAGTGATCAACAAAGATGAATACCAGTCGGCAATTCCTTATTACGATAAGGCGAGGGAACTGGGTAATGGAAATATTGATGTTGGAAGAAAAATTCTTTTAGATGATCCTGATGAATATCCGATAGTGATCCGCCCGGTTGACAAACAAGAAAATTATATCAAGCGCTGCATTGCAATTGCGGGCGATACATTGCAAATAAAAAATCAAACGGTTTTCTTAAATGGTCAGGCTACTGATTTTCCACCCAAATCTGAAACTTATTATTATGTAGAAACCGGCGGCCAGCAATTGGACGAAACCGTTATGAAAGAAGAATATGATGTGGATATAAACAATGGCGATGAATTTCAGCAGGCAGGTGCAAATAAATTCAGGATGCTGCTTACTTACCGGGCAAAAATAAAAATGCTAAAGAGCGGTCTTGCTAAAAGCATGGTTGCCGAAATGGATACATCACTTGTTCCGAACAAAGTTTTTCCGTGGGATAATTTTCACAGATGGACGGTTGATGAATTCGGGCCTTTATGGATCCCCAAAAAAGGAGCGACGCTTACGCTTACCACAGAAAATTATCCGATATATGAAAGAGCCATCAGGACTTATGAAAAAAATACTTTGGAACAAAAAGATGGGAAATTTTTCATCAATGGAAAAGAAAACAATCAGTATACTTTCAAGATGGATTATTTCTGGATGATGGGCGATAACCGCCACGGGTCGCAGGATTCCCGATATTGGGGCTTTGTTCCGGAAGACCATGTTGTTGGGCAGGCATCATTGATTTGGATGAGCTGGGATAAAGGAATAAGATGGAACAGGATGTTCAATAAAATAAAATAGCAAGCAGATAATTTGAAATGATTGAAGATCCTTCTGAAAATGCAGAAGGATTTTTTATTACATTTATTTTATGAACAAAGAAGAATACAAATTTTCTTTTGAAGTTTTCGATTCAATTGATGAGTTGTCAAAAGAGGATGCAATGCTTTTAAACGAAGCAAGAAGTGCAACAAAAAATTCTTATGCGCCATATTCACGGTTTCGTGTAGCCGCAGTTGCAAAATTATCAAATAAGAAAACAGTAACAGGAACCAATCAGGAAAATGCATCTTTCCCTGCCGGTATATGTGCGGAGAGAGTTTTATTATCAACTGCTTCTTCTTTATATCCGGGTGTTTCAATTGAAACGATCGCTATAACTTACGATAATGAGAATGGAGAAAGCAATCGCCCCATTTCTCCGTGCGGCATTTGCAGACAGTCTTTGCAGGAATATGAGCAAAGGCTGAAAAGCCCAATCAGGCTTGTTCTTGGCGGAATGAGCGGCAAAATTTATATCATTTCAAAAGCATCTTTATTAATGCCGCTGGCATTCACAAGTGATGAACTGAAATAATAATTTTCTTTTAATCTTTTCTGATTGCTTATATTTATTTTCTGGTAATTCGGAAACCTTTCTTGTGACAATATCTTTTTATCAACTGCTTTTTCTTTCTTAAAACAATCATTATGGCTCAGATTTCTACGTCGCAGCGTCTTTATTCGTTAGATGCGCTCAGGGGTTTCGATATGTTCTGGATAATGGGCGGGGAAGAAATTTTTCACACGCTCGCAAAATCAACAGGCTCTTCGTTCTGGGGAACAATCGCGAATGAGTTCACGCACCCCGATTGGAACGGGTTTCATTTTTATGATTTGATATTCCCTCTTTTTCTTTTTATTGCTGGTGTTGCAACTCCCTATTCAGTTGGGAAAGAATTGGAAAAAAGAACGCCAAAAAACAAATTGCTGATTCGCGTAATAAAACGTGGATTGATACTTGTGTTGTTAGGCATCTTTAATAACAACGGGCTTCGTCTTCATCCGTTGTCTGAAATCCGCTTTGGCAGCGTGCTTGGGCGAATCGGTCTTGCTTACATGTTTGCTAATATCATTTATCTGTACGCAAAACAAATCTGGCAGATCATTTGGTTCTTTGCTTTGATTATCGGTTATTGGTTACTGTTAAAATTCAATTCTGCTCCCGGTTTTCCCAAAGGCGATTTGACCATGCAAGGAAATTTCGCCTCATACATCGACAGGTTAGTTATCCCTGGGCATTTATATCTCGGCATTCATGATCCGGAAGGGCTTGTGTCAACAATACCGGCAATCGGAACAGGATTGCTTGGAATACTGACAGGGAATTTTTTAAAGAATAACCCGATGGCGCAAACAAAAAAAGTATTGTATATGTTGGTTACGGGTGTCATTTTTATTTTGTTGGCCCACCTCTGGAATTTAGATTTTCCAATAAATAAAAATTTATGGACAAGCTCGTTTGTGCTTAATGTTGGTGGATGGAGCCTGCTTTTATTGGCGACATTTTATTATATCATTGATGTTCTTGGGTACCAGAAATGGGCTTTCTTTTTCAAGGTTATCGGAATGAATTCGATCCTTATTTATTTGTCAGGTCATTTTATTGATTGGGATTACGCAACAAACGGTTTTTTCCAATGGCTTGGGCAATTGATCGGCAATCCCTATAACATTGTTGTGATGGCGTTTTGTTATATCGCAGTAAAATGGGCGTTTTTATATTTTCTGTATTTAAAGAAGGTGTTCTTGCGGGTATAGCTTGCAGTTATAGCATTTAACAGAACTTTTATTCCTTTTTTTGTTGCTTTTTGTTAGTCGCGGCGTCTTATTATCAGGAAACTCTAAAACCTGATATATGGCAACCAATTTTACACAACAGGAAATATTGCTAATGACCGGCACTTCATTTTCTGCCCGTCAGTTTGCTGAAAAAGATGATCAATCAAACAGCAAAAATTTTTCAGAAAAAGAACAGCTTGAAGAAGCTTGTTGGAATGGATTATTGCCGGAAATGTTGCCTGAAGTTTTCAACAAGGAAACTGATGCTCATAAAATTTATTTGTGGCAGATAAAAGAAGCCAACGCTTTCATCGAACTGGAGCTAAGCGAATTCCCTGAAAAAATAGAGAACTATTTTTCAATAGATCCTTATGTTTTTATGAATGAAAAGATTTTCAATTAAGAAGCGAATGATCAATTGTGAATTGTCAATGCAATATTCTTAAGATAAAATATTTCTAAATTATTATTACTACTGGCCACTTACCATTCCAATTCGATATCTGTTTCTGCGTAACCTACACATGTCAATACTAATCCATCTTTTAAGTCTTTATCAGTAAGCACTTCATTATTGCTCATCTTTATTTTTCCTTTCAGGCATTTTGCAATGCAGCTTGCGCACCTTCCCGAACGACAGCTATAAGGCAATTGAATATTTTTATCAAGAGCAGCTTGCAGTATATTAACAGGGTATTCGGCGGTTAGCCGAAATATTTCTTTGTTGTGATGGATGATAATTTCTTTGATGGAGGAATCAAGCATCAAAGGTGGAGGCGGAATAAAATCAACAGTGAAATTTTCTTTTTTTATCTGCTCATCATTAAAGCCCATCCATTTTAAAGTGAACTGAGCCATGCGCATGAAAGACACTGGCCCGCAGAGATAAAAAAAACTTTCATTTCCTTCAATCAAATTTTCTTCAACTATTTTTTCAAGCAAAAAATTATTCATTTTTTGTGGGTGATGATTTTTAGTTTCAGGTTTGCTTAGAAAATGCATCAGCTTTAAGTTCGCTGAATATTTATTTTGAATTTCATCAAGCTGATATTTAAAAATAATATCGTCTTCATTATGGTTTTGATAAATGAGAACAATCTTGCTCAAAGGCTCTTCTTTCAATATTTTTTTGATCAGAGAATAAATAGGAACGATGCCGCTTCCGGCTGCAATAAAAAAAAATTGTCTCCGAAAATTCCAACTTGTATTAATTATAAATCTTCCTGCAGGCTGTATTGAAACCAACCTGTCATTGATATGAACATGATCTATCAGGTGTCTTGAAATTTCTCCGTTTGGAGTTCTTTTAACAGTTATCGAAATATTTTCATCAACAGGCGGTGAAGAAGAAATAGAGTAGGAGCGGCGGATTTCATCTTCTTTGTGCTCAAAAATAAATGTGAGGAACTGACCGGCTTCATAACTCACAGGAATATTTTGTTCGTTTTTCAGTACGAATGTAAATGCTTCATCAGTTTCCTTGAACTTATTTGAAACTATCCAATTTAGCCTGTCCATTTTTGAAAGTTAATAAGATTTTTTTGGTCGTAATATTTAGCGAGCGAGGAAGAAATTGTACTTATTAATTAAAAAGATATTTTACTTTGTTAATGGCAAGTTACCTGTCATAAGTGTAGATCGTCTCTTTTGTACTTTTGTTTCCACTCATCAAATACCTGATATATAAAAATCCTTAAAAAATTAAATCTTGTTATATTTGAAAGCTATCAAAACTAAACTACTAATAAATGTCATTTGAACGGTTACCAAATGATTTGATGGTCTTTTTGTTTATCGCATCAATTGTTGCA
This sequence comes from uncultured Bacteroidota bacterium, assembly GCA_963718975.1. GTDB lineage: Bacteria > Bacteroidota > Bacteroidia > Chitinophagales > Chitinophagaceae > Puia. The sequence continues at coordinate 4,857 of CAVRBD010000061.1, read as the reverse complement.
TGTAATTCACAGGCAGATCCTCTTATAGTGCCAAAAGCTACGCCAGCGCCCATTGTGGATGTTCTTGTAGTCAAATCGCAAAGCATCAGCAACGAAATTCAAGCCAACGGAACTGTTGTAGCCAATGAATATGTTGAGCTTCATCCCGAAGCAAGTGGTCGCCTCATCTATCTGAATGTTCCCGAAGGAAAATACGTTACTGCCGGAACCATCATTGCACGCGTAAATGATGCCGACCTGAAAGCGCAGGTGGAAAAAAGCAAAGTGCTGCTAGAACTGGCACAAAAAACGGAAGACCGTTATAAACAATTGCTTGCTGTAAATGGCGCGAACCAAAGCGATTATGATGCAGCGCTCAATGCCGTGAACGGTTATAAAGCAGATATCGATTATAATCAGGCATTGCTCGATAAAACCGTTCTCAGAGCGCCTTTCAACGGTGTGATGGGCTTAAGGCAAGTAAGTCTTGGGGCTTATGTTTCTCCTACAACTTTAATTGCAACGCTGCAACAATTGGATAGAATAAAAATCGATTTCACACTGCCGGAGCAATATGGTGTTTTGTTGAAAAAAGGCAACCTGGTAGATGTTGAATTGGATGGATATGCCTCCACCCGCACGAAAGCCGAAATTATTGCGATTGAGCCTCAGGTAAACCAGGCATCCAGAAATATTATTGTAAGGGCCATTCTTCAAGGCTCGAAAGGAAATCCGGGCGGATTTGTAAAAGTTCATATCAACGCAGGCAACAACAAAAAGGCAATGATGATCCCCACCAATTCATTGATACCGGATGATAAAGACAACCAGATTATTTTAGTGAAAGATGGCAAAGCTTCTTTTGTAAATGTGAAAACAGGCATCCGCAAATCAAATAACGTAGAAATTGTGAGTGGGCTGAATCCCGGCGATACTGTTGTTGTTACGGGTGTTTTATTTGCAAGGTCAAAACTTCCGGTGCAGGTGCGCAGCGTAAAATCGCTGGAAGAATTTGCAGCGCTTAATAACAATACTAACAATAATGAGTAACCGAAATTCCTGAAATAAAAACTAACTGACATCTTGCAACTTTATTTTTAACACATTTCGCTCATCGCTTAAAAAAATTCGGAATCGATTTTTTGAATCATGAACATATCTGAGCTATCCTTAAAACGCCCGGTGCTGGCTACCGTAATGAACTTGATGATCATTTTATTCGGCATTGTCGGGTACAAGTTTCTGGCGGTGAGAGATTATCCTGCAATCGATCCGCCCATTATTACTGTCAACACTTCTTACACCGGAGCAAATCCTGATATTATTGAAAGCCAGATCACAGAGCCGCTCGAAAAACAAATCAACGGCATCCCCGGCATTCGCACCATCACATCAAACAGTTCCCTTGGCAGCAGCTATATTACTGTTGAATTTAATTTGGGCGCCGATCTTGAAGCCGCAGCCAGCGACGTGAGAGATAAGGTAGGACAGGCAACGCGCAGCCTTCCACTTGATATTGATGCGCCGCCTGTTGTCACAAAATCAGATGCCAATAGCGATTTTATTTTGCTGCTCGCCATACAAAGCCACACAAAAAGTTTATTGGAATTGAGCGATTATGCTGATAATGTTCTGCAGCAGCAGTTGCAGACCATTGATGGCGTGAGCTCGGTTTTTGTATTTGGCGACAAAGGTTATTCCATGCGCATTTGGCTTGATCCTGACAAGATGAATGCATATAACATTGCATACAACGATATCAGCAATGCTGTTAATACTGAAAACATTGAACTGCCTCCCGGAAAAGTATATGGAAATAATACTGAGCTTACTATTAAAGCACTTGGCCGATTGACAAATGAAAAACAATTCCGCGATTTAATTATCAAAGAAGACAGCACCGGCATTGTGCGGCTTGGCGATGTTGCCAAGATTGAGATTGGGCCGCAATCGCCGGAGCAAAGCTGGAAATACAATGGAGTGAATGCAGTTGGCCTTGCAATTATTCCTCAACCCGGCGCCAACAATATTGCTATTGCAAATGAATTTAATAAACGACTTGAAGAAATAAAAAAATCAAACAGAGCTGATATTGATTTTAATGTTCTTATTGATAATACTGTAACCATCCGCAAATCATTGAATGAAGTAAAAGAAACTTTAATCATTTCTTTTACGCTTGTTGTCCTCGTTATTTTCTTCTTCTTCCGAAACTGGATGATTGCATTAAGGCCTTTGATTGATATTCCAATTTCATTGATTGCCACCTTCTTCATTATGTACCTGGCAGGCTTCACCATCAACATTCTTACATTGCTTGGAATTGTGCTGGCAACGGGGCTTGTGGTTGATGACGGGATTGTTGTTACAGAAAATATTTTTAGAAAACTGGAAGAAGGATTTACCAATAAGGAAAGCTGCGCTGGAAGGCAGCAAAGAAATTTTCTTTGCAGTAGTATCAACGTCGCTAACACTTGCCGTTGTTTTTCTGCCCGTTGTTTTTTTGCAGGGCTTTGTTGGAAGATTATTCCGTGAATTTGGTGTTGTGCTTGCAGCCGCAGTATTGATTTCTGCTTTTGTTTCTCTTACAATTACTCCGGTGCTGAATGTTTATTTAACCCGAAAGAATGCTTCACATGGAAAGTTCTATGTAATGACAGAACCTTTTTTTCAGGGAATGGAAAACGGATATAAAAGAATGTTGAAAGCTTTTATGCGTGTTCGATGGGTGGCTTGGGTCATCATCGGGGTATGCGCCTTTATCATCTGGTTTATTATGGGCTCTATACAAAGTGAGCTCGCTCCTCTGGAAGACCGTGGCACGGTGCGTTTCACGGCAACAGCTCCGGAAGGTACAAGCTTTAACTACATGTCGAATATTGCAGACAGCATTGCAAATTTTTTATATGATTCTGTTCCCGAGCGTGATTTTGTTTTTGTGAGAACGCCGGGCAATGGCAACTTAAATTCTTCTGCACCAAGAATCGGGTTGATTGATCATTCATTAAGAAAAAGAACGCAGGCTGAAATTGCAAATGACCTTCAAAAAAAGATGGGCAGATTTAATGATGCGAGAATATTTGCTATTCAGGAGCAGACTATTTCCGTTGGCTCAGCATCCAGGTCCAGCCTTCCGGTTCAGTTTGTTTTGCAGAACCAGGATTTGGAAAAATTGAAAGCAACCATCCCGAAATTTTTAACTGAATTAAGAAAAGATAAAACATTTTCTAACTCCGATGTGAACCTGAAATTCAATAAGCCGGAACTTGATATTACAGTTGACAGAATGAAAGTTAAAGATCTTGGCTTATCAACAACCGACGTAGTATCCGCCATGCAAGCGGCTTTCAGCGGTGGCAGGCTTGCTTATTTTTATATGCATGGTTATCAATATTATGTTGTTGCGCAAGTTGATCGTTCTTACAGAAATAACCCTGCTGATATCAACAATCTTTATGTGCGAAATAACAGAGGAGTTAATATTCCATTGGATGCAGTTATTAAACTTGAGCAAAACAGCAATCCGTCAACGCTTTTTCATTTCAACAGATATAAAGCTGCAACCATTTCTGCATCACTTGCAGAAGGCAAAACAATCGGCGATGGAATTAACGCCATGAATGCAATAGCCGCAAGAACGCTCGACGCAAGTTTTCAGACAGCGCTTGGAGGTTCGGCAAGAGATTATGCAGAAAGTTCTTCCAATATCATGTTTGCATTTGTGCTTGCGCTGGTGCTGATTTATCTCGTGCTTTCCGCGCAATTTGAAAGCTTTGTTGATCCGCTTGGTATTATGCTCACTGTTCCTTTGGCATTGGCGGGAGCACTGCTAAGCCTTTGGTTATTCAATCAAACACTTAACATTTTTTCAGAAATAGGAATGATTATGCTGATTGGCCTTGTAACTAAAAATGGGATTTTGATTGTTGAATTTGCCAATCAAAAAAGAGAACATGGGCTTGGAAAAATGGAAGCTGTTGTAGAAGCCGCCACGCAAAGGCTTCGGCCTATTTTGATGACGAGCCTCGCTACATCGTTAGGCGCATTGCCAATTGCAGTAAGCCTTGGCGCTGCAGCAACCAGCAGGATCCCATTAGGCATTGTTGTAGTTGGCGGAATTATTTTTTCATTGATATTGACCTTGTTTGTGATACCTGCTGTTTACAGCTATTTATCAACAAAACACAAAGTGCATCAAACCGAGGTTGTTGAATAGGATGAGAAAGAGCGTTGCTGCATTTTATTTTGAAGTTGCACATTGTTCAATATAGAAACAATTGATGAACGGAGCGTCGCAACAATGCTTAATAGTAGCAATATTGCAGGCGACCAAATAAAAAAATTACTAAATAATCGCATGAGAAAACCGATTCAAATAAAAAAAATCTTTTCATTTTTTTCAGTGCTGTTATTTTTCATTTCAGTTTCTGCGCAAAAAATAACGCTGAATGATGCCATTGCCATCGCATTAAAAAACAGCATGAACATTCAGATTGGGAAAAATAACTTGAAGGTCGCAAACATCGCCAACAGTTATGGAGTTGCAGGTGGCCTGCCCCTTGTCACCGGTACCGGCTCAAACACAGAACAGGTCAGCGATGTGAGGCAGAAATATTCTATCCCGGCAAACAATACAACTACGAACGATGCAAAATCAAACAATCTTTCTGCAGGGGTCACTGCATCGGAATTAATTTATAATGGCGGCAGAGTAGTAACTGAAAAAAAGAGATTAGGCGAAGTGGAATCGCAAACAAAGCAAATATTAAATTCAAGAGCATTGAGTGTTGTGTACAATGTGATGCTGAAATATTATGATGTCATTCGCCAGCAAAGCTATGCACGAACATTGGAGCGTTCGATTGATGCATCCAAACA
>CAVRBD010000060.1:0-72762 GCA_963718975.1 uncultured Bacteroidota bacterium | reverse complement strand
AACCAGACTGCTGCCTGCGTCATTCAGCAATCTTTCAATTTGTTTTTCTTTATACTTTGAAACTTTGTCGATGTTGAAATTATCAAACGCCTTATAGAAATTATCTTTCTTTTTTAAAATGGTCGTCCATGATAATCCAGCCTGATTAATTTCAAGAATTAATCTTGCAAACAATTCGTTGTCATCATCTATTGGGAAGCCGTATTCATGATCGTGGTAATGAACATGAACATTGTCTTTTTCCATTTGCTTAATAACATCGCAATAGCTCATAATAAATTGTAATAAAGATAAAAGATAGGGAAGAAAAAAGTGTCCCCGCAGAGACTCGAACTCTGGACCCGCTGATTAAGAGTCAGCTGCTCTACCAACTGAGCTACGGAGACATTCAGGTGAAACATAAAACCCCGAAATAACTCGGGGCTTTGTGGGAGTTGACGGGTTCGAACCGCCGACCCTCTGCTTGTAAGGCAGATGCTCTGAACCAGCTGAGCTAAACTCCCTTATTGTCTCGTTTTTTTTGGACTGCAAAGATAAGCCCTAAAATAGTTCTGCAAAATTTTTTTGAACAATTTGTACTTGCGAAAGCGTAAAGGTTTATTTGTAAAGAACCAAGATTGGAGAAATACTTTTATTAAGGATTCTTTCTTTTCATTATTTCATCCTATTTTTAATGCCTAAATAAAAAACATGAAGCTTTTTGTTGCTGGCCTTCCATATGATTTCGACGATATAGATTTAAAAGAAATGTTTGAGCTATATGGCGAGGTTGCCTCTGCAAAAGTGGCGCTTGACAGGGAAACCAGGAAAAGCAGGGGTTTCGGCTTTCTTGATATGCCAAGAGATGCGGAAGCAAAAGAAGCAATACAAGCCCTCAATGGCGCGAAACTCAACCGCGGTAAACAGCTTTCTGTAAAACAGGCTGAAGAGCAGCCACCACGCTCAGGAGGCGGCGGAGGAAGAAGATAAACTACATCATTCTAACAGGTAGATTTTATTTTTAAATTAATAAAGCAACAAACGCCAGAGTTTTAATGGTTCATTTCAGTTGCATCCTTAGGCAATCTTTATTATATTTATTTTTATTACTCACCTAAACCTTCGGTTATGAATGTATTTGAAAAATTTTCAAACGGTTGGAAAATATCAATGAACAGTTTTGCTGTTTTAAAAGAAAATAAGCAATTGATTGTTTTCCCTATCCTTTCTGCTATTTCAATGATTTTGATTTTTGGCTCATTTATTACTGCTGTATTTGCTGCCGCCGGATGGGATGCAAATAATATCGAAGAAAAAAGCAAGGCAGTTAATTACCTTGTTTTGTTCCTCTTTTATTTAGTTAATTATTTTGTGGTCGTGTTCTTTAATATGGCTTTGATCCATTGCACACATTTATATTTCAACGGAGAAAAGCCCACCGTTGCAGACGGCCTTCGTTTTAGTGCAAGCCGCATTGGTGCTATATTTTCATGGGCTGTGATAGCGGCTGTTGTCGGAACCATTCTAAAAATTATTCAGGAAAATGTTGGCTCGCTGGGTAAAATTATTACAGGCATAATCGGCATTGTGTGGAACATTGCGGCGTTTTTTGTTGTGCCCGTCATCGCTTACGAAAAGCTTGGGCCGATTGATGCATTAAAACGATCCACGCAATTAATGAAAGAAAAATGGGGCGAAAGTCTTGGCGCTACTTTTAGTTTTGGCCTTATTCAGTTTGTTTCAGTATTGATGGTGGGCGGCGTTTTATTTCTTCTAGGCTCTATAATACATGCGCTTGTTGGCGTTGCTCTGGCAGTATTGGGAATTATGATGGTAATAGCAATCATGAGCGCTGCGCAAACAGTTTTTGTGAGCGCGGTTTATCATAATGTAAATGGCGAACCTGTAAAACATTTCAATCAGGCGCTTGCAGATAATTTATTTGTTTCGAAAAAATAAAAGCAGGTTCTTCTTAGTTCCACTATAAAAAAGCCTCCGTAATCGCGGAGGTTTTTTAATTAGAAATATAGTTTGCCAATAATTCTTATTTCAATTTCATGTCTTTGATAATGCTTGCAATTCTCGCATCTAATTCTTGTTTTATTTTTTCATATTCTGAAGTGTTCGCAAGCTTTGTATTCACGCTAAAATAGAATTTTATTTTTGGTTCCGTGCCCGATGGGCGTGCAGAAATCTTGCTTCCATCTTCGAGTATAAACTGAAGCACATTTGATTTTGGCAATTTTATTTCCCAGCTTTCACCGGTCTGCAAATTCGATCCTTTACTTAGTTCATAATCCAGCAAATGAACAACCTGAGAATTGTTGATTGTTTTTGGCGGATTGCTACGATATGTTTCCATCATATCAGCAATTTCTTTTTGGCCGTTCATTCCTTTTTTTGTGATGGAAATAAGATCCTCTTTATAAAAACCATATTCAACATACAGATCAAGCAGCTTGTCAAACAATGTTCTTCCTTTATCTTTTTCATAAGCAGCCATTTCGCAAAGCATCGCAACTGCGCTCACTGCATCTTTATCGCGAAGCTTTGAGCCGATCATCAATCCATAACTTTCTTCTCCTCCAATAATATATTCTTCTGTTGCTTCTTTTTCTTTAATAAGCTCTGCGATCCATTTAAAACCTGTGAGCACATTGTAGCAGGTAACATTATTTTTCTTTGCCACTTGATCAATCATGTCTGAAGTAACAATTGTTTTCACTACCATGTCGTTTGGCTGAGCAATCCCTTTGGCTTTGCGCGCCTCAAGCATGTAGTTAAATGCAAGAACTGCGGTTTGGTTCCCATTCATTAAAACCCATTTCCCTTTCTTATCTTTAATGCCAATGCCAACGCGGTCTGCATCGGGATCTGTGCCTAATAAAATATCTGCATCAAGATCGGCTGCTTTTCTGAGGCCGATGCTCATTGCTTCGCTTTCCTCAGGGTTGGGGTAAACAACTGTCGGAAAATTTCCATCTGGCTCCGCCTGTTCATCAACTACATGCACATTAGTAAAGCCAAAACGCTGCAGAACCTGTGGCACTAATTTTATCCCTGTTCCATGAATAGGCGTGTAAACGATGCAAAGATTATGTTGCTTTTCGATTATTTCAGGATATACTGAAAGGCCGCTCACCATTGATATATAAGCATCGTCCATTTCTTTTCCTATCATCGAAATATTTGCTTCTCCGCCAGCCCATTTCACTTCATCAACAGAAGCAATTTTATCTACTTCGGTAATTACATTTTTATCGTGTGGCGGAACAAGCTGCCCTCCGTCATTCCAATATGCTTTATACCCGTTATATTCTTTAGGATTGTGAGACGCAGTGCAGACCACCCCGCCCTGACAACCAAGGTGGCGGATGGTGAAACTCAGTTCAGGCGTAGGCCTTAGCGATTGGAACAAAAAAACGCGAATGCCATTTGCCGCAAAAACTTTTGCTGCCGTTTCTGCAAAAAAGCGGCTGTTGTTGCGGCTATCATGCGCAATGGCCACCTTTACAGCCTTACCCGGAAAAGATTGTTTCAGATAATTTGCATAGCCTTGTGTAGCCATGCCGACGGTATATTTATTCATCCTGTTTGTGCCAACGCCCATAATACCGCGAAGGCCGCCAGTCCCGAATTCGAGGTTTCGGTAAAAACTTTCAGTCAATTCGTTGGGATTATCTTTTTGAAGCTTTTGGATTTCACTTTTTGTTGCCTCGTCATAGTTTCCGCTCAGCCATGTACTTACTTTTTCCTGAATTGACGGTTCCATATTTTTAAATTTTTTATTGGCAAGATTGGTGGACTAATATCGCTAACATTCAGAATATGAACAAATATCTGCATTCAAATATTTGTTTCAATAAAAATCCCAAGGAAATTATGCTGAAACGATTGCGTAATATATCTTCTAATTTCCTTAAATTTGCATCAATTCCTTCCGTTAGGGTTTTATTTATAACGAAGCCTTCACAAAATCCGGTGAAAAATTTGAATAGATTTGGTCTGTCCCATTGTAATAATTATTGAAAATTTCTACCTCTTAAACGGAACAGATGCCAATGTACTTATTACTACGCGACAATAAACAGTCAGCGTATTCACTTAGCGAAATACAAGCAAAGGGCTTCAAGAAATATGATCTTGTATGGATTGAAGGCAGAAGCGCGGCATGGCGCTACCCAGGCGAGATTGATGAGCTTAAAGCATTTGCGCCAATCGTTGAGGAACAGCCCTTCGACAGATTCTTCAAAAAACCTTCGGAAGAAAAAAGAGAAACAAGAACCCAGAATACTCAGCCTTTCAAGAAAGAAACAGAAACGGCGATTTCTACAGCTTCAAACAAAGTATTTATTGAAGTGGGCAGCAAAAAAGTTTATGCAACCTTGCCTGCTAAAAAGGTTCCCGCAGCCCAACAGCCGCAAACAATTTTAGTAAAGCCATCGGCCAGACAAGAATCAAAACAGATATCGGAAAAAGAAGAAAAAGCTTCTGTACCCGAAAAAGTGCCAGCCATTTATTATCAGGAAAAAGTCGCCGCATTTCAACAAGAAGAAAAAACATATTACAAGGAAGAAAAAATTATAAGAAGAAAGAACAGCCAGTATCGTCAATACCTGCAGCCCTTTGCAGTAGCCGTTTGTGTGATTGCTTTATTAGGCGCAGGGATATTTATAGGAATGTCTATAAGAAAGAATTCCTCGGATTCTCAAGCAGATGAAAAAAATATTGCCAAAGTTGACAAAGCCCGCGATGCACAAAATACTTCTATTCCAATTTCAACTTCAGTACCTGTAGAAGAAAAATCAGCGACAACTGGCAAGGAATCTGATTATTTAAATGATCTATCAAATTCCGGGCTGGAAACAAAACCTTTACCGGAAGAAAAAAATTCTCGAAATATTTCTGAGAAGAAAAAAACCAACAAACAAAAAACGGATGCTGCCGTTAATATCCCAAAAGTAGTACCTCTGGAAAATGTCGCTGACAGCAATTCCGAAGGTTTCGCTTCACGGAAATCAATTCACAGAGATAATATTGTAACAGATAAAGACATTATCAAAAACAGTATCGGAACCCTGGTTTCTGTGAGCTCTAATAAATATAACGTTGGCACATTTGGCGGCATTTCCGAAGTACAACTAACGGTGAGCAATAAATCAATTTATCCGTTGGACCTCGTAATGGTAGAGGTTCAATATGTTCAGGCCAACAAAAAAATTTATAAAACTGAAAACATTTACTATCATAACGTTCGGCCTGGTGAATCTTTGATGCAAGAAGCTCCCAAAAGCTCTCGTGGGGTAAAGATTCAGTATAAGGTAGCCATCGTAAATTCAAAGGAGCCTTCTATTTCTTATTCTGGAATATAACCTAGCTTAATTTAAATTTAATTGCATATATATTATTTATCCCCTTTTGGCTTTTTCTAATCAAGATGCCTTACATTTGCTGAACCTTATCCCCCACCCTTTAGATCGTTCCCCTCAATTCAATCATGTAAAACCAATTTCACCCGGAAGGGCCTAGCAATTGCTATTGTCGCCATATGATCTTTTTATTGCAAAAAATCTTAAGTAGGGTATGAAAAATGCATTTGTACAGCTGTGCCTGGTAGTTTTAGTGATAACTGGCATACACGCCATAAGGCTAATTAAAGCAAACACCATCAATGGCAAAGTCTCCGCACCGAATGCTCTGCAATTTGCATGGGCAATTAAAGGATCTGATTCTGTTATAGTTGGTGCAGATAATGGAACTTTTAGTTTAAAAGTAAAACCCGGCATCTGGAAAGTTCTTTTGCACAATAAAAATCCTTACAAAAATATTATTATCAATAATGTAATAGTTAAGGATGGCAGGTCAACCGATCTTGGCGAAATAATACTTGCACAGTAATCATCGTTATTTCAAATCTGCTTCACTTCATTGCAGCATTCTGCACTTATAAATAACTTGCGCTAAATTGCTGCATGAAAAACATTTTGCTTTTTGGTGCCGGCAAGTCTGCAACAATCCTGATTGATTATCTTCTTGAAGAAGCATCATTGAATAACTGGCATTTAACAGTTGCTGATGGAAATTTTGAATTAGCAAAATCTAAAACGAAAAATGCAGCTGTCGCAACTCCGGCTTCAATAAATGTTGAAGTCGATTCAGAACGCAAGGCACTAATAAATAACGCAGATATTGTCATCTCTCTCCTTCCAGCCTCATTGCATTTTCTTGTTGCAAATGATTGCGCCGAGATGGGCAAAAATTTATTAACGGCTTCCTATCTGGATGAGAAAATTAAAAGTCTTGAAAAAATAATCAATCAAAAAAAATTATTCTTTCTAAGCGAAATGGGGCTTGATCCCGGAATAGATCATATGAGCGCAATGGAATTGATCCACAGAATAAAACACCAGGGCGGCAATATTACTTCTTTCAAATCGCATACAGGCGGCTTGATTGCTCCTGAAAATGACGATAACCCATGGCATTACAAAGTAAGCTGGAACCCGCGCAATGTTGTGCTCGCAGGAACTGCAGGAGCCATATATAGAGAAAATGAAGCGACTAAGACAAAAAAATATGAAGAGCTTTTTGATAACTGCGATGAGATAACCGTAAATGGGCTCGGCAATTTGGCTTATTATCCCAACCGCGATTCTTTGAGCTACATGCCGGTTTATAATCTTGAAAACACAAACACATTTATTCGCACCACTCTTCGGTATCCATCTTTTTGCAAAGCCTGGAAAGCCATCGCAAAAGCAGGGCTAACGAATGATAAAAATCTTATCAACGCAGAAAGCCTATCTTTTAAAAAATGGTCGGCTGATATTACTCCATTCATTGATGAAGAGAATAAATCCCAACTCCAATTTCTTGGATTGTTTGATGAGCAGCTTGTGCCTTCATCAACAAAATCATCTGCTGACATCCTTCAATATTTGCTTGAAACAAAGTTGGCAATGAAGCCACATGACAAAGATATGATCGTGATGGTGCACGAAATTGAATATGAAATTCAACACAAAAAATATTTAATAAAAAGCAGCCTGATCGCAAAGGGAGAAGACAGCCTGAGAACTGCAATGGCAAAAACAGTTGGCTTGCCGCTTGGCATTGCAGCCAAACTGATTTTGCTCAACAAAATAAAACTAACGGGCTTGCATATCCCAATTTTGCCTGAAATTTATGAACCTGTGCTACATGAGCTGAGAAGCAAAGGAATACTGTTCAATGAAGAGCTTAGTTAACTTCTATATTCAGCTTGCCTATTAAATGATATGCAATATCTCTGAAGACGATTAAATATTTGCCCGTTCTTAAATAAAGAAGATAACTCCCTCTATCTAATGAAATATAAGATTGGTCTGCGGGTACAAGTTGTCCGGGGCCATTTAACTTCGTTTCGTTTTCATAATATGCCTGAACAAGAAATGTATTGGCAACGGTTGGCTTTATGTATGTAGGATGCCGCAAGCCGCCTAAGGAAAGCCAGATCGGGCGGCCGTCTTTATAAATTGTATGCGGATGAACAACACATGCATCAAAGCCACTGTCATTTGTAACATTAATAGCCTGACCATTGCTCATGGGGATTGACGGCACACTGATCGCAAATTTTTCAGTATACGCACGATATAGAGACTGGCCATAAGAAAATTCGCTTTCATCGCACATGCTCACCTGATCAATGCAATAAGGATCAATGCCCGAAATTTTTTTGAACGCCATGCCCATCGGCACATAATTATTATCTGAAGATTTTTTTGCGACATGGCCATAACTTCCATGCACCAATATTTTTGCCGAGCTATCGCGAAGAATTATTTTATAAATATTTTCTGCCTGAACTGCATTTCTTTCGTTGGCATCGTGAGCTGGAACGGTATCGTCGTAAGGAACTAAAGTATAACCAAGTTCAAGCGCCCTTCTTACCAATTCACCTGCAACAGGTTCATTTGTAAAATATCCCGTTTTATCAGTGAGCCTTTCGGTTGAATGATTTGAAAAATTATTCAGCGTTTCCATAGCCAGGTAATGAAACCCTTTTTTGTACAGTTCTTCAAGCAATGAAAAAGTAAATGCGCGGTGCAATGGCTTGTTCTCTGCCTCATTGATCATAATTACCTGATAGCTTTTAGCCACATATGAAATGTATTTAACTGCATTTGCATTTTCTAATTCCTTGAGCTGATTAACGGTTTTATAAACTTGTTTGTCAGAAATCTGATCAAGGCTATCATAGGTTTTAATTTGGTATTCAAGCGCTGATTGATAGTCGTCAACAAATGAAGCAGCTTTGCTCATTTCATCAAAATAGCCATTGTCATTTTCAATTTGCCTGAATTTAATTTCTTCTTTGAACAATTGATAAAATGGATATAGATAATTCAGGTCTCCTCTCGGTTTCAGGTTTATATAATGAAGAGTTGAATCATAAAATTTCGGCATATTCTTAATCGCAAATTCTTTAAGCCTTTGCAGGTGCAGGCTATTTTGCGAAAAAACAAACAGTGGCATAAAACTGATGAAGATGACAAAACAAGATCTATTTATTTTCATTTCAGTGCAATGTTATAAAAGCCTTTGTTACTGAAAACTTAAAGATATTTTTCCCTGAGCATTTGTTTTAATTCATCAATGCCTTCAGTCGCCGGTTTTTCAATAGCAAGAAGATTTGAAATTGATGAGGTGTTAGGTATCCTCTTATCAACAATAAATTTTGGTATGCTATGGCTTGCATAATTAATAAGCCCAGCCGCAGGATAAACAACCAGAGAAGTGCCGATAACTGCAAAAATATCTGCATCAATAACAAGTTTGATTGCAGGCTCAATCATTGGCACCGCTTCTTCAAACCAAACAATGTTTGGCCTAAGCTGAGCGCCATCTTCAGCAGTATCACCATATTTTATATCATCTCTGATTTCATAAATCAATCGCTCGTTTTTCTCACTTCGCATTTTAAAAATTTCTCCGTGCAAATGAAGAACACTTGTTGATCCGCTCCTCTCATGCAAGTCATCAATATTTTGTGTAATAATGTGAACATCAAAATCTTTTTCAAGTTCGGCCAGTCCAAAATGCGCTGCATTTGGTTTTGCATCACGAATATTCTTTCGCCGCATATTATAAAACTCCAGAACAAGCTCCGGATTTTTTTTCCACGCCCTTGGGGTTGCAACTTCTTCCACTTCATAACCTTCCCACAAGCCATCGCTATCGCGAAATGTTTTGAGGCCGCTTTCTGCGCTGATGCCAGCTCCTGTAAGCACGATTAATTTTTTCTTACTGCTCATTGCTGTCGTTTATAAATTATTTAACCTGAAATAAAAATATGTTTTTGGTTACAGATTTGAGAAGATTATTTTCACTCAACATCGGTTGAATTTCTGGCAAAATTGCAATGAAATCTCGTTCATTAAGGGGCAAATCTTATTGAACATACAAATACTCGTAAACACAGGCAAAAACCTACCCATTAAATTTTTTTGATCCTTGAATTGAGAAATAATTTCTACTCATTTCCCCAATTATTAATTAATGCCGCTGTTGCGAAAATGGTATTGTTTTTTCTATAGTATAGATAAATTATTTCTTAACTATAAAAACGTGTTTTATGAATAACGCTGGAAAATCACAAAAAAATAACGAACAAGATGAAAACAAAAAGCCTTTAGGAAAAAGACATGACGAAGACGATAGCAGGCCAAACAACATCAAAAATCAGCACGCTGCATCTAATAAAAAAAAGATGAATGATGCAGATGACAATGATGAAAAAATCAATACGCAGGAAAATGAAAAGCAAACAGAAATTGATGACAATCCTGAAGAAACAAAAAAGAAAATGCCTCGCATGAAACATTAACAAAAAGTAGCCAAGGGCAGGTAAAGCCCGCGCATAAACGGGCTTTACCTGAATGGAAAAAAATTAATTAGCTAAAATATCTTTTATGGTACAAACACAAATGAGCACCTTAAGCAGCATACTGGAAAAATTAAGACTTAAAAAAATGGATAACGAATTTCGGTGAACCGATGAAGGTTTCACTGCAAATAAAGGTAAAGCTTATCAATCAGAAGATTTAAAAATCATCAAGGTGTTCAGGTTTGAAGGCGATTCAGATCCGTCAGATTCTTCTGTATTATACATCATTGAAGCAAAGGATGGCCTGATTGGCTACAGCATTGATGCCTACGGAATTTACAGCAACCACGATGATGAAGAAGGATATGATAATTTTATCAGGAAAATTGCTCTGGAAGACAGAGAAGAGCAATTGTCTTTTGATATTTAACTTTTCAAAATAATATTATGGCTGAAACAAAAAGAAAATATTCAGAAAAAAGCCAGCACAAAGTTGAACTGGCAATGCATGAAATGAAGGAAGGAAAATTAAAAAGCGGGAACAGCAATAAAAAAGTAACTAATCCAAAGCAGGCAATTGCAATTGGTTTATCTGAAGCCCGAAAAGAAGGCGCAAAAGTTCCCGCAAAAAAAAGTTGATCAATCAAGTTCCCTTTCATTACTCAACTCAAGCCGGATGGAAATAATTTTCATCCGGTTTTTTTATTTCTTATTATCAAGTTGAAATTTCTTGCAAACAATTTTGAGAAGAAGAACATTCGCATAATAACTATAAATTTGTTGTTTACAAATAGATAAACATTTCCCATTAAATGGATATTTTCGTTCGGTCCGCAAGCAGTATTTCTCCTCAAAAAACTTTTGGCTCATCTTCATTTCTTGATGAAATGATTATTCATGAAGCACCAGGAATGAAATGCATTGAGCCGGATTACAAAGAATTTATCGACCCAAAACTTATCCGCCGCATGAGCCGCATTATAAAGATGGGCGTTGCTTCTGCTTCACAATGTTTAAAAGATGCAGATGTCGGAAATCCGGATGCTATTATCACAGGAACAGCTTATGGGTGCCTGGAAGATACCGGCGTTTTTCTTACAAAACTGGTTGAACAAAAAGAGGAATTATTAACACCAACTGCATTCATCCAATCAACACACAACACTGTAGCAGCGCAGATCGCATTGATGCTTCATTGCCACAATTACAATAATACATTT
The DNA here is from genome assembly GCA_963718975.1 of uncultured Bacteroidota bacterium. Taxonomy (GTDB): domain Bacteria; phylum Bacteroidota; class Bacteroidia; order Chitinophagales; family Chitinophagaceae; genus Puia. The sequence continues at coordinate 61,695 of CAVRBD010000060.1, read as the reverse complement.
GTGCACCGTGGCTTTTCTTTCGAAAGCGGACTGCTGGATGCTTTGATGATGCTAAAGGACAATGAAGCTTCGAATGTGCTGGTTGGCGGAGTAGATGAAATTACAAACGATAGCCAGAAAATATTGTCAAGATTTGGTTTATATAAACGCGAACAAGTCACCAATGACACATTGCTTTCTTTAAAAACAAAAGGAACAATTGCAGGCGAAGGCGCAGCATTCTTTCTATTATCGAACCAGCACAATGAAAATAATCTGGCAAAACTGAATGCTTTAAAAACTTTTTATAAGCCAGCCAATATTAAAGAAATCGAAAATCAGGCTCAATCATTTTTAGACGCGAATTCAATAAATATCGATGAGATTGATTTAATAATATCCGGGGAAAACGGCGACATGAAAAATGATGAGATTTATGATGAATTAAGAGCATCCATTTTCAAAAAAAACACATCAATTAATTATAAACATCTCTGCGGCGAATATCCGACTGCTGTTTCATTTGCATTATGGCTCGCAACAAACATTATTAAATCAAACTCAATACCATCAAACATTTCGGGCAAAACAGCAAAAAAAGGAAACCTGAAAAAAATACTGATTTATAATCATTATCAAAATACCCATCATTCGCTTTTATTAATCTCCGCATGCTGAATTTCAGGAATACAAATATTTTTTTTGCCGCGCTATTAATACTTATTATTATTTCAAATTTCTACTTGCATGTTCCAATTATCGTTTACATTTTAATCACACTGCTTTATTCTTTTATACTTTTCTACGGAAGCTATTTTATAGAAGCAGGCTTTTACATAAAATCAATTTGTTTTGCTTCAACAACAAAAAAGGAAATTGCTTTTACTTTTGATGACGGCCCTGCAGAAAATTTTACTCCGGAAATTTTAAAAGTCTTGAAAGGAAATAATATAGAAGCTGCATTTTTCTGCATCGGAAATCGAATTGCCGGAAACGAAAAAATATTAATCCAAATAAATAATGAAGGCCATATTATCGGCAACCACAGCTACTCGCATCATTTTTGGTTCGATCTATTCTCATCAAAAAAAATGCTCAATGACATGAAGTTGATGAACAATGTAACAAAAGAAATAGCCGATTTAACACCAAAATTATTTCGCCCACCTTATGGAGTGACCAATCCAAATTTGAAAAAAGCAATCGTCAATGGCAATTATATCTCCATCGGTTGGAATGTTCGTTCGATGGATACGGTTATTAAAGATGAGGAGAAATTGATGCAGAAAATAAAATGTTCCATTAAGCCCGGAGCGATTATTCTTTTTCATGACACTTGCAAAGTAACGCTTGATATTTTACCTGAGCTTATCAAATATGTTAAAGCAGAAGGTTATGAAATTATCAGGTTGGATAAAATGTGTAATTTGCAAGCTTATGAATAAAGCTTTTATTCTTTGTCTTCTATTAATAAGCTGCATTGCAGCAAGAGCGCAATATCCGGGCTTTTCAGCAGTCAGCGATATTACTCAATTCAAAAATCAATTTTCATCTGCATCACAAAAAATACAAACCATCAAAAGTGATTTTATTCAGGAAAAAAACCTGAGCATGCTTTCTGAAAAAATTACGTCAAAAGGAAAATTCTGGTTTAAAAAAGATAACCTGGTGAGAATGGAATACAGCACGCCATTTCAATACCTGATGATTATTAATAAGAACAATGTGTACGTAAAAGATGGTAATAAAGAAAATAAAATTGCGACTTCATCTAATAAACTATTTCAGCAGATCAATAAAATAACTGTTGATTGTGTTCAGGGAACTGCATTAAGCAACACTGATTTTAAATTCAAGATCTTTGAAAATGAAAAAACATTTTTAGTCGAGCTCACACCTGTTGCAAAGAACCTGAAAGAATATTTTAAGAACATCAATATTATCGTTGACAAAAAAGATTATTCGGTAAGCAAGATTGACATGATAGAACTTTCAGGCGATAACACAATGATCAATTTCATTAACAAAGAACTGAATGCAAATATTCCTGATGCGCTTTTTGCTATTCATTAGTTGCTTGCTTGTGTTGCAAAGCTGTTCATCACTTTACAGCAATCTGCAAAAAACTCAGACTGATATAAATTGCCTGCAAAAATTTAAGCCTGAATTCAGATCTGCATTATACAGCGCAAAGATTGATGTGATCGGCAAACATTTAAGCGGACTCGTCGTCATTAAAAAAATGCCCGACAGCAGCACAAGAATTGTTTTTTCAAACGAAATGGGATTTACTTTTTTTGATTTTGAATTTCAGCAGAATGGAAATTTCATCGTTCATAGCATCATCAAACAAATGGATAAAAAAGCTGTGAAGAAAACATTAAGAAAAGATTTCGAGCTGATCATGATGAATAATCTCGAAAATAAAACATCTTATTCCCGAAAAGATAGCTCGCTTGTTTATATCGCGTTCCCTCAAACGAAAGGAACTTATTATTATATCACAAACATGGATTGCAGTGAGCTCGTAAAAATGCAACGCGCATCAAATTCAAAAGCAGTAGTAGAAGCTATCATGAAAAATTATGTAAATGGAATTCCTGATACCATTGGCATCTCACATAAAAACTTCAGCTTTGATATCGGGTTAAAAAAAATTGAGAGATAATGCAAGTTTTATTGAAAATTCAATTCGCAATTACAACTGGCTCCATTGCATTAATAAAGCCCTCTAATAAATAACGATAACTCTCGCTCTGAACAATCATTGCATTGCCACGCCCTACAAATCAGCATAACATTAGCGCCTTTAGGAAATTTGGAAAAGAAACTTGGCAGGCAAAACATTGCTCCATTATCAGGCACCATCACCGAATTATTTATTTCGTTTTTATATCCTGCATTGTACAAGCTGTCATTTGGCGAAAGTGTTGGCAGAAATTCTGCATAAATATTAACGCCTTTGTTGTTCCTTAAATCCGCATTCCATGTGATTGGCAAAGAAGAACCTGATGACAAATTTATTTGTCCGGGAACTATCGAGTTATTCGTAATATAAATAGCCGTGGGAGAATAAAAATTAGCTGTAACAGGCGCTGTTGCAGTATTTCGTGGTGGTGTTAAGCTGAACGCAAGGTCAATGCCAAATAGACTGTCGGTTGAAAGATTGATCGATTGATATTCCAAACTGTCTGCGACAAGTTGATAAATGCCAATTGATGCATGGGCCGCCCCGGCGATCACTTTGCCATTTTTATCATAAAAAAGGCCTATTATGTGGGCAATTTTTTTTATAGTCGGATTGTTATTGATATTTGATTGAAAAAGAAAAACGCCATCAACATTATTTTGCGGAAATCCATAATAACTTTTAACAACGCCAGGTTGAACTGCCGAAGATGATGTCGTTTTGCCGCATGCGAATGCCATTGCAGTTATAAAGCTCAGCAATAATAGTTGCTTGTATAATTTTTTATTTGTGCTGACATGAGATTGCTGGCAAAGGAAATTGTAGAGAGTATTCATGATTTAAGGTTTTAAATATATTATTAGCAATTTGGGGGGTTAAAATGTTGAAACAATATTTGCTTACATGCTTAACAGATTTTTAATCAAAAAACATAGGAAACCGAACCGGAAATTTGTGGTTCAATTTTAACATAATTGAACCCTCCACGTGGCGGCTTGTCATAATAAAAATGTTCGATAATACCGAATCGACAATCAACATTTATTTTTTTCCATAAGCTATATTTCCCAACAACTCGTTGCATTCCCCAGCCCTGGATAAACAATAGGTTAAAATAATTTTGGTTCTTTACCGCATAAATATTTGCCACATCCGCAAATAAAAAATTTGCTGAATTGCTCTTGATATTTTTTTTTCTACTTATTCTTTTGCTCAAGTTGTAGTAATTGCGATATTCAATAAATGCAAATGGAGAAATTTGTAATCGGGTGTTGAAAATATTTTTTGAAATGGAAAAACCATCTTCTGCTAATCCAAAAAACAAACCCGCAAACGCACTTATTGCAGACTTTTGGGCAATTTTTTGTTCCCATTCCAACCCAGTATTATCACTAACATTCAATTTCAAAAAACTGTGCAACCCTTGCGCAATGCAACTGTCTTTTAATTGCTGTGCATTCAAGAATCTTGAAAAAAGAACAAGCCCGATAAACAAACCAAAATATTTTTTTCTCATTTTATTATTTTGCAGACTGTGAGTGAATGCAAATTCATTACGACAAACCACCTGTAAATAATTTACGGTGGTCCGTGGCTGTGAACAATGATAGTATTATTACAAATAGATAACATTTTGAAGCAACATTTAGTGATTTAGATATTGCTTCTTTAAATAATACTATATAAAAGGAAGTATTGACTTTTTTTTGTCCCAGAAATTTTGGGAAGGTGGTGTGATTAATGGTCATGGAAAAAGCTTTAGGTTTAATGATTACAAGGAATTTAGCTTTTATTTCAATGCAGCAAAAAAATATTTATTCACCGTATTTTCTAAAACTTGCAACAGTAAAATAAAAACTTCAACTTTGACATCAGATCAAAACGATTGGAAAGATAACAAACCAGTTGTTTGATTGCTTTTCAATCTTAATTTGTTTATATAACTTTGAGAAACAACAAAGACTTATGCCAACATCGAACTCTAAAATAAAAACGCAATTCATAACAGATAATAAAGGCAAAAAAATTGCCATCATTTTACCAATAAATGATTATGAAAAAATCATTGAAGAGTTAGAAGACTTGAATGACATTCGATTGTACGACGAAGCAAAAAAAGAAGATGACGGGAAACGGGTTCTTTTTTCAGATTACCTGAAAAAACACAATAGGAAGAATGCCTAAGTATAAAGTTGCATTAACTAAAACTGCACAAAAGCAATTAGACAAACTATCTTTTTTAGTTGCAGCTCCAATTCTGAGAGCTATTGAAAATTTGTCAAACAATCCTCGGCCGCACGGATATAAAAAATTAAAAGGAAGAGAAGGTTATAGAATAAGAGTTAGTGATTATCGAATAATTTATGAAGTGTTTGATGATATATTAGTTGTTGATGTAGTCAATCTTGGCCATAGAAAAGACATCTATGATTAACTCAATTTTTCAAACTAATGCTTCAGGGAAATTTTTTTACCATCAATTCAATTCATCACGATGAAAATTCTGTGAAGGCTTCGCTTGAATTAAATCCTGCGCATAAAATTTTTGAAGGCCATTTCCCGCAAACACCAGTCGTGCCGGGCGTTTGTATGATGCAAATGACAAAGGAAGTTTTGGAAGATGTGATTAAGAAAGAAACAAAATTGATGAGCGCTGCACATATTAAATTCCTCACAGTCATCAATCCTCAGGAAACAAAAACGATTCAGTTGGATTTGAAGTATGCTCCGAGAGAAAATAAAAAAATCGAAATCGTTGCTTCTCTTTTTAATGAAGGAGTGGTTTATTTTAAATTCAAAGGATTGCTGAAAGTTTCGTGAGTGGTGAATAATAAATTATCATCAACTCGAACCATCGGCTGCCAACTGGAAACTGTCTACTGAAAACTATTCATCCAGCTTCAGCACCGCCAAAAAAGCTTCCTGCGGAACTTCAACGTTACCGATTTGGCGCATGCGCTTTTTTCCTTCTTTTTGCTTCTCCAGCAATTTTCTTTTTCGGCTGATATCACCTCCATAACATTTTGCCGTTACATCTTTTCGTAGTGCGCTGATGGTTTCTCTGGCAATTACTTTTGCCCCAACTGCTGCTTGTATCGCAATCTGAAATTGCTGTCGCGGCAACAGCTCTTTTAATTTTTCACAAAGCCTTCTGCCAAAATCCTGTGAGCGGGCGCGATGGATCAATGCGCTTAATGCATCCACTTTATCACCGTTCAATAAAATATCCATTTTCACAATATCACTGTCGCGCTTGCCGATTGGGTGATAATCGAACGAAGCATAACCACGCGTTTGACTTTTTAATTTGTCATAAAAATCAAAAACGATTTCTGTTAGTGGCATTTCAAAAATCAATTCAACCCGTGTGGTTGTGAGATAACTTTGATTCAATAAATTTCCACGCTTGCCCAAACACAATGTCATGATGTTGCCAATATATTCCGGCTTGGTAATAATCTGTGCGCTGATAAAAGGCTCTTCAATTCTCTCAATGCGAACAGGATCCGGCATTTCTGTTGGATTGTTCACGATAATCACTTCGCCTCTTGTTGTGTGAGCAACAAAGCTCACGTTGGGAACAGTAGTAATAACCGTTTGATTGAACTCTCTCTCCAAACGCTCCTGGATAATCTCCATGTGTAGCATTCCTAAAAATCCGCAACGAAAGCCGAAACCCAATGCCTGTGAGGTTTCCAGCTCATACGTCAATGATGCATCATTCAATTGTAATTTGTCCATGCAATCGCGCAGCTCTTCAAAATCATCTGTTTCTACAGGAAAAATTCCTGCAAAAACCATCGGCTTCACTTCCTGAAAACCTTGTATCATTTGCGGGTTATCATTGCTTGAAAGTGTAATCGTATCTCCTACTTTTACTTCTTTCGCATTTTTAATTCCGGTGATGATATAACCAACATCTCCTGTCAATACTTCTTTCTTCGGATCCAGCGTTAATTTTAAAATCCCCACTTCATCCGCTTCGTATTCAATGCCCGTCGAAACAAATTTTACTTTATCTCCTTTTTTCAAACTGCCATTTAATATTCTGTAATAAACAATAATGCCACGGAAAGAATTGAACACACTGTCGAATATCAATGCCTGCAAAGGCGCATCCGGATTGCCTTTCGGCGCAGGTATTCTTTCAATAATAGCTTTGAGAATTTCTTCAACACCAACTCCTGTGCGTGCACTTGCAAGCAAAATATCATCCGGCTTGCAGCCGATCAGTTCAATGATCTGGTCGCGTACTTCATCAATCATCGCGCCGTCCATATCAATCTTATTGATTATCGGAATAATCTCCAGATCATTTTCAATAGCGAGATATAAATTTGAAATGGTCTGCGCCTGTATGCCTTGTGTCGCATCAACCAGCAGCAACACACCTTCGCAAGCGGCGAGTGCACGGCTCACTTCATAGCTGAAATCCACATGCCCGGGCGTGTCAATCAAATTCAGCGTATATACTTCACCGTTAAATGGATAATTAATTTGTATTGCGTGGCTCTTGATCGTGATCCCCTTTTCCCGCTCAAGGTCCATATCATCCAAAACCTGGTCCATCATATCGCGGTCGCTGATGGTATTGGTCGATCTGCAAAAGCCTGTCTGCAAGGGTAGATTTTCCGTGGTCAATATGTGCGATGATGCAAAAATTCCTGATATTCTTCATTCCTGTTTCTTGAATTTAAAATGCGGCTGCAAAAGTAATGAAAAGCAGCGAGGAATGAGAACTTGAGCGTTTCGAGTTTTTAGTTGGCAGTTTCCAGTTCTTAGAATACAATCTGCTTGCTTTTCTAATTTTTTATTTGGTAACCGGCCAATCAATTCTATTCAGCATCGTTGCGTCGCACTCTTGTACTGTAGTGCAAGGATGAGCTTTAGTTTCATAAGCGGTAAGCGAATCACTTTTAGAATTGAGTTTTTGTAAATTTGAAATATAAAAACCCCAAAATGAATATTAAAGACATCTTAAATTTTGCCGGATTAATAATAAATATAATTGGTAGTATTATCTTAGCTATATCTCTGTCTCGATATTTAACTTCAATTCATGGAGCAATTGCAATTCATGATATGCAACTTAAGGCATTAATAAAAACAGATAATAAAATTTTGATTGGTGATATAGGAAATCTTTTAAAGAAGGGGGTTACAAACAGTAAAATCAGAACAATTTTAGGGCTGGTTCTATTAATTGTTGGATTCATTATTCAAGCAATATCAATTTTAATAAAGTGATTTTTTGCCCCTTCGATTTTTATTTTTATAAATTCAACACCAGCATGAAAAAAATTCTGTTTTTATTCGTTCTGACATTAATCTGTGGGGAGATTTTTTGCCAACACAACTTTTTAATTGATCCGAGGACAGGAGTTAAATTTGTTATTCATCGAGACAGAAGAACCATCACAGCGGAAGCCAAAAATGGAAAACTACTTTGGAAAGCTAATCCATTCAAAGAGTTTAAGCAGGAATTTATATATGACGATGGCAAAATTTACAGCATCAGATTTTCAAAAAGAAACAAGGGATATTTGGATATTATTTTTGTGGCTCCTTCTTGGGGCATTGTAAATATGAAGACGGGAAAAGTAGAAATCCTTGGACGAGACTAACCTTTTTGCCTATCGGTTAGTGTCTCCATCAACGGAAATTTGCTTTATCAAAAAAGATGGTCGGTGAAGACACCGACCATTAGAGCAAATTAACAAACGAATCTTTTTATAGCACCCTGCTCTTCTCATCCTCGTCCAACAATTCTTTTGTGATGGAATAATCAAAAACTTCTTCCCGGTTGAAGATAACTTGCCTTAATAAATCATGAATGGTTACGACGCCGATAAATTTTCCTTTGTCGAATGCGAGCAGATAGCGGGCTTTGCGCGTGTTCATCAGGTCCATGCAATATTCAACGGTGTCATTCAATTCTACAAAAGGGAAATCTGTTGACATTGCATCTTTCACTTCTGTTGTTGAACTGGAGCGCCCTTTCAATATCAGGTTCCGTGCATAATCTCTTTCAGAAAAAATCCCTTTAAACTCGTCTCCTTCCATCACAACCAGATAGCTTAGGTTGACAGAATTAAGCATGCTCAGCGCATCGATCACCAATGTTTTTGATTCAACAAAATTGAAAGATTTGACTTTGCTTGAAATAAGGTCTTTTACTGTTTTCATATACAAACATTTAATAGCTTTTTGCAAATTGTTTTAAACACTCTAAAATAATAATTGCAAAATATAAAACCAATATTTTTATCATGAGGGCTCAACATTCTGTGCAAGAAATTTCTAAACGAATGTTATTGCTGCACTGCCAAAGGAGTAAGACGATCTTCTTTCATCACCTCGTTCATGTACTGATGTTTGAGATGATCATAAAACGAATGCTTGTCAATAAGAACAGCAACAATGCTTGATATCATTCCCGCAAGCATCAAATAAAAAATAAGGTTATGCCTGTCTGTCATTTCCAAAACTATGATTGCAGACGTAAACGGAGTTCGGGTGACACCTGTAAGAAACCCGACCATTCCTGCCAAAATTAAGAGGTTTGTATTTGTATCAGACAAATGCATCCAGCCCGCAAACACTGAGCCCACGCTGGCTCCGGCGCTCAGCGATGGGGCAAAAATGCCGCCTGCGGCGCCAGTTGTGAATGATAATATTGAACCTCCTACTCTTAATATTGGCACATACCACGATAAATATTTTGGCGAAGTGAACAGCGCATTTGCCATCAATTCTTTTCCTGACCCCAAAATAATTTTATCAATATAAAAAGCAACCGAAGCAATTATAAGCCCGCAAATAATGACATACAAAATGTTTTGGCGTTTCTTTTTGAAAGTTGATTTCCATTTAAAAATGAGTAGTATAATTTTTGCTGCTCCGCCACCTGCAAGCCCTGTGATAATGGCAACGGCAATCACGCCTAAAAAGATATAAGGAGATAAGTTATTGACGGTAGGATATCCAAGATATAAATAAGGCCCAGAAATGCCTGTGCGGTAAGCCCTGAAATGATGACTGCAGAAAAAATAGCTGTTTTAAAATAATTAATATGCGTTTTAGTAAGTTCTTCCACCGCAAAAACAATTCCGCCAAGTGGTGTGTTGAATGCGGCAGCAAGCCCGGCTGCAGCGCCTGTCATGATCATGTTCTTCTTTGAAATTTTTGGCCACCAGGCAGGCAGCCATTGATTTATTTTCCTGAACACTGATCCGGCAATTTGAATAGTCGGGCCTTCTCTGCCAATGATGCCTCCACCGAAAACCATGAACAAACTTGAAAGCATCTTCACAAAGATAATTCTGATGCTTAAAAATTTATCGACCTTATCATTTGTTTTGTGGTTTGCCAGTTCAATAGACGCCATCACTTGAGGGATGCCGCTTCCACGTGAATAAGGAGAAAATCTTTTCACCAGCCACCATGCTATAACAAAACAAATGGGCGTGATCAAAAAAAACGACCAGGCATAGTGTCCGAATATGTAAGATGTGCCGCGCTCTGCCAAAAAGAAAAGCTTTGCATATAAAACAGCTAATAAACCGGTAATAATAGATGCAACCCAAAAAGGGATTGCCTGAAGCAAGTTCAATTTTAATCTTTCATTTCCTATCCTGTCAAAAAAAATTTTCAGTCTTCCCCTTGCTGCTGTGAATACTTTCATTCTTTGATGTGTTATTTTCCAACGCGCAAAAATATTTCTTATCACTCGAAAGACAACATGAAATATAATTTCGGTTGTTAAATGTATTGCAGAAAATTTAAACTGCTTAATAAAGATGAAAGAGCAAATCTAAATTTACGCAAGCAAGCTAATATTATCATTAAACGTCTTTATAATTCATTAACACAAGTATTACATTTCCATTTTAAATTACATGAGCAAATACCGCATTTATGAGGTACAGAAAATTGGTCAAATCAGGTTTATCAGTGAGCGAGATAGGCTTCGGCTGCATGTCGCTGCAATTGAATGATGCTAAAAATGAAATACTTATTAAAAAAGCAATTGATTCAGGGATCAATTTTTTTGATACAGCAGATATTTATCAAAACGGTGAAAATGAAGTTTGTTTTGGAAAAGCGGTTATGCATAACCGTGATAAAATCATTATTGCCACGAAGGTCGGCAACAAACCTGCAAAAAATGGAAACGGATTGGATTGGGATGCAAGCGCTGCACATATCCTTTCATCCGCAGAACAAAGCCTTAAAAGATTGCAGACGGATTATATAGATCTGTATCAACTGCATGGGGGAATGATAGAAGATAATATTGATGAAACGATTGAGGCTTTTGAAAAATTGAAGCAGCAGGGCAAAATCAGGTTTTATGGAATTTCATCGATCAGGCCCAATGTGATAAGAGAATATGTAAAGCGCTCAAACATTGTGAGCGTGATGATGCAGTACAGCATTTTAGATAGAAGACCTGAAGAAACTTGTTTTGAATTGTTTGAACAAAACAATATAAGCGTGTTGACAAGAGGGGGCATCGCAAAAGGCTTACTGATTGATAAACCTGCTGAAAATTATTTGAACTTTGATAGTGCCGATGTTAGCAAAGCTGCTACAGCAGTTGCATTGCTATCAACTGAAAAAAGAAGCAAAGCGCAAACATCAATTCAATTTGTGCTCAACAAAAAAATTGTGGCTTCTGCTGTTACCGGCATCAGGACTTTGAATCAACTGGAAGATGCTATAAAAATTGATGGGTCTCCGGCACTGGAACAAGATGAAATTGATTACCTAAAAAATATTTTGCCGGTAAATTATTATACGCAGCATAAATAGGTAAAAAAGTAGGAAAAACATCTAAGCCAGACTCACCAGCACTTTGGTTGAATGCAGCGCCGCAAAAATCTTCAATCGTGGCCATAAAGCCAGGGCCACAAAAATTAATTTAAAAGCAGGGCATGCAGCATTTAGAATTTAATTTCAGTCTACATAAATGCGATACTGATCGCAAAACGAGTTAACAAATACTGTGATAAAAAAACCTTATTTTCACCAAAACCAGCCGACATGGTAGCAACTCAATTGGCTCAGGAATTTGAGCAGGCAGCCGAAGAAAGCAAAAATTTGGGCGTGAGGCCCAGCAATGAATCCTTGCTGCAATTATACTCTTTGTACAAACAAGCTACTATTGGCGATGTGAACACAGAACCGCCAGCCAATCCATTTGATTTTGTCGCTAAAGCAAAATACGACGCGTGGGTATCTCTGAAAGGGAAATCCAAAGACGTTGTAATGCAGGATTATATCAAGCTGGTGAACAAACTGAAATCCTGAGGCAATCAATTCCCATCAATGCAGGAAAGCCTTTTAGAAATTCTGCGCTGCCCGGTAACAGGCAGCAGGCTGAAGCTCCAAATAATCGCCAAGGGAGAAAAAAATTACAACAATATTAATACACAAATTATTTCACAAGGCATTTTGTGGGCCGACAACGGGCTGTTTTATCCCGTTATAAAAGGCGTGCCGCGACTGGTTCCTGAAGCAATGCTGGATTATGATTTTTTTTTGAAACAACATATTGTTGATTTTGAAGAAAGAAAAAAAAATCTTCATAAAGAACACATCGAACTGATTGAATATTGCCACAAAAAAAACAAGCGCACAAAAAAAAGCTTTGAATTGGAATGGAGTGTTTTTAATTACAAAGAAGATAGGACCTGGGATGCAGATATAACGGGCATGCTTAACCGATTTTTAACGGAGACAGATGAAACAGCTTCAAGCTTGCATGAGAAATTAATTTTTGATGCAGGTTGCGGAAATGGCATATTAGATACCGTTATTGCAAACAATGGCGCCAAAGTAATTGCCATGGATTTGAGCCTGAGCATTGAAAAAGCTTTTGAACTGAACACAGAAATAAATGCAACTTTTGTTCAGGGAGATGTACAGTTTCCACCTGTGGCAAAAAAATATTTTGATATAGTTCAATGCAGCGGGGTGCTCATTCATACAAATAATCCAAAAGCATCGTTTGATGAAATTCAGGCCTGTGTTAAACCACATGGCAAGCTAAGCGTTTGGCTCTATCACCCAAGAAAAGATCTTGATCCATAATTTATTTAACAGCACAAGAAAAATCACTTCGAAGTTTCCATTAAAATTTCAATATTATTTGTATCTGTTCACTTTATTCCCAATCAGTTTTGTTATAAAAAAATTGAAAGGAAATAAACAAAACGCTAGTGAAATGATGCTGAATATTCTTGACTGGTTTACTCCGCAATACAGATGGGAATTTGAGCATGATGAAGTAAAAAAATGGTTTGAAGAAAAAGAATACAAGCATATAAAACTCACTGCCAATGAAGTGTTCGGTTTTAATATGACCGGCGTAAGATATTCTGCCGATACAATTCGCTCATCTGTTTTCCGATCACATCAAAGCTAAATTTTTGTTTTGCTGAATTTGAAATATTTTCTTTTTCATATTTATTATATGTGCCCATCATAGTAAGCATCGCGTGCTGCAGCGCAGCCTCGTCTTCCGATTCTATTAAAATTCCATTTGAATCATTTACAACCTCGGGTATCCCTCCGACGTTAGTTGCTATAACAGGGAGGCCACAACACAAGGCTTCTAAAATAACACAAGGCATGTTCTCCGTTTTGCTGAATAAAATCAGCGATTGTGATTGCTGCATTTGTTCTGCCACGGCTGAATAACTTATCTCACCGGTAAAAAAAATTGCTTTATTTAATAACCCTGTTTCTTCAGCAAGCTTCAAAATATCGTCATTAATTTTTCCTACAATCGACAGTTCAAGTTTTTTGTTCTCGGCCCAAACCATCCCAAAAGAGCGGATAATACCCTCTGCATTTTTTAAGGGAGCCATATTGGAAACATGAATGAAACGAAATTTTTCCTGTTGCTTTTCTTTGTAATAAAACATCGATGTATCGACCGTATTGTAAACTACCACAAAACGCTTTGCAATAACCATTCTGTTGATTGCATCACCAATATTTTTACTGACCGGAGAAAATATGGCTGCTTCTTTTATAATTCTTTCGGTGAAATGTTTGAATGTTCCGGGTCTTTTTTCAAAAGGCTCATCAACCACATTATTATAAATGCCATAATGCTCTGTAAGAATATACGGCATTTTATATTTCTGTTTAAGCCAAAGCGCCAGCAGACCGGCTTTTAAAGGAACATGAACATGCACGGCTAAATCATCTTCGCCAAAATATTTTAAAATAAGCTTACGAAAAATTCTGATGTATTTTATGAAAGACATGAATTTGTTTATCGGCTTAAATGCATTATTACATTTGTAATAAACGATATGCTCGGTCAAATTTTCTGTTTGTATTGATTTCTTCATGCATGTCGCCATCAAAAAAAGGATTTTCTGTTTTCACAACATGAAGCACAATTATGTCGTTAAATTTTGCCGCTGCTTTTGCATGCCTTTGAATAAAATCTCCGGTAAACATATCCGTTTTATTAGGATACCAACTTGTAAGCCAGAGAATTTTCTCCATTTTTATGAATGATTAATCGGTATTTCGCAAAAGCCGTTATGATTAGATTTATATCAGATTTTTTGAAAATAAAGAAATCACCACGGATTGCTTTTATAATTTTTTCGAAACACAAACAGGCTATAAGCAAGACAGGAAATATACCCGGCACTGCTTACCGCCGCTGCTGCTTTAATGCCATATGATGGGATTAAAATAATATCACCTGCAACAATAATTACTAAAGAAAGCAATGAACTTGCAATGTTCACTGAGATTTTATTTTTCCCTGCAAAATATGCTGCGAGCAAAGCTTGTGTTGACAAAGATAAATATTCCCGGGCGATAATAATAAAAATGGCATATACATTTCTTAAATGTTGGACCGTATAAAAAAGGGAAAAGCCATTTGCCTGAAATTGCCAAAATCAATAATAATCGCAACATATAAACCAAATAAAAGTCTGGATAACGGCCTGTATAGAATGTTGTATATCCTGACCTGAATCCGCTTGCCGTTTTCGGAAAAATGATTGCAGCAATCATGGTCGGCAATAAAAGAAAAATCTGTCCTAACTTGGAAACCTGAATGTAGTTGCCCAAATCTGCTTCGCTGTAAACATTTTTCACAAACCAGTAATCAATTCTATAAACAAGAAAAAAAACAACATTCGCGCAGAGCGCAATCAAGCGAATAACGCGCAATTACTTTTATTTCTTTAAGTGATAAAAATCCAATTTGCCGTTTTTTACTTTTCAGAAAATAAACAATCGCAATTGCAAGGCCTTGCAATAAGAACGATACAAAATAAACAGCAACAAAATGCGTGTTAAGAAATTGTGTATCGGCAAAGAAAATGATAAAACAAATTGCAGCAATATTAAAACCCAGCGAAATAAAATTCGAGATAAAAAAATCCTGCTTTGCATAAAACAATGCGCTGAAATAATTGATGAGAAGAAACCCAAAAATATATGCCACACATGAAATGAAATATTCATGGCTCAAGGCCTCGTTGCCCAATATAAATTTTGAAAGCACCAAAAGAAAAAAAGCACTTATTACAGTTGCAGCAACAGCCCATAAAAAACAAAAACCTGCAATTTTTTCCCTGCTCATTGAATTTTGAGAAGAATAATACGCCGCGCCAGATTCAAGGCTGGCGCTGGTTATAAGCAACAGCAGAGACAAATTGTTGATCACATAATAAATCCAGCCGCTTCCACTCGCTTTAAAATATCTGGAGATAATAATATTTAAAATAAAAACAGAAAGGAAGTACAACCCCCGCCAAAAAATATTTTGAACAATCAATTTTTTCAGGCGCATTATTGTTTTTTATTCCGGATTTGTTATTTCAGATTTGTTATTTCAGTGCTTTAATGATTCCAATAAAATCTTTTGCAATCAGTGATGCGCCTCCAACGAGGCCGCCATCAACATCCGTGCATGCAAATAATTCATTTGCATTATTGGCTTTCACACTGCCACCATACAAAATTGAAATATTGTTTGCGACAGCATGCCCATATTGCTTTTCAAGAACAGCTCTGACATGTGCATGCATTTCCTGGGCTTGTTCGGTTGTTGCGGTTTTGCCTGTGCCTATTGCCCAAATTGGTTCATAAGCAATAACTATTTTTTGCAATTGCTCTGCATCAAAATTAAAAAGAGATTCTTTTAACTGTGTTTCAACAAAATTATTTTGATTGGCTGCTTCGCGAATGCTTAGTGGCTCGCCACAACAAAATATAGGCGTAATATTATTATCAAGGCATAGGGTAATTTTTTCAGTGAGCATCTCATTGCTCTCACTGAAATATTCTCTTCTTTCGCTGTGCCCAAGCACGCAATATTTTATGCCGATTGAATGAAGCATTTCAGCAGAAACTTCGCCTGTATAAGCACCTGATTTTTTGTTATAACAATTTTGAGCGCATGCAAAATAGTTTGTTGCAGCAGCAAGCTTATGCTGCGCCGTAATCAAATAAGGAAACGGCACCGCAAAAACCGCTTGCTGATTAGTTTTTAAATGAATGTCGGCATTAAAAATATCATCAAGCAATTGTTCGCCTTGTTGAAGAGTAAGGTTCATCTTCCAGTTTGCAGCAGCTATTTGATTGCGCATCGGTTTCTGTTTTATGAGTTTTCAAAAATATGTTTCAAAGTTTGTATTTCAATATCGCTCAGCATTTCATTTTTCAGTTTTTTCCAATTAGCAATATCGTTGAGCGCTTTTTCAAATTTATATTTTGTTGGATCATTAATTCCCCACGAAAAATTTGGGATGAATTTTGGGGTGAGCCCTTCACCAAAAATATTGCAGCAAATTCCGGTAACAGTGCCTGTATTAAAAGAAGTGTTGATGGCGCTTCGGGAATAATCGCCCATCAACAAACCGCATTTGGTGCCTGCACTTATATTTGTTTTTGAAAACTGATGCCAAACTTTCACTTCAGAAGCTGTGTTCTTGATATTGGAATTTGAAGCGCCAGCTCCAAGATTGCACCACGCCCCTATTACTGAATCGCCGATATAACCATCATGTGCTTTATTAGAATAATCAAAAAAAACGGAATTTTTTATCTCGCCGCCAACCGTGCATTTGTTCCCGATCGACGTAGCGCCATAAATTTTTGTTCCCATTTTCACAGTGCTTTTTTCACCCAAAAAAAACGGGCCTCTGAATCATGGAGCCCTCCATTATTTCTGCGCCTTTTGAAATATAAATCGGCCCGGTCGACGCATTAAGAATGGAATATTCAATTTTTGTTCCTTCCTCAACAAAAATATTTTCAGGCGAAATGATTGCATTTGTCTTCGAAATATTTTCTGTTTTTTTATTTTTAGTGAAGTGAGGAAAATCATTTCGTATAGCCATGTCTGTTAGCTGGAATATTTGCCAGGGATACTGAAGCGCTTCAGCTTTTGAAAAATCGGGCTTGCCTTCATGAACAGATCTAACAAATTCAAACGACGGAATAATATTGGCAGGAATTCCTTTCTCCGTGCTAACCTCAGCCAATGTGCCTGAGAGATATTCCCATTTTTGGCGAAGTGTGAGAATTCCAATTCTGATATCAAGTATTGAGCAGGTTTGTGCAAAAGGAAAAAGAAAATCATCTGGCAATTCTTTCAATACAATTGCATTCATTCAATAAAACTACAATAAAATATGTTGATGGATAAACTTGACCGGACAGAATGTTGCGAAGCTATTTTTGGCCAATCTTCAACCATTCTAATAAAAAAGCCCCGCAATGTTGCGGGGAAGTTTTGGGTGGCTGATGGGGTTCGAACCCACGACCCTCAGAACCACAATCTGATGCTCTAACCAACTGAGCTACAACCACCGGATAAGAAGCGCGAAATTAACTGAATTCCCTTTTCCTTCAAAAACAATATTAACAATTTTTGATGCCCTTTATTTCACGTTTCTTTGCAGTCCAAAAATCAGATCATGAAGTGGTGGTTTTATACAATACCAATTATTTCGGCATTCATTCACTGGCTTACCATTTGGATGGCTTTGAAAATGTTGTTTCATCCGCGCAAACCAAAAAAAATTTTGTGGATGACTTTTCATGGCGTGTTCCCAAAACGCCAACAGCAAATTGCTGAAAGCCTTGGCAGAATTGTGGGGCAGGAATTGTTGTCGTTTGGAGATATCGAAAAAACAATCACGGACCCGAGAATGTACAAAAAATTTTACCGCTTGCGGAAAAGCATATCGATCATTTTCTTCGCACAAAGCTAAAGGAAAGCATGCCGATGATTTCCATGTTTATCGGCGATAAAACAATCAATCAGCTAAAAACTGTTTTTATGAAAGAGCTTGAAGAATTGTTTCCGGTGATCATGAAAAACTATGTGAGCAATTTAAAAAATGACCTTGACCTTGAAAAAATCGTTGTTGAAAAAATCTCTAATTTTTCTTCCGATAAATTGGAGCAGATGCTGAACCAGATACTTACCAAAGAATTCAGGTTTGTTGAAGTAATCGGTGCTGCGCTCGGTTTCTTTATCGGTCTGCTGCAAATATTCCTCACACTTCTGTCAAAATAAGATTAGCTCATTCTTAGCCCTTTCAACTATTTATTTAACCGTTTGTAATTAATGAATTTATACTTGCGATTTTGGGCAGACCTTTGCAAAAATTATGAAAAAAATATACATGAAGAAAACTGTCCTCTTTAGCTTGGCAATCATTATTAATTATGGAATTTTCGCACAATTCCCCGGCGGAAATGGAGCGCAGGGAGGTCGTGGCAGACAAATACCCAGCATCGGCCATTTTTATGGAAGAGTTGTTGACGCAAAAACAAACAAAGGAATTGATGGCGCTTCGGTGCAGTTGATCACTAATAAGTTTGACACTGCCACAAAAAAAATGAAAGAAGTTGCAATTGCCGGAATGATCAGTACGAAAGGGAATTTCAGTTTGGAAAACCTGCCGATCATGGGGAATTTTAAGCTTCGGATTTCAGCAATCGGTTATGCACAGTATGAAGAGAAAGTTGTTTTCGATATAAAAATGCCAGCAGGTGGTTCGCAAGGCTTACAAAATGGAGACATGCAGCAAGCGCAGCAAGCACTTGCAGGAATAGACAAAGATCTTGGCAACATTAAATTATCTGCCGATGCACAAATACTGCAATCAGTTGTTGTAAGCGCATCTAAACCTTTGATCACGCTTGGTGTTGATAGAAAAGTCTATAATGTAGAAAAAGATATTTCGGCTCAGGGCGGCTCTGGCCTTGATGTTATGAAAAATGTTCCTTCGGTTTCTGTTGATATTGATGGCAACGTACTTTTAAGAAATAGCACACCAACTATTTTTGTTGATGGCCTTCCAACTACATTAACGCTTGATCAAATACCGGCAGATGCAATTGAAAGCGTTGAAATTATTACCAACCCCGGAGCGAAGTACGATGCATCAGGTGGCACTTCAGGCATTTTGAATATTATTTTGAAAAAGAACCGCAAAGCCGGTTACAATGGAAATCTTCGTGCAGGTATTGATGAGCGTGGGAAGTTCAATCTTGGTGGCGATTTGAATGTTAAGCAAGGAAAAGTAAATGTTTTTGCAAGCGCAAGTTATAACCAGCGCAAGTCAATCACCAACGGTGTTACAGATCGTTCTACTTTTTTGGAAGGCGAAACCCCAAATACATTGTTGCAGGATGATCATAATGTTTCGCAAGGATATTTTCTTTTTGGAAGAGCCGGGGTGGACTACTTTATCGATAACAGAAACACATTATCAGTTTCAGGAACTGCAGTGCATGGCACTTTCACGCCATTCATCAACAGTAATATTTATGTAGATACTCTTTATCCTAACAACACTACTTATTCTTATACAGAAAGGTTTTCAAATACAAAAGCTATTTTTAACAACCAGGGCGGCATGTTAAGTTTTAAACACACCTTCCCGAGAGCCGGGCGAGAATGGACGGCTAATGCTAACTACAGCCACGGCATGAATTCAAACTTAAATAATATTACCTCAAATATATATGATGTTGATGGCGGGCCTTTGAGCTCCATTTACCAACAACAACAATCAGGATCAGGCACAAACCAATTTATTACAGCGCAAACTGATTATACAAATCCAATCACGGAGAAATCAAAAATTGAAGGAGGCGTTCGCGTTGCTGCAAGAAATATTACCAGCTTGAGCAATTTTGACATAGTCGCGCCAAATGATAGTTTGATTCCCGAGCCATTGTTATCATCTATTTATAGTTATCACGACAGAATCTATGCAGGATATCTAACCTATTCTAACGCTGTAAAGGATTTTGGTTATGTGGTTGGATTGCGTGCAGAAAGCTCAACCTATTCGGGGCCACAAATTATTCCGTGCCTGATAACGGATCGGCTGTTGATTATAAAGATACAGTCGGCTCTTTTGGAAATAAATACCCGATCAGCCTTTTCCCAAGTGTGTTCCTTTCACAAAAACTTTCAGGTGACCAGGAACTTCAGTTGAATTATACCAGAAGAATTGACAGGCCCAGTTTTTTTCAATTATTCCCTTTCACAGATTATTCCGATTCATTGAACCTGAGCCGCGGAAATCCAGCTTTAACTCCGCAGTTCACCAATTCATTTGAATTGGCTTATCAAAAAACCTTTCCAAAAAATAATACACTCATTGCTTCTGTTTATTATAAATACACAACAGACCTTATAACACGCGTTCAAAATCCTGGAAAAAATCCGATCAACGATTCAACCGTTTTCATCAGCACATACATAAATGCCAATTCAAGTTTTGTAGGTGGTTTTGAATTGATCAGCAGGAACTCTATTACCAAATGGTGGGATGTTACTACGAACATCAACATCTTCACATCAAAAATTAATTCAACCGATACTTCAATTGAAGCTGTTGGACAAACCTACAGTTGGTTTGGAAAAATCAATAACACATTCAAGCTCACAAAAAAACTAACGCTGCAAGTAACAGGTGACTATACTTCCAAAACCGTGTTACCACCCGGCGGAAGCGCAGGCACATCCAGCAATACAAGCGGTCGTGGATTTGGATCAACCGTTAGCGGCAATGCCCAGGGCTATACAAAACCCACCGGCGGCGTTGATGCTTCCATTAAATACGAGTTCCTGAAAAATAAAGCAGCATCAATCACATTAAGCGTTGGTGATATTTTCAGAACCAGAGTGAGCGATGTATATTCTTATTCATACTATTTTACGCAAGAAGTTGATCGCAGAAGAGACCCGCAATTTTTCAGGCTGCAGTTCAATTATCGTTTTGGAAAATTTGATGCTTCATTGTTCAAGCGCAAAAACCTGAAAGGTGATATGGAGAGCATACAAGGTGGCATGCAGGGAGTGCAGCAATAGTTTAAGTATTGTAAATACATCACTGCATTTATAAATTCATACGGGGCAAGTTTAAAATAAAAAGAGCTGCAAATTTTTGTAGCTCTTTTATTTTGTTTGTGATCATTTGTTCTTTGTTCAACATCGTTGCCACGCTCGCTTGTGCTTTTAGTTTTCTATTCATCTTCAGCATCCACCGCAAAAAATCGCGGTAAATTAAAAAATGTCTTTTTGCGAATGCATCATCCAATTATTTTTACATCACATCTTCTTCTTTATAATCAAATTGCTGCCTGATATTTTTCACAAGCGAATCTATCGAAGCTTTTCTGTTTTCATTTAATGATGCCCCGCTCTCCCATTTGCTGAATGTTTCTTTTATATGTTTTTGCTGTGAAGCTTTTACCTGTTCCATTAGCTCATCAGACATTTCTTTTTTGTTTTTATAAATCGCATCAAGCTTATCAAAAACCAATTGCTTATCGCGGCGGATTGCATTTTCTGATGTTGCCATTTGCAATAATTCAGTTTGTGCAAGCGCTACATCATATGGCCCAACGCTCATGATCAGCTTTGATAAAATTGGCCCGATTTCAATTAATATAATAAGCAATGAAATAAATAATTCGGCCCAGAAAACGCTTGGCTCCTCTACTGATAAATCTGATAAAGCTTTGTTCCTTTCCAAAAAACCGACCTTGGTCGCAACAGTGGCTTCATATTGTTTGTGCTTTGCACCTAGGTCCGCTTTGGAATTATTTAGTATGCTGTCATGATAATTTATCTTCTCAGCAATTAATGTCAATTCCGGCGAAAACTGCGCCATTGCTGCATTGTATGCTTCTTGTTTTAATCTTGTCAATTTATCTATTCCACGTTGCTGGGAGCCGCCGGTTCCATCGGCTTCGTGTACATAAGCTTGCTGCATATTGTGCAATATGTCTTCAATTGCTAATTTCCTTTTCATCAAAATGCTTTTTTCTACCGTTGCATTTTGTATTGCTGCGTTATTTTCCAGCTGCAGCAAACTGTCATTGAGCAAAACTTTTTTGTGAAGGTTTTCAGCAACTTTTGTATCCACTTCTTTTTCAAATATTTTTAATTCGAGCGGCCTTGCAATTGTGATGCCGATTAATAATGCAAGCACAATGCGCGGCACAGCCATCCACAATTGCTTGCTTCTGCTAACGCCGTATTTGCGCATGGTTGAAACAAGAAAACGATCGAAGTTGAAAATAATAAGCCCCCATAAAACTGCAAATGCAACAGCCCAGCCCCAATTGTTGAACACGCTGTAAATAGCGTAGCCGGCTGACAAAGATGCCAGCGCAAATGTGGCGAGTATAACACCACCAAGACCTGCGTACTTTGTGTGCTCTGATGGATAATCTTTTAATAGTTGCTGATGTGCGCCGGCGCACCACCATAAAAAATGAGAGTCGCTTTTTTTTTCGTTCCCTGTAAATGAATCATAAGAATACAAGCCATTAAGCTTGCCGTTGTTGTTAGCAGCCATAAATGTTTAATTACGGTAAATAATAAAAACTAAATAGTGGTTGAAGCGGGAACAGGTGAAGAACGCAAAAATTGTGGTGAAATTGCAAAAGAAAACTTAAAACAAAAGCATCAGGCACTTTGGATAACTATATTGTTTTTTTGCAATAGCTGATGTATTGCTTTTGCGAACGAAACAGCGTGCTTTCCATCGCCATGAATGCAGATTGTCTCTGCTTGAATATTTATCTCTTTCCCGGAAGATGTAATTACGGTATTTTGTTTTAACATTTGTAACACCTGAGCCAGAGCTTTGCTTTCTTCTTCAATCAATGCATCATGCTCTGTGCGAGGTGTAAGATTTCCATCTTCCCGATAAGTCCTGTCTGCAAAAACTTCGTTGCAGGTTCTTAAGCCACATTCATTTCCGGCTTTTACTAATTCACTGCCATGCAATCCGTACAAAATAATTTCTTTATCAAAGTCCTTTATTGCATCGCAAATTGCAACGGCAATTATTTTATCGTTCGCTGCCATGTTATACAATGCGCCATGAGGCTTCACATGGTGCAATTTTGTGTTTTGCTTTTTTACGATGTTATTCAGTATTAATATCTGCTCTTGTACAATTTCGTATATACGTTGGCGTGAAAGCTGCATATTGACCCTCCCGAAATTTTCCTGATCAGGAAAAGAAGGATGCGCCCCAATAGAAACCTTTTCTTTGATTGCAGCTTTTGTTAAAAGTTCCATGGTTGTTAAATCTCCCGCATGAAAACTACAGGCAATATTTATTGAGCTGACATACCTAAGTATCTCGTAATCCTTTTCGATATCATAGTGCCAGAGCTTCGTGCTTTCTCCCATATCGCAATTCAGGTCGATGCTCAGCATACAATTTCATTTAACCGACCGTGACAGGCACGTTCCAAAATTTGCAGATCCTTAAATTGTTTCGAAAATAGTTCTTCAGCAACTTCTATATTCACAAGTTTAAATTGCACACAATCGCTAGGCCACAACTGTGCCAGTTTTGGGAGGTGTGCTGAAATAACATGCCCGATGCGCGGATATCCTCCCGTAGTTTGATGGTCTGCCATTAAGACTATCAACTGCCCATCAGGCAATAATTGAATGGTGCCAAAATTCACTCCTGTTGATATAAGCTCAAACTCATTGCTTAACCGCAAATGAATTCCACGCAATTGATAGCCCATCCTGTCTGATGAAGGATGAATGATAAAATTATTTTCGATGAAATCGTATTGAGATGTTCCGCTTAATTGTTCCCATTCATTTCCTTTAACGATAAAAATTTCATGCGGAAACTGATATGTTTTATTTACATCGGCACGCCATGGCAAAATTTGCAAATTGTTTTCTTCTTTTAATAGGCCGGCAAAATAAATCGAGTTCTCTTTAAAAAAAATTTCATCATTTTTTTTCAGTTGCCTGCCAGAATAGCCTCCAGCCATGGCTTTCAGGTTGGTGCTGTAACTGCCGAGCCACTTATCGGCACAAATTCCTCCGTGAACGCTGAGATAACAAACTGAACCTGATTTTAATTTTGGGAATTGAAGAACAGTATTTTTTCTGACCACCAGCGGCTGCCATAGTGAAACCGGCTGATCATTTATAGATGGCGAAAAATCTGCTCCGGTTATTGCAATAAGCGCGTTTTGATTGAACAAAATTTGTGCACCCGGAAAATGGATCTCAATAATCGCCTCATGAGCCTGGTTACCAACAAGCATATTGGCCACTCTTGAAGCATACCGGTCCATTACGCCGCCTGGATTGATGCCCCATTTGCTAAAGCCGAATCGGCCCATATCTTGTATCGTATCAAGCAAACCCGGTTTTATTATTGAAAAAGACATTCAGCTTTTCGGTTTAAGATTTACATTTTGAAAAATGTGATCATGGATAACGCAAACTTATTCTTCAATTTTTGATCTATTTGTTTCTGCACTATTTTCAAATTCTTCCCTACTGATCTCATAAAACTGAACGGAATCACCAACGGTTATTGCTACAGGCACAATACCATTGGGATCAAAAAGTTTTAAAGGTGTTCTTCCGATAATTTGCCATCCGCCGGGACAGACAAGCGGATAAATGCCAGTCTGCATTCCGGCAACACCAACGCTGCCAGCCGCTACAGTAACAGGTTTCGGCTTTCTTCCGATTGCCAGTTTTTCATCTAATTTGCCAAGATAAGAGAAGCCGGGCAAAAAGCCGATCATATAAACTCTATAAATTTTTGAAATATGCAGCTGAATGATTTCTTCTTTAGAAATGTTTTTTTCGTGGCTCAAAAAATCAATATCAGTCCCAAACTCATTAGAATAACAGACAGGAATTCTAATTATTTTTTTATTGACGTCGTCGTTATTATAAGTAGATTGATGAAATGCTGTTTCCAATTTCTGTCTAATGTATTCGAAGGCAGTTGTGTTTGATAAATTCTTTCTTGAAATTAAATTGGGATCATAATATACAGAAACAGAACTAAAAGCAACAAACACTTCTTTTATGTCTTCGGTTAAATTATCAGAAATCCAATCTTTAATGGCAGTTACTTTTTTATTTATTTCTTCATCAATGGTGTTGCCAAGATCAATGCAAGCCGCAGCATCGCCTAATGAATATATTTTATAGCTCTGGTTCAAGGTTCATGTAATATTATTGAAAGATAAAAATTTTTACAGAAATGCGACAGTGTGATTGACCTAATATAGTTTCTATTTCCGGGCCAGCTATCAAACTTCATTAAAATTGCATAAATTCATATTGCGCCTGCATCAATTCCGGTTGAGGTCAAAAAAAACGATTTGATTGCCAGGACTGGGTTTTGCTCTGCACAAAATAGTGCTTAAATCTTATCTAAAAATTTTTTACTACTATTTTTGATTGCAATAAAAGATTGCATCCGGAAAATCTGGTTCAATTTGACAACAGAAAAAAACATAGTTACAAATTGTTTCTTCAAAAGTTTTTTTGCAGCAGTAATTTTTACTTTTTTTTTGATTGAAATCTATTCGCAACCAATAACTACATCTGAAAAAAATCAAGTTGCTTCTTCTGCTCAAACTGATTCATCGCTTGGCAATTATCTCAAATATTGCAATAAAATAAAAAACACTTCCGGAGACAGTCTTTGCAAATATGCACATCTTGCCCATGACATCGCATATACAAAACCAAATGCTGATAACAAATTGCTATCTGATTTTTTTTGTGCGCAATGCATGCTTCTTCATGCAAATATTGACAGTGCGAAAAAAATAGCAAATAGCGTTTTTGCCAATATTAAAGACTCTTTGAAACAAAGCAATATTTATGAACTGACAGGCCAGTTGCAAGTGGCATTATTGATACGATCGGAAAAATATAAAGATGCAGTTGGAGCATCATTGAAATATTTGTCGTTCGCCGAATCTATAAAAGATACTTTGTTCGAAATAATATTTAAAAATTATGTTGGTCTCGCTCATATGAGGCTGTTACAAAAGCAAGATGCGCTGACATGGTTCCGAAAAGGGCTTTCAACTTCATCCAACGAAAATTTTTACAGGCAATTTCCTTTCATATATGGCAACATAGGAATTTTATTTGCCACTCTTTCACAATGGGATTCTTCTACACATTACGCATCAATTGCCATAAAATATGAAACTGATTCACAAAATTATTCAGCATTGGCTGGCGTGCTTCCTGCACTGGGCGCAGTTTACATGGAGACAAACAAACAAGAAATGGCAAAATCATGTTTTGATGAAAGCCTTGGTGACGCAAAAAAATTAGGCGACCCTTATATGACCATTGCGGCTTTAATAGCCAATGCAACTTATCAGCATGAAGTGAAAGATTACAACAAAAGCATTTCATTTTGCCTGAATGCTCTGACTGAAATAACCGAATATCAGTTAAGAAGTCAGTTGCCTTACACTTACCAAACACTTGCAGAAGATTATAAGCAGGTGAAAGATTACAAAAATTATTCACAAACACTTGAAGCATATCTGGCATTAAAAGATTCATCTTACAAAAAAAATTCGGCTGCAGCCATTGCCGATCTGCAAACCAAATATGAAGTTCAGCAAAAAGAAAACACAATTATCCGCCAGCAACTTGAGTTAGGCAAAAAAAATTTCTGGATTTACGGAGGTTTCATTTTGTGCGCAACAATAATTCTCTTCTCCATATTTCTTTTTCGCGCAAATAAAAACAAACAAAAAATTAAATTAGAATTATTGCAAAAAGAAGAACAATTTAAATCTGCTCAGGCCGTAAAAGATGCTGAGGAAAAAGAACGCAACCGGGTGGCTGCAGAATTGCACGATGATATGGGCACAAGAATAAATATTTTAAGCCATGCAGCCACCAGGCTCATGCAAGTATCGCCGGAGCTGGGTTCTCAGATAAAAGAAACGTCGGATGATTTGATGCAATCATTACGAGAAACTGTGTGGACGCTGAAACAGGAAACGATTCTCGTTTCAGATGTTTGGGTGCGCTTCAAAAATTTTGTTTCAAAATTGAGGAACACTTATTCCAATATTAAATTCGAAATCAGAGAAACGGAATGCCCTGAAAAAACGTTGCAATACAATGAAGCATTGCACCTGATCAGAATATTGCAGGAAGCAGCCGGCAATGCTGTAAAGCATTCTGCATGCTCAGAAATTTTATGCGAAAAAAAGCCGTCTGATAATTTTATTTTGTTCGGCGTATCCGACAATGGTAAAGGATTTTCAACAAATGATGAAGCCGATTCAAGCGGAAATGGAATTCCCAATATGATGCAAAGATCTGGTGAGTCAAACTTCAAGTTTGCAATACATTCTGAACCCGGAATTGGAACTACTGTTGAAATAGCGATTTAAAAATATCCAAATGGAGCATTGTATGAACATTAAAAAATACTGAACTTGCAATATGCATGTTAAAATTGCCATAGTCGATGACAAAGCCAGCAACAGAAATATTTTGCGCGATAAACTGCAAAGCGGTTCTCGTTTTTTAATATGCCTGCTGGCATGCAACGGCGAAGATTTTTTGAATAAGATAAAATTGATTGACGAAAAAGATTTGCCTGACATTGTACTGATGGATCTTGAAATGCCCGTTATGGACGGGGTCGCTGCAATAGCTGCAGGCTCGGCATTATATCCCAATATTAAATTTGTAGTGCTCACGATATTCGATGATGAAGAAAAAATTTTTAAAGCCATCAAAGCCGGCGCTTCAGGTTATCTTTTAAAAGACGAAAGCTCTGCCACTCTTCAGGATACTCTTTGGCAAATGCATGATATCGGCTCCGGGCCTATCTCTCCGGGCATTGCAAATAAAATTTTGACCCTGATCCAAAAAGGCCCTTCGCTGAATTCTTCTGAAGCTTTGAAAGATCCTGTCAATAATTTTTTTAGCCTCAGCGTCAGGGAACAAGATATTTTGCGATTGCTTTCTGAAGGATTAAGCTATAAAGAAATCGGATTGAAATTATTTATCAGCGTGCACACAGCAAAAAAACATGTTATCAATATTTACGAAAAACTACACGTGAATGGAAAAGCGCAGGCTCTTAAATTAGCGTATGAAAAAGGGTTGATTTAATATTTCCTTCTCTTATCAGATTTCAGAAATTATTTATTTAGTTGGTGAATCTCTTTCTATTGCATCCGGTTATTTTTTCTATCTCATTTCATTTCGATTGAATTTATATCCAAATGGAGCATTGACCAGAAAAGCTTCTTCATCTATTTTTGATTTATGAATTAAGAATTTATTCCGGTAACAATTAAATCAAAAAATATGAAGACTTTTTTATTTCTTGCTCTGATTTCCGTTGTATTATTTTCATGCTCAAAAAGCAGCTCATCCAACTCCAATAACGGCGGCGGCAATACAACAGGCATATTCCCTCTTGCAGTAAATAATGTATGGAATTATAAATTGAAGGATTATAACACTGCTACAGGAGCCGTGATTGATAGCAGTTATTTCACTATTACTGTAACAACAAAAACAACTGCAAATGGCAACACCTATTATGAATTGGTAAACAGCCTGAATAATGGCGCAGTATGGCTCACTAATCTTACAAGCACTACGCTCGGGAGCATCGATAGTGTTGGCGGCGTGAGCTATTTTACATTTTTTGTTGATGGCACCGGCGACAGCTTACAAAGCGTAAGCTCGTGGCCGGTTACAGAACAACCGGTTGCACAGGCACTGAAAAACTATATGCGTATTATGCAGATACAACGCTTGTGAACCTGGATGGCACTGTGTACACGAATTCAATAAAGAACGATGCAGTGATTTACGATTGCTCAGGCAATAAGGCTGAAGCACAGGTTTATTTTGTTCAGCAAGGAGTTGGTTTGGTCCGCTATTCGCAATACACTTATGATGCAAGCGGCAATCGCTATCTTCAATTGGCCTGGGTGCTTGAATCATATACTTTGCAATAATCAATCTGTCTGAAATCTAAAGATTTTAAAAAATGGCTTCAAGCAAATAAGCCATTTTTTCGGTTGTCCATCAACGTTAGAAAGCAAGATTAACATTCGCTTAAACTAATTGGGATATGTACAGCAAGGCCGCCATCGGAAGTTTCTTTATACTTGCTGTTCATATCAAGAGCCGTGTCCCACATGGTTTTTATAACAGCATCCAAAGAAACTTTAGCAAAATCGGGCGTGCCCTGTAATGCAAGCTGGCAGGCAGTTATAGCTTTAATAGCACCCATCGTGTTACGTTCAATACAAGGAACCTGAACAAGGCCGCCGATGGGATCGCAAGTGAGGCCAAGATGATGTTCCATTGCAATTTCAGCAGCCATCAATGTTTGTTTTTGTGTTCCGCCCATGCCTTCGGTCAGCGCAGCCGCAGCCATTGCTGAAGACACACCAATCTCCGCCTGGCAGCCACCCATTGCAGCAGAAATAGTTGCTCCTTTTTTGAAGATGCTCCCTACTTCTGCCGCAGTGAGCATGAACTGGATCACCGATTCATCTTTATCCCCTTCGCAAAAAACAACAAAATATTGAAGCACCGCAGGAATAACGCCTGCAGCACCATTGGTAGGCGCGGTAACTACCCTGCCGAATGATGCGTTTTCTTCATTCACTGCCAAAGCAAAACAACTTACCCAGTCTAAAATATATTTGAAATTATTCCCGCCATCGCGAATGCAATTGATCCATGAATCGTAATCATTGTATTGCTTTGAGCCAATAAGTTTTTTGCTAAGGTCGGCTGCGCGGCGCTTTACATTTAGCCCGCCCGGAAGTATGCCTTTTGAATGACAGCCACGATAAATACAATCTTTCATGACTTGCCAGATATTAAGAAGGCCTGCCTTGATATCAGATTCTTTGCGCCATGCGGATTCGTTTTCCATCACCACTTCATGAATGCTCATGCCCGTCATCATGCACCAATGCAGCAAACCATTTGCATCATCTATCGGAAATGGCAATTGAACGGCCGAGTTCACGGCCTCTTCTTCCCCTTCTTTTTTCACAAAACCACCACCTATTGAATAATATGTTTCAGCAATTTTTTCTCCATCTTTATATTCAGCCAAAAACGTTACCGCATTCGGATGGTATGGCAATGTTTCTGTAAAAAGAAAATGGATTTTTGCTTCAGGATCAAAATCAATTTCATGCACTCCTGCCAACAATAATTTTTTTTCTGCCTTTATTGTATTGATTTTTTCATCAATCTTGTTCACATCAAAAGTAACCGGGTCATCTCCGCAAAATGCCAACTGAATGGCAATATCAGTTCCATGTCCTTTACCTGTTTTTGCAAGTGAGCCATATAATAATACTTCAATGCTTAGTACATCAGTTATACTTTTTTCTTTTTGCAGAGAATTTAGAAAGCGCTGTGCAGCCCGCCATGGGCCTAATGTGTGCGAGCTGGATGGGCCAATGCCAATTTTAAAGATATCGAATACTGAAATTGCTTCGTGTGGCAAGTAATAAAGTTTGAAACGAAATTACGGTAAAAGGCCGTGATGCAATTTTTAGTAGTGCCTCAGTTTGAATTTTTCACTACAACCACTTGTCACGCCGAGTCACGAGGCATCTCAGAGATTCCTCCTTCGTCGGAATGACAAATCCCGAATTAAATTTCAAATTGAGGCACTACTCAATTTTTGGCATCAGTTTCGTGAAAATATTTCTTGCTGTTCTTTAAAAAATAAAAACCCCGAAAAGAAAATCGGGGCTTTGAATAGCAGGTAGTTACTAGTTACGGTTATTGAACA
Source organism: uncultured Bacteroidota bacterium (assembly GCA_963718975.1). GTDB lineage: Bacteria > Bacteroidota > Bacteroidia > Chitinophagales > Chitinophagaceae > Puia. The sequence goes on along the minus strand of CAVRBD010000060.1, from coordinate 30,882 downwards.
TTTATGAGATTGATATCAAAAATCACAATTGAATATGGCGGCACAAGCACATTGTTGTTGCTGTCTGTTTGTGGAACTCCGGCAAACCCCAATGATGGAGGAATAAACAACCTTATTTCTCCACCGCTAGAAATAAGAGGTAAGCCTTGTTTCCATCCTGGTATTAACCCACCTAAAGTAAACAGGGCATCGGTTTGCTGGTTAAATACAAATCCGTTTGTAAGGGTTCCTTTATAAGTTACTGTAATCTGCGAACAAACTCCCGGCACAGACCCCGACCCCTTTGAAACTATCTGATAATAAAAGCCATTTGGGTCTAAAGTCGCTGTGATCCCGGCTGAATCAAGATAGGATTTAAGAGCCTGTTGTTCGCTCAAAGGCGCCACTGTATTATCTTTTTGATAACTGCACCCGCTTTCTTTTTTAAAACAGGAAAAAAAGAGAAAGTGCAGGCACATCACCACCAATAACAATACTTTTTTTTGCATGCAAATAATTTCTCCAAAATATAAGGCTATAACGATAGACAATGGATGATCTGCTAGTGCTGCAATGGCTTGCTATTTATTTATTCATTTTTGCCCACATCTTCCTGCTGCTTTTTAGATAGCAGCTCATTATATTGCTGTTCGCGCATTTCCCATTGGTGGCGTTTGGAGAAAATGGCCACAAAAGCAACAATTATCAGCATGGCGATAATCAGCACAAGCGGGTTAAAATCATCTGTATTTCTCACCATTGCCGCACGTTTGTACCAACCCGAAAAAAAGTTAATGCAGATCGGGATCACAAATAAAAGCCCCAAAGGAATGCCGATCAAAAACTGTTTGACAGTTCTTTTTTGCTCATTTCGGTGGCGTTCCCAATAGTCAATAAAATCTTTTTCTTGTTGAGTGAGCATTATGCGAAGTTAAGGAGGCTGCATAATTATCCGGGCTGAAAATGGATTTATAAAGCGGTCAATTTATTCTTTTAAACTCATGCTGCTCGTTGCCGCCGATGATGATCATTTTTTCAATTTTACCATTTGCATTTCTTACAAATTGAAATTGTATGGCAGCCATTTTCAGGGAGAATAAATCTGGCTTGTCCATAACCATGGCTGATTTTTGCAGGCCGCCTTTATCGAGCTCAATTTTTAATTGTCCATCATCCAAAGTAATAATTGCTTTTACTGTATCAGCGGCGTAAGTGCCGGCATATTCGCTAAGTGAAGTATCAATTGTTTTAGGCAGTTCTTTAATGGGAACATTTTTAATTTTATAAGGTTGATAGTTTTCCCATTCCCATGGCGTGCATATATCACCGATTATTTTTTCAAGCAGTTCTTTAAAAATGCTTTCGCCATTTGAACTGTTCGTCATGATAATGAGTGAAATTTTTTTATCAGGAAAATTTATGTTGTAATGTTGCCAGCCATCATCATGCCCTTCTTTAAAAAAAGCATTGCCATAAGAACATTTAAAAAGCCCCCAGCCTAGGCCGTAAGAAAGATCAATATTTTTATAAGGATCTTCTAAGGTGTCTGTGTTCAGCGATGGGAACTGATGTTTTGTATGGATAGCAATCTGCGCTTTTAGCATCTCCGATTTATTTTTTGCGTCTAACCCTTTGCCCTGCATCACCGCCTCGATAAATCTAGAATAGTCGGCTATAGTTGTTTCCATTGAGCCGGCAGCATTTGCATTTATTCTTTTTTTTCTTTTCAGCAACTGCCCGCTTGAATCGTAACCAAAAGCGAAATTATCATCAAAAGAAGTTTGCCACACATAGCTTGTCCTTGTCATGCCAAATGGCTTAAAAATTCTTTCCTGTGCAAGCACCTCCAATTTTTTACCGGTTGCTTCTTCAACAGCAATTTGTAACAGCGCAAAGCCTTCACCCGAATACGCATATCTTTCTCCGGGCGTAAAAAATATTTCAATCTCATTATTTCCTTTTGGGTTAAGCCACCTCCAATTCGGGAAACCGGTTGTATGGCGAAGGCAATCTCTTACTGTGATCAGCTTCCATATTTCGTCATCAGATAGATTGTTGTAGCCCGGATATAAAGGCAACGGCTTGTTGAGATAAGCCCATACAGGTTTATCGAGATCAAGCACATTTTCCTGCACCAACTGCATCACGATATATGCAAACACGGCCTTGCTGAATGAAGCTGCATAAAAAACCGTGGATGTATCAATCAATGCATTTTTTTCTTTGTCTTTGTACCCATATGTTTTTGTGTAAACAATCTTATTGTCGTTGATGACGCTTATGCCCAAGCCCATTACATCGGCTGCGCTCATTAGATGAACTATTGTTTTATCAATATCTGAAGTTGAAATGGAAGTTCCGTCGAGCCGTTTTATTTGCTTTTGAGATACGTTTTGTTTCACTTGTGCAAAAGAAACTTGAAGCACAAAAAATAATAAAAATGATATGACAGCTCGCTTTTTCATTGAACGGATGGATTAAACTAAAGACCCGACATTAATAACGGATAAAATGCAAAAAGATTTTGCTCTTCAACAAGATATATACTTAAATGTAAAGCTTGAAATGAGCCATATTAGAAGATGTTTTATAAGAAAGAGAGAGCACCCTGATTGGATATTTGAAAATTATTTTTTCACCAACCTGATAACCGCACCTCCGCCACTTGCCAGCGACAATGAAACGATATCGCCTTTTTTTAATTCTTTCATTTGCTTTACAAGATTGTTTGGGTGCACGTTAACATCATTTGCATCGGTATAAATTTCTGCAGAGTAAATTCCATCATCCAAAAAATCCAATGGAATTTTGATTTGCCTTGCTTCATGGTTGTTGATAGCGCCAACAAACCAATCGTTGTTGTGCTTTCTGGCAATGGCAATATATTTCTGAACTTTTGCATCAGCTACTTTTGTTTCGTCCCAAACGGTCGGCACTTCTTTAATAAATTCAAAACCAGGCTGGCCTTCATATGCAGAAGGATAATCACAAACCATGGCAAGATAATTTTCAAGCACAACGTACATGGCAAGCATGTGGCAGCGAGTTCCTTTCATTAACGGCCTTGTGTATTGCACAACAAACGCAGAATCGGGAACAGCACGGAAACCGCCGAGATGATAATCTGTTGAACCGGCAAGCATTCTGGTGAATGGCATGTAAATATCATGATCAGGTGTAATTGTTGTGTCCCATTTGTTCACCTCATAATTCAATGTGCCTTCACGTGTATATTCATTCGGATAAGTGCGGTTCAATCCGGTTGGTTTATATGCGCCGTGAAATTGAATATGCAAATGATGCGCCGCTGCTTTTTCTAAAATTTCTGTTTGAATATTTACCATTTCCTGATCGTCGCGATTCAAAAAATCAACCATCATTCCTTTGACACCCCATTTTTCAAATTGGGCAAAAGCCGAATCGAGTTTTTTATACAATGCGGTCCAGTAAACCCACACACGGATGTCAACTCCTTTTGATTTTGCGTAATCACAAATCTCCTTCATATTCAATCCGGGCACAGGTTTTGTCACATCTGCATTCGGTCCCGGATAAAAGTTGGCACCATCGTTCGTGTACCACTCATGCAAGCCATATTCAACCACTGAATGATATTGAATATTATTTCTTGCGCAGAAATCGATATAATATTTGTTGGTGACAAAATTATTGCCGGGCGCATTAATAGTATCCGGAACTACATTTCCATTCCACCAAGGGAAAGTAGTTTTGCCGGGTTTGATCCAGCTTATGTCTTTTATCTTGCAAGGCTCGGCCAAATTTGTGATGATGTTGGATTCAATAAGCGCACCTACTCGATCGCTCATCAGCAATACGCGCCACGGACTGTGATGAGGCAATGATGCTTTCACTTTAATTTCCGTTTGGCCAGGCAATGGCGACAGCTTGCTTCTTATGATGCCATTTTCTTTTACCAAATACATTCCAGCATAATCAAGCAAGTTGGATTCAGTGATGCCAACAAAAATATGATCGGGAGTTTCGAATAATGTGGGCAGATCCATTAGTGTATCTTCCTTCGTGTTTTTCACGGTTACTGTATGATAAAGGCCTTCGTGCGAAGAAGTGTAATCAGGAAGAAACAAGGTGCGCACAATTGTGCCTGCATCAAAATTAAAAGTGCTGTTTTCATCGGTAACAACAAGTGAATGCCCATCTTGCTCATTGGGGAATTCATAACGAAATGCGATGCCGTCATTGAATGCCCGTATAGCCAAAATAATTTTACGGTTATGCATTGCCGTTTGTTGCAACGGAATGAGGGCTTCGGTAAAATGTTCGTTTACATATTTTGCCTTGCCTACAACCAAATCATATTTTTCATCGCCTTCGCGGAGTATCGGATCTACTATCTTGAGGTTATTTGAGAAATCTGCGTCGTTGAATTTCAATGAAAGCGGGCTGCTTTGGATTACCTGTTTTTTCTTGTAAGAGATGGAATAAAAGGCGGATTGGTTGACGAGCTTGAAAGAAAAAACAATATTACCATCAGGAGAAACAAGCTGAACATTTTTTTGAGCGATGATAATGCCCGGAGAAAGAAAAAAAGCAAGTATAGAAATCTTTATAAAAAATTTCATCATGGCAACAAGTTGTACCATGAAGTTAACAAACTAATCTGAATAGGAATTAATCTTTGAAACAGCAATCAGCTTATGCCCAACAATTCCACTTCAAAAATTAAAGTGCTGTTTGGGCCAATGTGAGAGCCAACTTGCCTGTTGCCATAACCCAAATCTGCCGGAATAAAAAAACGCCATCTGCTTCCCACATTCATCAATTGCAATCCTTCCGTCCAACCTTTTATTACCATGTTAAGTGGGAATGTTGCAGGCTGCCCGCGTTTCACGGAACTGTCGAACACAGTGCCATCAATCAAAGTGCCATGGTAATGACAAGTAACTTTATCAACAGCAGATGGTTTTTCTCCGTTGCCTTGTTTTATCACTTCATATTGTAAACCACTTGGCAAAGCAGCAATGCCCGGTTTCGTTTTATTATTCTCCAAAAATTCCTGGCCCGCTTTCAGGTTAGCAGATGCTTTTCCGTTTTTTAACTGAAATAATCTATCCCCGATTCCCATAATTTTTTCTGCTAATATACTTTCAAATTTGTTATTTCGAATTCTGCTATTGATTTATCTCTTAATATTGCAAAGGAGCAGACGAAATACCACTATGAGACTTTTAGAAAAATCCCGAATAGTTTTTTTCTATTCATTGTTGCTTATCTTTTTTTTAAATTATTCTGAAAATATTTCGGCGCAAACCTGCTCCGGCACAATAGTAAAACCTTCCATAAGCATCTCTACAAATTCAACATTAATTTGCACAGGCAAAGCTGTGAGTTTTTTTGCAACATCAACAAACGCAGGCGCAAACCCATCATATCAATGGAAAGTGAACAGCATAAATGAAGGATCGAATAATGACACTTTCACCATTTCTTCACTTAAAAACGGGGATGTGGTAAACTGCGTGTTAACGGCCGATGCTACATTTCCATGCGCATTACCAAAAACTGCCGCATCGTATGGTATTGTGATCAACGTTTCAAATGCAACACCACCTTCAATAAATATATCTGTTGCACAGAACAATGTGTGCCCCGGAGCACCGATGATGTTTACTGCAAGCACGCAAAATGCAAGTGAGTCGGTGCTTTATCAATGGATGTTGAATGATTCTGATATCGGTTCCGACAGCGCAACGTTTTCAAGCAATGATTTAAAAAATAATGATGAGGTGTACTGCACGCTTGTTGACAGCAGCGGTTGTTCCAGTGAGCCTGTTGCCTCAAATAAAATAGGGATAATTATTAAAGACACGCCAATAGTTACTGTAAATCCTGCGGACACTTTTGTGACACCGGGAAGCATTGTTACATTAACAGCAATTGTGGCAAACAGCATTTCGGGTTTTGAGTGGCAGCCTGCTCAGGGCCTTTCAAGCACGTCATCGTTATCAACAATTACGCAACCAATATTTGCAAATACAAATTATTATTTTACGGCAACTAATAATGATGGCTGCACTTCCACAAAAGAAATTTTTATAACAATTCTTCATGATTTATTAATGCCCAACGCATTCACGCCAAACGGTGATGGGCACAATGATGTTTTCAGGATACCTGCAGTTACTGATATCAATTTGCAGGAATTTTCGATTTATGACAGGTGGGGAAAGAAAGTTTTCTCAACAGCAAACATCAGCGAAGGATGGGATGGTACTTTAGAAAATAAAAAAGAAGATTCCGGGAACTTATATTTATACCATAAAAGGCTCTTCAAAAAACGGGAATATTAATTCAAAAGGAATTTTTGTTTTGATAAGATAAATTTCATCTCGTTCCAAAATCGCGAAACTTAAAAACGGAAAATAATTATTCTCACAAAATGTCTTTGAGACTTTTGATAGGCGTTATTTTAATATTCTTATAAAACACTTCTGCACCCTCCGATTGAATTTGAATTTTTCCTTTTACAAGCGGAGATTTTTGTCCGTGCTCCCATTGCTGCGAATGATAAAGCACCATCATTATTTTTCCATTCACTACATGAACACTGGTGTCGCCATAGCAATATAAATCAAGTGTGTTCCATTCGCCGGTTGCATTCTCGGCATCGCCTTTTTTTATACAATGCCGGCCAACAGTGGTTTGTGCGCCGAAAGTGTATAAAGTGCCTGCCGCATTATAAACATATTGGCTGTCGGTTATTTTATCTGCGTGTATTTCTTCAAAGCCACCCGCAACGCCCCAATAGTCGCCGCAATTTCCTTCTTCGATCTGAAATTCCTGCGAGCGCATCCAATAACCAAAATCCGCGCCATGGTTGCCAACGCTGTGATATAAAAGCCCGCTGTCCCTTTTCTTACCTTTTTTTGGCGGCCATAAAATGTTTCCCCATTTAAATTGCAATTGCAAGTGATAATTCTCATATTCTTTTTTTGAAATCAATCCGCCGAATTCTTCACCCGAAATTCTGATTACTTTATTTCCATCATTATCTGCAACTACTGTAAAAACATGTTCAGGATCTTTGTTCAATCCAACCGGTGGAATGTGAGAAAGCTTATTGCCTGCCGAATCAAAAGGAGAGCCAATATATGTATCCCATCCATCAAGATTTTTTCCATTAAAAAGAAATGACCATTTTTCTTTTTTTGTTATATGCACATCAAAACTTGAAAAAAATAGCAAGAAAGAAAAAGTGGTTGAGAAATAAATAAAGGATTTTGATAAAGATGAAGCTTTCATGAATCAGTTTTTAAAAGAAAAAAAATGAGGATAAGTGTCAGCGCAAGATTGATCCGCCGTAAAAGGCAGAAGTAAATGTAGCGAATAAATTGATGAAGAAAAGATAGAGTTGTCGTTAAGAAACATGAATCTTTTATTCGCAATAAAAAAATCCCGCTCAATATTGTTAAGCGGGATTTCTATCTATCAATAAAATAAATTAATTCACTGGCACTACCTGATAAGCATCCTGGCCATCCTGAGATATCGGCAGATAATATGTGTTATTGAAAACAAGCAGAGTTTGTCCATTCACATCCTGCTCAATAGCACCTTGAGGAAGCTGTACAATTACCGCTCCTATTGGCGCTTGCACAACTTGATAGCCTTGCGCAACAGCCACATAAAATGTGCCGCCATAATAGTAATAATCAACGTTATCAACAGGGCATGTTTCATATCCATCGGGCAAATAACTTACTATTGCGCCAATCGGCGAAGCAACTACTGAATAGCCGCCATTATAAGGAACATAATAACAGCCGTCATCATAATAATACCATTGGTTGCCAAACGAAAACCGAAATGCATTTGCCGCAAGCGCTGTTAAAAAGAAACCAACCGGGTGCCAGCGCGGTCCCCAATAATACGGTCTGTATGGATGATAATAATAAGGATGTATGCCACGATAATTACCGGTGTGGTATACATTCACATGATCTCTTGCGGTAACACGGGGGTTGACGGTAACATGTTCATTAACTGTCACATTCCTTCCTGCATTAAAATCGTGATTGCCAAAATTGCGGCTTCCGCCATTGATCGTTTCTCTGTTCACAACTGCTGGCGCTGGCGCTGGGCGCGGAGCAGGTGCAGGCCGGCTCATCTCAACCCTAGGTGCTGGCGGCGGCGGCGCCGGCCTTGAAAAACTTGCATGATTAAATCGTTGCGCGTTTGTTTTTTCAGGCCTGCCTATAATAGCGATTGCAAAAAAAACAGCCGCTGTAAAAAAATTATATTTAATGTATTTCATAATTAAAATTTTATCAGGTTATTTTTTTGCCATTAACGGCATGAGCTTTATTTTTTTTGCTTGCGGTGGTGCTTTAAAATCAAACAGCGCATCGGGCAAATCAGGGTTCACTTTCCAGTCCGTCAACACCGCTTCATATTGAGGGCTCATTTCTTTGGCCGTATAAACAATCACCATTTTTAAGGGAAGATAAAAAGCATCATTTTCTATCCAAAACTGAAATGTTTTATCGTTTGCCGTGCCTGCGATGTGGAAACATTCTTTTCCATCAACTTTTGTAAGGCCGAGATAAGCAAGATTTTTTGCTTCAGATAAAATATCATCAACAAATGAAGGATAAAAAATATCGGCAGCCGGAAACTCAATACCGTACGCCTTATTCACGGAATCTATCATTTCCATTACTGAGCCCGGAACAGAAATCTGACCATATTGGTTTTTATCCATCGAATAATAAGTGAGCATTTTACCATTGTAAGAAAGATATTTTGTGCCCTTATCTCCTTCAGACCTTACCAATAATTTATTGGAGCCGTGCAAATAAAGTTCTTCTTCATCAGAATGCTTTACGAGACCAAGATGCTTGCTGATGATGTCGTAGTTAGATTTTACAGTAACGCTGCATGAGTTGAGGTTGCCAATCATTGCGCTCATCTTATCCATTATCTCTACAGCCACTGTATCAATTTTAGGAGATTGTGGCTGTGGTTTGGATTGCGAATTTGCATGCAATGAAAATGCAAAGAAAGCAATCACCATTAAAAGTTGTTTATTCATACATCGATATTTTGTTTAGATATGCAAAATGAAAAAAATTACATGATTGAAAACAAACCATGAGTTTATTAACTCATTAATAACTCTTACACTAATTATTCAATAAACAAGCCGACATTATTGAGGCCTGAAAGAAATAGTTGAAATTGATTGGTGTTAGCTAAAAATCACAGATAGCAGGCTGCAAATTTAGCAGAACATTTGTTCTATTATCATTTTTTATAAAAGTTTTTGAAATACTTTGATAAAATACAGATAAAACATGAGTATGAACTTTCACATCTTTTTGAAATTGAGCAAACTCTTGTACACTAAAATTTCATGCCACTTCACATTTGTTTTTACCACATATCCATTTCATAAATTCACATTGCCGCCATTATGTATTTTCGATTATGGTTTCCGCGGCAAAAACACTTTATAAAAATGCTTACTCAGGCTTGTCGGCCAGAACATGGTACCTGGCGCTTGTGATGCTTGTGAACAGAAGCGGCACCATGGTCATAGCTTTTCTTACTGTGTATTGCAACACAAAATTGCATTTCAGCATTCCGCAATGCGGGTTTATCATATCACTTTTTGGAGCGGGTTCCATTGTTGGCGCATACCTGGGCGGAAGGATCACAGATACCTGGGGCTTTTATCCCTTGCAGGTTGCTTCGCTTGTTTTGGGTGGCATTATGTTTATCACTGTAGGTTTTTTAGGAACATTTCTTTCTTTATGTATTGGCATTTTTGTGCTGAGCATTTGCAACGAATCATTTCGTCCGGCTAATTCTACGGCTGTTGCGTATTACAGCTCTGTGGAAAACCGCACTCGTTCATTTTCATTGAACAGGCTTTCTATAAATTTAGGATGGGCCGTAGGAAGTGCACTGGGAGGGTTTTTGGCAAGCATCAACTATCACCTTCTTTTTTGGGTGGATGGCTGTACAAATATTATTGCCGCATTGCTATTACTCAAATTGTTGCCATTTGTAAAAAGCGGATCAAAGCGTTCCGAAATAAAAAAAGAAACTCGGGCGCAAATGCCTTACCGTGATAAGATATACCTGATTTTTATTTTTCTCACCATTTTGTTTGCTTCCTGTTTTTTTCAGTTGTTCACTATGATCTCGCTTTTTTATAAAACACAATGGCATTTCAATGAATTTTTTATTGGGATATTAATGGCTATCAACGGCATTACAATCGTAGCATTTGAAATGATATTGATATATTCTATTGAAGGAACAAAACCACATACCTATTTTATTGGGATTGGGATTGCTATAGTTGGCATCGGTTATGCCGTACTGAATGTGCTGCCACATGCCGCGTTCTCGGCAATCATTTCTGTGCTGGTAATAACGCTGGGTGAAATTATGTCGATGCCTTTTATGAATTCTTTCTGGATAAGCCGAACAAATGAGGAAAACCGTGGACGTTATGCCGCCATGTATACCATTGCATGGAGCGCGGCTCAAATAATTGGCCCTACATTCGGTAGCCAGATAGTTGCTCACAAAGGCTACCCGACTTTATTTTGGGCGCTTCTGGGCATTTGTCTTGCAGCCTCTTTGGGATTTAATTTGCTCGGGAAATATATCAGCTCTTCGTCTGTTCCAGGAAAAAACGAGTATGCATAACTGTTAGCGTAATGAAGTTGCTATAATCGAATATCAAGCTTTTTATTTGCTGCATCGTCAGCAAGTGCAAGCGCGGCCATATCACCAATATTATCGCCAAGCTTTGCCGGCACAATGGAGCAAATTTTTTTAGACAAAGGAATTGATTCCTGTGCAATCACTTCGTTCATATACGGCTCAATAAGCGATTGTGCCCGAACATAAATACTTCCAAGAATAATTACTTCAGGATTCAGCACATCAATTAAAATAGAAAGTCCTTTACCAAGATACTGACCACATGTTTTGTAAATATTTTTTGCGAGCTCATCACCCGCATATGCCGCTTCTGCGACTGATTTCGCAGTGAGCAAATGAAGCAGCTCGATATTTTCACAAAAAGAAACCTTCTCTCCCATCTGCAATTTTTCTCTTGTTTTCATTTGGGCGAGCTGAGCAATTCCACCGCCGCTGCAAAACCCTTCAAAAGACCCTGATTTGCCAAAACCAACAGGGCCATTATTTGATAAACGAATATGGCCAACTTCTCCGGCAAGATCAGTTGCGCCGGAATATAAATGCCCGTCAAGAATTAGTCCGGCGCCCATGCCCGTACCAAAAGTGAGAAAGATGATATTGCTGAAACCTTTTCCTACACCGAATTTCCATTCGGCAACGGCGCAAGCGTTCGCATCATTTTGCAGAACCGTTTTCTTTCCGAATCTTTTTTCTGTTATTTCAACGATGGGAATATTATCCCAGCCGGGCAAATTTGGTGGCGATAAAATTATTCCTGTTCTACTGTTGAGCGGGCCGCCGCATGAAATGCCGATGCCATTAATATTTTCTTTATTGATATTATTTTTTTGCAATAAAAATTCTGCGCTATTAAATAAAGAAGATATCATTTCATTAACAGGCAAATTGGTTTGTAAAATTATTTTATCGAATACTTGAATATTATCATCGTTCTTTTTTTTGCCGAGAATAACCGCGCATTTTGTGCCACCGATATCAAAACCAAGAAGCATGGATGTAATTTTGTTGTGCGAAGCAAAATACAAAATATTGTTTGGGCGGTTCTTGTAAAACTTTAAGCACACTGATTTTTTTTCAGTAAACTTGTAATCATGAATGCAACAGAACTAAAAAGCCTACAGGCTCCTATTAAAGAAAAATATCGTGAAGATCCCGAATCTGCTATCATCACATTAAAAGCGGAAGGAAAAATTGGCGAAGGAATTTCATGCAAAGTGGAAACCGGGCGAGCAATGGTTGAAGCGGGACTGCATCCTGCAACAGGTGGCAGCGGCATGCTCGCATGTTCGGGCGATATGCTTTTGGAAGCATTGGTTGCATGTGCAGGCGTAACCTTACAATCAGTTGCGACTGCTATTGGAGTGAACATTGAAAGCGGCACAGTAAAAGCAGAAGGCGATCTTGATTTCAAAGGCACATTAGGTGTTTCAAAAGAATCGCCTGTTGGATTTCAAAGGATCCGATTGGAATTTAATTTGCAATCAGATGCCGGTGATGAACAAATAGCCGCACTTAAAAAACTCACTGAAAGATATTGCGTGGTTTATCAAACACTCACAAATGGCGTCGCAATTGAAACAACATATCATTCTTCATAAAAAATTTCGGCTTGCTTCGAAAATAATAAAACCCGCAAGAAGCGGGTTTTATTTTATAAATTAAATCTTTCTTTGCTCATCAATTTTTGGCTGTTGCAGGACTTATCACAGTTGAAATTTCTGTGATCACATTAGCAGGGAATCCGCCTTTCTGCGCATGCTCTCTGATTAGTTCTTCATTTTCTGCTTTGTAAACACAAAAAATTTTGTTGCCTGTAACATAGCTCTGTATCCATTCAATTTGCGGGCCCATATCTTTAAGCACGCTGCATGATTTTTGAGAAATGGCTTTTAGCTGTTCAGGAGTCAGTTTGCCTGCGTCCGGAATGTCTCTTTCAATTAAGTAAGTTTTCATTGTTGTTGATTTAGTAGTTTGTGAATTTGGTGCTGGCGTTGTTTGTGCGTTTGAAGCAAAGCTTGCAAAAAGGATGATGGCAATTAGCAGAAAGCTGTTTTTGATTGTTTTCATAACATTTATTTTTTTGAGTTTTAAGAATGATTAAAGATAATATCAACAAACAGCGAAGGCATATAACAATTCATTCAATAAATGGAAACCGGCATAGAACAAATCGTTCAATAAATGGTAAAATTTAATCGCAGCGGAAACAAATAAGTGGATTAATGAAGCATTTCAAGATAGGCCATCGGGAGCAGGCCGTATTTCTTTTTAAAACATTTGGTGAAATAGGAAGCGCTGGTAAAACCTGAATCAAAAGTGATCTGCGCAATATTATAATGCTGTTTTCCCATCAGCTCTTTTGCTTTCTCAAGCCTGAAATCTTTCAACAGCAAATTCGGCGATAAGCCCGTGAGCGAAATTGTTTTTCTGTACAATTGCGAACTGCTCATGGCTGTAGCCTTGCAATAATCAGCAAGGTCAAAATCAGCATCCTGCCAGTTTTCCTCCAATTTGTTAAATAATAATGTCAACAAACTTTCATCTTGCGGAGGCAAGCTTAAAAAAAGTTTCCCTTTGCTCTGAAAAATATCTTTTGCAACAAGGTCTTTTACAGATGATGCAATCGCTATTTCAGCATCTCTTGCAATGCTGCACATATTCAAAGCAAATTGGATGGTGTCACCAAACAATTTGTTGCTTTTAGAAATAGGTTCACCGGCATTAATGGCAATCTTACAACCAAGTTCTTTTGCAACTGCATCATTCATTTCTTTTTGAATTGCAAGTGCGCAGGCAACAGCTTTTGCAGCAGAAGAAAAAGAAATAATAAATCCGCTTCCCTCATGTTCTGCCTCCCTGCCCGCATGTTGTGCAAGGTTTTTCCTGATAATGTTATTGTGAATATTCAACAATTCATCAGCTCTTTCATTGCCAACTTTATGTTTTAATAAAACTGGGTCGGTAATTTTGGTAACTAATAAAATGCGGAAAGAAGGTTCGCTAAAAACTTTCAATCCATCGCTTGAAATTTGCGCTTCTTCAGGATCATAAATACGTCCTAAAAAAGATTCGACGATCGTGCTGTCAACCTCAATGATTTTATTTGGGATTAATCCGTGCGCTTTGCTGTGCATTTCCTGAACAGCTTCCTTGTATGGAGCATCTATCAAACAAAAAACGCTTTCTCGTTTTTCATCGATCCAATACGTCATGCATTTGCAGCCATATTCTTCCTGATGGACCAAATCTTTCTGGTGTGCTTCAGCAACACCTTTGGCTTTAACACCGGGAACAATATGTATATCCATGTAAAGAGGCATCGGTTCTTTGTTAAGAGTGTATGAAGTTAATATTTTTTCACTGTTGCCTCAAACGCATATTATGCGCTTACGCACGATATGAAAAAAGAAAATAAGAAACACGAATAAACAGGGTTGAAATTTTTATTTAGTCCAAATGCTTTTGCACAGAGGAGAAGCTGCAGCGCGAAAACATTTCGCTTATCTGTTTGTGGAGAGAACAGGATTTCTTTTAGTGCTATTAGCAGATTGATATGGCAGTAAAGGATAGCCTCCTCTTTGAACTCCGAAGCTTCCTGAAATAGAAAAAGTTCTCGCATCGTTTACGTACATCAGCCCAAGCTCTGCACGAGAATACAATCCCAAATTGTTAGCGTTGTAAAAGCTATTAGGGTATATTTTATTTGCATCTGAAGATAGAAAGGACTGATTGAAATTTACATATGCAGGTGCCGCAGAAACACCGGCAAAAGCATATAAATTTTTATTCAGCATATAATTCAATTGCAAGCCTATGGGAGCAGCAATATAAGTTGAGCTTATGCCATTCAAAGAATAAAAACCGGTAGTTATGCCACTATAAGTGCTGATAGACCATTTTTTGTTAGCCGCACTGTCTGGCAAAAAGTTATTATGCCCAAATAAAGCGGTTGGTGCAAGATTTAACAGCCCAGGTTCTTGCGCTTCAGCGGTGATTGCGAAAATGGTTATTGCAAACATTAATATTGTGGTACGCATACTTATTCGCTTGTTCTATAAAGTTACGAAAATTCAGATCGGGCGCAAGTGATTTGTGATGTTTGGGCGATTGATGTAAAACCTATTTTAATCTGCAAAGCAATTGTTGCCGTTATTACACAATTATAAAATAATTGCAGAGAAGTGTGGGTAAATCAAAATAAAAAACGATGAAGGGGTAAGCGAGAAAATAGGTAATCTAAAATTGCAAAGAGAGGAAATTACAGCGAGTGCCTTAGCTCATTATCAGCCATGTTCCTGATTTCTTCCATTTCTTTTTCAGTTAGGTTTTTGAAGAAGAAGTGCACTTTTTTATAAGCATTGCTTACGGTAGAATAAATATCCATTTTCTTAAAGAAGGGATATCTTTTTTCAAGCTCGATAATAATGCTCTCCAGTTTTGTTTGCTCGTTGTTTTGCATTGCAATTAAGTTTGTTTCGGGTAAGATCGCAATTATTTTGCCAAAAGCAATATTATTTTTTTATTAAGGATGGCGGCAAAATGCTTTGGATATAATTAGAACGAAAATAATTGAACAGAAACAAATATTAAACTAGAAATAATATTCACAATAAAATCATTATTAATAAGGTAGATGCCAAAAAATGGGCAATTTCGCGCATGTGTAATATCCCATTTTATTAGAAAATATTTGCTTACATTGTTAGCACAATCTTTTCATGACAGTGGTCTTTATTTTCTACAGTTATCTCATTATCGGGCTTGCAACATCGATATGGTTCGCATTTGTTGCAGCAGCAAAGTTTGATCAGAGCGCAAAGGGCTCGTCTTTTTGGCTCAAATTATTGCTAATGCCTGCCACTATAATTTTATGGCCTTTCATCGTTTATAAAATTTTAAGATCATGATTGCCGGATTAAGAAAAAAACATCTTTTTATCTGGATTATAATTGTTACAGTAATTACTCTGTTGACTATACTGGCTTATGTAAGTGTTCCCAAATAAATATCATTTCATCCTCATCATTATAGTTTTATGAGTGTTGGTTACAAACCCGTGCTTTGGAATAAATACAAAAAAAGATACGACATTTTTTTGTGGCTTGGCATCATCTTATACCTCATTGCTTTTTTTATAATCAACCGTCTTTTATTCCCTCAATTAATTGCACCCACAATTATCATTCGTTCGTTTGGCACTTTGGGTATTATTTTATTACAGATAATCTTATTAATAGGCCCCCTGTGCCGTATCAATAAAAAATTCCTCCCTTTATTATACAACCGCAGGCATTTGGGTGTTACCATGTTTTCGATAGCATCGGTACATGCAATAATGAGCTTGTTATGGTTTCATAGCGGCGGCAACGCTCATCCGCTGGTTTCTTTATTTGCAAGCAATATTCACTATGATTCATTTCGTTTTTTCCCATTTCAAACATTGGGCTTTGCTGCATACATTATATTGATGATAATGGCTTTCACGAGCCACGATTTTTGGCTGAACTTTTTTTCTCCCCATGTATGGAAAGCAATGCACATGCTGGTTTACCTTGCGTATTCACTCATCATCATGCATGTGGCTTTAGGGATAATACAATTAGAAAATAGCCCCATCCTTTTTTCGATGTTGATGATCGGGCTGCTCGCTGTCGGTTCTTTGCACATTATTGCAGGCTATAAAGAATGGAAATTTGATAATGCCTCGCAAACTTTTTTAAACAACGAATGGATATATGTATGCGCGACAAATGAAATAGTAGAAAGCTTTGCGAAGATGGCCATTGTGAACAAAGAACGCGTGGCGATTTTCAAGTATGACAATAAATTAAGCGCAGTGCATAATGTTTGCAAGCATCAAAACGGGCCGCTTGGCGAAGGAAAGATTGTTGATGGGTGCATAACCTGTCCCTGGCATGGGTATCAATATCAACCGCATGACGGATGCGCACCTTCACCATTTCATGAAAAACTGGCAACCTATCAATTAAAATTAGTCGGCAACAAAATTTATGTGAATACAAATGCATTGCCTGAAGGCACGGCAGTAGCGCCTTTAATATTAACTGAAGAAAATAAAACAGAAAAAAAAACAACTCCATTTTTCATTGGCTGGAGTTCTGCAAATCCAAATGTTATGTTACAATTCGTAAAAAAAACAGGAATTGGATTTATATGCCTCGCATTGTTCATTGCAATCTGTTTTTCATTTTCCCAAAAGCACATCGCCAATTCATCTTTCGATTATGATCATCCTCAAAAGCTAAGAGGTGAGCTTGTTGAAAAACCATTTCCTGCATTAAGGACAGTTACAGGAAAAGATATTTATGGCAATCCCGTTATCAAAACATATCCTTTGGTAAATGATGCTAAGTTTGGCGCAGATGGGGTAGTGCATCAATTGCTGCGGGAAAATCATGACAATAACCCGACAGCCATTATTACGGGCGGATTAATAAAAAGAGATTCTTCTGAGGCCATAGAACTTAGCAATGGTAAAGCTTCTGTTGAAATGATGAACGCTGAAAATGAGTTGCCCAAATCTGAATTAATTAAAATTTCAGACACTGTTATTACCGGAGAAATAATCGATCCTAAATGCTACCTCGGCGCTATGAACCCCGGCGAAGGGAAACCTCACCGCAGTTGCGCAATTTTGTGCATAAGCGGTGGCATTATGCCCATGCTTACTTTCAAAAACAAGGAACGCAAACCTTATTACGCCGTTTTAGTTGGAACAAATGGAGAAAGAATCAACAAACAGGTATTGGATTATGTTGCACAGCCTGTCTCCATAAAAGGAAAGCTTTATACATTCGACAATTGGTTCGTGTTTTACATCAACCCAGCCAATGCAATTGTACCTTTGCAACAATAATTTCAAGTGATTGATATCATCCATTCTAAAATAATTAACGCCAATAGATAACCGAAAAACTATTGCACGCTGAACTTTGCCGCTATGTTCGTTATTGGTTTTTAATTTATAATATAAGCATAAATAGAGTTCAATATCTTCTGTGTACTGATGATTCCAAAATCAAATATTTACAGAAGGAGATGACATCTTTTAGAAAGATGTCATCTCTTTCAACCAAGCCCTTGCCTATTTCAACTTATCAAACTTCAAATGCATCACTCTGCCGGAATTCACTTCAAAACCAATGATGCTATTGTTCTTATCTCTCAACAACATCATGTGGTTGAGCCACCAATAATCAGTTAGCAAATGATCATTGCCAATTAAAGTAATCTTTGTATCATCATACTTAACATTGGTCAATATTAAGTGATGATCTTTTAAAATAATGCCGTACTTACTATCCAATTCAGGACAGTAATAGGTGCCGGTATATTCTTTTAAGCGAATATCTGATTGTGAAGTATCGCTTACGTATTTTTTAGTGTGATAAAATCCTGAACCGGCTTTTACATCGGCAATCGTATCTTTTCCTTTTATGCTAAAAGTAAATTTTACGTCAGGTGCCTCGGGAATGGAAAAACTGTCTTTGGAATCTTCAATTAAAAAATTGCTTTCACTGTAAATATGATAATATAGTTTCCCTCTTGTAATATCAAAACTGAAAGGAAGGCCATCTTCACCAATATAATTGCCGACAAATTTCTTAATTGCATTGCTGTCTTTCAATATTGCAGTCGTGCTATCCCGTTTTTCTTTTTTGATATCGTCTTTTTTTGTTGCTGTGTCCTTAACAAAAATGTCTGTGATCTCATCTGCTCTACGCCCGGCATTAAAATCGCCCACATTACTGAAAACAATAAAGCCCATTTTAAGATCAGGGAAAACAGAAACAGAAGTTCTATAGCCCGCATCGGCACCATTATGCGAATATTGCTTCCATCCGTTGTATTTATCTACAGAAATGCCGCATGCATAATTAATTTCTTTGCCGCTGTTCAGTTTGCCTTTTGTTGTGAGCATATCAACATCTTGCTGATCGCCGGCTTTGTGGTTATAAAAGTTCATTACCCACTTGCTCATGTCATTAATGTTGGTGAAAAGGCTTGTAGCGCCGGAATTTGAATAACTTAAAATAGCATTTGAAAAATGTGCGCTGTCAATGCGGTCGTATGAATAAGAACGGCCCTTTACAATTTCAGTATAATCATCATGTACATGCGTATCATTCATGCCTAAAGGTTTAAAAATAGCAGAGTCAGTAAATTTTCGAAGCGTTTGTCCGCTCACAGCCTTTACAATTTCTGAAAGCATGGTAAAGCCGCTGTTCGAATAGCTGTACTTTTCTCCCGGCTTGAAATTAAGCGCCTGTTGCTTGCTTAATATTTTTACAATTTGTTCCTGTGTGATCACATCATCCAATCTTGTTCCTGCAATGGCGAGCAATTGCCATTGATCTCTGATGCCGCTTGTGTGATTAAGCAAATTGCGGATGGTAATTTTTTCTTTAAGATCAGGGAACCAGGGAAGATATTTATGTATATCATCTTCAAGAGAAAGTTTTCCTTGCCTTGCCAACAAAATAATTGACCATGCAGTGAATTGTTTGGAAACAGATGCCATGTGAAAAATAGTTTCAGGCTTATTGGGAACGCCGTATTCAAGGTTTGCCATTCCATAACCTTTTGAATACACAAGCACATCGTTTTTTACGATACCGATGGTGCAGCCGGGACTGTTAGCATTGTTCCATTTGGCAAATAAGCTGTCAATTTTTTTAATGGTTGAATCCGGCAGCGATTGTGAAAATGCATTTGCAGCAATAGCAATAGCAAAAATGAACAGTGATATTCTTTTATTAATTCTCATAACAGAGGAAGCTTTGGTTGTTTAAAGTGCAATGGTGCAAGCTACTAAAAACTGAGAAATGAAATTTTTAAAGAGATTGAACTTAAAACCTTTTCCCGCTTCTATTGCGCGAACATCTGCAACATATTTTCCAAAGCATTTTCCGAATGCATCCATTCGCCATTCTCCAATGATTCTTTTGCAAACTGCGAAGCCCTTATGCGCATTTGTTTTTCATAAGCATTGATCGCGGCCCTCAAGTCGATGAACTTATCATCACAAAGGCATTAACAAAAACATTTGCTTAATAACGAATCATTACTGTAGTGCCATTGACAGGAAGATTATTTCTACCCAAAAACCTGTTACCACAAAGTTGTATTGTCAATTATTTGAATGCTGAATATTTTTGTGCTATTAATTTATTCACTTCACAAAACCACATCCCATGAACAAAAAAAACAAAGCACTGCTCAACATGTATGATGCTGTAATTGCTTATTGCAATAACAATTCATCTATTATTGATACGCTTCCCGCTTTTCACGCAGCACTTGATTCATTCGGGCTGATTGTTGACAGCATCCATTCATTATCCGAGCTTGAATCAAATTTCATTACTGGTATTGGCATAGATAAATTGCAGAGCAAGAAGAATCTTTCCGATCAGGCATCTAATCTTTCTGTGCTCATTTTTGCATTCGCATGTGCTGCAAACAACAAAACTTTAAAGGAGCAGGTTGGCTTCTCTCCCTCCGGGCTAAAAGCTATGAACGATGATGGCCTGACGACTGCCTGCAGTAATATTCTTGATGCTGCAAATACAAACCTGGCTCCGCTGACCGATTATGGCCTGGGCGCTAACTTGATTACGAACTTTGAAATAGCTATTAATGATTACAAGAGTAAAATAAACCCATCGCGCAATACGCTGACCCGGCGCGCATCGTATTCAAAAACGCTTGACAATTTATATAAACAGGCCGACATGCTGCTGAAGAATCAAATGGACAAAATGATTCTGCAGTTAAAAAAAACAAACGATGATTTTTATACCACATACACCAACCACCGTAAAATTGATGATCCGGCAAATCCTGCAATGTAGTTTGAATCAACACAAGGCTTCCGTTCTTCCAACATTATAGCCGTTGATTTCTATGACAACAACAAATAACTTCATATCACGCAGTTTTCAACCCATCCTTATTTCTTCACCAACGCATGGCCAAACAATAATCGTTGCTGGTAAAGAACGCAGCAACGGCAAAAATTTTAAAATTGGTTCGTGAGGCACGAACCAGGACATAGGGTAAACACAGAACCTCTTTGATAATATAATTTCTGTATATTTATCAAAGTCCTCTCTGACAAAACCTCTATAGCCCTGGTTTTCCAAAAATAAACCGCTTTTATGAAGCATCTGCCCCGGCACAACAACCTTCTGTTTCTCTTCCTATTTTATTCCTTTGCAAGTTTTGCCCAAAACAAAAAGATTGATTCATTGCAAGGCCTGCTGCCGCATCTTAAGGATGACACGATTAAAGCAAATACATTATGCGAGCTTGGTTTGGAATTTTTATATGTACAAGATACAAGTAAGGCATTTTCTTTTGTACGACAATCATTAGCGCTTTCTATAAAGAATGGCTTCAAGAAAGTAGAAGCAAGATGTTACCTGCTGATAGCCGTAATACATTCCAGTGTTTTTGGTTTTATGTCAAACCCTGACGAGGTCAATAAAATTACAGATACGATCAATAAAGCGCTGACCATAGCAACACAAATAGGGGATAAAAACCGGATGGCATATTGTTATTACCAAAAAGGCCAGATATATTATCAACGTGGCAATTATCCTGATGCCCAGAAAAATTATTATTCGGCTTTGATGTACTATAATAAATTAGGCGATAAGGAAATGTCGGGATGGACACTTCATGCTCTCGGAGGCTCTGCCGAATTTCTAAATAATCCTAAAGAAGCTTTGCAGGATTATTTCGATCTTATGAAGATTGCAAAGGAAATTGACAACAGGGAATTATTATTAAGTTCTTATTGGGGCATTGTTGATACAAAAATGCTTGGAAGTAGTATTCAGGAAGAATTGGATGCTCTAAAATACAATACAATCCTTCAGGGAATGCTTAAAAATAATGATACGAGTGCCATTACCGGGCTGTACAACCATTTTGGGCAAATTTATATGATTATAGGGGCTATGAAAGAAAAAGAAAAGCCAAAGGAAGCTTATCAATATTATGTAAAAGCCAATGAATATTATTTAAAGAAATTAAAGATGGAGCCAAGTGATTGGATTGCTGCCAAAGGTTTTGATTATGAACTACTCGGGGAGGTCAATATGTTCCTTCACCATTTTCCGGTAGCAGATGAATACCTTCAAAAAAGCGTGGCAATCGGAATTAAAAATGGGGGAGTACAAAATTTAGAATATGTATATAACGATATTGTTGCACTCGACAGCGCAGAAGGAAATTATAAAAAGGCCTTTACAGATTTAAGAACAAAAAATAATTACAGAGACAGTATCTACAACGATGAGACGAACAAGAAATCAATTGAATCAAAACTTCAATATGAATATGATAAGAAAGAAGTAAGCGCAAAATTGGAACAGCAAAAAAAAGAGGAGGAGCAAAAAAGATTGCGAAATCTGCAATATTTTGCCATCAGCTTTCTCGGTTTTCTTGTAATTGTAGGGATACTGATTGCATTTATTCAATGGCGAAGCAACAAGCATAAAAAGAAAGCGAACCTTTTATTGGAAAGAGAAAAATATAAAGTCGAAAATACATTAACTGAGCTGAAGGCAACACAAGAGCAACTTATACAATCAGAAAAGATGGCTTCTCTCGGAGAGCTCACTGCCGGCATTGCGCATGAGATACAAAACCCGTTAAATTTCGTAAATAATTTTTCTGAAGTGAATAAAGAAATGATTGGTGAGCTGCAAACGGAATTAAAATCAGGAAATATCAATGAGGCAATCACCATCTCCAATGATATAAAAGAAAATGAAGAAAAGATAAACCATCACGGCAAGCGCGCCGATGCAATTGTAAAAGGCATGTTGCAGCACTCACGGTCAAGCACAGGTGTAAAAGTGCCAACAAATATAAATGCATTATGCGATGAATATTTGAAATTAGCATTTCATGGTATTCGCACAAAAGACAATTCTTTCAGCTCAACAATAGAAACTGATTTTGATAGCAACATTGGTAAAATAAATATCATTCCCCAGGATATCGGAAGAGTTTTACTCAATCTTTACAACAATGCGTTTTATGCAATGAATGAAAAGCTGAAGGCTGAACGCTCAAAGCTAAACGCTGATTACAACCCTTTTATTTCTGTTCAAACTAAAAAATCAGGTAACCATATATCCATCACCGTTAGTGATAATGGAAACGGCATAAGCAAAAATATTGTAAATAAAATCTTTCAGCCCTTCTTTACAACAAAACCAACGGGTCAAGGAACTGGCTTGGGGTTGAGCCTGAGCTATGATATTATAAAAGCGCATGGTGGTGATATAAAGGTAGAAACGAAGGAAGCTGAGGGAACTGAGTTTATTATTCAGTTACCTGTTGTCTGAATCACGGATTAAACGGATTTATGGATTTCACTGAGGCTTAATCCGTGTAATCTTTCAATCCTTCAAATCCGTGATTCAGACAAATGATGATATTATAAAAGCGCATGGCGGCGAAATAAAACTAAATACAAAAGAAGCTGAGGGAACCGAGTTTGCTATTCAGTTACCGATAAATAGCATATCGTAAAAAAATGAGTAATTATTTGCTATTGTCACCAAAGCCTCTGTTCGTGTCTCACTAAACGAAATTGGAAACACATGAATTTTAAAATTGGTTCGTGAGACAGGATCCAAGGCATTGTCAGCAAAAAAAATGATGAGGGTTTATTAGTCTGCCAGCATAGCAGCAAACCGAATGTTATGTGCAGGGTTTATAATCACAACCATCGCCTGATAGACGCAGCGGTGTCATTAGGGTTTGTATTGAAAATAATTTTTGTATTTGGAGCACTATCGTGAACAGTATTAATTATTTTTTCAAATAAAATAAAATTGGAAGGTGGTATCCTGACACCTGCTCCTATCATAACACCATCAAATTGTTTGGCTTTAAGTTGTTCTGCAAGGGTAGACATTTCAAGCACGCCCGTGTCGATCAGGTGCATATCCGAATCACATCCTTCTGCTTTTAAATTTTCTCTTTCTGCTTTAAGTCCCATTAACACTTTTTCAGCAGTTAAGCCTGGCAGAAAGCCTGGCTGTGAGAAATCGATCGTATGCGGGTTCATGCCCACGATTAAGATTTGTTTCATGTTGTTTTATTTTTTTATGATTGATGTTTTACGGAAAATTTTCGTCTTGCTAATGTGTGCAGCTAAGCATATTCAACTTCAGAATTATTATTTACCGTTGAAATTTCTTTCCGGTGTTTCTTTATATTCTTTATAATAATGAATTTCCGCTTCAGCCATCCCATGATATCATTTTTTTTATCAGGGAATAATGTTTCAGGATTAAATGCTGCATCCAGTTGTTCTGAGAATATTGTGAGATACTTGTCCATAATATTTTTTTAGAAGTTCTAAATTATTTTTTTCGTACAACAGGGATCAGTCCATGCTTTGCCATTACCAACCCTAATTTTGCAAGATCAGGAGGACCACCTGCATTTACTATCTCCGCTACCTCTTTAAAAAATATCGGGCCAAGCAAAGCAGGAGTAATTACGGATAGCCCTTTGGCATCGATTTGTTTTAAATTGTCAAAACCATGCACAGCGCCACGTGGAATAAAACAAGCTTCGCCTGGCGCAATGTCGATTGCTTTACCGTCTACAGTGAAAGTTAAAATACCTGATAAGCCGTAGATGGTTTCATCGAAATGCTCGTGGTAATGAGGTATCGGTACTTTTGCTCCCGCTGGCACTGTAAATTCAAACATAGCTGTAGAACCGTTGGTATCAGACGCTTCCAGCAAAAAGTCAATAATAATCTGACCGGCATTAATTCTTTCTTTTTTCATAATAGTAATTTTTTAGTGGGCATTCGTTTATTGTTAATTGTGAAAATTTTGGACAGCCCCACGGGGAATAAAATGGGTTTCGTTTGGTGCAATATCTATTGCTTTGCCTTCTACCGTAAAAGTGATAATTCGTTCCAGCCCGTAAATGGTTTCCTCGTAATGCTCGTGATAATAAGTTACGGGGACCTTTGCTCCGGCAGGAACTGTAAATTCAAACATGCTTGCAGAACCGTTGGTGTCTGTGTTTTCCAAAAGGAAATCCATGGTGACTTGACCAGCTTTGATAATTTCATTTTTCATAATAGCAATTTTTTTATGAAACAAAACTATCGTGCTGAAACAGTAAAGTCCTTGATTTGAGATAAGAAATTATTTTTCTGCAATTTTTTTTCTGATGCGGCTTAATGTTTCGGGAGTCATGGCTAAATAAGCAGCAATATGGTAGAGCGGTATCCGCTGCAATAAGTGGGGTTCTTCTTTTACAAAACGCAAATATTTTTCTTCTGGAGTTTCAACAGTAGCTTCGGCAAGTCTTTTTTTCAACATCAGGTTTGTGTCCTGCTGTGCTCTTATAAAGCCTATTGTCATAGATGGGATCTGGGTTATTGCATATATCCAGTTCTTTTGATTGATACGTTGAAGTTTACTGTTTTCAAGTGCCTGCACACATAATTCAGTTGGCTTAATATCCAGAAAACTTACCAACTCGCTGCACCATCCGTTTTCCACCTTAAAATAAATGGTGCGTTCTTCACCGTTATTATTAATATAATACTGTCTTAAACAACCTTGTTCAACAAAGTAAACATATCTGACTATTTCGCCGGAACGATAAAGATGTTCGTTTTTTTTTACCTCCAATGTTTCAAATAATTGAATAAGCCTCAAACAATCTTTATCAGAGACGTTGTATACCTGTTTAAGATGAGCCAGGAGTGAAGAACTGTCCATAAATATTTATACTATGTCTTGCTGATAACGCATCCGGCTTGCTGCTGTGCTGGCATTTTATAACGTCCAGCCCAGAACCGAAGCCGAATAAAATTACTGATGATGAAGTTAAGAACAAATGCTCAATAGAATTCCGTCTGCCCGATATTAGCTGATAGTTGTTCAAATGCCGATTGCTCTTCCGTCCGCCAGCATAGCAGCAAACCGAATGTTACCTGCCGTTATGGTCGAGATTTGTACTCTTCAAATTCAGCAAGTAGTAACTGATTTTCTATTGATGTAAATTGTTTACGATGATAGTCGTCAACCACAGAATGGCATTTTACGCATAAACACTTTAAATTACTTCTTTTGTTATTCAACTTGTCGTATGATTCAATATGATGTGTCTGAATAAATTTTGAAAATTGCTTGTCTTTTAATTTGTAAGAGCAGCCTTCGCATTTATAATTCTTTGTCTCCCGAAATGCTTTAGATATTTGCTGCCAGTTTATAACGTAGCCGTCTTTGTTTGGAACAGTGCATTTATAATTGTCGTCTTCTTCTAAAGTCAATATGAATTCATCAAATGACCTTCCTGTCACAATAATTGAAGTCTTATTACGAAGCAATGTCAAACATTTTTTACAAATGTTTAGGCGTTGATTTTTATAAATCGTCTTGTTGTCCTTTGAATAGTAGGTTACAATCTGACTATTAGTTGCCCGCATCCAATGCTTCAACTCAATTGCATTGTCGCAGAAATCTATATGGAGTGAGGGTGATTTCCCCCAATAAACATTATTATAGTGAGTTAGATAAAATCCAATTCGGAACAGGTTGCCATCTTTATCCCTCTTATAATAAAATCCGTTATTGTCTGGGTCTTCGATTTCACTAAGATTATAGCTTTCAGGTTCAAGGTCGGATACTGAACGACCAAGCATTTTACTTAATACTGAAGCAGAGTGACCAAGAAAGAAATTGTATAACATTCTCTACTTTATTTTTTTATTAAGTTTTCGACGAGTTTCTGATTGGTTGTTACTATTCTAAATTCAACCCTTCTTGATTTTTCAGGACTAATGCTTTTGAGATTGGATAAGTAAGAAACTTCATTTGAATCATTTAAAGCCCTGCTGTATGACATTCCATTTGCCGTCATTAGGAATTGTAGTCGTTGCTTTTTTGATTCTTCTAAATTCACATAACAGGGCATTGACCTAATAAACCTTAAAACTTCTTGTGCTCTCAATGATGAAAGGTTGAGATTATATTCATAACTAGAAAGGGGTGAATTTTTTGGAGGTAAAGTATCGGTGTGTCCTTCAATTCTTATTTCACTTATGTAGTTCAAAAAAGTGTCCTTGATTATAATATTCTGATAAAGCGGCCAAATTTTGCTAACCTTATTTTTAAAATTTTCTGTCATAGTAACTTGACCAGTTTCAAAAAGCACATCCTTGCTATTTTTATCATTGTTAAAAAATTTAAGCGATAAATCTTTTCCAAGTTTTACGTTGTTTTTATCTAAGTCATTAATCATCTGTTCGGTTATTGTGTTATACATTTCATCCTTTACAAATGTTGATGAAAACACTTCCATGATATATGAGATTGCAATAAACAAAAAGATTATCATCAGACAAGTCATTATGTCTGAAAAAGCAACATAATTTTCATCAACTTTGTGTCTTGGTCTACTCATTGATTATTGTTTCTATCATTGAAAGCTTTTTCGACTATCCTTGGGATTGCTTTGTGATATTCAGCAAGTATCTTGTCAAGTGTCCCAAATGTTTGTTTTAGGCTGTCGGTAAAAATTGGAATTTGATTAACCCTTACTTCGGCCAGGTCATTTAATTGGGTTTGTAGCATCACAATACTTTCTCTAATACTATGCTCGCCTTTAAACCAATTGTCAATAGAAGAACTTAATTTTTTTATCTCGGTCAAATTGTTGTTATATCCATCAGCCGCCTCCGAAATATTTTGTGTGGAGTTGTTTAATTGATTAATTATTTCAACAAAACGCTTATCATCTACAAGAACTTTACTTAAGCTATCAATGATTTGACTTAGTTTGCTGTTTTGACCAATTAGCTGGTCATTTTTCTTAATAATATTTGCCAAGGTTTCATCCAATCTTCCTGAATTAGTGACTATTTCTCTAAAAGTCTCAGTAAGTGTCTCAACCTGTGTTTTATGCTGTTGCTGCCATTTGTTTAAACTATTTACACTTTCTGTAAGTGTTTGAAAATTTTGCTTAACCAATGAACCTAAAATCTCTTTAAATCCTGTATTCAATTCAGTAACTACCCCTTCAAGAGCTTCAATTAATGCTTGTTGATTTTGGTCGGCAAGGTTAGCAACAAAGAAATCTAAATTGGTTATGAGCTTCTCGTTTGTTTTTTTCATGTCCTCTAAAAAAACATCAAACTTGCTTCTAAAACTTTCAGAAATATTATGACCTAATAATTGTAAATTATTGTTCATTTCTGTGAGCTGTTCTAATTCGGGTGATTCAGGTGGCTGAATATCAGAAAAGCGGTTTAGGTAATGGTTTATTATATTCTTGAACACTAATGAAAAGAACAATCCAAGAATGGTTACAAAAAATGCACTTTCAAACCCCTCAAAAGTAATTGAACGCTTCCTTTAATATTCTCAGGGTTTACGTCAAACTTGTAAAGACCCACTGCTATGCCAAGGCATGTGCCGAAAAGTCCTATAGTCACAAACGTACTCGGTATTGATTCAAATGAATAATAGTTAATTGTCTGTCGTGCAATATTTGTCCGCAATTTTGCAAGCTGTACAATTGCGTAAATCATCCACAATAATTGAAAGCTAACAACAGTCATTATTATTGGGTCGGAGAAAGTGTCAACGAAGAATTTGTTCATACAGTTTTGGTGTGTCTGTTACAATAGCAGCTAACGCATCCGGCTTGCTGCTGTGCTGGGATTTTATAATGTCCAGCCCAGAACCGAAGCCGAATAAAATTGCTGATGATGAAGTTAACAACAAATGCTCAAAAGAATTCCGTCTGCCCGATATTAGCTGATAGTTTTACAAATGCCGATTGCTCTTCCGTCCGCCAGCATAGCAGCAAACCGAATGTTGTGTGCCGTTTTTTCTTCAATCACTCAGCTTTAAAGCTTTTCCAAATGTCATATAGTTCTTTTACTTGTGCTGTCGTAAAGTATTTGTCAAAAAGTCGGCAGTTGTTAAAGTACGCCATACACTCTCCAAATTTTAGATACTGTGTCGGTGATATTAGCTTTTTTGTCAAACATTTTTTTAAAATGTCAAGCCGTTTGTTTTCGTCGTCTGCAATTATGTTTTCAATTTGTTCAATTTCGGTATTTGAGAATCTGTCGGTAATTAAATTTAGCTTTTTAAGATCAGCCCAATTATTTTTTGCGTCAATACTTTGCTCAACATTACTAAATCGTTTTTTTGTTAGCGCAAACTTTAAAGGCTCTTTTCTCTCGAAGTCAATGTCATTTATTTGTAACTCTTTCCAAAATTTTTCTGTATCGTGGTTGATACTTTCGTTCCAGTATCTTAATAATTCATTTGCCAGCGTCTTAAGTTGATAAGAGTTTGCGTTTGGGTTAGCTGCCAAGATATCCTTAATATATTTAGAAAGATGTTTAAAGTGTTGTCTTGTCTGCTCGTCAAATGTCTTGGAAGAGTCAACTAAACTGTTTTGAATTTCAGTCGTCCGTAAAAGTTTTTGTTTATAGTTTAAGGTCGTCACGGTAATGTTTAGAGAGTCGTCTTAAAATGGCACACAACGAACAGGGCTTTGCGATGGGCTGGGCATTCATAACGTCCAGCTTGGTACAAAAGCCAAATTTATAAATAATTGTTCATTGTTTTTCCAAAAGTATAATTCCTAATGTCAAGCCGGAACATAAGCCCAGCATGGCTTTCAGGCCCATTGTCCTTCCGTCAGCCAGCCTATTGCAAAACCCCATGTTGTGCGTTCGCTTTATTTTTGGTCTTCGATGTCTTTTTGCCAAATCGCAAGGTCAATTTCTTGTGGTGTCACACCAAATTCCTTAGCCCAACTTCTGATGGTCTTTAAATATTCAACATACTCTTTTGTTGTATAATTAGTCTTTTGTTTCTCGGTCTTATAAACTTGCCGCCAATTCCGAAAGTCAATTACCGAATATTGTGTCGGAAAGCAAAGTGTCAAAATTGCTGATGCAACAGGAATTTCAACTCCGCTCAAAGTGGAAAGCAATTTCAATTTTAGTGTTGTTTCAATGTCTTTGTCAGTATGTGTTACAGCAAATGCGGCCTTTGTAATTGTCATTACATTTTCACTTGTATTTGCTTGTCGTCTTTTTGCTTGTCGCCCAAATTGTCCACGAAGTTTCCATTTTAAGATTTCTTCCAATTCTTCAAGCTGCAAATAAAAATGTTCCCTGTCTTTTTTTAGTTTGCGGAATAATGAAACAAGTTTTTTTGTAGTCCCGTTGTCGTCTGCTCTTTCAGCTAAATCTTGAACATGCTTTTTGTCTTTAAAAAGTTGTGCTGTCATAAGGTTATAAAATTCTTCCGATTAATAAAAATAATGTCACGCAAACTGCGATAACGATTAAATGGTTCCTCAAAATTTTTCGTGGCATCTTAAAAATGTTCACAATGAAAATTAGGTTCACGACAAACATCAAGGCAATAAAAAAAGCAACCCACTTGATGGCTAAAAGCAAAAATCCTCCTGCAATCATTTGTTAGTTGTCCGCCTTTTAAATTTGTGGGGTCTCACAAAAGTGACGCACAACGGCAAAGCACACATACCTGATAATGCACAGTAGCACAGTTTAATTTTCAAATCACGTATTCAACTACTTCTATAACTTATTAAAATAAACAAGACCGTTTTCACCTAGATGACTAAAACTCCACCTACTAGCCTAATCATTGCAGACTTATTTCACAAATGAATCAGCTCGCTCAATTTCATTTACACAATCACCTGCCCTGACAAAGCTCCTAATTTAAATGTTGAGTCAGTGCCTTTGTGCTCTCGGGTACCATACAGGAATAAATCGACTTGCATCGAAATCAACTAGCTCAACTTTTCCGCATTATACACGGCAGATCGTTTAATAATGCATTTTACAGCCGTTAATCGATCCAGGTTACAGAACTGAGCGATTATATTCACTGCACCGAAATAACGCATCTCAAATCTCACCTCACGTCTGATAAGCACTATAGGCCCATAGCTCTGCGTTATTTACTGTGCACGAAACACCAACGCGTTGGTGTACATTACCGGTACATCTATCAAATATATCTAGCTGTGCCAATTAATTAAATTTGCACTTTATAATCAACCAATCAGCATTTAAAATAATAAGTGTGTCTTCTGTGGCTTAAAGAAATT
>CAVRBD010000059.1:0-18430 GCA_963718975.1 uncultured Bacteroidota bacterium | reverse complement strand
AACAACAAACAATTCATCAATTTCATATTTCCAATATTTGTGCAATGGCGATTTTTCAAGATGTTTCCTTACTTCTGTTTTCGTTTTTGCAGTAAATGTTATCCACGTTTTTTGCGATTCTATGGAAACAACATAATAGTCAACAATTCCTTTTTCAATCAAGTGATTGATATAAGTTCTGTGCGATGGCACGAGCGACATAAAGTCGTCATCCATTTGAAATTTTATGGTAACCTGAAATTTCATAATAAATCCTCCTGGTCATATTTTCCAATCAACAATCTGGTTCACCCATTGTTCGCGTAAAGGAACAGTAACGCGAATATAATTATCTGTATAACCTTCCATCATTGTGTTTTTTGAACGCCCTTCAAATAATACTTTACGTGTTTGCCCAGCAAATAGTTGTGTGAAATGCTGCATTTTCATGTAAGACAAGTTCCGCAAAATTTTATTTCTTTCATGTCTTACCGCCACCGGAACGATTGGTTTAATTTCTAGTGCTTTTGTATTGTTTCTTTCTGAATAAGTAAAAACATGCAAGTATGAAACATCGATTGAATGAAGGAAATCAAAAGTCTCTTTAAAATCTTGTTCGTTTTCGCCCGGAAAACCAACAATTACATCTGCACCAATCGCACAATGCGGCATCAAAGTTTTTATAGCATTTACGCGGCTCGCATACAATTCTTTTTTATATCGCCGTCTCATCAAACCTAAAATTTTATTGCTGCCGCTTTGTAAAGGAATATGAAAATGAGGCATGAACTTTTTACTGCTCGCGACAAATTCAATAATATCATTCGATAATAAATTCGGCTCAATAGAAGAAATCCTGAATCGCTCAATTCCATTTATATTATCAAGCTCTTGAATGAGATTCAAAAAATCTCTCGTCTTAACTTTTTCATTTTCTAAAACAAAAATGGAAGGTTCGCGATAATCTCCAAGATTAACGCCGGTCAGCACAATTTCTTTTACTCCTTTTTTTGCCAATGCATTAGCATTTGTCAAAACATTTTCAATAGAATCGCTTCTGCTTTTTCCGCGTGCCATCGGAATGGTACAGAAAGAACAATTGTAATCACATCCATCCTGAACTTTTAGAAACGTTCTGGTTCTGTCAGCTATTGAGAATGAAGAATGAAATTCGTTGACTTCTTCAATGTCGCAACTGCATATTTTTGTTGCATGGCCTTTTGATAATTCTTTTAAATGCGAAGCGATATTGAATTTTTCTGCTGCGCCTAAAACCAAATCAACGCCCGGTATCTCTGCAATTTCTTTTGGCTTTAGCTGAGCATAACAACCGGTTATTACTACAAGGCTTTGCGGCGATTTTCGCTGTATGCGCCGAACAAGATGGCGGCATTCTTTATCTGCGTTATCAGTTACAGAGCATGTGTTGATGACATACACATCTGCGAAATCTTCAAAATCTTTTTTTTCAAAGCCTTCGCTTTCGAGCATGCGCGAAAGCGTCGAAGTCTCCGAATAATTGAGCTTGCAGCCAAGTGTGTGGAATGCTACTGTTTTTGCTGAAGGCATAAGCATGTAAAGGTAATAAATCTGCTGCTTTGCATTGCGTGAATCGGATTCTTATCTTCTATATTTGCAGCAAACTAAAATAAAGTGCGGAACAGATTTTTTTTCATCCTGCTTTTTTCTTGCTTATTTTTTGTCAGTTGTCAACAGACCGTTAACAATTCAAGTGATCCGATTAACAGGCATGCTGACTATCTCGTTTATACTCATCACGCTCGTTGCCGCATGGATTGCAGGCATATTACAGAAACGGAAATAAGAGAGATTTTAGAAAAAGGCGAAATCGATTATCGTAAAAGCGAGACTGATGCGAAGCCTGATCCGAAATATGCATTGGAAGGTTATACAAATGAAGGACAGCACTTGCGCATTATATTTGCACCCTCGCAGCGTGGGCTTGTTGTTATTACCTGCATTGAACTTGGGGTAGAATGGCAATGCGATTGTCATTAAAGTGAATATGAATAGTAACAACAATAAAAAATGGTTCATACATGAAAATGATTATAAAACCTTTCCAATTTATTTACTCCGTCTATGCATTTTTGATGTTTGTTATATTGATGTTGATTGTTTTTCCATTCGTATTTGCGGCATCTTTTTTTGGAAAGATAAGAGGAGGAAATTTCATTTACGATGTTTGCAGGTTATGGGCAGACGTATGGTATTTTTTGATTGGAATTTTTCATAAGAATATTTTTTTGTCGCAGCTTGATAAGAACAAACAATACATTTTTGTTGCGAACCATATTTCTTATCTCGACATTCCAATAATAATTAAATCCATCAGGCATCAGCATTTCCGGGCACTTGGAAAATTTGAGATGAAGCGGATACCAATTTTCGGTTTTATTTATCAAAGCAGTGTGGTAATGGTCGACAGAAGCGATGCAGACAATCGCGCAAGCAGCGTGAAGACTTTAAAATCCGTTCTTAAAAGAAACATTTCAATTTTTATTTTTCCTGAAGGAACTTTTAATGAGACCCATCATGCGCTGAAAAATTTTTATGACGGTGCATTTCGCATTGCCATCGAAACGCAAACGCCTATTAAGCCAATATTGTTTTTAGATACTTACGACAGGCTGAGCTATAAAAGCATCTTTTCGCTCACGCCTGGAAAAAGCAGAGCTGTTTTTCTTGATGAAATAAGTACAGAAAATTTTTCAATAGATGATTTGCCGGTATTGAAAAGCGAAGTGTTTGCTCAAATGGAAACAAAGCTGAAGGAATATAATGCAACTTGGATTGAGAAATGATTTAACCAAAAAAAACCTTACGCAACTTTCATCGTCAACAATTGTTTTATAAAATATAGCAGCAAAATCTGGCGCTCACCAAAATATCTTTAGTAATTGTAAATTGAATTTTTTTAATCAACAATAATTTGTACGCAGAGATCATCATACCACTGGCATTGCCAAAAAATTATACCTGGCATATACCGGAACAATTTATTGGATCAGCGAAGCAAGGCTGCCGTGTTGAGGTTGCTTTGAAAAATAAAAAATATGCAGGCGTAATCAAGCGCATTCATAAGGAAAAACCTCAGGCATTTGAACCGAAAGAAATTTTGAATGTGCTCGATACAGAGCCTGTTATTTTTCCTGAACAAATGCAATTATGGGAATGGATTGCCAATTATTATTTATGCAGCGAAGGAGAAGTGATGGCCGCTTCTTTGCCCGCGCACCTTAAATTAAGCAGTGAAACAATTTTGCTTTTCAATGAAGAATTCGGCGAAGATTTCACGCAGCTTGACCATGATGAATACATAATTGCAGAAGGATTATCAATAAAAAAAGAATTGAAATTAGCGGAGGCACAACAGTTGCTTGATTCATCCAATATCTATCCTGTCATTAAACGGCTGATTGAAAAAAAAGTTTGCACTGTTTGGGAATCATTAAAAGAAACATATACTGCAAAAAAAGAAACTTATGTTTTATTGAATGCTCAATATGATAATGAAGAGAATTTGAGCGGCTTATTGAATGAGGATAAAAAATTGCAGCGTGCGGAAAAACAAATGGAACTATTGCTTAGCTATCTGCATTTCATGAAAACGCAGGGAGAAGTGACGAAAGCGGAATTGCTGAAAAAATCAGGCGCAACAGAAGCGCAATTGAAAGGGTTAATCGACAAAAATATTTTACGGATTGAAAAAAGAACAATCGACAGGCTTAAATATCTTCCCCGCAATATCAATATTGATTTTGAGCTTACGCCGCAACAACAAGTAAGCCTGCAGAAAATAAATCAGTCGTTTCTTGAAAAAAATGTTTGCTTATTGCATGGCGTTACTTCAAGCGGCAAAACGCTCGTGTATATTAAACTTATTGAAGAGTACATCAAACAAGGCAAACAGGTTTTATATCTGTTGCCTGAAATTGCGCTCACTTCACAAATTATTAGAAGGCTGCAAAAACATTTTGGTGGTTATATTGGAATTTATCACAGCAAATTCAGCCAGAATGAGCGACTGGAAATTTGGAATAAAATAAAAACCGGCGAGCTTAAAATAGTTTTAGGCGCTCGCTCTTCTTTATTTCTTCCGTTTGAAAATTTGGGTTTGATTGTTGTTGATGAAGAACACGACGCTTCATATAAACAACAAGAACCTGCACCGCGTTATCATGCGCGTGATGCTTCAATTTATTATGCCTCTCTTTTTAAAGCAAAAGTCTTATTGGGTAGCGCCACGCCATCTGTTGAAAGCTATTTCAATGCAACGAATGGAAAATATGGACTGGCTGAATTGACAGAGCGTTTCAGAAATATGAAAATGCCGGAGATAGAAATTGTAGACACAAAAAAAATAATCAGCAAAGAGAAAAATAAAATAATTCTCACACCTGAATTGCAGCAAGCCATTCAGCAATCTCTCGAAAAAAATAAACAGGTAATACTTTTTCAAAATCGCAGAGGATATTCGCCGTATCAGGTTTGCCAGGTTTGTGGATGGATACCAAAATGCAAAAACTGCGATGTTTCTCTTACATTTCATAAGCTCACAAATAGATTACAATGCCATTATTGCGGCTCAACTTACGCACCGGTAACAGTTTGCGGCGCATGCCAAAGCCACAATTTTGCAGACAGAAATTTTGGGACAGAAAAAATTGAAGAGCATCTTGATGAAATTTTTCCAAAAGCAAAAATTGCCAGAATGGACGTTGACAGCGTTCGCGGAAAATCAGCTCACGATAATCTCATTCAGCTTTTTGAGCAACAGCGTATAAGCATACTCGTTGGAACTCAAATGGTGGTGAAAGGGCTTGATTTTGAAAACGTGGATCTGGTGGGAATATTAGATGCAGACAGCATCCTGAGCTTTGCAGATTTCCGTGTGAATGAAAGAGCATTTCAGTTAATGGAGCAAGTGAGTGGGAGAGCAGGCAGAAAAGATACCGAAGGCAAAGTAATTGTGCAGGTTGCGAACACAAAGCACCCAGTGCTTGCTTATGTGAAGGCGCATGATTATAAAAATTTTTTCGCACAGGAACTACAAGGTAGACAGCAATTTTTTTATCCTCCATATTCCCGCATTATTCTTGTCACATTCAAGCACACATTGAAAGATGTTGCCGAAAATGCTGCCCATTTATTTGCGCTGAATCTTAAAAAAGATTTTAATAAATATCTGGTTGGGCCTGCAGCTCCGGCTGTTGGCCGTGTGCGAAATCAATATTTGATTGAAGTATTATTGAAGCTCCCGAAAGATGCTCAAACAATTAATCTTGCCAAGACGGCAATCCAACAACAAACAATTATTCTGCATAGCAATAAAAAATTTCGCAGTGTTGTAATAATCGCTGATGTGGATGCTGTGT
The DNA here is from genome assembly GCA_963718975.1 of uncultured Bacteroidota bacterium. Taxonomy (GTDB): domain Bacteria; phylum Bacteroidota; class Bacteroidia; order Chitinophagales; family Chitinophagaceae; genus Puia. The sequence goes on along the minus strand of CAVRBD010000059.1, from coordinate 13,052 downwards.
AAATTTCTGGAAGATTTATTTTGCTGATGATAAATAAACCTGTTTTGCCTGATGGGTTTGTAGCGATATGAGCTCAACTACATAAATGCCTGAAGCAATATTTGATGTTTGAATATTAATGCTTTCTTGCTGGCCTGTTACTAAAACTGTTTTCAAAACTCTTCCCTGCATATCCAAAAGCCGCAATGTGCTGTTTGAAGAATTTTGAGGCATGATTATCTGAATATAATTTTGCGAAGCGCTTGTGATTGTTTTCATTTCTGTTGGCGGAATTATTTCAATCTTTTTCACTTCCGAATAAGAAGGGTTGCCATTATCTGTCAATAATTTCAATCGATAAAAATTATTTCCGATCACAGGCGAATGATCAATAAAATTATATTCTGTTTGCGATGTATAATTTTCGGATGCTGCAACTGTTCCGATATCAGAAAATTCAATGCCATCATCACTTCTTTGTACTTCAAACTGGCCTTTGTTTTGTTCGGAAGAAACTCGCCATTTTAAAATTACATTCGAAAAAGAACTGTTTACTGAAAAGTCAGTTAACGTAAGAGGCAGCACTTGGGTACATGTAACCGAGCAATTTCGCAGAACTGTTACCTTCGGCCAGCTTGCGCTGTTGTAAGCTGTGCCGGTTGCACTGCTGGCTGCGCATACATAAAAAGAACTTGAGGAAGACAAATAGTTGTATACAGTGGCAGAGCCGGTATAAGAAACACATCCCGTATAACCATAAAGCATAGTAATTCCATTGCTTGCTGAATTTGAAATATTTCCTACATTTATCGACGAAAAATTTCCCATGCAAATACTATTAGTGGAATAAATAGTCAAAGCTCCGGTCGTTGTCAAATTTCCCCCATTCATATAAAGTATGCCGCCATTAACGGTAAGGCTGTGACTGCCAAAATTGATGGCAGAAATAGAAGAAGCATTTACCAATGTTGTTTCCCCGCCCATCGTCCAGTTAGCGCCAGAGTTTAATGTGCCATAATTAACCACCTTAAATGAATATGGCGACCCGGTATTTAAAATAGCAGGAGCATTTGTCAGCGTGAGCGAAGCACCTTGATTAATAACCGAAACTATATTACTTATACCGCCAGTGTAGCCCCAATTGTTGATGGTGACATTACCACAAACATAAACGGTATCGTTATTCCCATAGCTATTGAGCGTGCCTATGGTTATGTTTCCGCACAAATAAATTTTGTTGGAATATCCGTTTGTGCCCGAGGTTCCATTGTTCAAATTGATGTTCAAAGTGGTTAGTGTTTGCGAGCCGCCATTTATAGATATGGTGCTGTTAACGCTGGTAACCGTTACAGTTGAATAGTTGCCCGTAAGGGTATAGCAAACAGATGAATTATTAGTATTGTAAGTGGTAGTACCAGATCCTGTAAGAGAGGTGCAGCCAGTAGTAGAACAGGTGCAATTTCCCTGGGAAGGATAGCTGATGCCGGTGCATTGCGAAAATGAATTTTGCGCAAAAAAAATAATGCCCGGGAATATGAGCATGGAAATTAATCTAGCTTTCATTTTGAAATGCCAAGTAATTATGAAAATTTATAATCGGTTTAACGGTAATAATCGAAAGGTACAAGCCTTCGGTAGATAGATAAGGTATTTAACGGGAATGGGTACTTGAAAACGAGAATTTATATTCTATATTATGTATCTTCATAAAATTCAGTATTTACCACGAGGAGAAATACGCGATAAAGTGTCAAATAGACAATTTTTATATTTTTTTATTTCATTTTTTTGGGACGCATGAATAATTTTCCTTTGATGAAATAATTGCGTAGATTCATTTTGTTTAAGTAAAATGCTTTTTTGTATTTAAATAAATAAACATGGAAAGAAGAAAATTCATGAAGTCATCTTTGTTGTCAGCATCTGCGCTGGCAACAGCGAACGCTTTTCCCCAATCAAATAAAAACCCGGATGAGCAAAAAGCGTTGATTGAATTAAGAGAATATGAAATGCATTTTGGCACAAGCGAGAATGTGCTGCATGCTTATTTCCAAAATGCGCTCATACCAGCTCTCAATAAATGCGGGGCAAAAAATATCGGTGTTTTTAAAGAAGTGAGCAAATCGGAACCTGTGAAAGTTTATGTGTTGATTGCTTATCCTTCATGGAATGATTTTTCATTATCATTTTTTAAGGTTAATGCAGACGACTCATATAAATCTTTATCTGCTGAATACATGAAACTAACAGCAGATAAATTTCCTTACACACGATATAAAAGCAAATTAATGCTTGCGTTTGATGGCTTCCCACAAATCGTTGTTCCAAAAAAAGATTCCCGCATTTTTGAGATCCGCACTTATGAAGGATATAATGAAGATGCACTTGCACGAAAAATAAAAATGTTCAATAAAGAAGAGTTCACTATTTTTTACCGCACTAAATTGATGCCTGTATTTTTTGGCGAGACGATTATCGGGCAGGACATGCCTTGCCTTACTTATATGCTCGTGTTCGATAATATGGATGAGCGTGATAAGAATTGGAGCGCTTTCGGCAATGACCCCGATTGGAAAAGAATATCTGCAGCTCCTGAATATGCAAATACGGTTTCGCGCATAACCAAGATTTTTTTAGAACCTTTAGCATACTCGCAGATATAATTTTTATTCGCTGCGCTTAATTCTTAAATTATTTATGCCGCTTTCAAGCATGATGCGATCCAGTGTTAGATAAGAAGAATTTTTTAATGGAGTTTTGCGTTTCTCTGAAACCCTTGTCTGGCGCATGGTTGTGAGCATCTTTGATATAAATGCGGTGCTCGTATCGCCTAAATTGGCAAGTGGAAAAGAACCTTTTCCGGTATTTTGCCGATTGTTGATCATCGCATAATTACCGGCTTTTGAGTGAACATCAAAAAAGCTGTTTGTAGAATCTGTCCAGCTTAAATTTCCTAATGCCAAAAACGAAGCATTGCTATTTCTATCATTGAAGTGAAGCGTTTTTTTGGTCTCATTAAAAATGATTTCGCTCAAAGTTATTTTGCCGCTGAAGCTATCGATATCAATAAAAGCCTGAGTTGGCAATACATTCGTATTTGCAATCTTGCCTCCATTTAACACAAACTCACCTTTATCGCGCAATGTAAGAAAGCGTGAATTGTTTGAGTTCTCATACCAAACATCAAATAGCAAGATGCGGGCGCCTTTTGCTACATCATATGAGTTTCCAAAGTTTGAAGATTCGCCTCCAAATATTTTTAACAGGGAAGGATTTTTGTCATTTGTGCCAACCAACTTTATTGAAGTGCCGGTGTTGCAATAGTTATGCTGAAAATCATCAAAGCGGATATCTGTTCTTGAAATCCCGTCTACAAAAAGATTTGTTTGCACACCATGATAAAGAAGCACCTGGTCTCCATAAATACTATTGCCATCCTGGTCATTGTCGTGGATGAGTAGGCAATCTGCTTTGGTATTGCCATTAAAATATAAATTTTGAACGACGGCTTTTGCGGGCGAGCCCATTTCTATAATAGCGCCAGTATTATTTCCAGACCAGTTTAATACAGAAGAAAGCCCGTCGCCCATTAATATTATTCCTGCATTCGAGGGTATCTGCAATGTTTTCGCAATATTATAATTGCCATAGCTGAAGTGAACGATCGTTTTCTTTTTTGCAGAAACAGCTTTATCGATCGCTGATTGAATTTCATCCGCACTCATTTTATTATTCACTTCAATAACCGGATAATTAGCTGGCAGTGCGAAAGGCTTTGGGTCAAGGTTATATTTTGCGTTTATATTTTGTGACGACTTATTCTCAAAACTAATTGTTCGGGTACCGCTGTTGCGATAATTTTTTTGTTTTGCGTTAAATGAATTGCCAATTATAGAAAGGTCTGGCGGAGGTGTTCCGTAATTATCGGAAACATCTACAATATAATTTTTGCCTGAGTCGGTAGTAAGAAAACTATTATCAAGAAAAAGAACATTGCCTTTTGTGAAAAGATAAGCGGATGTTACATCGCGATTATTGATAACAAGATTGCCCTGAACAGTGATGGGCGAAGAGTTGGCAAATTGCGAGACTAAAATAAAAAAGTTTGAATTGTAGGAAATGTTGTCACGGAAAGAAAAAAATTCAGCATTGTTTATTAAGATATCTGCACTGATTGATTTTATGAACTTGCAGCGATAAACGTGAAAATTGCCCCCGCCATTTTTCGGAAGAGCGTTTGAAACGCCACTTCTGCAATTTTCAAAATAACAATCCCAAACCCACCAGTCAAGTGCATTGAAACCTTGCAAAGAAATACCTGCAGATGTGCAGTTATAAAACCGGCACCTTCTAATTGTAAACTCTGCATCCATGTTCGGGCCAGACAAAAGCCCAACCCCAATATTCTTGAAAATCTCGTCACTATGTTGTGTGCCGGAATTTGCATAAGGCGTGCTGCCATCCCATTCATGGGCATATGCAGCCAGTGCTTTGTCATTGCCATCCCATGTCATTCGGCTATACTCGCTGTATGAAACACCATTCAATGAAAACATCCTTGCTCCGGCGGCGCCATCCCATTTCACAATAGTTGTTTCCGGAGTTTCACCAATAATGCCAATTCCTTTTCTTGTTTTCATATGCAGCGTTGCGGTAATTCTATAAGTGCCTGCGGGTATAAATAAAATGGGAGAATGCCCTTGCGATCCCAAATCGTCTAATGCAGCTTGTAAAGCGTGTGTATCGTCATGAGTCCCGTCTCCAAAAGCGTGATATGCCTGTTTCAGGTTTGTCCAGCTATTAAAAGAGCCATAAAACAAATCATCTTGCGCCTGGGCAAAAAATGGCGCTGAAAGAAAAATGAAATAAATAAAATAACGGTTAAGCATATCTGCTATTTGATTTTAAGAATTAGTGCAATATCACAAAAATTATGTAGCGTTTTAGTTAATTATAATAATCAGAAAGCTTCTTTGTTTTTTGTTGGCTTTTAGTTTGTTGCTAAATAACATCGCGATTTGGTTGAAAAACAGATGTTTGGTACGTTTTTTGTTGCTAAATAAATACTACAAAACCTCTGTAAGCCCGCTCCCCCATAAAGACTATATAAGAATTTCCTCTTCCTTATTGAATATGTAAAAGGTATTCCGTGCAAATAATATATTGGACCAGCCTATAACAATTTTGCTTTGGCGCAAATGAAAATCATTTGCGACATTATTTATAATAATAAAAAAATTGATAATGAAAGCGACCGCTCAATATCGCCCGTCAGGCTCGGGAATGGTAAGCACAGTGCATGTTCTTAAATCAGGAGAAATCGTGCATGGAGTAGAGGAATATCTTAAAGTAGAAAATCATTTTTCCTGGGTTGACCGGAAATCAATTATCGAAAAAATATTAAGGCTAAGAGCCCTTACAGATGAGCGGAAGAGCTCAGTGATTGTTATGTATGAAGAAGGGCACTACATCAGGGAGTTTATTAATGTTGATTATTCATTTACTCCCCTTGCTTACTGCTGAAGAATTGCGTTGCTTCTGAGGAAATCTTCCGCCACAAAAAGAAGCATGAAAAACCATGATATATATTAAATATCGGGCGCTGACCCTTGCTCAATGCAAGGGTTTTAGCGTTTCGCTATTTTGTATCTTTTGGCGAAGCTGTTGGTGCAAAAAAATTTTCATTTTGCAGAAGTCATTTGGTGATTACAGAACTGAAGGAGGCTCATCAAATCAGATTGCTTGTTGAAGTTGATTTTATTTGACTTGATAAAACTTTCAATTTCCTGTTTTCTTCCGGTAAATTTTTTTATAAAATTTGACTTGGTTGCACTTTCTGTTTTCCCATCTGGCTGAAGAAGCAGATAAATTGTTTCCATTGTCACACTGATATCTTCATTCATTACCAAATTTTTTTCACCGTTTTTATCAATCAGAGATGCGTAAGTTTGGATGCCTGAGCCGGAGGCAGAAGCGATGCCCATAGCGCCGATTTTTAAGGGTTCATAGGTTGCTTTTCGTAAAATAACCAATCTTACAGAATCGCCTCCCGGAGGGATTTCGAAATACTCATTGTTATAATAAAACACGCTGTAGTTAAGATATATAGAATCGATCTCCTCAGGTTTTGAAAGCGCCAAAGTATCTCCGGCTGGGCTGATAAATTCCATTTGAGACAGCAGTAAATTGAAATTCATTTTGGCAGAAAGAGAGCCGCCATTTTTAAATCGAACATTCGCGTTGCCAAAAGAAGAAAAAAGAAAATAAGAATTTGCAGACACACTTTCCCCGGTATGTAACACTTCTTTTTTATAAACCTGGGCGCTTGCCCGAAAATTCAAAAAATTTGCAAGCACTAAAGCAGCCATTATATATTTTCTCATAAATCAGCTATTTGAGAATCGATCTGAGTTTTTCAGAAGTAGTTTTATGATCAACGTGCCGTATTCCGCGAATGCCAAGGCTTTCGGCTACCTGAACGAACATGGGCCTGTCTTCAATATATACCACTTGCGATGCATCTACTTGTGCAGTGTTCAGCGCAATTCTAAAAATATCTTTATCTGGTTTTCTGAAATGAACAAAGCCGGAACAAATAAAAAAATCAACAAACTCGTTCAATTTAAAAGTCTTGATCCTGTAATCGTTCAGCTCAAACCCTTCGTTGCTCACGACTGCTACTTTTAGCTGAAATTCTTTTTTTACTTTTTTTATAAGCTCGATCATTTCAGGAAATGGTTTCGACTGTTCGAACATAAATTGACTGAACTGTTTTTTTGTGAAACTTCTTTTCTCATAAAAAACAACGCGCTCAAGATATTCCTCAAGGCTTAGCTTTCCTACTTCATAAGTATCAAATGTTAAGTGATGCCTTTCTTCAGTTTCATCCGCATCCAGCTTAAAAATTTTGATTGCTTTTTTTCTTGCTTCCCGGTCCCATCCGTTTGTGAGCAGAACGCCACCAATATCAGTGAAAAGCGTATTGATTTTTTCTTTCTTCTTTATCATTTGAAAAATAAAATGTATGCTTGTTATGCAACCGTTATTTGTTTTTCCAGGTAAACATCCTGAATTGAATTCAGCAATGTAACGCCATCTTTAAAAGGCTTCTGAAAAGATTTTCTTCCGGATATCAGTCCTGTACCACCTGCGCGTTTATTGATGACGGCAGTGCGCACAGCTTCCATCAAATCTTTGTCGCCTTCCGAAGCGCCGCCGGAATTGATCAGCCCTGCTCTGCCCATATAGCAATTCAAAACCTGATAGCGGCAAAGATCAATCGGGTTGCTGGTTGTGAGCTGCGTGTAAATCCTTTCATCTAATTTTCCATAGCTTGAATTGCCTGTGTTGAGCGCTTTATAACCGCCATTATTTTCAGGAAGTTTTTGTTTGATGATATCTGCCTGGATCGTTGCGCCCAAATGATTTGCCTGCCCGGTCAGATCTGCAGAGACATGATAATCCACGCCATCTTTTTTAAATGCATTGTTGCGCAAATAGCACCATAAAATAGTTGCCATGCCAAGGTTGTGCGCTTCATCAAAAGCATAAGCAACTTCTGTTATCTGCCTGTCAGATTCTTCCGACCCAAAATAAATAGTAGCGCCAACTGCCGCTGCGCCCATGTTCCAGGCGTCTTTTACTTTTCCGTACATGATCTGATCGGTTTTGTTTGGATAAGTGAGCAATTCATTGTGGTTTATTTTTACAATGAAAGGAATTTTATACGCGTATTTTCTGGATACTGATGCAAGCACGCCAAAGCTTGAAGCAACTGCATTGCAGCCGCCTTCAATGGCAAGCTTCACAATATTTTCAGGATCAAAATACATGGGGTTTGGCGCGAAAGATGCGCCGGCGCTGTGTTCTATTCCCTGATCCACCGGAAGTATGGAAAGATAACCGGAGCCCGCGAGCCTGCCGTTTGAAAAAAGAGAATGCAGGTTGCGGAGTGTTTGATTGGTTCTGTTGGAACTTACAAAAATATCATCTACAAAATTTGGCGAGGGCAAATGCAATTTGTCTTTTGTTACGGTTGAGCAAACATGAGATAATAAGCCCTCATTTTCTTTGCCCAACAATTCTGTGATCTGTGAGTAATTCATGCGCAATCATTAAAAAGTGATAAAAAATATCTGAGTGTAAATTTAAGGATTTGTTTTTCGGTGATGAGGCAATTGAAAATAATAGTAGTGTCTCAATTTGAAATTTAATTAGGGATTTGTCATTCCGATGCTTCGTTACCTCAGCACAAGCTGCGGAGGAATCCCTGAGATGCCTCGTACCTCGGCATGACAAGTGGCTGTAGTGAAAAATTCAAACTGAGACACTACTAAAATAACTGCAGTGAATTGGTTTGAAATGGATGGCTAAATGAAAGTACAATTTTGAAAATATTTCATCTGTTTACTTTTATGCTGTTCGGCTCCGCGCATCTGCGGGAGCAATGAATTCAAACCAATCAGATTTTATTTTGAGAACCCGTAATCAACCACTCTTTTTAAATACTGTTTGTCTTGTATGATCCATGTTACTTCATAGCTTCCTGCATCATCTTTGTTCAGCATATAAATATAAAAAGTGCGCTTATCGGGAGAAAGATAAACAGCATCTCTCGTTTTCGCTGAACCATTTTCAGTATAAGTAAAGCTTGGGTTATAAAGTGCTGCCCATGCGCTTTCCGGTATGGCAACTGTGTCTTTGCCGATAGTCACTGTAACTTTTCCGATGGCCATCGAAGGCAATTTTCCGTAATTGCCATAATATGGCCTGTTGTCAATCTTTACAAGGTGATCGCCTTCTTTGGCAAGTTTATGTTTGGTCGCAAAAAAAGGAACTGCCTTGATGGTTACTTTTATCTGGTTACTATCGAAGGTGATGAAATCCGGGCCATATTCCTTTACAGGAATTTCTTTGAGCTTGCCTTTGCCCATGCTCTCTTCAATACCCCCAATTGCAAAACAAGAAAGGTCGCTGCGAATGGATTTATCAGTTACATGTGCAAAGCCTTCGTTCTTTCGCCGGTAGTCATTGAAATCTGCATCCTGAGAAAAACAATTTCCTGCAATGGAAAACAACAATAATATAAAAAGGATGCGCATAAAATAATGTTTTAAAATATGCTCAACTTACGCAAAAAATTCTAATCAATTTTTCAAGGCAGGCCAAATGAAAGTTAATAGATTTACAAAATAAATTTCCTTCACCTGATCAATTTATTTCAATGAAAAAACATTTTGTATTAAAACTTATAGCAAGCAGGCCAACATTTCCTTTTGATATAACGCCTGAAGAAAAAGCCATCATGCAAGAGCACGTAATTTATTGGACTGATTTGATGAACCGCGGATTTGTAATTGCGTTCGGGCCTGTTATGGACCCAAAGGGCGTATATGGGCTTGGCATTGTAGAAGTGGATAATGAAGAGCAGGTAAATTCTTTTGTTGCAAATGACCCTGCCATTCAAATAAACAGGTATGAAGTTTATCCGATGAATGCCGTTGTCCCCAAAAAATAATATTAAATAGGGTTGTAACAAAAGTTCTTTCAAGATTTGAGATATAGCTAAAAAGATGTCAAGCATCTTTATTCTTACATTGTGTTTCATTTACCATTACTCTAATGCAAATCCAGCAAAATATTTCTCTAAAGAAATTAAATACGTTTGGCATTGATGTCTCCGCAAAATATTTATCAGGATTTAAAAATGCTGATGAGCTGTCCGAACTGCTTATTAATTTTTCTACATCTGCCATTCATTTTCTGGGCGGGGGCAGCAATATTCTTTTCACAAAAAATATTGATGGCGCCGTTCTGAAAAATGAAATAAAGGGCATTGAGCTTATAAAAGAAGATGAGCATTATGTATATGTGAAAGCGGGAGCAGGAGAGAATTGGCATCAATTTGTTTTATACAGCCTGCAACGAAACTGGCAAGGTCTTGAAAATCTTTCTTTGATCCCCGGCAATGTTGGTGCAAGCCCGATGCAAAACATAGGCGCGTATGGTGTTGAGCTTAAAGATTTTTTTTATGAGCTTGAAGCTTTTGACCTGAAAGAAAAAAAGATATTCACGTTTAGTGTAAATGATTGTGGTTTCGGTTATCGCGAAAGTGTTTTTAAAACAAAATTGAAAAACCAGTATGTGATTATGAATGTCACTTTCAGGTTGCATAAAGTGCCGAAGTATAATATTAGCTATGGCGCTATTGAAGAAGAATTGAACTCGATGGGTGTAAAAGAATTGTCAGCAAAAATGATTTCTCTTGCTGTGATCAATATAAGAAGCTCTAAACTTCCTGATCCTGCCAAGATCGGGAATGCCGGAAGTTTTTTTAAGAACCCTTCAATTGCTTCTTCAAAATTCTCTGAATTAGAAAAAGAATTTCCTAAAATTGTAGGCTACAAAAATGCCGATGGAACTGTAAAGCTTGCCGCTGGCTGGATTATTGAGCAGTGTGGATGGAAGGGATTCAGAAAAGGTGATGCAGGCTGCCATGCCCAACAGGCGCTTGTTCTGGTGAACTACGGCAATGCAACCGGAAAAGAAATTTATGATTTAAGTAAAGATATTTTGGAAAGTGTGCAAAAAAAATTCGGTGTAAAGCTTGAACGTGAAGTGAATATTATTTAACGGCCATGCTTAACCGATATTAATCAGATGCAAATAAATTCTTTCATTTGTCACGTCAAAAAAATAATATGAGAAGATATTTCCTGCTGCCTGTTGCATCTGTTTTTCTATGCATCAATTTCTTAGTTGCGCAGCAATCAAAAATCATCTATCCAATCACAAAAAAAACAAATCAGGTTGATGATTATCATGGAACAAAAGTTGCAGACCCATATCGCTGGCTTGAGAACGATACAAGCGCAGAAACAAAAGCCTGGGTGAAGCAGGAAAATGAAGTGACGTTCTCATACTTAAGCGCAATTCCATATCGCAATCAAATAAAAAACAGGATTGAAGAAGTTTATAATTACCCAAAATATTCTGCGCCATTTCGCAAAGGAGATTATTTGTATTATTATAAGAACAGCGGATTGCAGAACCAGTCTGTATTGTACAGGCAGCAAGGTTTTGATGGCAAGCCAGAAGTGATCATCGATCCTAATCAATTATCGCCTGACGGCACCACAAGGCTCGTTGCATTTCAGCTTTCGAAAGATGGAAAATATGCAGTGTATGGATTATCAAAAAATGGTTCTGATTGGGAAACATTTTTTGTAAAAGATATGCTAACAGGAAAGGATTTGAATGACACTATAAATTGGGTGAAGGCATCGGGCATTGCATGGCAGGGAAATGGTTTTTATTACAGCCGTTATCCCGGCTCCTGAAAAATGGCAAAGAGCTTTCTTCAAAAAATGAAAATCATCAGGTTTATTTTCATACCATTAATACTTCGCAGCAAAAAGATGAATTGGTTTATGAAGATCCGGCAAACCCGCAGCGTTTTCATTTTCTTGGAACAAGTGAAGATGAGCGATATTCTTTTCTTTCCATTTCAGACAGAGGCAAAGGCCTTGAAGGCAATGCGCTTTTTTATCGCGATAATCAAAGCCCGGATAAAAGGTTCAAGCCGCTTATTAAAGAAGTCGGCGAATATTCCTATGGTGTAATAGATAATATTGGCGACAAATTTTTAGTGCAGACTAATGACAATGCAAAAAACAGCAAAGTGATTTTGATTGATCCTGCAAATATTGATAAGGCAAATTGGGAAACGATCATACCTGAAAAACCTGAGCCACTTGAAAACGCAGGTGCTGCCGGCGGAAAATTATTTGTGAGTTATTTAAAAGATGTGACCTCACGGGCATATGTATACGATTTGAGCGGAAAAATGGAGAAGGAAATAAAGCTGCCAGGGCTTGGCACCGTAGCCGGTTTCGGCGGTGAAAGAAATGATAAGTTTGTTTTCTACACTTTTACTTCATTTACTTTTCCACCTACTATTTACAAATATGATTTGGTAACGGCAACGAGCACTGTATTCCGCAAACCCGAAGTATCGTTTGTTCCGGATGATTACGAAACAAAACAAGTTTTCTATCAAAGCAAGGACAGCACAAAAATCCCAATGTTCATTGTTTATAAAAAAGGATTGAAGCTTGACGGGAATAACCCAACACTTTTATATGCTTACGGTGGTTTTAATATCAGCATGCAGCCATCATTCAGCGCAACACTGATCCCATTTCTTGAACAAGGCGGCGTTTATGCACTGGCGAATTTGCGTGGTGGCGCCGAGTATGGCGAAAAATGGCACGAAGCAGGCATGCGTTTTAAAAAACAAAATGTGTTTGATGATTTTATTGCCGCAGGTGAATATCTGATTTCAAAAAAATATACATCCAGCAACAGGCTGGCTATTCGCGGTGGCTCAAACGGTGGACTGTTGATTGGCGCAGTGATCAATCAACGACCAGATTTATTTAAAGTGGCGATTGCTCAGGTTGGTGTAATGGACATGCTGCGCTTTCACAAATTTACCATTGGATGGAACTGGAGCCCGGAGTATGGCAATAGCGATAGCCTGAAAGATTTTCAAAATCTTTATAAATATTCTCCACTGCATAATATCAAGGAAGGGATTAATTATCCTGCTACATTAATTACTACTGCAGACCATGACGACAGGGTTGTTCCCGCACATTCCTTCAAATATGCAGCCACCATTCAGGAAAAATATAAAGGCTCAAACCCTGTGCTGATAAGGATTGACACGAACTCAGGTCACGGATCAAGCAATACAGCAAAAGCAATTGAAACAACTGCAGACATCTATTCATTTATTTTTTATAACACAGGCGTAACGCCAAAATTTCCGGATGCAAAGGATAGCAAAAAAGCTTTTTAAAAGTATAAAGCTTAATTAAGCCATGAAGAAAGTTTTATGTTTTGGTGAGTTGTTGTTAAGAATGTCTCCTTCCGCAGATGGAGAATGGCTGAATAAAAACACTATTCCCGTTTATGTTGGGGGCGCAGAATTAAATGTAGCCGCCGCATTGGCGAAATGGAATATTCCTGTTGCTTATTTTTCTGCGATGCCGGAAAATTATTTGTCTGCT
>CAVRBD010000058.1:0-139281 GCA_963718975.1 uncultured Bacteroidota bacterium | reverse complement strand
TCGGAAACTGAGACGAACAAACGTGTTCAGCTCGAAGCAACGATTGCAAATGAAGAAGCGGATATTGAAAAAGAAAAGCTCGGATTTATTGAAAATGAAAAAGCGTTGCAGCAAATGCAACATGCATTCAATAATCTCGTGCAGGAGCTTCGTGGAAAAGAGAATGAAAAAAATCTGGCATCGCAGCGACTGAATTTCCTGAAAGAAAAACAGCACAGCCTGCAGGAATTTTTAGGAAAAAGCGAAAGCCAGTTAAAAGGTCTGGATGAAAGCATTGCATTCACAGAACAACAAACAGAAGAAGAGCAAAATAAATTAGATGCGTTGGAAGAACAGCTTCAATCGCTGAAAGATGCTGTGGATGAGGCTCGCAAAGTATTCGATGAAAAAAGAATTTCGATTGAAGGACTTCGCGCTGAGAATGCGCAGATGCACCGCAATCAGTTTGAAGCAGAAAAGAAAATCGCCGTTGCTGACACCACCATTCAAAATGTGAACCAAGCGCTTGAACAATTGGAAGGCGAAAGTGTGAACAGAGAAAATCAAATCAAACAACTGGAAGAAGAAAAATCGCAGAAAGAACAGGAACTGGAAAACCAGAAGCTGAGCCTGCAGCAATTGCAGGAGCATCATGAAAACACGAAAGAGCAAATTCTTGCCACGCAATCTCAATTGGAAGAGTTGCGCCAGCAGTTGGCAGACGAAAATAGAAAGCTCGATTCGAAAAAAAATGAGCACGGATTATTGAAAAGTCTGATTGACTCAATGGAAGGTTATCCTGACAGCATTAAGTTTTTGCATAAAAATCCAAACTGGAATCACAACGCTCCGATTCTTTCCGATATTATTTATGTGAAAGAAGAATTTCGTGCAGCCGTTGAAAATGTCCTCGAGCCATATCTGAATTATTATGTGGTGAACAATTTGCAGGAAGGCTTGCAGGCTGTGCATTTGCTCGATGATCATAAAAAAGGGAAAGCCAATTTCTTTCTGCTCGATAAATTTTCTGCATACGAAAAGCCATCTTATCATCAACCGAATGAAAGCATTCCGGCGATGGATGTGATTGAAGTGGATGAACAATATCGCAAGCTGGCTGAAAATTTATTAGGAAATGTTTTTATTGCAGAAAATGAAGAAGCATTGCAGAACAGCAATGGCGCAATTGTGCTGGAAAAAACAGGAAAATATGTAAAGGGAAAATATTCACTCACTGGTGGAAGTGTTGGCATGTTCGAAGGAAAGAAAATCGGTCGTGCGAAAAATTTAGAGAGATTGAAAGAAGAAATCACTGCACAGGAAGCGGTGGTGAATGCATTGAAATCAGATATTCAATCCAAGCATAATGAAGTGATTGGCTTTAATGAGCAGTTGAAAGAAAAAGCCATCAAGCAAACACAGGATGATATCAATCGCCTGACGAATCTTGTTTTTTCTTTGCAGAACAAAAAAGAAAACCTGAGCGCTCAGCAAATTGCTTCACAAAAAAGAATGGAAGAGTTTCAGTTGAACCTGAAAGAAACTGCTGAAGCCATTGAAGGAACGCGTAGCGAATGGGTACAGCTCGTGAACCTGATGAATGAGATGAGAGAGAAAATGCATGCAGGCGAAGAGGATTATAAATCTACTGAAACAGCGTTCAGCACTGCGTCTGCGGGGTATAATGAATTCAATTTGCAGGTCACTCGCCAACATAGCAAAATCAATGCGCTGAAACAGGAACTTGAATTCAAGAACAAACAATTGAATGATTTGCGCAATCAGGTTGCTGTGAATGCTTCGCAGTTGGAACAAACGAATGCAAACATTGATGAAAGCAATCAGTTATTAAGCACATCTGAAGAAGCATTGCTTGCATTGATGCATCGAAAAGATGAGGAAGAAAAAAAGTTGAATGAAGCAGACCAGGCTTATTACAATCTGCGTAATGCATTGAGTGAAAAAGAAAGTCATCTTCGTCACATTGTGAAAGAGAAAGAACATGTGGAACATTTATTAAGCGAGATAAAAGACAGGTTGAATGAATTGAAATTGCAATTGGCTGGGATGAAAGAAAGATTGCATGTGGAGTTCAAAATAAATCTGGATGATATTATCGACCAGCCGCGAAGCGGTGAAGTTCCTGTTGAAGAATTGCAGGAAAAATCAGACAGGATGAAGAAGCGTTTGGAAAATCTGGGCGAAATAAATCCAACAGCGATTGAAGCATTCACAGAAATGAAAAAGCGATATGAATTTATTGTGGAGCAAAAAACGGATTTGGTGAATGCGAAAGACAGTCTGCTGCAAACAATAGAAGAAGTGGAAGCAACTGCAAACAAACAATTCTTAGATACTTTCAATAAGGTGAGAGATAATTTCCAGAAAGTTTTTAAGGCGCTCTTCACTGAAGAAGACACTGCCGACATGATTTTGGAAAACCCTGAAAACCTTGCCGAGACTGGTATTGACATTGTTGCGAAACCAAAAGGCAAACGACCATCTTCCATCACGCAATTAAGCGGCGGAGAAAAAACATTAACAGCAACAGCATTATTATTTGCCATCTATCTCATCAAGCCTGCGCCGTTTTGTATTTTGGATGAAGTTGATGCACCGCTTGATGATGCGAACGTGAGCAAGTTCACGAATATGATTCGCCAGTTCAGTGAGAACTCACAGTTCATTATCGTTACGCATAATAAAATGACGATGAGCACGGTCGATGTTATTTATGGCGTGACCATGCAGGAGCCAGGCGTGAGCAGGTTGGTGCCGGTGGATTTCAGGAGTTTGAATTGAGGTTTCTCGCAAAGACGCGAAGGCGCAACGTTTGATAATATTTCAATCCCGCTAATAATGGCGGGATTTTTTGTTTCACGCAAAGCCGCGAAGGCGCAACAAAAATCCTTTGCGTCTCTGCGCCTTTGCGTGAAATCTTCTCTTTGCGAGAAATATTTTCCTAAATTTAAAATCTTAACGAAATAATCATGCGCACGATTTTATTATTATTCGCTTCCAATGTTTTTATGACCTTTGCGTGGTATTGGCATCTGAACCACAAAGAGCTTGCATTGTGGAAAGCAATATTGATTAGCTGGGGAATTGCTTTTTTCGAATATTGTCTAACGGTGCCGGCTAACCGAATTGGTTCTAATAACGGGTTCACAGGCTTTCAATTGAAGATGACACAGGAAGTAATCACATTGATTGTGTTTTCTTTTTTTGCTGTGCTATATTTGAAAGAGCCATTTCACTGGAGATACTTGCTGGCTTTCGCTTTGCTGCTTGCCGCAGTTTATGTGATGTTCAAAAAATAATTTTATTACGATGCTTGTAATGTTAAACATATTTACTTCTTTGTATGATCATTTGATTGGTTTTCTCGGAATCTGGCCCTTTGATTGAAATGTACAAATCCGGCGATTATAGTTCGCTTCATAATTTGCAGGGAATCGAAAATGCCATCGGTCCTGTCATTCCTTTTTTATTGATTATTGAAATCATTCGTGCTGCATTCTACAAAAAATTTAAAGTGATTCATTATAAAGTGCAGTTCTTCACTTACATTTTCAACAGTTTTATCGGGCAATTTATTTCTATCGCAGTTGTTGCATTTTGCATTGGCCTTTTTGAGAAACACAGTATTTTCAAAACTTCGTTTACATGGTATTGGCTCATTTACGGATACGTTGCCTGGGAATTTTCTCATTTTGTGTATCATTACCTCGCTCATAAAGTAAGAATATTATGGTGCCTGCATTCAACACATCATGCGCCCCAAACCATGAATCTTTCAGTTAC
The DNA here is from genome assembly GCA_963718975.1 of uncultured Bacteroidota bacterium. Taxonomy (GTDB): domain Bacteria; phylum Bacteroidota; class Bacteroidia; order Chitinophagales; family Chitinophagaceae; genus Puia. Next base: position 135,498 of record CAVRBD010000058.1, on the reverse strand, counting down.
GTATGCACATTTTTTTCTGGAAGGGCCTTATGCTGATTTTATCCGCACTACAATTTGTATTCTGCTCGGAGTGAATCCTGCACTGTTATTTTTTATTATGTTTATCGATGGAACATGGGGCGCTTTCATTCATGTAGGTGAAAATATTTTGAAAGACGGAAGATTGGGATTTCTGAATAAAATTATTTTAACGCCATCGCATCATCGCGTTCATCATGCAAAAAACCCAATATATATGGACACTAATTTTTGTAACCTGTTAAATATCTGGGACAGAGCGTTTGGTACTTTAGTAGATGAAAAAAAAGAAGTACCGATTGAATATGGCATCACTCGCAAAATGAACGCAAATAATTTTTTGGATGTTTATTTCGGTGAGATTATTGCTCTAGGCAAGGATGTAAAAAACGCTCCGGGCATTAAAAATAAATTTTTGTATATCATCATGCCACCGGGTTGGAGCCATACTGGCGAGCATAAGACGGCAAGTATGGTTAGGAAAGAATTTTTTAAAAAAAACAAAATAAATCCTCCTATTAAATAAAAAACTGGCTAATGAATAAATCATCAACCAGGTTTTCAATGAAATAAATTCTATTGCTTAATCAGATATCCAAACAATCCATTCGTTTCATTATCAGGACCTGGCAGTAAAATACAACCTGTTAGGATCAATAGTTGTAGCGGTAGCCGGAGCAAAAGACAAAGCCCACAAGCCATCAATCACGATTGTTCTTTTATTGTGATTTTGTAATTGTCCGAAATATGTTCCGTCTAATCCGAAAACATTAATGTGGCCATCGCCAAAATTTCCTATCAATATAAAAGCCTGATCAGCATTATTCATATTTATTTTTCCGTTCGAAGTTGAGTGACTGGTTTCGTCAGACATATCTTCTGTAGTTAAAAAACCTGCGGGCGTTTGCGTAACTCCCCATGGTGCATTCAAAAAATTTCTGGATGCAAACCTTTTTATAAAACTACCGTCAGTATTATAAATATTTACAAACCCCAATCCGTAACCGGCCTGATCATGACCATTGGCTGCTACTTTTGCATACGTAACAAACAGCCATGAACCCACCAGTTGAATGTTGAAAGGCGCAAAACCATTTGGTATCGCGGGATCCCAAAAAGACATTTTCACAGGAGAAAAAGTGGTATCCCATACATCAATTTTTCCTGCGCCAAAATTGGCTGCATATAAATAATGCGAACCATTATTTGTTGCAAGCGCTAATCCGGTGTAAGATGAATTGGCAGAATTATTTGCAATCGTAAAAGCATTATTGCCTGCAGCGCCATTCCATCCTGATACGACTCCATCAATACCTACAAAAAGAAAAGCGGCAGGTTGTTTGTTCGCAAGTGTGAATCCTGCTCCACCTGCAAAAACAACTCCTGTGGGAAGCCCGCCAATCGTATCTCCCGGCGAAGGAATATTCACAGGCGCACGAACAATGGCGCCTCCTCCGGTATACAATTCGCTCACATGGCCGCTTAAAGAATTTACCCATGCAATTCCGGTTGGCGACCATGAAAGCCCCCAGGCGTTTTGCAATGTAGGGTCATTAACTGTTGGCGAATATTTGGCAGCATTCGAAACCAGATTCACTTGTTGAAAATCGCGTAATGCTTTGTCATCAATATTTTGTTTATAGCATGAAACCGCAAAAAGAAAAAGCATAAACGCACAAAAATTAATTTTATTAAAAAGATAATGCTTGTTCATAATAATTGTTTGTTGGATTTTAGTTAGTTAATAGTTCACTGTTCAGCATTCATGGAATTGCTGTCAAGAAAAAAAATAAGTTTCATCCTTCTGTGCGCACAGAAGAAAACCTTTGAAGATTTATCAGAGATGAATTGTCCTACTGCAGGTAGTAATAAGAACGCCGCATTGTAAATATTGGTTGCCCCGAAGCATTTAATAAATATTTTGTAACAGACAATGGAACTCTTTTCAACATCGTTGTGTCACTCACTTGTACGGAAGGAATTCTATTGAGCTGCAGTTTCATGAAATCAAATTTATTGTTGAGGCATGCCATTGTTGGTCGCCTGACCAACAATTACTCGATGAAGTTTTTTGCAGACATAAAAATTCAAATTGCATCAAAAATATGTTGTTGGTCAGGCGACCAACAACGGCGAGTACGTGGGAAAATTTAAACAGAAATAATTTTAACGCTCAAGTTCTCAGGCGAGTCTCCGCTTTTTGAATTTGCAGTGTCAGTGATTAACGCGGGACTCGCCGCCGATTAATAAACGAGTTTTGAAAAAATATTTTCTTGAGTTCACGGCGAGTCCCGCGCAAGTTTCAATTGGATGTGAGTTTGTGATGCGGAGACTCGCCTGAGAAACTAATCTGATTTTAAAATTACATCAAGGAGATTCAGTTTTCCTTCTAAAGAATCGTATTTATGAATTGATTCAGGTGTGTAATGATTCCTGACCCAAGTTCTCTTGGCATCAATATTTGCAATCATGCTTTTTGATAAATCCGAAACTTTTTGCATAAATAAAGTATTAAGTAAGATTATCAAATTTACGAAGCCTCAAATAATAATTCACTCGCCGCTAATAAACCGCTCAATAGAATTCCTCCTGTACAAGTGAGTGACACAACGATGCTCAATAGTAGCACGCAGCTAAGGACACAATAAAAAATATCCTTTGCAGCTTTCGCAAATTGTTTTCTATATTTAAGGAATAAGGTTTTCTGATTTTTCATCTCCAATTAATTTCATGAATTCATCAAAACAATTGAACCGCACATTAGGGCTCGGCATGGTTGTGGTAATTTGTGTTGCAAATATTATTGGCTCGGGCGTGTATAAAAAAATTGCGCCGATGGCGGCTGAGCTGCATTCGTCGGGCTGGGTGCTTATTTGTTGGGTGCTCGGCGGCATCATCAGTTTGTTTGGTGCGCTCAGCAATGCAGAAGTGGCGGGACTTTTGGCGGACACGGGCGGAGAATATATTTATTACCAAAAAATTTACAATAAGTTTTTCGCTTTCATTTTTGGCTGGTCATGTTTCACGGTGATTGAGACCGCAGCGATTTCATCGCTCGCGTATATTTTTGCGCAATCGCTTAATGGTATTGTTCACATGCCACCGGTTTTTGCATCGATGGAAAATTTTAATATCGCTGGCATTTTTTATCCGTTCGCTGGTTTCAATGTGAAACTGATTGCTATTTTAATAATTATTTTGTTCACGTGGATTAATACGAAAGGCGTGAAGACCGGTGCAGGTGTGAGCACATTTATTTTGTCACTCGTGTTCGTGGGCATTTTTCTCATCATCATTTTTGGGTTGAGCAGTAGTCATGCAAATATTCATCAGGCTTTTGATATGAAGACGACAAACTCGCAGCCCATTACGCTCAGTGCTATTTTTGCTTCGATGCTTGCGGCGTTCTGGGCTTATCAGGGCTGGGCTGCTGTTGGCTACATTGGCGGCGAAGTTAAGAACGTGAGAAGAAATATGCCGATTGGTATTATTGTTGGCGTGTTTATCATCATCACTATTTATCTGTTGGTGAATACGGCATATCTCTCATTGCTTTCTGTTCCGCAACTGGAAGCGATTTATAAATCTTCGGATAGTATTGCGGCAGTAGAAGCGGTGAAACAATTTTGGGGAAACAGCGGCGTGATTTTTATTTCTATAATGATTTGCATCACTACATTAAGCGCAACACATGCAACGATTCTTTCTGCATGCCGCATGTATTATGCAATGGCGAAAGAAGGATTGTTTTTTTCTTCGGTAAGCAAATTGAATAAATCAGATGTGCCTGCAGTGTCGATGTGGTATCAGGGAATTTGGGCCTGCCTGCTCGTTTTGTCTGGGACATTCGACCAATTGACTGACATGATAATCTTTGCTGTGTTTATTTATTATGGCGCAACGGCGCTTGGTGTTTTTATTTTGAGAAGAACAATGCCTGATGCGCCGAGACCTTATAAAGTGTGGGGCTATCCGATAGTTCCTGCAATTGTTGTGATCTTCAGTGCTGTTTTATTTTTTAATACCATTTTTGCGCGTCCCCGCGAAGCCGCGATAGGCATGGCTTTGATGCTGACGGGAGTTCCGTTGTATTTTTGGTTCAGAGGGAAGAATAGTAGAGATGCACGATTTTAGATGTACGATTTCTGATAATTAGGCAAACTGATGCGATTCAAAAAAGATTTTCTATAATGAGCTTGAGTTTCTACGATAGCAGACAATTCGGTTGTGACTTACTCTTTGCGGTTTCTTTGCGAAACCTTAGCGTGCTTTGCGTTTAAAAAATATCTACCGTAAAGTTCACAAAGTAAAGCGCAAAGAATGTAAAGAAAAATCAATACTCATTTGATTGATGGACAAGTGACTTTTCCAAAGTTTAAAACTATAATTTTCAAGTTTCTCTTAGCGCCGTTGCGTCTTTGCGAGAAAAAATCACAACACTATATTCTGCAATAACTCGCTCTTCTCCGGATAATCAGTGTTGTAATGCAAACCGCGGCTTTCTTTTCTGAACTGCGCTTCTTTCACAATTAAATATCCGACAGTAATTAAATTTCTTGCTTCGCATAATTGCGGAGAAACAGCAGTTGTTTCGTAAAGTGTTTCTATTTCTTCATGCAAAAGATCTAATCGTTTCAATGCCCGCTGCAAACGCATGTTTGTGCGCACAATGCCAACATAATCGCTCATTAATAATTGCAATTCTTTTACGCTTTGGGTAATAAGGATCATTTCTTTTGGCTGTGTTGTACCTTGCGCATTCCAATCAGGAATATTTTCTTTGAATTCAATTTCATTTATTTTTTTCACGCTATCCAGATAACAACGGTGACTGAATACGAGCGCTTCTAATAATGAATTGCTTGCTAAACGGTTTGCGCCATGAAGCCCGGTGGACGCGCATTCACCACAGGCATATAAAAATTTGAGGGATGTTCTTCCCCATTCATCTGCCTTTATGCCGCCGCAACTGTAATGTGCGGCAGGTGCAATCGGGATCAAATGTTTTGTTACATCAATGCCAATTGATTTACATTTTTCATAAATGTTCGGGAAGTGCTCAATGAATTTTTCTTTGTCCATGTGACGGCAATCGAGATACACATATTCCGTTCCTGCTTTTTTCATTTCATTATCTATTGCACGTGCAACAATATCACGCGGCGCCAGATCTTTTCGCTCATCATATTTTTCCATGAACGCTTCTCCGTTTTTGTTGCGCAAAATTCCTCCATCGCCGCGCACTGCTTCAGTGATTAAAAATGAAGGGCTAATGCCTGGCTCAAACAATGCCGTTGGATGAAATTGAATGAACTCCATATTTTCAATTCTTCCTTTTGCACGATATGCCATTGCAACGCCATCGCCCGTGGCAATTTTTGGATTGGTAGTTGTGCGATACACCTGACCGTTACCTCCTGTTGCGAACAATGTGATGCGTGAAATTATTTTTTCAATTTGATTGGTATGAAGATTGAGCGCATAAACTCCGTAACATTCAATATCAGGAGTTGATTTGGTAACAAGAAAACCAAGATGATGCTGCGTAATAATATCAACCACAAAACAATGTTTGATGATTTCAATATTTTTTTTCTTTGCAACAGTTTCAAGCAATGCTCTTTCAATTTCTCTTCCGGTAACATCTTTGTGATGAAGAATGCGGAATTCAGAATGGCCGCCTTCTCTTCCTAATTTATAATCGCCTTCCGCATCTTTATCAAAGCGCGTTCCCCAATCAATAATTTCTTGGATGCGTTCCGGCCCTTCTGTTACCACAATTTCAACGGTTCTCGGGTTGCATAATCCGTCGCCTGCAATCAATGTGTCCTGAATGTGTTTGTCGTAGCTGTCGTGCTCAAGGTCTGTAACACCCGCAATGCCGCCCTGCGCATACTTTGTATTCGTTTCATCTGCCTGCGTTTTTGTAATCACAAGCACTTTTTTGTCAGGATAATATTGCGCAACTTTCATTGCATAACTCAATCCTGCAATGCCGGAGCCGACAACTAAAAAATCTGTTTGTATCATGAATTAAAAATAAAGAAAGTTTTTATGTTATGACTAAACCATCTAAGTCATCTAAGCATATATAAGAAAACTCAGGGGAATTTAGATGACTTAGGTAGTTCAATTAATGAATTCAAATATTTAGTTGCTCCAACCACAATCAGCAATTGGGCTAATGCATAAGAAAGCATTATTAAAATATTTGCTGCCGTAAAGGATTGGTAGAATTTATTAATGGCCAGCAATGAATCTGAAATTAAGAATAACAGTGCGCCTGACATACATAGCTTGCCTGATAGCTGTTTTGCAAAATCAAATGCATGAAAGCTTGTTATAACCATCAAAGAAAGAACTGTTGTGTAAATCATCACAGGAATTTTCAGGCTCGCTAATGAAGGCCACAGTAATAAAAAAAGACAAACACTATAAACAATCACCAACAGTGAGAAAAAAATATTTATTTTTTTCTCAGGCTGATTTTGTTTTTTAATGCCAATAAAAAGAAGAATATAAAAAATATGCGCGAGAAGAAAACCAATCAACCCGAGTATAAACCAATACGGCGCTTGCTTTTCAAATAACAGAAATGTATCTCCAACTAAAGAAAAAAATAATGCAGCAATTAATAGAAAAAATAAATTGTTTCTTGATGTTATCCCTGCAATTGAATAAGCAATAAGAGAAATTGCCAACAATGGTTTTGTGACATTTTGCAAAGCGCCTGAGTGGATATAAAGCCCATACAAATTAGCTATTGCATCAGCAATGAAAAGTGCTGCCCAAAACTTTTTGTTCATGAAGCAATCTGCTTATTAATATTCAATCGTATACTCAAATTTTTCGGGATGATCAAGCGCTTCTATCACATTGTATTTGATGGTCACCGTTTTTTTGTCCGCAGATAGTTTGGCGAAAGTGTTTGCCACTTTCTTTGCAGGTTTCGGTAAATGAATAGTAATGGTGTATGGCGCATCCATGCCCATATCGCCCGCTTGTTTTATTTGAGCGAACTCAGGGCTTTCTTTCATTGCTTTAAATTTCCCTTGATTAACAGTTCTTGAAATAAAGCCCGGCTTGCAGGTAAAATCATACAAGGAATTTATTTGGCCGATATCAGGCCCTTGTGGTGTAACAGATGAGTCTCCTTTTCCGGGTGTCATATTTTTTAGCAATTGCCCCGTGCCTATTGATCCATTGCCTAATGAGGAATAAAGTTGACTAAGCTGTGCCATGTTTTTGAATGGGAAATGCATATCGGCTTTAAAAGTCTTATCATCCATATTCAACTTCATATTCAGTTTGCCTTCTCTTAACAGCGCTTTTTTTTCTGCAGATAGTGATGTAGATGTATCAACAAGGCTTTTCATTAAAATGGTCGTGTCCATTTTTTTTTGTGGCATTTCTTTTTCCAGTTCTTCTTTGCCAACATAATTTTGCATCATCTCAAGCAGCTTGCTCATGTCCATTTTCATTGACCATTCGCCGCTCCCGTTTTTATTGATAACAATGTCTTCGTTGATTTCAACACAGCCGCTAATACAAAACAACAATGCAATTGGCAAAAGTATTCTCAAAATTTTCATGCGAGTGATTTTGCGTGGCAAGTTAGCGATTTAACCAATGTTTGCCTGATAATAAACAGTAAATGTTTTGGAATGCCGAGGTTGCAGCAAAGTCAATCCCATTTTATTGTTGAAGCAATTCGGAGCTCCACTTAAATTCTCAATAGCAATGCTTTTTCTGTCATCCGGCGTAAAGATTTGCAGGTATGGGTATGAGCCGTTTGTAAAAAAAGAAATTTTCAATTTGTTGATGGGATTATAAATTTCGCAGATGGCTTCGCCATTTTTTTGTGCAGGGATAAAACAATTGTCTAAGAAAACATCGTTAAGAAGCGTTGATTCGTTAAACAAGTTATAGCTGATTAATTTTCCTGTGGGGATAAGCTTGTCATTGAATTCAACCATATCTCCCTTATTGAACCGGAGCATGCATTCATTAACGTTATTGCCTAACCGGAAATACGGATGCCAGCCATCAGCAATAGGTATTTCGGTATTGGAAAGATTTGATACAACAGTATCAATTTTTAAAATATTATCAGGCTTCAGCAAATATCTTATCTCGCACTGATAATCGAAAGGATAACCTGCGTCGTCTTTTTTGTATTCATATTTCAAAATTAAGGAGGCCATTTTTTCGTCAGCCATCTCATCAATCACCTCAAATGGTTTTTGAAAAAGCAAGCCATGAATGGCAGAGCCATCCCTGAATTTATTTTGAAATTTATATTCTTTGTTGTTAAAAAAATAAATCCCTTCATCTATACGGCATGGAAAAGGCGAGAGCTTTGAGTTTTTATAATTCACGCTCGCTTTTGTCTTAGCCTCTTCAATATTTTTATAGTTTTCAACGATGTTGAACGAATGATCATTCAAGCGAATACTAAATTCGTGAAGACATGCTCCGATTAACGGCAACACAGTTATTTGTGTGCCCGATTTTTTGTCTTTAAGAGCTACCAGATCAAGACCGTTTTCGGTGAAATGTGAAATTGAAAAGCGCATAGGTAAAAATTAAGGAAACGAATGTATATAAATTCATTATTTTTCAAGCATGAAAGAAAATGTCAAACGGTTGTTTAGCGAACAATTTAACCAAAAACCTTTGTTGGTGGCTGCTCCTGGCAGGGTAAACTTAATTGGCGAGCATACAGATTACAACGAAGGATTTGTGTTGCCCGGTGCAGTTGACAAAAAAATTTATGTTGGCATTGCTAAAAACGGGACGAATTTTCTGAATGTGTTTGCCAATCAATACAAACAAAAATTTTCATTTGGGCTTGATGAATTGCATCCTGTTGATGGATGGGCAACTTATTTGTTGGGAATGATTTATCAATTCAAACAAAAAGGGCTTGAAATAAATGGTGTTGATCTGGTGATTGATGGCGATGTTCCGCTCGGTGCAGGCATGAGCTCATCGGCTGCAGTGTGCTCTGCATTTGGGTTTGCGCTGAATGAATTGTTTGGCTTTGGATTGAGCCGAATGGATCTTGCATTGATGGGACAACAAACTGAGCATACGTTTGCCGGAGTAATGTGCGGCATCATGGATCAGTTTGCAAGCCTGCATGGGAAGAAAGGAAATGTTATGAAGCTCGATTGCAGGAGCCTGGAATATGAATACATTCCTTTTGATTTCCCTGATTACAAAATTGTTTTGGTGAACACGATGGTGAGCCATGCATTGGCAAGCTCTGAATACAATGTTCGAAGGCAACAATGTGAAGAAGGCGTTGCTGTTTTGCAAAAATATTATCCTTCAATAAAATTTCTGCGCGATGTGAGCAATGAGCAATTAGAGAAACATAAAAGCGAATTATCCGAAGTTGTATATCGGCGCTGCAGTTTTATTATTAAAGAGAATGAAAGATTATTATACGGATGTGATTTGTTAAAGAAGGGCGATTTGAAATCTTTCGGAAAAATGATGTTTGAAGCGCATGAAGGATTGAGCAAAGGTTATGAAATCAGTTGCAAAGAATCGGATTTTTTAGTGGAGCAGGCAAAACAATTTGATGCTGTGATGGGCGCAAGACAGATGGGCGGAGGCTTTGGCGGCTGCACGATTAATATTGTTAAAGAAGATAGCCTAACTTCATTTTCTACGTATATACGTGATAACTATAAAATAAAGTTTGACGTTGTTCCTGAAATTTATATTACACAGATCGAAGATGGAGCGAAATTTATTTAAGTAAGAATAACTTGATACTATTATCTCAAAGCGACTTTCTGCGGGTGAGTATGGTAGGGATAAATTCCTGGATTTTTTCTTTTTTAATAATTGCCTGCGCCACTTTTTTGCCCATCAAAGAAAAATCCGTAGAGTATGTGGTAATGCCGTCGGCAATAAGTTCTTTAACTACTTCATCGTTGTGCGATAATACTCCTATATCTACTCCGGGTTTGAGTTTTTTATCGCGGCAATCTTTTAATAACTGCCATATTTCCGAATTGTTTAAAGTAAAATACACTTTTCCTTTTTCAACAGAACCCGGTATATATTCAGGAAGGATTTTTGTTCGTATATGAAAATCTTTTGCAAACTTTTTAAATGCTTTTATAATCTCAATAGGATCTAATGAATCGGGCGTATGAAAAAAAATCATCTCATCAAATTTCTTGATGTTCTCTGCGAGCTCTGCAAAAGCTTTGTAGGAAGATTTTTCAAATTCCTGGGCTACATAATTAAATTCCCCCGTTAAAGGTTCATACCGGTCAAATGTGATGAGTTTGCTTCTTGGAATTATATCGAGCAGTGTTTTTGTTTTTTTATGAGGTATCGGCGACACAACATACATTCCATACTTTCCATTGATCATAAATAAAATCGATTCAAAAATGGTGATGTTGCCATGATGAAAAAAAACATCAATATGCACATTCGGGCCAAGCTCGTTTCTGAAGCTTCTGTAAAACTGTTCCTGAAATGAATCCATCAGATACATCAGCAAAGCTATTTTCACAGTCTGCGAGGTGTCTTCATTCGTTACATAATACCCAAGCCTGTTTTTAGATTCGATGATGCCCCGGCTGATAAGTTCACGATAACCTTTCATTACAGTTTCGCGGGCAAACCCAAGTTCCTTGATCAGGTTATTTACAGACGGAAGCGTATCTCCCTTTGATATTATTCCCTCATCAATTGCGCTGATGAAGCCTTTCACAAACTGGTCATGTTTTGAATAAGATGGTATCGATTCTAATTCCTGAATTTTCTTGTATATGGCTGAAACTGCTTTCTTGTTCTTGTTTCGAATTGTTTTGCCCATGTAAACTATGATTGTTAATAAAAAGAATTCTGCGCATTTATTATATAAACATTCATGGGATAAATTTTAAAGCGATGCACTTTCTTTTCCGAAAATTGGTCAATTTCTTTTGCGATATTAAAAAAACTATTGTAGATACAGACAATGCAACAGAAATAATTTAATTATTGTTTCAACCAATGTTTGAATTAAAGTGCGATCCCGAGGGGTGAAAAAAGTGCATATATCAATATCATGATCATCAATAGCAATATTGTTATCCATTGCCTGTTTTTCCAGGGTTTTAAATCAACCCTATGTTTGTTAACTGGGTTATACTCCAGCTTTAGCGGATAAAGTTTTCCAATTATAAACATCATCAAAACTGTTAGAAGAAAAACGATTGCCAGCATGTGAAGATAATGCACGCTGGTCTTCATGAAAATCTGAATAAAAGCAGCGCTGCATACACTGAATAATAAACCAATTTTGGCAGCGACAGGAGGTACCCGCTTTGTAATAAAACCAACAAGCATAATTGTAAAAATAGGCACGCTGAAAATGGAGCTGATTTTTTGAGTATATGTGAACAAGCCTTCCTGCACAAAAAGGATCAGAGGTGCAATCAAAATAGCAATCAAGCATGCAAATATCTCAAAACGCTTGGCAACGCTGATCAGTTTTATTTCTGACAAATGCTCAGACCTTTTTTCTTTATAAGGTTTATAAATATTAAGCGTGAACAATGTGCTTGCACTGTTGAGCCCGGCGGAAAAGGAAGCTATTACTGCGCCAAAAATAATTGAAGCCATTAATCCTACAATAACCGGAGGAGATACGCCACTGACCAATCTTGGAAAAACTTCAGCCGTGTTTTTCATGCTAGGATAAATATGAAGCGCAATGATGCCAGGCATGTAAAACAAAAACGGCCCAAGCAATTTGCCTGTGCATGCAATTGCAAAACCTCTTTGCGCAGTGCCGAGGTTTTTTGCAGCCAATGCTTGTTGCACTATCACCTGTTCCGTGCCCCAATAAAATAAATTAATTATAAACATTCCTGTGAATACGGTGCCGAATGGTACAAGATCTTTGGATGCGCCAATTGCATTTAAATGTTCTTTTTTTGATGAAAGTATTATGTGAAGCCCTCTTTCAAAATTTCCTTTCCCCAAATAATTTAACCCGAGATAAGAAATTAATAAACCCGTTATAAGCAGCCCTACTGCAAGTAACCTGGCAGATACACTGATTGTTTTTAAGCCACCGAGAATTGAAATCATGCTGCCAACAATACCCATAAACACAACCAGTAATAAAATCAGCATTGAGTATTGAAAAGAGAACGTTTCTGAAAAATGAAAAAGCCCGTTTAATGCAACGGCACCACTATACAGCAGCACCGGTAATAAATTGATCATGTAGCTGATAAGGAAAATAAACGAAACCCATCTTTTTGTTGAGGAATCGTAACGTTCTTTTAAAAAATCCGGAGTGGTTGACATAGCTCCGCGCAAATAAACAGGAAGAATAAATTCTGAAATGATAAGTATGGCAATAACTGAGCTAACTCCCCAGGCCATTATCGACATATTATTTATGTAAACAGCTTCGCTTCCGCCAATATATTCTGAAGCGCCTATATTGGCGAATAACAACGAAGCTCCTACAGAAAAAGAACCGAGGTTCCTGTTAGCAAAAAAAAGGCTATCTGAAGTATCCAATTTTTGTCTTCTTGTTTTGTGCCACAAAACAAGGCCTGCCAAACAGGCCGAGATCGTAAAGGTGGCAAAGGCAATAAGGTTCATTTCGGGAGTTTGAAAATTCTTTTATCGTTCATGTTCAAATTCTGTGTAAGTGTTTTCTGATCATCATAAACACTATATCTCCAATTCGAAAAGAAATTACACGAAAAATTGCTCAGGACTACTTTATAATAAGTAGCAGGATCAAAAAAATATTTTATTGAGCTACTTGTATTTTTTGAAAGATATGGAATAAAAAAATGTTTGGACTTCACCATATTTTTTTTGGATTTATAAATGTTTATCTATATTTGGTATAGAATAGAATAGTGTTACAATAATTTTACTCTTTGCAAGCCTTTGTGAGCTTAGTTCTTGCATGCTTATGGAAAACGGAGCGATTGTTCAATATAAAAAAGAAAAAATGGTGATGGAAAATTCCAACCAAACGATTGCCGAAAAAGTAAAGCAACAATTTGAAAAATTGTTCGGAGGGGAATTTTTATTAGTTAAATCACCGGGAAGAATTAACATCATTGGAGAACATACTGATTATAATGAAGGTTATGTATTACCTGCGGCCATTGATAAAGCGGTTTATTTTGCTATTTCACTGAGAGATGATAATGAAATTCATTTGGCAGCCTGCGATCTGGATGAGACTTTTTCTATTGAAGCAGATAATTTGAAACCGGTAGGCGATCTGAGCTGGCCGAATTACATTCTTGGAACTGTTGCTGCATTTCAAAAAAGAGGAATAAAAGTGCCTGGGTTCAATGCTGTGTTTGCGAGCAATGTTCCAATCGGAGCCGGGCTGTCTTCTTCTGCAGCAGTGGAATGCGCCACTGTTTTTTCATTGAATGAAATTTTGCATACAAACTTCAACAAGATTGAGCTGGCAAAAATGGCCATGGAAGCGGAGCATGAGTTTGCGGGTGTCATGTGCGGCATCATGGATCAGTTTGCTTCAACAATGGGACAATCAGGGCATGCTGTGAAACTTGATTGCCGATCATTGCAGTATGAATATGTTCCTATTGATCTCACAGGAATAAAAATCGTTTTGTTCAATACCCGGATAAAACATTCACTCGCCTCATCAGAATATAATACGCGCCGAAAAGAATGTGAGCAAGCTGTTGCCTGGATAAAAGAATATGAACCACATGTTCATTCATTGCGCGACGTGACCGAAGCCATGCTTAATAAATATGTTTTGCCAAAAGACAAGTTGATTGACATGCGCGGCCGTTTTGTTGTGCAGGAAATCAATCGCGTATTGAAGGCCTGCGAAGATCTTAAAAAAGGCGACATCAATGCTTTGGGGAAAAAGATGTTTGCGACACATGATGGGTTAAGCAAGATGTACGGGGTAAGCTGCATGGAGCTGGATTATTTGGTCAATCTGGTGAGGGGCAACGATGCGGTGATAGGATCAAGAATGATGGGTGGCGGTTTCGGCGGCTGCACTATTAATCTGGTAAAAGAAGATGCAATAGAGTACTTGTCAGAAAAAATAAGCGACCAATATTTCATTCATACCGGCAAAAAATTGGAAACCTATGTGGTCTCCATTGGCAATGGCACAGAAAAAATCGCTCAATAAAACGAGCGCAAAAAAACAAACTTTATTATCCTGAAAAATAAAAAATATGGCCTCTTTCAACTATGCCGGACATTCTCATAAAAGGTTGAATATTTTGACAGGAGAGAAAATTTTAGTCTCTCCTCACCGAACGAAACGTCCATGGGTTGGAAAGGTGGAAGATTTGCCAAAAGCAAGCAGACCGGCTTATGATGAAACATGTTATTTATGTCCGCGAAATAAAAGAGCAGACGGAAGTATTAATCCCGATTATAAAAGCCCTTTTGCTTTTATCAATGATTTTTCCGCCTTACTTGCTGACATACCCGTGGGAGCAATCAATGAAGGAGGCTTATTGATTTCGGAAAGTGAAAGCGGTATTTGTAAAGTAATCTGTTTCTCGCCGCGCCACGATCTTACCCTGCCGCAAATGGAAGTCAGTGAAATAGAAAATGTCATTCATCTCTGGCAAAAAGAATATGAAGAATTATCAGCAGTTCCATGGATCAAATACATTCAGGTATTTGAAAATAAAGGAGAGATCATGGGATGCAGTAACCCGCACCCACATGGACAGATATGGGCATCCTCTTCAATTCCATTGGAAATTTCAAAAGAAACAATACAGCAAAAAAAATATTTTGATAATAACGGGCGAAGCCTTCTCACCAGTTACTTCGAGCTTGAACTGAAAAAAAGAGCAGAGAATTGTTATAGAAAATGATCACTTCGTGGCGCTTGTTCCATTCTGGGCAATATGGCCTTATGAGACACTCATCATCAGTAAAAGACATCTGCAGCACATCACACAATTTACTGAGGAAGAAAAAAAATCCTTTGCAGTTATATTGAAACAACTTACTGCGAAGTATGATAATCTTTTTGAAATATCATTTCCTTATTCTGCGGGCATGCACCAGGCGCCGGTGAATGGTGATGAACACCCCGAATGGCATTGGCACATGCATTTTTATCCGCCGCTATTAAGAAGCGCAACAGTAAAAAAATTCATGGTCGGATATGAAATGCTGGCAACTCCGCAGCGTGATATCATGCCCGAATCTGCTGCTGAGAAATTAAAAGATCTTAGCTCTGTTCATTTTCTAGAAAAAAGAGAAACCCAAACCAATCACAGCCATCAACTATGAATAATAAAAAAATATTGGTAACAGGCGGGTTAGGTTTTATCGGCTCACATACCGTAGTAGAGCTATGCGCTGCAGGATATGATGTGGTCATTGTTGATGACCTTAGCAACACATCTGCATCCGTTCTGGATAATATAAAAAAAATTACTCGCAGCGTCCCATCTTTTTATAAGACTGATGTCTGCAACAAAAAAGAAATGCTGCATGTTTTTACCATCGAAAAAAATATAGCTGCTGTAATACATTTTGCAGCACATAAGGCAGTTGGTGAATCAGTCAGAGAACCTTTAAAATACTTTCACAATAATCTTGGCTCTTTGGTCACCGTGCTGGAATGCATGAATGAATTAAAGATTGAAAGCTTTGTGTTTTCTTCTTCCGCGACTGTTTACGGCTCTCCCAACAAATTGCCCGTTACTGAAACGTCGCCAATTCAAAAGGCGCTATCTGCTTATGGCAGCACGAAACAAATGGGAGAAGAAATTTGCGAAAAAACTTCTCAGGCCACATCTATCAATTCAATTTTGCTAAGATATTTTAATCCGGTTGGTGCTCATCCTTCAGGGCTGCTTGGTGAAGCGCCTTCAGGTACTCCTAATAATCTTATGCCCTATATAACACAAACTGTGAAAGGGAAACGCAAATCATTAACCGTGTTTGGAAACGATTATGATACACCTGATGGCACTTGCATCAGGGATTATATACATGTGGTGAGATCTTGCAAAAGCTCATGTGATTGCATGCGAAAGATTAATTAATAAAGAAAATTCCTCATCAACTGAAGTATATAATCTCGGAACAGGAAAGGGAATATCGGTGCTTGAACTGATCAATGCTTTTGAAAAGTATAATCATTTAAAAGTACCGTATACAATTGGTCCGAGAAGAGAAGGAGATACTCCTGTGCTTTATGCTGATGTAACAAAAGCAAAGGAAATTCTGTGCTGGCAGGCACCGCTAACTATAGAAGATATGGTAACCAGTGCATGGAATTTTGAAAAGAACCTAAGCAGTTAATGAAAAAAAATTATGCTTTCTGTTAACAGGTATTCATTAGGACGATCGATCGAAAACAAGAAACATCTTGCAATGAATTCAGTGGACAAGCCAGATTTTATTGTTTTACCCGACTATCCAAAAGGCAAGGAGATCCATTTTGGTTATTATGCCCTTTTTATTTGTGTAGCAGGAGATATTGAGCTTTTTATAAATCACGCTCTGGTAAAAGTGGAGCCTGATTGCTTGTATGCTGTTAGCCCTGAAAATATTATAGCGCCCAAGAGTAAAAGCCCCGATTGCGTTTTAAGGATTTTCCTTTTCACTAAAGATTTTTTATTGAAAAACACCTTTAAATCAAATGCTTTAGATGATTTTAAATTTTTCGCCAACAGTAATTACAGCAAAATAAGCCTCCACCCGGACGAAGTTTCATCGCTAATGCAGCTATACGATTTGCTGAATGTAAAAAAAAATAAGAACGCATCTGAATATCACGTAGAAATTATCAGGCGTCTGTCTTTTTCTTTTTTATATGAAGCACAGGCAATCTATTCTAAATATATCACCAGGGACACGCCAGTAAATAAAAGAGAAAAGGAGTTAAACTTAAAATTTAATCATTTGGTTAAAAGCCATGCTGCAACACAGCACAGCCTGAAATTTTATGCCGACTCTTTATTTATCACCCCCAAATATCTTATCAGCGCTATTAAAAATGCTTCAGGCAAAACACCCGGTGTGTTAATTGACGAAGCCATTATAGACGAAGCAAAACAGTATTTAGTGCAAACAAATTTGCCTGTTGCTGGCATTGCAGACCGCCTGCAATTTACAGACATAGCTACCTTTAGTAAATTCTTCAAACGCTATACTGATCTATCCCCTTCCGCATTCAGAAAAAACTCTAATTGTAAAACTCCCGCCTTTTTGACAAATCATTGCGCCTTTTAAACAAACAAGCCGGCGTGGTTCGGAGATAATTTTGTTTCATCATTTAACAATTAAAAATTTAAAACAATGGCAAAAAAATTATCTGACGCTCTTGCAGAACTATCTGTAAAAACTAAAAGCGTAGAAGACAAAATCACCGCTGCACGTACAGAAGCCAAAGAAAAACTGGATGCAAGAATTGATGCATCAAAAGCAGAATTGGAAGCAAAAAAAGCGCACTTCATTTCGCAGGCAAAAGCCGTGAAGGAAAAAGCAGAAGCAAAAAATAGTTCTTTTAAAGAATCAATCAGCCAAAAAATTGAACATCTGAAAGCAGAGGCAAAAGTGAAAAAGGAAGCAGTAAAAACAAAGATTGAAGAAAAGAAACATGAATTTAATGTAGATACAGCAGAAGCAGATTATTATGATGCGGTGGACTATGCGGAAACCTGTATTGAATGGGCAATTGTTGCGTTAGCAGATGTTGAAACGGCAACATTGGAGGCTTTTAAAGCAAAAGCAAATTATGAAAAGTTGAAGAATGCTTAAGCAGATAACAAAAGAACTCACTATTTCAAAAAACGGGATGGTGAGTTTTAGACATGTATAAAAATGGGAAAGTTTTTTTTATATTTTATTATAGCGGCAATCTTTACTTCTTGTGAAAGTAATACTGAAATTGAAATTTTAAAAAAAGAAAACGCATTGCTTGCACAACAAATTGCTGAATTGCAAAACGGAAAAATCCCAACAAAAACAAAATACATTTTAAAACTTCATTTGCAGCAAGGCCATATTTCTTTAAGCATTAAAAAGCATGTTAAAGATTATGCCAACTCTGTTGACTTTGAAATACCTGTTGACAAAGAATATTTTGATTCAGTAGAAAAAGGAACAAAAATAGTAGATGGTTTCAGGCTTGGCTCTTTTGTTTTATATGGAAGTTTTGGCGACTGGGAGATGACAGTAAAAGATAAAACAATAAAATAAACAAGTATTCATAAGAACGATTGATTGAAAAAAAACTTCTTGCCATGAACTCACTGCATACGCCGGATTATATTGTTTTTCTTTTTTATTTTATCCTTGTTACTTCTTACGGAATATGGATATATAAACGAAAAAAATCAATTACTGCTGATTCTAAAGATTATTTCCTGGCAGAAGGCTCACTTACCTGGTGGGCTATCGGTTCGTCGCTAATCGCATCCAATATTTCCGCAGAGCAAATGATTGGCATGAGTGGCTCCGGTTTTAAACTGGGGCTGGCTATCGCGAGCTATGAATGGATGGCTGCATTAACATTAATTATCGTTGCCGTTTTCTTTATGCCGGTTTATCTGAAGAACAAAATATTTACGATGCCGCAATTTCTCAGCAGGCGCTACAATGCAAGAGTGGCAATGATCATGGCTGTTTTCTGGCTGGTACTTTATATTGTCGTGAATCTGATGTCGATACTTTATCTCGGTGCATTAGCTATCAGTAGTATTTCGGGTATTAATATCGGCATTTGCATTTTCGGCTTAGCTGTGTTCGCTGTTTTCATTACGCTGGGTGGTATGAAAGTAATTGGATACACTGATGTGATACAGGTTTTTTTTCTGATATTAGGTGGATTGGTTGCATCATACATTGCGCTCAATTTAATTTCCGGCGGAAAAGGTATTGAAGCCGGTTTCACTTCGCTAACAAAAAATATTCCTGAACATTTTCATCTCATCTTCAAAAAAGACAATCCAAATTTTATTGATCTGCCCGGATTAACTGTGCTCTTTGGCGGCATGTGGATTGCCAATTTGAATTACTGGGGTTGCAATCAATATATCACGCAACGTGCTTTAGGCGCTTCTTTGCCAACGGCAAGGAGCGGTCTTCTTTTTGCCGGCTTTTTAAAAATGTTGATGCCCGTATTGGTAGTAGTTCCTGGCATTGCCGTTTACTATATCGTGAAAAATAATTTGCCCGGCATCAATTCTGAAAATCTGCTAACAGCATCTGGTGTGCAGGATCCGAATAAAGCATATCCCGCTTTGCTCAATTTATTACCACAAGGGTTGAAAGGATTATCCTTTGCTGCATTAACAGCGGCTATTGTTGCATCACTTGCCGGTAAAGCAAATAGCATTGCCACTATTTTTACATTGGATATTTACAACAAAACTTTTGAAAAAAATGCGAGCGAAAAAAAGCTCGTCAGCGTTGGCAAAACAACCGTTATAGTCGCCATGGCAATCGCTGTTTTACTTTCATTTATTATTGGCGATGCATTGATGGGTGAAGGGAAGCAGGGCTTTCAATACATTCAGGAATACACAGGATTTGTATCACCCGGAATATTTGCGATGTTCATTTTTGGTTTTTTCTGGAAAAAAACAACTTCCAACGCAGCACTATTTGCTACCATCGGCGGATTTCTCTTGTCAATCATTCTAAAGTTTTTACCTCATTGGATGGATTTATCTTTTTTGCACCAGTTTGGCTGGTCTGCATTAACGACTGCTTCCGTATATGAAATTCCATTTTTAGACAGAATGACTATTGTATTTATCTTTTGTGCGATTGGCATGTATTTGATAAGTGTTTATGAAAACAGAAAAGGAAATATACCGAATGGTTTTGAGGTTGATGCATCGATGTTCAAAACCACAACCGGTTTTGCCGTAGGTGCATTGTTGATTTTCGCTTTGATCATTGCGCTTTTTAGCGTGTATTGGTAATAACATTTTATAATTCAAACTGAAATTATTTTATCAAAATAAATAAATTATGAACATTTCCTGTTTTAAGGTTCCTTACGAAATCAACAGCCTCTATTCAAAACCCGTGGCTTACTTCTCAATGGAGTTTGCTATTCATCAGCATCTTAAAATTTATAGTGGAGGGCTTGGTTTTCTTGCCGGCTCTCACCTCAGAAGCGCCTACGAATCAGGGCAAAATACGGTTGCTATAGGCATACTTTGGAAATATGGATATTACGATCAATCGCGCAATCCCGATCAGACATTGCAGGTTTCATGGACTGAAAAAAATTACAGTTTTCTCGAAGACCATGACATTAAATTTCAGATAACTATTCACGATCATCCGGTTTGGGTGAAGGCATTATACGTGAACCCTGAGATGTTCAAGACGGCTCCGCTTTTTCTTCTGACTACCGATATCCCCGAAAACGATTATGTATCACAAACAATTACTTACCGGCTCTATGATTCCAATGCAGCAACTAAGATAGCTCAGTTCATGTTGCTTGGCATTGGCGGCGCTCGTCTTCTGGATGAAATCGGTTTCGTGCCTGAGCGCTATCACCTGAACGAGGCGCATGGTATTTCCGCAGCTTTTTATTTATACAAAAAATTTCATAATAATATTTCGGATGTAAAAAAAAGGTTGGTATTTACAACGCATACGCCTGAAGAAGCCGGAAACGAGAAACATGACATCTATCTATGTCATGAGATGAATTATTTCTGTGGGCTAAGCCTTGATGAAGCCAGAAGCCTGACAGGCATGCAAAATGGTGAATTTAATCATTCATTGGCGGCGCTTCGTTTTGCAAGACTGGCAAATGCCGTTTCCAAACTGCACAGAAAAGTGTCTCAAACGATATGGGAGAGATACAACGATATTTGCCCGATTATTTCCATTACTAATACTCAAAACTGGCAGTACTGGGCAGATAAAGACTTATATAAATTGAGCGAAAGCGGCGATGACGAAGCATTTGACAAAAGAAAAAAAGACCTGAAAATACAAGCATTTAACATTGTTGCCGACCAGACCGGAAAAATTTTTGACGAAAATATTTTCACGATTGTGTGGGCAAGGCGCTTTGCAGAATATAAGAGGCCGTCCCTTATTGCATCAGATTATAATAATCGGTTTGAAAAATTTATCAGCAACAAAAAATATCCTGTGCAGATTATATGGGCTGGTAAGCCATACCCGGAAGATGATTATGCCATCGGCGAATTCAATAAACTGGTTCAAATGAGCAAGAGGCACAGTAATGTGGCTGTTCTTACAGGCTATGAGCTTGAGCTCTCAAAAAAACTTAAACAGGCTGCTGACTGCTGGTTGAATAATCCTAAAGTGTCAAGAGAAGCTTCGGGCACGAGTGGTATGACCGCTGCGATGAATGGCGCTGTAAATCTTTCTACTTGTGATGGATGGATACCTGAATTTATTGATCAGGGAAAGAACGGGTTTGTTGTTCCAAAAGTGATTTATGAGCATATGCAATCGCATGAATGGGACTATTATGATTTCTATCAACTGTTTGAAATACTTGAGAAAGAAATATTGCCATTGTATTATGATAAGCCCATTCAATGGCGGCAAATAATAAAAAACAGTATGGCTGATATAAAAACCCATTTCGACAGCGCAAGGATGGTGCGTGAATATTATGAATTGCTATATGCAGATCAGTAGATGGTATGTTGTTTTTATAGTCAAGAATGATTAAAATATATAAAATATAGCAGGCATGTAAGAAATGCGAATAACAAGTTTTATTATGAAGATACTGAACGGTATTATTTTAGTTGCTCTCTTTAGCTCGACTGTTTTTTCTCAAAACAGCAAACGGTGGAGCCTTTCAAAAGATGGCGGCATTTATTGGACTGTTAAAGATTCAAGACCTCATACAGACCACATTGAAATGAGTGGCCTTCAGGTATCGGCTATCATCGATTATGGTGTGTCGGAAACAGGAACGCTTCAGCTAAAGAAAAAAATAGTATTCCCAATGTTGCGCACTATCCCCAACGATACGCGTGGCAGCCTCATTGTTGACTTCAATACCGATAACCAAATCCATATTTTAGTAAATGATACAGCGTTGTTGGAGTATCCAAAAGGGTTTTCTTTAAAAGGAAAACTTGTCGTAAGCAGTTCTACAAATTCAACTATAACGGTAATGCGCACCCTCTTTCCATCGGTTGACAAACCTGCATTAATTGAAATCCTTACTTTAAAAAATAACGGAGCGCAGCCATGCAGGATTAAGATTAACGATTATGAAAAGCCTTTTGAAACAGACAGTTCCAAAACTGTGTATGGCAAGTATATTGTTACTGCTGCGGCTAACGATACATTGCAACATACTTTAAATCCGGGCGATGAATTTACGTGCAGTGTTATTTATTCAGGAAGAAAAGAAACAGACGAAAAATATTTTTATTCTTCCGAATTTGAATTGAATAAGAGAGATAAATTCATCAAGGAGCTTTTTGAAAACCTGGTGCTCGAAACACCCAATGATACCATTAACCGTGAATTCGCTTTTGCAAAAATTAGAACCACGGAAAGCATTTATGATACCAAAGGCGGTTTGATGCACGGCCCTGGTGGTGGTGCTTATTATGCTGCAATATGGGCTAATGACCAGGCTGAATATGCTGATCCATTCTTTCCGTTTTTGGGGAACATCTATGGAAATGAATCTGCGATTAACAGTTTCAGGCAGTTCGCGCATTACATAAATTCAGAGTACAAACCTATACCAAGCTCTATCGTGGCAGAAGGTGTTGACTTTTGGAATGGCGCTGGCGACAGAGGAGATCAGGCTATGATTGCATATGGTGCCTCAAGGTTTGCGCTGGCATACGGAAAAAAAGAAACTGCCAAAAAATTGTGGCCACTTATTACTTGGTGTATAGAGTATCTGGAAAGACAAAAAACATCTGATGGAGTTATTAAATCCGATAATGATGAATTGGAAGGACGTTTTCCTGCGGGTAAAATAAATCTTTCTACCAATTGCCTTGCCTATGGCGCATACATAAGTGCTGCATTTTTGGGTGATGAATTAGGGTTTTCTGATGTGGCTTCATCGTATAGAGCAAAAGCAAGATCGCTGAACGACGCAATAGAAAAATATTTTGGCGCAAATGTTCAGAGCTATAAAACGTATAGGTATTACAGTGAGAATAATAAATTGAGATCTTGGATTTGTTTGCCACTTGTTATGGGCATAACAAAAAGAAAAGAAGAGACCATACGAGCCTTGTTCTCAAAATACCTTTGGACATCTAATGGAATTCTGACTGAATCAGGTGACACTACTTTTTGGGACCGTTCTACATTATATGCATTCAGAGGATTGTTTGTAAGTGGGGCAACAGATGAATGCATGAAATATTTCAGCTATTATTCTGCAACAAGATTATTGGGCGAGCATGTGCCATATCCTGTAGAGGCGTGGCCCGAAGGTGGTCAACGACATCTGGCAGCAGAGAGTGCTTTGTACTGTAGAACAGTGATTGAAGGATTATTTGATATGGAACCTACGGGTTTGAATAAATTTAAAATAACTCCCAGGTTACCTAAGGGATGGAACGAGATGAAATTAAAAAATGTTCATGCATTTGACAATTCTTTTGATATAGATGTGAAGCGTTCAGGAAGCGAAGCCATTGTTACTGTCAAAATATCCAACGGAAGTATTATTATTATAAGAAGATGGAATAAAAAGGACCCGATTTTGTTTGAGCTTCCTTTGATAAATCGATAAATGGCATTCATGCAAATTTGATTGATGGAATGCAGTATTTGTAAATAAGAGCATCGATATGAATTTTTGACAAATTCATTTATTAGCATTCTCGACAAATATTTTTTCAGCGGCATTCATTCCACCAGAAACATCCTGCAATGTTTTGCTAATATTTTATTTACAAGAAATACATGCTCATAAACTCAGAGCAATTCTCTCCATCAAGATTAAAAATATTTTCGGGCATTCATGCAAAAATATTTTTAAAAAAATATTTCATAAGTGTAGGAATTCAAAAAAAATACTACATTTGAAATAGAATAGACCAAAACAGTTTTTAGCCGGGCTTTTTGAAAGTTGTTATCAAAATACTTCGCTTAACAATTAAACACGATTGCAATGAACCTTTCCAAAACAAAACTGCTGACCAGCATCGCCCCGTTCAATAATCTCTTGGGAAAAACAGAAAAATGGTTGACTATTAATTGTAGAAAAATAAAATTAATACCAGCCATACAGCCTACAATTAAAGAAGGATTCCGATGGGGTTCATTTATGCTCTTTGTTGTCCTTGTTGCATTTTCCCCGGGGTTGTTGTTTTCGCAAAACAAAACAAATTTGATTCATGGAGTTGTGAAAGACACTACTGGCAATACTTTGGCTGGTGCGACCATTACTTTGAAAGGGACTAAGAAAACCGTAGTATCCGGCAGTGACGGAACTTTTAGTATTGATGCTGCACAAGGTTCTGCGTTGCAAATAAGCATGACGGGCTACGCAAAGCAGGAAATAACGATAAATAGCGATTATATAATGGTTGCGCTAAATGCTTTTGTCAGCAACCTAAACGATGTGGTGGTGGTTGGTTATGGCACTAAAAAAAGGAAAGACCTCACGGGATCTTTAGCCGTTATCAGTGGTGATGAAATGGCAAAATCGCCCGTAGCAGCTTTATCCAACAGTCTGGGTGGAGCAATACCTGGCTTGATTGTAAATCAAACCAGTGGTGAACCCGGATCTGATGCGGCTACGATCAACATTCGCGGAATTGGTACGCTGGGTGATAATTCTCCGCTTATTGTAGTTGATGGCATCCCGGACAGAGAAGGCGGTTTGGACAGGATAAACCCCAGCGATATTGAATCGCTCACTGTGCTTAAAGATGCCAGTGCTGCCATTTATGGTGCAAGGGCAGCAAATGGCGTCATCCTGATAACTACCAAAAGGGGCAGGGTTGGCAAGCCTACTTTGTCCTTCAATTCAAACCAATCGATAACACAGCCTGACCGTGTGCCAAAAATGCTGAACGCTTATGAGTTTGCTGAGGCTACCAACGAATACGATACATACACCGGCCAGCAACTGACGTATACTTCAGATCAGCTGCAAAAATTTAAGCAAGGCACCGATCTTGGCTACACCAGCACCGACTGGTGGGCCGCAGTAATGAAAAAATGGTCTTTTCAAACAAACAACAATATTTCATTAAGGGGAGGATCTGAAAATGTCAAATATTTCATTTCCGGGCAGTTGTTGCGCCAGAACAGTATGTATAATGGTAACGCCGATTATTACAGTAACAAAAACGGAAGGGCAAACCTCGATATCCAGGCTACCCCGAGCTTTAAGATAGGCATCGATGTTTTGTACAGGCAGGAAAACAAGCTTACAAATTCCTATGGTACAGGTGGCATATTTAATGAGCTTTGGCAGGCTTACCCATTTTTAGTTCCGGAATATCCGGGAGGGAAGGTTGGAGTGGGCATTGGGGGTGGTCCAGGTGATGCCATATTGTATACATTGAATGGCGCTTTAGGGGGTGACCAGGAAACATATGACTTTCTCCAAACAAAATCTTCATTTAGCTGGGATCTCTCTAAGATCACAAAAGGGCTTAACCTTGAAGGATTTTATTCTTATGATCTTTATAACTATAATCAGAAATTCTTTAATGCAACCCCGCCACCCGCATATGCATACAGCCAGGCAGGGGATTCGTTGGTACAGATCACATCAACAGTAGTCCCCAATCTAACGATCAATCAGCAAAGAACACCTAATATAGTTTCCAATATAAAGTTATCCTACTCAAAAAGAATAGATAAGCACGCCATTGATGTGCTTGTAGGTTATGAACAGACCAAACAGGCATCAACAGCTTTGACTGGCTATCGTACGGGCTTTATAGGCAATAGCGTTCAGGAGCTGAATGCAGGAAGCGTAATAGGCGAAACAAATAATTCAAGTTCCAGTGTTTATGCTCTCCAAGACTATTTTGGACGTATTTCATACTCATATGATGGTAAATACCTGCTCGATATAAATGGTCGTATGGACGGCTCTTCCATTTTCCCTCCGGGAAAAAGATTTGGTTTCTTTCCGGGAGTTGGGCTTGGATGGCGGGTCTCTAAAGAATCTTTTTTTCAATCTTCTGTCATCACAGATCTTAAAGTGAGGGGCAACTATGGTACTCTGGGCAATGACCGAGTCCCTGCATATCAATACCTCCAGACATATACATTGCAGGCAGGCCAGAACGGGATGTATTTAGCGAATGGATACTTTTATGGAACAAACTATGCACAATACGCAGGCTTTTCTCTTGGAGTGACGCCAAACCCAAACATCACTTGGGAGCGTTCGTCAGATGCCAATGTCGGGGTAGATATGCAACTTTTTCACGCACTGTCAATAAGTGTAGATGCGTTCAGAAAATTGAGAAGCGATATTTTAATACCCCCCACAACAACAGTCCCCGCCTATTCAGGCTTATCTCTTCCCGATGTTAATTTTGGCAAAGTGCTTAACCATGGAATTGACTTACTCATAGAGTACAGAAAACGAGCAAGCAAAACCTTATCCTATTTTATCTCCGCTAATATGACCTATGCTGTAAACAAAGTGATACAGATTGGTGAACCCTCCTCTGTTCCTTCTTATCAAAAGCAGACTGGCTATCCTTCCGCTTCTTATCTGTTATATCAGTCTGAAGGTTTGTACCAGAGCCAGGATCAGATTAATAAATCCCCTCACCCGAACGGAGCACAGGTTGGCGACATACAGTATAAAGATATCAATGGGGATGACAATATAAGCGGGCTTGATCAAATCCGTATAACCGAATCGGCTGTTCCTCAAATCATGTTTGGTGCCACTTTTGGCGGAAGTTATAAAAATTTCGACGTCACTGTTTTTATCGGTGGCCAGGCGAGGGCAAAAGCCCTGCTTATGCCAAGCGGTTTAAACATGGCTGAGGAATTTTATAGGGGCAGGTGGCAGAAAGAAGGTGACAACAAATACCCTATAAATTTTAATGGACCTGCTAACAGGCAATTTGGATCAAATGCCTGGGCCTCCACTTTCTGGCTTCGAAGCGATGCGTATGTCAAATTAAAAAACGTTCAGATCGGATATACTTTGCCAAGGGCATTGCTAAGCACACTCAAAATACAAAGCGTGAGGATTTATGTAAGCGGGAATAACCTGTTTTCCATTGATAGTTTTGGCCCTTCCTTTGACCCCGAACAAGGCGCCTCAAGCAGCACTGGCCATGGCTACCCCATACAAAGAGTGCTCAATTTTGGCGCAAATGTTACTTTTTAATGATCACAAAAAAATGTTATGAAAAAAATATTCATAGTAATAAGCGCTGTATTTGTTACAGCCGGAATGTTCTCTTGTAAACATGTTCTTGATGTTGTGCCTACAGGCGCTTTCAACGACCAGACTGTTTGGACAAGTCCCGATTTGGTACAAGTGTATGTAAACCAGATTTACAGCGAAGCCGTTCTTCCCTATAAAGACGGAGGCTTCGGGTGGGGCGCTCAAACGGATGAGCTGTACAGCAATTTTCAGTGGTGCCATGAACAATTATACGTTCAGGGACAGGCTACTCCCGACAACCAGAGCAGTTCGTTTCCCCTGAATTATAGTTATTCACTAAATTTTTGGCCCACTCTGTATAGCACCATAAGTAAGGCAAATACATTTTTTGCGAACATAGGGCGTTTGGATCCTGTAGCCAATGCCGACTTTATAAAAAATGCTACAGGCCAGGTTTATTTTTTAAGAGCGCTATGCTATTTTGAGCTGTTAAAAAGATTTGGGGGGGTGGTGCTTGTTACCAAAGTGTACGCCGTAAATGACACAACATTTCATGAAACCCGCACCAGTTGGGACTCTACGAAAAATTTTATTTTGAGTGATATAAGCCAGGCGGTGTCCATGCTGCCCGGCACCGTATCGTCAGATAATAATGGGATGGCCACAGTGGGAGCAGCGCTGGCTTTAAAATCGAGACTGCTGCTATATGCTGCAAGCCCTTATTTTAATACTTCAAACGATATGACCAAATGGCAAGCTGCGGCTGACGCGGCAAAAGCCGTGATAGACCTGGGGCAATATTCTCTGTATGCAAGTTCAACGTCCTATGGCAAAATCTTCACTGATTTTTTTAACCCTGAAGTAATTTTTGCCAGAATATTTGGTAATGTATATGACGACAGATACAACACCGTTAACCGCGATTTGAGCCCTAACGGGTATGGCAATGGCAATGGCTATAGCGCTTATAACCCATTGCAGCAAATGGTAGATGATTTTCAAATGGCTGATGGAACAGCTTTTAGTTGGAACAATCCTGTTGAGGCAGCCAACCCTTACCAAAACAGGAATCCGCGTTTTTATGCAGACATACTTTTCAATGGCCATTCTTTTCAGGGGAGGCCGGCACAATTCTATCAGGGGGGATTGGATTCAAAAGAAAGCGCATTTGCTTATTGGAACGCATCCAAAAC
Source organism: uncultured Bacteroidota bacterium (assembly GCA_963718975.1). Lineage (GTDB taxonomy): Bacteria > Bacteroidota > Bacteroidia > Chitinophagales > Chitinophagaceae > Puia. Next base: position 106,950 of record CAVRBD010000058.1, on the reverse strand, counting down.
CGGTTATACCATTCTCAAGATGGTTGATTCCACTTATGATTTTTCTTCTGTGTATTATAGCCCCTCCCAATGGATAGTTTTCAGGCTCGCAGAAATTTACCTGAATTATGCGGAAGCAGAAGCAGCATTGGGAAATACAGTAGAAGCGCTCACTTACCTGAATATGATTCGGGAACGAGCAGGCATGCCTGATCTGACTTCAGCGGGGGGCACTGACCTGATGCAAAAGATACAGCAGGAAAGAAGGATTGAATTGTGCTTCGAAGGCCATCGTTTTTTTGATTTGAGGCGCTGGGGTATAGCTGAAACTGGGGCTGGCAATGCACTGGGAGTTATTATCAATCCTACAAACGCATCAAACACATCATTCAGCTATCAAATAGATACGGTAGAGGTAAGGACATGGGTGCCCAGTTTTTATTATTATCCAATACCGCGTAGCGAAACACAAATTAATCCGGCCTTGACACAAAACCCGGGGTACAACTAAACTGAATTAAAAATGCACAAAATAAAAAAATTATTACCACTTTATTTTCTGTTGCTGTTTTATACAACAGGTTTGTTCGCGCAAACAGATAACAAGGCTTATGGACGGGATACCGGCACTTACACGCCTTCCCACGAAAACCTTAAAACCAGAGAGTGGTTTGCCAATGCCAAATTCGGCATGTTTATTCACTGGGGATTATTCAGTCTTCTTGGAGGTGGCGAATGGGTGATGTATGGCAGGAAAATCACCGTTAAAGACTATACCAGGCTGGAGCAATTTTTCAATCCTGTAGATTTTGATGCACACACCTGGGTAAGCCTTGCCAAAAATGCGGGCATGAAATACATCACGCTGGTTACCCGCCACCACGATGGCTTCAGCCTCTGGGATACAAAGTACTCCAACTTTAATATTATGAACACACCGTACAAAAAAGATATCGTGAAACAAATTGCCGATGAATGCCATAAGCAGGGCATCAAATTGGCATTCTATTACTCCTTATTGGATTGGCACCGTGATGACTATTCCTGGTGGACTGGCACCGGTGAAAAAAATACAGGCCGTACCGTGAAAGGTAAATGGGAAGATTATATCCAATTTATGAAGAACCAGCTTACGGAACTATTGACAAATTATGGAGAAGTTACCGATATATGGTTTGATGGTTATTGGAATCAGCTTATTAAAGAAGGTGTAAAGGGCAACGATTCCACTTTCGTTGACTGGCACATGAAAGAAATATACGAGCTGATACATAAGCTGCAGCCAGCTTGCATGGTTGGCAACAATCACCACCTTGCCCCGCTGCCCGGCGAAGATTTCCAGATGTTCGAAAGCCATGTGCCCGGTGAAGGCCATGATGAAATATCAAGGCTTCCACTGGAAAGCTGTAACAGTGTTGGCGACGCTTGGGGCTTTAATATAAGCGACAAGTATAAAACACATACTGAGCTAATTGCCTTGCTGGTAAAATCGGCTGCTCCCGGGGGCAACCTGTTACTAAACATCGGGCCGATGCCTAACGGCGCTATACAACCGGAATACACGGAGCGCCTGCTTTGGATGGGCAACTGGCTGAAAACTTATGGTGAAAGCATTTATAATACAAAAGGCGGTTATATCGGCTTACAGAAATGGGGCTGTATCACTCAAACAAATGGCAAAGTATTCGTTCACGTATTGAAACAAAATGGCGCCTCTATAAAACTTGAAGCATTTCCATTTAAGAAAATAATAAGGGCTTATTTACTGAAAGATAATTCTCTTGTAAATGCTTCCCTTAAAAATGAAGTGGTGGAAATCCCCGATCAATCGCCTACTGATGAAGACCCGGATCAGGTTGTGGTATTGGAGATAAAGTGACAACAAAAAGAAAACAATTGGAAATAATAAAGCGTCTTAACCATATAGCCATTATACCTTTCCTAATGATATTAAGAATGATGTCTTTGAGCATGACGATGAAAGTGTCCTATTGACAAAATCAGGCCGGCTACAAAACCCGCAAGGATATTTGCGCCGGCCTTTTTTTCTAAAAATTTTTTATTGGATGTAAATAAATGAATTTCACAAACTCAGGATTAAAAATTTATCGCATATAATGAAAAAAGCAATCCTTACATTTTTGTTAACTGGCACTTTGCAAGCGAGCTTTTGCCAGAATGCAGGCGTAACACTCACCTCTACTGATACTGCTTTACAAGGTGCGTTTAACCGTGCAAAGCAAATGGCGTTAAAACATCGGGGCGACCCTGCCGATCCCGTAGGCCCGTGGTACGAATCGGCCTTACCACCGCGTTCTGCTTTTTGTATGCGCGATGTTTCACACATGGCCACCAGTGGCGAAATATTGGGTATGAGCAGGGAAAACAAAAATATGTTTACAAAATTTGTAAGTAATATATCCGAATCGAAAGACTGGTGTACATATTGGGAAATTGACAAATGGAACAGGCCCTGCCCCGCCGATTATAGAAACGACAAGGAATTTTGGTACAACCTGCCTGCCAATTTCGATGTATTGAATGCCAGCTATCAGTTGTATTTATGGACAGGCGACACTACGTATATAAGCAACCCGGCATTTACTAATTTTTTCGAAAAAACAGTAAATGAGTTTATAGCCCATTGGGCTTTACAATCAAATTCGATAATGACACGGCCCCGCATATGTATCCACCACCTGTACCTTTTAATAAAGATGATGGTTTTCATTTATGCAGGGGATTGCCTTCTTATTCAGAAAGTTTAGATTTGATTGCGAAAGTAAGGGCAGGTGTAGACCTGCTAGCCGCTATATACCGGGGCCTATTGTCGTACGCAAGCCTACAGGAATTAAAGGGTAATAAGGCAAAGGCGAAAGAATATACCGCAAAAGCACAACCCTACCAGCAGATTATCGATAAACAGTGGTGGGATGCAACACAATCATTATACAACACCTATTATACCAGTGATGGCGAATTTGGAAAACAAGAGGGTGAAGGTTTTTTACTTTGGTTTGATGCTCTGAAAGATACTTCAAGAAAACGAAAAACGTTGGAACACCTGGCAGCCGGTAAGTGGAATGTAGAAAACCAGTCTTATTTCCCCATTTACATGTATCAAAATGGATACCCGGATAAGGGGTATGATTATATTTTGCATCTCACGGATCCCAAAACGGAAAGATGGGAATATCCCGAAGTTACATTTGGTGCGATTAAGGGGATTGTTGAGGGCCTGATGGGTGTAGAGCCGGATGCAAGATATAACCGGATAAGTACGCTCTACAGAGGCCAGCCGAAGATTGTTACTTCTTTAAATGATTTACCGGTTTTTAATACCACCGTCACTATTACGCATACCGGAATGCAATCATCAAGTTTTCGGAATAATGGCAACAAGCCAATAATGTGGAGAGCAAAATTTAAAGGCAACCTACCCTACTTGTTCCGTAATCAAAAAGCAATCAAAACAGCGCAAGAAAGTGATTCTATGGGGAATGTTGTTTCTTATGTGGATGTCATTGTTAGGCCAGCAGAAGAAATCTGGCTGGCTATCACCCGAAATACTAGCATACAATGAAACGAAAAATTTTAATGGGTAGTTTATTATTTGGTAAGGCTTCAGGAAAGCCGCGCAATCGGCATTTTGAAGAGTATTTGCACGTCTTTCAAAGAAGCTTTATAGCAGTTTTTTCTCGGTATAAGCAATTAAACCCTTCTTGTCTAAGAAGGGTTTTTATAATATTTTCATTTTAGTTAATAGTCTGTGATTTTAATATGCGGCTCATGCCCAATGGCGTTACACAGTCTGAATATACAACGCCTGCTCCGGATGGGCAATTGGCTGAAAATTTATAGTGAAAGCATTTACAATACAAAAAGCGGCTAAATTGACTTGCAGAAATAGACTGCATTACTCAGCAAATGACAAAGTATTCGTTCACGTATTGAAACAAAATGACGGCTCTATAAAACTTAAAGCATTTCCATTTAAGAAAATAGCGAGGGCTTATTTGCAGAGTTAATTTTTTTATATTGATTAATTACAAAATGTATATATCGGGATGTTGATTTTGTGGTTGGCTATTTTGGGATCATTAAGTTTTGTACTTGTAAAAAATGAGAACTGCTGGAGAAACAAAAATGAGTAGGATGAAATCAATCAGGAAAAAGATATCGTAATTCAATGTGGAATTAAGCAAAAGAATAACCGGCAATTACGGTTCTTCAATCCACGCATCATTTTCTTTTATAAGGTTGATCAGCTCATCAACTGCAATATCGCTGTTCACATTTCTTTTCACAATTTCTTTGCCTTTGTACAATGTGATTTTGCCCAGGCCGCTGCCAACATAACCAAAATCTGCATCAGCCATTTCACCGGGGCCATTCACAATGCAGCCCATGATCGCGATTTTCAACCCTTTTAAATGATTGGTGATAGCGCGGATCTTCGCTGTCGTTTCCTGCAAATCAAAAAGCGTTCTTCCGCATGATGGACAAGAAATGTATTCCGTTTTTGAAATCCTTGTTCGTGTTGCCTGAAGTATAGAAAAGGAAGTGTTATTAATAAATTGGTGATTATTTTTTGTTTCAAGATAAGTGCGGCCGCTCACTTTTGTGTTGCTGATTTTTTTTGTGTCATTCATCAGCCAGATGCCATCAGCCATTCCTTCTAAAAATAATGCGCCGGCTTCAGTTGAAAAATGGATGAGCTGTTCATCAATAGTTGTTTCATGGCTTTCAACACAAATAATAATCGGGCATTGAATCCCTTCATTCATTAATGCCGCAATATAATTTCTTATGGATTGCATTGCATTTATTGCAGAAGAATACAAACAAAGAACAACATCATCATTGTCTCTGATTGACTGCAATATTTCATTCGCAAATTTTTCTTCAGCAACATTCAAAGAAATAAAATTTATAACTCCGGAGTGTTCATTTTGCGATAAGAATTCATTATGCCGGAACAATGGAAAATATTTTTCTTTATCAGTTGCATGCAGCCATGTGTTATAATCACAAATTATTTTCAGTGTTCCGGGCAATGCAAATTCAATTGTTTTATTTCCTGTATAAATATAATCGGCTGCTGCATCGCTGATATTCCATTTGTCGGTTGATTCATTGTAAGTATATCCGATTGCCTGCAAGTCTTTGTGGGCAATGGTTTGAGCGTTCATAAAATCGGCCACAACAACAGGCACATGATGATTGCCGATATTTGAAATTGAAAAAGTCTTTCTTCTTTTATATTCAAATGGAGAATAAGGAAGATCGGAAGCCGCATCATGATTTTCTTTCTGACTTTCTGACTTTCCATCTTTCTGACTGATATCGCTCCACTAAATCTTTACAAACCGGAATTTCAAATTCAGGATCTTCGGTTAAGGATACACGTATGGTATCGCCAATGCCATCTTCCATCAATGTGCCAATGCCGATAGCAGATTTTATTCTTCCATCTTCACCATCACCTGCTTCAGTAACACCAAGATGCAAAGGATAACATTCGCCAAATTCTTCATCCATTTTTTGTATTAACAATCTGTAAGCTTCCACCATCACCAATGGATTGCTCGACTTCATGCTCAACACAATCTTGTGATAGCTTTCATTTCTGGCAATGCGCAAAAATTCCATCGCGCTTTCTACCATGCCAATCGGAGTGTCGCCATAACGGCTCATAATACGATCGCTTAACGAGCCGTGATTGGTTCCAATGCGCATCGCTGTTCCATATTCTTTGCAGATTTTTATTAACGGAGTGAAGCGTTCACGAATGCGTTCAATCTCTTCATTATATTCCGCATCATTGTATTCAATAAATTCAAATTTCTTTTTGTCGATATAATTACCGGGATTTATTCTCACCTTCTCAACAATCCTTGCAGCAATCTCAGCAGCATTTGGGGTAAAATGAATATCGGCAACTAACGGTGTAGTATAACCGCGTTTGCGCAGTTCATTTTTTATATTCAATAAATTTTCTGCTTCGTTTTTGCTTGGCGCTGTAATGCGTACCAGTTCTGCGCCTGCTTCAATGCAACGGATGGATTGTTGAACTGTTGCCATGGTATCCATCGTATCGGTTGTCGTCATCGTCTGCACGCGGATGGGATGAAAATTGCCCAACAGCAAATCGCCGATTTTTACTTCTAAAGTCTTTAATCTTTTATATTCAGTTAATGATTCGCAGTATAATTGCATGTCTGTATCAATAAGGCTGCAAAGTTAATGGTGAAAAGTGAATGGTCAATAGTGAATAATGAGCAACTAACTTATAACGCTGAACTATCATCTACCAATCTTTATCAGGCTGTGAAAGAGACCTTACTTTGTTCTGGTTCATTTTATCCTGAACATCTTTTTCTTTTTGTTGCAATGCTTTCAGCAATTGCTCAACCTGTTGTTTAGTGAGCCTGCTTTTTTGAGGTTGGGGTGGTTGCTGCTGCTGATTTTGATTCTGATTCTGGTCTTGCTTCTGTTGATCTTTGTTGTCTTGTTTCTTATTATCTTTCTTTTTGTCTTTATTTTGTTGTTGTTGCTGTTGTTGCTTGTTCTTCAATTCCCTCAATGCTTTTTCAAGATTTTCTCTTGCCTCTTCATCATCCGGATTAAGCTTTAGCGCATCTTTCCATGCGGCAATACTTTCTTCCAATTTTTGCTGTTTCATAGCTGCAACGCCTTTATTGTAAAAGCTTTGTTCTTTAATATTGTTGTCGCTTGAATGTAAAATAGCATTGTCGTAAGATTTTACAGCATCATCAAATCCATTTTTCCTGAATTGCGCATTGCCCATATTGTAATTTGCGGAAGCATTATCAGGCGACTGCTGTAATGCCTGTTGATACTGCTTTTGAGACTCGTCAAATTTTTGTTCTTTATAAAGCCGGTTGCCTTTTTTAATGGCAACGTTTTCTTTTTGTGCATGAAGGTTTATAGCACATAAAGAAAAAAACATGGTTGATATAAAATAAAAACTCTTCACGCCATATTCATTTTTCGTTCGGGCAAGATAAATTCAATTATCAATAAAAGCAATGCAGCAGCCAGAAACCATTGAAAAAAACTTTTGTAGCTCACATATTCCGTATCTGCCAGTGATTTTTTTTCAATGCTGTCCAATTGTTGCGATAAAGTGATCAGCGCATCATCCATATTATCCAGCCTGATGTAGACACCATTCGTTAAGTCAGCCAAATGGCTCAGCTCCTTTTCGTTCAATTTGGAAATTACAGTTTGGCCATCTGCATCTTTTTTAAATTGTTTTGTTGCAGGATCCATAATTGGGGCGCCATCAGGTGAGCCAATGCCAACCGTATTTATCATCACCCCATTTTTTGCAAGAGCCTGAGCTGTTTTTTCTGCATCAGGATCATGATCTTCTCCATCAGAAATAAGGATGATGGATTTGTATTTCTGCTCCCTGCTGTTGAACGCGTGGTTTGCCATATCAAGTGCTTCGGCAATCACCGTTCCTTGTGTGGGCACCACATTTGGGCTTGCGTCCTGTATATACATTTTTGCTGCGCCATGATCAGTTGTTAATGGCATTTGCATATATGCACGCCCTGCAAAAAGCACGAGGCCTACTCTGTCGTTTTCTAATTTATTTATTAGGAGAGTGAGCAATTGCTTTGCACGCTCAAGCCTGCTCGGCTTAATATCTTCTGCCAGCATGCTTTTGCTCACGTCAAGCACAAGCATGATATCAACGCCCTTGCGACGGATGTTTTCTGTTTGACCTTGTGTTTGATAATTCATTGCACCTATTATTACTGCAATTAATGCAATAATTACAATGATGAATTTTAAAATGAATTTAGATGGAGAATAATTCCTGGTAATGAAGGTCACCAGCTTTTCATCACCGATTTTTTTTGCTGTCTCTTTTTTCCATTGCTGAAAAAAAATGAAAAGCATTATTAAAAAGGGGATAGCTGTTAAGCACCACCAGTAATTTATGTTTTCGAACCTTACCAAGAATTTATTGATTTATTCTGATGAATTGACTTTTGCAATTTAGTGAACAAAAGATTGCAATAAATAAGCCAAATAAAATTTAAGATTTTGAATAGAAAGCACAGATGAAGTGAAGTATATAAATATTGAGAAATTAAAACTTTCTAATTCCTAATTCATCATTTCTTATTTCTTTCCCAGAAAAAATCCCATTTGTGATAAGATGCTTTTAAGAATTTTTATCCTCACATTTTTCATATCAATATTTTTATCCGTCGATTCGATATTTAGCACAAAGAAATAAGGATGCTTATTTTCTTCGATCCAGCCGACGACCCAGCCCAGTTCATTTCCATTTTCTCTATTTCCCCAACCAGTTTTGTAGCTGAGCTTGTAATTGGTATTGTCTTCGCGAAGCATCACATCGCTTACAATTTTTTGCGTTCGGTCATAGAAAGGCAATTGGTTGAAATATAATTTTTTCACAAGCCCAAGCTCTTCGTCGGCTGTAATTTTTAAATGATTGTTGAGCCAGAAAGAATCAATCGGCCCGCTGATATCTTTATTTCCATAGCCCAGCGAATCAATCCATTTCTTCATGGTAGGTCTTCCAATTCTTCTGGCCACTTCCTGATAATAAGGCACGGCCGAAACTTTGAATGCTTCTTCCATCGTCAGGTCTTTGTTCCAGTCGGGGTTGCTACGTTTCACACTGTCCCATTTTATGATCATGTGCTCATCTTTGATAACGCCGGTTTGAATGCCAATAAGTGAGTTTACAATTTTAAATGTCGACGCAGGTGTAAATGAACTGTCACGAAATCTTTTTAAGTTGTATATCGTAAAACTTCCCTGGCCGTTATCGAACAGGCCAAAACTTCCTGTAACATTTGCAGAGTCGAAATATTTTTTCAGGCTATTATCTTCCGTAACGTTGTTTGGTGAGCAGGAAAAAAAGAAACAAGATGCCAGCAACAAGATGTACAAAAGGTTTCGCATTATTATATTTTGCGCAAAGATAAAAGCTGAACAAGATTATTAATAATCTAAAATCAATATCAATGGGAAAGCGCAGTATTGGTACTGCGCTTTCCCATTGGTGAACAATTATTTGAAAAATCAACAAAATCAATAAATTAATTTACCGCCAACTTTTAGATATTTCGTTTTTAAAATGTTTAAATATCCTATTTGCTGGGCCGATATTGCCTGGTTATAAATTCTGATTTCATCAATTACACCGTTAAAATAATATGGGATTGCGGTGAAGCCGTCTTGCCCGATGGTGAGGTCATCGGAATTTGGCGTAAATGTAACCGTATTGGCATTGGGCACACTGTTTACAAGCGCGCCATTTATATAAAAGTTTGAAGTGGCCCCATCATAAGTATATGCGATGGTGTACCACTCATCTTTTTGAATAAATACGCTATCTCCGGCGCCTGCTCCAAATGCACCTGCGGCTGTGCCTTGGGGCACATCATCGCCATAAAATCCTAAAAAGAGTTCTTTTGTTGTATCAACTGTTGGGAAGCACACGCCCCCTGAACCATTCACCGCAACTCCGACCCGCAGGCCATACCAGCCATTTACGTCATCAGGAAAGCCTTTCTCGAAAATTTGAGAGCTGTTACATTCGGCATGGTTAAACGCACTTAATTTAACAATGGCAAACATGGTAATGTTGTTTGGATTAAGGCTCGCACTGTTTTTGACAGCCATATAACTGGTGCTCCCATCAAACGAATATGCATTTCCCGGATTGCCGAAACGGTCAGTGGCTAATGTTGCATCGCTGAAATAGATGTTGTTATTATGGCCGCTGCTATCATTTAAATTTCCGCCATTAAAATTATAGTAAGCAATCATGCTGTCTGAAATTTTGCATAGCGTGTCAATAATGGTCACAGTATCTTGTACTGTTATCGTATCTCTAATGGTTACAACGGTAGTGTCGTACACAGTTTTTGTTTTTGTGCAGCCACTGAAGGATGTTCCTAAAAGAATAAAAAGAAAATAAACGGAGACAGCTGTAAACAGCACTTTGAATAATTTCATAAATACAGGAGTTAATTGTGAAAGATTAATGATTAATTTGCGGCAATTTAACAAATAACCTTCTTTTTTTGAAATTCCGGCGATTGTTTTATTTAATTTGTTTTGAATAGCACCGAAGGTTTCATTGAGTTTTCCATCATTCAACCAATCTTTAAAAATTCAACTTAGCGATTTGGCGAATACGAATAATAATGTGTTTATTTCCATTTGCATACCTGTATATAAGCGGACAGAGTTTTTAAACCGGCTGCTCGGTTCGATAGAAATCCAGATATACAGAAATTTTGAAGTTATTATTTCTGATGACAGCCCTGATGAAACAGTTGGTTTATTTTGCAAAAATTATAGCGGCAATTTTAATATCACCTATTTCAAAAATACAAATTCCCTCGGAACACCAGAAAATTGGAACGAAGCAATAAGGCATGCAAAAGGCGATTGGATAAAATTGATGCATGATGACGATTGGTTCGCGTCTCCATCATCGCTTTCGGAGTTTGTAACGGCGATTGAAAATCATTCTTCTGCTGAGTTTTTATTTTCTGCTTACAGCAATTATTATTTCGACGAGTCGAGATATAAAGAATTTCACGTTTCAAAATGGTGGATGAAAGAATTGTTGAAAAACCCATCAGTGTTATTTTCAAGAAATGTAGTGGGCGCACCCAGCGTTACCGTTTGCAAAAAATCATTGGCCATCTATTACGACAGAAATCTAAAATGGCTTGTTGATATTGATTTTTATATTCGTGTGTTTTCAAAAACAAAACCGGTTTATATTGATAAGGTTTTAATTAATATCGGTATCGGCAAAGAGCAGGTTACTCAGGATTGCTTCAGGCAACGGCCGATTGAAATACCTGAAAATTTTTACCTGTTGAAAAAAGTTGGCATGAGCCAATTGCGCAATATCCTTGTATATGATGCGTGGTGGCGGCTGATGAGAAATCTGGAAATTAAAAATCAGGATGAGATATTTCAAGCGGGGTATGCAGGCGATGTGCACATCGCTATTAAGAACATGATTAAATTTCAAAGCATCATCCCTTCGCCCATTTTAAGATCGGGGATATTTTCAAAAGCATTGATGTTCATGAGTTACACATTTAATTTCTATAAAATAAAAAAATGATTTTTTAGAAGCTGATCGCAAACAACAAAACAATTTAATTACGATATCGTACTTTTATTTATAAAAAGAATTTAAAACCAATTTCATAAAGTAAAGAATGGATAACTATACCGACAAGACAAAGCCTTTTCTGGAAGAAAGATTCGGTGAAACGGTGGAAGGTGTTTATTTCTCTCATCAACCTATTTATGGATACAGATCCAAGTATAGCGCATCGTCCAATATTTCACGCTATATGATAACCAAATCCATATTGAATGCAGTGAATGAATATTCATTTAAAACATTTGTTGATATTGGCGGCGCTGAAGGTTATACGGCATTTGTTGTAAGGCAGCTATTTAATGTAAGCGTGATGAGCACAGACTTGTCGGAAAATGCGTGCAGGATGGCAAAAGAAATTTTTAATATTGATGCGCAGGCTTGTGATATTCATAAATTGCCTTTTCAAAATAATCAATTTGACATTGTGCTATGCAGCGAGACCATTGAACATGTAACTGATTATAAATTGGCAATTAAAGAATTATTGAGGATAACGAAGAATGTTCTGATCATCACTGTTCCTCACGAATCGCCTGAAGAGGTGGAAGCAAACATCAGGAATAATGTGCCTCATGGGCATATTCATTATTTTGACACGCAGACTCTGGATTATTTAAAAAGCGAAGGATATTCTTTGCGGGCTGAAAAAACACTGTCTCCTTTTTTAATCGTGCCACGAGTAATTGCAGAAGCGACTAATAAAAGTAAAAAAGGCATTTTATATAGTCTTTATAATTTATGCACTCCTGTATTTAGAGCAATTTTCGGCGCTAAGACTGCTATAAGATTGACAAATGCAGATTCATGGTTTTGCAAAACTTTTAAGAAATACCGCGGAATTACTTTTGTAATTGAAAAAGAAAAACCTGTTTTAAAAAGAACTTTTGAAAAAGGCGTTGCTGCAAAAGATTTTATTTATCAGAAGGTTGAATTATACAAGGTAACTTAATAACCAGAACGTTTAAAAAAAGCAACCCCGCGAAGAATCGCAGGGTTTTTTGCTTATTTGCTTAAACCAAAAAATTTATTGTTAAGAAGTATGGATTGTTTTGTTTGGCATTAAAACTCTGTTCAGCCAGTCGCGATATGAAGTTGCAGCGGTAGCCATCCACAACGCCAATATGCAACCGTAACTGCCGCCGCGTTCTATCCACTCAAATACTTCGTAATGCGGATAAAAAAGTTCGCTTGCAATTTTCCAGATAAATAAAATGAAGAGAAGCGGTCGGAGCGGGCGAACAAGTATTGTGAAAGCAGTTATTATTTCTAATATGCCAACTGTAATGGCAACATTGTGCGGATTTGAAAAACCAAGATTTGTGTATTGCTGTATCAATCCTTTTTTCTGGATTAAATTCAGCCAGCCATGCCCTGCAAGCAAAAGAAACACGATCAGTTGCAGGCAAAAAACAACCTGTCTTAATGTTTTGTCTGTAACATGATGGACAGGATTGATTTTTGAGAAAATATTTTTATTGACGCCGCCTGTGAGTAGCAGCAGAATAAATGGCGCACCATAATTTCCGGCACGTTCAATCAATTCGGCAAATGGCTCGCCTGACAAAGGGCGTAAAGAAGCTGTAACCAATCCCCAAATCACAAGCCACAATGCAACTGCCCTTATTGGGTAAATCAGCAAAATAATACCGAATAGAATATCAATTGAACCGGCTACCGGCATTAGTTTATATGCAAGATCATGGCCAATGCCGAATACTGCAAAATAGTTGCACCATATTGGCTTGGTGATAATGCCAAATGCACCGTGCCCGATAAAGCACATGGCAGATGCTATGCGAAGGGTTTGATAAATTTTTTGTTCAATTGTTATTTGATTCATATTTTTAAGTGTTAAAAGCAACCCCGCGAAGAATCGAAGGGTTTTTGTTTATTGCTTAAACCAAAAATAATTTATTGCTCTGCGCCGTCAGCCAATGCCCGCTGCACGGCATAATTACCTACGCTCTGCCCAACCTGCAATCCTGCACTACAATCTATTTGCGTATGAATTCCTGAAATGAACCTTGAATTGGCCGCTTGCTGTGACAGCGATTCATATTTAGAAGCATTTGCCGGAATAATATGGCCAAGAATTGTTGCCGCAGCTTCACTAAATGTTGAATGCCCCGATATGTAGGACGGGAAATTCGGGATGCCCGTTAACGTTTTAATTTGAGGATCCATTTGTGTAGGCCTTGGATTGAAATAATAATATTTCGTGTTCCAACATACAATGCCCGCATCCATTTCCGCCATATTAAGCAATGCCATATTTCGCGCCCATCTTACTTCACTATAATTTTGTGCAATGAAATCTACTGCAGCAATTGCATTCCAATGCCCGGGCGGGGTATATGTTCCAACGCCATCCGCCCAAAATTGAACGATGCTTATCTGTTCACGTGTCGGGTTTTTAATTTGATCATATGCCATTTGTGTTTGCTGTGTCATTTCTGCGCTCGATGTCGATGGCGGAGGCCCCGGCCTCAATGAAACAACAGTAGCAGAATCAAATAACCAGGGAGTAACATTTCCATACAACGGTAGCATTGGCGGCCTTGCCGGGGTTTCGAGGCTTTGCCATGCTGTTTGCCCCGTAGCCTGGGTTTGCGTAACCAGTGATGCCCAAATTGTCGGGTTGCCAACTGCGCTTCCTGCCTTATCTGTTTTTGCACGGGCAGTGAATAAATCTGCAACCTGTCTTCCTAATGCATCGCCGGCTGTAACATCGCTGCGCGTTGCAGCTCCTGATTCAATGGCTGCGAGCTCAGCTTCATTCGCTTTCTCCTGTATGCTTGCTATCTCATCAGGGAATAACAGCTTCATCATTTCAACTGTAACTCCTGCCAGCACTGCGGCCTCAGAGGGGTATGAAGGAAGTGTTGTTTTAGTAACCTTCGCCTGAATGGTTGAATCAACTTTATATGGAGCAGGCCTGTTGTACAATGCTTTATAATGCCAGCAAGCTACCAGTGCGTCATATTGCGCAGCACTTACATAAGCATAAGCTCTTGCTGCATAAGGTGGATTGGAAAAAGGAAAAAACGGATAGGCGAAAGGGTTAGCAGAACTTGGTATCGGATAAGTGCCATCCAGGTTTTGATAGGGTGGCAAATTGTATTTTGCAACAAGGCCTCGCATTAATTCATTCCATCTTAATACTCCACCTGCTGCCCAGTATTGTATTTTTTGCGCATCACTTGATGAAAGATTTTTTTGATAGCCTTTTATCTCATTCAGGTCTGCCAGATAAGAAGATGAATTTGTTGCGGCAGGGGCTGCCACGGCAAATGTATCAGGCCTCGATAATAGCACAGGCTTCCATGTTCCTGCATTCAAATCCTCATTGGTTGGGTTTAAAGCGGGAGTTCCATCTGTAATGTTGCTGATGCTTTTATTGCACGATAGTTGAACAACTGCGAACGGGAAAACTATCAGGATGTAAATAAAAAATATTTTCTTTTTCATATTTTATCAGTTAGAAGTTGATGATTTGGGATGGTGTTTCAGATAAAAAGCATAAAAGCATCCAAAGCTGAAATCAAATGACTGCCCGACATTGCGGCCTGTAAGAACATAGTCGCTGGCTCCTAATACCGAAATGTGCGTGTCAAAAGGGAAAGTGTATTTGATGTGCACGCCGGCGCTTGTGCTGTTCATTTTGTTGCTTGGGAATGGCATATCGTTTTTGCGGATATCAAAACCGCCAAGCGTTGTCATATTATCTACCATTGCTTCTGCAATCAGGTATTTTGTATAAACGCCAATGCTACCGTTGAATGTGAACATGTCGGGCATCTGCACAACATTTGTGTTGTGTTGTTCAGTGGTGTAATAAGAAGTCTGATCGATTTTCACATTGCTTCTCCATACATATGAACCGGAAGCACGGGCAAAAAATATTCCGTTTTTATAATAAGCCATTAGCCTGTATGTGAGGTTTTTTGTGCCAAGCCCGATTGAGAGTGGAAGATAATCCACCAGATAATTTGTGGTGGGCATGCTAAATCCGATGATGCCAAAAAATGAAAGTTTCCCTTTGCCAATGTTCAGGGTAACTGGTTTCCATTTCAAAAAAAAGCTGATGTCCTGAAATCCTTTCATGCCATGCAATGTGCCTGCAGATGCACTTGTCCATACATAAGGTAAACCGGCCATCACATTCAGTTTGTCGGTAATGCCATAATTGCTCATGCCCATTACCGATTGCGTGGTTACAGTCCCGATGTTCGCATTGCTTCTTTTAAAAGTGCCTTCCCAATATTGGCTCCAATTTGAGTGCATATAAGTTGCACCATTGCACCACTGATTTTTGTTCATCATGATGGCATCATTATCAGTTTGTGCCATTGTTGAGAAACACAGCGATGATAACACAAAAAATAAAATGGATCTGCTAAAAAGTTTCATATCAGTTTGTCTTTGGTTTTTAAATGATAGGTCAGTTATGATTTTATTTGATTATCTTTTTTCATCTTTAATCTATTAACAATAAGTTCGCCCAATTCAGCTCCCATTTTATTGCTGCGCTCACAGCAATAGCGATAATGTATGCCTCCGTAGAACCTTGAATTCAAAGTCTCGATTGCTGCATTGCGGAACGAGGTGAATGAACGGCTTTTAATTCCGAATTCCAATTCAGTTGTATCAGTGAAAGAAAAATGGTCGCCGAAAACACTTGTCAGCGCTTCTGAAGCAGCGGAAGAAATAGTACAATGCCCACAGGTATATTCGGGAAATGGTGGCGTTTGTAAATGAGGCCGCCAGTTTGGGTCAAAATATTTATTGATAACGGATTCGGGCCTGATGGTGTTATAAATATATTTTATGTTCCAGCATTGAATGAAGCCATCGAATAATGCGATGGAAGTTTTTGCATATGCGTACACTGTTTCATTAAAGTCTGCACCTGCTTTTTTAGCTGCAATGCCAACAATGCCCATCCAATGGCCGCCCGGAGAAAACTTTTTTGTACCGAACATCAAATGTCCCGACACATTTAATTTAAAAGGATTATCATCCCAGAAATCGGCGATCCATGTTTGTTCAGGTGATAAGCTGTCAACAATATTCTGGCTCAGTTTTACCTCTTTATAATAATCACTTGCTTTATCGGTTACATTAAATTTATAAGGAGGAAGGGGCAAAAATTGATTGGGGCTATCTATTACCAGCGTTCTTATTTCCTTCCAATGCGGCTCCATGGCAGATGTGTATGCAGGAGGTGTCGGTATCCATCTGCCCGGCGAATCATTTACCGTATATTGAGTGGCGCCACGGGTTTGCAGGTAATTGTCCTTTTTGCTCCATGCCATAATTGCCGCAGAAACCGTATCTGCATATTCAATGGAATTAGTAAAAACATCCGAAGGCATGCCATGGTCTGTTGCCATTTTTTTCAAGCTGTCAACAAAGTCTTTCATGCTGCCTTCTGGGAATGTTACCGCCTCGCCTAATTTGCAAAAGGCGAGTGTTGCAGCAAAATCAAAATCAATTTTTTTATCTGCTGCAGGTTTGGGCACTTGCGTCAACCCGTGCAATTGGCCTGCTAACGAATTGTACTGATCAGGATGGCCGCCTGCGATCACTTCATATCCTGCAACAGATGCATACATATAATTTCGTGATGCTACAATCGGCCCGAAATTATTGCCCATTACAACCGTGTTCAGTTCATGAACCGTGTTGCAATAAAGATCAGGGTCTTTAAAAACCTTTTCATAATCTTTTTTGGTGCTGCATGCAGCAAAAATTGTTACAGTGAATGCCATAATTAGGGCCTGCTTCATAATAAATGTGTAAATAATGATTGGGAAAAACATCACTCAGATAGAATGATGGCGTTATTGTTTAGAGAAAGTTTAAAGCTTCAATATTCAATATCAAAGTTCTTTTGCATGAAGCTGATTGTTTGCGAAAACAATTCTGCTTAAAAACAGAACTTTATACATCAAACCTAAAACCATAAACAAATTAGCAATTTTCGGGAGGTTGTTCTGCGGTGGCAGTAGTGCGCACAGGCACTGTTGCAGAATAAGAGAATCTTTTTTCAGAAATGCTGACGGCAATATTTGCCAGCCTGAAAGATTCATTCACTGTGTAATTATCTACTGAAAAATTCTTGGAAGAAGAATGTGAATCCGATTTTTTGTTTTGCCCGGTGTGCTGCAGGTCGTTCACTAATTTGAAAAATTCATCTTTTGCAGATTGAAGGTTCATGGCCGTTTGGTTCGGTATGCAAAGCATTTCAACCGAATCATTATAAATGCGGCGTTTTACAAATTTGTACTGAATGCCTTTTATTTCAACCTGACCGTCGGCTCTTTCAAATTTATCGGAAACATTATAATATGATAAGTGAGTGATTGGGATCTTGACAGAAATAAGTTGAGCATCGTCATAATCGTCCTGGTCTAATTTTGATTCCAATTGTGCATTTGCTCTTTCTTCCATATAAGATGAGAACAGCCTGTACCCAACAAAGTTGAACAGCAATATAGCCAGCAGCGATATGGAAGCGATTTTTTTCAAGTTTAACTGCGGCAAATTAATAAATAATTATTTAATGAAATAACTTTTCTTTTCAACCCCGATCCCCGTTAATGTCAGGCCTTTCCATTCAGCAGGTAATTTCGATTTGATTTGTGTGATTCCTTTTGCTGTAATTTCCAATCCACCGAAACCCATTAGCATGGCCTGCAAAACTCCACCGGCTCCGGTTGCGAAATAAGGATTCGTGCCGCCTTTTGTTTCAGCGATCACGCGAAATGGCGGATTGAGATTTGGTACATAAGCGTCTTTAAAAAAATGATAAGCTTTATCGCCGTCGCCAAGCCGCGCATACAATAATGCGAACACTGCCTGTGTCATTGCGGGCGTTCCTTCATTTGGTATGCGGGTTTCATAATAGGCCAGATCTTTTTTTATCTGATCTGTGTTTGTGATTTCTTTCAACGGATAAGCAAGCAAATTCACATCAGCTTGTTTAATGCCTTCACCATGATAAGCCGCATGTTCTTTTGTAATTCCGTCATCCATTTTTAGGATAGGGATATTATTTGCCACATTCATCCAGTCCGCATCAGGAACGATGCCTAAGATTTTTGCAGCTTCTGTAGCATTTTGCAGATTGGCTTTTGCAGCCGCATTCGTAAAGGCATTATTGTCTACATTCTCCGCCCACTCATCTGCTGCCACTACATTTTTAATATCATAATGACCTGCACCATTTCTTTCAACACGAGAAGCCCAGAAATCTGCGGTTGCAGAAAGCAGGGGCCAGCCTTTTTCTTTCAACCAGTTCTTATCTTGCGTAACGCAATAATAGCTCCATGCTGCCAATGCAACGTCAGCCGTAATGTGGTGCTCAAACGGCCCGCTCAATGCCCACACAGGAGTTTCTTCTACGCCGGTGCCGGCGCTTTCCCAGGGGTACATCGCTCCTTTATAGCCATTGGCAAATGCATTTTTTTTGGCAGCTTCCAATCTTTCATAACGGTAATCTATAACCGATTTTGCAAGTTCGGGATGAAGCACTAAAAGTGCCGGGAACATCCACAAGTCGGCATCCCAAAAAACATGGCCATTATAACCGAGCCCGCTCAATCCCATCGGCGATGGGCTGTAAGCCGTTCCTTCTCTTACGAACGAATACAAATGATATAACATGCTGTGCACATCCTGCTGCGTTTGTGCAACTTGTCCCGCCACTGCGGGATTACCGTTAATAATGATATCGCTCTTCCATAATTCATCCCATGCATTGTTATGGAACATAACTAATCTGTCATGCCCTTGAAGCTTTGCAAAAATGGTCAGCCGCTCTGCTTCGTTCAGCGGGTCTTCGTGATGAGCTGAAGTAATGGAAGAGCCTGCAATCGAAAATTTATATGTTTCGCCTGCTTTAATTTTTTTGCTGAACTTCATCAGGTGCATATTGTTGTCCCACATTTCGTGCACTACTCTCGGTTCTTGTCCGTGAGTTTCATTGAATAAAAAAGTGGTAGATGCGCACATCAATAATTTCCCGGTCGGGCTTTTTGCAGTTGAAGTAAGAAGGCTTATCAATACATGCGGCCTGTCTATTTCATTGTAATAATTCTGCACATCTTTCAATGCATCCGGTGCTTCCATCACACTTGAGCCGATAATGGAAATGTCTTTTTTTGCAGTGACGGAAACATCCATGAGAACGGTATAAGGTAATTGGCGTAAGGCGTAGTAAGTGTACGAAACAGTTGCTTTGTCGCCATAATCAAACGAGGTGGTGAAGCTTGCATGGTGCATGTCGAGTTCCTGTTTCATGTTCGAAATATCTTTCGCGCCGATTTCTCTGTCATCGATGCTCAGCTTCATGTTCAGCAAATTGAAGCTTCGCAGGAAATTGCTCACTCTTCCGCGACCATATAAATCATAAGCGCCTGCAAGCACAACATCTTTTACTTTGAATGGCTCCGGCGAAGACACAATGCCGATCATGCCGTTTGCAACTGTGATGCCGTAATAATTCGATGGGTCTATTTTATCTGCGGTGATTTTCCATGCATCCTGTGAGAAAGAAAAAAAGGTAACAGCGAGCAATGTGCAGGAAAACAGCAATCGTTTCAGCATAACTTTAGTTATTGAATATGCAAAGTATTAAATTTTGTTAGAACTGAAAGGCAATTAAAGTCTTTCGAAGTTTTGAAAACTTCGGAAGATTTTTCAGAAAATAAAGCTTTCCATTTCCATTCTTAACACCAAAACTATACTTCATTCGTTATCTATAGGTCTCAGGTGCGGTACAAGTGCGCTGATCAGCGCACTTGTACCGCACCTGAAGCAAAGAAAGCGTGAGACAGTCATTAGTATAAAATGGATCAAACCAGAACTCAGCGTAGTTTGTAGTCACAAATAATAAAGAAAGTTGCTTGGCGTATGGCTTGGTATACGCCATTCTTTCAAGACAGGCTTTGGTTGTTATAATAATCTTTATTTTTTTATTGCTGTCAACAGCTGTAAGCCACAGAGAACAACGACGTAGGTTAAGCCTTGCGCCAAGTGACATTTTCTCTAATGACCGGTGTCCTCCCATCGCTGGCGCGGGCGTGCCTCAGCAATATAGATATCCAATAACGTGTGGTAAAAGTTTTGCAGTAATTATAAGATTGCGATTGCGAGCTGTCCATTCTTCGGTTATGCATGCAGGCTAATACAATCCTTGTCTACATGAAATACGGTTGGATTTACTATGCTGTTGTGCATTGCATTGGTTGAGGCGGAGTGATAATATCTGAAACAAAAGGCTTGGGCGAAACGCCTGCGCCAGCAGCAGGGGCTTTTATTTACGTGAGGCATGATTCGTGCGCACACAAACTATGGTAGTTGGGATATATCAAAATATTTGTTCACATCTCTAGTCCTTATTGTACATAAGTATAATTAGGTTTCATCTTTATAATTATACTTTCGCCGCCTTGTATCTATAACCCTACAAAATAAATGACCAGCAAAAGGCGACGCGCCAATACCCTGCTTATAGAAGTTATTTCATGGGCCGTGATATTGGGAATCGGTTTTATTGTTTTCAAGCTCACCCGCAAATAAATAGCCCTCATGTAGAAACATGAAGACTTAACCATTAAACCTTATCGATAAAATAACTGCGTTATTGAATATGCTTTGGTTTGTGTTGCCGATTTATTATACTTTACTCTGCCTTGAAAGAAATATTCCTTTATCTTGAAATTTATTTTTCCGCCTTTGTTTGTGTTTTTCATCAACAACTGCGAAAAGCTTAAAAGAAAGATAAGTAAAACGAAAATGCAAATGGCAATAGATTTTAAATTGATCAAAGCTGAGGTGGAGCACAAAAACATCATAGCTAATTTAATGCAGTTTTACATGTATGATTTTTCTGAGTTTACTAAAAATGACGTTGAAGAAGATGGATTATACAGTGGTTATCACAATTTGGAAGATTACTGGAAAGAAGCTGATAATAAGTACGCGTATGTTATAAAGAAAGACGAGAAGTATGTTGGTTTTGCTTTGGTAAAATTTAATAAATCCAGCGAGCGAAATTATTATTCAATAGCGGAGTTTTTTATACTAAAAAAATATAGAAGGGAAGGGATTGGCAAAGAGGCGGCAATACGAATATTTAATTTACATAAAGGGGAGTGGCAAGTGCATCAGATAGAAAATAATAAACCTGCTCAGGTATTTTGGAGCAAGATCATTAATGAATACACAGGAGGCCAATGTAAGGAGCACACAAAAAATGGAAAGAGCATACAAGATTTTAAAAGTTAAGCGCAGCTTCGCTCATTGTTCCTTAATACTGGCGATAGATTTCATGTTTCCTGATAATCAACGGGCATAAAGCGCCAATGCGAAACGTTGAGTGTAAATCTTAACTGCATGGAACTGTATATGTATTCTCAAAACATAATTTTTTTTTATCCGGAAAAATCTGAATTTTACATTGATGTATTTGTGATTGCTATAATCCTTCCTTATCCGAGCAAAAGATAAAATAATATCAAGCCTTACTTTTCTGAAATCTTCAGCGATTACGAGCCATTCACCATTAAACCCTTTTTTACATGAACAGCAAGCACCATCGCTTCAATAACATGCTAATAGAAGCTATATCATGGATCATCCTTATTGGAATCGCTTCCCTGATTTTCAAGATAATCAGCAAATAAAAAAACTTCCTTAAAAAACACATGAAAGAAAATCATGCAACAACTATTGTTCCTTTTCTAACAGTGAGCAATGGTAAAAGCGCCGTCGATTTTTATACATCTGCTCTGGGCGCAAAAGAAATATCAAGATATGCAAGGCCGGATGGAAAATTGACATCAAAAATTGTTGTTGATGGCGCAGAATTTTGGATAGGCGATGAAGAACCTCAATTTGATAATTTGAGCCCGCGCAAACGATAATAATTCCGTGAGAATAATTTTAGCCACTAAAAATGCAGACAATATTTTTGAAAATGCATTGAAGTTTGGTGCTACACAAATTTGTCCGATGACAAGTGAAAAAGTTTGGAGAATTGGAAAACTAAAAGATCCGTTTGGGCACGTTTGGGAAATAGGATATATTTTGTAGCCGATTTTTCTATCGGCAATTATCTCTAACGTTTGCTGTAATTATTCAAAAATGATAAGGTCAAAATTTAGCATTTTAGGGTTCTGGTTTATGGTTTTTTTATCAGCCTTTTCTGTGCTGATGTTTATTTCGGCAGTCTCGCAATTTTATTTCTCAAAGCAGATCATAAAGTTTGAGATGTCATCAGACAGTGAAGCATATTTTCACATCATTTCTTTCTTTTTACTTTCAATAATTTGTGCTCCTGTAACAATCATGAACTGCACTACGATTTATATTGACACATTCAGTAAAACAATTTCTTTCAGAAACATCATTATAAATTCTACTCGTATATATCGTTTTGACGAACTGCAGGGATATGTTGAATCATCCTATAAAGTAAAAGGCGGAACTGAGCGGGTAATTTATTTGGTAAAAGATGATAAAAGAGTAGAAAGAATCACAGAAAATTATTATTCAAATTATGATGAACTGAAACAGGGGCTTTCTTCTATAAATTATATGGGCGTCAGAATATTTTATTTTTTTGAGCACTTAAAAATATTGTTTAGAATGACCGTGTATAATTGAACTAAATAAATTTTATTAATGGAAAAAGCACGGCCAACAAACTTAAAAAGACTGCGATTGATCATCACTGCAGTCATTTCTGTTTTGATTGTTGGTTTGCTTGTGTGGGATTATTTTCACGGTGGCGTTCCCAGCCACCATATTCTCGATCAAAAAGATTTGCCGTCAATTTCAAATTGGTGGAGCGGTATATTACTGCCTGTTCTCACATGGATTTTATTGGGAAGAATTAAAAGCAATATTGAAAAGCAAACAAAATCAGAGAGCCATTATAAATCGGAGATCAAAAATATTTTGTGGCGCTTTGGCATCGGGTTGGTTTTTGGAATAATGCTCTCGGTTTCTTTTACTAATGGGTTTAAGTTTTTTTTAGACAATGTTCTTTATATCCTTTTAATTCTTAGTTTTTTTATTCCGATATTTTATTCCGAATTTATTCTTGGCTTTGTTCTTGGTATGACCTATACTTTCGGGGCAATATTGCCAACGGGATTTATTCTGATAATAGTAGCCATCGGATTTCTTATTTACAGATTTATCAGGCCGCTCATTATAAAGCTTTTGAAAATATTTCTTGAAAAATAAAAAAAAGCATATTTTTCGGATAGCTTAAAATCATTTATTGTCTCAATTTGAAATTTAATTCGGGATTTGTCATTCCGACGAAGGAGGAATCTCTGAGATGCCTCGTGCCTCGGCATGACAAGTGGCTGTAGTGAAAAATTCAAACTGAGACATTACCTAAAATCAACCAAAGCAAGGTTATGAAAAAAACAAACATCATCTTTTGGATAATCACCGGAATATTTGCGCTGTTCATGTTATTCCCTGCTGTCACTGAGATTATCAACAATGCTGAAGCGAAAGCGTTCATCAACCATTTGGGCTACCCAAATTATTTCAATCCATTTATTGGGGTGTTGAAGCTTCTCGGCGTGATCGCCATCATTGTTCCCGGATATCCTGGAATAAAAGAATGGGCTTATGCAGGTTTTTTCTTTGATCTGCTTGGGGCAACTTATTCGCAAATTGCAAACGATGGTTTCATGGCTCAAAACCTGTTCATGCTTGTCTTCTTTTTATTTTGGGGAATATCTTATGTTTATTTTCATAAAAGAACAAACAGCGCTGTTGCCAAATAAGAAGGTGCTGCCAATTCAATCATTCCATATCAGGAAATAAAAAACATAAGCATTCTTATCAATCCATCATCTCCATCGTCAAAAGTATAACTACTTACTAAAGTCAGGTTCATATACCTGATAAATTCGGCACTAATACTCTTGTTTGCAAGCATTGAACATTTTTACTTTTGGCTTCAAACTTCTACACGCTAACCCAATTGGTTAATCATTCAGTAACGGCCTAAGTTTCTCAGCTAGTCACTCTTCAACAAAATAATATCTCTAAAGGAGATAGCTGAAAATCCATTTTGCAATTGTCTGCAGCAAGCGCAAATAAAAGAGTAAGCACCGGTAAGCCGAAAACGGGAATTCAGAGTAGGCAAAAAAACTAACATATGGAAGCGACATTGAAAAAAAATGGAGTGCCACCAAATTTCAGGCGCATTGAAGGCAGTGAGCGCAGGCCTGCCAAAGGTGCAAGCCTGGTAAATTCTGCGGACCCAAAAGAAGAAATTTCTATAACGATTACTTTGCGACGCCGCGCTGATGCTCCTGCTTTGCCAGACCTTGATCATTGGGCAAACACGCAGCATGCTAACCGCGAATATCTTTCGCATGAAGAATTTGCAGCAAAATATGGCGCGTCAAAAGAAGACATTGATAAAGCAGCAGACTTTTTTAAATCAAAAGGCTTAAAGGTTACTATAGATGATACGAGCATTGCGCGAAAAGCAATTTTAGTAACAGGCACTGTTGCACAAATGAGCGAAATATTTGGGGTGAAGTTGGGAATGTACAAATCAGACACCGAAACCTATCGTGGCCGAGAAGGTTATTTATTTATCCCAACAGAAATTGCTGATATTGTAACCGGTGTTTTTGGGTTAGATAACAGAAGAATGGCAAAGCGCCACACTGAAGCTTTATTGAAAAAGAAAAAAACGCAGCTTTCACCTGCACAGGCTACCGTTCCGCTCACTCCTCCGCAAGTAGCAAAGCTATATCAGTTCCCAACAATTCCTGCAACGGGGCAAACCATCGGATTAATTGAATTTGGAGGTGGCTATAAAACAACTGATATCAATGCATTTTTTGCCGGCCTCGGCATTGCTGCACCTGCACTCACTTTTAAAGGTGTTGATGGCGCAACAAATAGCCCGGGCTCGGGAGATGACGTAGAAGTGGTTCTTGATATTGATGTTTCAGGATCTGCGGCGCCCGGTTCAAAAGTTGCTGTGTACTTTGCTCCATGGACCGAGCAGGGTTGGGTTGATGTGATAACTACTGCAGTTCATGATGCTGTTAATAAACCTTCCGCATTATCCATTAGCTGGGGTTGGCCTGAAATGGAAACAATTGACGGGCTTAGCTGGACAGTAGCTGCAATAAATGCTGTAAGCACAGCTTTTCAGGAAGCAGCAGCACTTGGTGTTACTGTTTTTGCAGCAGCCGGCGATCATGGCTCCGATTGTGGCATAGGAGATAAAAGAGCGCATGCTTTATACCCTGCTTCTGATCCTTATGTAACAGCGTGCGGAGGCACTTCAATTTCAAATGTTTCAGGTTCAACATTTACAGAAAAAACATGGAACGACAATGATGACGATTGGCTAACCGGCGGTGGCATCAGCGATGTATTTCCTGTTCCTGCATGGCAATCTTCTGCAAATATTCCGGTATCGGCAAATCCCGGAGGCCACAGAGGCCGTGGCATTCCTGATATTGCAGGCAATGCTGATGGTGCAAGCGGATACGATTTGATCGTAAACGGATCTAACATTGGTGCTGTTGGTGGCACAAGTGCAACAGCGCCTTTGTATGCAGGTCTTGTTGCATTGCTGAATGCAAGTTTAGGATCCAAAGTAGGTTATCTTAATCCAACTTTTTATGGATTGAATGGCACAAGCGCTTTTAGAGATATTGCTGACGGAATATCTAATGCCAGAGGCGGCGCACCCGGCTACACATCAGGCCCGCATTGGGATGGCTGCACGGGTTTAGGAGTTGTAAACGGAAATGCATTATTAACTGCGATTCAACCACACCATAATTGGTTCGGATATCAAAACCTTGGCGGCTTATTGACCTCCCGCCCAAATGCAGTGAGCTGGGGCAACAACAGAATTGATGTGGTGGCCAGAGGGCTGGATTCTGCAGTGTGGCACAGATGGTGGGATGGAACAAGCTGGAACGGATGGGAATCATTAGGTGGAGATATACAAGGAGCGCCTTCAATTTGCTCATGGGCAACAGGAAGGTTAGATGTTTTTGCTGTTGGCCTTAATCATCATTTATGGCATAAATGGTATTGGAATGGCTGGAGCGGATGGGAAGATTTAGGCGGCGTTCTATCTTCCGAACCGGCTTGTGTAAGCTGGGGCGCAAACAGAATTGATGTAGTTGCCAGAGGTTTGAACGATTCAATGTGGCACAAATGGTTTGATGGCACATGGCATAATTGGGAAGATTTAGGCGGTGTAATTAATACTGCCCCCGCAGTATCATCATGGGCTAATGGAAGATTAGATTGTTTTGCCAGAGGACAAAATAATCATTTGTGGCATAAATATTTTGATGGCGCCTGGCATAATTGGGTAGATGTTGGCACAAACATTTTCGGCAGTCCTGCGGCAGTTTCATGGGGAGCCAATAGAATTGATGTTTTCTTTCCAACTCAACTGTCTTCCATGGGCCACCAATGGTGGGATGGAGCTGCATGGAGCGCTGTTCAAGATCTTGGAGGACTACTGTCTTCAGATGTTGGAGCTGCCAGTTGGCAGCCTGAAAGATTAGACTGCTTTATAATGGGAACCGATTCGGCGATGTATCATAGATGGTTTGCTTAGAGTTCTTATTTTTATATTAAGTGCTGCGCATTTTTAAAAATGTGCAGCACTTAATATTTGTTTTTGCAATCGCTGAAAAATATTTCATTTTATATTTTAATCAAGCAAATGGTTAGAGATTTTATTTGAATTTCTATTTTTACGCTGTGCAATATTGTCTTCACGGTACATGTGCAACCGCTCAATAAAAGCCGCAGGTTGTTGTCTTCCTTGTCCATCTGCTCATTATTGAAAAGCTTTTTCCGATATAAAAATTAGATTTGAAAATGTGAGCGTATTCAAGCTATTAATTCTAAATTGATCTTTTAAGCAACTCTCTTTATTAAAAAAGTAAGAGGCTTTTAGATAACATTGTAGTAATTCAATTAACTTAATGCCGACGGTAAAGAAAATAATATTATTTGCTGTAAGCGCATTATATATTACCTGTATACTTGCACAGCATCCTGCAAGAAAAAAAATAGACAGCTTAAAAAAACTGTTGCCATCAACCCAAGGCATAGAAAGAATAGAATGCCTGAATGCGTTAAGTGAAGAATACTGGTGGCCACCGCGTGTTTGGCCAGATTCGATTTCGGGCTGGGCTACAATTGCTAACCGTGAAGCAATGGAATTAAATGATGCCCCCGGCATTGCAAGAAGCAGGATGCATCTTGGCGTAGCAGAAATCTACAGAAGAAATTTTCTTACAGCCGAACAATATTTGCGACAGGCATTGCCGATGTTTGATGAGCTTCATGATGATGATGGATCAGGATGGTGCAATCTTTGGCTCGGCCAAACGCTTTATTCTGAAAATGATTTTGGCACAGCGATTACTTTTATTACAAAATCTCTTTATTATCTCAATAAGCTCGATAACCGGGAAGGTGAGGGAAAAGCATGGGCTTGGATGAGTTTTCTGTATGCCGCAACAGGCAATTATGACAGCAGCTTTGAGTATTGCAGCAAAAGTTTAATGATCCGGCAAAAAATGAGCGACCACGTGTGCATAGCTGCGTCGTTGGCTAATATGGGCTATTTGTATAAATCTGCGGGCGATAATGAAGATGCACTCGATTACTATCGGCAGGGAATGCAATATGCGAATCTGCACGAAATTAATTATTACGCTGCTAACTGGAATTATTTTGATGAGCCGATCGGCGCCATTTATCAATTGATGAATAATCCCGATTCTTCTTTATTCTATCTTCAAAAAGCAATACAGATCGATCCCAGCAACCAGATGACCCGCATAAGTTTTGGTGAAACACTGCTTTTAAAACAGCAATATGATTCCGCGCTTACCATTTTTTTAAAGCCCATCGATCATTTAAAAAAAGAAAATGACCAATGGGACTTAATGCGCATATTGCTCGATGCGTCTAAAGCCCAGCAAGGAAAGAAAAATGAAATGGCTGCTTTGCGATATGCAGCGGAAGGGCTCACGCTCGCTAAAAAAGCGAATGTTAAGCCATACGTAATACAAGGATACCTGCAGCTTTCAAGTGTTTATAAAAACCTGCAAAGAAATGATAGTGCTTATTTTTTTATGCGCCAATATGTGTTGCTAAAAGATTCGGTAACAAAAGATCAATTTCTGTGGAGGCTGACAAATTATAAAGAACGGATAGATTTTAAAAAGCAGATCGACCAGGTTGCACTGCTTGAAAAAGACAATTTCATTAAGGAAGAAAAATTAAGAAATGCATCTCTGCTTAAATGGTTCCTCATAATTGGCTTGCTGGTAATTGCCTTGCTCAGCATCATTGTTTACAGAAGCCTTGCGCTTACGAGAAAAAATGAAAAATTAAAAAGCGAGCGGGAACAGGCAATATTACAGCAAAGTGCAACCGAACTTGAAATGCAGGCAATGCGAGCACAAATGAACCCTCATTTTATTTTTAATTGCCTGAGCTCCATCAATCGATTTATCCTGAAAAATGAAACGGAAGCCGCTTCTGATTATCTCACGAAATTTTCAAGGCTCATAAGAATGGTGCTGACCAATTCCACAAAAACATTTATCACCCTTGAAGATGAGCTGGACATGCTGAAATTATATTTGGACATGGAAAGGCTTCGGTTCAAAGATTCTTTTGATTACAGTATTACGTTTACTAATTCAATTGATGCAGATAATATTTTTGTTCCTCCACTTTTGCTTCAGCCTTTTGTTGAAAATGCCATCTGGCACGGATTGATGCATAAAGCAGAAGGACAGGGAAAGCTTGAAGTTGCATTGAATATTGAAGATAAAATATTAACCTGCATCATTACCGACAATGGTGTTGGGAGAGAAAAAGCGGCTGCATATAAAAGCAAATCTGCAGAAAAACAAAAATCAATGGGGCTTACTATAACAGCCAAACGGCTTTCCTTGCTTAATAAAGATCTAGGTGAACAGACATCTTTTAAGTTCGAAGATATTCTTGATGAAGAAGGCAAACCGGCAGGCACAAGAGTAATTTTAAAAATGCTGTGCAGAAATGGAATGGAAGTTTCTGCATAACCAATAATTAAATAATGATAACTGCGACAATCGTTGATGATGAGCCATTTTGCTGTGAAGCGCTTGCTACATTATTGGAGCGTTATTGCCCTGATGTAAAAGTGCTTGATATCTGTTATTCCGCAGCCTCAGCATTGCAGTCTGTTCGCGATCAAAAACCACAAATACTTTTCCTGGATATAGAAATGCCCAATATGAACGGGTTTGAATTATTAGAAAAATTGCCTGCCGTTGATTTCAAATTAATTTTTACTACCAGTTACGATCAGTATGCCATAAAAGCCATCCGCTTCAGTGCGCTTGATTATTTGTTGAAGCCAATCGATCGCGAAGAGTTACAAAAAGCTGTGCAAAAAGTAGTGAACCACATGAAGCAGCCATTGACGCAGCAAATTGAAATTCTTTTACAAAAAATTCACCAGCCATATATTGCTGTAAATAAAATAGCCATACCAACTATGGAGGCACTGCAAATGATTTTTGTAGAATCAATAATCAGTTGCGCGGCAGACAGCAACTACACCACTCTTTATTTAAAAAATAAACAAAAGATAATTGCATCGCGCACTTTAAAAGAAATTGAAGAAATGCTGGAAGATTATTCCTTCGTAAGAGTGCACCATTCTTTTCTTATTAATTTAAATGAAGTGGACAAATATATAAAAGGCGAAGGCGGTTATTTGATAATGAGCGATGGCAGCAATGTTGATGTTTCCCGCAGCCGCAAGGAGATGCTTTTAAAAAAATTGCAGCCCGGTAAAATATAATACTTCTTCTTAAAATTTTTCTTCTACTCATCCGCATCCATCGCAAAATAATAATGATAATGATTGCTGCAGCCCGGGTTGAAACTTGATTTGCAAAAGGGGCATTGATGATTGCTTTGCAAATATTCATTAATTGTCATTTCCTGATAACACGCTCCGCAAAGCACAGCCTTTGTATCAAATTCTTTTTTTGGCCAAACCATTGCAGTATGCCCCGCTTCTTCATTATGACAACTGATGCACGCATAATATTCATTGCAGCATTTCATGCGGATGGCAATGATATCTTCATGCGAATGATAATGTGCGCACCTGGTATGTTCATCAATAACATTGCCCCTCACTTGTATTTTTAATTCGCTTTGCAATAGAAAAAATTCAGGTCAAAAATAATGGTATTTATCGAACAGCATCATCTCCTGATATGCCTTGATCCCTGGCAATCGAACGCAATATTTAGCCGATCCAATGCATCATTAACAACCGCGCTGATATTGGGTTTAACCTTGCCCGTTAACGGAATATTCATTGAATCTGAATCTAAATTATTAAATTCGACGTTATATAATACCTTTAAATGCTTAAGCGAATGCATGAAAAGGCTGTTAATTGTCAGCATTTATGAGCTGTTTAAATTCACCAGAACCTTATCGTATTTGCTGTTTAAATTATACTAATGAAGACAATCTGTATCGACTCTGTAACCATCATTCCCGGCAGGAGTAGCGCCGGTGGTGGTATATGGACTTATGCCAGAAACGTGCTATTGGAATTGGACAGGTTGTTAGAAAATGAAAACGAAGTCAAGATCATCGTTTTTGTAAACAGCAGTTTTGATGTAGCGTTAAAAAATATTGAAGTCGTCCCCGTTAACGCAAACACCGAGAAGCTTTTAAGCCGCCTTAAATACGTTCACTTCACGCTTCCGGCATTATGTAAAAAATACCATGCAGATGTGCTGCACAAGCTCGCCACCGAAGTGCCGTTTTATTATCGCGGCAAACTGGTGCTCACCATTCATGACCTGATTTTTGATTTCTATATAAAGAAGCATTACCTCAATAACAGTATCAACGACCGGCTTAAGATATTTTATTTTAAATACATTGAAAAGAACGGTGTAAGAAAAAGCAGCGCGGTGTTCACCAATTCGGAATCGTTGAAACTTGAATTGATAAACTTATATGGAAATAAAAATGTGGTGGTAACGGGTGTGGGCAGCCCTTCCGGTCATGATGCGCTGGTTATGCGCGAGCGGCATGCGCCGCTTCGCTTGTATTGCATCGCCGGTTATTATCCGCACAAAGGCCATGCAGAGGTTATTAAATTGTTTGAAACGCTCGTTACAAAATACAATAAGGATATAACGCTTTATTTAAGGGGCAACCCGAGCAACAAAGAATATTTTGATTCGATTATGGATATGATCCGGCAATCTGGCTGCCGCAATAAGATTATTATTGAAGATTATGTGAGGCAACATTCAGTGGAAGATATTTATGCCAAAGCCGACATCATTATTCTGCTAAGCGAGTATGAAGGCTTTGGCCTTCCGGTTATTGAAGCGCAGGTAATGGGCCTGCCTGTGATCTGTTCCGACATTCCTATTTTCAGGGAAGTGAGCGGGGGATATGCGTGCTTTTACAAAAAAGAAGATGCAGATAAATCTGCTTCTGCAGTAAATGATTTTTTAAAAGATAATGAGCTACGGAAATTAAATGTTGAAAAAGGATTCATGCATGCAAAAAAATATCAGTGGGGCAAAGTGGCTTCGCAAATATTGGAAGCTTATAAATCGGTTTAGATTGCTTTTCATGATTCATCATCCAAACAAAATGATTAATGAAAACGGTAATTAAAATATTATTATCTGCTGCTGTTTTCATTTGCAATTTTTCAGTGAAGGCGCAATATCAGGATTCTGTAAATCAAAATAAGAAGGCAATAGATTCTCTGATCACGCATGAGCATCTCGACTCATTAAGTGGTCTGCCAAGCACTTGAAATTCGCTCTTATCTATAACACCGAACTTTTGTATTTTCATCCTGCCAATTCAAAACATCTTGCGCTGCTTTTTTATGATCAATCTTACATATTATATGAACAACTTACGCAAACAGGTTTTATTTGTACTCTGCTCTTTTTATTTCAAGCTGCGCTTTTGCGCAACCCGATAGCATCGTGCTGAAAGATATTTCGTGGGACAAAAATTCTCCCGCAGGCTCAACAGAATTATTTATACCATCGGGCAATTCTATGATAGCAGGGTTTATTTACCGGGCCAATGGAAATGAAAAACACCCTACACTATTATTGCTGCATGGTTACCCCGGCAATGAGCGCAACATAGACCTGGCGCAGGTTGTAAGGGCGCATGGCTGGAATGTAATTTATTTTGATTACAGAGGCTCATGGGGAAGCCAGGGAAAATTCAGCTTTAAGAATTGTGTGGAAGACGTGGTGAACGTGGTTGCCTTTTGTAAAAAATACCAGGACTCATTAAAAATTGATACTTCAAATATGGCCTTGTTTGGCCACAGCATGGGAGGGTGGATTTGCCTGAAAGCATTGCAGCAATTGCCCGGCATAAAAAAAGGATTTGCGCTCTCCACATGGGATATAGCAGGCGACTTTAAAAAAGTGATGAATAAAAACGAATTGCTTGCCTTAGTCAATAAAAATGCCGACATCGGCACAAGATATTTTGTGCTCAATGCATCCATTGAAGAAATATTTTCTCCGGTTATCGAAAAGCCTGCTTATTATGATCTTAAAAATGATGCAACGAATTTGGCAGACAAACAAATAATTATGCTAGATGAACATTCGCACAACAAACCGATCGCTGATGCCATACAAAAATCCCATCATGCGTTTTTTGAATACCAGGTTTGGGCTACAGACCATCCATTTTCAAATAAAAGAATTTCACTGATCAATAAAGTAATTGCATTTCTGGACAAATAAAAAAGCTGCAATAAAACAAGTATCAACAGCACAAGTTTTTTCGCCATCGTTGGTATTCTTCACAAACAACGGTGAAATTAAAATGAAACTTAACAGTTGGTATGGCTATATATAATTCAAGTCTGCTCAAAAAAATTTGTTCGGGTATCATTCTGCTTTTTTTTATCAGTTGCATTTATGAAAAAGAAAAAAAACCTTATTTTATTTCAAATATCGAAGCTGTCAAAAATAGTATCAGGAAAATAATTGGGTATCAGGAAATAAAGTTTAACGGTTCTGAACAATTTGTCAACAAGGAAAGCAATTCGTTATTGCAAATTGAAATTATCGATCCTCCAATCTTGATTACATTTGAAGATCATCCTCAGGAAGACACCACGCTTAGGGAAATTGGCAAAAAAATAATGCTGAATATAAAAGGGAGTCTTAAAGATTCAAACGAATACGATACTTATACTATAAAGTTTACGCACAAAGATCATAATTGGCGCAATTCATCAATTTCAAGAAATTATGTTTACGTGAACAAGGATTTTTAACGGCAACGGCTACGCTCCGCTG
The DNA here is from genome assembly GCA_963718975.1 of uncultured Bacteroidota bacterium. Classification (GTDB taxonomy): domain Bacteria; phylum Bacteroidota; class Bacteroidia; order Chitinophagales; family Chitinophagaceae; genus Puia. The sequence goes on along the minus strand of CAVRBD010000058.1, from coordinate 73,329 downwards.
TTGTTGATGTTGCGCTTAGCTTTGTGCATGGCTTCACCAACAACAAAAGGCAAGACCATAAACTTGAACTTTGGTACAGCCAACGCACATGCCTACCTAAACACTAACAACAGCGGAAGCCCTTCATGAAATTGTTTTTTGTGATTTAGAAAAAGAAAAAGTCGAAAAAAAAATAGTTTTTTTGGTTTTAAGGGAAGAGAGACGAGTATTTTGTGCTAGGTGGATTGTATTAACAACAATCTAAAAAGACCTAACATCAAAATGCTGAAAATCAATGGCAATATTTTTTTAGTTGTAGCGTCTTATTGCATAGATTAGCGTGTTGGGCGTAATAATGAAAAGCTTAATAATCATATCAGTTGTTGGACTGTCACTTGCAGTTTTTGGGACACAAACTAGCATGAAAAAAAATCAGTTGATGAGACATAAGTTTAGTGTTTTTATCTCTTTTTTAATTCAGCCAAGTGGTTATTATTACAATTACATTATTACTCAAGACAGTTTGAGGCTTGATTACAATTGTAGTTTAGTAAATTGTAAAGACACGATTTTGTACAATGTCAAATTAGACATAGCGAAAGCTGAACAATATTACAGCTTTATCAAATCGCTTCGAATCGACACTTTGCAAAAATCATATCAAGGTGGTCTTGATGGATTGTCAACTCTTGTTTTAATTCATGGTGATTCACTCGTTGACAAATCTGTTACGACAAATGGTAGTTTTAAACATCCAGTGATAAATGCTTTAGTTGACAAGACAAACGAATTAATTAGCAATGACAAATATCAATTTAAGCGATACTAATTTGACAACTACGCCCAACACTCGGTTTACTGCTATGTTGGAGCGGCGGAATAGCATTGAACATTTGAACAACTATCAACTAATATCGGGCAGACGGAATTCTATTGATCATTTATTATTGACTTCATCATCAGTAATTTTATTTGGCTTTGGTTGTCGGCTGACAGTTATAAAATCCCAGCACAACTTGTCCCGCTTTTGGCGGGAGCAGCAAGCCGTGGACGTTGCCTGCAATAATATTGGACACTTCAAAAATTAAACATTAAAATATGAAATTTATCGCTTTGTTATTTTTCCCAATTCTTAGTTTCGGACAAATCAAACTTGACAAGACAATCTCTTTGCTCGACAACAAAGTTGAGATTCTTGCCCCAAGGGAGTTATCAAAAATGTCGGACGAAATGTGGACTTTAAAATATCATACCTTACCAAGACCTGAACTTGTTCTCACAGACGAAAATGGCGAAGTAAATCTTTTAGTTGATATGACTCAACAACCAGCAGCAGAAAACCAAATAGCAGCATATAAAGATTTTCGTATTAGCAATTTGAAGAAAACAAGGACAGACATTAAAGTTTTGAGTGACGGAATTAAAAATGTAAATGGAAAGAAAATTGGGTTTATCAAATTTTCATCCCGAGCAAGCGACCAGAATATTTTTAATTTTTATTTCTTCTCTGTCGTTAACGGAAAAATTCTACTTTTTAATTTTAGCTGTATTGAGACACTTCAAAAGACATGGGAAAAGACTGCTGACGAAATACTTGATTCTTTAAAAATAAAATAGAATTACTACAGGCAACATTCGGGTTGCTGCTATGTTGGCGCGATGGAATAGCATTGAACATTTGAACAACTGTCAACTAATATCGGGCAGACGAATTTCAATTGAGCATTTGTTCTTAACTTCATCATCAGCAATCTTATTCGGCTTCAGTTGTAGGCTGGACATTATAATTCCAAGCATAATTTGTCCCGCCTTTGGCTGGAGCAGCAAGCCCTGAACGTTAGCGGTCATTGTGCCGAAACTCACGAACTATAATAAGAAATGATTCTCGACAGAAAACATTTTGACATCAATAATAAATGTGCAATTGAAAAATTAATAATCAAGACACCATTAAGACTTGACTCGGTTTTTCAGGACGAAGCCTGTTTTACTTACATTAAGGAAGGGGAAATGTCTTGTACTTCCCCAACTGACAGCCTTTCTATTCAAACTGAGGAAAGTGTTTTACTTAGATGTGGTAACTACTTCGCGAACGCAATTCGAAAGCTATCCTGCCAAGACTTGTGAAGTTGTATGCTGTCCATCTATATCCGGACATTTTGAAAGAATTATACAAAAACGAATTTCCAAATTTCATAAAAGACAATGCAATCAAATCCTACATCAGGAAAATAGAAAAACAAAGTGTTATAACCCATTTCATCCAAAGCCTTGATTTTTATTTTGAGAACCCAAACCTGGTTACAGACGATCTGCTTAAATTAAAAATCAAAGAACTCATCCTGCTGCTTCTTCAAACAGACAATGCAGAAAATATTATTACTTTATTCTCTCATTTATTTAACCCAAGACAAGCAGGTTTGTTTGAGGTAGTAGAAGCACATTTATACTCATCCATTTCTATAGTTGAGTTAGCCCGTTTGACGGGGCGGAGCTTATCAACTTTTAAGAGAGATTTTGAAACACAGTTTAGTGATACACCGGCCAATTTCATTAAAGAAAAGAAATTGGAAAAGGCTCTTGAGCTAATACAATCAACCGAATTATCTGTATCTGAAATTTGTTACGAAGTTGGCTTTCAGGATACTTCGCATTTCACAAAGACCTTCAAACAAAAGTATAATCAAACACCTTCTGAGTGTCGTAAGAAGTAGTTGAACTAAATTTACCAGTCTTTGAACTTTACTGCCAAGTTTGAATTTATTTTAAGTTTCATTTTGCATCGTGATTTTACATCGATAAAAAACGACAAAAAAATGAACGAAAGCATATTAATAACCGGAGCAAATATTGGGCTTGGGAAAGAGACTGCCCGACAGTTAGCCTTGAAACAAGAAACAAAAAAGGTAATTCTTTTTTGCAGAAATCAAGCGAAAGCCGAGGCAGCAAAAAAAGACCTTGAGGAGAAAACGGGAAAAAAGATCTTTGAAATTATTATTGGAGATGTTTCGGATGCAAATTCTGTAAGAAAAGCAGTAGAAAAAATAAAGGAACCTATTGATGCAGTAATTTTAAATGCAGGTGGAATGGTTGGGAAAACGGCTGCGAAAATTACGCCTTCCGGTATGAATGAATTAGCTGCTACAAATATTTTAGGTCATGTAATTTTAGTGGAGGAATTAATAAAACATGATAAGTTAAAAAAAACAGTACTATTAGCAAGTTCGGAAGCTATACCAGGAGTAAAGGTACTCGGAATGAAACCCGTTGCAATGAAGACTTCTTCTGTAGATGAGTTTGCTGCTGTGCTTGACGGATCGTTTTTTGGTAATAAATTTGATGCAATGCAAGCATACGGATATGTGAAATATGCAGCAACCATGTGGATGTTTTCAATGGCGAGAAAATATCCTGACATCAAATTTGTTGCTATGAGTCCCGGGAACACAAGCGGAACTAACGCACCGGAAAATGCCCCCCCAGCAATGAAATTTATGGTGAAGTATTTTATGATGCCAATTGTAATGCCATTGATGGGAGTGGTGCATAAGGTAGAAGTAGGTGCAAAACGCTTTGTAGATGGCATTTCGGATGAGCAATATAAAAGTGGCATTTTTTATGCAAGTAAACAGGGTAAGTTATCTGGGGACGTGGTTGACCAGAGCACTTTTTATGCTGATTTGAAAAATAATACATTTCAAGATAACGCTGATAAAGCAATTCACCGTTTCATAAAATAAATATTAAGAGATACAAGAAAACAACGAGCCGCTAACATGGGATTTTGTGCAAGCAGGGCTGGACGTTGAAACTTCGGCTGTTTGCATCGCTGTACTTTGGTTCGGACTGGACAATCAACAATGCCCTGTTCGTCGTGCACTATTCTATCAGACACCCTGCGACTTCCGAGAAATGTATAAGTCTTGCGTAGAAACGTATAACCCCAAGCATAACTTTAGTCAGAATTTTGTGCCATAATTAAAAATCAAAAAATTAGAAAATGGCAAAGACAAATTCTGACAATGCAAAGCAAGTTAGCTTTCTGTCAAACAACATTAAAATTGCAGCTAACCTTTATTATCCAGACAACATCACTCTTAATACTAAGTCTGCACAAGCAATTGTTGTATCGCATCCAGCCGCTGGTGTAAAAGAACAAACCGCAGGACTTTACGCAAAACGATTAGCAGAAAAGGGTTTTATAACATTAGCCTTTGATGCAGCTTATCAAGGCGAAAGTGAAGGAACACCAAGGGGTTTTGAAGACCCGTCTCAAAGAGTGGAAGATATTAGAGCCGCAGTTGCATTTCTTGCTACACTTGCCGATGTTGATGCAACAAAAATTGGCGTTTTAGGAATATGTGCTTCGGGTGGTTATACACTTGTTGCCACAGCAACAGACCATAACATAAAAGCAGTTGCTACTGTTAGCGGTGTAGATTTAGGCGACTGGTACAGAAAAGGTTCAGACGGCAACCGAGCCCCAAATGTCTTTCAAGGGATGCTTGATGCAGCAGCAGCAGACAGGATTGCCACAATAAACGGAAATGCACCAGGCACATTTGGCATTCGCTTTACAGAGGAGCAGGCAAAAGCTTTGGGCGGTATTAACTATGAGGGTTGGGAATATTATTCAACCGACAGGGCACAACATCCACGTCAAACAAATGAAATGACCTGGAGTAGTATAGAACGCATTGCAAGTTTCTATTCCCCGGGTTTTGCTCACTTAATTTCACCACGACCAGTATTGATGATAGCAGGCACTGATGCACAAACCTTATGGATGACTCAAGATGCTTACAACCAAACGAAAGAGCCAAAAGAATTATTTTTGGTTGAAGGAGCAACACATATTTCACTTTATGATAAAGATGTTTCAAAAGCAGTTCCTAAATTAGATGAGTTTTTCAAAAAGAGTTTATAGAAAATGAAAAATAAATTTGTAGAACTACACACGATAAGTGAAGCACATAAACAGTTTGGGTATGATAAACCCAAACACCCACTTATTTCTTTCCTTGATTTTACAAAGATAAAACCTGAAGCAGTTGAGGGAGATACTTTTTATCAAATGTCGTTTTACACTATTTCCTGTAAACGTTTTGAAGGTGTTTTCAACTATGGAAAATCACATTATGATTTCAATGAAGGCACATTAATATTTACTGCCCCTCATCAAGTTATCAATGCAAGCCACGACCTTGAAATGAAAGAAGGTTGGGGCTTGTTTTTTCATCCCGATTTAATTAACGGCACATCACTTGCAAAAAAAATAAACGAGTACTCATTTTTTAATTACGAGGCTAACGAAGCATTACATATTTCAGACGATGAAAAAATAATTTTAAAAGATTGCGTTGAAAAAATAGAAAAAGAATATTCGCAAAATATAGACAAGCACACACAAGGGCTGATTGTAAGCAATCTTGAATTACTACTAAATTATTGTGACCGCTTTTACGATAGGCAATTTCTTACAAGAAATAAAGTAAGCAAAGATATTGTACAACGGTTTGAACATTTATTGAACGATTATTTTGCACAGTCGGAACAAATCAATGCTGGATTGCCTGACGTTAAATTTTTTGCCTCTCAATTAAATTTGTCGCCTAACTATTTATCCGATTTGCTCAACAGGTTCACAGGCAAAACAACACAAGAACACATTCATCTCAAGTTGGTGGACACAGCAAAATCGCTTTTATGGAGTACTGAAAAATCCATCAGTGAAATTGCTTATGAACTTGGCTTTGAATATCCCTCACACTTCAGTAAAGTTTTTAAAACAAAAACAGGACTGACACCACAGCAATACAGAAGTGCAAACTGACAAAGAACAGCACACCACATGAACTGTGTAAAAAATAAATCCTCGTCTTTTTGTTCGCTATCATCAACGGTTTCGGTTGGCGCAATTCTATTCGGCTTTTGTTCTTAACTTCATCATCAGTAATTTTATTGGGCTTGGGTTCTGGGCTGGACATTATAAAATTCTAGAACAGCAGCAAGCCATAGACGTTATGTGTAACCAATTAACGATTCAACCTTCATCATCTGACAATTAATTATGAGCGACCATAGTATTTCAATTGTGCCAAGACAATCTGCTTATCCTGACAAAGAAGTGAAAGTGAAAGAAATTTTACAATGGCTTGTTCCGCTCGACATAGTTAAGCCGAATCTTTCTGACTGCGTTGTGAATTCAAATTATGGTTATGCAATTTCAGACGGAGCAAAATTTGTTTTGAAAGAACCTGAATATCTACCTATCGACCTAGGAGCAAACGGACTTGAAATAATCACTGAGCAACAAGTTTTTCACACTGGGGAAAATGGTATCGAAGAGCTGATTTGTCCAAATTGTCAACAGGACATTGCTTCAGAGGACTGGGATTTTTTGAGTGAATGGGGCGACAATGAAAGTAACAATTTGACCTGCCCTTTATGCAATGTCTGGACAGACATTCACCAATTTAAATTTACGCCTGAGTGGGGTTTCAGCGATTTGGGATTTACATTTTGGAATTGGCCAGGTTTGACAGATAAATTTGTTCAAGACTTCCAACAAAAATTAGAGTGTGACATTAACTTAGTGTATACTTGGACATAATAAACCTGTCGTCGACTTTGGCTACACACGACATGAACTGTGTAAAAAATCAAATAAGCCTTCATCATTTTGTTCGCTATAAGCAGCGGTTTCGGCAGGCGTAATTCTATTCGGCTTTTGTTCTTAACTTCATCATCAATAATTTTATTGGGCTTCAGTTACGTGCTGGACAAACAACAATGCCCTGCCTGCACAAAGCTCTGTTCGTTGGCTGCTACTTTTTGACAATCAAACTATGGATAATGTCAACCCATTCAACTATTTTTATTTAAAGGGATTGGCAAAATTTATTAATTGACTTTTAAATTAGATAATAATAGACGAACAATATATATTTCACGATAATGCCTGCTAAGTTTTAATAACTGTAAATATTTATTGAAAATGTGTACCTCAAAAGCAAAATGGAGTGTAGCGCCTGGCAAGGTTTTCCATTTATTATTAATTTTGTTTTTTCTCACATTTAACAATCAGGCTAACTCACAAAGCAATGCTGACAAAGATTCTATCATATTTTACACACAAGAATTACTAGATGGAATTGCTACAGGCGACACTACTGCGTGGGCAAAGTTTCTTGAGGATAGTTGCATTATAACAAGTGAAGACGGCTCAGTAAAATTAAAGCAACAATTTATACATAAAATAGGAGTTCCACCAGTTTATATCAAAGCAAAAGAAACGATTTCAAACCCTTTATTTCGTGCTAATTCAAATACCATTGTGTTTATTTACAACGCAAATCTTTCTTTGAATGTTTATGGACAGGAAAGACTTAATGAAATTTGCCAGACAGATACATGGTTCAAAACAGCCAATGGGTGGAAGCTTATAAGCAGTGAGGCATTAGACAAGCCTGAAAACCCTGTTGTTCAAAAAATCAATCTGAATATCATAAATAAATTAACCGGGGAATATAAATTATCGGATGAATACGATTATAAAATTTTCATTCGCGAAGGAAAATTGTTTAGCCAGCTGAGTGGGAAAAAAGAAAATGGGCTGATGTGCGAAACTGACTATACCTACTATATTGAGGACAAACTTCTGATAAGATACATTTTTGTACATGATGATAATAATAAAATAATAAAATTGATTCTTAGAAGAGCAGGAAGAGATATTGTGCTACCAAAAATAAAGTAAACTGCTTATTGAGCATTTTACCCTGAAAGCAAGAAATTAAAGCAGCATTCAACATGAACTGTGTAAAAAATCAAATAAACCTTCATGCTTCATAGTGAGAAAGAAAATGCCATTTTGATTTAGTGGCATCGTAGTAGTGAAGCAATAAGAATAGGTTGAAAAGAACAGCTTAAAATTAATTTGTTTTTGTCATAGAGATCAATGGCAAAGCCATGCGCCGAGTAACATTCTTTATTAATTGTTAGAACAAGCTACGCCAAGTTCCGTAGGCGTTCCCTTGAAAACTTACTATGCGTTAGCATCGGTTATATGTAGCGTGATAAATAAAAAAACGTTAATACATAATTAATATTACCTCAAACGTTGGTTCACCAGATAATCTTACATTCACGCCGCAGCAAAACCAATTATGTCAAATTTATTGATTACCCTATGGCAATGCATATGCTTTTTATCATTTGCTTTCTCCATTTTTTTTGTGATCCGTTGGCTTATGCTCGACAGGGTATTGGAAAACAAATACGGCGTGAACAGCCGTAAAATGAACAGCAGGGAATTAGCGGCGTTCATGGAAAGTGCCGGCACAAAAGAAATAAAATTTTTAGTGGGCAAGCTTATAAGCGCAAGGATTTTGGCACAGTCTTTCATCATAGCCACACTCCTGATATGCATGTTTTTTTTCCTCCTTCCTTTTGATCAATAAAAAATCCCTTCGCGGGAATAGGAAGGGCACACTGCTACTGCCTCGCTTTCTTGGCAAAAGGCCAAGCCAAACGCGGGGTAATATTCTTTATTAATTGTTGGAACAAACTAGCCGAGTTCCGGAGGTGCGGCTACTATTTCAATTAACATTTGTACATTTATTCAGCATTGGTTACGGGCCTGCTTTTTTCATCTCGCCTTGGGCGAGACCGCCACATCGCCAATGCGAAACGTAGATGCAATATTCATGGCAAATGGAATCATTTATCAATAACCTGGCACTCAGTAATTTTTCAACTGCAGAAATTGATTATATTTTACAATCAGGAGTCGAATCTAATTTGAAAAAAGGAGAGATTTTCTCAATTCAGGGAAAACCCTGGAACAAAATCGGCATCATTCAAAAAGGAATATTAGGCGGCTGGCAATTGGACACCAATGCTGAAAAGAAATTCACCCAATTTTACTATCTGCCAAACAATTATGTAGTGCTGGATTACGAGGGCTTTGTCAGGAATATTGCTGCGCAACAAACTATAGAAGCACTGGACGATTGTATGCTTTTGGAATTTAGCAGGCAAACCTTCAACCAGGTGAAAGAACGCTTTCCTAATTTTTTAGAAGTAGAGAAAATACTTGCACAACGCCAATACTTAGAAGCACAAAAACTGATTAATCTGTTCAGAAATTGCAATGCAACTGAAATATTAAAAACAGTGCGGGAAAAAGCCCCGGAAATATTAGCTAAAGTTCCTTATTCTTATGTTGCTTCTTTTTTAGGATTGCACCGCAACACATTTGCGGAAGCGATGAAAAAACTCTGAAACTTTGCACATTTTTGTGCATTGCCCTTCCTTTCAGGAAAGATAGTTTTGTGTCATTAAAAATCACCCGCTTTAAAATTTTAACTAATGGCACAAAAGTTATCAGCCCTCCTGGCAGGGCTTTCAGGAAAAACAAAACAGCTTGAAGACAAATTCGCAGCTTCCAAAACGGAAACGAGTGCACAATTGCAACAATGGGAAGATAGTGTAAAACAAAAGGCATCAGAAAACAAAGCTGCATTTGAACAGAAAAGAGAGTCGCTTAAAGGTGATGCAAAATCACATTGGGAAACTGTAAAAGCCAATTTTGATAACGGAATATCTAAAGTGAAATCAGACTTTAGAAAAGCCAAATACAATATAGGTGCATCAAATGCAGAGCTGAATGCAGAGTGGGCCGAAGACGATGCAGAAATGAGTGTTTATTTTGCTTTAGATGCTGTCGCCGATGCTGAGCAGGCTGTTATTGAAGCTATAAAAGCAAGACAAGGCGCTAACTCTTATTAAAAACTTATCATTTGAAATTATGGCAAACGTTTTAAAATCTTTGACCAACTCCGTAAAATATTGGTATATCCCGTTAATTGCAGGAATAGTTTTCATTATCTGCGGAGCGTACATATTTACAGTTCCATTGGCAACTTATGTAACGCTTTCTGTAATTTTTAGTATGTCATTTATAATTTCGGGTTTGTTTGACATATTTTTTTCTGTACAAAACTCAAGAATACTCAACGGATGGGGCTGGTATCTTGTCAGTGGATTAATTTCGTCAGCCATGGGTATTTATCTTTTGATTTATCCTGGCATTTCTATTACAATTTTACCTTTTGTAGTTGGCTTCACTATAATGTTTCGCTCTTTTCAATTGTTTGGGTTTTCTTTAGACTTAAAAGATGTTGGTATCCCTGGTTGGGGAAACCTTGCTTTAATCAGCGTTTTAGGAATTATATTTTCTTTTCTTTTACTGGCAAATCCATTTTTCGCAGGGTTATCACTGGTTACTCTTACCGGACTGTCCTTCACTTTTGCCGGAATTTCAGCAATTGTATTAGCATTTAACTTAAGAAAAATTAAATACCTTCCCGGTAAAATAAGTAATGAATTAAAAAGCAAAATCGAGAGCCTCCAAAACGAAATAAACAAAAGCATCAAATAAATACTGCAACAAACATTACATTGGCAATATGGCTTGAGATTAAATGCTCAACAGTAATAATTCTGTTGAGCATTCTTGCTATATTCGACTAACGAAATTCTATTGCCGGCACATTGCCAATGCTTTTTCGTTGGCTGCCATTTTATACAGACACTTCGATAGACAATGAACCATGACAGAAATAGAAATATTAAAATATGCTTTAGCACAATTCGCCAATTTGGATGAAAGCGATTTTGCTCTTTCAGAAAAATATTGGCAGCATAAAGCATACAATAAAAACGACTTTTATAACAGGCACAAAACGGTTTGCAAATATTTAGGCTTTATTACCAATGGCGTTTTTCGCTCTTATATTATTGACGGAAAAACCGGCGAAGAAAAAAATATTTTTCTTTACTCGCAGCATCAATTTGTGGTAACATTTAAAAGTTTTATCAACCAAATTCCATGCGATTATTATACGCAGGCAATGACAGACGCATCGGTTATTTACATCAGCATAGAAAATTTACTTTCGCTTTACAAACAGTCGCATAAATGGGAAACTTTTGGACGCCTGTTAGCTCAAGAGGCTTTTAATGTATCTATTTCCAGAACAGAAAGTTTATTATTTCAAACTCCTGAAGAACGCTATTTGGACTTAATAAAACATCATCCACACATCTTCAACAATATTCCGCTCTATCATCTTTCTTCTTATTTGGGCATTCAAGGCCCGTCTTTAAGCCGCATCAGAAAAAGAATTTCGGGCAGGTAATGCGATTTTAACCTGGGTTAAAATTTTTGCAGTTTTAGTGAATGACTTTTGTGTCATCATTAAATCAAACAAAATGTTTCTGCGAAAAATATCCATCTGCTTTATGTTGCTCACAGCAGCACATTTTTCTTTTTCACAAACTATAAAAAACGATACGACAATGACAAAATCTAAAACAATTGTATTTATTCACGGTTTATTTGTAAACCCAACAAGCTGGAACAAATGGAAAACTTATTTTGAATCCAAAGGCTATACCTGTTATACGCCAGCCTATCCTTATCATGAAGGCGCGCCTGCAGATTTAAGAAATAATATAAACCCAAACCTTGCTAAGGTTGATTTTGAAGAAGTAGTAATGAAGATAGCCGGATTCATTGATTCTCTTCCCGAAAAACCTATTGTAATCGGGCATTCTTTAGGAGGGTTGGTGGTTCAGAAATTAGTAGAAATGAATAAGGCTGCAGCAGGAATTTCTATTGATGGTGGCACACCAAAAAATGTTTTTCCAACTTTACGCACTGTGCGTTCTATGTTTCCGGTAATCAATCCTTTCAAAGGGAAATCAGTTTTTATAACCAACAAAAAATGGTTTCATAATGCCTTTTGTTCGTCACTTACACGTAAGGAATCTGATACTGTATTCGATGAAATTGCTGTGCCTGAAAGCAGGAAAATTCCAAGAGCAACTTTGAATAAACAATTTGCCAAGATTAATTTTAATGCGCCGCATCAGCCATTACTTTTCATCGGCGGTGAGATAGACAAAATAATTCCTGCACGCCTTACCAAAAAAAATGCGTCCGCTTACAAAGACAAAAACAGCATCACCGAATTTAAAGAATTCAATGGAAGAAGTCATTATATCTGCGGTCAGGATGGTTGGCAGGAAGTAGCAGACTACATATTGAATTGGTTGAAATAATCGCAAAAAGAAAACGGCACACAACATTGCATCTTTTCGCCGTTGATGGTGCTGCGCTTAGCTTTATGCATGCTTCACTAACAACAAAAGGCAAGAACATAAACTTGAATTGTTTGTGCAGCCAACGCTCGTGCTTATTGGAGCATCAACAATGGCAGAAGCTCAATTCTATTCAGCTTTTGTTCTTAACTTCATCATCAGTCCCGCTTCAGGCGGGATTGGGCTTCGGTTCCGGGTATTATAAATGCCAGCGCAGCAGCAAGCCCTAACTTTAGCGGCAGGCCATCGACCGCAAGTCTTACAACTAAACAATATCGTCAGATTTAAAATGGACAAAATTCCTATAAGACAGATTAAAGAACCTGATTTTTCTGCGAGTTTTAATATTCGGAACATTAAGGCTTTGCTTTCAGGAAAAGATATGGTACAGGAACTTCACAGGCATAATTTCTTTTTTGTTTTGGCTTTGGAAAATGGAATGGGTGAACATATTATTGACTTTACATCATACTCCATCAGCAACTACTCTGTATTTTTTATGCGCCCGGACAAGTGCATCAGCTTACTTTAAATAAAGACAGTACTGGTTACTTAATGGAATTCAATACTGATTTTTATTCACCCCGTGAAGAAGCCGCTAATAAAGTATTGCGAAAAGTAAGCAACAAAAATTACTGTCAGCTTAGTTCCGGCAGATTTAAAAAATTGTTTACTGTTTTGGATTATATTTTCCAAGAATACGCCGAAAAGAGGGAACGTTACAAGGAAGTAATTAAAGCAAACCTTTCGCCGTTGTTGGTGTTCAGGTAGGCATGTGCGTTGGCTGCACCAACAACTGATTTTTTTGTAACTTGCTGGTGTGAGCAGCCAGCCTTATCACCCACTATTCTTCACAGCCACCATCCTTGAGTGGAAGCACTTGATCAAGCCGGACAAGTACAAAGAGGTCATCATAGAAAGTTTAAAGTTTTTGGTCAAAGAAAAAGGGTGGAAGTGTTCGCGTTCGCGATCATGAGCAACCACATGCACCTGATATGGAAAATCTGTGATGGGCATAAAAAAAGAAAACGTGCAGAGGGATTTCCTTAAGTTCACAGGGCAGCAGATAAAAAATGACCTGCAAAAGAACCACCCAAAAGTATTGGAGCATTTGAAAGTGGGCGGGAAAGACCGGAAATATCAGTTCTGGGAAAGGAACAGCCTGAGCATCGACCTATATTCAGAAGCTGTCTTCATGCAGAAGCTAGGATATATCCATAGCAACCCTGTGAAAGCTGGGCTTTGCAATCTGGCAGAAAACTATAAATATTCTTCAGCAAGGTTTTATGAGATTGGCGTTGGTGAGCACGGTCTGCTGAAACATTTCAAAGAGTAGTTTGCAGGTTCATAGTTGTTGGTGAAGCTATGCACAAGGCTAAGCGCAACACCAACAACGGCGAGAGAGTTACAATAAAATGCTGAATGAAAACAGCAACCAAAATAGATTTGCTGCTATACCGCAGACTGAAGGACAAACGGCATTTGTATGCGATTTGCAGGAGGGGTGCGTAGCGCCGGTCTAATTATCCCTATCCTTAATTTTGAAAATCTTCCAAAAACCGTATAAATACCTGTTTTTTTGAAGATAGGCCTGGCGTAGCTTCGTGGGATAGCTGTCCTTTATCAGGCAGTTATTAAAAGGTATAAGCCCTGCATGTCCATGTGGGGCTTTTGGATGCGAATCCTGTGGTGCAAAAATAATGATAATGGAGATGGGCGTTTGTCATTTATAAAAATAACGCGCAAACGGTTGCGTAAAGGCCCTTTTTAAATATGCAACCTGGCAAAACATACTGAAAAAAAAATTTATTTACAGCAAGGAGCGCCGCCATTGGAAGGCCTGAAAGACAATGCTCCTAATAGACCCGTGCGCAATAACTCAGTAAAGATCGGCAAAAATCAAATCGATGAGCAACAGGTGGTTATCAGAGGCTTGTAGATTTTAATAAACCGCCTAGAATTTAGGCCCGCAAAATGTTCTCAAGTCGCCGCCTTTCGCCGTTGTTGGTGTTCAGGTGGGCATGTGCGTTGGCTGCACCAACAACTAAGTTTAAGGTTCCGTTTGTTGTTGGTGAAGCTATGCACAAGGCTAAGCGCTACACCAACAACATCCGAAGGTATCGCATCAAGGTAAAAGAAAAGGCAATAAACAACCTAAAAAATTGATTCCCACGCATATCATTTAAAAAACAATCGACAACAACGGTCACGCAATGAGCAAAAATATTTGAGCAATCCACAAAAACTTTTCCGCAAACGTCAAAAACATTTGCGCAATCGATAAAAACATTTCCTCAACCCATAAAAATTTCTTCGCAACCCGCAGAAACATTTGCGCGAAGGCCAAAAATTTCTCCGCAAAGAGCAACAACTTCCAAACAATCGGCAACAACTTTTTTGCAGACCACATTTCACGCACTTCAATCTATAATAAGCTACATTTTCAAAATTATCCACTTCTTCCGCCGTTGATGGTGTTCAGGTGGGCATGTGCGTTGGCTGCACCAACAACTGAATTAAAACAGCAGCGAGGAGATATTGAATTTGGGAGAGCGAATAATGACTTACTATAATGAGATTTGAAACTTACCAATATTAAGCAATCAAAAACATATATCTTTTGCTGCGATACATTCTGTATAATGCCTGCGCCGGACTTAATTTGTCTTAGGTTTGCGGTAAATTATCTAAATTGGAAACATAATTACCAGCTCAATCCATGGCTCAGCAAAATCGGCAACTTGCGGCGATTTTATTTACTGATATTGTAGGGTATACTGCAATGATGCAACAGAATGAGGTGCATGCAGTTGCCATCATGAAGCATTATACCAGCGTTCTGCAAAAAACGGTATCTGATTATTCAGGCGAAGATATTGAATGACTATGGCGATGGCAGCCTTTGCACTTTTTCAAGTGCTACGGAGGCAATAAAGTGTGCGCTCGAATACAACGGCAATTGCAATCCTGCCCCGACTGTGCCTTTACGCATAGGCTTGCATATTGGAGAAATATTTTTTGAAGGTGAAAAAGTGATGGGAGATGGAGTGAATGTAGCTTCCCGGATACAATCCATGGGGCAGGCCAACACCATTCTTTTCTCCAGAGATGTATTTGATAAAATAAGGAATCAGCCTGACTTTAAACCTGCCTCACTGGGAATGTTTGAATTTAAAATGTGGCTGATCCTTTGAAGTGTTCGCACTGGCAAACGAAGGATTGGTTGTTCCCCGAAAAGAGGAAATGAGCGGGAAGCTGAAATATACCCAAAAAAAATCTTCATGGAAAAAATGGTTTGTGGCCTGCAGCAATATTTATTTTATTGCTGGCTGTAGCTTTCTTTATCTATAAACAGCGTTCATAGCGATGCTGTATTTACAGGCAGTGAAAAATCAATTGCGGTATTGCCATTTGAGAATGCTGGCAGTGATAGTGAAGATTATGTTTCTGATGGAATAACTCAGGATATCATCAATAACCTTTCAAAAATATCTTCTTTGCAAAAAGTGATTGGATGGTTTTCGGTGAAAGGATTTAAGAAAACAACAGTCAAGTCGGTAAAGCAGATTGCAGACGAATTGGGAGTAGAGGCTTTGCTTACAGGCACTATAAAAAAGCAAGCTGATAATATCCATATCATCGCAGAGCTGATTGATGTGAACAGCAACAAAAGATTATGGGGAGAAGACTATAATTATCCGGGTAAGGATATTTTATCGATTCAATCAAAAGTTGCATTGGAAATTGTTACCGCTTTAAAAGCGAGTCATGACGCCTGATGAAAAAAAAGGCCTTTCAAAACATTATACCGAAAATGTGGAAGCTTACAAATATTATATAAGAGGCCGCACATTTTGGAATGCAAGAGGCAAGAGCAAATTTTGACAGTGCTGAAAATTATTTCAAGAAAGCAATTGCCCTTGATAAAGATTATGCACTTGCATATGCAGGCATTGCAGACTGCTATACTTTCAATTTTAAAGGTTTGCCGCAGCTCGAGGCGATTCCTATCGCAAAGGCTTATACTAATCAGGCATTGGCAATCGACAGCAATTTAAGTGAAGGATTAAGCGCTCTTGGGTTCACTCAATTTGCTTTTGACTATGACTGGAGCGAAAGCGAAGAAAACCTTAGAGAAAGGCGCTTTCGCATTGGCCCTAATAATTCTTCCGCCCATTTATATTATGGATTGGTATTGCAAAACACCGGCAATACTGATAGCGGCCTGAAAGAAATTGAAAAAGCAGTTAGTCTTGATCCTTTGGCCTATGGCGCTAATTTTGTGTTGGGAAGAAGTTATTATTATGCAAGAAAAAGCGATGATGCGATAAGGCAATTTAAAAAAGTAATTTCTATAGCGCCCCCAAATGATAAGGTTTGTTATTGGTCATTAGGCCTCATTTATCTTCAAAAGAAAATGTACAAAGAGGCGATGGAAGAATATGACAAGATCCCGAAAAATGCTTACGAGTTTATTGACAATTTGGAATTGATGCGCGCCTACGGTTATGCAATAACCGGCGATAGTGTAAAAGCAAAAGAATTATTTGCGCATGCGATGAAAACGGACAAGGCGGCGGCTCCTTACAGAGCTGCGGAAGTGTGCGTTGCGCTTGGCGATGTTGATCGTGCATTGAGTTATCTTGAAGAAGGATACCGGATTCGTGCGCTTCATATGTTTTTTACTAACGTTGAACCTGCATTCGACCCCATCAGAAATGACCCGAGGTTTATAGCTTTATTAAAAAAGCTCGGATTCCAATAATTTTTTTCGTTCACTGCCAACATTAAAATAATATTCAACCGGCGTTGGCGGCTTTGTCAACGCCGGTTATAACAGAAGGGCATAGCCGCTTTATAGTTTGCTTAAATAACTCAGTCTGCTTTCTTTCTTCTTAAACTAAAGGCCGACACCAGACAGATTGCTCCTAATGCTGCAAACAAAATCCTTGTTCCCTTTTTGTTTGGTGCCGCTGCTTCAAGCGAAACAGTTTTATAAGAGCTTTCTTCAGGAATATTTTTTTCTTCATTACTTGCCACAACATCCCAGTCACTGTAAGTTTTGCCGGTTAATGCGGTAAGAGTTTGCAGCTCTTCCTTGCGCCTTTCTCTTAGTTGCTGTAAATATTTTTTCCCGGCCTCACAATTAAAATCACCAGATGCGGGATGCGTGATCACATATCTCGCCTGAAAATTCTCTGCATTGGCTGTTTCTTCAAACATCAGGTCTTGTGGGAAAGCAGTTCGGTTATAACGCACATGTATACGCGTAAAAAAAACATGGCTTGAATAATCGCTTTCATACTGAGTGTCGTCATCATAGTCATTCCAGTTCCGTTGCAGCCACCAAACGCCCGACTGAACAAGGTCTTGTGTAGATGGAGCGGTTGCCACGCAAGGATCGCATTTCATATAATTCTGTGGGCTCACATCCCATGCATATTCCAACATGGCAACTGATTTGCCATCCATATTCCATTGGTGCTGAAAAAGGTTGGAATAAAAATTGGCAAAATTATCCTGCACAAACAACGGAACATTTTTTCCGGTCGGCAATGAAACCGTGCGATAGTTGGTGCATTCAATTCTTCCTTTTTTTGTGAAGGCATACACAATCATATCCTGATCACCATCTGCATTGGCCATGCCTAAACGAATTGGTAGCATAAACTTTGGCGATTTGAAAGAGATCTGGATTGGTCTCAAATAATCTCCTGCGATTTTCTTCTTTTCATCTTCATTCACTTTCACCACAAAAAACTTCAGGTTGCTTTTGATGTAAGGTTCTAAAACTTCGTTTGCGCCGTCAGGTATTTTATAACCATTTTCGGTTAGCCATTCACGTAAGCCATTTGATTCTTTGGCACTGAGGATAAGAATATCATATTCGCCAACAAGATATTTGGCTTCGATTTTAACGCCGAGATCTTTTCTTTTTGCAGTGCCATATCCTATAACAACAACATCATTTAATGATGTGATACCACGAATACTTCCCTGCAATTCTTTATCACGGGTCAATTCGCATGGATTATGATCATAATATTCCACAAGCCTTGGTTTGCTGTATTCATTCAGCGTATTGAATATTTTCTGGTCAACCACTTTGATGTCTTTCTTCTGCAACACAACAGGCACGGGCACTACCATGGCGAAATCTTTCATGTTCCCGTGAAAATCGTTGTACATCGTGATCACATTTCTTTCGCCATCATGCACGATGATCACTTGTGAAGTTTTGTTTTTTAATGTGCCATCTGCTTTGCTTACATAAAAACCGCAGAATGCTGCGGCTTCATGACTGAGCATAGAAATCAATATAGTCACTGACGCTATTCTTTTTGTAACTGTCCGCATGGTTGATTGTTTAAATGTTGAAAAAATATTGAACCGGATATTTGATATTTTCCATTCAAAAAATTTTGCTTTTAAAATTTTATTAAGAAAAGGAACTAAAGGTGCGGCGACGACAAGCACCCAAACCGGAGTATTATATTTCCATTTGAATGCAGATAGATAAAATGCAACTGCTGCAATCATCATTGCCCAGATTATTCTCGCCAATGGATGATTAGGCGATGTTTTCGGGTCGCTGATCATGAAGAAAGTGAAAAGCAATAAACTTCCTGTGCTAATGGAATGAATAAAATAATCCATCGGCCAACCGAGCACAATTATTTGCCGCCAATAAAGCAAGCCTGCATATGTAAAAAGAAATGCAAGGCTCACATCTAATTTTTGTACTCTGGTAACTACTATAAAACCGAACGTGATGATAGCAAAAAATAGCACTGCATTTGCTCCCCACTGTCCCGGCGAGAGCCATGCATCGTTTGTAAGTAATAATGTAGCAACAATGCCAAACGCGGAAGGATTGAAAATATGTTTGCCATTTAACTTGAAAATATATTTTGAAGAGACGGTTAAAAATGCAGCGAACATGCTCGTATACCAATGGTTTGTTTTTAGTAAAAGGCATAAGCTTAGTGCACTGATCAAAATGCTTAATCCCCAATTTTTGAAATCAAAAAGGGAGATCAATTTTCTTTTTCTGAAACATTCTGCGGTATAATTAAAAAGCAGGCAACCGATAACGCTTGCTGAATAATGCAGCCAGCCTGCATCCCAGCTAAGACAAATAATACCATAGCCTAAAAAGAATAATTGAAACAGGATTTGAAAATATCTCGCATCAATGGCAAATTTTCTGCTTCGCATAAAAGCTCATTTGCCTGATAGATGTTTTGTTTAGCGGGATTACATAAAAGAAAGAAAAAAATATTTTCTGATTATCAATGCTTTTCAAATTTGCATTCTTAAAAGATTCCCAAAGTATTTGATGAAACAATTTGTCTTTTGAAACAATTTGTATCTTGGTCTTGCAATCACCCACCTTAAACCGATATGGAGATAGTTATTATTGTAGCGCTGATCATTTTTCTGATCATCATTTACAAACTTTTCTCAGGAAATGACAAGTCGCTCGAAAAGCTAAGAAATGAAATTTACCAATTGCGCCAAGACATCAATCGACTGAATGATAAGATTGATGTAAGGCAGCCGATTCCCACAAAGCCTCCGGAACCTGTCGCCAAAAAACCAGAAGAGAAGCCCGTCATCATTCTGACGCAAGAAAAAATTATTCTTCCTGCTGAGGAAATGAAATTAAAAAAGGTTCAACAATCGGAACCTCAACAATCAATTGAAAAAGATACTCAACAATACATTGAGCCACAAATAAAGCGTTCATGGTTTGATCAATGGCTTCGCGATAATCCGGATATTGAAAAATTCATCGGAGAAAATCTCATCAATAAAATTGGTATTGCCATACTTGTGTTAGGTATTGCTTTTTTTGTGAAATATGCAATCGATCAGGAATGGATTAATAAAGTGGGGAGAGTATGCATCGGCCTGCTTTGCGGCGGCATATTAATCGGGCTTGCACACAGGCTCAGGAAAAATTATCATTCATTCAGTTCTGTGCTGGTCGGCGGCGGTCTCGCGGTTTTCTATTTCACGATTGCATTTGCCTATCACCAATATCATCTGATAGAGCAAACACCTGCCTTCATCATAATGATTGTTATTACTGTGTTTGCTGTGGTACTATCAGTGTTATACGACAGAATTGAACTCGGGATTATTGCAACCATCGGAGGTTTCATAACTCCGTTTCTTGTTAGCAATGGTGAGGGAAATTATGTAGCACTGTTTACTTATCTCGCTATTTTGAACGCCGGATTAATTGTGCTTGCATATTATAAGCATTGGCGTGCATTGAATTTTTTAGCGTTCTTCTTTACTCAGGTTATTTATATCGGATGGATTGTAGATAAAATCGGAGATGCAAATTTTCCATATAAAAACACATTCATTTTTGGGGCTGTGTTTTATTTGATGTTTGTTGTCATGAATGTGATTCACCATGTAATCAAAAACAGCAAATTGAAAGCATTTGATTTTACTATTTTGCTTTCAGTCAATCTTTTCTTTTACGCTTCGGGATTGTATTTGCTGCAGGAATGGAATGGCGGTTTGTATAAAGGTTTATTTACAGCGTCGCTTGGTGTTATCAATTTGATTCTTGCTTATCTGTTTTTCAAAAAATCGAAAGCTGATAAAAATTTTATTTATCTGTTGATTGCAATCACACTCACTTTTGTTTCATTAACTGCGCCGATTCAATTGAAAGGACATCATATCACATTATTCTGGTCTGCGGAAATTGTGGCGTTGTTGTGGCTTTATCAGAAATCGTTTATCAAACTTTTTAAGATTGCATTTTTGATAGTGACAGCTTTAATGCTCGTGAGCCTTGTTTGGGATTGGGGAGAAATTTATGGCAATAGCAACAGTGTATTTTCAATAGTGATTAACAAAGGTTTTATCACAGGAATTTTTTCTGCAACGTCAATGCTTGTTTGCTATTTCTTATTGCATAAAGAAGCAGACAGTTATTTTTTGCCGGGTTATACCAATAAGATTGTCAGGAGATTTTATTTTATATCTGCTATTATTTTATTTTTTACAGTTGGGGCACTTGAAGTATATGTTCAATTGAACAAAAGATTTGCCAATAGCGGATTTGAATTTGTGTATCTGCAGTTATATGTAGCCGCATTTGCGCTTGCGCTGTTTTTTGCGCTGCAGAAAATCAAATACAAAGTCGACCACATAGTGCTGTTGTTGTTGCCATTCCTGACTTTTGTTTTATATGTGTTCAATTTATACAATACATACAATACGGAAATTTATCTGCTGAATACGAATTCCAATAAAGGATATTTTATTGGCAACTGGATAAGCGTGATAATGATTTTATTGCTTGCATTCGCAACCATTCAATACATCAGGAAAAATAAAGGAGCATTGGCAAAAGTTTTACCAGTATATTCCTCTGTGATTTGTATTGCGATTATCACACTTATTAGTTTTGAAATCATGCACCTGTTCCTTTGGGTAAATTATACAAATGCAGCTTCAGTTCTCAAAATTGAGACCATGTACACTAAAGCCGGATTAAGTATTGTGTGGGGAATGTCTTCATTCATTATTATGTGGCTCGGTATGTCGAACAGCTACAAACCGCTCAGGATAATTGCGCTTGTTGTGTTTGGCATCACGCTGGTGAAATTATTTGTGTATGACATCAGAAATATTGCGCCTACAGGAAAAATCGTTGCGTTTATTTTGCTTGGTATATTGTTGCTGATTATTTCGTTTATGTATCAACGTTTGAAAAAAATCATTATAGATGATGTCAGGAATCCGTAATTATATGATATGGATATTATGCTTGTGTTTTTGCATGAATGCGGAAGCACAACAATTTAAATACAAGGCTGCGATTGACCTTGTAACAAAAACCGGTTTTTATTCATTGCCTATTACTCCTGAACAGAGCTGTTATCTGAAAACTGATTTCAGCGACTTGAGAATTTTGGATGAAAAAGGCAATGCAGTTCCTTATATTATTAAAAGCAGCCTTCCGATAATCAAACCTGCTGAATATAAGCAGCTAGAAATATTTTCAAATGAATTGTCTGATAGTGGCAGAAGTATTGTAATTATTGAAAACAATAGTTCAGAAAAGATTTCTGATTTTCTTTTGAAAATAAAAAATGCTTCCGTGAGCAGAGCAATTGGTTTAAGCGGAAGCGATGACAAGTTGCATTGGTTTTCTATCACTGAAAATGGACTGCTGGAAAAGAAATTTATTACTGATGATGACAGTTACATGGAGAATATAGAGTTTCCATTGAGCTCTTATCGCTATTTCAGGCTGACAATTTACAATGGCAAGAACGACCCTTTAAATATTATATCTGCGGGAAGATATTCGGGCGAAGAAATTAAGTCTGGAGCTCCGGTTGTGGCAAATCCGTTTCTTACATACGCTCAAAAAGACAGTGGCAATCACGTTTCTTACATCACAATTCTCAATCCCAAATTGTATCATATCGGCTATGTTTCCCTGCACGTGAAAAGGCCGAAATTTTTTAAACGCAATGTTGATATTGTTGCAAAGCACGAATCAATTGGGAATTTTTACATTTCTTCTGATTCTGTTTTTTATTTTTATTTACCTGCATTCAAAGATCCTGTTTTTGAAATAAGAATTGATAATGGAGATAACCCACCGCTTGCAATTACATCTGTTGCAACAGGACAGGAAACAAAAAAAGTAATTGCATATCTTGAAGCAAATGCTCATTATAATTTGGCATTGAATAATGACAATGTTTCAACACCACAATATGACCTTCAAAATTTTAAAGACAGCATTCCATCAGATGTTCCGGAAATGAAAATATCAGATATAGAATCAGTTTCACAAAAACCTGCTGCGGAAACTAAAAACGTTTTTAATCAGGCATGGATTTGGTCGGTCATGTTTTTTATCTTGCTTCTATTGATGTTTTTTACATTAAAGCTTCTGAAAGATGTATCAAAAAAAAGCTGAGTGTTTGATTGTTTTTTAATCATTTCTTCACCCAGCCATTGTCTTTCATCCAGTCGGCCAATCGCTGCGGCCAGTTTTTTAGTGTGATAAATTCAGTGCGGTAACCCATGTTAAATGCATGCGCGCCTTTTTCATACAAATGCATTTCCACAGGCACTTTTGCTTTGCGGTGCATTTGAACCAATTTAATAATCGGCTCGGAACAGCAATCATCGCCATTGGCAGCTAATAAAAAAGTTGGTGGCGCATTGGATGGAACTGAATCGGGAACTGCCAGCGGCCCGGGATAAATTAATATCTGGAAGGAGGGCCTGGCACTTAATTTATCAATGTCATCAGCATTATTCGAATTATTTTGAGAGAATTTATAAGAAACCCATCCTGCTACTTCACCACCTGCGGAAAAACCCATCACGCCTAATCGTGAAGTGTCAACATTAAATTCTTTTGCGCGGCTTTTTATTAATCGCATTGCACGAAAAATATCCTGCAAAGGATGTTCTTGTTTGTATGGAGAATTTTCCATCCGGAACAAACGATATTTTAAAACAAACGCAGCCACACCAAGACTGTTCAAATATTTTGCAGGATCTTTTCCTTCGGAATTGTAAACAATATTAAGAAAACCTCCGCCAGGGCAAATCACGACTGCGGCGCCAGTTGCAATTTCTTTTGGCGGAAGATACACTGTGATAGAAGGATTATTGATGTTTCGAACCCACCAATCTTTTGCAAGCTCTGGTTCGTCTTTTTTATTTTCAAAACCCGGTGCGCCATTTTTCCATAAAGGAATTACAAGCGCACTGTCCTGCGCAAAAACGTTCACAACCATAATCGCAAATGCAACAGATAACAAAAAATATTTTTTACACAAGGGATTTCTTTTCATAATCGATTATTAAAATGATTTAATTAGTGAATGCTAAAATATCAACTAATCACCATTCACGCATTTCATTTCGCCTGCATTGCCTGTTTAAAAAACTTACCCATGTCCGTTAGTTCGTAAGTGTCCCAAGATTTTAGCATATTCGGCCCCCATTCTGGATCGAACACCCATGCTGTCCAGCTCATTCCTCTATCCTCAAGATATTTGGTGATCTGATAGCCGTAATGATTTTGCCCTATCGTTTCATTGGGCCGCAAGCCAAAACCAATTTCCGTTGCAATAATAGGATAAGTGCCCGCTGCAAAACCAAAATCTTCTTCCCATTTTGGCGGCCATGGCTCTTGTCTTTTCCAGGGATAAGGATGTGCAACATAAGCAATGCCTTCCGCATTGATCGGTTCTTCGCGCAATGGTGTGAGGTCGTATGCCCAATCAAATCCGGCAACAAGCGGAATAGTTTCTATGTCGAAAGCACGGATCAGATGAATAATATCTTCATTCATTTTTTTCCATTCGCTCCAGGAAATATTTCCGAGTTGGCCGCGATACGTTGTTGGCTCATTGAACAATTCATAAAATGCAACTGTGTTATTTCCGTTGAAATGTTTTGAAATTATTTGCCAGAATTCATAGGTTTCTTTTTGAGTGGTATTATACATCGGGTCCTGAAAAAGTTCCATTTTTAAATTGCCGATGCTATGCCAGTCGATAATGATATACATGCCAAGATCTGTGCACCATTCCACTGCGGAATCGAGCAATTGCAAATACTTCGCGGGCGTGCGTTCGCGCCATGCAACCGGATGCACAGGAATGCGCACAAGCATAGTTCCCATTTCTTTTACTTTTTCAAAATGATGTTTGTTCCAATGCCCCTGATGTTCTATTTTATCAGGATCGGAAATTGATAGCCCGCGAAACAACACCGTATCTCCTTTTGCATTCACGAATTTGTTTTTATATACATGGATCGCCGGAAGCAATTTTGCCTTCATGCTTTTTTTCGGAGCCGGCAAATATCCTTCGTTCCACCATGAACGATATTTTGTTTTTGAAGTATCCTGCGCTCCTGCATTTAATGTGTATGAGATTAAAATAAAAATTACAATCGAATAATTTTTTTGAAAAGGCATAAAGCAATGTTTCGGTTATTAAAAAGAAGTTCAGTAAATATAAGAAAAGCTATTTGCAGAAATGTTCGATAGAAACCGGATTGGGCTTCGCGTAATTAGTTATTGTTAATAAAGTATCATCATTTTATTTTCTTAAAAAATTCAAACAGTTTTTCTTCGGCATTAAAATCTTTGCAGGCTTTTCCAATAATTGCTTTCGGCAGATATTGAATGCCACCGGGCCACGCGTGGCCGCCGTTGATCACTTTTATAAATTCCACTTCCGCATTATTGCCTGAATAAGTATAATCAATTTCGGTGCACCCATCGTGCGGATCTGTATCGGGCATATTAATAACTGCAGGGGCTTCATTGCAATTATCCAGTTTCACTATTTTGCTTACCAGTTCTTCTGTAGCCAGCATATTTGCAGTTTGGCTTTCTGCGTTTCGTGCATTCATTTTTCCGGGACCGCCATTATAATTTATTAAAGGGTCTTCTGTGCCGTTGATTAATAATACCGGTGTTGGATGTTTGAATGAATAATCATCTGCGATCGCATGTGGAATGCTTGCACATACCGGTGCGATTGCAGTGATGCGATCCGATAACTGCCATGCAAGAAATAAACTGAATATGCCGCCGCGTGAAATGCCCGTGCAAAAAATATGGTTACTGTCTGCTTTATAATTTGCGATTAAATAATCAAGAAGTGATGAAATGAATTTAACATCATCAACACCATTGTCAACATTTTTTACGCGGCTGCTCACGCCACGCATGCTCCAGGCTTTATTCACTGCATTCGGATACACAACCATATAACTGTTTTCATCGGCAAGCCCATTCAGATTGTAATAACGGATTGTTTTTTTGTACTCGCCACCTCCGCCATGAAAAGCAAAAATGACAGGTATTGTAGTTTTGTTGGTAAATGATGGGGGCAGATGAACAAGGTATTGGCGTTCCCGGCCATCCACTGTTATTGTCTGATCAATATCCTTTGATTGTGAAAATGAATATTGTGTGAAAAAAGATAAAGCAAATAATATGCTGACGCTGGTTTTCATGAAGCTGACTTTGATTAAATATAAATATTTCTCCAGATTATTTATTTACAAAATAAAAGCCATCTGCTAAGATGGCTTTGTGTATGGAAAATCACGGGTCAGTAAAATGTGTTTCCTGTATTTGATTTTTAACGGTAGTAATAATGAGGATGGTAAGAATGATACCTTCCGCAATAGCAACCGGTTAATACGATACCCATCATAAAAACTGACAGAGCGATTAACAGATACTTTTTTTTCATGATTATGACTTTTAAGTTAAGGAAATTAACGTTCATGAGTAATCGCAGTTTAAAACTGCTTTTCATTCATAACATGAAATATAGAATCAAAAAGTTCTCCGCAGTTTATTAATGAAATGTGTTTTATTGATAAGCGCTTGTTAACAAAAAAGTTTAGAGCGATTATTAACATTCATCAATCAGGGGAAATTTTGCATAATCAAAATATTTCTTTTTATTTTTCGTTGATAGCAAAATCTTGAGCATGCGATTTTGCAATATTTGACATTGCATTTTGCAGCACAAATTTTGTAAACAAAAACCTTTATCCTGATGAATAATCGAAACATCCGGAGCATATATTTTTTGCTCCAACACACCACGCACTCAAAAGAAATTTCTGAATCTCAGCCCGCAGCATTTTCATCAAAGCTTTTTTTCTTAAATAATATTAGTGCGTTTGCATGGCCTGATGTTCATGTCGCGCAAGAATCAAATCTGTTTTCAGTAGATTCATGTTCTTAACTTTTGTAGTGTTTTGTTATGCGATATTTTTTATTTTTTTTTGGGTTTAACTTTTAAAATTGTGCTGAGCAAGGGATAGTGCGATATCCGGCTTGATTTTTATGTTGCCAATTTTTTTAATGAAAGCACTTTTGGTTTAATATTATTTTAAAAAAGCATTGTCCAGCTTCTTTAAAACCTTTTAGCTTCCATCTTTTGGGCTTGTTCCAATTGTCCAAAATCATTACGTTCTGTCACATCCTATCTGAAGTACATGGAGCATCCATGAGCGTGATCAAAAAATGGAATAAAATTCCTTAAAAGGGAAAAACATTTTAGTAATCAAAGCTCACTATTATTGATTATCAGCAGAGTTGCAAAATGGAATATGATTTGGTATCATTGCAATTAATAAACCGTGTATCTTATGAAACAGACAACCTCTGAAAGCTGTTCATTACAGCAAGTATTATCAAGCAGATTCTCCAGCGTTCAAAAATTCTCGTTCTCGTTTATCATCATTTTATTGTTCTGTGCTAATCCGTCTTTTTCGCAGACAGGATATATCTATGCGCACCTGAAAATGATCAATGAAGAAAGCAGCCCCGATTTTCCGTTTGTGCTGAAGAACAGCAGCGGTACGGTCATCAGCAGTTTCAGCCTCAATGACCAGGCTACTTATGATAATGTGCCATTGTCAGGAAATGTATTTTCAGTTTATGATATGGGTGTGAGCCATGGGGCCGGAGGTGGAGATGGCCAGCTTTGGGCTATTGCCGGCACAACTCCTGGCACAGGTTTGTCGGGCACTGTTTACTATAGGAACCCCGGCAGTTCAAACTGGATAAGCACCGGCATCACCAATGCACAACGAATCGATGGCGCTTATGCAAATCAATTTGTTTATATTGACGGCAGCGGCAATGTTGTTTTTTATAATAACGGGGTTACTACCACCATTAATACATTTGGCAATGCATTAGACGTGACTGCAAACGCGGGAGTGATTGCTTTAAGCAATACCACTATCGGAGCTGTTTGGATTTATTCAAATACTTATACTGCAACGAGCGCACCGGTCGCAGGAGGTACCTGGACT
Source organism: uncultured Bacteroidota bacterium (assembly GCA_963718975.1). Taxonomy (GTDB): domain Bacteria; phylum Bacteroidota; class Bacteroidia; order Chitinophagales; family Chitinophagaceae; genus Puia. The sequence goes on along the minus strand of CAVRBD010000058.1, from coordinate 45,321 downwards.
TATATGGGCAATACCGGTCACCAAAACAAAATTGACATGAATGCATCAGGTACAAGCATTGCAATCATCAATACCAATTCAAACTCTGTAAGTACAATGTCAACAACAAGCCCATACACAGTTACAAGCCTTGGCAGTTTCGGGAGTGGGGCGGCCACGTATCCTGACGTTGCTTACGGTGATAACGGCAATGTATATGCCATTGCGAATGATAATACTTCTTTTAATTATATTGTTTATTCATACAAAGGATCCGCATGGAACGCTGAAATTGAGACCAGAAATTGTACTGTAGTGACTGCGGGGGCCTCCAACCTGGCATATACAACAATGTATGAAGCCGGATTGGGAACTGGCAGGCCTGGCGAAATATTTTCAAGACAAATTGATAATACAGGCACTGCACACTGGATAGATGATGAAAGAGTAAAAAACAGCTCATCATTAAATGGCAATGGAATTTTCATTCCTGTAACGCCTGGCACTTATACGCTGACAGAAACCGTGCCCACGGGCTATGACTTGGGCAGGTATAATATTTATGACCCAGGGGGAAGCACTACCGGGAACGTAAACAATAACACAGTTACGTTTGTGGTAACGGCAGGAGAAATTGTTTTTGCGGAATATGTGAATGAAAAACTTGTCCCGAAATCAATCCCATTGGCTTGCGGAACCCCCGTAAACCTCGAAACATTTGATGCGAGCAACAGCTCACCTATTTATACCGATACGTATGGCACAGGAACTTATGGAACGCCTGCTGTTCAGGGAACTGCCTTTCACTATTGGGCTGCTCCCGGAGCTTTTGACGGGTATTATTCCGTAGTGCAAAACACTACAAATTGGTACACCAATACAGGCCTCACTGACCACACAGGCAATGGCGGGTATTTTATGCTGATAGACGCCTCATTTGCACTTGATGAATTTTATCGCCAGCGCCTTACAAATTTAGTTGTAGGTGGAAGCTATTCTATTAGTTTTTATGCAGCCAATGTTACTCCAGCCGCCGTCAATCTGGAGCCTAACGTGAACTTTGGCCTTCAGGATACTTTAGGTGCAATAACCTGGGATACTACAGGAAGTATCACTTCTACTTCATGGGTCAATTACAAATATAATTTTACAGCCACTTCAAGCACGATGGATGTGTTCTTAAGAAATGCCAATAATGGCGGTAATGGCAATGACCTTGCTATAGATGATATTTCAATTGTGCTGCTTGCCGCACCCTCACCTGTTGCAACGGCAACAAATGATTGCTCTGCCAACGGCACGATCACTATTACATCGCCCATTAACGCGATGTATCAATATAGCGACAATGGCAGCGCTTACCAAACAAGCCCTACATTTAGCAGTGTGTCCCCAGGCACATATAATATAACTACCACTTTTGTCGGCAGCACAGGATGTGCTTCTGCTGCAACCATTGTTACAATTAATCCTTTGGCATGTGGCAATGTGTACGATGATGCAAACGGCCTTACTGATAACATCATTAATGGTACGGGAACAAATGCCAGTAACGCTGTGTATGCGAACCTTGTAAATCCAACTACGAATCAGGTTGTCAGCTCAGTTTTAGTGAATACTGATGGTACTTATAGTTTAACTGGTACGCTTAGCACAGCTTATAACATTGTACTCACAAATTCATTACAAGCTGTTGGTGCTACATTAGCTGCATCAACATTGCCTTCAGGTTGGGTAAGTACGGGTGAAGGCACCACAGCCGCTGGTGATGGCACAGTGAACGGAATCACCCCAATCTCATTTGGTACGTCAAGCAATGTAGCGGGCGCGAATTTCGGCATCGATCAATTGCCCACATCCAACAATAGAACATTTTCAAACTTCAATATCGCTTACCTAACCGGTGCGCAGAGTAATGGCAATCCTACTATTACGGGCTATGAAGGTGTTGCTGCAAATAGCACCGGGTTTTCTTCTTACTATTCAACACTTGGTGATATGACAGGCAGCGACCCTGAAGATTGTTCAACTGCATCAAGCTGCAACAGCAGTAGCAGTTTTTATATCGCAACAATTGGCGCTAACACAAAATTATATTACAATGGGAGTGCAGTGGCCCGGGCACAACTATCACAAATTTTAATCCGGCATTGCTTTCAATTTATGGGCAAAATGGATATAGCAACATAAGCTTCACCTACAACCTTGTCGACAAGGCCGGAAAAATGAGCGCGACTCCTGCAACATGGACTCTTACTACTTTTAGTATACTCGCTTTGCAATTGGAATATTTCACTGCGACTCCGGAAAACAATCAATCAGTTGAACTGGATTAGTTCACAGCGACGGGCCTGAACCTCAACTACTGTCAGGTTTGGAGAAGCGCTGATGGGCAATCGTGGACTAATTTAGGGAAAGTATCAACAAATACTAATTCGGAAAATGCGCAGCAATATAGTTTCGTTGATAACAGCCCGGCATCAGGAACAAACTATTACAGGCTAACAATGATTGGCGATGGCACTTCGACCGAAAGCAATATTGTTACAGCCAATATTATTGGTAATAACCATATTGCTGTTTATCCAAATCCTTTTGTGAGCCAATTGGTTTTGAGCAATATGAAAAGCATTTCGCAAATAAGTATTTACAACATGGAAGGCAAACTGATGTATACAGAAAACGTGAATGGAGCTACAATAAAAAGCATCAATGCTGCGTGGTTGCCTGAGGGAATATATATCGTTTCGTTCTTCAATGAGAATGGCATGAATGTATCAAGAACAAAAATTATAAAAGCATCAAAATAAAAACCCAAACCCGCGATTGAAAAAGTTTATGCAATTATAAAAGTGCAATAAACTTTGAATAAAGCATGCCGCAATAGAAAATGAAGCAATCTGCTTTTGCAAATATCAGATAACTGATATTTGCAAAAGCAGATTGCTTTTTAAGCAATTTCTGTTGACGAACTAATTTAAGAGAAACCACCCTTGTTTGAGCTATGTGCAGAAGCGTTTATAAGGTCATCAATTTTTTTAATGTTCGCAAGCCATCCTGCATCCATTGCCTTGTAGATAGATACATTTTCCATAAGACCGGTATGATCCAGAAAAAGCTCCGTGCCATTTTCTTTTGCTACAAGCGTCCATGTAACGATCGAATCAAGATTGATCTTGCCATTGCCTGGCCCGCCTTTCCACGAATACGAAAGTTTTTTAAAAGGAACGATCTCCAACACCTTGCAATAAACAATGCCATCGAACTCCAGTTCAGGCAAAGGTTTTATGGTGAATTTGAAATCGTGGCCAACGATCGGCAGAAAATCGTTGGGCATTAACCATTGTGACATCAATTCTGCTTTTGTAAGATATTCCCAAACCGTTTCGGGTTTGTGCGAATAGAAAAATGTGTGCTTGATGCTTCTGTTCATAATATGTAACTTTTAAGTTACTCAAATATAAAAGTAACTTTTGAGCTGCCAAAATTTTTTATCTGATCAAAATTTGCATGAAGGCCAAAGCGAATATTTGAGTGAAGGGCGTTGCGCTTTCTCAAAAATGTAATATAACTTTATTCAGTTCGAATTTATAATGAGCAAAAGAAATTGGTCAATAACAGATGTTGTTTTTCAAGATAAAAAAAAGCAATAAACTATTTCAAAACCTGCAATTAATTCAGTAAGCTCCATTAGCATAATAAAGAATGATTATGACAAAAATCAAAATCAATAAAGAAAACTCATTAAACTATCTGAATATTCTTGTGCTTGTTCTTTCGGTGTATGTTTTGCTTTCCTTGTTTGTAGATACTTTTTTTAAATTGCCCGAAGAAACTTCAAGGCTTCTTGAATTGATTGACAATATAATCTGTGTTTTTTTTCTGTTTGAATTTTGTGTGCGTTTCTATCATGCAAAAAGCAAACTGAAATTTATGCATTGGGGTTGGATCGATCTGATATCCAGCATCCCGGCTTTCCCATTTCTTCGCGTTGGCCGAACTTTCAGGATGGTCAGGCTTTTCAGGATATTAAGAGCATTTCGTTCAGTGAGGCATTTCTTCAACCATCTTTTTCATAACAAAGCTTATGGGGCGTTCACTACTGTTTCTGTTATTGCTATCATAATGGTCATCTTTTCTGCAATTGCGATATTGCAGGTTGAGCATGCCCCCAATAGCAATATCAAAACTGCTGAAGATGCGATATGGTGGGCATGGAGCACCGTCACTTCTGTTAGTTACGGTGATGTATATCCGGTAACGACAGAAGGAAGAATCATCGGGTCTTTTTTAATGATTGCAGGTGTGGCGTTGATTGGTGTGTTTACAGGTTTTGTCGCATCGTGGTTCCTTCAGCATAAACTACCTACTGCTGAAACTGTGAACGACAGTGCAATGACCAACGTGCATAGTCATAATAACAAAGAAGCTGAAAAAAATGCGTCGCCTGAAAATATTTAAATAAGAGCTATAAGCCTGCATTAACGAAATCTTCAATCACCTCAATATTACCTTCAGCTACTTTTAGCGTTTTTATGTTTGAATCGTTTTTGATTTTTATGATATAAAAATGTTCTTCCAGTGTAGAAATTTCAGTAACGACATCAATCTTGTAACCGCTAAATTGTTTTGAAATCAAAGAGGCAACATCTTTTTGCAGTTTCTCTACACTATATGATTTGATGTAAAACTTAAATCTGCCTTTAAGGTCATAATATGCTTTTGATGGAGTGCCGCTTTCTAAAAAACTGGCAATATAGTAATCATCAGTTTTAATCCATTTTTCAGTGAGAACGCTTGTAAAATGTTTTCCGAAATGTCGGGCAGCATGGCTGTTGATTTCGTTTAAGCGCAAATCTTTGTCGGAAGGTTTGGATAAAACAGTAAAGCTGTTTAAATCAAATGGGAGAGAAGCTTGGCCGATGGCTTGAAGAACAAAGGAGGAATAAAATAAAAAAAAGAAAGAAGCAGAAAGCCATGGTACATAGCGGTGATAGCCGAATTTGATTGATTTCATAAAACAGATTTTAAAAATGAATAATTAATGATAAGTTAATGATTAATTAACAATTAAGAAAATTTAATTTCTTATGGTACTTGTTCGCTGCAATTTTTTCTGCCTTCGCGTCGATTCATTTCATCAGTTTATTCAGTTTTATAAACGAAGTGTTAAAAAGAATTTGCAAATGAGTTTATCAAAATCGATGTAAAGTGAAAGTTGTTGCTTGCCTGATTTTAATTATTCGATGAAAGCATTTTTATGCTGCGGTATTAATTTAGAGAAGAAAAGCAGAAGGTAGATTGAACACGCTTAGCCAAGCGCGAGTTATAATAAGAAATTTTCAGCGCCATTTTTTTATTGTCGCACTGAAAAAAATTGATGAAAATAAAAATGTATGCTAAAAATATAAACCTGAGTTTCGCAGAACTTATTTTATAAGCGCGGCAAAACTCAGATTATTTTATTAAGTTGCTTATAATTCTATTTCCAGCTCGTGGCCTGCAATAGCAAAAAGCAAGTTCTGAAGCTGATGAAGGTATTTGATGTTGGTTAATGCCGGCGCCGGGCATCTTAACCTCAATGTTCCATCTAAAAATTCGAAATCAATATGGCTGTTGCGAATGCTGATAATCCATTCTTCCCGAAGAAAGTTTCTAAAACCGCAAGCTTTCAATAAGTCAGGCGTCAAAGCAATCGGTTCAATTTCACCGCAGTCGACTTCTTTAACAACTTCGCTTAAATGGATTACGTAATCTGTGTTAGATGACCCTTTTACATTAACTGCTTCTCTGTTCAACTCTAGCTGAGTGTCGTAAATAACAGTGTTTGAAAGGATTTGCTGTACTGTGACAATTTCGCCCTGCAGGGTCTGCACTTTGTTTCCGTAACGTAGTTCTTTTGTAAGTATCATAGAGCCTATTTTTAACATGAAATACAACGGATTGAATCATGGTATTTCAGGGAAATAGACTTTTTAAACGATCAGTTAGAAGCACAAGATAATAGTTCAATTTTACATTTGCAATAGCTTTAATCTTTTCTCGGGTAAAGGGGGATATTCAGATTTGCTTTCGATTATTCAGGAGCGTACACAGCATATCCACGAGGAGGCGCCCAAAAATCTGATGCGCCGTTTGTGTCAGTATTTTTTTCTTCAGGCACATCAGTATTGTCTTTCCCTCTCCACGCAACCGGCGTTAATTTTTGATTTATCCATTGCGTTTGAACTGTGGTCCCATTCCATTGAGGAAGATTATTCAGGACATAGATAAGCCCTGGCTGATTATTATATCCGGTTCTTTGCATGATGTATAAATTGTCATCACAATAAAGTACAGTCGTGTTGCCGCCCGCATATTTTTTGTTGGCGCTGATCAGTGCATTGATGCCGCCGTTATTGCCTTCCTGAGCAAGGTCCCAATTGTAATAATCCTGCCAAAAAACGCAAGGATATCCTTCATGCGTGAGTATATAAGAATAAGCAAGCATCTTGTCATTTATTATCGGGTTTGAAGTGGCTGTGTCGTGGTTCTCAACAAAGGTTACTGAAAGCGATGCACTGTCTGATGTTACTGTGCCGCCTTGCAAAAAAGTTTTTAAGCTAAAGCCGTAACTGTCGCACAAGGTTTGCAATCTATCGCGCAATGGAAAATCAAAAGCAGCACATGGGTTATCAGACCATGCATTTGCCTGTTGCATCCATAAGCTGATGATATCATTTTGATCCCAGCATTCACCTACTCCAAAGGGTGGCGTTGCTGAATTATTCCTAACAGTTCTCAATTCCTGAATGGCTCTTACCATCCAGGCTCCGTAACCTTTTACGCAATCGAACCTGAAACCATCGTAACCGATATCCTGAAGCAGATACTGCGCATATTCGAGCAGTTCAGTATATACTTCAGGATTTCTATGACAAAGATTTGGCATGCCGCCGAAACTAATCGGATCAAGCCCGTCGATGGTTTCAAAAATGGAAGGCTGAAAGTCTTGCCATGTGCGAAAAAATTTGCCGCTTGCCGGCGTAAATTTTGTCCATCTGGTAACGCCATCAAAACCGCTCACTTCCTGTTCATCAGCTCCGCTGTTCTGATGAAAAACAAGATCGGCATACACTTGTGTGTTGTTTGCATGCGCTGTTTGGATGAGATTTAATAAATCTGTTCTGGAGCCAAACCATGTCGGTGCGGAGCCTTTCTGGTCAATATCTCCCAAATCATAATAGTCGTAGGTATCATAACCCATAGAAGTATTTGAAGCTGCCTTATTTGCAGGAGGTAACCAAAGCGCTGTAAAACCTGCAACGCTGATTGATGGGATTTTTGAAGAAATAAAATTCCACCACGCGAATGCTTTGTTTTCTATGCTGGGGCAATTCCAGTAGAAAGCTTGCAAAAGAACTCCCATAATTAAATTTTTTAGATTAATGTTTATGGGCAAGCATCACCTATTATATCGTTAGAATAATTTTCAAGCGCGGATTGGGTATAATAAAATTAAAAACTGTTGGTAAGAAAAGTTTGCGTAGTTATACTGTAAATAGAAAATGATGATTTGTAGGGATGACAAAAGCGCATAATAAAGACTTTCAAAAAAAATTGAGCATACAATTAAATTATCGGTTATGCATCAACGTTATTTTATGAATTACCTTGTCAGCCTGTAAATCAACAACGCGGTTCTCCTGATCAGCTTTGGGTATTCGGTTAAATTGATTGTTTCACCCGGCGCGTGCGATCCTTTTCCGGAAGCGCCTAAGCCATCCAGGCAATTAAGATTGCCGGCAATATAGGAAACATCTCCAGCGCCGCGCAAACCAGGGTCGCCTGCAGACACTTGGCCATAACCAAGTGATAAACTGATTGCGCTTACTACTTTCACTAGCGAATCATTTCCCGCTGTAGGTGGCATGGATGGAATACCATCTCTGAAACTGATTGTTGCATTTGTTCCGGCAAGATGTTGCGAAACAATCATGCGCATAGTGTCTCTTGCATTTTCTTTTTGCTGTTCAGTAAGAAACCGGAGGTCGCCGATCACAACAGTTTTAGGTGCGATGATATTTGTTTTGGCAGAAACCGATCCTTTTTGTGCCTGATTATCATATTCAACATCGGAGCCGCCAATAAATAATGCGGGATTAAAAGTGAGAAAGGGCTGTGTGCTTAATTTTTCGCGAAAAGTATTTACGATGCGTGCGGCTTCGTAAATGCTTCCGTATCCAACTTTAAATATTCCGGCAGAATGTGCTTGTTGTGCTTCCACTTCCAGTTTCCATTCGCTGGCTCCGCGGCGTGCGGTAGTAATAGTATCAAGCCCCAATGCGCCTTCAAATGCAAGTGCTATATCATGTTCTTTGCTTCTTTCAATAAAATCACCGCGGCTAACACTGCGCGGCGAGCCTGCATGTTCCTCATCTCCCGTAAAATAAACAGTGATGGTTGTATTGTCTAATAGCTTTTCTTTATTCAATGCTTTCAGCGCAGCAATCACCATCACATCACCTCCCTTCATGTCAACTACACCCTGACCTGTAGCAGTGCTGTCATTCAGCATGGTAAAAGGGTTTGGCGGCATATCCGGCTCAAACACGGTATCAAGGTGGCCGATTAAAAAAAGCTTTTTTCCTTTTTTGCCTTTGCGATATGCAACCAGGTGGCCTGATCTTTTTACTGAATCAGGCAAGGTGATCCATGTTACTGTAAAGCCAAGCGCCTGTAATTCTTTCGCAAAAAGCTCACCTGTTTTTTTTACACCTGCAATATTAAAAGTTCCACTGTTAATGTTAACGGATTCTTTCAGCAATTCAATTGTTGCCGGCATATCGGCATTTATATCAGCAACAATTTTTTGTTCTGGTTTAGAAAGCGTTTGTGCATGAACGTTAGTGAATAGAAAAATAGAAATGATGAATAGGGAGAATTTATTCATTCGTATAAGTTTTGGTTACAGAAAGATAATTATTTATCAGGGAACAATCATCAGGATATGTTGCCCCGAGCCGGAATAATAAAATGGAGAGAAAAAAATTAGGTTAATTTCCTTTTTAATTCTTTCCGCCAAATAATTTTTTAAAGAGGCCTTTTTTTTCTTTCTTTTTATCAGATACAGTGTCTTGCTTCGGAACAAGTTTGTCGTCTTTTTTCTTGTCGTTGTCCTTACTGGCCTCTTTTAACACTTTTTCTTCATCTGGTGAAAGTTTTGAATCAATAGGAACTTTTTGAGTGGTTGTATCCATATATTCACTTGCATTGCCATTGCCTACATCGGCTCCTTCAGCGCCTGGCGGTGGAGTTTTGTCAAGAATGTTCATATAGTCATACATCTGATCGGTCTTCATGTTTTCCGGCTGCACAAATTTTATTTGTTTATCCAGGCCAAGCGTTTTGTCAGCAAATGCTTTTTGAAAAAAATATTCCCAAATGGGCAGAGCAGCGCGGCCACCATATCCAAGCCCGCTTTCCAGGCGAATAAACCGGTCATCACAACCGATCCACACACCTGCGAGTAACTGTGGCGTATAACCGAAAAACCAGGCATCTGAATTATCATTGGTCGTTCCCGTTTTTGCGCCCATTTCTGCAACGCCTAATCTGCTGCGCAAGCCTGCTGCAGTGCCTATGTCCGCAGCACCTTGCATCATGCGGCTCATAGTGTATGCTGTTGACTGGCTTAGCACTTCTTTTCTTCCCGCATTTCTTTCCACATCAAAACGTTCGAGCACATTTCCATTTTTATCTTCAATGCGCAAAAAATAATTTGGCTTTGTGTCAAAGCCGCCTCCTGCGAACATGCTATAGCCCCACATCATTTCGTACAAAGAAATTTCACAGGTGCCCAGCGCAATGGATGGATAAGGTTCAACTTTTGTAGGAATATTTATTTGTTTGATGAAATCAGCAAAACGTTGCGGCCCCACTTGTTTTATAATATATGCTGATGCGCAGTTCAGCGAATAGGCGAGGGCGCTGGCCATAGAAACCATAGCACCATTGCCTTTGCAAAGACCTTTTGCAGGAACCATGCCCGAGCCGGGAAAATATTGCGCGGTATTTTCTACTTGTGTTTGTGGAGTGAAGCCCGCATCTTCTATAGCAAGACTGTACAGAAATGGTTTTATCGATGAGCCAACCTGCCGTTTTGTATTAACGTTCGCATGATCATACTTGTAAGTTTTAAAATCAATGCCACCAACCCATGCTTTTACTGCGCCTGTGATCGGATCCATTGCCATGAAAGCTGTTTCAAGCATTTGCCTGTTGTATTTAATTGAATCGAGCGGTGTCATCACCGTATCTTTTTCACGCTTGCTGTTCCATGAAAACACTTTCATTTCTACCGGCTGGTTGAATGTTTTTCTGATGTCAGCATCGCTGAAGCCATCATCTTTCATGTTCTGCCAGCGATCGCTTTTTTTCATATATCCTTCCAAAACATTTTTATGCTCAATCCATGCAAGTCCTTTGCGCACGCTATTTTGAGCGCTCAGCACTTTTTGAAGAACAGGCATGTGCTTGGCAACAGCTTCTTCGGCATAAGTCTGCATGCGCGGATTAATTGTGGTATAAATTTTTAATCCATCTTCATATAAATTATAAGGTTCGCCTGTTGCAGGATTTTTATGCTCTTTGCACCATCTTTTCAATTCATCGCGGATCACATCGCGGAAATATGGAGCAAGGCCATTATTCTCGTCCATTTTTTTGTAATGGCTCATATCAATTGGAAGAGATTTATATTTCGCAGCATCTGCAGCTGAGATAAAATTATTCTTCAGCATTTGATTGATAACCGTATTCCGCCTGTCGAACGCTGCCCTGTTATTTCTTCGCGGATTGTATAGTGTATTCCCTTTCAGCATGCCAATTAAAGTGGCAGCTTCATCAACATCCAGCCTGTCGGGTTCTTTGGAGAAAAAAGTGCGCGATGCATTTCTGATGCCGTAAACGTTATCGCCGAAAGGAACTGTATTAAGATAAAGTGCGAGTATTTCTTGTTTGGTGAAATTTCTTTCAAGCTTCACGGCGATGATCCATTCTTTTAATTTTTCAAGGCCGCGCAGCCATCTGTTTTTCGAGCCTTGCTCAAGCATGTTTTTTGCAAGCTGTTGAGTGATGGTGCTGCCGCCGCCATCATGACCGAGTTTGCCAATTGCGCGCAGTACAGCCCAGCCGTCGATTCCGGAATGTTCATAAAAGCGCTCATCTTCTGTTGCAACCAACGCGTCAATCACGTTTTTCGAAATATCCTTGTATTCAACATTGCTGCGGTTGCCGCGGTCTGTGTAATATTTTCCCATGCTTGTGCCATCATCAGCAAAAACTTCTGAAGCCAGCATGATTGAAGGGTTTTCAAGTTGTTTAAGAGAAGGAAGTTTCCCAAACAAATTGAAATTGATCATGAAAATAAAAATGACGAGCACTGTTAAACAGAAGAAAAAAATGCCCCAGAAAATGCGGACGGCTTTTGACATATTATGGATGAATTAGATAAGCAAGTTGTGATCATGTATAAATAGCAAAAATCTTACCCGAAATTAATAAAAGATGTTTCGCTTCAAAACCCTCAGCTATTAAAGTTTTAATAATGTTTTGTTTGTTTTAATTGTGCGATAAATTGATATCAGCTGTTATTCTTCTAAACAAAATAATAGAAGGGATTACGGATTCAGCGATTGCCATGAACTATTAACTATCAACTTACTCTTTGAACTCGCCAGGATAAGAAGCGCTTAAAAATTTTCTGTACGCCGGGACATCTTTATTTGCTTTGAGCGTTTCAAGATTTTCAGCGGTGATAATGACAAAAGAATATTTGCCTGCAGGAAGCCATGGAACTATTTCTCTTGGTGCAAGTTTTTTTGCGCTGTTAAGATAGCTCAATGCCGCATCTGAATTCTCAAATCCATTTATTATTACAATTTTAATAGTGTCATTTAAAGGAGCAATACTTATGTCGTAAGTTTTATTATAAAAATTTTCCTGATTATATCTGTTGAAAGCATTTTTTGTTTCAGTCACATATACCGGGTCAACTTTATTCAACAAAATAGCAATGGCCTGAGTTCTGTGGGGAGCATAAATGAATGGCGATTTGGAAGCGGCCAATTGTCTTGAAATATATCCTGAGTCAGCTTTTAAACTTGTAATAGAAGCCGAAAGCGAATCAGCTTTCTTTTTCAGCATCGCTGATTTAAGAGAATCATTTTTAGCCAGCAGCATTGCATTTTGTATAGAATCCATGTAATGCTGCATCTTCAATAATTTTTTTCTTGCAACTTCCAGGCTATCGTTCCTTGCTTTTTGCGCAGATCTGGATGAATCAGTAATTGTTTTTTGAACCATTTTTGGCGGCGCATCATTTGTAACAACAATTGAGTCTTCTTTTGCCCTTTCAATTTTAAGATTAGTGAGGTAATCTTCAATTTGCTTGCGGCGGCCGAGCACATCTAAAAATATTTTTGCTTTTGCCGCCATGGGCGTATTGGGATATTTTTGAACAATGCTGTTGAAATCTTTTTTCGCAGAATTATCTTCACGTGCTTTTACAAAATATACCGCTTCGATGTAAAGCAATTGAGGTGTCCAGTATTTTTCACCATAAGCACTATCAGCAGCTTTTTTGTCGGCTACCGCTTCATCAAATCTTCCTTCAATAAAAGCGTTGTAGATTTCTTCATATTTTCTTGTTGCTTCAGCTTTTGGCGCATCTGCAGCTTTTTTATACGCATCCGGATAAGCTGCAATGTTGGTGAGCTTGCTATTCGGATATTGATCAAGCATCATCTTTAAAATGCGCTTTGCATTTTCTTCATCGCCCAATTTTTTATAGCAATAGAAAAGGTTGAACAATGTTTCTTCACGCATATGTGTATTCGGAAATCTTTTCAGCAGCGAATCATAAATAGTGATAGCAGTTTGATAGTCTGATAATCCTTCCTGGATTGTTTTGCCGAGAACAAAAAATGCTTTTTCAATGGAGTCATTCGACTTCTGAAGTTTCGGTGGGGTGGTAGGAAGATTTTTCAAGAGCGACTCAAAAGTGATGCTTGAAGCACCTTTTCCGTTTTCATCTTTGCCGGATGATGAATCGGAACCTTGTTTTCCATTATTATTAAGCCTGCCCTGTGAAGCTTTTGAAGCAATTTGCCAGAAATCGGTATTATCCCTGTTTCCCCATTTGGATTTAAAATCGCCATACCCTTTTGATTTTAATGAGGCATTGTCAAAATACCAATCGGTATTATCAGTGGTCCCGAATAAGCTCGGCGGTGCGTTGTTGTTGAATGAGTATCCGGAAGAATATTGCTGTTCATCAGCAAGTCCCTGTTGCTTGCGCAACAACTTCACTAGTTTTTTTATATATGCATCCCTTTCAGGAATAGGCATGGCTGCAATTCTTTGCAGGCTATCTTCTTTGGCAACCACATCGAGTTCGGCAATAATTTTATCGAGCGTTTTTCTTTTATCAATAAACGTTGCCTGGTTTTCGACCACTGATTTATCTGACGCGTTTACGCTATCATAATAATTTCTTGCAGGCCTGTAAATTTTATCAGCAAAATAAAGATCGCCCAATTGCATGAATGCTTTATTTTTTTGATTGTTCTCAGGCTGTGCATATTTTACGCATTTTAAAAACAAATCAATAGCGGCTGGTTTATTTTTTCTTTCCAATTCAATTTGTGCGGCAGCATAATAAATAATATCGCGATAATTTTCAAACCTTGGTTTTTTGGCCATCGCTAAAAGTGCATCAATATTTTGCTGTATCAATTTATCGTCTGTGCCTTTGTTCTGTCTGATGAAGTTTAATCGCGCATATACTTCCATCACCGGATCGAAAGTGTTCTCAAAAACTTTTTGATAATATTCCTGGGCTTTTGCCTGCCTTTTGGCTCTTTCATATAACTGCGCGATCAAATATTCCCAGCGATATTTTTCCTGCTTGTCGGGCTCGCCAGGCAACGCTTTTATGAGATGAGCGGCAGCGCTATCGTATATGTTTTGTGTGTAAAATAGCAAGGCCTGCACTTCTTGCAAATCAGTTTGAAGGCGTAGTGGAAATTGCGGGTCTTGTTTCAGTACTTCAATAAGACCGGCGGCCTCGGGCAGTTGATTGTTCGCAATATAAGTTTTCACCTGCCAAATGAAAGATTCATTTCGGCTAGGTGGCAACGAAAAAGTTTTTTTAAGGACATTGGTTTTTTCTTTGGTAGCAACAATCAATGAATTGCCGCCTTCGTCGTTGCTTGCATTGCTTCCGATTGGCTTATCGTAACCGCCTTCTTCTTTTGGAGAAAAGGCATAATTTACAAATTGAAAAGTGATATACGCAGAATCAAGCTGGTTGCGGAAATAGAATGCTTTGCCCATCAGCATGTACAAATTATCGATCCAGTCATTTCTCAAATCGTGGTTCAATATGCCAGCCGTGCATTTATAAATAATGGAATCAAGTTCTCGTTTATTTTTCGCAGTAAGGTCGAGCGGGTAATCGTAAAAGCTCAGTAGTTTGTTGTAATCATCTTTGTATTGAGCCCGGGCATAGGCAATCACCTGGTTCAATTTTACATTGGCATTAAAATAATAATTGTAATGAGTGATGGTATTCTGAATAAAATGCCTCGGGATTTTAAATTTTGTTTCTTCTGTTTTTTCAGCTCCTAATCTGTCGTTCTCATATTTTTCCGGTTTTTTGATATCCATGTTAGAATACACGGGCTGCCCGAAACCTTCGAGGTAAAAAAAGGAGAGGATCAGAAAAAATAAAAATGTGTTTCGGTTCACAATATCCGTTTCATTTCCGTCGCAAACTAATGTCTTAATAACTGATATTCAAGAAATTTATTGCGCCTTAAATGAATTGCTGCTCACTTGTTATCAACATCATTATCAATTAATCGTACCTTTATTTCAGAAATTGAATTATGGCAAAATTCGATGTTAATTCTTCCCTGAAACGCCTCCAGAACCGCTATCGGCTGGTTATCATGAACGATGACAGTTATGAAGAAGTGGTAACTTTTAAATTGTCGAGGCTCAGCGTTTATATATTTTTAAGCACGGTTTTTGTTTTATTAACCGGGCTCACAGTAGCTCTTATCGTTTTCACGCCACTAAACTTTATATTCCGGGTTATGGCGATGTGAATAATACTAAGGAGCTCCGTGAACTAAAAGTGCGCACTGATTCGTTAGAGCAACAGGTGAAGTATAAAGACTTGTATTTTCAGAACATCAGGAATGTTTTGGAGGGCAACAAGCCGGTGGCAGTAGATACAACTGCATTGAAGATCCCGAAACCTGAAAAAATTGATGACTAAAATCTGATACCAATGTTCAACTCAAAATCCAAATCCGATTCACCGGGCGAAATCTCAACCCCGGGTGGAAGCGCAAGCCTAATTGGCTCAGGCACGACTCTCAAAGGCGACATCAGCAGCAACGGCGACATTCGAATTGACGGCACTCTTGACGGCAATATTCATTGCACGGCAAAAGTGGTAATCGGTGCAAATGGCGTTGTTAATGGCGACATTAATGGCCAGCAAGCCGATATTATGGGCAAAGTTACCGGCGGCATTAAAGTAAAAGACCTGTTGCAATTGAAAGGCGGCAGCACTGTTTCAGGTAATTTGCTCGCGTCTAAATTGCAAATTGAGCCTTCGGCGAATTTCAATGGCGAATGCCACATGACGCAGAATGTTGCGAGCATGCCGGCGCCAAAGATTGAAAAGGACGCTGTTAAGGCTGCTTCTTAAGCAATTTTTATTTTTGGAAATAAATGACATGGCTGCAAAAAAGCTGTGAGGGGAAATATTATTCCTTAATTTCTTTGATCACCTCTAAAACTTTTTTTGTTGCCGTTGTGATCAAATCATAATTTTTATTCTTCAAAGTATCTTTTGTCATCAGCCTGCTGCCCATGCCAATGGCAAAAACGCCTGCATTGAACCATGCAGTAATATTTTCTTTTGAGGTATCAACGCCGCCTGTAACTATAAAATCTGTATCAGGAAATAAGGGTTTGATGGCTTCTACAAAAGATGGCTTCAACAGATCTCCGGGAAAAAGTTTGATGAGATTGCAGCCTGCTTTTTCAGCGTGATGAATTTCAGTCGGAGTCATGCACCCGGGGATCCATAAAATCTTTTGCATATAGGCAACATCGCAAACACTGTTATCAAAAAAAGGGCTGATCAGCACATCAGCGCCGGCATCTATAAATTTTGAAGCATGCTCAGGAGTTTTAATTGTTCCTGCACAAAGCATCAAATCATTCATGTTGCTCTCTCTTTCCTTAACCAATTCCTTAAAATTTTGCAGTGCATATGAGCCGCGATTGGTGAATTCAATCACTCTTGAGCCGCCCTGATAAAGCGCGTTCATAACGGATATGCATACCTGTAAATCATCATCGTAAAACAATGGCAATAAACCCTGCGCTTTTATTTTTTCTGAGTTTTGTTGTTCGCTGTTCATGTGGTGAATTGTGAATAAATGCTATCTAAGTTAATATCATTATATAAAACTGTGGATGTATAATCTATGCATTCATTATTACCATTCACAAATGGCTATTACTAACTTATTTTCAAAAACTTTTGTATTTCTTCCAACGACTTCCCTTTTGTTTCCGGGAGAAATTTCCAAACGAAAATTAATTGAATGAACATCATGATGGCGAAACCATAAAAAGCATACACTACTCCGATATAAATATTATGATCTACAATTTTCGCTATAGATGGGAAAACCCATGAAATGATTGCTGCCATTATCCAGTGTGTAAAACTCCCGAGCGAGCCGCCCTGAGAACGAACCGAGTTTGGGAATATTTCAGAAATAAAAACCCAAACAACTGCCCCTTGTGAAAATGCAAAAAAAGCAATAAACCCGATTAAATAAAAAACCATGGATGAATTAGAAGATGCGTGGCTTAAAGATTTGCCGGTAAGTATCAAAAAAACAATCATCCCCACTGAGCCGATCAATAATAATTTTTTTCTTCCAAACCGATCAATCACCGACATTGCTAAAAGCGTAAAAAATAAATTAGCAGCGCCCAAATAAACTGGTTGCAAATATGCATTTGCTTTGTCAAATCCGGCCAGCTCAAAAATTCTTGGGGCGTAATAAAAAATCGCATTTATGCCGGATAATTGGTTGAACATGGCAAGCAGTACCGCAAAGGAAATCGGCTTAATGTATTTTCCGCTGAACAAATTTTCTTTGATGCCATGCCTGGAGAGCTGATGCTCTTCGCGGATTAATTTTGCAGCATCAGGTTCGCCTGTTCTTGCAAAAATTTTTTCAGCTTCATCATCTCTGTTATTAAGAACGAGCCAGCGCGGGCTTTCGGGAATGGTGCGCAACAAAATAGCAAACAAACATGCAGGGAGCACCATTACGCCAAGCATCCATCTCCATGAATTTTCTCCGGCACTTGCAAACAAAAAGTTCGTTAACAGCGCAACAAAAATGCCCATAACAATATTTAGCTGAAATGAACCGGCTAGCCTTCCTCTTAATTTCGCCGGAGAAATTTCAGAAATATACATCGGCCCTACAACTGATGAAGCACCAACAGCAATGCCCCCAATAAAACGAAAGCTCACGAACATGATCCAAATAGATGAAGCTGTGCAACCAATTGCTGATATCAAATATAAAATGGCGATTCCCATCAATGTTGTCCTTCTTCCAAATTTTTGCGCCGGAATGCCTGCAATGACCGAGCCAAGCACAGTGCCAATAAGGCTTGATGCCACCGTGAAACCTTGCCAGAAAGAATTTAATTGCCACAATTGCTGGATGGTTTTTTCAGCGCCGGATATAACAGCAGTTTCAAAGCCAAACAAAAAACCACCAAGTGCCGCAATAAGCGCAATGCGCGTTGGGTAAGAAAGCATATCGTTGATTTTAATTTTAGAGTTAGTTTTCAGATATGGATAAACGTTGGTAATGCAAAAGCGATTCAACTAAAATGTTCTGATATTTTGTACTGTTATTAAAGATATAACATACTTCTATTTTTTTGTCAATATGTTTTAGCAAGTGCTGGCACAAAAAAATCAATTAATCATCAGTTCTCCTATATTTGTTAACTTAAAAACTGTTAACCATGAATAATACTTTTAAAGAAACACTCGCTCAGCACAATTTGCTTCAACACCCATTCTATCTTGCATGGAATGAAGGGAAGCTCACACGCGATCAGCTTGCTCTTTATGCAGCCGAATATGGTTCGTTCATAAAGCTTATAAGCAAAGGCTGGCAGCAAGCCGGCGAACAAGCCATCGGACGTGAAGAAATGGAGCATTATGACCTTTGGAAAAAATTTGCTGCAAGTCTGGGAGCACAAACCATTTCTGCAAATTTTCCTTCGGTGAAAAATTTAGCAAACATTACAGAAGAACATTACAAAACATATGCAAGCGCATTAGGCGCACTGTATGCTTTTGAAGCGCAGCAGCCTGCAACTGCATCTTCCAAGCTTGAAGGCTTAAAAAAGCACTACAGCAGTTGGAATGCAGATGAAACTTATTTTGAAATCCACGCGACCGATTGGGACGAACCTGCAATGCTTGAAGAAAAAATAAACGCTTTAAATGAGAATGACAAAGCAATAGCTCATGCAGCATGTGCCTCAACTGCCAAAGCTTTGTGGGATGCGCTAAGCGGCATTATGGAAGTGCAGAAGAATTAATTATTAAATGAGAAATTTAGTTATAACAAAGCCCTCAAATTTTGAGGGCTTTGTTTTTATCAATTGAAATTTTTATTATTCTTCGGGAATTATTTTCGAAAGCTTAAGTTAACTTGTGTGAATAGATTTTTCTTTGTTCATTTTTAAATCAACAGCCACATGAAATACAATTTTATTAAAGTTGTTTTTTTTAGCTTCTTTTTTTCAAATGTCATTTTGACGATTAAAATTCAGGCGCAAAACGTTGTTCAGATTTCTATACGCGAAAGCGCTCCAAGCCTAACGATCAGCAAATATATTTATGGCCATTTTTCGGAAGATTTGGGAAGATGTATTTATGATGGATTTTGGGTCGATTCATCATTGCCTGTTAAAAAACAAAACCGCATCAGATTAGATATTGTAGATGCGCTCAAAGAAATAAACATACCCGTTCTCCGCTGGCCCGGTGGTTGTTTTGCCGATCAGTATCACTGGCGCGATGGCATCGGATCACCCGGCCAGCGCGCAAAAACGGTTAATACAACGTGGGGAATGGTTACAGACGACAACAGTTTTGGCACGCACGAATTTCTGGAGCTGTGCAGCATGTTAGGATGCGAGCCATACATCGCCGGCAATGTGGTGACCGGACTCCGCAGGAAATGGAAAACTGGCTGGAATATTTGAATTATAATGGTGAGAGCACATTAACTGATCTGCGCAAAAAAAATGGAAGAGAAAAACCATGGAACGTTTCTTTTTGGGGAATTGGGAATGAAAGCTGGGGCTGTGGCGGAAGCATGACTCCTGAATATTATTCTAATGAATATAAAAGGTATTCTGAATTTGCAAAAAGTTATCCCGGCGCACCATTGAAATTAATTGCAAGCGGTGCAAATGCAGATGACTACAACTGGACGGATGTTGTGATGAAAAATACAGGCTTGTGGAATGCCTGGGGAATATCGATGCATTATTACACGCTTGTCGGTGATTGGGACCACAAAGGATCTGCTACAAGTTTTGATGAGGGCGCTTATTTCAAAGCATTGAAGAGTTGTTTGAAGATTGAAGAATTGATCAATCACCATTCTGCAATTATGGACGTGTACGATCCGCAAAAGAAAAAAGCACTTGTAGTTGATGAATGGGGCATATGGACTGATGTTGAGCCCGGCACAAAGCCAGCGTTTTTATATCAGCAAAACAGCTTGCGCGATGCACTGATTGCTGCCACAACTTTAAATATTTTTAATAACCATTGTGCCAGAGTGAAAATGGCAAACCTTGCGCAAACCGTAAACGTGTTGCAATCACTTGTGCTTACAGACAAAGAAAGAATGGTTCTTACGCCAACTTATTATGTGTTCAATATGTATAAAGTGCATCAGGATGCAACTTTGCTGCCCGTTCAATTTTCAAGCCCCGATTATGTTTTTGGAAACGAGAAAATTGCTTCTGTAAATGCATCTGCATCGCGGGATGCATCAGGCGCAATACATATTTCGTTAGTAAATCTTGATCCATCCAAATCAGTCAATATAAAAGCTTCACTGCCCGGAATGAATTATAAAAATATTTCGGCACAGATTTTAACCTCACCAAAATTTACTGATGTGAATACTTTTGATAAGCCTTATAATGTGAAGAATACCGCGTTTTCGGGAGCAAAAAAACAAGGAGATGAGTTAGTGGTTCAAATGCCTCCGCAATCAATTGTAGTGGTAGAATTGAAATAAGGAAATGAAAAATTCTTTTCAATTCTTATTGTGATTTTTTTTGAAGCTATAATAAAAGCTTCTGCAAAAACTTTGTAAAAAAGTCAATTTTACATTGAAGTTTCCTATAAAAAATATAGCGCTACTTCAAATTTGAGTAAGAATAAGAATGACTGATTTTTAATTGCTGGGAAAATTCGTCCATTTTCTGGACACCATCATTTCTTTGGTGATGGTTCATTTTGTGTGCGTGCAATACCATGATCGCAGCGATTTCTGCGGCTAAAATAATGCCGCTCATTCTCTTCTTCATAGGATTTTTGGATTTTGACAGGATCATTTTCTACTCTTCTTAGGGTTTATTAAAAAGTTTATTTGCATAAGAAACGCAGGATAACATCGAATTATTATCGGAGTATTCTAAAAAAAAATTTTCCGCTGAACACAATAAATATCAAATGTGAATATTACAATTAATCCTTCGCGATCTTGTCATAGCTCGCAACTAATCCTTTTATTAGTGATGAGCTGAAACCGCGATGTTCCATTTCATTCAAACCTGCTATGGTGCAGCCTTTGGGCGTTGTCACTTTGTCAATTTCCTGTTCAGGGTGTGAGCCCTTTTTCAATAATAATTCAGCAGCGCCTTTAACTGTTTGTGCTGCTATTAAATTTGCAGTTGCAGCATCAAAACCAATTTCAATTCCGCCTTGAATGTTAGCGCGGATATATCTCATGGCAAAAGCGGTCCCACAAGCGCCAAGTACAGTTGCTGCATCCATCAGCTTTTCATCAATCGTCACTGTTTTGCCTAGCTGGTTAAAAATCTCGTGAACATATTGCAGTTTTTCTTCTGAAATATCTTTTGAAGCAATACAGGTCATGCTTTCCTGAATGGCGATTGCAGTGTTAGGCATTGCGCGAACAATAGAGATTTTTTTTCCGATCACATTTGAAATATGGTCAATACTTATGCCAGTTATTACCGAGACCAAAACGTGGTTTCCTTCTTTAAATTCTTTTTTCAATGAAGCAAGCACATCATCTACCTGAAAAGGTTTTATGGCAAGAATTATCAAATCTGCATAACGAACAGCTTCTTCATTTTTGTCACTAACAAGCACACCTCTTCTTTCCAATTGATGAAGTGTTGCAATATTTCTTTTTGTAATAAGAATTTGCTTTGGAAGAACAAATCCGCTTTGTATCAATCCTTCTGCTATGGCAGTACCCAAATTTCCACCACCAATAATGGCAATTTTTTTGTTCATGATATTTAAGTGATGGGGATAATATTTATGAAATTCAATTCTTTCACCTTGTCAAATATTTTATCGGCAGATATTAGCGGAATGTCAAACTGTATAGCGTTTGCAGCGATAAATGCATCCGCCAGCTTTAATCCATATTTCGATTTTATTTCAATTGTGGCTTGTTTTATGCGAATACTATATTCAAGAAAAATACAATCGTTTAGAAACATTTCAATAGCAGCTCTATTTTGAGAAGTGATATTTTTCCATCCAAGCAATTCAATTTCTGTCACAAAAGAAACTGCTGCTCTTTTATCGTTAATGAAATCAGAAATTCGTGGGTCACCATTTAAGGTATATATAATAATATTCGTGTCAAGAAGGATTAAATCTTTACTCATTCCTCCATTCTTTTTGCAATTTCAAAGCGTCACCTTTCCATTTGAATTTGCCTTTATACTTAGCAACATTCAATGGTTTGATTCTCCCTTTTGTTAAACTGAATAATTTTTCTTTTTCTTTTTTTGTCAATTTCTTTTTCACTATAACGGTCATAAAATTATTTTCTCTAAGTTAATAAAATTTATGTTGAGTGAGATAATTTCTTACATAGTCACCCACTCCGTTTTCTAGTGAATAGAAATTTTCGGTATAGCCAACTCCACGCAACTTTAGCATGGTGGCTTCGGTAAAATATTGATAAGTTGAGCGGATATCTTCCGGCATATCGATGTATTCAATTCTAGTCGGCAAATCAAGCGCCGTAAAAGTTGCTTTCACTAAATCATCGAAGCTTCTTGCTTTTCCTGTCCCTAAATTATAAATGCCTGAAGCAGGTTGATGCTGCATAAGCCAGAAACAAATTTTCACAACATCTTTCACGTACACAAAATCTCTCAATTGTTTTCCATCTTCATAATCCGGGCGATGTGATTTGAACAATTTCACAAAACCATTTTTCTGTATCTGATTGAATGAATGAAATATTACGCTCGCCATTCTTCCTTTGTGATATTCGTTCGGTCCGTACACATTAAAAAATTTCAAACCAATCCATAATGGCGGATGGTTTTTTTGATGAAGCACCCATTTATCAAACTCATTTTTTGAAACACCGTACGGATTGAGCGGGTGAAGAGAAGGAATAATTGAGTGGCTGTCTTCATAACCTAAATCACCGTTGCCATAAGTTGCAGCGGAAGACGCGTATATCAAAGGAATATTATGAACCGTGCAGTATTCCCAAACTTTTTTTGAATATTCAACATTCAAATGCTGATGAATAGCATAATTAAATTCCGTGGTATCTGTCCTTGCGCCAATGTGAAAAATAAATTGAATGCGTGGTTTATTTTGATGAAGCCATTCGAAAAATTTTTCACGTTCAACTTTCTCAATAAATTTTTTCTTTTCAAAATTTGGTTGCTTATCCGCGGTGCTGAATTCATCAACCAGAATAATATTATTATAGCCTTTGTAATTCAAATAGCCAACAAGGCCGCTGCCGATAAAACCGGCTGCACCTGTAACTACAATGGTTGAGTCTTTGTTTATCAATGTTTTTATTTTTTGTTGAGACCAAAACAATCAGTTATAGAATCGCAAGCAATACTGAAACATTTCAATGACCCTATTTTTTGTAATTTCCAAAACTCTGCCTGATACAATTAAATTCTGAATAGTTCCTCCACCAGAATATTTCTCTTTTGCTAGCATGCTATTTAGCTGCAATTCGCCATCTCTAAACACCAACCAGTTTTTTTGAGACTTGTGCAAAATTTCTTTGTCAGTCGCATCTAATTTATCAATCAAAATTTTATAATACTTATTTAATAATTTATCGTAATCATTTTCTGAGCTATAAGTAGCATCTACCATCCCGACAGTTGAATAATCTATCGACATCATTTTAGAATTTATTTCCTCAATCCTGAAAGTATCAAGAGTAAATTCAATTGCTAATTTCTTTTGGGCGTCATTTACATAACCGTCAGATTTTTCAAGTTTAATCTTTAAGTTTTGCACCTCGCTTTCAACTTCCTTTTGAATTTTCATTGTATCTGCATGACTGACTTCCCTTGAATCTTGACCAAACGAGAACAATGCTTGTAAAAGTAAAATCCCAAAAACAAAAACTGCTTTCATTGCTTTGTTATAAAGAACCTAATGCGCTTTCTGCTTCAGTAACACCAAGCAAATTACCAATTGCATTTTCATATTTTTCTTTCCAGAAAAAAATATTTCCCCAATCCTGGCCATCCACCTCAACAGAACCATTGGTAACAAAACCAATTTCTTCACAAGGAAAATCGCCGAGTGTTTTTCTGAATTCATCTTCATCCAAAATTTCGATGCTCACCACAACCCTGCTTTGCGATTCGCCAAACCAATAAGCATCTTTTCTTATTTTATAATCATTGGCAACCACATCGAAGCCGAGATTATTTTTGAAAGCCGATTCCAGAAGCGTTACAAACAAGCCGCCTTCGCTCACGTCATGCGCAGATTTAACTAATTTCTTTTTAATGAGCTCCTTCACTTTTTCCTGCAATGCAAATTCTTCATCAATATCAAAATGCGGAGCAGGGCTGAATTCTACGCCATGCACTTTATGCAAATATTCTGATGAATTAATATCGTCATTGCATTTCCCAATCAAAAAAATCAAATTATTTTCTTCTTTAAAATCCAAAGTCATTTTATCTTTCACACTTTCCAGCAAGCCAACCATTCCGATTGTCGGCGTCGGATAAACAGCGCCTTCAGGATTTTGATTATAGAAACTAACGTTGCCGCCAGTTACGGGCGTATCAAATTTTTTGCAAGCATCGCCCATTCCTTTTATCGCCTGTACAAACTGATAATACACTTCAGGGTTATAAGGATTTCCAAAATTCAAACAATTGGTTACTCCCAATGGTTGGCCGCCGCTACAAACAATATTTCTCGCAGCTTCAGCAACGGCGATCATTGCGCCTTTATATGGATCGGCAAGAACGTAACGGCTATTACAATCAGTTGTAATTGCCAATGCTTTTTTTGTTCCTTTAGCAAGAACTATAGAAGCATCACTTGGTTCATTTGTTGAAGAATTTGCGGCGCCAACAGTGCTATCGTATTGAACAGCGACCCATTTTTTAGATGCAATATTTGGGATTGAAATAATTTGTTCGGCAGTCGCTTTCAAATCATCAGGGACCTCAATGGAAAAAGGATCAAATGATTTTATTTTTTTAAAATACTCAGGTTCTTTGTATTCTCGATCATATTGCGGAGCGCCACCACCAAGCACCAATTCATAAGCCGGAATTTCTGCTTCCAGATTTCCGTTCACATAAAAACGAAGCATGCCATCATCTGTCACTTCACCGATTTGCGAACAAGGCAAATCCCATTTCGTGAAAATTCTTGTCACTTCATCTTCGCGGCCTTTAGTAACGACCATCAACATACGCTCCTGGCTTTCGCTCAGCAACAATTCACAGGCTTCATGTTTTTTTGCCTTGCGGGAACTTTATCCAAATCAATGCTCATCCCAACTTCGCCTTTGGCACTCATTTCAGATGTTGAACAAATAATTCCTGCTGCGCCCATATCCTGCATGCCAACAACAGCGCCGGTTTGAATCACTTCCAGGCAAGCTTCCAATAATTTCTTTTCCTGAAAAGGATCGCCAACCTGAACTGCGGGCAATTCTTCAGTGCTTTCTTTGGTAATATTTGCAGATGCGAAAGAAGCACCGCCAATTCCATCTTTACCCGTTGCGCTTCCAACAAACATTACAGGATTTCCCATTCCTTTTGCTGTTGCAGAAATAGTTTCGCCATTTTTTAAAATGCCAACGCTCATTGCATTCACCAACGGATTGGTATGATAACAATCTTCAAAATAAATTTCACCACCAACCGTAGGAACGCCGAAGCAATTTCCATAATGGCCAATGCCATGCACCACGCCCGATAATAAATGTTGTGTTTTTGCTTCTTTCAAATTTCCAAAGCGCAATGAATTTAAAGAAGCGATTGGCCTTGCGCCCATGGTGAATATATCGCGGTGAATGCCGCCAACGCCAGTTGCAGCACCTTGAAAAGGTTCTATTGCTGAAGGATGATTATGTGATTCTATTTTGAAAACAACACCGAAACCATCTCCGATGTCCATCAATCCTGCATTTTCGTCTCCGGCTTTCACAAGCATTTTGCTTCCGTCGCGTGGCAATGTTTTCAACCATTTGATGGAATTTTTGTAACTGCAATGTTCGCTCCACATTGCACTGAAAGCGCAGAGCTCCGTGAAATTTGGTGTTCTTCCAAGCTTTTGTTTGATGAGTTCAAATTCTTCTGCTGTTAGTCGTAATTGTTCAGCTGTTTGTGATGTTATTTCCATAATATTTCAGAAAGTGCAAAATTACAAACACAGCATCAATCTTATTTATAATTTTATCACCAGTAAACCCAGTTAATGAGAATTGTTTTTATTCAACCGCACAAAGCTTTTTTGCCCGAAATTGATGCATACGAAAATTTCTTTTCCACTTTACATGTTGAAACAATTGTTGTAAGGCCAAAGAATGCCGGCAAAGTAGATGCAGATGTTGAATGGCATTTTATGGGCACAGATAAAACCGGCAAAAAGAACGGCGTTATCAAAATTCATGAATACACTTCAGCATCTGTTCCGCCGTTTGTTCAATTAAAAAATTTCTCAAAAAGAATATTCAACGCAAAACCTGACTACCGGTTATTTCTTAATAAATATGTTCATAATAAATTGGGATTTACAGATTGGGTGCCTTTCGGTTTTCGTGATATGGGGATCTCTGATTCATTTTTAAAGTTTGATAAAAGCATAACAAATAAAAAGTATGATTTTGTGTATGCCGGAAGTGTAAGCGCAGAAAGGAGAATTGATAAACTGATAGAATGCTTCGCTACAGGAAAATTGAAAGGGCATTCTTTGTTAGTGCTCAGCAAAGACTATTTAGATCTGAAAAATGAATTCATGCAATTTGAAAATATTCATTTTGAAGGACCTGTTTATCACGATGAAATGCCTTATAATATTTCAAAAGCAAAATTCGCCATCAATTTTATGGTTGATAAAGAACCTTTCAATCAACAAACTTCAACCAAATTAATTGAATATGCTGCACTGAAAATTCCAGTTATCACAACAGACTATAAATGGGTGAGGAGTTTTCAAAAAGAAAAAGGCGGCAGTTTTTTTTACCTGGAAAAAAACTTAGAAAATTTTAGTTGGGAAAATGTTTCAGCATTTGATTACTCATTTCCTGATCTGAAAGCGTTGACCTGGGAAAAACAAATCAGGGAATCGGGAGTGATTCAATTTCTTCAATCTAAATTTCCTGAACTAATTGGGTAAACTTTGTCACAGAAAGATTTAGCGTTTCTGTGCTTCAGTGGCAAAAAAATTAAATAGTTTTCAGCGTTTTCTCATATTCTTTTATCACGGTTTCTACATTAAATTTTTTTATTACTAACGCTCTCCCGTTCTTGCCCATTCGCATTCTTTCTTCTGGTAAAAGGTTCATCATCTTCTCCATTTTGTCTGCTACGTCAAACGGATCATTGAGGTTGCACACATAGCCATTTGAATTGTTAAGCACCACTTCTTTACAGCCACGATTAAGCGAAGTAATTATCGGAAGTTCCATGCTCGCAGCTTCCATCAAACACCGCGGAACACCTTCATTATAGGAAGATGGGAACACAAAACAATCGGCATTTCTTAAATGTAAGCGCACATCTTTTGCAAAGCCGTGGTATTTTATCAAGCCCTCATTTTCCCATTTTTTCAATTCTTCTTCAGGAATTGAATCAGGGTGATTTTTTTCAAAAAAACCAATAAGCTCAAAATTCGCATCATAACCCTTATTCCTTACAATCCTTGCTGCATCGGCATATACTGCAATCCCTTTGCTTCTCAGCAATCTGGTGCTCATTAAAAAAGTGAATCTGGAATCGGCACGATCTGAGTTTTCAGCATCGGGCAAAAAATAATTTGTGTTAACGCCTTCGCCTGGCAAAACCTTCATTCTTTTAATATCAACAATTTTTTCGCTGATAAAAGCCTTTGCATCTTCATTATTCAAAAACCAAACTTCATTTGTTTTGCGAAGCGCTCTTTTATACAAACCTTTTACAATTCTATACAACCAGTTTTTTTTTGCAAAAGAATATCCAAGTCCTGTTATCACGGCAACCGATTTTATTTTGCAAGCGGCTGCAGCCAGGGATCCATAAATATTTGGCTTAATGACATAATGAAAAATAAGTGCCGGCTTTTGTTGCTGATAAATTTTTTTGAGCTGATTATAAAGATTCAGATCGAGCAAAGGATTTTCAGAACGATTATTAAAATTTATTGGAACATACACACAGCCTTCATCAATCAATAAAGAAGAATATTCATCATCCGGGGCAATTACAAGCAATTTATAACCATTCTGATGAAGATTGCGGATCACATCCAACCTGAAATTATAAATAGACCATGCACTGTTTGACACAAAGGCTATTAGTTTTTCATTGTCTGTTTTATTGTTCATTCAGGTATATTAAATCCAAATTTATAGATTTGGTGAATTAAACTCCTTTTTCACACATTTTATGTTGCCAGCACTACTTTTTATTTTTTATTTTTTTGTGATTCTATTTGCATTGGCTGCGTTGGCCAGAAAAAAAAATATACCCATTTCTTTTAAAATGCTGGCGATAATTTATAGCTACAAAATATTTTTTGGCTGCATGTATGGGTTCATTTTTTTACGATTTTATAAAGGAGATGATACATGGATGTTTCACAACGAGTCGCAGTTGCAGTATCAAAAAATGATTCATCACCCCATTGAATTTGTGAAAGATTTTCTTCCATATCCGGCATTCCGCGCTTCGCAAAATTTTTGGCAGGGCATACAATTTTATATACAGGATCTGGAATTTTATTCTATGACAAAGCTTCTTGCGCTATTTAATATTTTCAGCAGGGGCAATTATTATATCAACGTTCTTTTTTTCGATTTTCTTGCAATAATAGGGTTGTTAGTGTTGTACAAATTATTGTATAAATTCTTTGCAAATAAAAAAACATCATTGATCATTATCTTATTCTTTATTCCGCTTACCACATTTTGGCTAAGCGGGATAAGGGCTGAGGGACTGCTTCTGTTATTTATTGCTATCATTATGTATTATTCAGAAAAATGGTTCAACGAAAAAAAAAATGGCATTTATTTTTTTTACATAATTATCGGGTTGATAGGGCTCGTGATATTAAGAGCACAAATGCTGCTTGTGTTGATGCCTGCTTTTGTGAGCACAGCGCTCAGTCGGAAAAAAAATCAAAAGGCAATTTATTATTTCGTTGCAGTATATGTTATCTGTTTTATTTTTTTTATTGGAAGTATTTTTATTTCACCAGAAAAAAACCTTGCCACTCAAATTGCAACCAGACAACAGGAATTTTTTAAACTGCATGCAAACACTTCTTTCAAGCTGGATAGCCTGCAACCATCTGTAACCAGTTTTGCAAAAATTTTTCCCCAGGCATTTTCTAATACATTCCTTAGGCCGTTTTTATGGGAAGCAAAAAGCGCTTTGCAAATTTTCACGGCGCTTGACGTTATCCTTTTTTGGCTGCTGATGATCATTGCCATATTTTTTCACGAAAAAAAATGGAAGCAAATTATTAATCGCCCTTTGCTTCTTCTTTTATTATTTTATGGTATTAGCCAGATTATTTTTATCGGGTATGTTGTTCCTTTTCCGGGCGCTATTGTGAGATATAAATCGATTCCTGAGATTTTTTTGATGATTGTGATTGTATGCATAACAGATTACGATAAAATTGGCAGGTTCCTAAATATTCAAAAAAAAGAATCGCAATAAAATATTTTTTAATATTTATTAACATGCCCCTATCAGCCGATTGACGTGAGTATTTTCACGATTTCTTCTAAAAAAAACTTGTTTTTCCCGAGATTTTTAAAATCATCCGATTTTTTTTTTAAAAGTGAATCATTTAGTTTCGCAGAAAACTAATCAGCATGTCTTCGTTAAGATTCAAATCAATAGATAATTTATCGACCAATCCTGATGTGAAAGTAGCAGGATCAGCAAAAATCACTGCTATTTTTAATGAAAATGTATTTACCTTAAAAGCTGCACGCGCATTTTTAAGCGACGAAGCATATAAAAGCCTTCTCAACTCAGTTAAGAGCGGGAAAAAAATTGACAGGTCCGTTGCGAACCAAATTTCTGCCGGCCTTCGGCAATGGGCGGAATTAAAAGGAGTAACTCATTTCTCACATTGGTTCCAGCCTTTGACCGGGACTGCTGCAGAAAAACATGATTCTTTCTTTACTCTAAAAGGAGATGGGACACCGATTGAAGAATTTGACGGTGCCGCATTAATACAACAAGAGCCTGATGCATCATCATTCCCAAGCGGCGGCCTTAGGGCAACTTTTGAAGCACGCGGCTATACAGGCTGGGATCCTTCTTCTCCTATTTTCATTATGGAAATAGGAACAGG
This sequence comes from uncultured Bacteroidota bacterium, assembly GCA_963718975.1. Classification (GTDB taxonomy): domain Bacteria; phylum Bacteroidota; class Bacteroidia; order Chitinophagales; family Chitinophagaceae; genus Puia. Next base: position 15,125 of record CAVRBD010000058.1, on the reverse strand, counting down.
CAAAACGCTTTGCATACCTACTATATTTGTTTCCTACACCGGTGAATCTTTAGATTATAAAGCGCCGTTATTGAAAGCGCTTGCTGCGTTGGAAAAATCTGCCGTTGATGTTTGTCATTATTTTGATAAGAACGTTACAAGAGTGACTGCAACACTCGGTTGGGAGCAGGAATATTTTGTGATTGATGAAGGTTTCTTCAATGGCCGCCCTGATTTGGTAATGAGCGGAAGAACTGTTTTTGGTCATTCGCCTGCAAAAGGACAACAATTGGAAGATCATTATTTCGGTTCAATTCCTGAAAGGACATATGCTTTTATGCGTGATTTTGAAGAAGAATCTTACAAGCTGGGAATTCCTTTGCGCACAAGGCATAATGAAGTTGCTCCTTCTCAATTTGAGTGCGCCCCGATATTTGAAGAAGTAAGTGTTGGTGTTGACCACAATTTATTATTGATGGATATTATGGAAAGAGTTGCGCGACGTCACAAATTGCGTGTGCTTATGCATGAAAAACCATTTGCAGGAATTAATGGTAATGGCAAGCACAACAACTGGAGCATGTCTACTGATACAGGTGTAAATCTGCTGGCTCCCGGAAAAACACCGAAAACAAATCTGATGTTCCTCACTTTTTTTGTGAATACAATCAAAGCGGTTCATGATTATGCTGATATTTTGAGAGCGTCTATCGCTTCAGCAGGAAATGATTTTCGCCTTGGAGCAAATGAAGCGCCACCCGCAATCATTTCTGTTTTCATCGGTCAATATCTTACGAAAGTTTTGGGCGATGTGAAAGAAAGGGTAGGCGATAAATTTGATGAACAAGATGAAGCAATTTTGAAACTTGATCTTCATAAAAGCATCCCTGAATTATTGTTGGATAATACTGACAGAAACAGGACTTCACCATTTGCTTTCACGGGAAATAAATTTGAATTCCGTGCTGTTGGTTCTTCTGCCAATTGCGCAAGCGCCATGACGGCATTGAACTCAATCATGGCGGAAACTTTGAAAGCATTCAAAACCGATGTAGATGCATTGATTGATAAAGGAGAGAAAAAAGAAATCGCAATCATGCATGTGATCCGCGAATATATTGTGAGCAGTGAAAAAGTATTGTTTGAAGGCGATGGTTATAGCGAAGAATGGCATCACGAAGCGGAAAGGCGCGGATTGCCAAACGTGCGCACAACGCCGCTTGCGCTGGATGCAATGGTTACAGAGAAAGCAAAAAAATTATTTGAAGATAATGGTGTTTATTCTCATTCAGAACTTGAAGCAAGACATGAAATTGAACTCGAAAAATATATTAAGAAAGTACAAATTGAAGCTCGCATCATGGGCGAACTTGCAACAAGCCATATTCTTCCTCCATCTATTAAGTATCAAAATACTTTGATCCAAAATATTATTGGATTGAAAGAAGTGGGATTGAAAGAAGCTTCATATGCTAATCAAAAACAAATCCTTGAAAAAATTTCTGAACACATTGGCAAGGTCAGCGAGTTGGTTGCAAAAATGATCGAAGCACGCAAAATAGTGAATGCCATTTCTGATACAAGAACAAAAGCAATTGCTTATAACTCACAAGTAAAAGAACCCTTCTTTGATGAGATCCGTTATCACTCAGATAAACTCGAATTGTTGGTTGATGACAGCGAATGGATCCTTCCTAAATACAGAGAGATGTTATTTTTAAGATAACCCTTAATAACCCGTACTATCAATTGCGAAGCTCATCCTGAATAAGATGAGCTTTCTTTTTGGAACAAGAAATAAAAATTGTGAAATAAAAAATGAAAAAGTGCTTTAGAAATTCAGCTTCTTATACTTTTTAATTCTTCATTTCCCATTTCAATTTCTCCTTCACCCATTTCAGTGCGATATCAAATTGCTGTTTTTCGGTAAGATTGGAATTGTCGAGCACTATCGCATCTTCTGCTTGCCTGAGCGGGCTTACTTCGCGGTGTGAATCAATATAGTCGCGCATTTCAAGGTTGTCGCGGACTTCTTCAATCGTAATGTTGGGATTCTTTTCGTACAATTCTTTAAATCTTCTTTCCACTCTGATTGCTTTGTCAGCGGTCATAAAAATTTTCAGTTCTGCTTTTGGAAAAACGGTTGTGCCAATATCTCTTCCATCCATCACGATCCCTTTTTTTTCTCCCATTTGCCTTTGTTGCTCAACAGCAAAAGTTCGAACAGCTTTGATGGCTGCAACATCGCTCACTTTTTCAGCAATCACTAAATCACGGATCACATATTCTACATTTTCATCGTTCAAATGGATTTCGCTTTGCTTGCTTTTATCATTATACTGAAAATGAAGATTGATTTGCGTTAATGCTTCATCAACTTGTTTTGGTTTCGTCCAGTCGATGTGATTGCGCAGGAAATATAAAGTGATGGCGCGGTACATAGCGCCGCTGTCGATGTACACATAATTCAATTCTTTCGCCAATTGTTTTGCCAGCGTGCTTTTGCCGCATGATGACCAACCGTCAATAGTGATAATAATTTTCTTTTCGCCTTTCATGAATGTCTGAACTGGGATTTATGTGATTTGTGTGATAGCTCTGATTACAAATTTTCTCCAAAGTTCAATGTTTTGAAAAAGAATCTGCAACATCTTTTTTTAAAGTTGGCAAATCAATTGAAGCAAAGTAATAATAATATTTCAATAGAGAGCAAATCCAGATTCACACATACGCAGGAATGACGGTGAGAGCATGAACAATTATATACGGAAATAATTTCGGAAAACGGGCAACTACTAACGTTAACGCACAGCCGAAAATTAATAAGGCGCTCAATAGAATTACTATAGTACAAGAGTGCGACGCAACGATGCATAATAGTAATACTTAGCTGAGTTCATAAAATCGATTTGCATTTTTTAGAGTTTCGAAATTTGTGAGCGAGGCATCTGACGGCTTTGGCTTGCATTATTTTTTATTGTCGATTATCAGCCGTCTGGTGCCTTTGACCAACTTCTCCAAAGTTTGAAACCTTGGAGAAGTATTCGCAAAAAAATGCCCCGCATTTTGCGAGGCATTCTCAAAATATAAATAATGGTTAAGCTTCTGATTTTTCTGCTTCTCTTTTTTTTAAAGAGAATTTGATTTTTGAATTTTCTTTATCCAAATCTGCAATCATCACATCTCCATTCTTGATGTTCATGTTCAGGATTTCTTCTGCTAACGGATCTTCCAGATATTTCTGGATGGCCCTGTGCAAAGGCCTTGCGCCAAATTGCTGGTCATATCCTTTTTCAGCAATGAAATCTTTTGCTTCGGCAGTCAGTTCCAATGTGAAGCCAAGGTGTTCAGGCGTTTCATCACACCTTTCATCAGGATATCTATGATCTCGAAAATATTTTCTCTTGCTCAATGAATTGAATATGATCACATCATCGATCCGGTTCAGAAACTCAGGACTGAAATGTGCGTTTCAGTGCTTTTTCAATCACCTCTTTGTTATTTTCATCTGCATTCTGCTGACGATTTGCAGTGTGCAAAACCAACACCATCACCAAAATCTTTCAATTGCCGTGCGCCGATATTGGATGTCATGATGATCAGCGTGTTCTTGAAATCCATCTTTCTTCCAAGACCATCGGTCAACTGACCATCATCCAGCACCTGCAACAAAATATTGTAAATATCAGGATGCGCTTTTTCAATTTCATCCAGCAATATCACGCATAAGGTTTGCGGCTAACTTTTTCAGTGAGCTGACCACCTTCTTCATAACCAACATATCCGGGAGGTGCGCCAATCAAACGGCTCACGGTAAATTTTTCCATGTATTCGCTCATGTCAATGCGGATCAAGTGCATCTTCAGAATCGAACATGTATCGTGCAAGCGCGCGGGCCAGTTCTGTTTTACCCACACCTGTTGGCCCCAGGAATATAAATGTGCCAATTGGTTTTTTCGGGTCTTTCAAACCAACGCGGTTACGCTGAATGGCTTTTACCACTTTTGATATCGCTTCGTCCTGTCCAACCACCATTGCCTCTCATGTCTATCGCCATGTTGCGCAGTTTTTCACTTTCGGCCTGCACCATTCTCTTCACCGGAATGCCAGTCATCATGCTCACCACTTCGGCAATATTTTCTTCATCGATCGGATAGCGTTTGTGTTTGCTTTCTTCTTCCCATTCTGACTTTGGCTTTTTCCAGTTCTTCCTGTAAACGTTTTTCTGTGTCGCGCAAGTGAAGCTGCTTCTTCAAATTTCTGGCTTTTCACCACTTTATTTTTTTCATTCTTCACGTCTTCAATCTTCTTTTCAAGCTCAACAATATTCTGAGGAACATTGATATTTTTCAAATGCACCCGTGCGCCGACTTCATCCAGCACGTCGATTGCTTTGTCGGGCAACAGACGGTCGGTCATATAACGGTCGCTGAGCTTCACACAGGCCTCAATGGCTTCTTCAGAATAAGTTACGTTGTGATAATCTTCGTATTTGGATTTGATGTTATTCAGTATCTGAATGGTTTCATCCACACTGTGGCGGTTCGATCATCACTTTCTGGAAACGGCGGTCAAGCGCACCGTCTTTTTCAATATACATTCGGTATTCATCCAGTGTGGAAGCGCCGATGCACTGCAGTTCGCCTCGGGCCAAGGCAGGTTTGAAAATATTGGAAGCATCCAATGAACCCTGAAGCGCCGCCAGCCCCAACGATCGTATGAATTTCATCAATGAATAAGAATCACATCGCGGTTCTTTTCCAGTTCGTTCATGATTGCTTTCATGCGTTCTTCAAACTGACCGCGGTATTTTGTGCCTGCAACCAAGGCTGCCAGATCAAGTGAAATCACGCGTTTGTCGAAAAGCACACGGGAAACTTTTCTCTGCACAATGCGCAAAGCAAGCCCTTCCACAATAGCTGTTTTACCCACTCCCGGTTCACCAATCAGTATCGGGTTGTTCTTCTTTCTGCGCGAAAGTATCTGAGAAACTCGTTCAATTTCTTCTTCTCTGCCCACAATCGGGTCAAGGGAATTTGTTTCTGCCAGGCGGGTTATATCTCTTCCGAAATTATCGAGCACGGGCGTTTTGCTTTTTGCATTGCCTGCTGGATCTTGCTTTTTGCTGAGCAGAATTTTTTCTCTTCATCAAAATCATCTTCATTCTCCTCAGCATATTCGCTGCGGGTATCATTGCTTTTAACAACACCCAATTCATTTCTGAATAAATCGTAATCCACGTCAAACTGATTTAAAATTTGAGTTGCAATGTTTTCTTTGTTCTTCAATATCGAAAGCATCAGGTGCTCGGTTTCAACAGTAGGGCTTTTCAAGGCTTTGGCTTCCAGCACGGTAACGCGGATTACTTTCTCTGCCTGTTTGGTAAGAGGCAGGCTGTTGATGTTCGCAATATTTTTACCGGTTTTGTCTTTCACTGCCAGTTCCACTTCTTTGCGCAGTTCATACAGATCAACATTAAAGCTTTTCAAAATGCGCACTGCCGTATTGTCTCCCTCGCGGATCAGACCCAGCAACAAATGTTCTGTGCCGATAAAATCATTTCCTAATCTCAACGCTTCTTCCCTGCTGAACGAAATAATCTCTTTAACCTGGGCTGAAAAATTATTATCCATTTTTAACTAATTGAGCTTTATACAATAATAACGAATATTTTTGATTTCTCTTTTCCGTCGTCTTATTAACGTATGTGAATACCATTTAAGTGCAATGAAGTTCAAAATTGGTACCAGAGAAAAATTCCATGCCATTACTGTCAATGAACCAGTTCTTGCTGCTAATATGACAGCAGAATTGAGAGAATGCTTGGCAAGCGCACCACAAAATGGCGTTAAACACGTAGTGCTGAACTTAAAAGACATAGAAAGTATTGACAACGCTGCTGCTGAAGAACTGGTAAAAATTCAACAAAATTTTTATGAGAGCAATGCATCTTTTGTGATTTGCGAACTGCAACCCGATGTTGAAAAATTTTTAGATGATGATGGTTTGCTCGAGTTAATGAACGTAACTCCAACCCAAAGCGAAGCCGGCGATATTGTTCAGATGGAAGAGATTGAGCGGGAGTTGCTGGGGGATTGAGTTTCGAGTTTCTGGTTTCCAGTTCTCAATTCTAAATCGCTGATTTGAATTTGTAATCGTTCATGCATCGCAGAACTGAAAACTATAAACTACAAACTGGAAACTTCTTTGGATACCAGCTTGTGAGCCTTGATTGAACATCGTTGCGTCGCAATCCGTTCATCTGTAATACTACTATTGAGCGGTGGCTTATAACAGGCAAATTCTTTTTCACGCAAAGGCGCAAAGTTATTAAGCCGTAAAGAACCCTTAGCGCCTTTGCTCCTTATGTTGCTTTGCGTGAAATAAAAATTCGAACATTTCATGAGTTCAAATGTTATGAAATCATTCGTACAAAATCTCCTCTCTCAAAAATTAAACAGCCCTGTTTCTAATATTGATTTCATTTCCATTGGCGGCGGTTCCATCAACGACACTTATAAAATCACCATTAATCAATCTCAGCATTTCTTCTGCAAAATAAATTCAGCCAAAAAATTCCCATCACTTTTCATCAAAGAAAAAAATGGATTGGGATTATTGGCAAAACAAAATATTATAAGGACGCCTTCCATAATTGTTTGCGAAGAAACAGAAAGCGAACAAACCCTGATCCTCGAATGGATTGAACAAGGACTAAAAACAAAAAAATTCTGGGAAATTTTTGGAGGAGAATTGGCAAAGCTTCATCATGTTTCAAATAATTTTTTTGGATTGGAAGAAGACAATTATATGGGCGCGTTGCATCAGTCGAATTCTCCATCAAATAACTGGGTTTATTTTTTTATCCTCCAAAGATTAGAGCCGCAAATAAAATCAGCTGTTGATAATAATTTGCTCGAGCAAAAACATGTCCTTCAATTTCAAAACCTTTATAAATTCTTATCAGAAATTTTTCCTGAAGAAAATCCATCATTGCTTCATGGAGATTTATGGAGCGGCAATTTTTTATGTGATGAAAATTCAAATCCTGTTTTGATTGATCCCGCCGTTTATTTCGGCAACCGACATATTGACCTTGGCATGACTACCTTATTTGCCGGCTTTGACAAAACTTTTTACGATTCTTATCACCATTATTTTCCATTGCCACAAAATCATCGCCAGATTTGGGATCTGTGCAATTTGTATCCGCTATTGATCCATTTGAATTTGTTTGGCAGAAGTTATTTACATGATATTTTGGGAACGATTCAGCGTTATTAGTGTTTCTCGCAACGGCGCGAAGGCGCAAAGAAGAAGGCATCTGACGGCTATAGCTTCGATTAAAAATTTATAAGCGATTGCAAAGCCTTCTGATGCCTTAAACATACTCAAGCTTGGCGCCGTTGCGCCGTTGCGAGAAAATATAAAATTGAATTATTATATTACAGGATTATTGTAGCTCGTGCAGCATAATCTCCTTGTTGCCCGTCTATAACCGGATTGTACTTTAAAAATATTTATGCTCGCTGTAACTATACTTGGCAACAACTCTGCGCTTCCCGCATTCGACCGTCACCCAACGGCGCAGATAGTTACTTTGGATGAACATCATTTCCTGCTTGATTGTGGCGAAGGCACGCAATCACAAATGGCGAAGTACAAAATCAGGCGAAGCAAAATCAGTCACATTTTTATTTCTCATCTTCACGGCGACCATTATTTTGGATTGATCGGATTATTAACAAGCATGGGGTTATTAGGCAGGCTTCAGGAAATTAATTTATATGCGCCGCCAATGCTAAAACAAATGATTGACATGCAACTTTCGGTTGCAGATACAGAACTTCCTTTTCCATTAAATTTTCATCCGCTTTGTGAAGAAGGAATTATTGTCAAGGAAAGTAAATTTGAAGTGAGCGCTTTTAAAGTATCTCACAGAATTGAATGTTGGGGTTTTAAATTCTCAGAAATCAAGCCGCCGAGAAAAATAAATCCTGAGAAAGCAAGAGAACATGAAGTGCCATCTTCATTTTTTGAAAGATTAAAATGGGGTGAAGATTATACAACAAAAGATGACAGGATTATCAAAAATGAATGGGTCACAACTGCCGGAACAAAGCCAAAATCTTACGCCTATTCTGCCGACACGATTTATGATGAACGAATTATTGAAAAAGTAAAAGGCGTTTCTCTTTTGTATCACGAAGCAACTTATCTAAAAGATTTGCAAGACCGTGCCAGCAAACGTTTTCATTGTACTACCACAGAAGCAGCTACGATTGCTAAAAAAGCAAATGTAAAAAAACTCATCATCGGGCATTTCAGTTCCAAATATGAAAAACTGGATGATTTTGAAAAAGAAGCGAAAGAAGTTTTTGAGAACACGGAATTGGCGTTGGAGGGAGTTACTTACAGAGTTTGATGTTTGTAGTTTGTGGTTTGTCGTTCTGAGCTTTGAGATTAGTTTATAAATTTCACTTCATTAATCTTTGACGGAGGAATAGCAAACTAAAATATCCATCGATAAAATTCCGGAAACTCTCTTTTCCAATTTGCTTCATTGTGTTTTCCATCCGCAACAATTTGCACTTCCAATTTTATTTTGCTATTTGCTTTTAATAACTCAATCACATTCTTCATATCGCTCACCATGGTTTCATTTTCTGCGCCGCCGGCATAAAAATATATTTTGCCATTTATTTTTGAAGACAATCGCTTTACATCATCTGCAAGTTTCGGTGCAGTCCAGAATGCCGGAGAAAAAATTCCTGCTTCACCAAATACATTTGGATATTTCAGGATGGCATACAAAGAAATAAGTCCACCCATTGAACTGCCTGCAATGCAGGTGTGGCGGGCATCAGCCAATGTCCGGAATTTTTTATCGATAAAAGGTTTTAATGTCTTTGCAAGAAAATCTACATATGCATCGCCTTCAGCTTTTATCAGTTTATCTCCGTTATTATCATGCATGGTAAAATCATAGGGATTGTATTCGCTCATCCTTTTTTCTGCTCCGTTATCAACTCCAATCACTATGCATTCTTTAGCGTTTGATATTGTGTCCAAAATTTCATCAACGCTCCATTCACCAAACGGAGAAGTAAATTCATCGAATAAATTTTGCCCGTCGTGCATATACAGAACCGGAAAACGCTTTGATGAATTTTTGTAATCAGCAGGAAGATAAGCCCATATCCTTCGGTAGCGATTTAGCTGAGGAATGTAAAATGCAGAATCAATAATCATCACATTTTTGCTGGCAGTGTGTTTTTTTATTGGAGCAGCAAATTGGTCTTTCCATGCCTCAACGGAGAAATTAAAAGACGTGTCCGACTGAATTCTTACAGAGCGGTTTTCAATATCAGTTCCATTCTTTTTGCATTCCACTTTCTCCCAGCTTCCCCGCGTGAATTTGAATTCATATAAGCCTGCACCTACATCTGAAAATTCAATAACGAAAACACTATCGGCATTTTTATACAATTCTGCAGTTTCATCATCCGGTTTCCAACTGTTGAAAGAACCGGCAATGAATATTTTTTCTGAAGAAACAGGAACGCCCGTGAGATTTACGCGGACTTTGAATTGGGAATTTGAATTATAAAAGAATAATAAAACAATTTGAAGAATGATATATTTTTTCATTGCTTAGAAATTAACTTATCAGATAAAGAAACCTAAGAATGATAAGCTTGTCATTTATCTTTTCGATAATTGTAAACTTGTAGAATAAAAAATATTAATCCTGGGATTGCAGCATATATTCTTGTTGAGCCTTTCCCAAAAACTAAAATCACCACAGCCATAAGCACAAGAAATATAGTAATTATTAATCCTGTTTTTGTTTCATAAAGATTTGGAATTCTCTTCACAGAATCTTCTTCATTTTCATTTAATATTCTAATAATTTGTATGAATTTATTGGAAAATTTTTGGAAATCGTCTCGTGAATCTTTGAATTTAGTTAGCCTTATTAAGAAATTATTTTTCAATCGGATTTTTAAACTGTAATAATTAAGGTCATCCGAAAGCTGATATTCAGATATATCTTTCAACAAAATATTTTTTGATTGATAAGGTAGTATTCCGCTGATTTTATTTATCAATATTTCTTTATCACTAAGCTTGATTAAAAGCTTAATTGTAGAAAGCCAATAAGAAATAATGATTGATAAAACATAAAAAATTACGAATAAAATTGTTCTAACGGAATCTGAAAATCTCTCTGGTTCTGAATCAAGAGAATATGAAACGAAAGGTATCAGGCAGATAATTAATAAAATAAAGATTACAGGTTTAATAATCTTTATTTTGTAAGAATGCATTATAAAACGTTAATTAAGCAGCAATACTAATAAACATTACTTAAAAAGATATGCCTTCATCTTCGCATGAAGTTCTTTGCTCAATGGTACCAGTGGCAGGCGAAGATAATATTCAATCAATCCTAATTCCGCAAGCGCAGCTTTCACGCCGGCCGGATTATTTTCTGCAAATAATATTTCATATGCTTCAATCAATTCGTCGTTCAGTAATTTTGCAGATTTGTTTTCAGCTTTCAAAGCTTCTCTTGCCATCTCTGAAAATTTTTTCGGGAAACTGTTTGCAGCAACACTGATCACTCCATCCATACCGCAGGTAATTTGAGGAAATGCCAACGCATCATCACCACTCACCACTAAAAAATCTGTTGGCCTATCACGAAGTATTTGCATGCACTGCGCCATGTCGCCGCTTGCTTCTTTAATACCTGCAATATTCTCCACTTCATGCGCCAATTGAATAACTGTTGATGCATTAATGTTGCGGCCAGTTCTTGACGGTACATTATACAATATGATTGGCTTAGGAGTTGCAGCAGCCAGCGCTTTATAATGTTCAAACAATCCCTGCTGCGAAGGCTTGCTATAATAAGGGCTCGCACTTAACACTGCAGTCGCATCATGAAGAGGAAATTTTTCAAGGTCATCAATCAATTCATTGGTATTATTTCCGCCGATGCCAACAACAACGGGAACTCGCTTATCAACTTTTTCGTAAGTGAAATTGGCGATATCAATTTTTTCTTTTTTTGATAAGGTTGGCGTTTCGCCTGTGGTGCCAAGCGTTACAACATATTCAACTCCATCTTTGATCACAAAATCAATCACTCGCCCGAGTGCGTCATAATCAATTTCAAAATCTGGTTTAAAAGGCGTGACCAATGCAACACCGGTTCCTTTGAGCAATGTTCTTAAATCCATCCCAATTATAAATTATCAATTTAAAAATTAGTGATTACGCAGTTACTTCATCCCAAAAACCCATTTTACTGAATTTTTCAATCCGCTTTTCAACTCTATATTCCGGAGAATACTGTTTAAGCTCTTGCAAAGTGCTGATCAGTTTAGGTTTTAGCGAAGCGGCGGCTTCGTCATAATCCCAATGTGCGCCACCAACCGGTTCGGGAATTATATCATCAATAAGCCCGAATTGGTGCATGTTTTCTGATGTAAGGCGCAGCTCTTCTGCGGCCTTTTCTTTCTGCGCCCAACTGCGCCACAAAATAGAGCTGCAGTTTTCAGGGGATATAACTGTGTACCATGAGTTTTCCATCATAAAAACCCTGTCTCCAACACCTATGCCCAAAGCCCCGCCTGAAGCGCCTTCGCCGATGATGACACAAATAACGGGAACGCGCAACCGGATCATCTCGTAAATATTTCTTGCGATCGCTTCGCCTTGCCCGCGCTCTTCTGCCTCAAGGCCAGGATATGCGCCCGGCGTATCTATCAGCGTGATCACAGGCTTGTCAAATTTTTCAGCGAGCTTCATTAATCGCAATGCTTTTCTATATCCTTCAGGGTTTGCCATTCCGAAATTGCGCATTTGGCGCATTTTTGTATTTGTGCCTTTTTGCTGCCCAATCATCATCACTGTTTGCCCGTCTAATTGTGCGAAGCCACCCACCATCGCTTTATCATCTTTTACATTTCTGTCGCCAAACAGCTCAACAAAATTGGTGCACATTTTTTCTATATATTTCATAGTGTAAGGCCGGTCTGGATGACGGCTCAATTGCACTTTTTGCCAGTTTGTTAAATGGCTTGTTATGTCACGCCTTCTTTCAATCACCTGCGCTTCGAGTTTTTTGATGGAATCGCTGAGGTCGACTTTTGTTTTTTCAGCAGTCTGTTTCAGCTTTTCAATCTCATCAAAAAGTTCTTTAATCGGCTTTTCGAAATCCAGAAATTGTCGGTTTTTATCTTGCGGCATAGTTATATATGATTGCTGTAAAATTAAGGGAGTTTTTGCAGCGAAAGTTTTGTTGGAAAAAATCAAAATTCTCCTATCTTTGCCGTCCTTAAAAAGGTTGGATCGGTAGTTCAGTTGGTTAGAATGCCGCCCTGTCACGGCGGAGGTCGCGGGTTCGAGTCCCGTCCGGTCCGCAATGGCCCAAATGCAATTGATTATCAATTGCATTTTTTGTTTTAAACAACCGCTTGATTTTTTGCGCATTTTATTAAACGGGGTTGTTCGGGTTTGTAAATTTTTCTTCTGAAAAAGCATTTATTCAAATCGAAAAAATTGATGCACCGGTTCCACAAGTTTCATCTTTCGCATTTGTCGCAGAAAATTCTGATCATTTGATAATAGCTGCTGAAAAAAAATATGGTTAAAGGAATACACAGTCACAATTACAAGCTTTAGCAATTACTTCCTAATTTGCATCGCTCATTTATTTATGAGTATTGATAAAACGCTTTCGGTAATTATTAGAAAATTTTATGATGAAGAGAAGAATTTATTATTTTCTGGCAGCAATGTTTATGGGCTTTTTCGTGCACGGCCAAAATGCAATGACTATCGAAGGCCAAATCACCGATAAAAAATCAAATCCTGTAAGTTATGCTTCTGTTTATTTGTTGAATACAAATGAAGCTGTGCTCAGCAATACAAGTGGCCATTTTATAATCAAAAATATTTCTGCCGGAGATTATACAATTGTCATTTCTGCTATTGGTTATGCAACATTTAATCAATCAATCCACATAATAAAAGAATCAAAAAATTCTTTTGATTTTCAATTGGCAGATGCCGCACGCCAATTGGATGCTGTGATAGTGAGCGCACAAAAAAAAGAAGAGAATGTTCAAAATATACCATTAAGCGTTTCTGCACTGAGCTCAAAAAATGTTGATGAATATCGTTTATGGAATAATAAAGATCTCACTGCCATCATTCCTAATCTGTATGCAGGCAATCCCGGTGATGGGAGAAATGTTATTTCCATTCGCGGCATCACTTCATCATCGTACGACCCGGCAGTAACAACTTATGTTGATGGGGTAAATCAGTTCACGCTTGATACATATATCCCACAGCTTTTTGATGTGGAGCGGATAGAAGTATTGAGAGGACCGCAGGGAACATTGTATGGAAGAAATGCAATTGGCGGAGTAATAAATATTATCACAAAACAGCCCACAAATAACACAAGTGGCTTTCTTCAAATTGATGAAGGCAACTATGGTGAGCAACGTTACACTGCAGGCATCCGCGCTCCGATCATAAAAGATAAATTATTTTTCGGCGCTTCTTTTTTGTATGAAAGCATGAACGGTTATTATATTAATGATTACAACAACTCCCACTTTGATAAACAACATAGCTTTGGCGGCAATTATTATCTGAAATATTTACCGAGTTCTGCATGGGCAATCACACTGAATGTGAAACATGTTGAAAACAGGAACTATGGATCATTTCCTTTAGCAGGAACTCCTGATCAGGCATTTGCCGATCCTTTTCATGTAGATCAAAATGCAGTGGCGGAATTAGTAGATAATACATTGAACAGTTCTTTGTCAGTAAACTACACAGGAAAACATTTTAATTTCAATTCACAGACTGCTTATCAATCCAATTACAGGTATTATGCAACTCCAATCGATGGCGATTTTTCTCCTGCAGATGCTGTAACCATTATTAATAATTACGGAAATAAATGGAACAATGTGAAAGTTATAACGCAGGAATTTAAATTTTCTTCTCCTGCTTCATCTGTATCCAAATTAAAATGGACGGCAGGTATGTATTTATTCTATCAAAATACACCGAACAAACAAGCAACACATTTTGGAAAAGATGCAGCATTAGTTGGATCACCTGATTCAAATTATGCCATCGTGAATACTACGAAAGCAAAATCGTTGGGCGCTGCTTTATATGCACAGGGAACTTATTCAATTAGTAAAAAAACGGATATCATTTTTGGTATGCGCTACGATTATCAGTACTCAAAAGAAGAAGTGCTTGGAGAATATCTTCCTGATGGATCGTCTGCTCCAATTTTTCAAACACAACCTGATACTTCCGGCAGCACTTCTTACAGCGCGATTTTCGCCAATGCTTAGCGTTGCTTTTCATCCTGTTTCTACTACTAATTTGTATGCAACATATAGCAGAGGCTACAGAACAGGCGGACTTACCCAATTAGGATCTGATCCTTCGCAGCCGCCATTATATGCATACAAACCCGAGTACAGCGATAATTATGAAATCGGAATAAAAAACACTTTTTTTGATAACAGGGTGAAGGCAAATTTTTCATTTTTTTATACTAAGATTTCCGATGTACAAGTGCCAACATTAATATTGCCCGCTGCGATCACGATTACAAAAAATGCGGGTGATGTTACCAGTAAAGGAATAGATGCAGAGATTGCAGCAACTATTTTAAAAGGATTGGAAGCGACATATAATTTTGGTTACACTTACGCAAAATATACGACACTAAATCTTTCTGAAAATGGCACTGCGACTGATCTTTCAGGCAACCGCCAAATATTTACGCCTGATATTACATCCATGCTTGCATTACAATATAGTTTGGCGCTGAATCAATCACAATCAATAAAAATAATTGCACGTGGCGAATGGTTTTATTTAGGCAAAGAATATTTTGATCTTGCTAATACAATCAGCCAGGGCTCTTATAGTTTATTGAATGCAAGATTGGGTGTTGCTACAAAACACTTTGAATTATTTCTTTGGGGAAGAAATTTGACTGATGTAAAATACATTTCCTACGCATATGATTTTGGAGCCACACATTTAGGAAATCCAAAAACATATGGTGTTACGGTGAAGGCGAAGTT
>CAVRBD010000057.1:0-102213 GCA_963718975.1 uncultured Bacteroidota bacterium | reverse complement strand
TAAAAAATTATTTGCTTTAAACCTGATCGGTTTTGAAATTGTTGAAAGAAAGCGAAACGATTTTTTAAACCTCTCAGGTTTTAATTTTACAATATGGCAGTTAATATAAAAGCGTACGAAGAAATTTTAAAAGAGCTTAGAGAAGAAAATGTTCGGCTTATTGCGGTTTCGAAAACAAAACCTGTTGAAGATATCAAAGCGCTTTATGATTTAGGCCAAAGAGATTTTGGCGAGAACTATGTTCAGGAATTAGTTGAGAAAGAAGCTCAGTTACCCAAAGACATAAGATGGCATTTCATCGGGCATTTGCAAAGCAATAAAGTGAAGTACATTATTTCATTTGTGCATCTAATCCATGGAGTTGATAGCTTGAAATTATTAACAGAGATAAACAAACAAGCGCTTAAGCATAAACGTGAAGTTGATTGTTTGTTGCAGGTTCATATTGCTGAAGAGGAAACGAAGTTTGGATTTGATGAACGTGAATTGCAAGAGCTGGTTAACACGAATTTGAACGAATTGCACGAATTAAAAAATGTGCAGGTTTGTGGGTTAATGGGCATGGCTTCATTTACTGATGATGTGGGAAAAGTGAGAGGAGAATATATAAAACTGAAAATGCTTTTCAATAAATACGCCGAACTAAAAACTGAAAACTGGAAACTGAAAACCCTCTCTATCGGAATGAGCGGTGATTACAAAATTGCTGTTGAAGAAGGGAGTACGATGGTAAGGATCGGCAGCCTGATTTTCGGAGAAAGGAATTATAATGGATAAAAACAAAAAAAAATATTTGTAAAATAATACCAATTGGTATATTTTTGTGTTTTCATTGAAAGATGGATATGAGCAAAGCAGAAAAAACAAAGCAATTTATCGTTGAAAAGACAGCACCGATTTTTAACATGAAAGGTTATGCCGGCACTTCTTTGAGCGATATGACCGAAGCTACGGGTTTGACAAAAGGCAGCATCTATGGAAATTTCGAAAATAAAGATGAAGTGGCGCTTGCTGTTTTCGACCATAATCTACAGAAAGTGCATAATATTATCAGCTCGGAAATGAGCAAACGGAAATCCAACAAAGACCGATTGCTCGCTTACGTAGAAGTTTATAATGATTTTTTAAATCTTCCTTTCCCGCAGGGCGGATGCCCCATTCTGAATACAGCTATTGAAGCGGATGACACTCATCCTGAACTTCGGAAAAAAGCGAGTGGCGCTATTATAAACTGGAAAAAGAAAATTGTTCAGCTTATTGAAAAAGGGATTCAGGCAAATGAATTTAAATCCGTTAAAGACCCAGAACAAATTGCATTATCAATCATAGCGCTCATTGAAGGCGGCACTATGATTTCAAAATTAACAGGAAAGCTGAATTACCGAAAATTGATTATGCAATCGGCCGAAAAAATGATCAGGGATTTGAAATAGTTTTTTTTGATATAGAATATACCGATTGGTATATTATTTAATAATAATTGTAAAAAAAATAAAATGAGAACAACAAAAAACACCGTTCTTATAACAGGCGGTAGCGCGGGCATCGGTTTTGAAATAGCAAAATTATTTTCTCAGACAGAAAATCATGTAATCATTACCGGGAGAGATGAAGAACGTTTAAAAAAAGCTTCATCGAAATTGCAAAATGTGACAGCAATTGTTTCTGATGTGAGCAATGAAGCAGATGTGAATGCGCTCGTGAAAAGATTGGTCAGCGATTTCCCTGAGTTGAATATCGTTATTAATAATGCCGGTCGTGCATTAGTTTATAATCTGACTACAGAAAATGTGCATGCTTTTGATAAGGCCGCAGATGAAATGCACACCAATTATCTTTCTGTGATTAGGCTAAATGAAAAATTGCTCCCATTGCTCAAGCTGCAAAAAGAGGCTGCCATTGTAAATGTATCTTCTGTTGTAGCATTTGTTCCTGGCAGTCTGGCTACTTACTCAGCAAGCAAAGCAGCATTACATTCTTACACGCAGGCATTGCGGATTGCTTTAGAAAGAGTTTCTGATGTGAAGGTTTTTGAATTGATGCCACCATTGGTTGATACAGAATTTTCTGCTCCTATCGGTGGCCACAATGGAATCAAGCCATCAGTAGTTGCAGAAAGATTTCTTGAAGGGCTTAAAAAAGATGAATATGAAATCCGTGTTGGGCAAACAGAAGATATCTATCGCTTATATCTTTCTTCTCCTTCAGATGCTCTTAATTATTTGAATGGGCACAGGCAACAAGTGGAAGCATAATTTTTTTAAATAAAAATATACCAATCGGTATATAATTATATCTCAGTGAGAAGAAAAATTTTGATCATTACGGTTATTTCAGCAGCGTTGATGGAACTGGTTGATATTTCTATTGTGAATGTGTCTTTTTCGCACATGAGTGGTAATCTCGGCGCAACAGTGGAAGATACTTCATGGGTTATCACTTCTTATGCAATTGCGAATGTGATTATCATTCCCATGACCAGTTTCCTTGCACTGAAATTAGGCAGAAGGAATTATTACATAGGTTCAGTAATTGCGTTTACTTTTTTTTCTTTTATGTGCGGACAGGCAACGAACATCTGGATGCTTGTTGTCTTCCGTTTTTTGCAAGGGATGGGCGGCGGCGCATTGCTTTCGGTTTCGCAGGCAATCGTATTTGAATTATTCCCTAAGGAAAAGCAAAATGTGGCCAGTGCTTTATTTGGAGTTGGTGTTTTTGTCGGCCCGACAATTGGCCCAACGCTGGGAGGGTTCATCACCGAACATTATTCATGGCCCTGGATATTTTATATCAATCTTCCGATAGGCATTGCCGTTGCTTTTCTTTGTTCCATTTTATTGGAAGAGCCGAAAATTAAACAGCAGGCAGGAAAAATTGATTGGCTTGGTATTTTTCTGTTAGCCATTGGCGTTAGTTCATTGCAAACTGTTTTGGAAAGAGGTGAAACAGAAGACTGGTTTGAATCAAGATATATTATCTGGCTCACAGTCACCGCTGTTATTGGAATTTTTTTATTCATCTGGTGGGAATTGAAAACGAAAGAGCCTGTTGTAAATCTTCGAGTGCTAAAAAGTAAAAATCTCAGCATTGCGGCAATACTCACTTTTGTTTCAGGCATTGGCATATTTACTTCTGTATTTCTTACACCTGTATTTGCGCAGCGCTTATTAAATTTTACGCCAACACAAACCGGATTGCTTTTATTACCAGGCGCATGTCTCGCAATCGGTGGATTGGTTATTTCTGCCAGATTATTACAGCGGGGTGTTTCACCATTATTCATGATAGTTACCGGTATGAGCTTGTTTGCGCTGTTTAGCTGGCAAATGTCGAAACTCAATCTGGAAGCAGGTTCTACTGATATTTCCATTCCGCTTATCTGGCGCGGTGTCGGTCTTGCTATAGTTACTGTGCCGCTTGTTACGCTCGCCGTTTCTTCTTTACAGCCAAAAGATATTCCGCAAGGTGCAGCGTTGAATAATATGATGCGGCAGCTTGGTGGTTCTTTCGGCATTGCATTGGTGAACACTTATCTGAGCAATCGGAATGCAACGCATCGAACAGATCTCATTTCAAATATTACAACAACAAATTCTCTCGCCAACGAACGGCTTGCAACATATACAGACTATTTTATTCAGAAGGGGCAAATTCCTTTTGAAGCACATAAAAGTGCGATTGGTTTGATTGGTGCGAATGTCACTCGACAATCCAATCTATTGAGCTATACAGATTCATTTTTATTGATTGGTGCAATTTTTTTGCTTGCATTGCCGCTTCTTTTATTAGCAAAAAGACGAAAAGAAAAAACAGTGCAAGTGATTTTATCAGACCATTAATGAATGTTTGATTTCTTCTTATTGTTTACTATCAGTTTCCTCTTTGGCTGACTGCCTTACAAATTGTAAATTTGCAACGGTGCCACGGTAATCCTGAGCTTGACGAATGACTCGTGGCATGATTGTAAAATATAGTTATGGAAGAAATCAAAAAAGGAGAAGAGAAGTCGCTGAATTTTATTGAAGAAATTGTTGAAGAAGATTTAGCTGCGGGAAAATATAAAGAAATACTGACTCGATTTCCACCAGAGCCGAATGGCTACCTTCATATCGGTCATGCAAAATCTATTTGCCTGAATTTCGGTCTCGCCAAAAAATATGGTGGCAAAACAAACCTGCGTTTTGATGATACGAATCCTGTTACAGAAGACACGGAATATGTTGACAGCATTAAAGAAGACGTGCGCTGGCTTGGTTTTGAATGGGCAAATGAATTTTATGCTTCTGATTATTTTGATCAATTATTTTCCTTCGCTTTAAAGCTTATTGAAAAAGGATTGGCATATGTAGATGATAGCAGCAGCGATGAGATTGCCGCACAAAAAGGAACTCCGACAGAACCCGGAAAGAGAAATAAATATGCAGAAAGAAGCGCCGAAGAAAACCTGCAATTATTTACGGATATGCGTGCAGGTAAGTACGGAGATGGCGAAAAAGTGCTTCGCGCAAAAGTTGATATGGCTTCGCCGAACATGCAATTGCGGGATCCTATTATCTATCGCATCAAACATGCGCATCATCACAGAACAGGAGATAAATGGTGCATTTATCCGATGTATGATTTTGCGCACGGGCAAAGCGATTCAATAGAAAATATCACACATTCGATTTGCACACTGGAATTCGTGACACATCGGCCATTATACGATTGGTTTATTGACAAGCTGGAAATTTTCCCTTCAAAGCAATATGAATTTGCGAGACTGAATATGACATTCACGGTTATGAGCAAACGTAAATTGCTTCAGCTTGTAAATGAAAAATATGTTAGCAGTTGGGACGACCCTCGCATGCCAACCATCTCTGCATATCGCAGGCGCGGCTACACCCCTGAAAGTATTCACGTTTTTGCAGATAAAATTGGTGTTCAGAAAAGAGAAAACCTGATTGATTTATCGCTGCTTGAATTTTGCATTCGTGAGCACCTGAATAAAATTGCTTCCAGGAAGATGGTTGTTTTCGATCCGCTGAAAGTTGTTATCACAAATTATTCGGATGATATTGAAATGGTAAAAAGCGAAGACAATCCTGAGGATGCAAATGCTGGCACAAGAGAAATTCCATTCAGCAGAGAAATTTATATTGAGAAAGAAGATTTCATGGAAAATCCACCGAAGAAATTTTTCAGGTTAGCGCCGGGACAAAAAGTGAGATTGAAAAGTGCATACATTATTCAATGCGATGAAATAATAAAAAATAACGATGGAACAATTGCAGAAGTAAGGTGCACTTATCTTCCCGATAGCAAAAGCGGTGCTGACACATCCGGCCTTAAAGTTCAGGGTACTTTGCATTGGGTGAGCGTGAAGCATGCAATAACTGCTGAGCTGAGATTGTATGATCGGTTATTTAAAGTTCAAGATCCTTCAAACGAAGAAGGTGATTTTAAGGATTATATTAATTCCGATTCACTGCAAGTTATTTCCACAGTTTATGCAGAACCGTCTTTGAAAAATGCAAAGTTCAATCAACGATATCAATTTATTCGCAAAGGATATTTTTGTTTGGATAAAGACAGCAGTGAAGAAAAAATGATTTTCAACAGAACAGTTTCTTTAAAAGACACCTGGGCAAAAGAGCAGAAAAAAAATTAAAAAAATAAAAGGGAGAACTTTTGTTCTCCCTTGTGTATTTGCCCTAATGCCCCTGATGAATTTGTTACTGATTTCCGCCACTTTTCATACCACCGCCTCTTTGTGGTCGATTTCTTGCTTCCCAATCCTGGTATTTTTTAAACAGATCATCGCCTAATGCCGCTTTGATGCGCTTATTCCTTTGGTCGTTCAAATCGCTGAGCTTAGCCTTTTTGTCATCCTGGCTTAAAGATTGATCCATAAAAATGTCTCGCATTTTCGGGCGAAATTCTTGCCCAATCCCAACCACAGAATCTGCCTGAACGCTTGTTAATTGCAAACTGTCCATCAATTTTTGTTTCATGGCTGCAGGATCCATCATACCGCCACCATTGCCTCTTTGAGCAAATACAGATGACCCGGTAAATAACAGCGCCATTATTGAAATACCTAAAACGATTTTTTTCATTTGTTTTATTTTTAAAAATGTAGAAAAATTATCTCTTCCCAATATTGGTTCGAAAACAGTGCCAGAAGAAAAAAACAAAGTCGTGATTATGCAAACGGCAAATAAAATATTGTTGTCGGTTAAAATTAATTTTATTCTGCCAAATTTTTTCAGCTATTGCACTCCGAGTAATGTTATGTCAAAATACAAAGGAGTGTTTGGCGGTATGTTGCCAAAGCCTGAGCATCCATAGGCAAGTGCAGATGGGATTAATAATTTAATACGCCCACCAACCTGAATTTTCTGCAAGCCATACTGCCATCCAAGAATTAAACTGTCTAAAGGAATAGTTAAAGGAGAACTGGCTCCTGCTGAATCAAAGACAGAGCCGTTCATCAACTCGCCGATATAAGTAACCGTTATTTTTGAAGTGCTTATGGGGCTTGCTCCAGTGCCCTGATTGATTATTTGATAATAAAGCCATGACGTATCTGCAACGGCCGTAATGGTATCTTTCTTTGCGAACGCAAGAAGCGTGCTTGAATCTGAAGCAGCAGTTGGCCCGCTGCATTGAGAAAACCCATCAGCAGTCGATTTACTACAACTTACAATAATTGCACCGGTAACCAGGCAGAGGCAAATAAAAATAATGACCATTCTTTTCATACAATACAAGTATTAATGTGAGGCTAAATTTAATTTGAAGTTTTTATTTAAAAAATAATTGTGGTCATCGATGTTCACCATACACTTCCCGCAATGTGTCTGCAATTTCTCCTAATGTGCAAAAATTTTCCACCGCATCTATTGCTGTAGGCATAATATTCTCATCGCCCGAAGCTTTATCATTCAGGGCTTGTAATATCTGATCACATTTGGCATGGTCCCTTTGGTTTTTTAACTGCGCCAGTTTTTCGATTTGTGCTTTTCTAATTGAATCGTCCGTTTTTAAACCTTGAAAAGGAGCAGAGCCTTCATTATTAAATTTATTAATGCCAGCAATTATCTTTTTACCAGCTTCCATTTTTTGTTGATGCTTATAAGCGCTTTCGGCAATTTCATTTTGAATGAAGCCTTGTTCAATTGCATTTATGCTTCCGCCCATTAAATCAATTTTTTCAATCAATTTCCAGGCTTCGGTTTCAATTTCATCAGTAAGTTTTTCTACAAAGTAACTCCCTGCTAACGGATCGGCTGTATCTGCAATCCCGCTTTCATAGGCGATAATTTCTTGTGTGAGCAATTCAATCCCTGCAGCTTCATCTGTCGTTATGCCTAAAGCCTCATCATTACTATCCGCGTGCAAAGATTGCGTTCCTCCCAAAACGGCAGCAAGCGACTGAATAGTAGTACGAGAAATAATATTTAAAGGTTGTTGGGCAGTTGATGTACATCTGCCTGTTTGTGTGTGAAAGCGCAGCGTCATTGCTTTTGGATCTGTGGCACCTATGTCTTTCATCATTTTTGCCCACATTCTTTTTGCCGCCCTGAATTTTGAAATCTCTTCGAACAAATTATTATTGGTATTTAAAAAATATGAAAGCCGCTTGCCAAAAACGTTTATGTCCATTTTTTTTTCAAGGGCTGCTTTCACATATTCTTTACCGTTAGAAAGTGTGCATGCAATTTCCTGAACGGCCGTGCCGCCTGCTTCGCGCACATGATAACCTGAAATTGAAATGGGGTTCCACTGTGGCAATTCTGTACTACACCATTCAACAATATCTGTCGCAATGCGTAGGGAAGGTTTTGGCGGATAAATATAATTTCCCTTCCAGGCATATTCATTCAGTACATTGTTTTGAATTGTGCCTGATATTTTTTTTAAATCAGCCCCTTGCTTTTTTGCGACAGCAACGTATAATGCAAGAAGAATAAATGCCGTTGCATTGATTGTTATTGAAGTATTAATTTCTTTCAGTTTTATACCGCTGAAAAGCGTTTGTACATCAACGATAGAATCCATGGCAACGCCTGCCTTTCCAACCTTTCCCTCAGCCAGCGCATAACTACTGTCATGCCCCAGTTGTGTGGGCAAGTCAAATGCAACGCTTAAGCAGGTCCCTGCCTTGAGATATTAATTGGCGATATTGCTTATTGCTTTCTTCTGCAGTGTAAAACCGGTTTATTTCAAAGCCTGGATCTGTATAAATTTTTTCTTCATTCATTGCAGGAAGATATGCTTAACAAATTTGATAATTGTGTATCGGCTATCTTTCATTAATTTTTATCTCATCAATTTTTTTGCTTCATAGCTCAGCGCTTCAGCAACAACATTGTGCAATGAAACTTTCGGGTTTTGTGCAGTTAGCTCAAGAAGGCTTTTATTCAGATCGAAAGCGCTTGCATTTTCCGGCAAAAAAGAGGCGACCTGGTTTACGATAAGCTGGTTTTGTTCTTTTAAATTTCTCACTGCATCCCACGCTTCAGGGCTTACATAAATTTGTTGAGTGATGTTGTGCTCGTATTCCTGTCTGATTGATTGATTAAGCAGCAACTGCATTTCTTTGGCACTTAAACCAGATTGGTTCAAACGGTTCACAAGATTGGGTATCGCAATCCTGTCGGTGAGCAACATCAATCTTTCATAAGCCTGCAACTGCAGTTGCTTAGTTGCTATAGGCAATGCTTCTTTTGCAGCAGTTTCACCTTGTTTTGCTTCTTTTCTTTGTTTCCAGAGTAAATATGCAAGCACGCCGGCAAGCAGCACAGCTATAACGATGCTCCATATTAGTTCATCATTTGAAATTGACATGAAACTTTTTTTAGGTTGCGCAAAATTAATGAAATGAAATGGAACTATGCGACCAAGCAGATGATCGATTATGACAAACCACTGACATGTACTGTTGATTAATCTATGTATTGTCCGTAATTTTGCAATATGGAAATACTTACAACATCGCCAGTAACATTTACAAAAACTGCCATTTCAGAAATAAAAAAATTAATGAATGATGATGGTTTTGATCATTCCACTTATTTAAGAATAGGAGTGAAGGGTGGCGGCTGCACAGGGCTTTCTTATGTGTTAGGATTTGATAAGAAGGAAAGCAGTGATGAAGAATATGAATTTGAAGGATTGCCCTTTATTATGAACAAAGCGCATGGAATTTATTTAATGGGAATGGAAATAGAATGGCAGAATGGGTTAAATGCAAGAGGCTTTACTTTTAAAAACCCGAATGCTTCAAAAACCTGCGGCTGCGGCTCTTCATTTGCAGTTTGATATAGCCACCAACGACTGCGAAGAAAAGGGAGAGGGATGCAGCGTTATTCCAATATCTAAAAAATTTTCTTTTACACTTTTGCGAATGCTCATTTCAAATTTACTATCACTAACTGGCGCTCGCATCTTTTTCGCTCATATTGTCTCCGTAAATAGCATCAAACTTTCTATATGCCCTGCCAAAAATTAATGGCAGCACAAGAAGTGAAAATACCATTGCGCAAAGAATTCCACCAATCACAACTCTGGCAAGCGGCCTTGAACTTTCTGAACCGATGCCGTGAGAAATTGCTGCCGGCAAAAGCCCGATGGCAGCCATAAATGCTGTCATCATAACCGGCCTTACCCTGGCTTCCACGCCTTCACGAATGGCACGGTACAGAACATTTTTTCTTCCTTTTACTTTTTCAAGATTTTCTTTGAACACAGTTATTAAAAGCACGCCAAATAAAATACAAATCCCAAACAAAGCAATAAAGCCAATGCCTGCCGATATGCTGAAATTCGTTCCGGTGATGAACAGCGCAATTATGCCGCCAACGATCGCGAATGGGACATTGATAAAAACAAGTGCGGCATCTTTCAAATTCCCAAACATCACAAAGAGCAGAAGAAAAATTAAGAGCAGACTTATTGGAACTACTTGCGCCAATCTTTTTGTTGCACGTTGCTGGTTTTCAAAATCACCTTGCCAGATCATCGAATAGCCTTTTTTAAGAACCACTGTTTTGTCAACTTTATCCTGAGCTTCTGCAATTGCGCTCCCCATATCGCGGCCGCGCACAGAAAATTTAACGGCGGAATATCTTTCGTTATCATCCCTAAAAATAAGGCAGGCACCGGTTTTGGTAGTAATGTCTGCAATTTCTTTTATAGGCACTTTTGATCCGCTTTGAGTGGGTACCATCAGGTTGCCAATATCTTCTTCATTTTTGCGGTCATCTTCAGGGAAGCGCAAACGGATATCAAATTTTCTATTGTCTTCATAAAGTGTTGAAGCTGCCTTTCCGCCAATGGCCATTTCAATAACTGCATTTGCATCAGCAGTTGCAACACCATACAGCGCCATTTTTGTTTGGTTCAGATCAATATCCATTTCCGGTTGTCCTATATTTTTTATCACGCCAAGGTCTTCAATACCTCTGACTGTTTTCAAAAGATCATACACCTGGGTTGATTTGCTTTCCATATAATCCAGCGAGTCGCCAAATATTTTTACACATATTGAGCCTTTCACACCAGAAACGGCTTCTTCAATATTGTCAGTAATTGGCTGCGAGAAATTTAATTGAGCGCCGGGAATTGAAGAAAGCTTATTATTCATTTCATCAACAAGCTCATCTTTTGTTATTAAAGGTTTCCAATCGTCTTCGGGATATAACATAATGTCGAATTCATTATTATAAAAACCTGCTACATCAGTGCCGTCGTCGGGCCTTCCGGTTTGTGAAATGATATTTTTCACCTGCGGAAAAGTCATCAATCTATCTTTTACTTGTTTTGATATTTCAACTGATTTATCTAGTGATATGCTGTAAGGCAATTGAACCCTAAGCCAGATGGAACCTTCATCCAGTTCCGGCAGAAATTCAGATCCTAAAAATTTAAATGAAAACAGTCCAAGCACAATTATTACAAAAGAAATAACCACAATAGTAACCTTGTGCCTGTAAGTGAATGAAAAACCGTTGGTCATTGTTTTAACAAGAAATTCAACAACAGGGTTATGTTTTTCTTTTACATTTTTATTAAGCAATAAATGAATAAGAACAGGGACCAGCGTGAGTGTTGTGATCAATGCGCCGAGAAGTGCAAAGCCAAGCGTATAAGCAAGTGGCGAAAACATTTTGCCTTCCACTTTTTCAAAAGAAAAAATCGGTAGCAGTGCTGCGATGATAATTAATTTGGCGAAGAAAATAGCTTTGCCAAGCTCAGCTCCATGTTTTTTTATGAGGCCCATCTTCGCAACTTTGTTGAAGCGTTCCATGCCCATTTCGTGCGATTTCTTATCAAGTATTACAAATATGCCTTCCACCATAACCACTGCGCCATCAATAATAATCCCAAAATCAATAGCTCCCAATGAAAGCAGGTTTGCCGACATGCCCATTAACCGAAGGCAGATAAATGAAAATAATAATGATAACGGAATGACGATTGAAACAATCAAAGTGGTTCGCCAATTGAACATGAAAAGCGAAACAATAATTGTTACGAATATGATCCCTTCGATCATATTGTGCAGCACGGTATGTGTTGCAAAATGTATCAGGTCTTCGCGGTTATAAAATGTATTGATTTTTGTGTCTGCAGGCAGCACAGTGCTATTCAGCTTTTCAATTTTTGCTTTGAGTGCGGTAATTACTTTGGTTGGGTTTTCACCTTTCCGCATCACAACAATTCCTTCCACCACATCAAGCTCATTTTCAACAGATCTTTTTCCTGTTGAGTCAATAACAGCATCTGAACGGTTGACTAGCCCAAGTCTCGGCAGGTTTGATATACTGACTTCAGCAACATTGCCGACAAGCACGGGCACACCATTTAAATTTTGGATGATGATGTTTTTGATCTCATTGATATCATTTAATAAACCAACACCGCGAACAACATAAGCCTGATTATTTTTTATGATGATATCTCCCCCAATGTTGATATTGCTTTTTTGCACAGCAGAAAAAACATCTAGGGCGGAAATGCCCAGCGTTGTTATTTTTCCGGGGTCAACTTTTATTTCATACGTTTTTGTTTTGCCACCGAAGCTTACCAGGTCGGCAACTCCGGGAACGGCGCGGATTTGCCGATCAATGATCCAATCCTGTATTGTTTTTAATTCCCTTGCATCTCTGAAACTGCTTTTAAGCGTATACCTGAAAATTTCACCGGTTGGCCCTGTTGGAGGCTGAACATCGGGCGACACGTTTTGCGGCAGGTCTGCATCGCCCAACAAATTGTTTACCTGAAGGCGTGCTTCATTGTTGGCCACATTGTCTTCAAAAACAATTTTTATATACGACAAGCCAAAAATACTTGTTGAACGAAGGCTTACTTTGTTCTGGACCGGGTTAAGCGCAATCTCAATAGGAATAGTTACAAACTTTTCAATTTCCTCAGCGCTTCTTCCGGGCCACTGAGTAATGATGGTGACTTCAGTATTTGTTACGTCAGGAAAAGCTTCTATGGGCATAGTTTTGAAAGTGATGATGCCCCACACCATCAGGATCAGCGTAGCGAAAAGAATGAAATATTTATTCTTAAGAGAAAACGAAAGTATCCCTTTCAACAGTTTTTTCATATGTGTCAAAATCCCAACTGTTAAAATGAAACCCGCATTTGTTAAGCAAGAAAATATTTATATGAATAAGGCCAGAGTTTGTATGCGGAGCCGATAAAAAAGTCAGTTAGGAAAAAACTAAAATACGACTAAAAACCGAATTGGGACAAAATGATGATGTGTGGATGAATGCCTATAAAATTCTTGTAAAAGGAGCTTCGCATAAAATTTAAAAATTTTATGCTGAAGCCCTTTTATGAAATGAAAATGTGATGCTTTTTATTGCAGCGCATTTGTGGTTGTTCCTTCAGATGCAGGAGGCCCATAAGAGCGCCTGTCAATTTTCCGGTATGCCCATCCGAAAATTAAAGGGAAAACCCACAAAGAAAAAATCATTGCACAAAGTATTCCACCGATTACAACTCTTGCCAAAGGCCTGGAGCTTTCGGAGCCAATGCCGTGAGAAAGAGCTGCGGGAAGAAGACCGATAGCGGCCATCATTGCGGTCATCATCACTGGCCTTATTCTTGAATTTACGCCAAGCTTGATAGCTGTATATAAAGAAGATTGCTGGCCTTTTATTTTGTCGAGATTTTGTTTGAAGACCGTTATCAATAATACGCCATCTTGTATGCAAATTCCAAATAATGCAATAAAGCCAATGCCAGCAGAAATGCTAAAATTAGTTCCTGTAATATGCAATGCAAGCAAGCCACCAACTATTGCAAACGGAACATTTAAAAAAACAAGCGCTGCATCTTTTAAATTTCCAAACATCACAAACAAAAGTAGGAAGATCAGTGCCAAACTTATCGGAACAACTTCTGCCAATCGTTTTTCAGCTCTTTGTTGATTTTCAAAATCTCCTTGCCAGGCCATGCTGTAGCCTCTTTTTAAAGCAACTCTTTTATCAACTTTTTCCTGAGCTTCGGCAATGGTGCTTCCCATGTCTCTTCCACGCACTGAAAATTTAAGTGCTGAATATCTTTCATTATCATCTCTGAATATGAGGCAAGGGCCGGTTTTTTGGGTGATGCTCGCAATTTCTTTAATGGGCACTTTTGATCCGCTTTGCGTGGGAACTAATAAATTGCCGATGTCTTCAGCTGTTTTGCGATATTCTTCGGGCAGCCGAACACGTATATCAAACATCCGATACCTTCATAAAGCGTAGAAGCTGCCTGGCCGCCGATAGCCATCGCCACAACTGCATTCGCATCGGCAGTGGCGACACCATAAAGCGCCATTTTTTGCTGATCTAGATTTACATCCAATTCCGGCTGGCCGATATTATGTATTACGCCCAGGTCTTCAATGCCTTTCACATCTTTTAAAATATCATAAATGCGATTTATTCTTTCTTCCATATAATCCAATGAATCGCCATATACTTTTACGCAAATGGAACCTTTTACACCCGATACTGCTTCTTCCACATTGTCCATAATAGGCTGAGAAAAATTCAAATCGGTTCCCGGGATTACAGAAAGTTTTTTATTCATTTCATCTATCAATTCTTCTTTTGAAATTTTGGATTCCAGTCAGTTCAGGATAAAGCATTACAGAAAATTCATTATTGTAAAAACCGGCAACATCTGTTCCGTCATCGGGCCTGCCGGTTTGCGAGACAGCATATTTTACCTGCGGGAAAGTCATCAATATGCTTCTCACCTGTTTGAAATCTCAACTGATTTCTCTAGCGAAATACTGTAAGGCGTCTGAACGCGCAGCCATATAGAGCCTTCATCCAATTCAGGCAAAAATTCGCTGCCAAGAAATTTGAATGAATACAATCCAATTGCCATTGCAATAAAAGAAAGAACGACTACTATTTCTTTATTCTTAAATGCTTTTGTAAATCCTTTCAGCATAAACCCTGTTAAGAAATGCACAAATGGATTGTGTTTTTCATGCACATTCTTTTTGAGTAAAAGACTGATTAATACAGGCACCAAAGTTAAGAGTGGTTATCAATGCGCCAACCAATGCAAAACCCAATGTATAAGCAAGCGGCGAAAACATTTTGCCTTCCACTTTTTGAAAAGAAAATATAGGGATCAGGCCGGTGATGATAATGAGCTTTGCAAAAAAGATTGCTTTGCCAAGTTGTGCGCCATGATTTTTTATTAAGCCAAGTTTTGCAATTTTATTAAAGCGCTCCATGCCGATTTCCATTGCTTTATGATCAAGTACCACAAACATTCCTTCCACCATCACCACAGCACCATCTATGATGATGCCAAAATCGACTGCGCCCAATGAAAGAAGATTGGCCGACATGCCCATTAGGTGCAGGCATATAAATGCAAACAGCAAAGCCATTGGAATAATAATCGACACAATTAATGTGGTTCGCCAATTGAACATGAAAAGAGAGACCAGTAAGGTTACCAACAAAATGCCTTCAATCAGATTGTGCAGAACAGTATGCGTTGCATAGTCGATCAGATCGGAACGGTCGTAATAAGGAACTATTTTTGTGTCTTGCGGAAGAATGTCATTATTAAGCTTATCAATTTTTGCTTTTATTGCTTTTACAACACGTGTGGGGTTTTCTCCTTTGCGCATTACAATGATGGCTTCAACAACATCGGGCTCATCTGTCACAACTCTTTTGCCTGTTGAATCTACAAGGCCATTTGATCTTGCTACCCAACCCAATCGCGGCACGTTTGATATTTCAACCTGGGCAACATCTTTCACCAAGAACAGGAACGCCATTGTTGTTTTCAACAACAATATTTTTTATTTCATTGATGTCATTCAATAAACCAATTCCTCTCACTACATAAGCCTGGTTATTTTCGATGATCATGTCGCCACCAATATTGATATTTGTTTTTTGCACGGCTGTAAAAACATCAAGTGGCGTAATGCCAAGCGAGGTTAGTTTTCCCGGGTCAACTTGTATTTCATACGTTTTTGTTTTACCACCAAAACTATTTATATCTCCAACGCCCGGCACCGATCGCAACTGTCGGTCAATAACCCAATCCTGTATTGTTTTTAATTCTCTCACATCTCGTAAATTACTTCTGAGTGTGTACCGGAAAATTTCGCCTGTTGGGCCTGTAGGTGGTTGAACAGATGGCTGAATATTAGCCGGCAAATTTGCATTGGGCAAGAAGGTTCATTACCTGCTGCCTTGCTTCAGGGTCTTTAACATCATCATCAAAAATCAGTTTTACATAAGAAAGGCCGAATATAGTTGTAGAGCGAAGGCTGATTTTTTTCTGGACCGGGTTCATCGCAATTTCTATCGGAATCGTTACAAATTTTTCAACTTCTTCTGCGCTTCTGCCAGGCCATTGTGTAATGATGCTTATTTCGGTATTGGTAACATCAGGAAAAGCTTCAATCGGCATATTCTTGAATGTGATGATGCCAATTACAAGCAACGCCAATGCGGCAAACAAAATAAAATATTTGTTCTTTAAGGAGAAAGCGATGATTTTTTTTAGGGCCTTGTTCATTTTTTTGCAAAAATTTATACTGGTTTTGGCAAGCCAAATATGCGATTGTAATTAAACAGCAGATAGGTTGTTAGGAGGAGAGTGAAATAATCTGAGCTGTTGCTTATTTTTTTATGCTAACTGTTCAACGCATCATAAATCAATATCACTTGCGATGAAATTATTTTTTCGCCTTCCTGCAAGCCGGAAGCGATATATGTTTTGTCGCCGTTTGAACTAAGTATCTGAACAGGTGTGATGCGAACATCATCTCTGCTATTGTACACCAAAACGTAATATTGGCTGTGGTCAAAATGCAGCGCATGCGATGAAATGCAAATGGATTCCTTGTTTTCGGGGTTCGTGACCGTTACGCTGGCAAACATTTGCGGTTTCAGAAGATATCCTGTATTATCCAGCACAACGCGCACTTTCATTACTTTATTTGTCGGGTCAAGAACATTCATGATCTTATCAACCCTTCCTTTAAAAATTTTTCCGGGGTATGAAAGGGTAGTGACATCAACATTGTCGCCCATTTTTATTGCAGTGATATTTGATTCATACACATTTGCCCAAACCCAAACATTTTTCAAATTGGAAATGGTAAACAGATCGCTGCTATTGTCAGCACGAATGGTTGTGTTATTGTTCACCGTTTTTTCTACGATAAATCCACTGATTGGCGCTTTCACCTCGAATTCGCCTTGTGTGCTGCCGCCATTTATTTTCAACACTCTGGTCACCCGGTTCAATTCAGATTGTGCCTGTTGGTATACGGCTTCCGCGCTTAGCGAATCAGTTATGGAAGCGAGCCCGCTGCTAAGCATATCTTTTGTTTTGTCAAGATTTTTTTTGGCAACGCTTAAATTGGTTTCGGCATTAATCAGGTCGTTGCTATAGCCGCCATCTCAGAACTTTTTATAACTCCCAGCACCTGGCCTTGTTGAACATAATCGCCCAGCACTACTTTAATGTCCTGAATATTGCCGCTTATTAAAGGAAAGATTTTAACAACATTGTCCTGATTGAAATCAACCTGGCCAGTGAGCGTGATGGAGTTTACCAACTGGCATTTTTGCACCGTGTCGATGTTCAATGTTTTTAATATTGAATCAGGGATAATATACTTCTGTTTTTCGTCGGGTTTTTTTTCTGCATTGCTGTTGCAGGATTGAATAAAAAAGAACCGGCACACAAAAAAATCATGCAGGTTGCAAATGTGCTTATTTTAAAATTCTTTTTTATGTCAGAAAATATTTTTTTCATCATGAAGCGATATAATTAGTTGTAAAAATTTGTTCCGGTGTAATAATTAATATCTTCAAAAGCCTGCACACGATTGTACTGAATTGAATTTATCTGCAAAGCATTTTGTTTGTATGAATCATAAAAATCCAAAAACTCAAGTATGCTGATATTCCTTTTTTGATAATTGATTAAAACTTCGTGCATCAGCCTTTCAAAATCAGCGGAAAATTTTTTGTCGATGCCACGAAAAAGTTTTTCCTGTGCAAAAGCTTTTTGCAACGACCTGTTTACATTTTCATCAACCATTGCCACGGTGCTTTTTTCCGTTGCATTACTAAAAGCGATCATGGCTTTCGCAGATTTTATATTTCCCTGGTTGCGATTAAAAACCGGAAGGTCGATGGCAGCGCCGATGCCAAAATAATTTGTCAGAAAACTTCCCTGTTCATCATAGCCAAGGGATAATGAAAGGTCAGGAACTGCCAATGATTTCTGGTAATTATAATTCAGTTTGTTGATGTTTGTGTTGGTTATTGCAATTTGAAGGTCGGTCCTGTTTTTGTAAGCAGAATCGAGAAGAACATTAATTGCATATTTATTCGGATCAAGATTCATCACAGAAGATGTATCTACCAATGGGTCGATAAATTTTGAAGGCTTTGCTTGCAGAATAAGTTTCAGCTCGCTTTCAGCATCGTTAATTTGATTAATCAGGTCGTTGTACTCACTTTGAAAACTGTATAACTGAGCTTTGATGCGCACCACTTCTGTTTGAGCAATATATCCTTTGCCTTCCTGCTGGTTGAAGGCATTTACAATTTGCTGCAATGCTTTTATTTCTGTATCGTACACTTTTGCAGATTGCCGAAGATAATAGATATTAAAAAAATCTGTTCTTAAAGTATATTTTAAAGTGCGCACCAGATCAAAAAATTGGTATTCGCTCAGCTTTGTATTTTCCTGCGATAACTTTACTTGTTTATTGCGCTTGCCTGCGAGCAAAATAAGCTGTGAAAGGCTTGCCGCAGTTTCATCGTTTACGCCAAGCGGGAAAAACTGCTTTAGTTGTCCCGAATATAATCCGTGCGAGATTGAAAAATTTGGGTTTGGATAAAGTTTTGCTTGTATTTCCAATGCTTTTTGGGCATCGATATTATACCTCTGGGCGAGGAGCTGGTAATTGCTATCGAGAAACATTTTTTCCGCGCTGCTTAATGTAACGCCAACCGAATCTATCGGCATCTGTGCATTTCCACAGAAAAAACAGAAAAAAAACAAAACAAAAACGATCAATTGTTTTTGCATAGATATGCTTGTCATTTAAAGGGTGCAAAGCTATTATAAGCAAATTTATTTTGCTAATAATCTCAGGTTAAAATGCGGTTAACGAAATCTTTATTTATAACAGTTCATAGCCCTGGTTATTGCAGGGGCAAAGTTAAGCAGTCGTTATTCTTCGATTACAGGCACATTAAAACGGAAACCAACGCCATGTATTGTTTCAAGGTTCACATGTGGGTCCGATTTAAAATATTTTCTTAATTTGGTAATGAACACATCCATGCTCCTGCCGAGAAAATAATCATCCTTGCCCCAAACATTCAATAATACTTCCTCTCTTTTTAGGATGCGGTTCGAATGTTCACAAAGAAATTTTAGCAGGTCGGCTTCTTTTTGCGTAAGGTTAAAAATTTCATCGCCAATTGCAAGCTTAAGATCGGTATATGAAAACTTTAGCCTGCCAATATCAAAAGAAACAGATTTTTCCGAATGCATTTTCTTGCTTCTTCTCATAAAAACTTCCATGCGCATCAATAATTCCTGCATGCTGAAAGGCTTGATGATATAATCATCTGCGCCCACCTGAAACCCTTTTATGCGGTCTTCTTCCAGCGATTTGGCCGTTAAAAAAAGAATGGGCACCACATCGCTTTGTTGTCTTATTTTTTTTGCGACATCAAAACCGTTTTTGTGCGGCATCATTACATCGAGAAGACAAATATTGAATTCGTTCTTGTCAAATTTATCAATTGCTGACTGGCCATCCGGGCAAAGCACTACATCATAACCTGCTTCAGTAAGATTATCTTTAATTACATATCCTAATGAAAGGTCATCTTCTGCCAATAATACTTTCCCTTTTTGTGTAGACATAAAATTTAATTGAGAGGTATAAATAATCGAAATTCTGTTCCTATGCCCGGTAAACTGTACACTCTGATTTTTCCATTATGGGCATCGATGATACGCTTGACAAAATTCAAGCCAAGCCCAAAGCCTTTCACATCATGTACGTCTCCGGTTGGAACGCGATAAAATTTCTTGAATATATTTTTAAAATATTTTTTTTCAATGCCGATGCCATTGTCTTTGATCGAAATAAAAAAATCATTTTCTGCTTTTCCTGTCTCAACAATTATCCTGGGGTTCTCGGAATATTTCAGTGCATTTTCAAGAAGGTTCACAACAGCAAGTTCCAAATGAGCTTTGTCAGCCAAAATTTCTGCATCCTCATCTTCCATCTTTAATTCAATTTTTGCTTTTCTTTCTTCAATAAGGGGCTGCACTTTATTAATGGCTTCTTCAATCAACCGCTGTGCATCTATATTTTCCTTTTCAATCGGCAGCTCGCTGTTTTCAGTTGCAGCAGCTCGCAGCAGCCTTCCTACCTGGTTCTGCAAATGTTCTGTTTGGTTTTTTACGATGGAAGTATATCTTTCAAGTTTGGAAGGCTGTTGCAAAATTGACTCATTGGCTAAAACATCAGCTGCAATCTTCATCACCGCCAATGGAGTTTTGAACTCATGCGTGAAATTATTGACAAAATCTTTTTGTATTTCAGCAAGAAATTTCTGCCTGTAAAAATAAAATAAGCTAATAGCAAGGCTGATAAGAGTGATGAGCAATGCTATGCTGGTTGAAATCCATAAGCCCATTTGCGCGATGATATAGTTGCTTCTATGCGGAAAGTAAAGGAGTATGTGATCGAAATCTGTTGCCAGCACTGAAAGCCCGCTAACATTCGTTACCGGATAACGGGTTGCAGGCGAGGGAATGTATTCTTCATATACATACTTTTTTTCAATACTGCTGTACGCGCCGAGCTTACAATCCGTAAGCACATCAAAGTCTTCAAATTCTTTTCGAAGATAGAAAGTGAGAGAATCTTTTTCAGGGATTGTATCTGCTTTAAATAAGAAATAGTTTTCTCCGGGATTAACGATCAGGTCATGCAGGTTCATTGCAGGATTGTCGTTCATTTCCAGGTCTTCAAAAACTCCCCTGATGCCTTTCACCACATTGGTATTGAACTGCCTTTGTTCAAGTGAATACACTTTTTTGAGCCAGTACAACTGAACAATGATTATTAGTGAGATCAATATTGACGTGGAAAGAACGATCCACTTTAATGTTGATGAACGCATAGAAGAAAATACAAACATTGCAAAATTGCTATCCTTTGAGCTTTTTAAGTTATTAAAATGGTTAAGTAGTAGTTAAGGCAAAATCATCAAAAATCTTCCAAGGTAATTTTCATAATATTTTTTATGGAATGAATATACATTTACTTCATACGTTACTGTTAACCGGGAGTTAAGTTATAAATAATTTTTTTGTGGTAGAGGCGCAATTGGATAACTTCACGGGCTAATTTTATTTTAAACAAAATTTTTCCCTGTTATGAAAAAGATCATCCTGATTGCGAGCCTGCTGCTTGCTTTTACCGGCATATCATTTGCCCAAACAACGCCAGCTAAAAAAGATGCTCCTAAAACCGCTGCTGCCGCCCCAACTAAAAAAGATGGCACTGCAGATATGCGCTACAAGGCTAACAAAGATGCCGCTAAAGCAAAAGCTGCAACTCCGCCAGTACACGTGAAAAAAGACGGAACAGCTGACAAAAGGTTCAAAGAAAACAAAGACAAAAAAAGTGGCAAATAGTCTTTAAAGAAATTAAATAAAACGTCACTTTTAAGTGACGTTTTTGTTTAAAGACTTATATTAAACCTTGAAAATTTTTTATTATTTTACCTAAATATTTAAACACAGTTAGTATGAAAAAAATTCTGTTATCAGTTGTGGTTATGTTTGCAATGGTAAGTTTTACAATGGCACAAGGCCATCCAGGTCAGAAACACCATCACAGGCATCACCATCGTGCACATCATCGCCCGCACCACAAGTAA
Organism: uncultured Bacteroidota bacterium; assembly: GCA_963718975.1. Classification (GTDB taxonomy): domain Bacteria; phylum Bacteroidota; class Bacteroidia; order Chitinophagales; family Chitinophagaceae; genus Puia. The sequence continues at coordinate 80,740 of CAVRBD010000057.1, read as the reverse complement.
AGAGCTTGTAAAATCTATTAAAGTAAAAAGCCCCACAAATTATTGCGGGGCTTTTTTATTTCTTAAAGCTGCTGGTTTTTAACGTGTGCCCGTGTTCTTTGCCAGAACAGGCTTTGTTTTCGTAGGTACAGCTTCAACTTTAGTATCAGCTTTTCCTAATGGCCTGTTTTTAGCAAGGTCAACCAGAATTGGCGCAGCTACAAATATCGATGAATAAGTTCCTGTGATAACACCAATCAACATGGCGAAGGCAAAGCCTTTTGTTACTTCACCGCCCACAAGGAATAATATCAGTATTGTGAGGAACACGGTCAATGAAGTCATGATGGTGCGGCTTAAAGTATCATTGATGGCTTTATTAATGATTTCCGATTTTGTGGCGCCTTTCATTATCCGGCTGTCTTCTCGTATCCTGTCAAACACAATCACTGTATCGTTCATCGAGAAGCCGATTACCGTTAGCACGGCGGCAATAAAATGCTGGTCGATTTCCATTGGGAAAGGAACGACATCTTTTAAGAACGAAAACACGGCAAGTGTTACAAGAACGTCATGAAGCAATGCAACGATAGTTCCGAGTGAATATCTCCAATCGCGGAAACGGATGAAGATATAAATAAAGATAATAATGATGGCAAAAATGACTGCTTTGAAAGCCCCTTGCTTTATATCATCAGAAATAGTAGGCACTACTTTTTTAGATCCGTGAATAAATTTATTAGTAGTAATAAATTCGTTTGCTGTTGTGCCGGCTGGCAGATAAGATTGTAATCCTTCGAATAATTTACCGGCAACAAGCGAATCGCCCACGGTGCCTTCATTATTCACCAGATAATCTGTCGTGATTTCAAGCTGATCGTTGCCTGCATAAGTTTTTACCAAAGGCGAACCAGCGAATGTTTTTTCAAGTACCTGACGAACGGGCTCAGCATCTATCGGCTTGCCGAAATTGACCACAAAGCTTCTGCCGCCTCTGAATTCAACGCCTTCTCTAAAGCCATGAATAAATGCGCCAACACCTAATAAAAGCACTACAACTGAAATGGCATAAGCCACTTTTCTGTATTCAATAAATTTAAAGCTTGCATGTTTGAATATGCGGCTTGAAAGTGGAGTGAAATATTTGAAGTGACGGTTTTTATTCGTATAGAAATCTGTGATTAATCTCGATAATAAAATTCCGCAGAATAACGAAAGAAGTATACCGAGTATTTGTGTTGTAGCAAAACCAAGAACGGGCCCAAGGCCGAAATAGAATAAAATCAATGCGGTCAATAATGTTGTTACGTGGGCATCTAAAACCGGTGCTAGTGAACGCTTATAGCCATCGCTTACAGCCTGCGGATAGCTTTTGCCTCTCGTCAGTTCTTCTTTAATGCGCTCAAAAATAATAACGTTGGTATCTACTGCCATACCGATAGTTAATACAAGGCCCGCAATACCAGGCGCAGTAAGCGTTGCATGCAATGAGCTTAGCACGCCAACTGTAAACAGCAGGTTAAATATCAAAGCGGTGTTGGCAACCCAGCCTGCCGTGTTGTAATAAATCAGCATCAAAGAAAAAATCACAACAAATGAAATGAGGAACGCCAATGCGCCTCCATGGATTGCTTGCTTTCCGAGTGTGGCTCCTACAACTTCTTCTGCCACAATTTTGGCAGGAGCGGAAAGCTTTCCCGAATTCAAAATATTTGCAAGGTCTTGCCCTTCTTCAACACTTTGTTTTGTGTCTTTTCCACGGCCCATTGTGATTTGCGAATTCCCGCCGGTGATTGGCCCATTTACATAAGGCGCCGAATAAACAATATCATCAAGCACAATGGCGATCGGCTTGCCAACATTATCAGTTGTCATCTTAGCCCAAATATCTGCGCCTCTTTTATCCATGCTCATTTCAACTACTACATCGCTTGTAACAGGGTCATAATCCTGTCGGGCATTGTTCTTGATCGATTCGCCTTCAATTTTTGCTTTTTCAGAACCGGGTATTGTTTTAATAGCATATAATTTTAAATAACCCAGTGCTTTGCCGTTCTCATCAACATCCTGTTTTCCCCAAAGAAATTTAATGTTTGAAGGGAAATTATTTAGCACCACAGGATTGCTAAGGTATTCATCGGCTTTGCTGGTGTCTTTTAAAAGCACCACGCCAACATAATCCGGTAATTTCGATTTGTCAGTTGCGCTTTGCGCTGCTCTTACTGCTTCATAAAAAAATGGTATAAGCGGATTGCTGTTCTTCGAATTGGCAGATGTATCTGCTTTTGAAGTGTCGTTTGCATTCACCCCATTCAAATAATTCTGTAATGCTTTATCTGCAGATTGAAGAGAAGTTGATATTTCGCTGATGTTATATAATTCCCAGAATTGCAGATTGGCTGTTGACTGAAGATATTTTCTAACTCTGTCCGCATCTATATTAGCGCCGGCAAGCTCAACGGTGATGATGCCTTTGTTCTCATCAAGATTTATAGAGGGCTGCGCAACGCCGAATTTATCAATACGTTTTGTGAGAACCTGATACGTCTGCTTCATTGCGGCTGATGCCTGGGTGTGAATATAACTTACAACAGTTGCATCAGATGCATCATACTTAATAACGTTGCGGCCACTGTTGGCGAACAATGGAGCAAGTTTCGCATTCGGGTTCTCTTCTTTAAAAGATTGGGCAAACAGATCGATGAAGTTTGCATCGCTTATTAATTTTTTTTGATGGGTAGCGTCAATTGCTTTTAAAAGTGCAGGGTCGCGTGAATTGTTAGCAAGGCCTTTGATCAAACCATCTAAAGCAATATCAAGTGTAACGTTTATGCCGCCTTGCAGATCAAGGCCAAGCAGCAGTTCATTTTCTTTCGACTTTTGATAGCTGGTCCCCCACCATGTAATTTTTTTATCCTTGGTGCTATCTAATAAATGTTTCAGCACTTCTTTGTAAGCGCCATCAAGTGTATCCTGATATAAGGCCTGAGCCTCTTTATCAGCCGGATATTTTTTTATGGCAGATGGGTGCGAATTGTTGACGAAGCGCTTTGCTTTTTCCTGCATGGCAGACTCGTGGTTGTTCACAAACCATGTAAAAGAAAGCTGGTATAACGAAATAACAATCAGTAGCGCAGCAAAAATGCTAACCAGTACTCTCATTGGTGTTGGTTTTTTTTAAAGAGCGGCAAAGATAGGCTTTAGAATTGACAATTTTCAACCAAAAAGGGAGAATATTTGATGTATAAATGGCTGTCTGTACTGGTTTTACTTTCAAGCTTGCTTGCTTTTCAGGATATTTCTTGTGTGAAGCCCGCCATTATCTTAAAAGCATTTTAATTTTTATTTTTTATTGAATGTGATGGCATAAAAGGCATCAGCCAAAAAATAATCCCAAAGTTGCTTATCTGAAATGAGATAATCTTTATTAGAGAAATTAAAACAGCGTTCTGGAAATGCAGCGGTTTTCTTTTTGCAAAAATCTTGATTTTGATACCTTTGCCGCGCTTAACTAAAAATACATGCAACAATTATCTTCGATTTTAACCCGTTTTAGCGAGCCCGAAACTTTGAAAATGGCCAAGCTCGGCCGCGAATTAAGAGCAAAGGGTATTGATGTGATCGATCTCAGCCTTGGCGAACCTGATTTTGATACGCCCGCGCATATTAAAGAAGCAGCGAAAAAAGCAATTGATGACAACTGGAGCCATTACACGCCGGTGCCGGGTTTTTTAGATCTACGCGAAGCCATCTGCACAAAATTTAAGCGCGATAACAATCTTGATTATAAGCCCGAAAACATTGTTGCTTCAACAGGAGCGAAGCAAAGCCTTGCCAATGTTATATTAGCGCTTGTTGATGAAGGAGAAGAAGTAATTATACCAACACCTTATTGGGTTACTTATTCCGAACTGGTGAAAATTGCAAAAGGAAAAGTAGTTGAAGTGCACACCAGCATGGAAAGCGGTTTTAAAATAACGCCTGCTCAGTTGGAGGCTTCTATTACCGATAAAACAAAAGTGTTTTTATTTTCTTCTCCATGCAATCCTTCCGGTGCGGTTTATAGCAAAGAAGAATTGAAAGCGCTGGCAGAAGTGTTTAAAAAACATCCGGAAATTTATATTATTTCAGATGAGATTTATGAGTACATCAATTTTGTGGGCAAGCATGAAAGCATAGCACAGTTTGATGAATTGAAAAACCAGATCATTATTGTGAATGGCCTTAGCAAAGGTTTTGCAATGACCGGATGGCGGCTTGGTTACATTGCTGCGAATGCAGATGTTGCAAAAGCATGCGAAAAATTGCAGGGACAATTTACAAGCGGAACAAATTCAATTACACAAAAAGCGGCAGTGACTGCGCTCACAACCGATTTGAAACCTTCGTACGAAATGGTGGAAGAATTTACGCGCAGAAAAAAAATAACGATGGATTTGGTAAGTCAAATTCCCGGAATAAAATGCTTCGAGCCACAAGGCGCTTTTTATATTTTTCCTGATGTTTCTTATTATTATGGAAAATCTGATGGACAGGCAACCATTCATAATTCTGCTGATTTCTCAATGTATTTGCTGAACAATGCACATGTATCTTCTGTAATGGGCGATGCTTTCGGTGAACCAAAATGTGTTCGTTTTTCATTTGCGAACAGTGCCGCAAATATTGAAAAGGCGTGGGCAAGAATTAAAGATGCGCTCGCGAAATTGAAATAGGCCATTTTTTTCAGCAGCATTTATTGTAATAAGATTTTATACCTTTTCATTCGAAAATATTTTCAAATTACAATTACAATGGAAAAGAAAGCACCAAAAATTCAATTGCTTTTTATGCTGCTGATTGCCGTGATTGCCTGGACCGGAGTTGCGCTTCAGTTTTATCTGGCAAGAAATAATTGGCCGGATCTTGGGTTGTCATCTCTTGAAGGCACTTTTAGATTTTTTAGCTATTTCACCATTCTCACCAACATCATAGTTGCGCTCAGCCTTACTGTTTCTTTATTAAAACCTTCATCGGGAACCGGAAGATTTTTTTATTCTACAGACACACAGACCGCAATTGCAATGTATATTTTTGTTGTTGGGATTGTGTACAATTTAATATTGCGAACGCTCTGGAGCCCCAAAGGATTGCAATTGATAGTTGACAATATTTTGCATTCCATTGTGCCGGTATTGTTTACCATTTACTGGATTGTTTATGTTCCTGTGGAGAAGATGAAATTTTCCAGATCGATCAACTGGCTGTGGTATCCCGGGCTTTATTTCTTGTGGGTAATCTTGTTCGGCTCACTCACCAAATTTTATCCATACCCTTTTATTGATGCTAACGTTATCGGCTACACGAAAATGCTTGTGCATGCAACAGTATTGCTTATTGTTTTCATTTTGCTTGGCTCAATTGCTATTGCAATAAAAAGAAATGTGGGAAGAAAAATAATTGTTGACAAGGCGCTATCGTGATCGGCTTCATCATTTTTAATTGATCTTTTTGTACAGCATCCCATCCATTTCAAATTGAGAAACTTTTCCAAGTTCGGTTAGTGAAAATTGCACCCACGATTTATCGAACCATTGATAATTAAATTTTCCGATAAATGTATTGTAGTTCCAGTGCATCAGGTTAAGTGTAATATTATTCGGGAATTTTAGCAACAACGAATCACTGTGAAAAACAATTTCTGCATTTCCAAAAACTTCATTGCTATATTTTCCTTCATAAGCCGACATTTCAACGGTCGGCATTGTATTCATCACGCGTTTTGATTCTTTCTCAGCTTCTTGTTTTTTTGCGTCTTCTTTCAGTTTTTTATACATCGCAAAAAAATCAGTGCTCCAGTCGTGCGAGTTATCATTGAAGCACCACATGTCAATTGCTTTGTACATCAGTGCATGGCGTAATTCAGTGTGGTCGCGGTTTGCAAAGATGTACACTCCAAAATGCTGATCGGGTATTAAGCCAATAATCGCAACAGCCCCATCAAGACTGCCGGTGTGAAATTGAAGCATATTGCCACGATAATCTTCCTGGAACCAACCAAGGCCATACGTTTTCCAATGTGGCTTTGTAATTTTTTGAGTAGGATAAAATTCTTCATCAGTAACCATCGCTTGCGGCTTGAACAGTTCAGCATAAGTTTCGGCATGCAATAATTTTTTTCCATTCACGGTTGCGCTATCAAGCATAAACATTACCCATTTGCTGATGTCATCGGCACAAGACCAAACGCCACCTGCAGAGCCAATACCTTTTGCATCAAGATATGTGATTGGCTTCACCACGCTGTCTTCATACATCCAATGCGGAGTGATATGGCTTGGCTCATTAACAGAAAGTTTATAAACAGGATAAGTATGTGTCATGCCAAGTGGCGTGAATAATCTCTCCTTAATAAAATCATCCCATGTTTTTCCGGATACTTTATGGATCACTTCGCCGGCAATCATATACATCAGGTTTTGATAAATGAATGAAGACCTGAAAGAATAAGCCGGTTTTATGAAACGCATTTTATAAACAATGGTATCAAGGTCTTGCCCTGTAACCCAAAGCCAGTCAGCATTCCCGAGGCCAGCATTATGAGTGAACAAATCTTTTACTCTCAGTTCTGATGTTACATAGTTGTCATATAGTTTCAATTCGGGATATACATCGCTCACTTTGTCTGACCATTTTATTTTTCCTTCATCAACGAGCATGCCCATGCAAACCGCTGTCATGGCTTTTGTAGTGGACGCGCAAATAGAAAGAGTAGATGTTGTGAAAGGATCTGGCTTTCCTAATTCAGTTACGCCAAAACCATTTTTATAAACCACTTTGCCATCTTTTACTACAACAATTGACATGCCCGGCGTTTTCCAAACCTGCAAAGCATTTTGCACATAATGTTCAAAGGTTGCAGAATTGTTTTTTTGGGCGAAGAGAGAAAGATTGATGAAAATAAAAAAACATGCAATGCAAAGGCGATTCATAAGCATTTTGATTTTGGGTTGAGAAATGAATATACTTATTTTTTGTTGAAAGAAAGCCGGTTAAAGACAAGGCATGCATTTTGGCTATGGAGAGAAATCTGAGCTATTTAAAAATTTTTTCAATCGCAGTTGCGAGCATGGCAGACCAAATTGCATATTCTTTTCCCGAATAATGCAAGCCGTCTGATGCCACGAGAGTGTTATCTGCAGAAGCTTTTCGGCTTTCGCCCGTAATGTTGATATAATTCACTTTATATTCTTCTGATATTTTTTTGTTGATTTCATTGAAAGAATCGATTTCGTTTGCGATCAGTTTCTTGTTGCTTTCCTTTGCAAAAGGCGTTACTGAATAATCAGGGATTGAAATAACGAATACATGCAACGCATTGCCGCCTGCAAGCTCAATTGATTTTTGAAGAAGCTGAGCAAACTGTTCTTTATATTCGGAAAGCGTTTTTCCCTGGTATTGATTGTTCACTCCAATTAATAAAGTAACGAGATCGTATTTCAAAGTTTTGAAATGATAATTGTTGATAGCATTTTGAAGGTCTTGGGCTGTCCACCCAGTGGTAGCAATAATTTCAGGCGATTGAAATTTTATCCCTTTTTCATTTAAGATGCGCGTAGTCTGAACAGGATAACGTTCAAATGAAGGGACGGATTCTCCAATAGTGTATGAATCGCCCAATGCCAAATAAGTTTTTATAGTTGTGTCCCTATCAATATTTGCTGAATTTATAGACTGAATCATTGTTTGAGAAGAATTTGTTTTGGCAATAGCTAGCGATATTCCTGAAAATTTTATCAGTAAAATAATCAATAAAATTTTTTGTGAGGTCGATTTCATGAACATAAGTTTTATTTTCAGTGAGCATTATTTTAACAGCGAGCTGCACTTTCTTGAATAGAATATCAAATGTACAAGTGAGTGACACAACGATGCCTAATAGTAGCAACATCGCTAAGGACATAATAAAAACATTGCCAGATAATGCATTGAAAAATGTACGGATTTGGTAATTGATTGGTTCAGATAAATAATAAATATTTTAGAAAGTATTTTTATATATAACACCGGCTTTCATAACAAACTTTACGTTTTCAAGAACCGTAACATCGTCCAAAGGATTTGATTCAACAGCAATAATGTCTGCATATTTTCCAACTGCAATTGACCCGATTTTATTTTTCAGTCCTAATAAATCGGCTGAATTCATTGTCGCGGCTTGTATTGCTTTAATAGGAGTGAGGCCAAATTTAACCATGTACTTAAATTGTTTTGCGTTCCAGCCGTGCGGATAAACACCTGCATCTGTGCCAAAAGAAATTTTTACGCCGGTTTGCACTGCTTTGCGAAAACTTTCACGCTGTGCCTGGCCAACCAATTTTTCCTTATTTAAAATTTTATCAGGGAAACCAAGGCGCTTGTATTCCGACATAATATATTCATCGTTATAAATATCCGCATCAAGATAAGTGCCGTGCTCTTTCATCAATGCAATTGCTTCATCATCGAGCATGCTTCCATGCTCAACAGATGCAACACCGGCTTTCACAGCCATTTTAATAGCTTCCGTTCCGTGTGCATGCGCGCAAGCTTTTTTGCCCCATAATTTTGCTTCGGAAACAATCGCGTTCATTTCTTCTTGTGTGAATTGAGGAGCACCAACACTTTCTTCTTCAGTAAGCACACCGGCACTTGCACCGAACTTGATTACATCAGCGCCGTATTTAATATTGTAACGAACTTGTTTGCGCAATTCATCAACACCATTTGCCACACCGCTCATTTGTTTTGGCCCGATCCAATCGATGTATGGAGAAAAACCATTCAGATCGCCATGGCTTCCTGTGGAACCGATGAATAATGTTGCCACTAATAATCGCGGGCCTACAATATCGCCGCGATTGATGGCATTGCGAAGAGCAACATCAACAAATGCTTCAGCGCCTACATCACGGCAAGTAGTGAAACCCGCTTCCAGCGTGCGCTTTGCATAAATGTGCGCTGTAATGGCAACATCAACAGGCGTCATTCGAAAAATATCTCCATAATAATCGCCGCTTGGCTGGCTTGTGATGTGCGTGTGGCAATCAATCAAACCCGGCAGCACTGTGGCTTTTGAAAGATCGATAACAGTTGCGTTGGCAGGAATACTAATATTGCTCCCGACAGCTTGTATCGTATCACTGTCAATAATAATTATCTGATCAGTTAATAATTTCCCGTTTTCAGTATCAATTAATTTTCCGGCTTTTATTGCGGTGATTTTGTTTTGCGCAAATGAAATATTCGCTGCCAAAAGCAGCAACAAAAATATTTTTCTCATGAGTTAATTTTTATGGAAGATAGGAAAAAGAAGTTGGGAATTATTTTCAAGATCCCAGAATAGCATTCACCAACTTTGCATTTCTAATTAGATTTCTGTAGAATGCAACCAGGTTTCTAAAGTAATTATTGATGCATTATTATTCCTTTTAAGATTATCCAGTAGTTTCTCAAACGCGATTAGCCTATTATTGATTACTTCATGTAAATCATTTGATTTTTTAGGCAGTCCAAATTCATCCAATTTAAGTTTCTCTTTTTTGCATGCTTCTAAGATCCAATCTTCTAACTTAATTTTTAAAACAAATACTTTATTCTTTCTTTTGTTATCAAGAAAATAACTAACACCATGTGCTTCTTCTTTCAATATCAATTCATTTTCATATGGATTTTTAGCTTGACCAGGATCTTCGTCGACTATTGCAAGCTGCTTGCTTTTTTTTCGAATATCAGAAAAGACCCTCGATTTTCCGGAATGATGAATTATTTGTTTTCTTACAAATCCTAACTTTTTTGCTAATGTTTCATCGGGGAGGCATTCAACATGTAGAAACGTCATTGGTCAGTTATCTTATCAAGGTTAAAAAAAATATCAGAATTCAGATCTAATACTTCACTTATTTGTTTCTTATTTAAAGGAGTAATAATTGTTTCATAATTTTTCATAGACACTACACACACATTAATATTTTCAAGGCTTGATTTTTCAATCATGCTCAAAAGAAGATAAGGATTATGAGTAGTTATGAAGAATTGATTAGATTCATCTAGAGCAATTCGTTCAGCTAGAAATTTTGTATAAAAAGGGAATGTATTGGTATCTGGCTCGTCGAACAACAATACAGAATCCTTGCTAGATTTTATAGCCATTATGTAAAAAACAATGCGTTGAAGTGTTTCAGAAATGGACTGGTAAGGATAGCTGTAAATACTTTTGTTTACAATTTTGCTCATATTAATTTCGTTCTCAACTGGTTTTAAGGATAAAGTAAACCCTTTGCTTTCGAAAAATTCAGTAACCCAATTTCTGAACTCTTCGTTACTTAATAGTAAGCTGGGAAGATTATCTCCGTATGGCGGTGATAAATGAGGCATGTAACCAGGCAGAAAATTGCTTAATCTTTTGTATTGATAAAATCTAAAATGAGTTGAGATGAATTGTCCATGACTTATTACCTTCCCATCATGCCCTATTTGTAGTATCGAGCTTTTAATCTCATTATCTTTTTCCAGTCGAGTTATTTCAAAATGGAATTGGTTTTCCGGAACCCCATTCTCTCGAATAGCATATTTTAACTTACAGCTCATTGGGCCTGAAGAAACTTCAATTGGCTTGTTAATATTAAAGTCGTAAAATAAATCCCCCAAAGACTTGTATCTAAAAGCTTCTTTAGAAACATCATTTGAAATTACTCCCTGACTCAATAAACTTAAGGCTTCAACAATGTTACTTTTACCGCCGTTTGGTTCACCTATAAATACATTGATTTTTTTGCAGTCAAGTTCAACATGCTTTATAGACTTAAAATTCTTTATTTTCAATCGAGTTGTCATTTGCTAAAAGTATCAATAAATTTAAAGAAATATTGTTTATGATATTTTTAATAGCTATTGAAAAATAAAGTTACAGGTTATGTTTAAGAGCAGTTAATAGAAATAAATTATAGGCTTCTTTTAAAGCTTTAAATTCCGTTTGAATAACAAGGGATAAAAAAATTAGTTTTCAGTAATCAGCAACGGCTGATATAAAGTTTTTTTCAGCTTCGCTCTTCCGATAAATTGGTTGCCATTTATTCTATAGAAATCAGCCGGGAAAATCATAATGTCTTCTTCTCTGGTATCGAACAGAAGATCTTTACTGACGTTTCCGCTATTATCGATTTTGGTAACCATCACTTGTCCGCCATAGCCATCAACGTGATATTTGGGCACTTCATCTTCGGCAAGGTGAAGATTTTTTAAATTGTCGAGATACAAGAAATAATAACCAGATGCATCGCTGATCAATTTAAAGCTCATTGTTCCTCTGCCGGCGCTTCCTCTTTGTTTTTTGGGAATTTTTCTGAGCCATAAAAACTCACCATTGGCTGCAATTTTGGAACCCAAAATATCTTCGTAATAGTAAGTAGTAGTTTGATAATAGCCGCCGTGACCATCATAATATTGCGTGACAACCACATGATATTCTTCGCAGGAAATAAAAATGCTTCCATCAGATTCTATAACAATATCTCTTACTTTTAAATTTGGTTCTTCGTAATCATCTTTCTTTTCCATTTTTCTTTTGCTGCGTGCAGATTCAAATTTTTCAAGCTCGGCTTTGGGAAATTCGTAATAACCGTTTTTATATTTTGTGATTTTGCCATTCTGATCAAGGCTTGCTAAAAAGATGCCATCGGTTCCATTGCCTTTTGATTTTTTGCTGTAAGTGCAGGCGATGATCATTTCATGCATTGCATTTTCAATCAGTGTAGTTTCTTTAATATAATTGTCATCGATTGAAACAGGAGCTATGATTATTTTCTGGCTGTCTTTTGTAAACTTGAATACTTCAAAATGATAAGCAGGCTTTCCTGTTGATTTGTCTTTTTCTTTTCTTGAATCGCTATCATAAACCTTAGCTAACAGATAAGCATTGCCTTTTGAATCAACAGAAAAATCTGAATTATCCATGATGGCTTCAGTATATGGCATTTTAAATTCTCCGCCCCAGAGCTTGTTCATATTTTCGTCAAAAACAACGAGGCCTAATTTGTCATAATTCTTTTTATCGTTTCTTTCTTCCGGGAATAATCTATAGCTCACAAGCAATTTTTTCCCTTCGGCGTCGTAATCATAGTTGTATTTATTGGTGGTCTTGTAACTATAAAATCCTCTTGCAGTTGATATGCCTGCAATTTTTGTGGTTTCAATAATTTTGTGATTGGCTTCGCTTATTTTCCCTGATGTAACATCAATCTTGTCATAATACAAAAACTCTCTTTCATTTGATTTGTCCCAATCGCTGTGAAGCCAATAATAATTTCCATTATTGAAATCGATCACTTTCTCGCTATTGAAATTTTTTGTCGCTTCGGGCAAATCAATTTTCTTTTCCATTGTCTTGTTCAATGTTTTCGGATCGAACCTTACAATGATGAGCTCTTCTTTTTTCAAAGAAAGATTTACGATGCCATCGGTTTCATTTCCAAAAAAAGCAAGGTCTTCGGTTTTGCGCGGCAGCTCGTATTCATTGCCCAGTTTGAAATTGAATTTTTGGCTTTTTTGGCCATAAGAAAATGCAGTTAAAAAACAAAGGGATGTCAGTAATAGAAGCTTCATAAAATTTATGGTTTTCAGGTTATAAAAACGCAATTATAAACATTTTATTCTCTTGTCAAGAGAGCTCGCTAAAAAAGCACTATAGCTGAAAAATACTAATTTTGATGATGCAATTGCTTATGCTGCTCTTTAACCTGGTGGCGAAACCGGTTTTTATGTTGAGCTGCCATTATGATTTTGATTGCCACAGATTTTCACAGATGCTTTGCTATAATCGGTTGTGCATTTCCGTTAATAAGCCAGCGCTGAATAGAGTTCCTTCAGTACAAGAGTGCGACGCAACGATGTTGAACAAAGAACAAATGTTTGTAACAAAAAAATCCCGCTGTAATAATTTACAGCGGGATATATTTTTTTGACTGCCGACTGATAACTGTCAACTGCCGACTTTCTTAGTAATCCATTCCGCCCATGCCTGGTGCGCCGCCGGGATGTGCGTGGCCTGCTTCTTCTTTCTTAGGTTTGTCTGCAATCACACATTCTGTTGTGAGCAACATGCCTGCGATAGAAGCTGCATTTTCAAGAGCGATACGGGTTACTTTAGTTGGATCAATAACACCAGCCTTCAACAAATTTTCATACACTTCAGTGCGGGCGTTGAAACCGTAATCAGCTTTTCCTTCTTTCACTTTTTGCACAACGATAGAACCTTCGATGCCGCTGTTCACGACGATCTGGCGAATTGGTTCTTCAAGCGCGCTTTTCACGATTGCGATACCGGTTGTTTCATCTTCATTAGCACCTTTCAGTTTTTCCAATGCATTCGATAGCGCGGATATAAGCAACACCACCACCGGGAACAATACCTTCTTCAACAGCAGCACGGGTTGCATGCAATGCATCATCAACACGGTCTTTCTTTTCTTTCATTTCCACTTCAGTTGCAGCACCGATATATAATACAGCAACACCACCAGCTAATTTAGCCAAACGTTCCTGTAATTTTTCTTTATCGTAATCAGAAGTTGTTGTTTCAATCTGTGCTTTGATTTGATTTACACGGGCTGTGATATCTTCTTTCTTTGCCTTTGCCGCCAACAACAGTTGTGTTGTCTTTGTCAATGGTAACAGAAGCTGCAGCTGTCCGAGATAGCTGAGGTCAGCATTTTCTAGTTTGTAGCCTTGTTCTTCGCTGATAACGATACCACCTGTTAAGGATAGCGATATCCTGCAACATTTCTTTTCTGCGGTCGCCAAAGCCAGGAGCTTTAACAGCAGCCACTTTAATAGTGCCACGCAATTTATTTACAACCAAAGTAGCCAATGCTTCACCTTCCACATCTTCAGCAATGATTAATAAAGGACGGCCGCTTTGAGCAACTTTTTCAAGGATAGGAAGAATATCTTTCATCGCAGAAATTTTCTTATCATAAATCAAGATGTAAGGGTTCTGCAATTCAGCTTCCATTTTTTCGCTGTTGGTAACGAAGTAAGGAGAGATATAACCGCGGTCAAACTGCATTCCTTCAACAACATCAACAGTTGTTTCGGTTCCTTTTGCTTCTTCAACAGTGATAACGCCTTCTTTGCCAACTTTGCCATAGCTTCAGCAATCAGTTTGCCGATTGTTTCGTCGTTGTTTGCAGAAATAGAAGCAACCTGCTGAATTTTTTTGCTATCGTTACCAATTGTCTGAGATTGTTTTTTCAGATTTTCAACAACTGCAGTAACTGCTTTGTCGATACCACGTTTCAAATCCATTGGGTTTGCACCTGCAGCAACGTTTTTCAAACCTTCGCTGATAACTGACTTGAGCAAGAACAGTAGCAGTAGTAGTTCCATCACCTGCAATGTCAGCAGTTTTAGAAGCTACTTCTTTCACCATCTGAGCGCCCATGTTTTCAATCGGGTCTTCCAGTTCAATTTCTTTTGCAACAGTAACACCATCTTTGGTGATTGATGGAGCACCGAATTTTTTTTCAATAACAACATTGCGGCCTTTTGGCCCAAGTGTTACTTTTACTGCATTTGCCAGAACATCAACGCCGCGTTTCATTTTGTTGCGGGCTTCGATGTCGAAATAAAGTTGTTTTGCCATAATATTAAATTGATAATTTGTTAACGTGATGATTCGATAATGTGATGATTCGATAATGTGCTAATTGTGAAAACCGCTTTTGGTGCATTAGCATATTAGCTAATTATCAAATTAGCTAATTAAAGTTTCGCAATGATATCGGATTCTCTCATGCTTAAAAAGTCTTGGCCTTCAAAACTGATTTCAGTTCCGGCATATTTGCCATAAAGAACTACGTCGCCGATTTTGACAGCCGGTTTTTTTCCGTCTTCATCAACTTCGCTGATGGCGACCACTTCACCTCTCTGAGGTTTTTCTTTTGCTGTGTCAGGAATGATAATCCCGCCTGAAGTCTTTTCTTCGGCTGGAGCAGGTTTCACGAAAACCCTGTTTTTTGTGCCTGCAATTGGCAGAATCGCTAACTTCTTAGCCATAATAGTATTGATTTTTTATTAATGAAAGATGAACATTTTTCCCTTAGTTAGGGCAGCAAATTTAGGCGAATTTTGTACCAAACCATCTAAACACGCCAAAAAGTGCATGTAATGTTAGGAGTTGGCAGTTTGGGCTTGGCAGTTAGCAGATGATTAATAAATGGTTGTGACAAAATTGCATTTTAGTAACCGTGACATTTCAAGTTTATTAATTCAAAATTAATAATGAAATTTTGGCTTGGAGAACTGAAAACTGTCAACTGCAAACTGGAAACTCATATCGTGTTTTCCCTTATCTTCGCAGCCTCAAAACAAGTTCTTACTAAATGATTAGCAGAAGAAATATCCGGGTGAAAGTGATGCAGACGCTGTATTCGTTCGAAGCCCGCGAAAATAGCCAGAAGCCCGGAGAAGATATAAAGATTTTACAAAAACATTTCGACAGCACTCGCCAGCTTTTTGTTTACCTGATCCATTTTATTACAGAAGTAGCCCGATATGCCGAGACCGATTCAAGGGTCCGCGCTTCCAAACATTTACCTACAGAGAATGATATGAACGTGAATATCCGTCTTGCTGGCAATGAAGTATTGTGGAAAATTTTGGAAGACGCTTCATTTCAAAAAGCAGTTGCTGCAGATAAGCCACATTTATTGATCAATAATGAGATTGTTAAAAAAATATATCAGGAATTGGTTACTACTGATGAATATAAAAAATACATCCATGTTCGGGCAAGAGAAAAAAAATCTGAAAAAGATATTCTTGAATATATTTTCACTGACCTGATGTTGCCCAACGAACTTTTTACAAGCCATGTTGAAGAACTGTTCACCAATTGGGATGATGATATTGATATGCTTAACCAATTCATGACTTCCTATTTAGCAAAACCTCATTCTATAAATTTTCAGGATATGCTTGGAAAAGAAAAATGGGATTTTGCAAAAGGCTTATTGCAAACTGTTTTGGAAAAGAAAGAAATAACGATGGAGCTCATCAAACCAAAATTAAAAAACTGGGATGCTGAGCGAATAGCAACATTAGATATGATTTTGATGGAGATGGGCGTTTGCGAATTTTTGTATTTTGAAACGATCCCGCCAAAAGTTACCATCAACGAATATATTGACCTGGCGAAAGAATACAGCACGGAACAAAGCGGACATTTCGTAAATGGTATTTTGGATAATATTCATAAAGAATTGGTGAAAGAAAATAAGATGCACAAAGTGAATTTTAAAGCGGCTAAGTTTTAAGAATGCCACTGAAACGCTGAAGCACTGAAATGATTTCTTTGACCCTGTGCTTCAGTGGCAATTTGCAATTAATTAATAATTCAATTTCCTGTACGTTTGCAAAAAATTTGATAATGCGTTCAATGATTTCTTTTTTTTTAGTTGTGCTGATTGCAGGTTGTCATGGCATTGATAAAAAGGCAACTCCTCCTGCCAATGCAGATGCGGCTTTGAAAGACACGGCCAATTACACAACGCTGGAATGGATTGATTCAACACACAAAGATTTTGGAAAAATTGCTGAAGGACAGAAGCTGGAAGTTTCTTATGTATTCAAGAACACGGGAACGAAGCCTCTTGTTATTAGCAGCGTAAGGCCAAGCTGTGGCTGTACAATTGCCGAACAGCCAAGCGAGCCAGTTGCGCCGGGAGCACAGGGAATTATTAAAGCATCTTTCAACAGCGAAGGCAGAGCAGGGCCTAACCATAAAACTTTATTTGTAAATGCAAATACCAAGGGAACTCAATCGCACGAGCTTCAATTTGTAGTTGAAGTGGAAAAGAAAAAATGGTGACGCGAATTTTCAAACACGAATTTGATACGAATTACTCTAATTACAAAGACCGATAGAACAAACAATTCGTGTAATTTTTTTTTTCAATGAATTTCGAACAATAAATAAAAAATAAAATGTACACACTTTTGATTTTGTTGCAAGCTCCAACGCCACCAGGCGGAGGCCTGACTATGCCGATTATGCTAGGTGCTATGATTTTGGTATTCTGGCTTTTCATGATTCGACCACAAGCGAAAAAAGCAAAAGACGCAAAAAAATTTCAGGAAAATATGCAAAAGGGAGATAAGATTGTTACCATTGCAGGCATTCACGGAACAGTGAATAAAGTAAATGATGATGGCACTCTTATGATTGAAACAAGCCCCGGCAGTTATTTGAAAATTGAAAAAAGCGCTATCTCTATTGAGTGGACACAGAACCTTACAAAGGCAGCTGCAGTCACTAAATAAGATTCGGCTTAATAATTTAATGGATAAGGAAATCTAACTTCAGGTTTCCTTTTTATATTATTGCAGAATGGTGATAAAAACAATTTTCATCAGGAAACTTGCACATAAAGAAATCGTATATCTGACATCGTAAATCGTAAATTTTTTTCATGCTTCGCATTGGCTTAACAGGCGGAATCGGATCAGGCAAAAGCACAGTAGCAAAAATATTCGAAGTGCTTGGCATTCCTGTTTATTATGCTGATGATGCGGCAAGGAAATTAATAAATGAAGACGAAAACCTGAAGAAAGAAATCGTTCAGCATTTCGGCATTGATGCTTATGCAAATGGTAAACTTGACAGAACTTATATCTCCAAAATAGTTTTCAATAACAAAGCAAAACTGGAACTGCTGAATTCAATCACGCATCCTGCGGTTATGCATCACAGTGAAGAATGGATGAAAGCGCAAACTTCTATTTATACCATTCGCGAAGCAGCACTTATTTTCGAAAGTGGCATTGATAAAAATCTTGATTTCGTAATTGGGGTTTCGGCACCGGAAAATTTGCGCATTGAAAGAACAATGCAAAGAGATGGCATCACCAAAGAACTGGTGCTTGCGCGAATGAAAAATCAAATAGATGAAGACGAGAAAATGAAACGTTGTGATTTCATAATTTATAATAATGAACAACAGTTGCTAATACCTCAGGTTTTAGATCTGCATAAAAAATTGTCTGAATCAGGTTTGCCACAGAAGCTCTGAAACACTTAATAATTCTGTGCTTCTGTGTTTCAGTAGCTAACTTTATCTTTGTAAAAAAATTTCTCTTGCGCTATCTACGTTCGCTCAACAAATATTTCTGGAAATACCGCTGGCGTTTTTTGTTGGGGATTATTTTCATCATTTTATCAAACTACTTCCGCATTTTATCACCGCAAGTAACCGGTTACGTTGTAAATTCAGTTGAGCGTGAATTAACGGATAGCAATAACCGAAAAAACGCATCGCAAAACCATGCGATTGTAAAAGAAAGAAAAATTGAAAAAAGAGATACTGCCAACTATGATGTGCTTATAAAAAAACTCATCCGCAAAATGGATGAAGCAAAACCTACATTCGGGCAGAAGGTTGGTATTTGCGGAGTTACTTTATTAGTGCTTGCGTTGATTGGCGGCTTCTTCATGTTCCTGATGAGGCAAACCATCATTGTAATGAGCCGCCACATCGAGTTCGACCAGAAGAATGAAATTTATGTTCACTACCAAAAACTTGATTTGAATTTCTATAAAACGCATAGCACCGGCGATCTGATGAGCCGCATGGCAGAAGATGTAAGCAGGGTGCGCCAATTCACAGGCCCGGCGGTTATGTATCTTACAAACCTTGTGGTGGTAATTGGCTTCAGTTTATTTTTTATGATCAAAAAAGATGCATTGCTTACTTTATATGTGCTTGCGCCATTGCCGATTCTTGCCTTCACTATTTATTATGTCAATAATATCATCCACAAAAAAAGTGAGCATATTCAGGCACTGCTCAGCGATCTCACAACAAACGCACAAGAATCCTACAGCGGCATCCGGGTAATCAAATCATTTGTGCAGGAAACTGCGATGCTGAATTTCTTTTATAAAAACAGCGAAGACTATAGAAAGAACGCAGTCGCTCTTGCCAAAGTTGAATCCATTTATTTCCCTTCCATGGGTTTGATGATCGGGCTGAGCACGTTGCTTACAATAATGATCGGAGGATTGTATGTGATTTACGGAAAGCATAATACTGACATCGGCACTATCACTGAATTTGTTATTTATATCACGATGCTTATGTTTCCTGTAAGCGCCATCGGTTGGGTTGCGAGCATGACACAACGTGCAGCTGCTTCTCAAAAAAGATTGAATGAATTTTTAGATACGGATTCACAAATTAAAAATGCAGCAGGCGCTCACAAAAACAAAATTGAAGGTGAAATTTTGTTTGATAATGTCAGCTTAACTTATGCGAACACAGGCATTCATGCTCTTGCGAATTTTAATCTTCATATTAAAAAAGGGCAGAAAGTTGCCATCATTGGAAGGACCGGAAGCGGAAAAACAACCATTGCTCAATTGCTTTTACGAATGTATGATCCGACCAAAGGAAGGATTTTGATTGATGGGAATGATATTAAAAATTTTGATTTGCAAAGCCTGCGGAACCAGTTGAGTTATGTTCCGCAAGATGTTTTTTTATTTAGCGATACGGTTTCCAACAATATACAATTTGGGCTCGGAAAGACGAATGAGGATTTGGTGAAACAAGCGGCAGCTTATGCCAGCGTTGACAAAGAAATACTCGGCTTCAGAAATCAATATGAAACGATGATAGGGGAGCGCGGTGTTACTTTGAGCGGCGGCCAAAAACAGCGAATCTCAATTGCCCGCTCGCTTATAAAAGACCCGGAAGTGTTGCTGCTGGATGATTGCCTGAGCGCTATTGATGCGAAAACAGAAAAAGAAATTCTTAATAACCTGTACCAATACCTGAAAAATAAAACGGCCATCATTATTACGCACCGCATTTTTTCGCTCTTCGATTTTGACCTGATCGTTGTTCTTGAGGAAGGCAAAATTGTTGAAAAAGGAACCCATCAGCAATTACTTGCTTTGAATGGTTACTATGCTTATCTTTACCTCCTACAGCAACAGCAGAAAAATGAAACCGGCAACGGTATTTGATGTTTGTAGATTTTCTGCCTTATCCTTCCTGTAAATTTTGCCAGTTCCAAAACAATATTATATTTGTGGCTATTAAATTTTCTAAATAAAACCTACTAATTGTGGCGTACGAAAATAATGACAAAAGAATGGAAAGCGTTTACAGCAAACGCATCAGAGCGGGCAAAAGAAGAACATATTTTTTTGATGTAAGAGCAACACGTGGAAATGACTATTATCTTACAATTACAGAAAGCCGAAAAAAATTTAATGAAGATGGTTATGACAGGCACAAAATATTTTTGTACAAAGAAGACTTCAACAAATTTATAAAAGCATTGGGCGAAGCAATTGATTATGTGAAAACTGACCTGATGCCTGATTTTGATTTTGATGCTTATAATCATGATACAGTTCCGGAAACAGAAGGAAGCGCGCCAGTTGAGAACGGAGTTAGCTCGGAAGCCGACAACCATATTCCGGCGCCTGTCGTTGTTGCTGAAGTAAAACGTGACATCCCTGCACCTGCACCCACTGCGTCTTCAGCAAATGAAGAAGTAGACAAATGGTAATACTATTTTCTTATAACAGATCCCTGCAAAAGTTGCGGGGATTTTTTTTGAATTTGATACAACAAAAAAACTCTTTGATTGCTTTTTACTTGCGGGTAAAAATGTATGTAGTAAGTGATTTACTCTCCTTTCGATGGCTTGCTGAAATACAAAAGTTTGCTGTTGCCAAAAATAAAATTATTTGCATCAGCCTGGTAAATTGATAATGTCCATGTATTCGCGCCTGCAACAATTTTAATTTCGGTTCCATTTATAGTTGCTGTACATGATGCTTGCTGCGAGGTTTGGCCTTTATAAAAAGTAACATCTCCTACTGCAGTGGTTTCATTCATCTTGCTTTTAAGGTTAAGATATTTTATCAGCAGTGCATCATCGCTTATTGCGCCGGGCTTTGCTTGTCTTCTATACACAGACCATTTGCCTAAAATATTATTTATGCTGGTTGAAATTGGAGTGCTGTAATCTTCTTTTTTAACAGCATTTTTCCCAAGCGTTTCATACCAGAAACTGTCAATTTTTCTTAAGTGATGAACAAACCTTTCTTCATCATCAAGCACTAATTCTTTTGCTGTAAGAGATTTGACAATGTATTCGTCGGCGGCAACCGTAAGTACGTTATTATCGCCAATCTCCGCATCGCCAACCAGTGTTATGCTGGTGATTACGCTGGTGCGCGTCATTACCTTGCTGCTATCGCCGAACTTTAATTGAATGCTGTCATTAAAACCAACTGAAGAACTATCTTTTCGGTCAATCCTTTGAAACTCCTGCCACCTGCCTTTGAACTGATCGATGGTATAATCAGCTTTTTTTGAAGCTGCAGATTTATTTCTGGGGTTGCCCAACGTTTCGCCTCTGCGTTTATATTGGGCATTCGATTGCAGGAAAAAAGCTAACAATAGTGTTACAATTGAAAAGTATTTAAATGGATGCATATCGGTTAAAGATTTCTTTGGATAATTTTTTGCGAAATTAAAAGTGATACAATGCTTTCTTCAAACAAGGCAATTGCACTTTATGCAAGTTACTTGTCCAAGAACTAAAAAGCTATATCTTTATTGCATCGTAAAGAATATCTCCTTTCTGCTTTATATTAAGCCTCATCCATTGCAAGCCTGCGTTCGCACACCTTCGAAATCTACAGAAACCAACTAACGATTCAGTTCACTTCAATTTTGACTGCCATGGATGTTTGGAATTATTTAGGACTCGCATGGATCCCCTGTCTTCTCATTGCTGCAGTTCTTCAACTTAGGGCTAATTATTTGAAAAGAATATTGGTGAAGAAATATGGATTTAGATTCCCGGAAACGTTTTGGGGCATCTTGAGAACTACTGAATTAAAATCCAACAGAAAACTTGCAGATTCGGAAGAACTGAAAAAAATTATTACTTCATTCCTGAGATCTAAAAAATGGGTTTATAGATTGCTTATCGCCGCCGTTGTAATTCCTGTTGGCCCATATCTTTTCAAATGGTGGGTATCTGATTCAAAAAAATTGTAAGCTCGTAAAAAATCGGTTAGCCATTAACGTCATAAAATAGTCAATTGACTACAAATTATTTTTTGTGAAGGGGAAAAAGATATCAAAATACGACCGACCGGATATTAACTGATGGTATGTGTTTTTTCTTCTTCCCTCTTTTCCCTTTGAGCTGCCAGTTCAGCTAGTTTCTTTTTGCCATAAGAAGCATTTGTGATCACTACAAAAAGAACAGGAACAATAAAAATGGCAAGGCCTGTTGCTGCTATCATGCCGCCCAAAACTGTCCACCCGATTGTATTACGTGCTACGGAACTCGCGCCTGTGGCCACCGCCAGCGGAAGCACCCCTAATATGAAAGCAATCGAAGTCATCAATATCGGGCGCAAGCGAAGCTTAACTGCATCGAGTGTTGATTGAATAACACCTATGCCGCTATCAACTCTTTCTTTTGCAAATTCAACAATAAGGATTGCATTTTTTGCGGATAGGCCGATGAGTGTTATCAATCCAATTTGCGCATATACGTTATTGCTCAATCGTGGTAAAAGCGTTAGTGCAGTTATGGCACCGAGTACCCCAATCGGCACTGCGAGCAATACAGAAAATGGCACAGACCAGCTTTCATACAATGCCGCCAGAAAAAGAAATACGAATACAATTGACAACGCAAAAATATACACTGCGCTTGAGCCTGATTTTATTTCCTGCAAACTAAGTCCTGAAAATTCAAAGCCGTACCCTTCTGGCAAAACCTTTGCTGCCGTGCGTTGCAGTGCCTCGATGGCCTGGCCGCTGCTAAATCCAAGTTTCGAGCCTCCATCAATTTCCGCACTTCGGTAAATATTAAAATGTGAGATGAGCGGTGCGCTCTCAGTCATTTTATAAGTGACTACTGTACTTAACGGAATCATTGACCCTTCAGAATTCTTTACGTAATACTGCCCAATATTTTTTATATCCTCCCTGAAATTTGTATCAGCCTGCGCAACCACATAAAAATTTCTACCATAAATAGTAAGCTGATTAATATAGGTGCTTCCCATATACATTTGCATGGTGTTATAAACATCGGCGAGATTAAGGCCAAGTTTTTTGCATTTATCTCTGTCAACATCCACCTCATAACCCGGCGTGTGCGCCGAGAAAAATGTGAACGCACCACCAATTTCCGGTTGCTTGTTTGCTTCTGCAACAAAACTGTTCACTACTCTTTCAAATGTCTTGATATCATCATTCGTTTGCCGCTGCTCTATTTGGATGCTGAAACCACCGGCGTTGCCAAGACCAGGAATCGCAGGCGGGCCAATCACAATAATTTTTGCTTCTTTGATAGATGAAAAGCGCTTGTTCAACTCTGCAATGATATTGTTTTCCGTATTGCCTTTTCTTTCATCCCATGGCTTCAACTGCACGAACATGGTTCCGCTATTTGATTTAGAACCGCCACTGATAAAGTTCAATCCTCCCAACGCGGCAACGTGATAAATACCATCAACACGCTGCGCAATCGTCATTATGCTGTCCAACACGTTCAGTGAGCGCACCGTAGAACTTGCTTCTGGCAGCTCAAAGGTTACGTATAACCGGCCTTCATCTTCAGTTGGAATAAATCCTGTAGGCTTGCTTTTGAATAAAAAGAAATCGCCAACTATAATGCAAATCAAAAGCACGATGACTAATGCTGCTCTTTTTATCCATCCCTTTACGCCCAAAGTATAACTGAGAGTAAATTTTCTGAAGCCTTCGTTGAACCAATAAAAAAATTTGTTGATGCCTCTTGAATTTTTATCAAGATGTTGTGGCTTTAATAATAAAGAACACAATGCCGGTGTTAACGACAATGCTATGAATGCCGATATCAAAACAGAAATAGCGATCGTGATTGCAAACTGTTGATACAATCTTCCTACAATGCCCGGAATAAAACCTACCGGCACAAACACTGCCGCCAATATTAACGCGATTGCAATAACAGGCCCTGTGATATCTTTCAAAGCCTTTGCTGTAGCCTCTTTGGCAGATATGCCTTCCGTATCGATATAATGTTGCACTGCCTCTACAACAACAATTGCATCATCCACCACAATTCCTATTGCGAGCACAAAACCGAACATGGTTAATGTGTTGATCGTAAAACCGAGTGGTATAAAAAAGATGAAGGTGCCGACAATGGCAACAGGAATTGCGAGCACCGGAATAAGAGTGGAGCGCCAATTTTGCAGAAATAAAAACACCACAATTGTTACCAGCAAAAGTGCGATCAATAAAGTTTGTACAACATCTGCAATAGAAACTTTTACCACCGTCACCGATTCAAAAGGAACTACATAATCAATATCAACAGGAAAATATTTTTTCATGTCGGCCATTGCTTTGTACACGCCTTCCGCAGTTGTTAGGGCATTGCTTCCCGGCGCCTGATAAACGAGCAGGTAAGAAGACCTTTTGCCATCAACAAATGAGTTTGCAGTATAGCTCACTTTGCCCAGTTGCAGGCGTGCAACATCCTTCAAATACACAATTGAATTTTGCGAAGGATTGGACCGTACAACGATGTTCCCAAATTCTTTTTCTGTTGTGAGGCGGCTATTTGTGAAAACAGTAAATTCAAACGAAGCTGAAGAATTTTGCGGTGGTGATGCTACTGAACCGGCTGCGACTTGTATGTTCTGTTCATTAATTGCATTCTGTACATCATTCACCGTAAGGCCCAGTTGCGCAAGCTTATCTGTTTGAAGCCAAACCCTCATGCTAAAATTATCCGCACGGCTGAAAACATCCCCAACTCCGGGCACGCGAAGCAATTGGTCGCGGACATAAATATTTGCATAGTTATCTATGAATGGAACATTGTGTGATCCCTTTGGTGAGTAAATGGCAACAAGCATCAAAATACTTGGGTTTCTTTTTAAGGTGGTGATGCCAAGCCGCTGCACCTGTGTAGGCAATGTTGGAGTGGCAATGCCTACGCGGTTTTGAATATCAAGGGCAACAACATTTGGGTCAGCGCCAATATCCAGCGTTGCTGTAATGGTCGACTGACCATTATTGGCGCTGTTGCTCTGCATATAAGTAATGCCCGGCACGCCGTTCACTTGTGTTTCAATAGCAGTGGTGGTTGTTTGCTCAACGGTTTGCGCATCAGCACCGGTGAAGTTGCTGGTGATCTGCACTGTTGGCGGAGTAATATTAGGATACTGGCTAATCGGCATATTAATAATCGCCAACGTGCCCACCATCACTATCACCAGTGATATTACAATCGCTGTTACCGGCCTCCTGAGAAATATATTTGTTGACTCCATAATCTTTTTTTGATGTAGCGAGCGGCATTACTACTATTGAACATCGTTGTGTCACTCACTTGTACAGTTGGTTTTCTATTCGGCAAAGTGCTACGGCGAAATAAAATGTATCAACCTGCTGTTCGAAAGCCAGAATGAAATCAGATAAGCTAACTTCATTCCCTTATATAAAATTTTACTTTGCAGCTTTTGGCGGGCCAACTTGTACGGCAGCACTATCTCTCAATTTCTGAACACCTTCTGTCACTACGTTATCACCAGGCTCTAAGCCGCTTTTTACAACTATCTTATCATTTATTCTTGTTCCTAATACTACTTTATGTTGCAGCGCTTTGTTGTCTTTCACAATGAAAACAAAATATTCGCCCAATTGCTCCACTACTGATTTGTATGGTATCAACATGCTCTTCTCTCCGGCATTATTTTTTACGCGCACATTGCAGGTAATACCGGCGCGAAGAATTTGTTTTGGATTTGGAAAAACAAGCCTTGCTTTGATGGTGCCGGTTTGAGGATCAACCGAACGATCCAACAAGCTCAAATGCCCCGGCTGATCATAAGCAAATTGGCCCGGCAAAAGCAAAGTGAATGTTGAGTCTTTGGGAGTTTCTTTTTTATTCAAGATCTGTGCAAACTTTGCTATTTGAACCTGATCAACAGCAAAATCAACAGCCATCGGGTCATCAGTTGAAATACTGTTCAATAATGTTTGTCCGGGCGAAACAGAAGTTCCCATTTTCACCAGTGAAATTCCAATAGTTCCCGAGAAAGGAGCGTAGATAACAGAGTATTTCAAATTTGTCTGAACACTGTTCACATTTGCTTTTGCAGCTTCTGTCGACATTTTTGCCGACTGCAGGTCTGCCACGGCATGGTCAAGTGTTTGTTTCGCAATAGCATCTTTTTGAGCAAGGTCATTGTACCTGTCTGCATCTTGTTGTGCTTTTGCTTCGTTAGCTTTTGCCACGTTCAGGTTCGCAATCGATTGTTCGTATTGAGCTTTATATTGCTGTTGATCTATTTCATAAAGCTTTTGCCCTTTCACAATATGTTGCCCGTCTTTAAAAAATATGCCTGTAATGTAGCCTGTTACTTGCGGTCTTATATCAACCTGGTTTAACGGCGTAACAGTTGCCGGATAGTCATCATAATATATTGCATTGCCTTCCTGCACCGCAGATACATTCACCGCAGTTGGCGGCGGTGTTTTTGGCTGCTGTTGTTGCTGACTGCCACACGATGCAAGCAAAGCTGTTATTATCAAACTTCCCGCCCATCTGAATTTCTTTATCATGGTAGAAAAATATTTCGTTTATACGTTGACGTTAGTTTTGTTGTTTTCGCAGTTTTCCGGATCTGTTTTTCGATATATAATTTAATATTGAATTGTCCCCAATGCTTTCTGCACATCCAATTTGCTGCTCAAAACCTGATAAAGCGCATTTGTATAATTCGATTGTGCATTTCTTAAATCAGTTTCAGCAGTGATCACGTCCAGATAAGCTTTTACACCGGATCTGTATTGTAATTCAAGTGTGCTATAAACATCCTGTGCCAGTTGCACATTTTCTCTCAGCGAATAATAATCGATGAGGTAACCTTTGTATGCAGCCAGTGCCTGCGAGTATTGAGAGCTGATATTATCCTTTACGGCTGTAATATCCCAATCAACACGTTTCACCTGCAGCTCTGCAACTCTTATGTTCTGTGTTCTTTTTGTTCCCTGAAAAATCGGGATTGATAATTGAATTCCTGCATATGAGTAAGGAAAATTATTTGAAAATAAATTTGAAAATTCATCGCTTAAATAGGAGAAGGTATAATTGCCAAATGCAGATACCGCCGGCAGATAGCTCCACTTTTGGTACTTAAGATTATCGATCTGCAATTTTTTTTGTGTCAACAGCAACTGATATTCAATTCGGTTATTATAATCTACATTTTGATTTGTATCAATCAGCACTTGTTGCTCCATCGCAGTGCTGTCATATTGTAATAGCAAATCTCCGCTTGCAGGATATCCCATCTGCAATTTTAATGTGGCAAGTTTTGCTTTTAGTAATTCCTGATAAGATTTCTTTTCTGCCTTTGAATTGTTGAGCGAAATAGTTGCACGCTTATAATCAGTTTTGTCTACAACGCCGCCCTGGTATTGATTATATGAGTCCTTCAGGCTTCTTTCCAAACGAACAATATCTTCTTCCAATAAATCAATTTGCTTTTGCGTGAGCAGCACATCATAGAAAGCTTTGCTCACATTCACCGTAACATCAATCTTATCGCTTGTGGTTGTTTGTTTGATTTGCTGGCGCACATCATTTGCAGATTTGCTTGCAAGAAGCACATCTCTGTTGAAAATATTTTGTGTTCCATTAAAACTGGCGAAAGAAGAATTGTAGGTGCCGCTTTTAATGATCGAACCATTAAAATAAACTGATGTAAGCTGAAAATTATTTTGATAATTGGCGCTAAGGGCAATTTGTGGATACCAATCCGCAAGTTTGCTTTTTATCTGATGTTCCGTTATTTGTTCATCAAGCAAAGCCTGTTGCACAAGTGGATAATGTTGCAGCGCATACATTACGCAGTTTTGAAGCGTGGCATTTTGCAGCAATGAGTCGCTGGTTTTTTGAGCAAAGCAAGAAAAGCCTAAACCAATAAAGCCGCCGCTGATGAATAGCCTGTAAAAAAATTTCCTCATACTGGTAATAGTGTTTGCATAACCATCGTATCATCATAAGGTTCAGGGGTGCAAAAATAGATTGAGCAAGAATGATGCAAAAACGGATGCAGATCAAAAAATTTTGCAAAGGCAAGCAGTACATCTTCACAAAAACCGGAGCGCAAATATACTCATCAATCAATTCATATGATCATGATTTTTTCAAAAAACAAATGGCGCATGCAAACGAATGTTTACGTGCTCCATTATTGCATTAATCTAATGGGCTACTTTTTTATGAATTGATAGTTGATGTGCGTGGTTAAATCGGAAGGATGGATGCTGCTGATTCTGATATCAAATTTATTGGTATCGATGTTCTCAAAAAGCCTGATGCCGCTTCCCAACAGAATTGGAGTAATGTGAATGGTGCATTCATCAATCAGCCCTGCATTTAAAAATTGTTGAATATTATTTGCGCCGCCGTGAATTCTTACATCCTTTTCCTTTGCATCACGCTTTGCTTTTTCCAGCACGGTTTTGATATCATTATCCGTGAAATAAAAAGTGCTGCTTCCTTTCTGAACCCATGGCTCTCTTTTTTCATGTGTTAATACGTACACCGGCCCTTTAAATAAATCTTCCGGCCAATTTGGCTCGCCTTCTTCAAACATTCTTTTCCCCATAATGCCTGCGCCTGCTCTTGCAAATACATCATGGATTAATTTTCCATCGTCTCCGCTTACTTCGCCTCCGTTGCCACCGTGATGTTCCCAAAAAGCCTTTTGTACAAACATCCATTTGTGGATGTCGAGGCCATGATCTCCTAACGGGTTTTTCGGCCCGCGGTTTTCGCCAGCTATAAAACCATCTAATGAAATGGCGGCATCAAAAAATATCTTGCTCATGATTATTTTTTTTGAATGAAAATAATTGGTGTTGAATGATTAAAAGAATTTCGTTGGCAAATTGTTTTACTAAGCTATAATTGCTTGCAAATATTTTTGAAGTGATTCTGTAATTATATATGTCCAGCCTTTTTCAAAGCTTGTCCTTGCAAAGTATGGTGAAGTTTGCGGGAAGCTTTCCAATCCTTCATGCGTAAGTTTTAATTTTGTTTTGTCGCCTTTAGGGATCAATTCAAAAGTCACCAATGAAATTCCCGGATAATCTTTATATCTCCAGGCATAAGAAAGTTTTTTATTTGGGATTGCTTCTTTCACTACACAAAGATGAACATACATCTGGTTTTCGCTGCCACCATTGAATGTAAATTCAAACCCGACTTCAGGTTTAAACGATGCAATATCAAAATACCATTTTTTCATCTCCTTTTTATCAGTCAGCGCTTTCCAGATCATTTCTGCAGGGGCATCAAAAATTCTTTCAATAACAAAAGGTTCATTTTTCATGGTCAATAATTTTAAAATTGATATGAATTATTCTTTTTCACTCAGGAATTTTTTTATGATATGAACGGTAATGTTGATTGTTTCGCCGCCGCTGTCGGGACTTTCTGCTGCACCGATATATGAGCCATGCATAGCCGGAAGAATCATCAACCTTGAGCCCTTGATTAATTTTGACATCGCAACTGCATGTGCAGAAACAATTACATCCTGATCGCCATTAATAATTAATGTAGGCGCTTTTATGGAACTCAGCATTTCGTCTTTCCAATCTGTGAAGTGGAGCATTCGTTCTCTGTCTTTATTGAACATCGTTAATAAACCTGCTGTATCCGGATTAATTTTTAAGTATGCATCTTTTAGCACCTGTGGCATCGCATCTATTGTTGCCTGTTGCATGCCTTCAAAGAAACCCGGAGGGAGGCCTTCTTTTTTATAGAATGTGGAAGCGAGTATCAGCTTCTGTACAATTTCAGGATGGCGATTTGCTATTTGCATCGCCGTATTCCCGCCGTTGCTAAAACCAAAAAATGAAGCTTTTTCAATTTTAAGATTTTTCAGCAATGTGGCAACATCATCGGCTTCCTGCTCAAAACTTTCGGGTGAAATTCGATCGCTGCTGTGGCCGTGGGCCTGTAATTCAACCGCGATCACTTTATAATCTTCAGAAAGCATTGGCAATATTTTGCCAAAAGATGTCGTGATGGTTGAGCCCCCGCCATGAATTAATACAAGCGGCTGTCCATGCCCGTGAATTTCATAATACATTTTTATTCCATTCACATCTGAATAGCCGCTTTCAAAATTGCTGTTGTTTGCCATTGTCGCTTTTTTATTTTGTTCAGGCTGACTGTTTTTGCAAGAAGCCAAACTCAAAACAATTAAAATGATATAAAAAACATTCTGCCTCATCTTGTGATTTACAAAAATGTGTTGATAATAAATCACTATTGCTTTGTGACCAATTCTCCCAGGCGCACAAGGCTCTGCGACCAGCCTTCGTCCATTCCGCCAACATAAGGTTTAGCTTCATCGCTCACATGATCGACAACTGCATTCAGCGTTAGTTTTGTGTACTCGCCATCTTCTTCAAATACAACTGTGTTCATTACTTCAAAAATGGTTTTGCCATTTTTGTCCCATGCTCCGCTCACAAAAACAATTTTTTCAGGTTTTATAATTTCTTTGAACTCGCCGCTCATTGGATACACAATTCCGTCCGAAGCTTTCATTTCAATATATATTTTGCCACCTGGCCTTACATCTATTTCACAAACCGGATTTGTGAATCCTGCCGGCCCCCACCATTTTGCCAACTGCTTCACATCAACCCACGCATTGAAAACAACTTCACGTTGGACTTTGAAGATACGCGTCAACGTTAGTTCTTTGTCGGGCGTTACTTTTTCAAGATATGATTCCAGCCTCCCGATTGTCTGTTGCAAACCGATATCAGCTTTATGCAATTGAATGGTTTGTTCTTTTACTTCAACAGATGCAAACAGCATTGTAAAATGAAGCACTGTTTTTTGGTGCTGGGCTTCGAGTATAATTGTAGTGCGATGGTGCGGCCATGATGTATGATCTAATACAATTTTTTCAGGTTTTACCACTTCAACATAAACAACTTCATTCGGATAATCTTTCCCATCCGGACCATGCATAATAAAACTCCACTGACCGTTTTGTTTTACATCCATTTTGTGTTGCGTCAATGAAAAACCGTTGGCGCCACCAGTTTTTGACGTGTTTTTGTTCTGTAAATACTTTCCACACCAAACTTCTTGGGGCATTTAAAACACGCGTAATAGAAAGCTCTCTTTCTGAAGTGTTGCTTTTGGCTGCAATTGTTTGTGCCATGATTAAAGTTTTTGATTTGTTTAAAAATTTTGTTTCAAGATTGTTTCGTTCGCAAATAGTTTTTATATTAATCATCTTGCTCTCTTGTTCCTTGTTACTTTTTTCTTCTTGGTTGTTTTTTTGCTTTGCAATTCCCGCAAATAATTTTCGAGTGCATCGAACTTGGCATTCCAGAACTGTTTGTATTGTTCTACCCAATCAGACACTTCGCTGAGCTTTTGCAACTTTGCTTCGCAATACCGCTCACGGCCTTGTTGTTTAATTTCAATGAGGCCGCATTCAGTCAATATTTTAATATGTTTTGAAATAGCAGGTCTGCTCACATCAAAATTTTCGGCAACCGAATTCAAATTCAGCGATTGCGTGGCAATCATATTGATGATTGCTCTTCTTGTAGGGTCGGCGATGGCCTGAAAAACGTCTCTTCTCATTTTTGAAATTATTTTATGTAACTAATCGGTTACAAATATAAGGGTAACCATTTGGTTACACAAAATTTATTTTTGATTTTTTGTAAATGTTGACTGTTGGAACGAAGCCTAAAAAAATCAGGCAGTGTCATTGGCCTTTGTGTTTTGTATATTTGAGGATAATGAAATATCAGGGTGAAATAATTTCATTTTAAATTTCTTTCAATGCATCAAAATTTCTCATCAATTTCTCCATGGTTGAATGTGCGGAACAGCGCAAAAGCGCTTGAATTTTATATGTCCGCATTTGGGGCAACCGAAAGCTTTCATTTGGAAGGAGAGGATGGGAGCATTGTTGCAAAGCTTTCCATCGACGGCGCGGAATTCTGGATGGGTGAAGAATCTAAGGATGTTGGAAATGCAAGCCCGCAATCAATAAACGGAACATCGGTCAGAATAATTTTAACTGTTGAAGATCCGGATGCTGCTTTTGCCAAAGCATTAAAAGCAGGCGCGTCTGAGGTATATCCTGTTAATGAGGCGCATGGCTGGAGGTCAGGAAAATTAATTGATCCTTTCGGGCATTGTTGGGAAATTGGCAAGCCTGTTGCATAAGAAACAATGCGCTGTTCGGTTTGGTGGATCGTTTTTGACATCAAGAAAAAATAGGGCATGGAAACTGAAATTTGCGGCACTGCTCCGTTTATATAATTGTCGCAAACTGTATGTTAATATTGCCGTTTCTTTGCAACATACGCTGCGTTTTATCGTTATTTTTGATTTATAATATGCTAAAAGCCATAAAAAATATGATTATTAAGAAAAGGAACCTGCCCATCCTTCTGATTGTTTTGGCAGGAGGAGTTTTTGTTGCGTTCAGAAGCCTTGGTTTTGGCGGCAATCCTGCCTCAAAATATGAAAGGATATTGCACAATGTAGGAGAGATGCTCGAAGAAATTCATTACAGCCCAAAAGCAATTGATGACAAATTTTCGAAAGAAGTCTTCAACAAATATTTAAACGATGTTGATATTGAGAAGAATATTTTGCTTCAATCAGATGTTGACGCACTGGGCAAATATTCAACCACTATTGACGATGAGATTCTAGGGAAAGAAGGAATTGATTTTGTTCCTGCTGTAACTACAGTTTTCAAAAAAAGAGTTGCTGAAGCTCAAATGATCTACAGAGATATTTTATCAAAGCCATTCGATTTTACAACAAATGAAGAAGCAAACTTTGATTTTGACAAACAAAGTTTTCCTAAAACTGAAGCCGATAGAAAAGAAGCATGGAGAAAGCGACTGAAATATTTAACGCTTGAAAGATATTCTGACATGCTTGATGTGCAGGAAGCCAATAAAAATAAAAAAGATTTTGTTGCAAAAAGCAATGTAGAAATGGAAGCCGATGCAAGGGCAAAAGCACTAAAAGCGATGGACAGGTATTTTGAAAGGCTTACATTAAAAGCCAATGACGAAGACGACAGGTTCAACATTTTTGTTCAGGACATTGTTCAGTCAATGGACCCGCACACAGATTATTTGCCCCCCGTTGATAAAAGATATTTTGATGAACAAATGAGCGGCCACTTTTTCGGCATCGGCGCGTCTTTGCTTCGCGATGAAGATGGTAATATTAAAATTGCGACACTTGTTTCCGGTAGCCCTGCATCAAAATCCGGACAAATAAATATTGGCGATATTATTATGAAAGTTGCACAAGGCAACCAGGAACCAACAGACTTAAAAGGATTTTTTGTTGAAGACGCAGTTAAGCTCATACGAGGAACAAAAGGAACTGAAGTGAGATTGACACTTAAGAAGACTGATGGTTCTATTAAAATAGTTTCCCTCATCCGCGATGAAATTGTTCAGGATGAATTGACATATGCTAAAAGCGCAATCATCAATAGTTCAAAAGGTAAAATAGGATATATCTATTTGCCTGAGTTTTACGCAGATTTTGATAACCCAAAAGGCAACCGTTGTTCAATTGATGTTGCTCATGAGGTTACTAAATTGAAAGAAGAAAAAGTGGATGGCATCGTGATCGACCTTCGCTACAATGGAGGCGGTTCTTTGTATGATGTGGTGCAAATGGTTGGCTTGTTCATTAACCAGGGACCGGTTGTGCAGGTAAAAGACCGCGATGGGAAAGCGCAGGTTTTAAATGATCATGATAAATCAGTTTTGTATGATGGGCCACTTGAAGTGATGGTAAATGAATACAGCGCATCTGCTTCTGAAATTTTTGCAGCGGCTATTCAGGATTATAAAAGGGGTATTATAATTGGAAGTACATCCACATACGGTAAAGGAACTGTTCAGCGTCAGATTCAGCTTGACAAATCGTTTGGAGTGGTTGACAATGGCAGCGGCGATATGGGATCGGTAAAAATCACGCTGCAGAAATTCTATCGTATCAACGGAGGTTCCACTCAATTGCGAGGAGTTGCTTCTGATGTTGTGCTGCCGGATATTCTGGAATACTCGAAAGTTCGCGAAAAAGATAATACAGATGCTTTGCCATGGGATGAAATTCAAAAAGCTGATTATACTCCCTGGAAATATGCATATGATTTGAACGCAATAAAAAATGCCAGCAATGAGCGCATTAAAAATAATTCTTCTTTCAATTTAATACGCACAGATGCCGAATGGCTGCAAACGCAGGAAGATAAAAAGTTCTCATTAAATGTTGATAAATACAGACAGGAGCAAAAGCAAATAAAAGCTACGGTGAGCCAAATTGAAACACTTAAAAAACTTCAGCAGCAAATGAATGTAGTTGGTTTGCCTCAGGATGCGAATAAATATGCTGATGACAAGGATAAAAAAGCACGTTATGATCAATGGCTAAAAAGTTTGCGTGAAGACATTTATTTGGATCAGGCAGTGAAAGTTGAAGATGATATGATCACACAAAAGAACTTGGTTTACAAACAATAAGAATAGAAATAAAAATAAAGAAGGCTCACAATGTGGGTCTTCTTTATTTTTGCAGGAAGAATTAGTTCGCGTGTTTTACAAATCCATTAACAAATATTTGGTCTGATACTTGCGTTTAATATATCATCCAGCCTGAAAGACCGAGCATCAGCCTTTATATCCTTTGCAAATAGTTGTTGCGTTACCTGCTGTTTCTTTAATTGAATTAACAACATGAAAAAAATTTCATTAATTCTTTTCTTATTCCCAAGTATTGTTCATGCACAATGGCATGTGAATCTTTTTGGGGGCATTTCAAATTATTCAGGTGATCTTCAGGATAAATTTTTTACAACCGATCAGTCATATGGGGCATTTGGCGCAAGCGCACAATATGATTTTACCAATCACATTTCAGCAATATCAGGAATAAATATTGGACATGTGGGCGCAGCCGATAAATTTAATAAGCCAGATCTGCAATCAAGAAATTTAAGTTTTCAATCTCAGGTTTTTGAGTGGAATCTGATGGGCGAGTATAATCTTTTTGATATTTCTGAAAAGCGCTTTACTCCATATGCATTTGCTGGCATTGCTATTTATCATTTCAACCCTTTTGCTTACGATACGCTTGGAAATAAAGTTTATCTAAGGCCGCTTAGTACAGAAGGTGAGGGGCTTCCGGAATATCCAGGCCAAAAAGAATATCATCTTACACAATTTGCCATTCCATTTGGAGGAGGCATAAAATTACGCATAACCGACAACGTTACTTTAGCATATGAAATAGGTTTCAGAAAATTATTCACCGATTATTTAGATGATGTAAGCACAAGATATGTTGATGAAACCATTTTGCTGAATGCAAAAGGCCCGGAAGCCGTGGAAATGGCTTATCGCGGCAATGAAGTAAAAGGCGGAAGCCAAACTTATCCGGCTGCAGGATCAGTTCGCGGCAATCCGAACCATAAAGACTGGTATTATTTTTCAGGTATAAGAGTAAGCATAGGCATCAATAATTCTAAAAATCAAAAAATTGACAGAAAAGGTGTGATTGATTGCCCTAAAAAAGTTATATAACTGCTGTTGATTTCATTTTCTTCTTATTTTTTCCAACCTGATTTGCATTGCAAACAATTCTTTTGTTGATTAAACATATTCCAACACTTTGTGTTTTACTTTTGCATTTGAAAGCAATTAAATGGCATACCGCGATCAGCAAGAATTTATTGATGCATTAGAATCGGAAGGAGAGTTGCTCCGTATAAAAACTTACGTGAACCCTGTTTTGGAAATGGCTGAAATAACAGACCGTTTCAGCAAAACAAAAAATGGCGGAAAGGCTTTGCTGTTTGAAAATACAGGTTTCGATTTTCCCGTTTTGATGAATGCTTATGGAAGTGAAAAGCGCATGTGCATGGCGCTTGGCGTAAATCATTTAGACGACGTTGCAAAAGAGATTGAAAATCTCTTTCATTTATTATCAGCGCCCAAAGAAGGCATCATCAATAAATTAAAATTATTACCAAAGCTGAGCCAGTTTGCAAGTTGGATGCCTAAAGTTAAAAATGGGAAGGGTGAATGCCAGGAAGTGTTGATGCCTTTACCTGATATTAGCAAACTTCCTGTAATTACTTGCTGGCCGAAAGATGGCGGCCCATTTTTAACGCTCCCAATCATTCACACAAAAGACCCCACAACAAATGTCCGAAATGTTGGCATGTACCGCATGCAGGTGTTTGGCCCAACACTTACCGGAATGCATTGGCATAAACATAAAGTAAGCGCCAAACATTTCAATGAATATAAAAAGCTAGGCATTAAAATGCCTGTTGCAGTTGCATTGGGCGGCGACCCGGTTTACGCCTACAGTGCAACTGCGCCGCTTCCTGAAAATGTTGATGAGTATATGCTTGCCGGTTTTTTAAGAAAAAAGAAAGTTGAGCTGGTGAAGTGCCTCACACAGCCTGAAATTGAAGTACCCGCTGATGCTGATTTTATTATTGAAGGATTTGTTGATCCCAATGATGAGCTGATTTGGGAAGGCCCGTTTGGCGATCATACCGGTTATTATTCTTTGCCGGATTGGTATCCGAAATTTCACATCACATGCATCACGCATAAAAAAAATCCGGTTTATCCGGCAACGATTGTTGGCATTCCGCCGCAGGAAGATGCATGGCTTGGAAAAGCAACGGAGCGAATTTTTTTGGCGCCGATTAAGATGACAATGGTTCCCGAAATCATTGATATGGATATGCCTGTTGAAGGAGTGTTTCATAATCTGGTGATCGCAAAAATTAAAAAAGATTATGCCGGGCAGGGACAAAAAGTAATGAATGCCATGTGGGGCGCAGGCCAGATGATGTTCAACAAAATTCTGGTACTGGCAGATGAATATGTGAGCATCCAAAATTATGAAGAGCTTGCAAAATATGTTTTCAAAAATATCAATCCGGCAACTGATATTTATTTTTCACAAGGACCGATGGATGTGCTTGATCATAGCTGCAGCAAATTAGGTTTTGGTGGCAAGATGTGCATTGACGGGACAAAAAAATATGATGAAGAAATGGATAGCAGTTTTCAGTTCACAGTCAGCAATTTTCAATTGGCAGGAAATGACATTTCAAATTCGTTGAAGAACAATTTTAGTGAAATTGTTGAAGTAAATGTTTCTCTTCTAAAAAAAGAAATCCCTTGCATTATTATCTCTGTTAAAAAAAGCAGAGTCGGGCATGTGAAAGAACTACATCAGCAGATATGTTTATCTGTCGCAGGAATAGAAAATGTAAAAATGATTTTATATGTTGAGCATACCGTTGATGCGAATGATTTAACGACGGCATTATGGCGCTTCTGTAACAACCTTGATCCGAAAAGAGATCACGTGTATGGATATCCGTTATTGAATAATGGCCACAAGCCTGCAATCATTGGGTTTGATGGCACGCGGAAAACAAAAGAACTTGATAATTTTCAGCGCGATTGGCCGAACATAATTGTAGCAGATGATGCAACAATCAAATCAATTGATGAAAAATGGGAGAAGCTTAATGTTGGAGAATTCATCCCTTCGCCTTCTTTAAAATTCAAGCATCAGCTGTATGGCGAAGAAGCGACAGTAAATTGATGTTGCAGATAATTTGTGTGGCGCAATGATATTCTATAGATGAAAGGGTCGTCGCAAGAATGTTCAACCGGAGTTACTGTAGCTGTAGCCATAAATAAGCAACTTTAAAAATAAAGATTGAGTGTATGAAAAAAATATTTTCGCTGCTTTCCTTTGCATTATTTACAAATATTATTTTTTCGCAGGATGCCCCACAAAAGCTTGCCAACACTTTGTTGTGGCAAATAACAGGCAAAGATCTTAAAAAGCCTACTTATATTTTTGGCACCATGCACATACTGTGTGCAGATGACGCGAACTTAAGCAACGAACTAAAAAATGTAATCAAGAATTGTGACGAAGTATATTTTGAAATTGATATGAGCGATATGATGGGCATGATGAATTCAATGAAATATATGCGCATGAATGATGATAAGAAACTCTCAGATTTATTAAGCGCTGACGATTATGAAAAAATAAAAAAATATTTTTCAAAGCATTCTTCTATGTTGCCCTTCAGCATGATTGAACGTTTTAAACCAATGCTCATCAGCGGCCTTATGGAAGAAGATGACCTGCCTTGCAAATCAACAAACGGGATGGAATTTGTGATTATGAAAGAAGTCCATCAACAAAATAAAAAAATCAACGGCCTTGAAACTGCAGAATTTCAGGCTTCGCTTTTTGACAGCATACCATATAAAGACCAGGCCGCAGAGCTTATGAAATATATTGACAGCGGAGAGGATTATAAAAAAATGACTGACACGCTTGCGCAAGCTTACAGAGAAAAAGACCTGAATAAAATTGAATTGCTTACAACAAAAGAAGACCCAGGCACCTCAGATTTTATGGATCTTTTGCTGTATAGCAGGAACCGCAACTGCAGCAAAATTAAAAACATTGATGCCGGAAAAATCACTGCTGATTGCAGTAGGCGCCGGGCATTTGCCCGGTGAACAAGGTATCTTGAATTTATTAAGAAAAAATGGCTATACAGTATCTCCAATTACAACATCAGTTGGCAGTGAATTGTGAGTGATGAAGATAATTAGTGAATTCCCGGAAACAGCCTTTATAAATTTTCAAGCTTGCTGAAAAAGAAACTGCTTTCAATTTCTGCATTTTCATCACTGTCGCTGCCATGAATCGCATTTTCCCCAACTGATGCAGCAAACAATTTTCTGATAGTGCCTTCATCAGCTTTTGCAGGGTCCGTAGCGCCAATAAGCTTGCGAAAATCTGATACTGCATTATCTTTTTCAAGAACTGCTGCAACAATCGGCCCACTGCTCATAAAATCAACAAGCTCACCAAAGAAAGGCCTCGCTTTATGGATAGCATAAAATTCTCCTGCTTTTTCAGCAGAGAGCTTTGTGAGTTTCATGGCTTTAATTTGGAACCCATCTTTCAGGATTATATCGATGATTGCCCCTGAGTGCCCCTTCCCGAATGCATCGGGCTTGATCATAGTAAAAGTTTTATTGCCCATAATGTAAATTTTGCGCGCAAAGGTAGAGTTTTCGGGCGATAGTTAAGATTTAAAGCAAGTGACCTTTATCATAAAGTGCCTTATCTGGTCACCTTTTTTTACTCCTAAGTTGTTTTGGGAATTGACCTTTAATTATGCACCTTTGCAGCCGTTTTATATGAAAGGATTAGACGAAATATCGTTCATTTTTACAACTCCTTCTAAAGTTGTTATTACCATGCACCAAAAGCCTGATGCAGATGCAATGGGCTCATCGCTTGCTTTGTTCCATTTCCTGAAACAGTTTGGGCATTCAATAACTGTGATATCGCCGACCAACTGGGCCGATTGGTTAAAATGGATGCCTGGCTGTGATGCTGTGGTTGATTATG
Organism: uncultured Bacteroidota bacterium; assembly: GCA_963718975.1. Classification (GTDB taxonomy): domain Bacteria; phylum Bacteroidota; class Bacteroidia; order Chitinophagales; family Chitinophagaceae; genus Puia. Next base: position 41,128 of record CAVRBD010000057.1, on the reverse strand, counting down.
AGCTGAGCAATGAAAAAGCAAATGATATTCTTTCAAAAACAGAAATTCTTTTTTGCCTTGATTTCAATACCCTGATCCGCACAAGGCACATGGCGAATAAGCTAAAATCAATTAGCTGTATTAAAATATTAATTGATCACCACCAGGAGCCTGCGACTGAACTTTTTAATTATGGTGTTAGTGATACTTCAAAAAGCTCCACATGTGAAATGGTTTATGATTTTATTATACATGCAGGGTATGGCGATAAAATCAACAAAGAAATTGCAGAATGTTTGTATGCAGGTGTAATGTCTGATACAGGCTCATTTCGTTATGCTTCAGCAACGGCTGATGTTCATATGATGGTTGCAGATATCAAAAAAACAAATTTTGATCATACCAAAATACACGAAAACCTATTCGATAATTTTCTGGAAAACCGCCTGCGGTTTATTGGCCACGTTTTGCAAAACAGGATGGAAGTTTATTACGAATACAATACTGCGCTTATTTCAGTGCCATGGAAAGACCTTACAAAATTTGATATTAAAACCGGAGATACAGAAGGCCTTGTAAATTATCCTTTGTCAATACAAGGCATAAAGCTGGCAGCATTGATTATTGATCGCGATGAAGAAATAAGGTGCTCGTTCAGGAGCAAGGGAGATTTTGACGTGAACACATTTGCGCGAAAATATTTTGAAGGCGGCGGCCATTTCAATGCGGCAGGAGGAAGGAGCAAGCAAAGCCTGGATCAGGCTGTTCTGCATTTTATTTCTGCAATGAAAGAAAACGAATCACAATTACAATAATAACAATAAAATGAAAAAGATCTCTTCGTATTTATTAGTCTTAATGGTAACGATGGCTGCAGTATCATGCCAGCAAGGGTTCAAGAAAACAAAAAGCGGGCTGCTGTATAAATTGATTTCAGATGGCAAAGGCCAAAAACTTAAGAAAGGTGATTTTATCAAAATAGAATATGTGCAGAAAATAGGCGATTCGCTTTTATATTCTTCTTACGGAAGCTTTCCGGGTTATGCAAAGGTTGATAGCGTTGGGCCGATATATAATCCAGCCGAAATTTTTCCTTTAATGAGGAAAGGAGACAGTGTTGTTATTATTGAGCTTGCAGATACGATCCAAAGAAAATACGGACAACTTCCGCCGTTCATGAAAAAGGACAGCAAGATCATCATCACATTTAAATTGGTTGATGTTTTTACAAGCCAGGTTCTTGTTGAAGCTGATCGTAAAAATGAAATGGAGAAGGAAAAAAGTCGTGAAGATAAAGTGATGGCAGATTATATAGCAGCTCATAAAATCAATGCACAAAAAACAGAAAAAGGCACTTATGTTGAGATAAAATCTGTTGGTGACGGCGCTGCTGTAGATAGCGGAAAACAAGTTCATGTTTTATATACCGGCAAAACATTTCCCGAAGGAAAAGTTTTTGAATCAAATATTACAGGCCCGCACAAAGACACTTTAAAATTTGTTGTAGGTAGAGGAGCAATCATAAAAGGCTGGGACGATGGTTTGAGGCTTTTCAAAAAAGGCGGATCGGGCACTTTATATGTTCCTGCTTATTTAGCTTACGATGCACAGCCAAACGGGCCAAGCCGCAAACCATTTGAGAACCTCATTTTTGATGTACAGGTTGTAGATGTAACTGATGCGCCAAAAGAAGAGCCGCATCCTTCAAGGCAGCAACAAATAAGCCCCGAGCAATTAAAAAAATTGCAAGAACAAATGCAGCAGCAAAAGAACCAAAAATAAATTTCGCCGTAGAAATAAGAATGCCCAACGTTTGTTGGGCATTCTTATTTTCAATTATATAATCAATGAGTTTCTAATTTGGAATCGATGGTTATATTCATTATCTCAGGGTTTGTGATTGCATCGCTTTTTTTTGCATCTACTATTTGCAAAAGCATTTCTGCTGCTTTCTGCCCTTGTTCGTATGGGAACTGTTCAACAGATGCCAGCGGTGGGTTTTCCATATAGTTACAAATAGGAAGGTTTGCAAAACTTACAAAACTGATGTCTTTATTGATTTTTATTTTTTCCTTTTTTGCATATTGCATAGCATCCAGGGCAACATAATCATTGAATGCGATGATTGCTGTGGGTTTCAGCTTTATTGATAACAACTGTTTCATGGCAGCAATTGTTTTTTCGGCTGTGAGGTCCGTTGAAACAATATATTTTTCCTGAACTTTCAACCTATTGCTTTTTAAAGCGCCTATGTAGCATTCTAATCTTTGTTTAGTTGCGATTAATGTTTCAGGCCCATTTAGAAGCGCAATATGTTTATGCCCTTTTTTTACAAGATATTGAATCGCTTCTTGCATCCCTTTTTCCAACCGGCAAGCAACATAATGTATATCTTTCATGTCGGGCACTCTGTCAAAAAAAACAAGGGGTATATTATATTTCCCAAGCAATTCAAAATGATCGTATGTAGTTGTGTTTTTTGAAACGGAAACCAATATGCCATCAACGCGCTGATCCTTCATCGCATTAACAATGCTTATCTCTCTTTCTTTTTCATCGTGAGATTGGCCCAAAAGAACATTGTAATTTTTGGTGCCGGCAAAATCTTCTATACCGCTGATAGCCGAAGAAAAAAAAGATTCTGAAAGATTAGGAAGAATTACTCCAATCGTGAAAGTTCTGCCTTGTTTAAAATGGATTGCGGTTCTATTGGGCTCATAATTTAATTCAGCAGCCAGTTCGCGCACTCTCATTTTTGTTCTTAGCCCGATGCTGTGATGGTCGTGCAATGCTCTTGAAACGGTAGATACGGAAATATTTAATCGCTTTGCAATCTCTTTAATTGTAGGAAGTTTATTGTCCATTTTTTCAATGTATAAGGTGAGGTCAAATTACGCAAATTTTGCGCAAATTCAAATCGAGAATCACGCAAACGATTGCGCATGACTACTGATTTTTGATGTATTTTCAGCGTTGCTGATTATCATTGCAAAAAAATTACTCTATAAAACAAACACCAATGTTTGCAAAGAAAACCTCCGTTAAATATTTGATGATTGGGTTGCTGTATTTTTTTCAGTTAGATGCTGCGGCTCAGGCACGGCACGTTTTTTCTTTTAGCAAAACCGATTTTTTATTAGATGGGAAAACATTTCAGATAATCAGTGGCGAGATGCACCCGGCAAGAATACCAAGACAATACTGGCGGCACAGGATACAAATGGCAAAAGCAATGGGCTGCAACACCATCGCAGCTTACATTTTTTGGAACTACCACGAAACTTCACCGGGAGTTTTTGATTTTGTTTCAGAGAATAGAAATATCGCGGAGTTCATTCGGATTTGTCAGCAAGAAAAAATGTGGGTACTGTTGCGGCCAGGCCCATATGTATGCGCTGAATGGGATTTTGGGGGTCTTCCCACTTATCTTCTAAAAATACCCGATATAAAAGTTCGCTGCATGGATACAAGATATATGAGCGCAGTGACAAGGTATATCAATCGCTTATCAAAAGAAGTTGTTCCGTTGCAATGCACGAATGGCGGACCTATTTTGATGGTGCAGATTGAAAATGAATATGGCAGTTATGCTAATGATAAAAAATATTTAGAGTCATTAAAGAAACGGTGGCTTCAAAACGGTATCACCGTTCCATTCTATACTTCCGATGGCCCAACTCCTTACATGCTTGAGGCCGGAAATATTGACGGTGCAGCAATTGGTCTTGACAGCGGAACAGGCGATAATGATTTTGAAGAAGCAAAAAAACGAAATCCGAATGTGCCTTCATTCAGTAGCGAAACTTACCCGGGTTGGCTAACACACTGGAAAGAAAAATGGGCGAAAATAGATACAGCAGATATTTTGAAAGAATTGAGATATCTGTTAGAGCATAAAAAATCTTTCAATTTATATGTCATTCACGGAGGAACAAATTTTGGTTTTACTGCTGGCGCAAACGCATTCTCTCCAACTCAGTACCAGCCTGATATTACCAGCTACGATTATGATGCGCCGATTAACGAGCAGGGACAACCGACAGAAAAATATTTTGCATTGCGCAATCTCATCAGCCAATACGTTCCTTATAAAATTCCTGATGTTCCAAAACCAATTCCGGCAATAGAAATATCCTCGATCAATCTTTCTGCGTTCACCACTATTTGGAAAAATTTACCGAAGCCAATTTGGTCTCCTCAACCAAAGCCAATGGAATATTTTGATCAGAAAAACGGTTTCATTTTGTACAAAACAAAATTGATCGGGCATAAAAGCGGCAAACTTACTATTACAGAACCGCATGACTTTGCCATGGTTTTTTTAAATGGAAAATTAATTGATACTGTTTATCGTGATGGCGGCAACTGGACAATTGAATTGCCAAAAACAGATGCGAAAGAACCGTTGCTCGAAATTTTAGTGGAAGCAATGGGGCATATCAATTTTGCGCAATACATCATTGACAGAAAAGGGATCACCGATAGGGTTACATTGAATGGAATGACATTAATGGATTGGGAAATATTTCCATTGCCAATGGATGAGAAATTTATATCGTCTTTGAAAGCAACATATCCTGAAGGAAATCATGATGGGATATTTTTCAAAGGAAATTTTAATTTGAATGAAATAGGAGACACATATATTGATGTGAGCAATTATCAAAAAGGAGTTGTGTGGGTGAATGGTCACAATCTTGGCAGGTATTGGAATACAGGCCCACAGTTTCATTTATATTGCCCTGCAAATTGGCTGAAGAAAGGAAACAATGAAATTATTGTTCTCGATTTGCACCAACAGCAAGCAGTTTCTGTAAAAGGAGTGAAAACATTAGAATAAAAAATTAAAATCAATTGTGCATTGACGTTAGTGTTCGTTCAATAAAATTCAGTTGAAAATTTCAATCTAAATTTCGTTGCAAAAAAAAGCCCCGCAAACGTGGGGCTTATTATAAAGGAACGATCTTTTCGCAGAATCAGGAAGCGCATTTAATGCTTATAGTAATTCTTTTTGAGGTCATTGATCTCATTATCTCTTTGAACTTTTAGCTCATGAACCTTTTCTCTCCTTTCTTTTCTTGTGATGCTCGTATCATGTTTGGCAGACCATATCTTATCCTTGTAGTCATTTTTTATATCTTGAATCTGCAAATCAAGTCTTGAAGGCCTGTTATAATACGGAGAACCGTAAGGGTAATAAGGAAAAAATGGATTAAACCCAAATCCTACACCATAGTATGGATAATAACCTCCTGTTACAATCACATGAGAGCCGCCATAAAAACCGCCAACGTGGCTAAAACGCTGAGCTGATGCCGTTCCTGCCAATGCTAATGCAAGCATAACGATTAATAATTTTTTCATAACATCTCCTTTTTCTTTTTTGTTTTCTAATAATTTATAGACGCAAAAATCACACAGAAGTTGCCACAATAGCGCCTTTATAACTATTCAATAACAAAGCAGCTTTATGAAAGAAAACATACTGTTAAGGTTTTATAAAATTTTAACATTGGCGAAGAAAAAAGAATGACAAAATAAGTTCAGTTACTTTGATAATGACATAAAAGCATGACCAATGCAATCAATAAGATCGGATGGCAACATGCTTTCCGGAGAAAAGGATGATGCCGCAAAATCGCCAGCCATTCCATGCAAATACACAGCTAAAATTGCTGCTTCAGTTGAGAAATAACCTTGTGCTAAAAAAGCGGTGACCATGCCCGTTAAAACATCACCGCTTCCGCCTTTAGCCATGCCGGCATTACCTGTACTGTTGAAATATCCTTTGCCATTCGGCGTTGCAATAAAAGTATTGTGCCCTTTCAGTACAATAATAATCTGATATTTTTTTGCATTCTCTGTTGCCAATTGAATGCGCTCAAAATCATTTTCGCTTTGGCCAAATAATCTTTCAAATTCTTTTAGGTGAGGGGTGAGGACAGAATTAAGAGGAATTATTTCCAACATTTTTTTATCTGAAGAAATAATGTTCAATGCATCGGCGTCAATCACAATTGGTTTTTTGAATTGCTTCAAAATGTTTTCTAAAAAAAATTTAGTGAGGGCATCTGTCCCAATCCCTGGGCCAATGCCAAGAACATTATATCTCGATAATTCTTCCTGAATTCCGGTGATGATATTTTCATCACCATCAACAGTGGCCATTGCTTCAGGAATTGAAGATTGCATAATCTCATAGCCACATTTGGCGACGTGACAGGTTAATAATCCAACGCCGCTTCGCAGGCAAGCTTTGGCTGCAAGAACTGCCGCACCCATTTTCCCATAACTCCCAACTAACAGTAATGCATGACCGAAATTTCCCTTATTTGCAAATTTATTTCTCGGCCTGAAAATTTGTTGAATGATTTTTTTGTCGATCAAAACTGAATGAAGATGCAATTGGGAAAGATAATCCTGATGAAGCCCAATATCTAAAATGTGAATATCACCAATTGCTGACCCGTTTTCTGCAACAAGAAAAGCCGGTTTATAACATTGAAAACTGAGTGTATGTGTTGCACTTATAACAGCATTTTCTTTCGAGCTTTTATCAACAAACAAGCCGCTCGGTATGTCAATAGAAACAATTGTGTTTTTTGATTGATTGATATGCGCAACTAATTTTTCCGCAACTTGTGTCAATAGGCGGTTTAATCCGGAACCAAACAGTGAATCAATCACAATATCATTATCAGGAATTGAATCAAAATTTTCCTGAGCCTGAATGAAACTTATTTGAACAGATGTTTGATGAAGCCTTGCAAAATTGATCTGAAAATCTTCCGTGCCTTCATGACCAGATTCAAGGATATAAACTTTTACAAAACATTTTTTCTCTGAAAGTATTCTTGCAATAGCCAGTCCATCTCCGCCATTATTTCCTTTGCCACAAAAAATAGTAAACGACGCGTATTCGTACCCGTTGTTCTGTAGCCAGTCAACACATTTTAGAGCGGCACGTTCCATTAAATCAATAGAAGAAATTGGCTCGTTTGCGATGGTATATTCATCCCATGCACGAATCTGTTCTGCAGATAAAATTTCCATGATGGAAATTTACTCAATATTGAGGCCAGAAAAAAGCAATTATTTTTTTGGTGTAGGCTCACCACGCATTCCCGAATGTTCGTTGTCTACTTCATCAAAAGTTTCATTGCCTTGTCTGTAGTCACCGAAAAGATTGCACAATTTTTTCGAAGCATACACTCTTGTGCAATCATTATTGCTAAGCGCAATAATAGTGGCGCCTTCATCAATCATGCGTACAAAAGCTGTTCGGTTGCCATGCCACCATCCGTTGTGATAAATCAGTTTTTTCCCATTTGGGATTAATAACATTCTCCAACCAAGACCATAATTTCTCTTGCCTGGTTTTTCAAGACTATATGGAGTATATGCACAGTCTAAAGTAGTTTGCTTAAAAAATTTTCCCGAGCGAAGTGCCTGATCCCATTTTAATAAATCGCGTACCGTGCTGTAAACATTTTTGTCTCCATAAACTCCATCCAGATATTCGATGGGGTATGGGCGTCTGTTGCTTTTATATGACCAGGTAGAGTTCGGCAATTTCGATATATCAAAAATATAAGTGTCATTCATCTGCAATGGCACAAAAAAAGTGCTGCTTAAATATTGAGAATATGTTTGACCTGAAGCTTTTTCAATGATCAATGCAAGAAGTGCATAGTTGGTATTGCAGTATTCGAAATGCTTTCCTGGAGGCGCACCATGAATTTCATTTTGATGTGCTATAATGTATTGCAACAAATCCTGATTGCTCAGGAATTTTTTTCTATCCCAGCCACGAGGTGCTTGAACATAATGAACATAATTCTGCAAGCCACTTCGCTGGCTCAAAAGCATTTTTATTGTTGTGCCGGCAAAAGGGAAACCGGGCAAATATTTTGACACATCATCATTTATATCCAATTTCCCTTGCTCCCATAATTTCAGGACAGCCATTGCCGTGAATGTTTTTGAAACTGATGCAAGGTGAAAAGCAGTGTGCTCATCAACCTGTGTGTTCTTATCATTCATTGTTTTCAGGCCAACATATTTTTCATACACTACTTCGCCATTCTTTGCAACAAGCACTTCTCCATTAAAATTTCTTTTTAAAAGCGAATCAAAAAAATGCGCTGCATAGGTGCTGTAATGTTTGAATTCTTCCTGACTTAGTGCTGGTGAAATCTCTGAGGCTGAAGCAAGCGAATCTACAGCTTCTTTTGGCTGAGGCTGTGCTGCGGGTTGGCCGCACGCAACAAATAGAGGTAATGCTAACAAGTAGCAAAAAATGGTTTTCAAAAGGAATTCTTTTTGTGGTTAGAGTATTTACAAAAATACAGGATTATTCGGCTAAAAAAAGTACAAAACAACTTTTGTTTTTTCGTTTCGTGTTTTAATGGGAATTTTGCACTTCTTTTAGAAAATAGTAACGCAATAAATGGCAAAAAATTATGGCTGAAAAGAAAACAACGAGCTACCCAAAAGAGAAAATCAATATACTTTTTTTAGAGAATATCAGTGATGCAGCGGTGGCACATTTCAAAAACTCCGGATATACATCTGTGAGAAAACTGGGAGGCGCACTTTCAGAAGAGCAGTTGATCAATGAGGTGAAAGATGTTCATCTGCTGGGCATTCGTTCAAAAACGCAGATTACCTCAAAAGTTCTGGAAGCTGCTAAAAAATTACAGGCAATCGGCTGCTTTTGCATTGGCGTTAATCAGGTTGATTTGAAAAGCGCTACAAACCATGGTGTTGTTGTTTTCAATGCACCTTATTCCAATACACGCTCAGTTGCTGAATTGGTAATCGGCGCATCTATCATGCTGATCAGAAAAATCGTTGATAAAAATATTGCTGCTCATCAGGGCAAATGGCTCAAAGAAGCTAAGGGAAGCTATGAGCTGAGAGGCAAAACACTTGGCATTATTGGTTATGGAAATATCGGGACACAAGTGAGCGTTCTCGCAGAATCACTCGGCATGAAAGTTATTTTTTATGATGTGGTTACCAAACTTCCTTTAGGAAATGCGGTATCAAAAAAATCTTTGAAAGAATTGGTGAGCCAAAGTGATATTGTTACACTTCATGTTCCTGAGACCGGGCAGACAAAAAACATGATCAACAAAACGCTTCTGAAACAATTTAAAAAAGGCAGCATTTTATTGAACTATGCGAGGGGAGAAGTTGTTGACCTTGACGCGCTGGCGAATGCCATCAACGAAGGGCAAATTTCTGGTGCAGCGATCGATGTATATCCATGGGAGCCTGAAAAAAACGGCGACAAATTTGAAAGCCCATTACAAACCCTGCCAAATGTTTTATTAACGCCGCATATCGGAGGCTCAACTGAAGAAGCACAACAAAATATTGGCGAAGACGTGAGCAATAAATTATTTCAATACCTCGAAAAGGGTATCACCACTGGTTCTCACACCATTCCTTCTTTGAGCCTGCCACCTCAGGAAGGCACTCATAGAATATTACATATTCATAAAAATGTGCCCGGCGTTTTGTCTGAAATAAATACTGAGCTTTCGAAAAACAATATAAATATCCTTGGCCAGGCTTTAAAAACAAATGATGAGATTGGTTATGTGGTGCTGGATGTTGACAAAAAGCTTTCAGCACAGGCCCTTCAGCTATTGAAAGAAGTGAAACATACCATTAAGGCAAGATTGGTTTATTAGGTTTTCTTTCTGCGCTCTTCAATATTTTTCTGGCCCTTGAGTGGAAGGCTGCAGTTTCATGTTCCCAACGTTCTTCTATTATTAATTTCAGCTCAGGAATAATATCGGGATATTGTTTAGATAAATTCCCCAATATAGTTAACGAGAATGCTTTAAAGGCAACAGGAGCTTTGGTTGATTGAATATATCCAAAGCAAATATCCATCAGCTTGCCGTGGTGTTTTTTAGGGATTTCGACATCCTGCAAAAGCCTCACCGTGTTTCGTATCACGGCATCAGGAATTCCTTTTTTCTGAAGATTATTGATGAGGCGATTAAAATACGGCTTTATCAATTCCGGATAATTTCTCACGCAATAGCTCATTGGCCATGCAGCCCTTTGCGTGATGCGATATTCGCTTTCAAAAAAAAGTTTCATTAATTCGGCAAACCTTTCTTTATTGCTGCCGATATATTTTACAATCTTGTCGCATTGCTTTTTGGAGTGCTCTTGCATCAGTGCATCCTCTATATTCATACAATCTTCAAAAACTTTTTACTTACTGAGAACATTTTTTTGTATGCTTCCAAACAATAGCCAAGTGTTTCGCCAATGCGTATGTCAATGGTTTTTTTGAGCCATGCATACATCACTATAAAGGTAAGAATATTCGCCGCCACAGCGCCATATGCGGCGCCTAATTGTCCGATATATTTTAATCCAAAATAAACAAAAACGAAACTAACGGACATGGACATGAGGTTTACCCAAAAATTAATATTTGGTTTCCCAATCGCATCCATAGTAGCTCCAAACTGATAAAAGAAAGTGCGCAAAAAGCTAAAAGGAATGACTATGTAAAGCAAGGGGATTGCCGCAAAATATTTTCCGCCGGCAAAAAACCTTACCAAAACTCCCGGAAAAATAAGGATGAATAAACTTAGGGGCAAAATAATGCTAAGGATATTGCCAACCATTCTCTCGAAATAATACCTCACTTTTTCTGTTGCGTTTGTCGTCATCGCTTCCACATTTTTTGGAAAGAGAACATCCGCCACTGCAAGTGAAGGCACATCCATCATATTGTTTATCCTTCCAACCACATTATAGTAAGCAACATATTCATGCGAAATAAGATTGGCAGTTATAAATTGATCTGCAGAGCGGGCCAATGTTGAAAACACATTCGTGCCGAAAATATATTTTCCAAAATGGAACATTCTTTTCATCACTCCTTTGTCAATATCGAACCCTTTTTTAAAATATGGCGTTGCGCTGATAAATAATGAAACTGCGCCGGCAAGCAGTGCTACAATCTGCAGTTGCACCAGCACCAATAAATTAAGATGCCCTTTAAAAAAAATTAAAAAGAAAATAATGCCCACAATAAAAATGCCCTGCCTTAAAAGATAGCCAACAAATATTTTTTGAAATTTAAAATCTGCCTGTAGCAAAACTTCACAATGATTAAAAGGTATTAGCAACAGTATTAATAAAATTCCCCATAAACATAAAGGGTAAAGCCTTGGCGAATGCAGCCAGTCGCAGAACGGTCTTCCAAATAAAACGATCAGGGAAATAACCAGGAGGGAAAAAAAAATGTTTGTGAAAAGCGATGACGACTGGACTTTATTTTTTTCGGCAAGATATTCGGGCTCGCTCAAAAACTTGATCATTGGGTTTCTTAGCAGCCCTTGCTTTATAGTCTCTACTATCGACAGGATGCTGAGGAATAGTGACCAAACGCCCATTTCGGCAGGCGTTGGAAATACTTTTTTTGCCAGAAGCATATAACCAACAACACCGAAAATGATCAGCGAGAAGCGGTTTAGCAAGGTAAAAAGCACTGATTGAAACCAAAATGAAACCGGTATCTTAATCTTCAAAAAAAATCATTTAGTTGTGAAAATAAGTTAAAAATTATTATAAGATGTAGTTTTGACATTAAATAACAAATTTGCGCTGATAGCTAAAAAAAGCATCAACGAAAGAAATAGATAATCATTTTTCTGTTGACCCACAAAAAAATCAACAAGGCCAGAATAACGATGAGGACGAAAGCATTTATCAGTGTTTTTATAATATTCCTGCCTCTAAGATATCTTAAGCCGGCACCTTGTATAATGCAGATTGCATTATTTTTTTGGTCTTCTTCAGGCACTCCTTGAGCACCTATCAACATATGCGCATTGTTTTTTGAAATGACGTATTTTTTATCGCACAGATTGGTGATCGCATCTTTCAATGTCTGCAATGAGCTAATCGATACATCATTGCTCCAATAATTCATTACGTGGTGATAAATATGAACTTCAGCTACTTGTTTTTCGCTAAGAAATTTTAAGAAGCCATCTTGAAAATGTTTGACACGTTTAGCCTTTGAAGCCATTTCTGAGTTAGTTGGTAAACGATAAGGTTTCCAGCGCGCACAAAAGTAGTTTTTTTCGGCTTATGAGAAAAAGTTCATATTACAGCTGCTGAGCATATTGATCATGGTGAAATAATTTCTGAAGCCTGAACCTGAGGGAAAGGCTTTTTGCTGACTTCAATTACTTTCACCGAACGGTTCGAGCCATTGTAGTAAAGAATAAGTTCTTCATCGATTTGGGGAAGTTTTTTTGCCCGAAAAGAAAAAACTTTATTTTCTTCATCCTGGGTTTTTAGGATGATTTTAAAATACTTCATTTTCATCAGATGATGTTTTTATAGGTTCGGATTTTCTATTTAAACTTTTTTATAACGGCTCAGCGAATTCGTTATTGTTATTTGCACGTGCTTAGCTTGCCAGAACGCTAGAAAACAGAGTTATGAAAAGTCTTATAATTAATATTATGTTAAATAGCCGCTACAGCAACGCTTCGCGTTTTTGTATTTTTTTTGGCTTGGCTTCTATTGCTACCGCAATTCGGTCTTTGTTTAGAAATAATAAAAGTCTTTCTATGCAGAACCATAAAGATGGCGTTGGCTATCTTGAATTTGATGAATCAGGAAAATTTATTGGAGTTGGTCTTCGCGCAAACCCTTAATGTAATTATTCCACCTAAATATGAAATCGTACAAGCTATATTCTTTTCCGACATTAAATTCATATCGGCGTTTGGATGTTTCTGGTTCGCCGAAGTCAATGGTTACAGAGCCATTTTTATCTTCAAACTCCTGCTTAAAAGTTCCAAGTTTTTCAATAAAAAATTTTTGGGCATCTTCTTTTTGTTCAAATGATATACCACTATCATTCTTGTAAAAGAACATAATTTCACTCATTTTTTCATTTTCTTTTTTTTATTTTTAATAATCAAGCCGTCCTGAATTTGTCCTTCAGGCGGCTTTTGTCTTTATAAAGTTACGCATTTGTATTTAACATAATGTCACCAGCTTGGTTTGTTCGGGTTTCTATGTAGCTTAGTTATAAACTAATGCTTATGACTGAAATAGATAAAGCTTTTGAGAACATTACCGAAATGATTAAAAACTTGGCACTTAGCAAGGTTTCTCAGGCAGAAATGAATGTCATGTCGGACAGGCTGAGAAAATATCTTGGAGCTGATTCAAAAGTGTATGATGCGTTTCATCGGATAGACTTAACTGTTAACGACAAGCCAAAAAGCGAAAAAGAAAAGGACGCTGCTTTGTTGTTAAATTCTGCATTAGATTTATTGGGAGAAAATGGGATATATGTAGACTATCAATTGGAGCTTACAAAATTACAGGCAAAAGACCTGAAGAATAAAATGAAGTTTTTTGTTATGGGCGCGATTGGAGGTGCTGTACTAGCACACTTAAAAGAAATATACCACCTTTTACAATCCCTGCTCCAATCGATACACAAATGATATAATTTAAAAAAGAAACACCTGCTATTTTATAGAACCACCCATTTTCATTTTCTTTAAAATACATCATTTTTTAATCTTCTTATAATAACTAAAATAGCAGAAGTGCAAAAACCGCAATTGATAAAAATGACATTTCAAGAATACAATGAACGCGCAATTAAAATGAGGGATGCTATATTGGCACTATTGCCATTATTGGATAAACTCGAAAGTATAGCAAAATCAAAGCAGCCCTAACTCAATTAATTCATCGACTACTTTATATTTAGTTACCAAGTCATCTGGATGATACATAGCATCTTTATCTAAAGGTAAATGTTTTTCACTCGCGTGCCGCTCGTTTTTGCTTTTAAAAAAAATACAAAAAGCGCCCCTTCCCACAGCCCTCGCGGATGCCAGCGCACGAGCGAAAATGCTGGGAAAGAAACTTAGCATTTTCGCCCCGCCCACGGCTAAGCTAAATAACATAATACCCCTTATCTTCCGAAAAATTTTATCTGTTGTCTTAGCTGTTGGCATTTTTGCTATTTAAGGTTTTCCTGCGATTTTTTTTCGGTTATTGTTGTAGATGAAAAAATCGCAGGAAAACCTTAAAGCAAAAATAATTTTTGAAAGATAAGGAGGATTTTATGTTAAATAGCCGCACAGGCTTTCGCCTCGCCTCTGTTTTCGTTTTCAGCCTGGCCGCTACTTTTAATAGCTGCCGCGCTCCGGGATTAAGCGTAACTTGCCCAATAAACTCATACTTTTTATGTCAGAAAAAATAATTCACTATTCTGTTGCTTCAGAACCAACATTAGCAAAGCTCGAAGACGCCGTGAATGTAAAAATCAATTTAGGATACCAGCCTTTCCAGCAGATTTTTTTTAAGCCCGAACAATCAGCCGGCGTACATAAACTAGAGCATGACTATTTCTTTCAGGCGATGGTGAAGTATGAAAAATAGAGATTGTGATAATCCGGCACAAGCAGGAAATATGTAAGAGCAGAAATACAGACATGCTTTCAAAAGGATTTTAGAAAGCGTGGATGTCTGCAATTTCATGTATTTGTAAAAACGAAACAGTTTCAAAGCTTAATTTGACTTTTTGTTTTTACAAGTGTTTGAGCTGTCGTCAACTCCGCGTTTCTTTCAGTGGCTTGCTGTCGCTAAAAATAAATAAACCATTGGATGTTGATATTGATGTGGAAATTTTGTACATTACTTGTGAGTTACTATATTCTCTGATTTTTTTAATTTTGCACCCCATGAATCATCCCCATATAGACCCTCGAGCTTCGCTTTTTGTCATCGTCGTTCTTCTTCTGGCAATTGCCGTACAAGATTTTAAAGATTATCTGCAAAGTACAAAAAACAGGCTCTAGCCTTTTTATAATAAACAACTAAAAATATGTGAATAAACCTTTTTGGTTCTTGCACAAAAAAACCCCGAAAATTCCGGGGCTTTTATTTTTAAAAAACGTTTGTTTTAGTGAACCTTATCAACATCATTAAATTTTTTGGTGTACATCTCAGCCTTGTCTTTTTGATTCTTTTGCTCGTAAATGGTTATTAGCAAGTCATAGCCATCTTTCAATGTATGTTTCTCATCTTGTTTCAATTTTCCTTGTGGCCCTAGAAGCTGATCTATTTTTTCAAAATAAGGAATGGCTGAATCAAATCTTTTCAACGATTCAATTCTGATGTCAGACCTTTTTTTGATGTCTTCAGGTTTTTGGCCTTTTATATTTTTTGTTGTTGCTCTATAATCAACTGCATCATTATATGCGATTTGTCCTAACAGCAAATAAGCCTGCGCATAATTAGGGTTAAGCTGAATTGATTTGTTCAATTCATCTTTTGCTTTTGTTATAAGCGCATCTGAATTTGCAGGTTTTTTGCCGGAAGAAGTATCGCTGGCATAGTTATACAATTCAACGCCGTAATTATAATGGAATATATTATTGTTTGGAATTTGATTAAGGATCTGATCATATTTTGCGAACAATGAATCCTTGTTACCGCCTTTTCTGGCCTTATCAAGTTCTGTTTCGTAAACGCTCAATTCCATGTCTTTCCAGGTTGAATCTGTAGGATAAGTCTGTTTTCCAATGTTCACATATTTGAGCGCATTTGCCTGATCGCCTTTTTCTTCAGAATAATAACTTACCAGCCATTTGTCTACATTCTCGTATTTTGTATCAGGTATTTTCATATCTGCGATCTGCGAATAATAGAAAGCAGCCTCATCTCTTTTTTTTGCTTTTTCAGCAGCTATGCCCGAATAAAAAGTGGCCGTCGTATCAAATTTTTGTTGGATCCAACCTTTGGAGAACATGTACTCTTTTGAATTGATGAACGCTTTAAAATTTGCAAGCGCATCTTCATATTTTCCGGCATTGTAGCTTGCAGCACCATCCTGAAAAAAGCCGGTGTATATTGAATTGATGGGTTTGTAGCCATCAATTTTAATGGCAAGCTGTTGCTTTTCTTTTTCTTTTGCAAATTGCGCCTCATCATATTGAATATAATTTTTCACAGCTTCATAAGCTTGCGGATAAGCATCAGGCACCTGAGGTTTCAAAGTACTGTCATCTGCGATGGCTACATAGATTTTGCATTTGTAGTACCATGCTTCTGCATTTTTTTGCATTTTGTCAGATGCAACAACTTTGTCAATCTCAGCTTTTGCATCCATGAATTTTTTTGTCTTGTAAAGATCTTTTGCTTTGTCGAGGCTTTGTGCAGACAAAGCAAAACTGGCGATGGCAAACAATATGGCCAGAAGAGTTGATTTCATGATATAAATTTTATTGAAAATAAAAAGTTTTGACTAATTACAGCGAATATCAGCAATTTATTTATTATGTAATTATTCTGCAATCGGTTGAACATCGTTTTCACCATTTCCATTTTCTTCCAGTGGCTTTTCATTTTGTTCCTCACCATGATGGTTGTTGCCGTTGCCAACATGTTCATCGAGTTTGGTGATTGCGGCAATCGCATCGCCTTCGTCAAGCCGGATCAATTTCACGCCCTGCGTTGCGCGGCCTTGTTCACTGATGCCATTTACAGGCATTCGAATGGTAACGCCGCTTTTGCAAGTGATCATCAGGTCTTCTCTTTCCGTTACATCAAGTATGCCAACCAACGCTCCTGTTTTTTCAGTAACGTTGATTGTTTTAACTCCCTTGCCTCCGCGATTTGTTATGCGATATTCTTCAATCTGTGTTCTTTTGCCAAATCCTTTTTCGCTTACCACTAATATCGTTCTTGTTTTATCTTCTTTATTTACACATACCATACCGATCACTTCGTCATTTGCATCATCAACTTCAATGCCTGCTACGCCAATGGCGCCGCTGCCGGTAGGGCGAACTTTTTCTTCTTCAAAACGGATCGATCTGCCACTTTTAACTGCCATCATGATTTCACAATTTCCATCAGTCAGTTTTGCTTCAATCAGGTGATCGCCTTCAAGAATGGTAACTGCAATTACTCCATTTTGTCTTGGCCTGCTAAAATCTTCAAGAGATGTTTTTTTGATGATGCCCTGTTTTGTGCAAAGAACAATGTGATGGGAACTTACGAAAGCTTCATCTTTGATATCTTTTACATCGATGATTGCTTTCACTTTATCATCCTGCGGAATTTGAATGAGGTTTTGTATGGCGCGGCCCTTGCCGGTTTTCTCTCCTTCAGGAATTTCATAAATATTCAGCCAGTAACATCTCCCTTTTTCTGTGAAAAAAAGCATGGTGTGGTGAGTGGATGCTACAAAAAGATGTTCGATATAATCTTCATCTCTTGTCTTACCGCCGACTGCACCGCGGCCACCTCTTCGCTGCTGGCGATATTCAGTTGCTGATGTTCTTTTTATATAGCCAAGATGTGAAATGGTGATAACAACATCTTCTTCCTTGATCAGGTCTTTTATGCGCACTTCATCATCGAGGTAAACAATTTCTGATTTGCGCTCATCGCCGAATCTGTCTTTTATTTCATTCAGTTCTTTTTTGATCACATCAAAACGCTTGCCTTCGTCAGAAAGCAAATCTTTCAAAAAAGTGATCAGCTTCATCAGCTCATCATATTCTTCTTTGATCTTGTTTCTTTCCATTCCCGTCAATCGCTGCAAGCGAAGTTCAAGAATGGCTTTTGCCTGAATTTCGTCGAGCCCCCAGCCCGCATTTATCAATGCTTCTTTTGCTACATCCGGCGTTGCGGATGCGCGGATCAATGCAATCACTTCATCCAAATGGTCAAGAGCAATTAAATAACCCTGAAGTATATGCGCTTTTTTCTCCGCTTCTTTTAATTCAAATTTTGTTCGGCGGATTACTACCTCATGACGGAACTCAACAAACTCGGAAATCATATCTTTGATGTTCAGCGTCCTTGGCCTTCCTTTCACCAAAGCAACGTTGTTGATGCCATAAGAAGTTTGAAGTTCTGTGTGCTTGTATAATTGGTTGATGATAAGATTCGCAATGGCATCGCGTTTCAAATCAATTACGATCCTTGTTCCTTCTTTTTCGTTTGATTCATTGTTGACATGCGCAATTCCTTCAATGATTTTTTCATTTACCAATTGCCCGATGCGATCGCATAATGCATCTCTGTTAACCTGATAAGGAACTTCAGTAATAACCACCTGCTCTCTGCCGCTTGTTTTTGTATCAACATGTAATCTTCCGCGAAGCACTACCCTGCCACGGCCAAACATCATAGCAGCCTTCACTCCTTCCATTCCGTAAATAATACCACCGGTCGGGAAATCCGGAGCTTTCACAAAGCCCATCAATTCTTCAATTGTAATCTCACGGTTATCGATATACGCAATACAGCCATCAATTACTTCGGTGAGATTATGCGGCATCATATTCGTTGCCATGCCTACTGCGATGCCACTCGCTCCATTAATCAGCAATTGAGGAATACGCGTTGGAAGAACTACCGGTTCTTCCAGTTCGTCATCAAAGTTTGGCTGAAAATCTACCGTTTCTTTTTCAATATCTTCCAACATGGCTTCTGCCATCTTATGAAGCCTTGCTTCTGTGTATCGCATTGCCGCAGGGCCATCGCCATCCTGGCTTCCGAAATTTCCCTGGCCGTCGACCAACAAATAACGCATGCTCCAATCCTGTGCCATGCGGACCATCGTGTCATAAATTGCTTTATCGCCGTGTGGATGATATTTCCCCATCACCTCTCCTACTATACGTGCCGCTTTTTTGTATGGCTTGTTGCTGTGATTTCCCAATTCGTTCATGCCGTGAAGTATGCGGCGGTGAACCGGTTTCAGCCCATCGCGAACATCGGGCAGCGCACGGCCGACGATTACCGACATAGAATAATCTATGTAAGCGGTCTTCATTTGCTCTTCAATATTGATGGGAACTATTCGGTTGTTGTCTTGAGTCTCCTGTGGAGTAAGATTATTATCGTCCATAATGAATTTTGATGCTAAAAAACATTCATTCCTTGTTGTTCAGGGAAGGCTGCAAAACTATCGTTTTTAACCTTCATAACCTGAATAAAAAAATGCTTTTTTTGCTAACTTTTGTGGATAAAATGCAGAACCTTTTCCTACTCCAGCCATGCGCCTTTTACATGTTCGCCATCCACCTCTACGTAAATGTGCTCCTGCAATGTAGTAGCTACTGAAAGCCCGACGTAATAAGGCTTTACAGGGAAAATCTTGTGCGTCCTTTCTACGAGCACAAGTGTTTGAATTTTTTTTGGGTGAAATGACAAAAAGGGTTTCAATGCATATAAAAGTGTTCTTCCGGTGTTGCTTACGTCATCAATTAAAATAACAGGTTTTCCATCAAATGAAATTTGTTTACTGAATGTTACTTCTTCCGGGAATTTTTTATCGAGTGTCACTGTAATAATATCAATTTTAATATTTGATATGCTTCCTAAAAGTTTTTGAATATTTCTTGCCACTACGCTCCCACTTTCACGTATGCCTGCAAGCAAAATTTCTTCTTCATCAAAATTATTTTCAAGAACCTCATATGCCATGCGCAGCAATTTCTTTTGCGCCACTTCTTCATTTAATATGTAGTTTTTAGCCATTGCACAAATTAACTAATGAAAAGAATAATGAAAAAATTTTAGTTGCCATTACTTTGCATAAGCTTATTTTTATTACACGAACTTTATTAACGAAAAGTGTATCATTTTCAGATTTTCAGTGTTTCAGTGGCAGTATTTATTGGGCGCAGAAACACTAAGCCAAATAACCGGTGGCGAATGATAATGATTCATTACAAATAATTCGTGTTATTCGATTTAATTCGTGTTATTAATCCTCTTTCAATGCATATCATTCAACAAATATTATTCATTATTGCCGCGGCTATTGCTGCTTTTCTTTTCGCTAAAAAAATAATACAGATAAGAAGAAATATTTTATTGGGCAAAGATGAAAGCTATAGCGACCACTCTTCGCTGCGATGGAAGAATGTTTTTTTGCTTGCATTCGGGCAAAAGAAAATGTTCAGGAACCCTTTAGTTGCAGTAATGCATTTTGTGATTTATGCCGGCTTCATTATTATTAATATTGAAGTGTTTGAAATTTTTTTAGATGGCATATTTGGAACACATCGCTTATTTGCCGCACCGCTGGGCAGCTTTTATCTTTTTCTGATTAATGCTTTTGAATTTTTGGCAATTGGCGTATTGACCGTTTGCGTTATTTTTTTATGCAGAAGAAATATAATTAAGCTGAAACGCTTTGTGAGCAAAGATTTGGACGGATGGCCGAGAAGCGACGCCAATTACATTCTGATTTCTGAAATTATTTTGATGGCTTTATTCCTGACAATGAATTCTGCAGATACTTTGCTACAGTCGAGAGGTTATGGACATTATGCAATGCACAACACGGGCAATTTTGCGTTCTCACAAATCATTCATCCTTTATTAAATGGATTTAGCAATAACGGTCTTGTGATTTTGGAAAGAACATGCTGGTGGCTTCACATACTCGGCATTTTTGCGTTCCTGAATTATCTGCCATATTCAAAGCACCTGCACATTTTGCTGGCATTCCCGAATGCTTATTATGCACGCCTTTGGCCCGAAGGCAAAATGCGCAACATGCCTGAAGTGCAAAAAGAAGTTTTGTATGCCATGCAGCCTGAGCTTGCGCCGACTGAAGCTTCTACGCCTTCAAAGTTTGGCGCAAAAGATGTTTTTGATTTAAGCTGGAGAAATTTATTGGATGCATATTCCTGCACAGAATGCGGAAGGTGCACGGCAGCTTGTCCGGCAAATATTACAGGGAAATTATTATCGCCACGAAAAATTATGATGGACACGCGTGACAGGGCCGAAGAAGTTGGAAAGAACATTAATGCAAATAAGGAATTTAAAGATGATGGAAAAAATTTGCTGAGCTATATTTCTGTTGAAGAACTTCGTGCATGCACAAGCTGCAATGCATGTGTGGAAGAATGCCCGGTAAGCATAAGCCCGCTTGAAATTATTTTGGAGTTGAGAAGAGCGCTAATAATGGAAGACAGCAATGCGCCGCAGGAATGGAACGCGATGTTCACCAATGTAGAAAACAATTTTGCTCCCTGGAAATTTGCGCCTGATGAAAGAGATAAATGGGTGAACGAATAAAGAAACAAGGTTGAAGGAGGAAGGCACGAAATTGAAAATCTTAATTTCAAATGGAATTTATCTGCAAGCAGGAACATTTGTTTCTTGAATCTTGTTCCTTTAAATCTTTTCTATCATATCTTTCTTCATCAATATTTTCCAAAGCATAATAATTGCGGTGATAGCAAATATCCCGCCGATTGACCAGTTCAAATATTTTTCATTATCGTTTAATTTATCAACGATAAACCTTCCACCAAAAATAAAAACCGAGTTGCCGATAAAAGTACCAAACCCAATTCCTGCTATATACAAATTATAATCACGGTTTATCGGCTGCAATATTTTTTTAGTGAAAAGCACTGTGCTCCAGCCAAACCAAAATGGGATCTGAACAGGATTCACCGCGCTCATGACAATGCCCAATAATAATTTGGGGAGCGTACTGCTGAGTATAATATTTTTTCCGCCCGATGGTTTTGATGCAGCAACAAAGCTGGTGACCGCGAGCGCAATCACGATCAAAATCGAAAACCATTCCAGCATGCGGAACAATTGTTTTCGCTTTCTTACCCAATCCATTGCCACTAATGAAATGCGTACATAGATCATTTCAACAATCAATGCGCCGATAGAAAAATGAACTGCCTGTAAAATCCCATCGCTCGCTGAAATCTGCATGGCTGCTACGTTTAGCGTGCCCAATGGAAGTGAGCCAAGAAAGCTTATGCATAAACCTGTGAAAAAAATGCGCAACAATTGCATCATGAAAGATAATATTAATTAGCTGCTGCAATCAATAAATAGTATTATACGGATCTACATTCAACTGAACGATATCAGGTTTGTTCACATAAGTTGTGTTGTACCTGAATTGCAGATTTATAGTTGTCAAAATTTTGAACCTATTATTTTGCGGCACGTTGCGTGGAAAATAAACCATCCTCGCTTCAATGGTGCCGAATACCAAATTTTCATTGCGTGTGCGCACTCCCCAGCCAATGCCATAATACGCATCTGATTTTGAAAAATTTTGTTGGGGTGTTAAAAATGTTGCATCTGCAAAAACAAAAGGCGCAAACTTAAACCCGAGCAATTTGTATTTCAGGAACATGAATGTTTCTTCGTGCAGGCTTATTCGCTGCTGGCCAAGCGTTGAATCTGAACTAAAATAACGCAAGCCAAAAGTATTATCAATTCTTAATGGATCTATTGCGACATTATTGAATAGTTTCGTGAAAGAGATATTCCCGTACTGCCTGAATTTCACATTCCCCACCAAAAACAGACGGCTGTATGCGCTTGCGCCTATTAGCACGCTTGCATCCTGCACCTGATTGTGTTCCATAAAGCCTCCTGCCCTAAAAAAGTATTGAATGAAATCACTTTGGCTGCTCGCCAGATATTTGTTGAACTCAACACCAACATAAGGCCTCGACAAATTCAATTGCCTGTACCATCCTGCAGTGAAAGAAATATTATATCCATGCGGAACGTCTTCCGTTGTGCCAAATCCATATATATAATTTGTTTTGAAAAAGCTTTGCTTGAAAATCGTAAACTGCCCAAGCACTGCTTCACGATCATTAAATTTAAAATTGTATTTGCCTATAACCTGATATGGTGTGTCAAGAAACCTGTTATTAAGATAGCGCACGCTTAAAAATTTCCTATCCTTCACCGGATTTTTGTATGAGTACTTATTAGCGCCCAGCGCATATCCAACCCATCCGTCAATCATGTTATAATGATATTTGAAAAACACGCTATCAGCTTGCGCATATGAATTAAAACTTTGGTTAGATCCCACAATCAATCCTCCGGCAATATGCATGTATTCTGAAACAAGTGGCCTTTCCAAATCAACAAACCATGCTTTTTCATTTGGGGTTCCATCGTTCAGGTTAGGGTTGATGGTTGTATAAATAAATGAAGCGTTCAGAAATGAGCCTCCCAAACTGTTTTTGCTGTACATAAGCTCATAACCGAATTGAGGGCTGCGATTGGTTTGAAATAAAGCGGTGCCTTCAATTTTTTGTCCGAGCCCTTCAAGGTTGCTTTCGCTTGCCTGCACTCTGAAATTATTACTGGCTGCGCCTTGTATCTGACCTGAAATACTAAATAGATCTTTAGTGATTACTACAAGGTCAATTGAGTCCGGATTATCAGGAATATCAACAACTTCAATCCTTGCATCTTGAATAAAACTCAAGGTTCGCAAATAACGTTCATTATCTGCGATCTTATAAGCATCGACAGTAGATTGCTCTTTAACGAAAAGATTATTTCGGATCACCCAGTCACGCGAATCTCTGTGCATGTGGTTCAGAATGTTGGTCCCAAAATAAGTCAAGCGTTTCGAAGTATCTGTAAAAAGTTTGTCGAACCCGTATTTCTGAATAAAAATGTGCCTGATACCTTTGCCTTGATAAGGCAAAAATGGTTCCTCGCCGCGAATTGCTTTGGCTGCAGAATCGTGATGGCTTCTTGTAACAGCATTCATTACAAGCTTGAAAATATTATTGTTTTGTATGCCATGGCCGGCCGTGCTGTCTTTAACCTGGCCAAACCCATTAAAGCTGATAAAAAAAAGCAGAAAGGGGACGAATAAAACCGATATTTTGATTGGTATGGCTCGCTTCAAAATTTACTTGCTTCGATATATCATAAAGATAAGAATTACAAGAGAAGTAAAATTCAATGAAACCTGAAGGGAGCCTGGGTGATAAGATTTAACCAACCATTAATTATACACAACAGGAATTACAATTGGGCCGTTTGATGCCTGGATCCTTACCGAATCATCAGTCTTTTGCTCTTTCACATCTGGGAGGTCAGGAAGAAATCTCGCCTGCGTCTTTTCAATTGATGTGTTTTTTGTTGCATGAGCGAATATGATAAAGCCAATCAATAATAATAAATATTTGAGATCCTTCATGTCCTGTTGTTTTAAAACAATTATTTTTCACGTTTGATAAATTCCAGACAACTAAACCTATGCCATGTTAAGTTAATTCGACAGGATATGAATTTGCGCGAAGCTGCATAAAGTTTTCAACATAAAATAAAAAATGAGGATAAATTATTCCACATTTTTTCCAATAAGAAATATATCCACTCTATGGAATTTTTTTCACAGTTTTTTTGTATTAAGAAATCTTAGCCGAAGAAAAAAAGGCAATTTCCTTTTCAAGATGCAAAAAAGGATATCTTGATTGGAGTATTTGTGTTTTTTTAAGATGCTCACTTAAAAAGTTTTGGTGGGCAATTGTTGAAGGATGAAAAGGCTTGTGCTTTTTTGCAATGATTATTTTTTTCACCTCTTGCATAATATCGGTCGATTGTTCATCAATGAAATGATCAATAAAATTTTGAAGCACAAACTCTGTTGCCTGATAATTTGGATGAACCATGTCGATATCATAAAACCGGTAATCGCGAAGCACATCGATCACCAGTTCATACGCAGGGAAATAATAAATCCTGTCAAACTTATTTACAAGCGTATGAACGGACTCAATCAACCTGGCCTTGCTCCTGTTATTTTCTACAACGCCATCACGTATATGGCGAACAGGGCTCACCGTGAAAATGATACGAATATCTGCGTTGAAAGAAAATAATTGATGAATGCAATTGTCTAAAACTGAATTTATTTCTTCAATGCTCATCAAATGTTTGTTGAACCATTGCGCAGGCGCACGATGACAATTTGCCACCGGCAAATTATTTTCTAAAAGTTTGTACGAAAAAGAAGAACCAAGCGTGATAATAACCCATTTTGCTTTTTTCAGAAATGCATGTGCCCGTTCTTGTGATTGATTGATCACATCCAGCGATTGCGATTTATCAATCCGTGAAAAAATGCCATGGTGCTTCCAGCTTTGCCATAATTCATTTAAATAAAATAAATCATCTTCATTATATTTTTTGTTATGGATGTATGATACAAGGCTTGAAGCAACACTGTTGGGGTCAAACAAAATCCCATTCGGGTTTTGAAGAACATCAAATTTAAGGTCATTCAAGCAGTTGCCGATATGTTCTGTAAAGCAAGAGCCGACAAGCATGATTGGATCATGATAATTTATTTTTTCTGTCGGTTTTTTAATAGAAATATCTAACATGAAGCTCATAAAAAATCCCTTCGTTAATTTTAAAAATCAAAAACCAGGTGCATGGTTTGGCCTATTGGCAATGCTTTCCAATCATTAATTAATACCCGAAAATAATTTCTGATCAAAGTTATTTCGTTATTGCTCAATGCCGGCGCTGTTGCTGTTTTGTTGATACTTTTAAAAGACTCCACCACTGTTTTATTGAAATCTTCTAAGTTCCCTTGGGCAACTTCCATCAAAAAAAGATTGGCCATATTTTCTGCATGAGCGCCTTCATCTGTAACTTTTATTTGTTTTCGTTTTTCACGGTTTTCAAAATCTTTCACATTCATTCCATTATTCAGCATGCCCATAAAAGCCGTTTTGTAACCCAATGTTTTTTCAATCACAAAATGGCTGAGGTCATGCACAACAAAAAAATCATCGGAGTACATCCAGGTTTCAGAACCATCATCGCGTTTATATAAAATAATGTGGGGCTTATCTTTATTCTTTGTGATCCGCAATTCCATCTTTATATTTTAAAAATTTCATCTGCTAATTTCATGCTTTCTACAAGTGCATCCTCATTCAATCCTTTTATTAAATTCAATTCTTCAAAATATCGTATCATCAATTCAGAATCAATATTGCCAATAAGTTCATCATCCGCCATCGGACAACCACCAATTCCTTTTAATGCACCGTCAAATCTTCGGCAGCCTGCGTTCAGCGCTGCATCAATTTTAGGTTTTCGGTTTAATGGAGACGAATGCAAGTGAACGCCAATTTCATTTGAAGGCAATTTCTCTACCAAATAATCCGTGATTGAAAAGACCTGGTCAGGTGTTGCGAGGCCAACAGTATCTGCCAGAGAAATTGTTTTAATCCCGAGATCAACTATTTTATTTACCCAATCAAAAACAATTTTCTCCGAATAGGCATCACCGTAAGGATTACCAAATCCCATGGAAATATAAACTACAAGTTCCTTATTTTTTTTTATGCAAATGTTTTGCATTTCCTCTACTCTTACCAATGATTCTTCAATGGTGCTGTTCGTGTTTCTTAATTGAAAAGTTTCCGACACAGAAAATGGAAACCCTAAATAGGAAATTTTATCATGAACGGCCGCCTCTTCTGCGCCACGAACATTGGCAATAATTGCAAGAAGCTTTGTTTTCGGCGAATCGATTTTTAAGCCTTTCAATACATCTTTTGTATCAGCCATTTGAGGGATGGCTTTTGCAGAAACAAAACTTCCAAAATCAATTGTATCAAAACCTACTTTCAATAATGCATTAATGTATTCGATTTTTTTTGCGGTGGGTATAAATGTTTTCCATCCCTGCATTGCATCGCGTGGGCACTCGATAAGTTGGATGGCTGAACGATGGGCTTGTTGTTCCATGCAACGAAACTACATAATTCCAATGTTTCAAATATTATCAGCTCTGGTTCATTGTTTCCTGCTGTTCTCAATTTTGTCGCGAAGGGCGTTAAAAAATCTACTTCTTTCCTTTTCACCTACGCCGCTGATTTGTGTGGATTTGCGTATTATGTTTTGAAAATGTTCGTAGATATGTTCTCTGAAAAAGACATCTTTTGTAGTGATCGTATTCAAGACAGAATGATTTACGAAAACAATTCTGCTGTCATTTAAAGTTACCAGATAAGTATTATCGCCTAAAATAAATTCATTAATGTAGAATTTGAAATCCCCTCTTTTTATCGGCTGCTTTTCAGTTAATGAAAATTTATATCCAAGCTCTGCTTGATTTTCTATGTGGTCTACAGTTTTCTGCAGGCAATCATACACCTTAATAATATCCTGTGCTGATGCAAATACTTTAGTGTCCTTATAATATTCAATTTGCCGGATGGTGCTGTTTATGCTTTCTATATTCCATATTTCCTGCGATGGTATTTTGTTGTACTCATCAATAATTTTGCCGCAGGTTTGTTTAAGCGATTCCTTAAAATCATCCGCAATGAACAAGCTCTTGCTATATGAGGGATATTGTAAAATCGTCTTCATCCAAAAAAAAGATTTGAATGCAGCTAATTCAGGAAAATTAAAGTGATGAAAAATAGGTATGTCCTTGCTCAAGAAAAGCACTTCCCTGTGATCAAACGAATTCATATGTATCAGTTGCTTCAGTATGTTTTGAAGATAGAGATCAAAACTAAAATCTTTGTTGTTGATGGATTTGCCTGAAAAAATAATGGTGTCCGTATCTAAATGAAATAGCTGGTCAAGCGATATTTTAAAATGTGTGCACAAAGTTCTTATCTCATCAAATGAAATTGGTTTCTCTCCACGAATGCGCCTGTAAGCACTGTCATTACTGATATTCAACAATTCCGCAATCTCATCTACCAGAGACAGATGCGAAGGCAGATTGTTCTTGACATGCTGAAAGAAAAGTTGTTGTACGCCGTTGGCATTTTCCATGGCTAGTTAGTTTAGTAAAAATCGCAAACGAGAGTGCGGATTATTGCAGGAGCTGCAACTATTTTAAATGTACAATGATTTTTTGCGAATATCAAATGACATTCATCTCTCCTGTACTTATAAATCGCAAGTTTCAATTTTCATTTCCCGCATCACGCAAAAACCAATTAGGGAAAAGGTATCGCCGAAATTAGTTTTGGGATACAAAAAAATTATCACCAAAAATCATCTGACATGAAACCTTTAATTACGTTGCTCATTTGCAACTTGCTGTTAATGCAATATGCAAATTCCCAGGATACACTGATTGCAAAATATTCCACTTCGCAGGATACAATGATGCCACAAAAACTTATAGCCTTTAGGGCTAGGGTAAAAACTTATGATGGGCAAGTAAAAGCGGGGTATTTGCAAGCGGTTACTGATTCCATTATTTCCCTTTCTAATGCAAGGAGCGTGCTCAGGTTTGATGGAGCAGGTGAGGATGCCGCATCAAACTTCAAGGTTGCTAGTTTGGATCGGGTTCAATTACATCGAAAAGGCTCCGTTGGGCGTGGCATTTGGGGGGGAGCATTAATCGGATTTGCTACTGGTTTTATTGGAGGTATTGTGCAAGGCAACGATCCCGACAGGACAGTCAGCATTCCGGACTTTATTTTTGGGGGTGGGTCTTATACCTATGTTGTAAAAGGAAGAACCGCTGTTGATAAAGGTGTACTTCTTGGTCTAACAGGGTCGTTGGGAGGAGTTATTATTGGAGCAATCATTGGTGCTATATCCTACAAAACTTTTGTGATTCACGGTAAAAGAGAAAACTATCAAAAAATGCGCAACAAAATGATGGCAAGGCTCAGCAGGTAAGTTTTTCTATAAATATGATTGACAGAAAATAGAAAAAACACATAACCCTAAAAATTTAAAACATGAAACATCTTATTTTCTCATTATCCATATTAATTCTCATAGCACCGTCACTTCATGCGCAGGACGACAGCTCATACAGGCAAAAACTTGTGCCGGAAAAAGTTTTAAGAGCGCACGATTTTTATCTTCAAAAAAGCAAGGTCCTGATCCCAACCGGTGCTGTGCTTTTAGGAGCCGGGATAGCAGCAATCATTGGAGGCACAGTTGGAACTGCTCAGCGTTATGACATTTTCACTGGTCAAGGCAGTGGCTATTTGTTGCTTGGGATATTTGGCATCGGCGCAACGGCAACGGGTATCCCATTATTGATAAAAGGCCTCGTCTATCATTCAAGAGCCAACCTGATCTTAATAAAAGAAAATGTGTCCAAATCATCGCATTTGCCAATAAGGTCAAATTTGGTGTCGGCGGGCATTGCCATTTCATTATAATAAAAGCAAGCTTATCAGAACAAACAAGAATAAGATATGTACAGATGTACAATCAACATGGCTAGCCGAAAACCTGAAAAAGAGAATTACGAAAAGATGAAAACCCGGATGAGTGTAAAGTTGGGTTTGTAAGCCCATCAGTTTTTTGCTTGAACAATTTACCAATAATTGTTTTCAACATATCCCCGCATTTTACATTGACACGATGAGTAAAGAACAAGTATAAACCTTTAAAAAAAGCTAAGATGAAAAAATATTTATTATTTGTTGCATTGATTTTATCAACTACATGCTCCATCGCTCAGGAAAAACAACAGTCTTTTCAGATAGGACTAGGCCTTGAGCCAGGCATTTCAATTACCAGCGGAAGAGCGAACATATTAAGTTTTGGTTTTGAGCTGCAAGTTGAAAATCATTTTTCAAAGCAAATTTCCGGATTTTTCTCAGCAGGGTTGAACATATTATTCAGCACAGACGGTTATCTTGTTGCAGGCCTTATTCCATTCCAGGCGGTGCCTAGATTTTATTTTTATAAAGGCTTATTTACCGGAGTAGGCCTTGGTTACGCAATTTTGATAGAGAATGGGGAGAGGGTAGGTTCTTTCAGTTATCATCCGCACATTGGAATTGATACAAAAACAACCCAGATAATTTTTGGTTACGATGCGCTTTCAGGAAATAGCTACACTTTAGGGCTTCTTGATTTAAAATTTATTTTCAAATTATGACTGCCCGCTTTTCAAAAAAGCATTTCAATATTTCATGCAAAACAATTTTGATAACAATGAAACATTGAGTAAGGCAAAATTTCCTATTATCAGAATCTGTGCACGATTTACACATGTTGCTTCATTGCTTCGTACAAAATAATTCCTGTAGCAACCGAAACATTCAATGAATCAAAATTATTTTTCATCGGGATGGTGAAATGTGCATCTGCTGCTTTGCTTATATAAGGCTGAACGCCTTTGTCTTCGCTTCCCATCACAACACAGCATGGTCCGGAAAAATCAAGTTCAAAGACTTTCTTATCGGCATTCATCTCGCTGGTGAAAACTTTAATCCCGTTCATGTGCAAAGTGTCAATTGCCTTCAGTAAACTATTGACGCGGCACACATTGATTTTTTCAAGCGCCCCTGCAGATGATTTTATGGCTTCTTCATTCAATGCACCAACACCTTTATCGGGGATGATGAGCGCATGCGCCCCGCAACATACTGCGCTTCTTGCAATCGCACCGATATTGCGCACATCGGTTACTCCATCGAGCATTATAAATAAGGGAATTTTGCCTTCAGCAGAAACGAAGTCGATTACTTGCTGGAGATCTATGTATTGAATGAGCGCAGCAAATGCGATAACGCCCTGATGATTTGCTTTTGTAAGACTATAGAATTTTTCAGGCGGAACCTGCTGAATAGGTATGTTCTTTTCTTTCGCCAATTTTCTAATCTCACCAATTGATTCGCCACTTGTATTTCTTTGAAATAAAATTTTGTCGATGGGGCGACCCGAACTAATTGCTTCTATCAATGGTTGGCGACCAATTATGAGCGAGGATTTGTTCATGAGATTAAAATGCAAATATGCAAAACATTTTTCACCAAATTTTTTGTTAAGCAAGACAAGTCATTTTAGCAGCGCATATTTTTTATGTCTACCTTAGAATAATTAAATCTTATAGCATGAATAAAAATTACACGCCAGGTTTTTCTTTCGCAAAGCTTAACCATCCATCTCATTTTCTTATTGCAATAATTTTTTTTCTTGTTCTGTCTTTTTCCTGTAAAAAAGAGCAGACAACGCTCCCGGGGCTTATTTCAAATAATTCGTCCAACCTTTTTTCTATAGTACATTATTGCGGCGGCACTAATACTAACCTTGATGGCGAATTTTTATTTCAATCAAATGTCACCAATAACGATTCTGTATCTGCTTTAAAAGGAATTGCGGAAATAACAGGTTTTTTTACCAGTAAAAACGGTGGAGTTTTTAAAGGCGGCCCTATATCATTCAACGGACAAGACTTGTTGCCTGATAGCGGTGGGTATTATAACGCTATGATGAAAGGTATTTATGGAACTGAATTGAATTTCAGCTTAACTACACCAACTCCAACTGCAAATGTTCCGGGTTCTATGTATGTGCCTCTGCCCATATACATCGCCAATGTTCCCGCTATTTCTCCCATCACAATCAATAATGGATCTTCGTTTGAAGTAAAATGGAATGCCGACCCGAAAAATAAAAAGGGCGTGATGCTCCTTGCTCAATATGATTCGAGTGTTATTTTGCGGGATTCTGCTAACATAAGCTCCGGCTACTATACCAATTTTTCCAACTCCGTTTTTGTGCCTGATGCTGGCGACTTTGTGTTGCCCTGGTCTTTCTTTTCTAAGTTTCCAAGTGGCGTGCAGGTGATCTTATGGGCAGTGCGTGGCAATTTTGCTATTGTAAATAATGGCGGTAGCAGATATCAGGTGGGCGGCTATTCTTCCACTGCCATTTGGAATGTGAATGTGCTGCATAATTAAGAAAAATGGATAGGTATGCAATCTATATTTCTTTAAAAATAATTTTCCCAATCACCAAATTTTTCCCAGCATCATCAACTTTATTTTCTGAATGGCCGCGACCGACATCGCATCTGTTATCAATCCTTTTTCTACCATTTGATAAGCTTCTTCAAAAGGCAATTTTTTTATGGCAAGCTTTTCTGTTTCTTCAGGTATAGGTGACCGTTGTTCCAGTTTGGTGGCCAGAAAAATGATAGCTATTTCATCGCTCACAGAATTGGAAAGGTGCATCGTTAATATTTCTTTCCATTCATCTGCCACAAGGCCTGTTTCTTCAAGAAGCTCTCTTTTCGCAGATTCCAAAGGGCTTTCGGTAAACTCACCACCGCCTTCGGGTATTTCCCAACTATATTTATTCACGGGAAACCTGTATTGGCCTACCAGATAAGTATTAAAATTTTCATCTAACGGCAAGGCTCCAACCGCAATTTTTTTGAAATGTATTTTGCCATAAATTCCTTTCCCGCCATTCGGATTAATGACATCAAATTCCGTCAAGCCTATCCATGGATTTTCATACACTCTTTTTTCCGACAGAATTTGCCAGGGGTTTTTATTTTCATCCATAACCAAAAATAAAAAACCTCTCTGATGAAGGTGAGGTTTGCTAAAAATATTATAAACCTATTTTATTCCAAATGTTTTTTTCACTTTAGGAACGTAGTCCAATTTCTCCCAGGTAAATAATTCTACTTTCTTTTTTATAGTTTTACCATCCGGAGAAACGAAAGTTTTTTCTACCACTTCAGGTTTGCGGCCCATATGTCCGTAAGCAGCAGTTTCACTATATATCGGATTGCGAAGTTTCAAGCGTGTTTCAATAAAATAAGGGCGCATATCAAACACTTCTGAAATCTTTTTTCCTATTTCGCCGTCAGTCAGGTCCACTTTTGCGGTGCCGAATGTGTTCACGTTAATTGATGTAGGCTGAGCAACACCAATTGCATATGAAACCTGCACCAACACTTCGTCTGCAACACCTGCGGCAACAAGATTTTTTGCAATATGCCGGGTTGCATAAGCTGCAGAACGGTCAACCTTGGAAGGATCTTTTCCGCTGAATGCGCCGCCGCCATGAGCGCCTTTTCCGCCGTAAGTATCCACAATAATTTTACGGCCTGTCAATCCTGTATCGCCGTGCGGGCCGCCAATCACAAACTTACCGGTTGGGTTAATGTGGTACTTAATTTTATCGTTGAACAGGTGAGCGTATTTTTTGTATTTCGCTTTTACGCGTGGAATGAGAATATTGATGATATCTTTTTTAATTTTTTGCTGCATTTTTTCTTCGGTATCAAAATCATCGTGCTGGGTTGAAACAACGATCGCATCAATTCGAACCGGTTTGTTATTATCATCATATTCAAGCGTAACCTGGCTTTTGGCATCGGGACGCAAGTATTTGATTTCTTTATTTTCTCTTCTCAATGCAGCAAGTTCAATCAACATTTTATGCGCCAGATCCAATGCCAGCGGCATATAATCATCTGTTTCATTGCTGGCATATCCAAACATCATTCCCTGGTCGCCGGCACCCTGTTCTTCTCTTTTCTTTTTATCAACACCCTGGTTAATGTCAGCATGATTGTTCATGGATGGCAGAAAAAATACCGCAGGAATTTGCTTCAAACATATATTCACTTTTGGTGTATCCGATTTTGCGAATAACGCCACGCGCAATCTCCTGCACATCGAGGTAAGCCTTTGATTTTACTTCTCCTGCAAGAACCACCTGCCGGTGTGACCAGGGTTTCGCAAGCAACTTTTGATTGGGGGTCAAAAGCAAGAAAATTATCTATCAGTGCATCTGAAATCTGATCAGCCACTTTATCCGGATGACCCTCAGAAACGCTTTCAGAAGTAAATAAATAAGGCATGTTGATGTTGTGAATTCTTTTATAAATGATGAATTATGTATTCTATGCTAAATCCAATTAATTGTTAGCGCCGCAAAGATAATATCCGAAATGGATTTCGGAAATATCAAAAGGGTTTTATTGATATTAATGCATGGCACCTGCAGATTATTTAGTAAGGTCAGTATATAACTGCAAATATTCGCTCAAATCTGACTCAGCATTGAAATGAAGCACTTGTTTCGCCTCTTACTTTGCTGAAATTCCTCAATAAGTTTTTTGTCAGCTTTCTCGGCGCCAAAAGTGATGGCATCAGCATAAGTGGCCCCGCCACGGAACATAGCAGTATTATTGGCATCTTTAAAAGGTTCCAGGTCTTTCTCTTTTATATTCGCATGAATATTGGCCATCTTCAAAAAATTCGCGCCGAGTTTTTCTTTAAAAGTATTCTGCCCGATGGTAAAAACCACTTTTTGCTATGAGCAAAAACGGGCTCTTTTTTATAAACTGTCTTTAGGTACAAAGGAATCAAGCCCGTCATCCAGCCACTGCAATGAATGATATCAGGCGGCCAGCCAAATTTCTTTACTGTCTCCAGTGCTCCTTTGCAAAAGAAAACAGACCTGAGGCCGTTGTCATCAAACCATTTTTCCTTTTCATCGTGAAAAATATATTTGCGTTTGAAAAGGTCCTCATTTTCCAGAAAATAAACCTGCAGGCGTGCATTGGGCAGAGAAGCTACTTTGATCTGCAACGGATAATCATCGTTATCCACCGAAACATTTATGCCAGATAAGCGAACCACTTCATGAAGGCGGTGTCTTCTTTCATTTATCACCCCAAATCGCGGCATGATGCATCGCACTTCAAAACCATTGTCATTTGATTTTATCGCCAACTTATTGACGGTTTCCGCAAACTCCGTGAGCTCCAAATAGGGAGACATTTCATTGGCAATAAATAAAATTCTTTTCTTTGTTAGCATTATTGAACTATATTAATGATAAAGTGCCTTATTCAAAATAGTTTGCAAAGGTAATATATTTATTGGAAATTAAGACCTGAGCAGCTTTTACGGAACATTTAACTTTTAAAAGATGGTTTTATTCAAAAAAGCAACCGATTTAAAACAATATCTCGAACGAAGAAGGAACCAAGGATCGAAGATAGGGTTTGTGCCTACTATGGGCGCTTTGCATGAAGGGCATATATCGCTTATCCGCACATCAAAAAACATTGCGGGGCTAACGGTCTGCAGCATTTTTGTGAACCCAACTCAATTCAATGACCCGAAGGATTTTGAAAAATATCCATCTACCATCGAAAAGGATATTTTGTTCCTTGAAAAAAATAATGCTGATGTTTTGTTCCTCCCGTCAGTTGAAGAAATATATCCTGAAGGCGAAAAAAATATGGAGCATTACAATTTGGGCTATCTGGAAACAATCTTTGAAGGCGAATACAGGCCGGGCCATTTTCAGGGAGTGTGCCAGGTAATGAGCAGGCTGTTAAAAATTGTGTCGCCTCAACATTTGTTCATGGGACAAAAAGATTATCAGCAATGCATGGTGGTGAAAAAGCTGATTGAGCTAATCGGTTTGCTGATCAATTTCCATACCTGCCCCACAACAAGAGAAACGGATGGATTGGCAATGAGCAGCCGCAACATGAGGCTTAACGAAGAAGAAAGAAAAAATGCTGTTGCCATTCACAAAGCGCTCAGTTACCTGAAACAAAATATTATTGCCGGGAATATTGACAGCCTGATTGAGGATGCAAAAAAAATTCTTCAGTCATACGATTTCAAAATTGATTACGTTGAAGTTGCTGATGCTGAAACATTGCAGGCAACACATTTTTTCGATGGGAAAGAAAAACTGGTTGCCCTGGCGGCGGCATTTCAAAATCAGGTAAGGCTAATAGATAATATGATCCTTAATTAATAAGCTAATTTTAATATAGGTTCTTCATAATTTGCAGGCCATTAATTTTTTTATGGAAATAGAAATTCTAAAATCAAAAGTTCATCGCGCAGTAATAACGGAAGCAAACCTCAATTATGTCGGTAGCCTCACTTTGGATGAAGACTTAATGGATGCTGCCAACCTGATTGAAAATGAAAAAATTCAGGTGGTGAACATAAACAATGGATCAAGAATTGAAACATATCTTATCAAAGGCAGCCGCGGATCTGGTGTTTGTTGTTTAAATGGCCCGGCTGCACGACAAGGAGCCGTTGGCGACATCGTTATCATTATTTCATATGCAACAATGGATTTTGAAGAAGCAAAAAAATTCAAACCCAAAATTGTTTTTCCTATTGAAGGAAATAAAATTAAATGAACAAGAAAAGATGGCGGTTTGCTAATGCCTTTATTTGTTGCTAAATTGCCGCGCAGTTATGAATAAGAAGCTCCTGACCATATTTCAATATTTTCTATTCGCTGCGCTCGCAGCGTTTTTTGTGTGGCTAAGCTTTCGCGGGCTGAATGGCGAAAAATGGGACCAGTTGAAAGATGCGCTCGACAGAGCTCATTACTGGCTTTTGATACCCGTATTATTTTTTCTTTTATTAGCAAACTGGCTGCGCGGCCTGCGCTGGAAGCAATTGATAGAACCAATGGGCTATAATCCATCTGTTCTGAATTGTTTTTTTGGTGTGCTGATTGGCTATTTTGTGAACCTTGGCGCACCGCGGTTTGGCGAAGTAATGAAATGCACTGTGCTTGCCCGTTATGAAAAAATACCTGTTGAAAAACTGGTTGGAACTATTGTCGCTGAAAGGGCTTTTGATGTTATATGTCTTGCAACTGTTTTTGGTTTGGCATTTATTTTTCAGTTTGATGTATTGCAATCACTGGCTTCTTCTTATGTGTACCCGCTCTTTCAAAATGCAAGCGGAAAAACTTCTTATCAAAAAATAATTATAGTTGTCGCAGCCGGGCTTTTTCTTCTATTGCTGCTTCGCTTTTTGCTTAACAGGTTCGGCCATATTAATATCATACAAAAAATAAAAAATATTTTTACAGGCGTTTTGCACGGGTTAACGAGCGTGAAAGATGTAAAGAAAAAGCCTCTGTTTTTTATTTACACAGTAATGATCTGGGTACTTTATCTCCTAAGCACATGGTGCGGCTTTTTTGCCATTAATGAAACAAGAAATTTGACAATGACAGATGCGCTCACTGTTTTGGCAATGGGAAGCGTTGGCATGATTGTATCGCCAGGCGGCATTGGCGCTTATGCGCTTTTGGTGCAGGAAACCGTGGCATTTTACAATGTGCCGAAAGAGCCTTATGGCCAGGCGCTCGGCTGGTTATTGTGGTTTGGCCAATTCATGAATTTCATCATCTTTGGCGTGGCAAGTTTTATTTTGTTGCCGCGGATAAATAAAAAACCATATGAGAGACTCACAGATCATCCAACCTAAAATACTTGACCATTCGTCGTTGCAAAAACAAATTAACCGATGGAGGTTTTTGAAAAAAACAATTGCATTCACCAATGGTTGTTTTGATATTCTTCATGAAGGCCATGTCGCATCTCTATCTCAGGCCTCCCTTGAAGCGGATGTGTTGGTTGTTGGATTGAATGCTGATGACTCAGTTAAAAAATTAAAAGGAGAACACAGGCCGATAAATCAGCAAAATTCCAGGGCAATATTATTGGCCTCCTTAATGATGGTTGATGTAGTGATGATTTTTGAAGAAGACACGCCATTAAATATCATCAATTTTATTTTGCCGGATGTTTTGGTGAAAGGTGGCGATTATAAAATTGAAGAAATCATCGGCGCAAAGGAAGTGATCGCAAATGGCGGAAGAGTTGTTATCAATCCGATTGTGCCTGGCTTTTCAACAAGCGGGCTTATTGAGAAAATACATAAGCTTTGATATTTAAAATATCAACCAAAAAATTACTACAAGAAAAGGATTTATTGAGGAAGTGGTAAATCTGTACATAGAAGCAGAAGATATTTCTTATCCAAAAAAAAATATAGAGCGTGGGCGTGTGCACAGAATTTGGTCAAAAGTAGAAGATTTGACTGCTTACTATTTTTCGGGAATTCTTGAGAAGGAAGATTTCAATTTTTATATAGATTTTTCAATTTCAATAAAAAATGAGGGGAAAATTCAAATCATATATCCGGATATTTTGATAGTAAAAAATAAAGAAATATTACAGCTGTGGGATGTTAAAATCGATTTGGGGTTTCATAGGAAATTAAATTTTGATGAAATGAATACGGTAACTAATAAAATTTGTTGAACAAATGTTGACTTCAATATCCCCAAAAAATCGAACCAAGAAAAAAACTCCAAATCGATGAATGTTTCAAAAAATGTATCGTATAATATAGTTGTTATAAGCGCAACAAATGGGTCAAAACCTTACGAAGAATTAAAAAAAGAATCTATGAAATTCTCAAATATAAATTTATTTTTTTTGACTCATAAGAAACATCCAAATGAAATAAGGCGTGATAAAAATAGGGAAGAAATTGAAATCGATAAGCTAGTACTAGAAGATGAATTTACTAACATGGAGAACGAATTATTGAAACTTAACCAATAATAATTTTTTAACCTCTGTACATCCTCTCAATTTCCTTAACAAATAGTTCAATCTGTTTATCATCGCCATTGGCATCGTAAGGTTGCTTTAAGTTGCTGCTGAAGAAGAATGCAACAGTTTGCCAGAATCGCGCAGTGAAACCGCCTTTGTATTCCTTGATGATATTGTAGCAATTATTTCCGGTTTGCCTGTTGATCAGTTTCATCAAAATTGTTCCCTGATATACAGACAAGTTAGTAAGGGGTTCGGTAAATTCTTTTTTCAATTCTTTTTCGCGTGATTTTATATAAGCTTTCTTTTCGCCTTCAGAGCTCATTTTCGCAAGCTTAACATTCATATCGTTCATAATCGCGCCAGCCTTTCTGGCATATGGATAAGTTACGTAAACAGCATTGCGCAGCCTTGTCCATTCTTCAAGCCTTTTCCTCATGGCAACTGGCATTGGCGCCGTTACCCAAATCATGTTAAGTGTGCGCGACGGCATTGTATCGCCGTTATAAACAATAATCGGGACAATCAGTGTATCATATTTCCCGAATTTCTGCAAAGTCGCAGGCGATGAAGAAGATGTTGAAGGCTGCTGTTGTGCGAATGAAATTTCATGTGCCATCACAAAAAAAAGTGATAATGACAGCATTAAAATTTTCCTATTTCGCCGATGCAACATATTGAAAGATAAAAATAAACAAAATACCCAACTATTCATACTCGATGGGCAATAGAAGCACGCTAAACGCTCAGTGATGATTTGTTAAAAATTTCCTATTTGATAGAAAGAACCAGCTTTGCTCTCCGCACAATGCTCATGATAAACCCGGTGATCATAATTAATGTGCCAAGCCATAAAATATTTATCTGTGGGAACTCATACACTTTCAATGAAACAAAAGGAACTAACGATGAGGATTCTTTTATTCCTATCTGCAGTTTATTGTCAACAACACCGTTCAAAATAATCGCGAGATTTTGTGCAAAAACGGTGTCAGCAATTTTATTAAGGATATTATTTTTTATATAGAAAACAGGGTTTGCAGTATAGCGCATGCTGTCTTTTGTAATGATGGTGAGATTAGCCATCAATGCTGTATCATTCGGCGTGAAATGATATTTTGTATTATTTGGGTTTTGAACTGTGCTGTCAAGAATGACATATCCATCAGAATAGAAAACCGTATCATGTTTTGAAATTGCGTGCAATTTAAATTGCGCAGTGTCTTCCCGTTTTTCCAAATTACTTGCGGCGTTGATATAAGAAAAAATATCGCGGTCCCAATAATGGCGCTTGTCAGGGTTTTGTGAAACGCCATCCAGGCCTTTTGTGTTTTTTACAAGGTCAGGATATAAATTAAATTCTTCGCCGGATTTTTTATCCTGCATCAGTATATGATAATAATTTACGTTGCCAACACTGTTCGTCGAATCTTCTCCTGTATAAGTTGCCCAATATCTTCCCATATCAGTTTTGATATTTTTCAAAAGCGTGATATTTTCCAGCGGGTTTTTGTCTTTGTCTTTTGGATCGAATGGAAGATTAATACCGGTTGTGTTGAAAGAAAGCAATTCCTTTTTTGAAGTGGATAATAGAATGCCTACCAACATCAAACCAAAACCAACATGCGCTACCGATGCTCCGGCCGTTTTTATTTTCCCATTCATGCCGGTCCAGATGTAGCCAGCATTTGCGACTGCTGAATATATTCCGCCAAATATCGCAAGATGGATCGCTGTTAAAAACCCTGCACCATATTTATCGTAATGAATATTCCCAAAAATGCTGACAAGAATTGAAATAACAAGAGCGATGATTGTGGGCAACGCAAGTTTCTTTATTACATATTTTGGAGACGTTTCTTTATATTTTAAATATTGTGTGATCGCAGTGAGCAGTCCAAGAATGATCGCAATGAAAATTTCAATGCGGTTGTAAGCAAAAGTATTGTCTTCTCCAACCGTCCAGTTTGTTTTGAAAACTTTATTGATAACCGGAAGCGAAGTCGCTATCATTATAAAAATAGATGAAAGAAATAAAACCAGCGAGCCGATGAACATCCAGAATTCTCTGGAATAAGTGCTTTCTTCTTTTGCGATGTGCGGGATTTTTTTGTATTCGTTAATAAATAAATAAAATGCCGGAAAAAGAAAAATAAGAATAAATAAAATGAGCTGTGCGTTCATTCCTGAATCAACAAATGCATGAACTGAAGAATCTCCTAAAATTCCACTTCTTGTTAAAAATGTTGCATACAGAATCAACACAAAACTCATAATCAAAAAGAAGTAAGTGGCACGAAGCGAATGCCCGGTTGAATTATAAACTACTTGTGTATGCAGTCCTGCAACCAACACCAGCCAGGGAACAAGCGATGCATTTTCAACAGGATCCCAGGCCCAGAAGCCGCCAAAGCTCAATGCTTCATAAGCCCATGCTGCGCCCATCATTACGCCGGTGCCGAGCACGCATGCGGAAAACAAGGTCCATGGCAACGCGGCTTTTGTCCAACTGCCATATTGTTTTTTCCATAAACCTGCAATAGCAAAAGCAAAAGGAACAATGGTTGAAGCAAAGCCAAGAAACAAAACCGGGGGATGAATAACTACCCAATAATTTTGCAGCAATGCATTAAACCCTTGCCCGTCCTGCATTTGAGGAATGCTCAAATAATCGGGCCGATTGAAGATCGGTGCACTTGCAAAATTTTCCATTTGCCGCACCAACAAAAAAGGATTAATGCCGATCTTCGCATTGGAAACATAAATGCCCAATATCATGGTAGCCAAACACAACTGCCCAAAACTAATCACCGTCATCACTGGCGCTTCCCAACGTTTTGCTTTGAACATTAATATCAACCCCAGCACACATTGCCAGATTGTCCACAACAAAAAACTTCCTTCCTGTGCTTCCCAAATGCAAGCCAATAAGTATTGAGTGGGCAATGCTTTGCTTGAATGTTCCCACGCATAATTGTATTCGAAATAATGATGTGAAATGATAAAAAGCACAGTTGCAAAAATCGAGAACACAGAAAAGCAATCAATGGCAAAAGCCAATCTCGCCAGGCGTTTCCAGGCGCTCTCATCATCTATATTTTTTGAAGAGGCAGATTTATAATAGGCGATGGT
>CAVRBD010000056.1:0-26635 GCA_963718975.1 uncultured Bacteroidota bacterium | reverse complement strand
AGCTGTTGTGAAAGATTTTCATTTTCAGTCGTTGCATGAGCCGATAAAATCGATGGTAATGTTCCCGGAAGACTGGGGCGTTAAATTATTGGTGAAGCTGCGTGGGAATAATTTTCCAGCAACGATTTCATTTTTGGAAAAGAAATGGAAAGAATTAGTGCCGACACGCCCGTTTGAATATCGTTTTATGGACGAAGATTATAATAAATTATATAACGCTGAATTGCGTTTGGGCAAAATGATGAATCTATTTTCAAGTATTGCAATTATTCTCGCATGCCTCGGATTGTTTGGATTGTCGTCATACACAGCGCAACAGCGCTTTAAAGAAATCGGAATAAGAAAAGTGCTTGGCGCATCTGTTGGCAGTATTGTTATTGCATTATCAAAAGACTTTGTAAAACTTTCTCTCATTGCAATTCTCATTGCAGTTCCCATTGCGTGGTTTGCAATGACAAAATGGTTGCAGGATTTTACATACAGAATGGATATGACCTGGAGCATTTATTTTTTTGCCGGCGCGATCACTATTTTATTAGCTGTTGCAACGGTAAGCTTTCATGCAATCAGAGCAGCATTGATGAACCCGGTGAAAAGTTTGAGAACTGAATAGTCAGTTGGCAGTCAGCAGTTGGCAGTTCTAATTATTAGCAGAAGCGTGAATGGTGAATGAGATTTTTTTATGAATAAAAAACCTGATGAATGTTTCGACTAGCTCCGGCCTTCAGGCCGGAGAAAATGGAAATTATAAATGAAAAATGATTGTCGTTGCCGATTGTGAAACTAAAGCTGAATAGGAAAATAAAAGTACAAGTGAGTGACACAACGATGCCTGATCAATGGATGATGCTGGAAACAAAAAATTAATAACTGATACTTAGCAATTAATAATTCAGAGCAAATCAGCAATCATAAATTTCTACTATGTTCAAAAACTATTTTAAAACTGCCATCAGAAATCTTTTTCGCAACAAGGTTTATTCCTTCATCAATATCGCAGGACTAAGTCTGGGCTTGGCTTGCGCCATGCTCATTATTTTATATGTGAAAGACGAAGTGAGTTATGACAGGTTTCATAAAAATGTGAGCAACATTTATTTGATGGGAAGAAAAATAACTAATCCTGATGGAAGTGTTGCTGGCACTGATGGCTACACCGGTTATTTTCAGGGACCGAAATTTGCCGCAGCTATACCGGAGATTCAATCTTTTGTTCGCATGCAACTCGGACAAAAAGATATGAAGACAGGAACTGAAATCCAATCGCAGCCATTTTATTATGTCGATTCCAATTTCTTTTCAGCATTCTCTTTTCCGCTTTTGAGCGGCAATGCAAAAACAGTTTTGCTTGAACCGAATTCCATTGTTATTTCAGAAGAGTTGGCTGTAAAACAATTTGGCAAAACAGATGCGTTGGGCAAAACAATAATGATGAAAGATGACGACAAGTTTGCGCCTTATGTTGTTTCAGGTGTTGCGAAAAAATGCCCGCAGAATTCTTCCATAAAATTTCAGGCACTATTGCCATTGAAAATATCCAAAGAAAATGAACAGAATAATGAAAACTGGCTGAATTTTTTTTTGAACACATTCGTAGTGCTCAACCCGCATGCAAATGCAAAAGACGTGGAAGAAAAAATTAAAAAAATATATGATGTGGATGCGAAAGAAGCCATGGAGATCATGCTGGCAAAATATGGCGCAAAGTGGACTCCTGTGTTTTCGCTGCAGCCTTTTACAAATTTGCATCTAGGCCAGGATTATAGAGCATATGAACTTTCTGATGCAAGCAGCCCAACATTTTCATATATACTTTCAGGTATTGCTATTTTTATTTTGCTCATCGCATGTATCAATTTTGTAAATCTTACCATCGCACGTTCAATAAAACGCGCCAAAGAAATCGGCATACGCAAAGTAGTTGGCGGAGACAGGCAACAACTCATTATGCAATTTCTTGGCGAATCATTTATATTATGTTCCATTGCATTTATATCAGCCATTTTTTTAGTGTTATTAATACTTCCTGTATTCAATCAGCTTTCCAATAAAGCACTTGCTCTTTCTTATTTGTTTGATGCGAAGTTGGTGGCAGGATATATTTTTCTTTTTATTATTACCAGTTTATTAGCCGGATTTTATCCTGCATTGATATTATCAAATTATAATCCGGTGCAAACATTGTACAGCCGTTTTACATTGGGCGGAAAAAATTATTTGCAGAAATCACTTGTGGTGTTTCAGTTTTCGCTTGCATCATTTTTAATTATTGCAACGCTTACTATTTTTTCACAGTTCAATTTTTTGACCACTCAAAAATTAGGTTATGATGATGGCAATCTCGTTATGATTAATCATGGAATAAAACCAGATGAAGCGAAATTGTTCAAAGAAGAATTGATGAAGAATCCTGATATTATTGGTGTAGCCGCAAAAAATCTGGATTGGTCGAACACTTCTGCAAAAATAAATGGAGAAACTGAGATAGGCTTTGGCTATGAAAGAATTGATGATTCTTATTTACCATTATTGAAAATCCCGATTGCTGAAGGCCGCAATTTTTCAAAAAATTTTCCAT
Source organism: uncultured Bacteroidota bacterium (assembly GCA_963718975.1). GTDB lineage: Bacteria > Bacteroidota > Bacteroidia > Chitinophagales > Chitinophagaceae > Puia. Next base: position 24,057 of record CAVRBD010000056.1, on the reverse strand, counting down.
CAGATTCAACACACTCAGTGTTGGTGAATGAAACATTTGTAAAAGAATCCGGATGGAAAAATCCAATTGGCCAGCAAGTAAATTTTTGGTACGATAATGAAAAATTTTCAGTTGTTGGCGTTGTGAAAGATTATCATTTCCATCCACTGAGCGAAAAAATAAAACCACAATTGTTTGTTATGAAACCAGGCAAAAGTGGCTATGGGAGCTTGTTTGTAAGATTGAAACCAGGTTCTGCGACAAATAGTTTGCAGTTTATTCAAAAAACATTTAAAACAATATTTCCACTAAGTCCTTTTGTGTACACTTTCAAGGATCAGCAGAACATAAAAAATTATGCAGCCGAAGCAAGATGGAAACAAATCATATTATTCGGCGCAATCATTACCATTTTCATTTCTTGTATTGGCTTGTTTGGTCTGTCTGTATTATCTGCTGAAAAAAGAACAAAGGAAATCGGGATAAGAAAAGTGTTAGGTGCTTCGGTAAGCGGTGTAACTGCAATTCTTTCAAAAGATTTTTTGAAGCTTGTTATAATTGCATTGGCATTATCAATGCCGCTCGCATGGATTGCTGCACGCAAATGGTTAGAGAATTATCCATACAGGATTTCTATGAGCTGGCAAATGTTTGCAACAGCCGGATTGCTGGTTGTATTGATTGCGTTGGCAACAGTGAGCTTTCAGGCGATAAAAGCGGCGGTCGCAAATCCGGTGAAATCGTTGCGAACTGAATGATGCTGTGAATGGTCAATGGTGAATTGTGAATAGCAGGAATGTTTCGACTAGCTCCGGCCTTCAGGCCGGAGATTGAAAGAATGATGTGCGAATTGGCGAATGATGAATATGGAAATTGTTGATGAATTATAAATATCATGATACTGCTTCGACTAGCTCCGGCCTTCAGGCCGGAGATTGAAAGAATGATGTGCGAATTGGTGAATGACGAATATGGAAATTGTTGATGAATTATAAATATCATGATGCTGCTTCGACTAGCTCCGGCCTTCAGGCCGGAGATTGAAAGAATGATGTGCGAATTGGTGAATGATGAATATGGAAATTGTTGATAAATTATAAATATCATGATGCTGTTTCGACTAGCTCCGGCCTTCAGGCCTGAGATTGAAAGAATGATGTGCGAATTGGTGAATGATGAATATGGAAATTGTTGATAAATTATAAATATCATGATGCTGCTTCGACTAGCTCCGGCCTTCGGGCCGGAGATTGAAAGAATGATGTGCGAATTGGTGAATGATGAATATGGAAATTGTTGATGAATTATAAATATCATGATGCTGCTTCGACTAGCTCCGGCCTTCAGGCCGGAGAAAATGAAAAATGATTGTCGTTGCCGATTATGAAACTGAAGCTGAATAGAAAACTAAAAGTACAAGTGAGTGACACAACGATGCCTGATCAATGGATGATGTCTGCTACACAAAAAATTAATAATTGATAATTAGTAATTAATAATTCAGTACAAATCTTACATCACAGATCATAAATCTAAAATCTTCAATCATGTTGAGAAATTTTTTCAAAACAACACTTCGCAATTTGTGGAAGAACAAAACATTCAGCTTCCTCAACATTTTTGGTTTGGCAATCGGCATTGCTTGTGCCGGATTAATTTTTTTATGGGCAGAAGATGAAATGACTTTTGATAATGTGAATGTGAAGAAAAACAATTTGTATGAAATGGAAGTGAATATGACTTCTGGCGGGGATAATTTTACAATGACATCAACGCCACGCCCAATGGGCGCTGCCATGAAAACAGAAATTCCGGGAATTGCCAACACGGCGCGGTATTCAGACGAAGACCAGCGATTGCTTTTCAGTTTTGGTGATAAAGCCATGTATTCGGCAGGGCGTTATACAGACGCACCTTTGTTCAATATGTTCACATTCGATTTTGTGCAAGGCAATGCGAAAAATCCATTCCCACAATTATTTTCTTTGGTGATCACAGAAAGCACATCGAAGAAATTTTTTGGTGAAGAAAAAAATGTGATTGGGAAAACTGTGCGTGTCGATAATAAACGCGATTTTGTAGTAAGTGCCGTTGTGAAAGACATGCCGGAAAACTCTACGTTGCAATTTGAATGGCTTGCTCCATATGAAATTACTATTGTGGATTTGAAAGAACTTGCAAAGCAACATGGAATTACCTTAACTGATGATATAGACTGGAGCAGCTATGGGCCTATTACTTATGTTGAGCTCGCTCAGAATGCTGACCTTTCAGTTATCAATAATCAGTTAAAAAATTTCATCCATCGAAAAGTTACAGACCAAAAAACCACCACGTTTTTATTTCCGATGAAAGACTGGCGCCTTTATGAAGATTTCGCAAATGGCAAACCAACAGGCAGCGGCCGCATCAAACAAGTGCGCATGCTTTCTGCCATTGCGTGGATCATTCTATTAATTGCCTGCATCAATTTCATGAACCTTGCAACCGCTAACAGCCAGAAACGCGCAAAAGAAGTAGGTGTTCGCAAAGTGCTTGGCGCAGAAAAAAAAGGATTGATATCGCAATTCATCGGTGAAGCATTGTTCATGTCGCTGCTGGCATGTGTCATCGCAATTTTTATCATTATTTTTTCATTGCCGGCATTCAACACGCTGATGCAAAAAAATCTTTCACTGGGTTTAAGCAATCCGTATCATATAACTACCATGCTTCTCATTGCTGCAATCTGTGGCCTGATAGCAGGCAGTTATCCTTCTTTATACTTATCATCATTCAACCCTGCGCTGGTGTTAAAAGGATTGAAATTAAAAACAGGAAGCGCTGCATTCATAAGAAAGGGATTAGTGATTGTACAATTTGTCGTATCGGTGGTTTTTATAATCAGCACAATGATTGTCTACCTGCAAATTCAACATGTAAAAAACAGAAATCTGGGTTTCAACAAAGACAACCTGATCGAAATAAATCCGCAGCATGATATCTCTCAAATTTTCCCATTGATAAAAAATGATTTGATACAAACCGAGTTGATAGAAAATGTTGCAATCAGCGACCATACTACGTTGTATGGCGGCGATACAGACAGTAGATTTAAATGGCAGGGCAAATCTCCGGACAATCAAATATCCATTGCGCACAGAAATGTGAGCACTGAATTTATCGCTACGTCAGGAATGAAAGTTATTGAAGGAAGAAATTTCAGCAATAATACAGCAGCAGAAAATTCAAATGTGATCATCAATGAATCAATGGAAAAGATGATGGGAAAGGAAAGTGCAGTTGGGAAAATTATTCAAAGCCCACGCGGCAATGCGGATGGTGTTTTCACAAACGTTACTGTGATTGGTGTAGTGAGCGATTATATTTATGGAAATGTTTTCGGAAAAGCCAATCCTTTAATCATTTTTTGCAAGCCTCCGGAGTATGAAACTTTCATATACGTTCGCGCAAAACCACAAGTCAATCTTCAAGAGGCTTTGGCAAAGATTGAAACAACTATGAAGAAAAATAATCCTTCTTACCCATTGGAATACAAATTTGTGGATGAACAGTTCAATATGATGTTCCAGAACGAAACGCTTATCAGCAAAGTGTCGAGCGTGTTTGCTTCACTCGCAATCATCATTTCATGTTTGGGATTGTTTGGCCTTGCTGCATTCACTGCCGAACAACGTACAAAAGAAATTGGCATCCGCAAAGTGCTTGGCGCAAGTGTGAGCGGGCTTGCCAGTTTATTATCAAAAGATTTTTTACAACTGGTTTGTATTTCATGTTTGATTGCGTTTCCTTTGGCATGGTGGATCATGCACGATTGGCTACAGAATTATGAATATAGAATTACAATAAGCTGGTGGATATTTCTCATTGCCGGTTTCGTTGCAATATCAATTGCATTACTAACCATAAGTTTTCAGGCAATTAAAGCAGCGGTTGCAAATCCGGTGAAAAGTTTGAGAACGGAATAGCAGTCGGCAGTTATCAGTCAGCAGTCTTCAGTGCTAATGATTAGCAAGTGCGGGAATTGGTGAATGGTGAATTTAATTTGTTGATGAATGAAGAATCCTGATGAAAGTTTCGACTAGCTCCGGCATTCAGGCCGGAGAAATAGAAAATTAAAAATCGTAACTCCAATTAGTAGTTTGTAAATTTCTTCTCATGATAAAGAATTATTTCAAAATTGCTTTTCGCAATCTCAGGAAATATAAATTTATTTCTTTCATTAATTTATCTGGCCTCACTATTGGTTTAACATGTTGCTTATTGATTCTGGCATACATCTTAAATGAGTTGAGTTACGATAAATATAATAAAAATGCAGACCGCATTTTTCGTGTAACGAGAAGTTTCAATAATCAGGATGGCGTTGTGTCACTGAACCTAAGTACGATTGCGCCTGCATTTGGCCCTTACCTGCTCACGGATTTTCCGGAAATAAAAAAGATGACAAGATTATATCCGCAGGGAACTACGGCTATACATTACGGTGATAAAATTTTTAATGAGCCTGATGTGTATTGTGCTGATGAAAATTTGTTTGATGTCTTTACGCAAAAAATGGTAATCGGCAATCCAAAAACGGCACTGAAAGAACCTTTTTCTATTATACTCACTGAAGAAGCAGCAAAAAAATATTTCGGCAATGAAGACCCGATGAACAAATCGTTGCGCTTAATGAATTTGTTCAACCTGAAAGTAACGGGCATCTATAAACGATTTCCTGAAAATTCTTTTATGCATCCTGAAGTGCTGATATCGTTCAGTACGCTGAATGATACAGCAGTTTACGGCGCAGAAAATTTGCACACGAGTTGGGGCAACAATTCTTTTTTCACATTTTTATTAATGCCTGAAAAATATCCGGTGCAAAATATGGTGAAACAATTTCCTGCATTTGTTGACAGGCACATGCCACATTCAAATTACAATGGAAAAAATCCATCGCTATTTACAAAACTCGGGCTGCAAAAATTAACGGATATTCATCTTCGCTCCCATACAGATTACGAAGCTGAAGCAAACGGAGATATAAGCAGGGTATATATTTTCGGCAGTATTGCATTTTTTATTTTATTAATCGCTTGCATTAATTATATGAACCTTTCCACCGCACGTTCTGCGTTGCGCGCAAGAGAAATCGGCATCCGCAAAGTAATCGGTGCCAGAAAAAAAGAATTGATTTTCCAATTTCTCAGCGAGTCAGTTCTTATTTGTTGGTTTGCGCTCATCATCGCTCTGTTGCTTACCTGGCTTGCATTACCGTGGCTTAATAAAATTTCAGGTCAACATATTTCTATTTCTTCTTTATTCAAATGGCAAATATTAATCCCGCTATTTCTTTCTCCTTTTGTTGTTGGAATTCTTTCCGGGATTTATCCGGCATTGTTCATGTCATCTTTTCAACCTATAAAAACATTAAAAGGTTTGTTCAAAGCAAGCAGCGGAATTTCTTTCAGAAAAGTTTTGGTGGTAACGCAATTTGCAATCAGCATTGTGCTCATCATAACAACAGCTATTGTTTTTCAGCAATTGAATTTCATGCAGAAAAAATCATTAGGCTTTAATAAAGATCAGGTACTTATTATTCCTTCCAATGTTGACCTCAGTAAAAATTATACAACATTTCGAAATGCGTTATTGAGCAACTCATCTTTTAAAGATGTTGCTCGTTCGTCCCGTGTGCCGTCAATAAGATTGCTTGATAATATGGGCGCTTCCACTTTATCGGGAGATTCGATGCGGCCAACCACTACAGATATAAAATATGTTGCAGTTGATTATGATTTTATTCCGACTTATGGAATACAAGCGATGAGCGGAAGAAATTTTTCAAGAGATTTTGGAACAGATACATCAAGTTATGTGCTCAATGAAGCTGCAGTAAAAGCACTTGGCTGGACTGCGGAAAATGCGATCGGAAAAGATTTTAAATATGGAAGTCGCAAGGGGAAAATAATTGGAGTGGTGAATGATTTTCATTTCGAATCCATGCATCAGGCGATTGTTCCGATGGTGATGCTGATGTTCCCGCCATCTATTAACCAATTCAATTTTGTGTCTGTGAAAATTGAAGGCGGCAATCTTCAATCTTCGCTTAATCATCTCGAAACAACATGGAGAAGACTATTAGCAGATGAGCCTTATGAATTTAATTTCCTTGATGAAAAATTTGGTAAGCTTTACGAAAGCGAACAAAAACAGGGAACGATTTTCGTAACATTTGCTTGCATCGCCATTTTTATTGCAAGCCTTGGATTATTCGGTTTGTCTGCATTTACTATTACTCAGCGAGTAAAAGAAATTGGCGTGCGCAAAGTGCTCGGTGCGAATGTCGGCAGCATTGTTGCATTGTTATCAAAAGATTTTTTGAAGCTGGTAATGATCGCTGCAATCATCGCATTTCCTGTTGCATGGATTGCAATGCACAGTTGGCTCAGCGATTTTGCTTATCGCATCAATATTCAATGGTGGGTTTTTTTGCTTGCAGGAATTTTTGCTGCATTGATAGCATTAATAACGGTGAGCTTTCAGGCTATTAAGGCAGCGACTGCAAATCCGGTGAAGAGTTTGAGAACAGAATGATTTGCGGATATGCGAATTTGAAAATGTGAAGATCAAGCTATGAGCCATTAGCTGTGAGCTTCGAGCAAAACGGCTCGTAGCTCACAGCTAGCGGTTCGAAGCTATATTATAAAAAGATTTATGTCCCCAACTGTGTAACCTTTTTCAGCATCCTTGCGTCGCACTCTTGTACAGTGAGTTTTCTATTGAGCACTGAGAAAATCGAAAATTGTCTAAACACATAACTGGAGAGAAAGCTGTGAGCTTTTAGCTATGAGCTTCGAGCAAAACAGCTCGTAGCTTATGGCTCAAAGCTTTCTGAATGTATAACCGAATATCAGACATCGTACATCTCACATCGTAAATCATAAATCAAATGCCATGTTCAAAAATTATCTAAAAATTGCCTGGAGAAATTTGTTGAGGAACAAAACTTTTTCCATCATCAACATTGCTGGCCTTGCAATCGGGCTCTCGTGTTTTTTACTGATCGCATTATATGTTCTGGATGAACTAAGCTTTGATAAATTTTATGCCAATGCAGATCGTATCTATCGCACTAATGCCAGCGTGCGTTTCGGCGGTGTCGATCTTAATTTCCCGCTTTCATCAGATATGATGGGGCAGATGTTGAAAAAAGATTATCCGCAGGTGGAAGATTATGCGCGTGTTTATAATTCCAATGGAAGCAAATTGGTGAAGAAAGGGAATGATTTTATCAATGAACAAAAAGTCTGTCATGCAGATTCCACTTTTTTCAGAATTTTTGATTTGCCCGTGATTGCAGGCGATGTGAAGAATGCATTGAACGAACCGAACACAGTTGTGATCACAGAAAAAATAGCGAAGAAATATTTTGGCAGCGCCGAGAACGCCATGGGCAAAGCGATTGAGACGAACGATAATAATAAAACATTATACAAAGTAACTGCTGTTATTAAAGATGTCCCCGGCAACTCGCATTTCAATTTCGATTTTTACTTTTCAATGAAGAACGTTAATTATCAATGGGGACAATTCCTCAGTCATAATTTTCATACTTATTTATTATTAAAAAAAGGGACAGACTATAAGGAATTTGAAAAAAAATTCACTGAGTATGTTGACAAATATTGCCTGCCCGAAGCAAAGCAGTTCATGCAGATAAAATCAATGGAAGAATTTAAAAAATCGGGCAACAAGCTGGAATATAATCTGACACCGCTCACGAAAATTCATTTGTATTCCACATTGCAATATGAATTTTTGCCAGGTGGCAACATTCAATATGTTTATATATTCTCTGCAGTTGCATTATTCATTTTGCTGATCGCATGCATCAATTTCATGAACCTTACCACTGCGCGTTCTGCAAACCGAGCAAAAGAAGTCGGCATCAGAAAAGTGCTGGGCACTGAGAAAAAAGAATTGGTTGCGCAGTTCCTTATTGAATCCACTTTAATGGTTGTGCTTTCGTTGCTAATCGCGATTGGTATAGCATATCTTGTGCTTCCATTGTTCAATGATGTGGCAGATAAAACAATGGCTTTGCATAACCTTTTCTCTCCGATTATTTTACCATTATTAATAGCGCTGCCATTTGCAGTTGGTTTGTTGGCCGGGAGTTATCCCGCATTCTATCTTTCTTCATTCAAACCAATTGAAGTGTTGAAAGGCAAATTAAAAATGGGCAACAAAAGCGGCGGCCTGCGAAGTGTGCTTGTTGTGTTCCAGTTTTTCACTTCCATTGTTCTTATCATCAGCACCATTGTAATTTACCAGCAGTTGCATTTTATCCAGACAAAAAATCTTGGCTACGATAAAAATCAGGTGCTTATAATAAATGGCACTTCTGCTTTGGGAAATAATTTAACTCCTTTTAAAAATGAATTGCTGCAAATGCCCGGCGTAACTAGTGCGACTGTCAGCAGTTTTTTGCCAGTGCCAATAAATGCAAGCCGCAGTGACAACATATTTTCTTCAAGCCCTATTATGGATGCCAAAAACGGCATTGATATGCAAGCCTGGGGAATTGATTATGATTATTTCAAAACGATGGGCATTCAAATAATAAAAGGAAGGGCTTTCTCGAAAGATTTTGGCAGCGATTCAAGCGCTGTTGTAATAAATGAAACAGCGGCGAAACTTTTCGGCTATGATGACCCGGTTGGCAAAAAAATTTACGGATCGCCAGGCAATGGTAATACAAGCGAAAGAGTGGCTTATAATATCATTGGGGTAGTCAAAAATTTTAATTATGAATCACTCAAACAAAATGTAGGCCCGCTTAGTTTATTTCTCCAATCAAACACAGGGCTTGTATCGTTTAAGATTAGTACTGCAAATATTCCCGAAATATTAAAACAAGCGGAAAACAAATGGAAAGCGCTGACACCGGGGCTCCCATTTAGCTTTCGCTTTTTAGATGAGTCTTTCAATGAAATGTATCGCGGTGAACAGCGCATAGGAAAAATTATTTTGATATTCTCAACACTGGCAATTTTAATTGCCTGTCTCGGCTTGTTTGGTCTTTCAATATTTATTGCAGAACAACGCACAAAAGAAATAGGCATCCGCAAAGTGCTTGGCGCGAGTGTGCGTGGCGTTGTGCAAATGCTTTCAAAAGATTTTATAAAATTGGTTGCTATTTCATTCATTATCGCTGCGCCACTTTCGTGGTGGCTCATGAATAAATGGTTGCAGGATTTTGCATATCGTGTCGAAATAAGCTGGTGGATATTTTTACTCGCAGCAGTTTTAGCGTTTGCCATTGCAATTGTAACTGTGAGCTTCCAGGCAATCAAAGCCGCGCTGATGAACCCGACAAAAAGTTTGAGGACAGAGTGATGTTTTGGTGAATGGTGAATAATGAATATAAATTTCAAGATGATTTTGACTAGCTCCGGCCTTCAGGCCGGAGAATAAATTAATTGATGTTGTTGCCGATCGTGAAACCAAAGCTCAATAGAAAACAAAAAGTACAAGTGAGTGACACAACGATGTTAAATCAATGAGTGACGCTAGTCATCAAAAGAATTTAGCTTTTTCAAAGTTTAAAACTTTGGAAAAGCTCTTGAACAATTCGAGACGAACTGCCTACTGCCTACTGATCACTGCCGACCGCTCCTGTATCAAAAACGAACACTTATTGTATCAAAAACGAACTGATTCGTATACTCGGTATAACTACTGCTCTGTAAATCATTTGCATTGTTTTCCGGCATGTAATTAGCATTTTTTTAGGGTTGGTTAGCCATTCCTTTGCAAGAAAAAATCCACCCTGCTACACATCTGCTTTTTTGTAAAACATAAAGTATGCTCAAGAATTATTTTGTAATTGCATGGCGCAATATTTTGCGCAACAAAACGAACAGCATTATCAATATTGCCGGGCTTGCGATCGGCCTTGCATGCGTAATCATAATCACACTTTTTGTTTATAACGAATTGCAGTATGACAGGTTTTTCAAAAATGCAAATAGAATTTATCAGGTAGATTTGGATGCCGCGATGGGTGGGCAGGCTTATGGACTATTGTCAAATACCCCGCCAGCAGTTGGTCCGGCACTTCAAAAAGCATTTCCGGAAATAGAGACATACACACGGTTTTATGTGATGGGCAGCGAAGTGATCAGCAACGATGCAAACAGCAAAACGCAAAACCATTTCACAGAAAAAAAATTTCTCGCAGTTGATTCTAATTTTTTGCGGGTGTTTGATTATGCTATGAAAGATGGAGATGCAAGAACATGCCTTCAAAAAACACATTCAATTGTTCTGACTGAAACGACAGCTAAAAAATACTTTGGCGATGAAAATGCAATAGGGAAAAATTTAGTGCTCGATGAATACAAAGAACCGTTTATGGTTACTGCTGTATTAAAAGATCTTCCTACGCAGGCAACTATCCAATTTGATTTATTAATACCAACCGCAGCTTGTCCGCCGGTTCAGCATTTTAGCTGGAGCTGGGTGTGGCTGCAAATGAACACATATGTTCTATTAAATAAAAATGTATCAACAGAGGCTGCAAGCATCAAACAATTGGTGAGCAAATTTCCTGCGATGGTAAGGGTACAGGCAGCAAGTGCTTTCAAGCGCATTGGCCAGCCTTATGATGAGTTCATCAAAAAAGGAAATAAATGGGATTTCTTTTTGCAGCCATTGACTGAAGTGCATTTGCACTCAGCAAATATCGGTTCACAATTCTTGTACACGCTCGGCGATATTAAAACAGTTTATATTTTTTCAGCCATTGCATTTTTCATTATTGTTCTTGCATGTGTAAACTTCATGAACCTTTCCACTGCACAATCAGCAACAAGAGCAAAAGAAGTAGGTGTTCGCAAAGTGCTGGGCTCTGAAAAAAAACAACTGATCAAACAGTTCCTTATTGAAGCACTTCTGTATAGCATTATCTCCACAGCAATAGCGATAGTGCTTGTTGCGGCCATGCTCCCATTATTCAATTCCATTTCCGGCAAAATACTTTTATTCGGAAGCATTTTTCGTTCGGGCATTTGGTTTTTTATTTTGTTATTAACTGTAATAACCGGGCTGCTCGCAGGAAGTTATCCGGCTTTTTATTTAACATCATTCAATCCTGTTGCCGTTTTAAAAGGAGGCGTCTTCAAAAAAAGCTTATCAAATCTTATTATTAGAAATGGGCTTGTTGTTTTTCAATTCACCGTTTCCATTGCACTTATTATCTGCACCATTATTTTGTTTCAGCAATTGCAATTCAGCCAGAATAAAGATCTGGGCTTGAAAAAAGACAATGTAATTATTGTTCCCAATGGAGATAAAATGAATGCCAGCGCTGAAGAAACATTAAGGCAGGAAATAGCAGCTATTCCCGGAGTTCTGCATGCCAGCATTTCAACAAGCTTGCCAACATTAAAATCATTCGGCGACAATTATGTTCCGGAAGTGACCGGCGTGCAGGAAGCGCTTGCGAAAGACATCATGATCAATTCTTTTATTGCAGATGAAGAATTTATGCCTGCCCTCAAAATTCAATTGCTGAAAGGAAGAAATTTTTCAAAAAAGTTTAATGACAGCACTTCTGTGATCCTGAATGAAACTGCCGTGAAGCAAATTGGGTGGAAAGATCCGATTGGAAAATTCATAACTTATACAGGCAACAATGATCAACGGTTTCAAGTTGTTGGTGTGGTCAAAGATTTTGATGTCGAATCAATCCATAATACAATGGCACCATTTGCATTGTTTCATCCTTCTTCAAAAACATATAATACCGGAACATCTTATTTAGTTGTGAATGCAGTTCCGGGAAACACAAAAAAAATATTATCTGAAATAGAAACCAAATGGAAAAATTTTGCGCCTTCCGTTCCATTTGAATATTCATTTCTTGACAAAAGTTTTGAAGCGATGTACAATGATGAACAGCGCATGGGCACTGTGTTTGGCATCTTCACCACTTTATCGATATTGGTTGCAGCCCTGGGCCTTTTTGGCTTATCTGTTTATACTGCCGAAAGGCGAAAAAAAGAAATCGGAGTGCGCAAAGTGCTGGGTGCTTCAGTGCAAAGCCTCGTGCATTTATTATCCAAAGAATTTGTGAAACTGGTTATTGTTGCAGCCATCATTGCATTCCCTGTTGCATGGTGGGCAATGCACAAATGGCTACAGGATTTTGTGTACAGGATAAATATTGAATGGTGGGTGTTTGCTTTTGCCGGATTGATAGCATTGATGATCGCTTTTTTCACAATTAGTTTTCAGTCCATCAAAGCGGCGATCGCAAATCCGGTGAAAAGCCTGAGAACGGAATAGGCAGCCGGCGGTTATCAGTTATCAGTCCACAGTTAGTGGCTGATGATGGAAAATGATTTATTAAGAACAAACCGACGACCGATGACTAACATAAATGCATAACCGAATTGAAAGCATCATAAATCTAAAACCATACATCGCAAATCTTTAAACATGCTAAAAAATTATTTTAAAACAGCATTAAGGGTTTTCAATAAAAACAGGTTGTATTCTTTTATTACAATCCTTGGGTTAACAATCGGTTTGTGGGCATGTCTTGTTGTAGCAACTGTTGTTATTGATGATTGGAGCTATGATAAACAATGGAGCAAGTCGGCGGATCTGTACCGCGTTGTGATGATCAATAAAATGGGCGAAGGATTGTACGATAAAAGTGAGTCTTCTCTTTTGGGGCTGGGACCGGAATTAAAAAAATCATTTCCTGAAGTGATCACCAGCAGCCCTGTCAGCCAATATCCATTAAGATTGAAATTAAATGATAACGACCCAAACGGTGTAGCAGTTTCCAGGCTTAGCACAAGCACGGAGATTTGGAAAATGCTTGATCTGGTGGTGCTTGAAGGCAACCCCAAAAAATATATCGCTGGCACTGACAACATCGTGATCACTGAAAGTTTTCGCAATAAATTTTTCAGGAATACAAATCCTGTCGGAAAAATCATTAACGATGTTCCTGATTACAGCGACAAGCCAAATCCATATATTATAACAGGCGTAATCAAAGATCTGCCGGTTAATTCCAACTTGCGTGCTGAAGTTATAAGTGTGGAGGAAGCTACTATAAAAGGCCTGGATGCCCGAGGGTTCGGGACATTGATGCAACAGTATATATTATTAAAGCACGGCACGGACATCAAAAAATTTACTGCTAAAGCCAATAATTGGTTTGCAGGTTTTGTAAAAAATAAAAACAGTGCACAATTCGAATTTCAATCCATAAAAGATGTATATCTCTATTCTGATTTTGCAAAAAATCAGGCAGTAAAGGGCAGCATAAAAAATATTTATATATTTTCTGGTGTTGCATTGCTGTTATTATTAATAGCCTGCATCAATTTTATTAATCTCAGCACGGCGAGAGCTGTTTCCCGTTTGCGAGAAACAGGTGTGCGCAAAATATTGGGAGCCGGGCGCAAACACATCGTACTTCAATTTCTTACTGAAGCAATATTATTTTTTGGTATATCAACTATATTTTCCATTATCATTTATCAATCCTCATTATCATTTGTAGAAGCATATATCGGCCATCAACTTGTTCAGACTTTTTTATCTCATCTTCCGCTTCTTACTGCAGCAATAGGAATTATTCTTTTAGTTAGTATTGTTGCGGGCATATATCCAGCATGGCTGATATCAGGTTTTTCGCCGGCGCTCACTTTAAAAGGAAAATTATTTTCCAGTTCATCGAACGGGCATAACTGGTTGCGCAAAAGCCTTGTCGTCATTCAATTTTCAATTTCTATAGTTGTTTTGATTGCCATGATCGTTGTGCAGCAGCAACTTCACTTTATGGAGACGACAGATATTGGTTATAATAAAGATAATCTGCTCAGCATCGGAAATATTTCGTGGGATGGCAAAGCAGATGCTTTTAAAAATGAGCTATTGAAAATATCCGGCGTGGAAAATGCAAGCATATCTTCCTGGATGCCCACAAACGGATCGGGCAGCATGTCATCGGAAATTAACGACCGCAATCATCCCGGCAATAAAATGAAAGTGTGGTTTATATGGGGCGATATAGATGTTGCGAAAACTTTGGAATTGCGCTTGAAATCCGGGCGCTTGCTAAACCCCGATCTGTCAACAGATGGCATTAAAGCAGAACTGGTTGATAGAATGGGATCCGATGAATTTTATAATAGCCTTATGGCACAGCCATCATTGGTTACAGTCAGTACGGCAAAAATGCTGAACATTAATAAACTGAATGAGAAATTAAAAGAGGCCGGTAGCGTACCGGTCGGTATTATAGAAGATTTTCACAGCGAATCATTAAAAGATCCTTTAGGGCCTACAATTATTATAGCGATGCGCTCACCGAATAATGGAGGAATGCTTATAAGAACAAAAGCTGGCGCAGAAAAACAAGTCACTGCTTCTGTCCATACATTATGGAGAAAATTTTTCCCTGCAAAATTGTTGGAAATGAATTTCGTGGATGATCTTTTAAAAAAACAATATGAAGCAGAAAAAAAACTACAGCAAATATTCATGTTCTTCAGCACATTGACAATGGCGCTTGCTGCGCTTGGCATATTTGGGCTCATTGTTCACGCCGCTGTGCAGCGCACAAAAGAAATTGGGATAAGGAAAGTGTTGGGCGCAACCATTGCTGATATCACAACAATGCTCAGCAAAGATTTTATAAAACTTGTTGTGATATCAATCATCATCGCATCGCCTATTGCCTGGTATTTTATGAATAAATGGCTGATGGATTTCGCTTACAGAATAAATATCAGTTGGTGGGTTTTTGCAATCGCGGGAATATCTGCAATAATAATTGCATTTGTGACAATTAGTTTTCAGTCCATCAAAGCGGCGATTGCAAATCCGGTGAAAAGCCTGAGGAGCGAATAAAACGTCAGTCGCCAATCACAAAGGATGAATAAATATGACAGCTTAAAGTTTATAATATGCTCAAAAATTATTTCAAACCCGCCTGGAGAAATGTTACGCGCAATAAAACAAATGCCATTATCAATGTGGCGGGGCTTGCGCTTGGAATGACATGTTGCCTCTTTATTTATCTATGGGTAAAAGATGAAAAAAGCGTCGATAATTTTCATGCGAACAAAAAAAATTTATATACAGTTTATCAAACTGCCACTGCTAACGGAAAAACAGATGGCTCCTACTCTATTTCGAAGGCAGTGAAAGGTGGCGTGTCGGTTGATTTTTTATTAGAAGATATCAGCACCGCAGTTCCTGAAGTAAAACATTTTGCATATTATATAACCGGATATGAATTGCCATGGGGACATCCCGAAACTTTTCAGGTAGGAGAAAAGATCATTAAAATGGATGGCTCGCGTGCCGGAAAAGATTTTTTTAAGATGTTCAGCTATCCGATTATCCAGGGCAATGCTGAAACTGCATTGGTAAATATGAATGGGATTTCTATCTCGAGAAAGATGGCAGAAATTTTCTTTGGATCTCCCGCGAATGCCATGGGCAAAAGCATGCGGTTCGAGAATAAATTAAACTTTATTGTTACAGCAGTTTTTGAAAATCTTCCACAAGAAAGCTCTTTGCATTTTGATTTTTTGATGAATATGGATGCGCAAAAAAAATTGCTTGATGTGGCAAGCCCTAATCTCCTCGCATATGTTGAGCTTGCAGATAATGCCGATGCCAAATTGGTGGAAGCGAAAATAAACACTTACCTGCAACCGCGCCTCGACAAAGAACGAACCACCAAAACCAAAATGGGCCTTCAGTTATTCGGAGACGAATATCTGCACAACATTTTTGTGAATGGAAAACCAACCGCTGGAAGAATTGAATATGTGCGCATATTTAGCTGGATCGCTATTTTCATATTGGTGATTGCCTGCATTAATTTCATGAACCTTGCAACAGCAAGATCTGTTAAGCGGGCAAAAGAAGTGGGCTTGAGAAAAGTTGTTGGATCAACGCGAGCTTATCTTATCATACAATTTTTCAGTGAGTCATTGCTTTTTGCTTTTTTAGCAATGTTGCTTTCTGTTTCCTTTATGTATTTGCTGTTGCCTGCGTTTAATGCATTTACCGGAAAACATATTTCTGTTCCAGTTACGCAAATTTCATTTTGGATTTCTTTGTTATCAATTATTTTAATAACAGGAATCGTTGCGGGAAGTTATCCTGCATTATATCTCTCTTCGCTGAAGCCGGTGCGTGTTTTGAAAGGCACATTACAATTTACAAAAAGCGCGGTGTGGTTCCGCAAAGGCCTAACTGTTTTTCAGTTTGTGCTCTCTATCATGCTTATCATTTCAACCATTGTTATTACGCGGCAAATAAATTATATACAGCACTCGCATTTGGGCTACAATCGCGACAATCTTGTTTACGTTCGCATTGAAGGCAATCTTTCTTCGCCGCCGAATTATATGCTGTTTAAACAAAGAGCATCTGATATGCCAGGCATTGATATGGTTGATCGCAGTACAGAAACACCGCACGATATGAATTTTGTGGTGGATGAACCGATTAATTGGGAAGGAAAACAAGCGAATGAACATGTAGGTTTTAAGCCAGCATCTGTTGGTTTTGATTTCATAAAACTAATGAATTTGCAAGTGGCAGAGGGAAGAGGTTTTTCGAAAGAAATTGCAACTGATTCATCTGATGCATTTATGGTGAATGAAGAAGCCGTGAAAGAAATGGGGATGAAAAATCCGATTGGAAAATGGGTTTCTGCCTGGAATAAAAAAGGGCATATCATCGGCGTGCTGAAAGATTATCACACTCAGTCGCTACGCGAAGCGATAAAACCTTTGATCATTGACGTGAAAGAGTATGAATATTTTGGTGTGATGATGATCCGCACTAAAAGCCGGTGAAACAAA
The DNA here is from genome assembly GCA_963718975.1 of uncultured Bacteroidota bacterium. Classification (GTDB taxonomy): domain Bacteria; phylum Bacteroidota; class Bacteroidia; order Chitinophagales; family Chitinophagaceae; genus Puia. The sequence goes on along the minus strand of CAVRBD010000056.1, from coordinate 7,180 downwards.
ACAAGCCATTGCGAGCCTCTCAAAATTGTATAAAGAAATCAATCCGAATTATGCGTTCGCTTATCAGTTTGTTGATGAAGAATATCAAAAATTATATACAAGCGAAATCATTATTTCAAGATTATCTGTTTTGTTTGCTGCGCTTGCGATATTGATTTCTTGTCTTGGATTATTAGGTCTTGCTATGTTTTCTGCAGAGCAGCACGTAAAAGAAATTGGCGTGAGAAAAGTATTGGGCGCTTCTGTTAACCAGATTGTTTCTATGTTTTCAATGGAGTTCATCAAGCTTGTCATTATTGCTTTTTTGATAGCAGCACCAATTGCATGGTATTCGATGAATAATTGGTTACAAGATTTTGCATATAAGGTGGATGTGTCGTGGTGGGTATTTGTGCTGGCAGCAGCTATTTCAATTTTTATTGCATTGCTTACCGTAAGTTTTCAGGCAATCAAAGCAGCAGTGGCAAACCCGGTGAAAAGTTTGAGAACGGAATGATACAGTTTTCAGTTGGCAGTCGGCAGTTCTGATAACTGGCAAATGAATGAATTGGTGAATGGTCAATGGTGAATATGGCATGTGCAAATTATTTTGAATAATAAAATAATCGTGCTGACATCGACTAGCTCCGGCCTTCAGGCCGGAGAGAAAGGAAATTAAAAATTGGAAAGTTGCCGATTGTGAAACTGAAGGCGAATAGAATATCAAATGTATCCCGCCCGAGGCGGGACGACGCAAGGATGTTCAATCAACGGATGATGCTGGTGACATAAAAAATTAATAATTGATAATTAGTAATTAATAATTAGGAAGAGTGATTGAATTTCAGGAATCGTAAATTTCATTTCATGATAAAAAATTATTTCAAAATCGCTTTCAGAAACCTGTCGAGGAACAAAGCGTTTTCTTTCATTAATATTTTTGGTTTAGCCATAGGATTAGCCACCTGCATGCTTATTACGCTTTACATATTAAGCGAGGAAGGCTATGACAAGCACAACAAAGATGCAGGGCGCATTTACAGAATTGCGTATCAGCCCGACAAAAAAATGGGCGCAAAAGAAAAACCCTGGGCGGCAACTGCAGCACCAATTGCATGGGGCTTAAAAACAGATATGCCGGAAGTGGAACAAGCTACAAGGCTTCTTAAGTTCCCGACTTTTGATAAAATGCTTTTGAAGAACGAGCAAACTAAAGAGAGCAAACAATTTTATGAAACCAATGGCTATTATGTTGATTCTACTTTTTTTCAAATATTCACTTACGATTTTAAATATGGAAATGTTCAATCAGCGCTAAATGAACCAAACAGCATTGTTCTTTCAGAAGAAGTTTCTAACAAATTGTTTGGGAATGAAAATCCGATAGGCAAATCGTTGAATGTTGGCATGCCTTATGGCAATCTGAATTATACTGTGAAAGGAGTTTTTAAAGACGCAGGAATGAAATCACATATCCCTGCTCACTTTTTTCTTTCTATGCGCAACGGCGATATAGGAAATTGGGTTGATGGGCAAACCAACTGGGCAACCAATAATATTTTTCACACTTATGTAAAATTAAAATCCGGATCTGATGCAAAAGCTTTTGAAAAAAGGTTGCAACCATTTATTGAAAAGAGAGCTGGTACAGATTTGAAAGCATTGGGAATTTCGCGACAATTATTTATTCAACCATTGCAGGATATTTATTTGCATTCTGATCTTGATAATGAAATTGGCACCAATGGAAATATCACTTACCTCTATATTCTCGGAAGCATTGCGCTATTCGTGCTGATTATTGCTTGCATAAACTTCATGAATCTTTCTACAGCACGTTCGGGCAAAAGAGCAAAAGAAGTTGGGGTAAGAAAAGTAATGGGCGCTGAAAAAAAATCGCTCGTCTATCAATTTATTGGAGAATCTATCATCATGAGCATCCTTGCATTGATGCTTGCTCTTTTGCTGGTTTCATTTCTTCTTCCATTCTTTAATAATCTTACACAAAAAAATCTCAAGCTTTTTGATGAGCCAAAAATGTGGTTATGGATAACAGGTCTCACACTTTGCACAGGAATTTTATCGGGGCTATACCCGGCTTTTTATTTATCATCTTTCAAACCCATTACAGTGCTCAAAGGAAAATTATTGAATAATTTTTCTGCAGGCCTTATACGAAAAGGATTGGTTGTTTTTCAGTTCACCATTTCTATTTGTTTGGTTTTAGGAGCAATTGTCATTGTGCGCCAACTAAATTATCTGGATAATCAGCAACTTGGTTTCAATAAAAATCAACAGATTGTTTTGCCCTTGCAAGACAAGAGCGCAATAAAAAATTATGCGCCTCTTAAAAATGAATTATTAAAAAACCCGGCTATCAGCAGCGTAACAAGTGGCTCAACTTATCCCGGTATTGCCAATGTTCAAGACATGCTTTTTTATGCTGAAGGCAAAACCATAAATGAAGTTGTAGATGTTCATTTAGCAACTGTTGAAAATGATTATTTCAAAACACTTGGCTTTACAATATTGTATGGAAGAGGTTTTTCAAAAGAATTCACCGCCGATGATGAGAACATTGTGCTGAATGAAGCGGCGGTTAAAGAGCTTGGCTATGATACAAAAACTGCGGTTGGAAGAAAGATAAACTGGGATTTCAAGGGCAATCATAATACGATGCAGATTGTTGGTGTTGTAAAAAATTTCAATTTTGAAAGCTTGTACAATGCGATAAAACCTTTTGGGTTTACTACATCTAGTGGCAATAAATACAGTTATGTTATTGCGAATGTTTCAACAAAAAATTATGCCGGCCTTCTTAAAGATATTGAGCAATCATGGAATAAAATCAATCCTAACAGCCCTTTTGTGTATTCATTTCTTGACAAAGATTTTCAAAAGAATTATGAAAAAGACCAGCGTGCTTCAGGCGTTGTAAGCTACTTTACTTTCATAGCAATTCTTGTTGCTTGCCTGGGCTTATTTGGCTTGTCTGCTTTTTCCGCCGAGCAACGCACAAGAGAAATAGGAATTAGAAAAGTGCTCGGCGCATCAGTTACAAATGTTGCAGGATTGCTTTCAAAAGATTTTATAGGGCTTGTATTAATAGCTATTGTCATCGCATCACCTATTGCATGGTGGGCAATGAACAAATGGCTGCAAGGTTTTGCTTATAGAATAACCATCAGTTGGTGGATGTTTGTATTAGCCGGTTTGCTCGCGGTTATAATTGCATTATTAACTGTCAGCTTCCAGGCAATCAAAGCAGCAATGCAGAATCCGGTGAAGAGCCTCAAGTCTGAATGAGATAATGTGATGATTTGCTAATATGCTAATGAAGGAATGTGAAAATTTGAAAATGGCAAATGTTATTACTAGCTCCGTCATTTATGACGGAGAAAATGATGATGAATTTGAAAATAGAAGCCGAAGCCCAATAGAAAACAGAACGTACAAGTGAGTGATCCCGAGTAGTCGGGACAGGCAACAACGATGTTGAAGAGAAAACAAATGCTGGTCTCAAAAAAAGAAACTATGATTTAATTGATTAAATGAATACTATGATTCTCTAATCATAGTAAATCAAAAAATCAAATGAATCATAGTTAATAATGAATGATTGAATTGAAGAACTTGAAACTGCCAACTTAAAACTTGAAACTATGTTCCTGAATTATTTAAAAATTGCCTGGAGAAATATTTTGCGCAGCAAAGGTTTTTCCATTATTAATATCAGCGGACTTGCAATTGGTATGGCAAGTGCCATTCTGATTTTTTTGTGGATACAAAATGAAACGGGCTATGACCGTTTTCATGCAAAGAACGATCAGTTATATCAGGTTTGGGGAAATGAGATAGCTGATGGCACAATAAGATCGGGATGGGCTACCCCTGAAATTATGGCTCCTTCCCTGAAAAATGATGTCCCTGAAATTGACAAGGTTTCCAGGGTTGACCGGGGCAATGAAATTTCATTCACACTGGGTGATAAGAGCCTGAAAGCAAAAGGCGACGTCGTCGACCCTGATTTTTTGGACATGTTCAGTTTCCCCTTGCTGGAGGGAGATTTAAAGACTGCCCTGACTGACCCCTATGCAGTTTTGCTGACAGAAAATCTTGCAAAAAAGATTTTTGGCAACGGAAACCCGATCGGCAAAACACTTAAAGTTGACAACCGGGAGACGTACAAAGTGACAGGTATCCTTAAAAATTTGCCAAACAACACGCAATTCGATTTTGAGTACCTGATGTCATATGAGCGCAGGAACATGAAACACTATATTGACAGCAACTGGAGGGATTTTTCTATCAGGACTTTTGTAACACTCAAACCAAACTCCTCATTCAATACAGCAAACAATAAAATAAAAAATGAAATTGTCAATCATTCCGGAAACAAATCGAAGACAACGGAATTCCTTTATCCGGTGAGCCGGCTCCGGTTATATTCTGATTTTGAAAATGGGAAACCAGTCGGTGGATTAATAGAAAGGGTGAAAGTTTTTGCATTGATTGGACTATTTATATTACTGATCGCATGCATCAACTTCATGAACCTTTCAACTGCAAGAAGTGAAAAAAGAGCCAGAGAAGTTGGGGTGCGGAAAGTAGTTGGTGCGGGAAGAAAATCTTTGATCATGCAGTTTTTGCTTGAATCAATCTTTATGGCGCTCATCGCCGGCTTGATCGCGCTGATAATTGTACAGGTTTCATTACCTGCTTTCAACCAGCTTGTCAAAAAAGAATTATACATTAATTACGGCAGCGCATATTTTTGGTTGTGTGGTATTGCGTTTGTTTTATTCACTGGCATTCTCGCCGGAAGCTATCCTGCATTCTTTCTTTCTACATTTAAACCGGTGAGTGTGCTGAAGGGGACATTCAAACAAATAAACGCTTTGGTGGCGCCGCGAAAAGTGCTGGTTGTTTTGCAATTCACATTCGCCATTGCGCTGATTATATGCACGCTCATCATCAGTGATCAGATAAAATATGCTGAGAGCAGAAAAACTGGTTATGAAAAAAATAACCTGATATATGTTTTTATGAACGATGATATATGGAAAAATTACGGCCTGATAAAAAACGATCTTTTAACTACAGGTGCTGCAGCTTCCATAACCAGGACATCCGCCCCTGTCACACAAAACTGGAGTTCAACAACTATTATGAGCTGGCAGGGAAAAGATCCCAACGCAGAAATTCAAATCAACCGTTATACGGAAGATGGCGACCTGCTTAAAACAATGGGCATGCAATTATCTGAAGGCAGGGATATCAACGCGGAAAATTATCCATCGGATTCAACCGCATGTCTGTTGAGTGAAGCGGCAGTAAAAGCGATGGGGCTTAAAAATCCTGTCGGTCAGATTATTTTTGACAATCCTGTTAGCTGGCATGTGGTTGGTGTCATCAAAGATTTTATTTTAGAATCACCTTATGAAAACGTGAAACCATTTATGGTGAAAGGCCCCAAAAATGTGGGTGGCGTGATTCATATCAAATTGAATGCATCAAATTCAACTAAACAAAATCTGGCAGGTGTTGAAAAAATTTTTAAGAAATACAACCCTGCTTATCCTTTCGAGTTTCATTTTGTTGATCAGGAATACGCTCAAAAGTTCAGTGATGAAAAACTTACAGGCACACTAGCTTCCCTGTTTGCTGGCCTTACCATTTTTATTTCTTGTCTTGGGTTGTTTGGGCTAGCTGCTTATATGGCTGAAAACAGGATCAAAGAAATTGGTGTTAGAAAAATTTTAGGAGCATCTGTCGCAGGCATTGCAACATTGTTATCAAAAGATTTTGTGAAGCTTGTGATGATTGCAATTATTATCGCGATTCCTGTTTCATGGTGGGCGATGCATTCATGGTTGCAGGGATATCATTATCGGATCAATATCAGTTGGGTGACTTTTTTCTTTGCGGGCTCGATGGCGATGTTGATTGCATTATTAACGGTAAGCTATCAGGCAATAAAAGCGGGAATGGCAAATCCGGTGAAGAGCCTAAGATCTGAATGAGGTAATGGGACAATGTGCTGATATGCTAATGTGCTAATGTGATAATGGATATTTATAGTTTGGCAAGAAATTTAAACGCAGAGACGCGAAGGCGCAGAGTTGAATGCACTTCGGGGTCTGTCATTCCGACGAAGGAGGAATCCTAAGGATTTAATTCAGCAGAAATGTTGAAAACAATAAAGGAATGTTGAAATTTTTATGATGTTGCAAATCGTAAGACTAAAGCTCAACAGAAAACAAACCGTACAAGTGAGTGACACAACGATGTTGAAGATAGTTCGGCAGGTCCCGCCGGGTCGACGACCTGCAGGAACGGCTCGATGCTCGAACGCGCCAGCGTGATGGCGTATTTGCCGGAGAGGCCGCGCTCCTGCGCAGAACTTCGCGGCGGCGTCCCGCCAGGCGAGGAGGCCGGCGAGGTCGTCTTCGGTTTCGAGCACCAGGGCATCGAGCTGCTGATCGCGCGAGCACGTTGCTGACTGAACGCGGTGCCCAGCGTGGCGAGCCGCTCCCCGATCGCGGCGACGCGCTGCCTCGACTGCGGCACCGTCGAGGCCGGCGCCGGCGCGGCGGAACGTCACCTCGTAGCGCTCCAGCACGCGCGCCTGCTCGGATGAAAGCCCGAGATCGCCGCGGCGGTCCCACAGCGCCTTGATCCGGGCATAGAGGCCGCCCATGGAGCTGGATGCGGTTGCGGTGCGCGGCGAGACGGGGCGACATCTCGCGCTCCAGCGCCTGGATGTCAGTCGTTGGTGTGGGCGCCGGCGAGGCAACTGAACGCCGGGGAAACCTTCGCCAGGGCCCGGCCGCTGCGCTCCAGCGCCGCAATCGTGGCGGCGAAGCTCGGCGGCGCCGTTCGCCGGCGATGGCTTCGATTTCGGCGATGTTCTCAGCCATGGCGGGGTCGAAGGCCGGCCGGAAATGCGCGGGGCAGATCGCCGCGAAGGGCGGGGTCGCCGACGCGCGCGCGAAGGTCGTGGCCGGGCTGCTCCTCAACCGCTACCAGGTGGAGCCGAAGAAGATCGCCGCTGTTCCTGCGTCGCCCGGAGACAGCGCGACCGTCGAGCTGGTCTTGGCAAGGAACGACTGATGATCAGCATCGATCAGATCGCGGAGCAGATCGCCTTCGGCGCGGAAGCGCGGAGCCCTCGAGCAGTCTCGGGCTTTATTTCAGCCCC
>CAVRBD010000055.1:0-12875 GCA_963718975.1 uncultured Bacteroidota bacterium | reverse complement strand
GCAAACCGAATTCGGCGGCAGCAACCTGCAACTGTCCCGCGCCGTCGCCAGTTGGCAGGCCCGCCAGGGCTACACCACCGACGCCGCCCAGACACTGAAGGCGCTGATCGACAGCAGCGAGGATCTCGCGATCGCGCTGCCCGCCCTGCAAGCCGCCGCCGCCCAGCCCCAGGTGCGCCGCGCCACCGACGGCCTGGCCGAAGCCTACCTCGCCCTCGCCGCCACCCTGCGCCAACAGGACGCCAACAACTTCTCCCTGGTCCTGCTGCGCCTCGCCCTCGACCTGCGCCCGGACCTCACTGCCGCGCAACTGCTGAGCGCCGAAATCCTCGACAGCCGCCAGCATCCCGAGGCCGCCCTGCGCGTCCTGGCGACCGTCCCCGCCGACGACCCGCTGTCCTCCGTGGTCCGCCTGCGGCGCGCCGCCCTGCTCGAACACCGCGGCGCCACCGAGGAATCGCTCCATTTGCTCGAAGAAATCGCCCACGACTACCCCGACCGGCCGGAACCGCTGGCCATGCAAGGCGACATCCTGCGCGGCACCCGCCGCTACGCCGACGCCGTCACCGCCATGATCGCGCCGTGACGCTGATCCCGCACCCCACCCGGGTCAACTGGCCGCTGTTCTACGATCGCGGCATCGCCCTCGACGGCTTGTAAAATAATATCTGGCCGCTTTTCGAAAATGGCTTTTGTGAGAGAATACGTTGTTGCAGCAATTCCCACACCTGTTGTTAAAAATGATATTTTATGGCGCTGATATTTTTCGGCGTTGCTTTCTATAAACTCAATGGCAGGTTGAATTTCAAAGCTGGTTGCTGCTATGATGAGTACATACATTTTGCAAATATCGGAATCATTTGCATTCTCGGTTATGCCTTACCTTTGCAAAAAAATTTGGAATGGTGTACCTGACGCGCATCGAACATTTTAATGCGGCGCATAAATTATATAATGAATCGTGGAGCCGGGAACAGAATGAAGCTGTTTTTGGCAAATGTGCCAATGAAAACTGGCATGGACATAATTATGAATTGTATGTAACGATTAAAGGAAAACCAAATGTTGAAACAGGTTTTTTGTTTGATGTGAAAAAACTGAGCATCATCATTAATTCATTTGTGATTGAAAAGCTAGACCATAAAAACCTGAACATGGACGTTGATTTTATGGAAGGCAAAATGTGCTCGACCGAAAATCTGGCGATTGCAATATGGCAACAGCTCGAACAAAATTTGCCTTCAGGTGTTCAATTGCATTGTGTGAAATTGTATGAAACGCCGAGGATTTTTGTTGAATATTTCGGGGAAGATGTCTGAACCGGGATTTATGTGATTTTTAGGATTAATGGGATAAAACAAAAACTTTATTAGAGCTTATTATTAATGCTGAAATATTTTTATGAGCAGAGTTGCCGTTTTTAGAAGAGAACATTTTAACGCAGCGCACAGGCTTTTCAACCCGAAATGGGATAATGAAAAGAATGACGAAGTGTTTGGTAAATGCAATAACCCAAACTATCACGGGCACAATTATGAATTGGAAGTGAAATTGATTGGCGAACCTGATCCCGAAACCGGTTATGTGGTTGACCTGAAAAAATTATCGGACCTTATTAAAGAAAATGTGCTTGAAAAATTTGACCATAAAAATCTGAACCTTGACACGGAATATTTTGTTAACCTTAATCCAACTGCGGAAAATATTGCTATTGTGATTTACGAAATACTGAGAAAAAAAATTGATGAAAAGCTTGATTTGAAAATTCGGTTATACGAGACCGATAGAAATTTTGTGGAATATCCTGGGTGAGAATTCAGCATTGTAATTCAGGATTGGTGCAGGGATTTCAGGTTGCTTAGACTAGCTCCGGCCTTCAGGCCGGAGACAGAAAATGAGAAATAAAAAAGAAGAAATGAGAAAGTGATGTTGCCGATTGCAGGCCTGAGGCTCAATAGAAAACTAATAGTACAAGAGTGCGACGCAAGGATGCTTAATAGAATTCAAATGCTTGGTACAAAAACAGAAAAGCTAAAATGAAGTTTGTTGCTATTTTAAGAACCACAAACTATAAACTACAAACTGGAAATTTAAAAATATGGGATACAGCAAAAAAGAACAGTACGACGAGCAAATAACAGCAGAGCTGATAAAAAATTATTCAAGCAGTCTGGGGCATCTCGGAGAAAACCCTAACCGCGAAGGCTTGCAAAAAACGCCGGAGCGTGTGGCGAAAGCAATGCAGTTTTTAACGCAGGGATATAATTTGGATGCGCATGCGATTTTGGATTCTGCAAAATTTCATGAAGACGTGAGCGAAATGATTATCGTAAAAGATATTGAGATTTATAGTTTGTGCGAACATCACATGTTGCCGTTTTTTGGAAAGGCGCATGTTGCGTATATACCCAACGGTTGGATAACCGGGTTGAGTAAAATTGCGCGGGTGGTGGATGTTTACGCCCGTCGTTTGCAAGTGCAGGAAAGATTGACGACGCAGATTTTAGACGCACTCAAAGAAACGTTGAAGCCTCATGGAGTAGCCGTTGTTATTGAAGCATCTCACTTGTGCATGATGATGCGCGGTGTGCAAAAACAAAATTCTGTTACTACTACTTCTGCTTTTTTTGGCGAGTTTCAAAAGAATGAAACACGGAGCGAGTTTATTAAATTAATTTCAAAAGTTCATTGAGCTTGTGAATGGTGAATGGTCAATGGTGAATAGCTGATCTCAATGGTAAATTCTGCTTTCAATTGACCTCTCACCATTGACCATTCACCAAAAGATTTTCTTTGCTGAACCGCTTCTTTAAATCATATTTGCTGCCGTAACTTTCTATTTTATGAAACACGCCTATATATTTCCTGGCCAGGGTTCGCAATTCCCCGGCATGGGCAAAGATCATTACACGAATAGCGTCTTCGCAAAAAAATTATTTGAACAGGCAAATGAAATTCTTGGTTTCAGGATTTCAGATATTATGTTCAATGGGAGCGAAGAAGATTTGAAACAAACGAATGTTACGCAGCCTGCGGTTTTTCTTCATTCAGTGATTGCATATAAAAGTATTGGCAGCGCAAAACCTGATATGGTTGCCGGTCATTCGCTCGGAGAATTTTCTGCGCTTGTTGCCAATGGCGTGTTGAGTTTTGAAAATGCGCTTCAATTGGTTTCTATCCGGGCGAAAGCAATGCAAAAAGCTTGTGAGCTCACTCCTTCAACAATGGCTGCAGTGCTTGCGTTGGACGATGCTAAAGTGGAAGAGATTTGCAAAGAAGTAGAAAAAGAAACCGGAGAAATTGTAGTGCCTGCGAATTACAATTGCCCGGGGCAATTAGTAATCAGCGGTTCATTAAAAGGAATTGAAATAGCTTGTGAGCGAATGAAAGCTGCTGGCGCAAAACGTGCGCTGGTTTTGCCTGTTGGCGGCGCTTTTCATTCGCCTTTAATGGAGCCTGCAAAAAAGGAATTGAAAGAATGCGATTGAAAAAACTACCTTTTATAATCCCACATGTTCCATTTATCAGAACGTTGTTGCCAAAGCAGTTTTTGATAAAGAAGAAATCAAAAAAAATCTGGAAGAACAATTAACTGGTGCTGTGAAATGGACACAAAGTGTGAAGTCGATGATTGCTGATGGTGCTTCTTCTTTTACAGAAGTTGGCCCGGGAAAAGTATTGTCAGGATTGGTTTTGAAAATTGATAAGACAATGCAGACGGAAGCAATTGGTTGAGCGGATTATTATTTGCCGCAATAATTTTTCTAAAAGTTTTTTATTTTGTCCTGGGCTGCATTGCTACTATTGAGCATTGTTGCGTCGCACTCTTGTACTATTGATATTCTATTCGGCAATGTGCGACTTACTTTTCTAAATCGAATATTCATTATCATTTTCTCCGGCCTGAAGGCCGGATCTAGTCGAAATCTGAATCAGGATTTTCATTCATCGATAGCTCCAGATTCACTATTCACCATGTGCGACTTACTTTTCTAAATCGAATATTCATTATCATTTTCTCCGGCATAAATGCCGGAGCTAGTCGAAAGCCTCGAATAATTTGCAAACTTATTTACTTGCTCGAAGCTCATAGCTAAAATCTCAAAACTTCTCTACACATTAATCGCGCAATTGATCCACTCGCCATCAAACGACGCGTTGTATTTTTTGTAAAAATTAATAGCAGGCTCGTTCCATTCGAGCACTTGCCAAATGATGCCGCTTAATTTTTTCTCCTGCGCTTCAATAATCAATCTGTCTAATAATAATTTTCCTAAACCTTTGCCTCGCATTTTTTCTGTAACGATGATATCTTCCAGATACATTCTTTGTCCTTTCCAGGTACTATAACGAATATAATATAATGCAAAGCCTTCTATCTTTCCATCGGCTTCGGCTGCAAATGCCCACCAAACGGGCTTTTCGCCAAATCCGCTTTCTCTGAAATGTTCTAATGAAACAGTTACTTCCTGCGGAGCTTTTTCATATAAAGCCAGTTCTTTTATTAGTTCCAATAATCTCGGGCAATCTTCTTTTGTCGCTCTTCTTATTTTTATTTCCATTGTATGTATTTAAATATTACTCACAGATTACTCGGATAAACACAGATAAATGCTTCTTTTGTTTTCATCTGTGAGAGTCAGTGAAATCCGTGAGAAAGATGCATTTATTTTTTTCTCGTTGCTTTAAAAGTCCCGTTCGGCTGAATGGAAGTAAGCTCCGTTGTTTCATTTTTATCATTCACGGTAAACAGCACAGTAAAACCAGTTAATGATTTAAGGCTGAATTTATTTTTATCGATTGGCACTAATTCATATTCCGGTTGGCCTGGAACAGAAAGCGTTAATGTTTTTTCGCCCTTAATAAAAATTTTCAACGTTATGCCACTGAGCTCGTAATCGCCAACATATTTCTGCAGACTATCTTTGGTAATTTCTTTTGCTTTTGGTGTTCTTGTGAATGATATTGATTTAACTGATTGTTCTAAACTAATATCTATGCTATTAATTTCTCCGTTTGTTGTCATTTGAAATTGCAACGGCGTACCGTTATCAGAGGTGTCAATTCCGTCTTTTGCATCTTTTTCAATAATGTCGAATATGTCGTATTGATTATGGCGTAGCCATAATGTTTTCTTTCCTACAAAAGCAAACAATGAATCGTGCAAAAATTGTATATCAAAAGTTCCATAAGCAGTGTTGCTATATAATCCTTCATACGCTTTCATTTCATGTGTAGGTTTTGTAATTGGTTTGGCAGTTTTTACCATGGATTTTTTTGCATCCGCATCTTCTTTTTTTCCTTTGTCTGCACTGTTTTTTAAATCGGTATCCCAATCAAAATATTTAAGCTTCAGCATTTTGTCTGCAATAAGATTTCTTATAATTGAAGGAACAGTGGAGCTGTTTTGATTTGACAGCACAATAATGCCAACGCTATCTGAAGGAAAGAAACAAGTGCTTGCAGAAAATCCATCAATATTGCCACCATGCTCAACGCGATAATGCCCGCGATAAGATGCGAGAAACCATCCAAAACCATAATTAGAAAAATAAATGTCAGGGTTTTCTTTGCTAGGCAATCCGCCACCAATCACCATTTGCGAACTTATCGCTTCGTTTCTATGCGATGCGGGAATAATTTCTTTGCCGTTAAATTTTCCATTGTTGATCCATGCAGTCACCCATTTCGCCATATCCGTTACACAACTATTAATGCTTCCAGCCGGCCCCATTGCATCGATATGATAATAATCCAGTTTTTTAATAATGCTGTCATTCTTCAATGCATAACCGATGGATGCGTCGTTGCTTTTCATCATCTCATCAATTGAGAGAACTGAATTGCTCATGCCAAGTGGTGTAAAAATTTTCTCACGGATATTATCTTCCCATTTTTTTCCGGTGATTTTTTCAGCAACAACACCTTGCGCCAAAAACATAAAATTGTTGTACTGCCATTTTTCACGCAGCCCTGCAGATGGTTCCATGTATTGAATGCGCTGAATTAAAGTGTCCCGCGAAGGAGTTGTAAACAAATACCATGAATAATCATGCCTCGGCAAACCAGTGCGATGGCACATCATATCACGCAACGTTATCTTATCATTCATTTCATCTTTGTAAAATTTTAGATCAGGCAAATAATTGCGGACAGGTTTGTCATAATCAAGTTTGCCATCCTGAACCAGCATTCCAATTAAAGAAGCAGTGAACGCTTTGGTGCATGAACCAATTGCAAATAATGTATTTGGCGTAACAGGAATTTTATTTTCATAATCGCGATAACCAAAACCTTTTGCATAAACTATCTTATCTTTTTCAACGACAGCCACTGCGAAACCCGCTGCGTGCCAGTCTTTCAGCACTCTGGCAAATGCAGTGTCAAGTCCTGCTAAGCGTTTGTCTTCTGTTGATTTTTGTTTTTGTGCGAACGAAAAAGTAGTAGTGCTGATTAATAGCAGCGTGAAAAATTTTCTCATATTTTTTTATTTAGTCGGCTTTGGTAATTCTATTAAGCTTCGGTTGTGTCACTCACTTGTACTGAAACAATTCTATTCAGCGCATCACAAATTCAATCTCTCTGCGATTTTTTATCTCATGGTTCTCCGGCCTGAAGGCCGGAACTAGTCGAAACGGATTCAGATATTATTATTGCTTATAAATCGTTTCATGAAATTAAAATTTCAGAACCACAAACTATAAACTACAAACTGAAAACTAATTCATCGCTTGTTCCAGATCATTCAAAATATCATTCACGTTTTCAATTCCAACGCTCATCCTTATCAACCCATCTGTAATCCCGAAACGAATTCTTTCTTCACGCGGCACGCTGTAATGTGTCATACTTGCTGGGTGGGAGAGCAGTGTGTCTGCGGTTCCCAATGACACGGCGCGAACGCACATCTGCAATTTATCAATAAATTTTTTTCCTGCTTCCAATCCACCTTTCAATTCAAAGCTCATCATCGGCCCAAAATGGCTCATTTGTTTTTTAGCAATCGCATGGTCAGGATGAGAATCAAATCCTGTATAATTCACATGTGCCACACCGTTATGGTTCAATAAAAAGGCCGCCACTTTTTCTGCATTGCTGCAATGCCTGTCCATCCTCACTTCCAGCGTTTTCATTCCTTGTATTAATAAATATGCATCAAAAGGATTTGCATTACCGCCGAGCAGTGCATGCCATTTCCACGCTTTTGTTTTCATGAACTCAATATCTTTTCCAATCAGCACACCACCAATTGCGGAACCATGACCATTCAAAAATTTTGTCGTGGAGTGAAAAACAAAATCAACCCCATATTTAAATGGCTGTTGCAGATAAGGCGTTGCAAAAGTATTATCAACCGTTACAATAATTTGACGCTCTTTCGCAAGCCTGGTTACAGCTTCAATATCCACGCACTGAATTGTAGGATTGGCAGGTGTTTCAATATGAATTAATTTTATTTTATTTTTTTCGATAGCATCTTTCACCAAATTCAAATCACGCATATCAATAATAATCGTGTTGATGCCATTTGCCTCAAGCACTTTGTACATCAGTTCATAAGTTCCGCCATACAATGAAAAATGAGACAATATCGTATCGCCTGTTTTCAGATTGCTCATGAACATGGTTGTCATTGCTGCCTGACCGCTTGCATGCAATAATGCTTTTAATTGCAATTGATTTCCATTTTCATCTTTCAATCCAAATGCTTCCAGTGCTGCAATGGTTTGTTCTGCTGCTTTGAAAGTTGGATTTCCCCAGCGACTGTAAATATTTTCTTTATCCTTTCCTGCAAAGCGTTCCATTCCTTGTTGTGCCGTGTCGAAAGTAAAAGTGGATGTTGCATAAATCGGGACCAGATGCGAATACTCTGCATGTTCATTGCCTGCTGCATGAAGTGCCACTGAGCTCATTCCTGTCAAAGGGAATTTATTATCAGCCATTTTAAAAATTGAATATTTAAATATTAAAAATTTTAACCACAAATATTATCGAGGCATCAAAAGGCTTCGAATCGTTGTTGAAAATTATCTTCAAATTAAAATCATAAGATGTCTTTTATTGCAAAAGAATCAAATCGCTTCATAAACTTGAAAAAGAAAATCAAATGTAAACGATAATTTTTTTATGCCATGAAACAGTTATTGAGGCAATATGCAGAATACAATTTGTGGGCGAACTCAAGAATTTTAGATGCCATTCTTTTGTTGAATTACGAGCAGCAACACAAGGAAATTGAAAGCAGTTTCAACAGTTTGTACAAAACGATTTTTCATGTGAGGGGCTCGGAAATTGTTTGGTTGAGCAGGCTTAATAAAAAGCCGAATATTAGTAAAGTGGATGATACATTTAATGGCTCCATGAAAGAACTTGGCAATGCATGGATTGAAATTGACAAACAAATATTGGATTTTGTGAATAATGTGAGTGAAGAGTTTCTGAAAAAAAAATTAAATTATCAAAACATGAAAGGAGATCCTTTTCATGATGAAATTTATTTAATACTTCAGCATGTTTTTAACCACTGCACATATCATCGCGGTCAACTGGTAACAATGCTAAGGCAGGCTGGTGCAGAACAAATTCCCGGCACAGATTTTATTGCATGGGCCAGAATAATGAAATAATTTTTAAGAATGCGATTGAAAAGATATTTAATTAGCAAGAGAGAAAAATCACACATAAATATTTATCTCTTCACAACAATTTTTTTCGTTTCCGAATTTGTTCCGTCAGAAATATTGATGAAATAGATTCCTGCACTTAATTCTGAAACATTCAAATCAATATGCGTATCGTTCGCGGAATATCTATGAACGATTTGACCGCTGATAGTGATGAATGATATTTCATATCTATTTGCTTTCGGGAATGATATTGATATTTTATCAGTCGCCGGGTTTGGGTAAACGATAATGCTTGCATTGTTGTTTCCAATATTTACTTTCCTGATATCTGAAGCTGTTTGTTTGCCATTTTTGTCAACTTCAATCAAACGATAATAAGAAGTTCCATTAAAAGGATTGTCATCTTCCGCAGAATAATTTGTTGTTGAATTTGAATTTGCGCCGGTTGCGTCAACTTTTTTTATGGTTTCCCATGTTGTTCCGTCTTCGGATCTTTGAACAGAAAAATAATCAGCATTTATTTCATTAGCTGTTTGCCAGTTTAAATTTACTTTATTGTCTACAACATTCGCATTAAAAGAAGCAAGCGTGATTGGCAGAACATCCGCAGGATCTGAAGTTGCAATAAAAAAAGAATTGTTCAGATTGGTTAATGAAACATTTGTTCTGTTTACCTGCGGATCGGTTGTTGTGCCTCCATTTGTTGCAGGATTTCCAACCACACTATTTTGCAAAATCAGGCGCAGGTCGTTTATGTTATTAATAATGCCAAAGCCTGTGCCTGCACCGCGTAAATCATAATTGCCTCCCGCGAGGCCATTGCCTGTTGATACAGTCCAATAAGAATCGTTTTCTGTGAGCAATATTTTTGCATCCACATCAGTAACGAAAATATATCTCCAGTCATTTATATAAGTATGCGAAACGGATATCGTTCCACCTGTTGTTGGTGCTGTTGTTGGCGCCGCAATATTGAAAGGCCTTACATCTCCGCTCACAGCGCCCATCGGAAATAAGCCCGCAACATTTCCATCTGCAATTGTAGTTCCCGCGCTAAACCATCTTGTAAAATTTCCGGCATCAAAGAAAAAACCGGAAGTATATTTCAACGTTCCGATGTTTGCAACAGATGTGCCAAGTGTAACTGAGTTGCTGTTTAAATCTGTGTTACCTGCTGTCATTGTAAGCTTGTTGTCTACACTTACATTATTATTTAAAAAAAGGCCTGAACCTGTATTGTTGATTATCACATTATAAAATTCCTGTCCACCGGGAGTAGTTATTGTTTGTTGAGACGAGCCGTTAAAATTGACGGTGCTCGTAGCCTCGGTAAATCCTGCTGCGCCATAATTTGTCCAATTGCCAGCCAGATTTATAGTATGTGTTTTTGGTAGCAATACGCCCGTGCCGCTGATTGTAAGATTTCCTGCAGCGGTCATGTCATTGCCCAAAGTAGTGTTGCTGGAAATAACATTTACATTGTAGAAGCTCATGCCATTGCTTTTTACATTTAGGTTGTGGCTTCCAAAAACAACGGTGCTTGCATTTGTAGTAGCATCAACGGTGCCGCTTGTGTAAGTCCAATCTTGTGTTTCAGAAATTGTGCCGCTCATGGTAAGGGTGCCACCGGTTTTCTGAATAGTTAAATAAGGTATCCAGCCCTCGCCTGATGCAGATGTACTTGAGAATGTTTGATTGGCTGTGCCATCAATTAAAATTCCCGCATTCCCGCCGCCGGTTGTGCCGGTATTATTGATAGTAATATTTCCTTGTGCTTCGATGGCATTGGCAGCAGCAGTGGGGGCATTGATCAATAAATTTGATGAGCCCATAGTGAGCAGCGTTCCGGTAACGGTAAGCAAAGTTCCGGTGGCTATGCTGATGGTATAAACTGCATTCGCATTAAAAGTTACATTATTTAGGGTATGCGTGCCCGTTATTGTCAACGTATTTTCAAAAACTACGGTAGCATTATTTGTTGTTACGTCGAGTGTGCCACTTGTATAAGTCCAGTTGCCGGTTACTGTTATTAATGATGGAAAGGTAACAGTGCCTCCCGTATTGCTGATGGTAACTGCCGGAAGTTTGCCCTGATCGATTACTCCTGTTGATGTAATATTTTGCGAAGCGGCCCCATCAATCAAAATAGTGCCGGTCCCTCCTCCGCCAACGGCCGTGTTGTTATTCGTTAGATTTCCCTGAACTGCAAGTGTGCCCGTGTTGATAATAATATTATTAGCAGCGTTTTCCAAATCAAGGATGTTTGCAACAGTAACAGTGCTTCCGGAGGCGACTTTAAGTGTAATGGCCGTTGTGCCATCAATAGTAAAATTGTAAACAGAAAAGGTTCCTGTGATTGTAAGTGAATTTACAATGAACACGGTAGAAGTTCCTGCATTAATCGTCCCGGCAGTATAGGTCAGATTTCCCGCAAATGAAATATTGGCAAATAAATTAAGCGTGCCGGAAGTTTTATTGATAACCACTATCGGCAAAGCACCATATCCTGAAGCACTGCTTCCATTAATGTTTTGTGTGCCCGTTCCATCAATATTGATAGTTGTAGTGCCACCACCGCCTGTTGCCGTGTTTGTGATGTTTATATCTCCAAGCACATCAATTGTTCCTGTGTTCATGGTAGCATACGAGCTGCCTGTCAGGTTGAGTGCATTCGCCACAGAAATTACGCCGCCTGCAGTTATTTTATAAATGCGGCCAAGGCCTACAAATTCTGCAATGTATAATGAAAGAGTGGTAACGGTGATAGTTTGTGTTGTAGCTGCAGTTGTATTGAAACGGACAGTGCCATTGTTATGCGCAAATGTGCCGCTTGTAAAAGTAAAATTTGCATTTACTTCAAGAATGCCGCTGGTTGAAGTAAAAGTAGTTCCGGAAAGCGTGAACGTTCCCTGAATATTTATGTTGGCAGAGCCGCCGGTAAATGTCCCTCCTGAGAAAGTTCCTATGCCGGATGTGGTTATTGTCTTAGTTCCCTGAACAATAGTGCCGGTGTAAACTGCTTTTACAGTGATGCTGGTAACGCTCACGTTTAGGTCAATTGTGCAATTACCTAGACCACCAGCATCAAAAACTACGGGGTCTAATGCCCCCGGAACAGTTGCGCCTCCGGCGCCTCCGGTAGCCGCCGACCAATTTGCGCTATTATTCCAATTTGAGGCAGTTGATGAAATCCAATATCTGGTAGCCATTGCGTTGTTTGAAATACACAACAGGAGAGAAATACTCATTATCAGTAGAAATGGTCTCATAACATTGGATTGCTGCAGTTAATTTAAGATTGACACCAATATAACTCCAGGCTTATATTACAACGCTCAAAGCACTTGATTATTGCGGTTGAGCAATATGAAAACAAGCCTGAGAACAATCTGATGATAAGCCTCAAAAGCAATAACAATGAACGTTTTATATTTGTCAAAAATTTGATAATGGATATAGCGATTGCTGTTAAGGATGATATTCCTGCCCTGGTTGCGCTGATCAACGGTGCTTACCGAGGCGATGGTTCGAAAAAAGGGTGGACAACTGAAGCCGATCTGCTTGATGGGACAAGAACGGATGAAGCCAACCTGCAAGAAATGATGAATAATAAAAATGCAGTTTTTTTAAAGTATGTGAACGATGAAATGGCCATCATCGGTTGCGAATATCTTCAAAAGCAAGAAAACAAATTGTATTTGGGAATGCTAACTGTATTGCCCGATTTGCAAGGCGCCGGCATCGGAAAGCAATTGCTCTCGGCTGCTAATGAACGCGCAAAAGAAATGAATTGCACCGCGATTTTCATGACAGTCATTTCGGTTCGCAGCGAACTGATTGCATGGTATGAAAGGCACGGCTATAAAAAAACAGGAGAGGAGAGACAATTTCCGATTGATGAGAAATTCGGTATACAAAAGCAGCCTCTGAAATTAATTATTTTGGAAAAAAAATTAGTTGATGCATGATATACTTCTCTTTTCAAACAATCCAAATCAATACCATTAGGGCAGCAAATTTTTTATTTTATTTCTTTGTTCTGAATTTTTTTAAGTGTGGTTTAATTGGTTTGCAATGATTGATTGCAGTTATATATTTGAAATCACAAATTCAAATTGACTAAATTCGGCTAATCATTTAATCTTTTAAAATGTTCAACAGAAGAAAATTTTTGCAGTCTTCTTTGCTGGGCTCAGTTGGATTGTCACTTGGCAAAAAGGCTTTTGCAAATGAAAAACTTTATCCGGT
>CAVRBD010000054.1:0-5371 GCA_963718975.1 uncultured Bacteroidota bacterium | reverse complement strand
GTACGTTTGGCAACACTGATGTGGATATTGTTATTGATGTTGTGAGCTAAGTATAGGGCGAAAAAATGTAATAAGGTAATAAGTCCAGGCCGTATGTATTGGTTCGGAAAATAATTTATTTAGAGAAAAGTTGCGGGTGAACGTGAACTGTGGAGGCTGCAATGATATAACAAGGTTGTAAAATTTGTACGGACGATATTTCAAAGCTGATGGATGCCAGATTGAAGAATTTATGAATCTGCCAGCGCCTGGAATGCATTGGTAAACCAAAGTTGATAAAAATTCGATTGATTCATATCAACATTGTGTCGATCACTTGGGCTAGTTGAATACAAAGGGAAGTTGTGCCAGCATATTTTTGAATGATGCATTTCTTTGCGACTGGCCTTTTGATGTAACAGTCGGCCCTTGTATAACAACCAACTGATTTAAGTTCATACCCAGATTTTCTGTTTGCATAAACCTGAGCTGCTTATATAAAATAACTGTTGCAATAATAAAAACGATGGAAATGGTGAATTGAAATACAACTAATCCTTTTCGCAGCGAAAATCCTTTTGCCGAATGCTGAATCTTCCCTCGAAGCGTGCTGACAGGTTTGAAGGAAGTTAATGCAAACGCGACAAAACCTCCTGATAATAACGAGCCGATAATAATCAACGTAATGCCGGCTAACCAAAACCAGCCATTGTTAAGAACCGTGAGTGACAATTGCTTTTGCGTGAAATCATTAAAAACATTCTGAAAAATATTTACCAGTAAAACGGCGATTGCAGCACTTGCTAAAGTCAGCATGAATGTTTCAGTTAAGTACTGAAATATTAGCTGCATCCTGTTGGCACCCAAAACTTTTCTTACTCCCACTTCTTTCGCACGATTTAATGCTTGTGCAGTAGATAGGTTGATGTAGTTGACCCAGGCGATCAACAATATTAATATAGCTACTCCTGAAAAAACAGTTACCAGCAAAAGGCTTCCGAATGTTTGAAACTGATAATCGAAAGAAGGCGCAATATGAAGCTCACGGAAAGACTGAAGAATTAGTTTTTCATCTTTCATTTGAGGATTTACGGAATGCAAAAATGCTGTTAGTTCGCTGCTTACTTTCGGCGCATTTGCATTCTTCTTCAATTGCAAATAAACATTTGTATAGCCAGATTGAACACTATTCGGATCTGCCCAATCATTTCCGTCACGATTGGCAGCGCTTTCCAGCGTTTGTAACGAAAGCAGAACGTCTCCTTTTATATCCGATTCCTCAGGCAATTTGTAAACTGCTTTTATGGTGTAAATGGTATTGCCAAACTGATTGCTGACTGTTAGTTGCTTTCCTATTACATCTGTAGTGCCAAATATTTTTTTGCTGATGGCTTCGGATAATGCAAGTGTTTTCGGTTCACTTAAGGAATGTGTGCCTGCAATTATCGGAAAGGAAAAGACGTCAAAAAAATTTCCGTCGACATATGAAATATTATTTTGCCTGAATGTTTTTTCTCCGGAGATGTTATTGCCTTCGTAACTGAGAACGCCGTCTGCTATCCCATCTGCAACACGCACATAATTTTCAATGGCAGGAATTTGCTTTTTTGCAATGGGAGCTAGCCCTGGTGCTAAATAATAATCGGCATTCCCTTCTTTGTATTGCAGATCTACGCGATATAATTCATTGTAATTTTTATTAAAACGATTGGCGTTCCACTCAAATGCAACATATTGAATGATGAAAAGAAAGACAGCGATCCCCACAGCAAGACCTGCAATATTGATAAAAGTGAATTGCTTATTTCTGGCAAGGTTCCGAAAGGCAGTTTTAAAATAGTTGCTAAACATACAGGCTATGATTTATGAAATAAGATTCATGTTCTTCGGATTATGAATTCACTGACAATTCGATTTTTCTTTGTATTGCCTTATCCTCGCATCTGCTAATTGACATCGTACCAATCGTTCTTCGTATTTAAACACAAACTTTCATCGTACAATGTTGCATGCATGGACATCTAATTTTACTCTGTTCTTAAGCTTTTCACCGGATTTGCAATTGCTGCTTTTATTGCCTGAAGGCAAATTGTGCTGATTGCAATTAAAATAATCAGCCCCCCTGCTAATGCAAACATCCACCATGCAATGTCTATTTTATAAGCGTAGTTGCTCAACCAGCTTCGCATTGCCCACCATGCTATTGGTGATGCTATTAAAATAGCAATCGCAACAAGCTGTAAAAAATCAGCAGACATCAGCTTAATAATATTGCTAACGGAGGCGCCCAACACTTTGCGTATGCCGATTTCTTTTGTTCTTTGTTCAGCCGTGAACATAACCAGCCCGAGTAATCCTAAACAAGAAATGAAAATGCCAAGAAATGCAAATGCATCAGAAAGTTTGCTGATCACTTGTTCGCTATTATATAATTTTTGATATTCTTCATCTGCGAATGAAAAAGTGAACGGGAATGCGGGGTTCAATTCACGGCAAAGCTTTTCCACGTTGGCAATTGCTTGTTTGGTTTTGCCAGCCTCAGTTCGCAATAAAATATTTCCATAATTTTCTTTTCTGCTTAGCTCTATTGCCATGGGCTTAATAGTTTCATGCAGTGATCTGAAGTGGAAATCTTTTATTACACCAATTATTTTTCCATGATGGCCATTCACTGTTATAGATTTACCAATTGGGTTGCTATATTGAATGTCTTTTACTGCTTTTTCATTTAATAAAAAACCGTCTTTATCAGTAGGATATTCTTTAGAAAAATCACGGCCTGCAACCATATTAAGATTCATTGTTTTCACGAAATCATAGTTCACTACCGGATGTTCGAAAGAGATCAATGTATTCGGCGTTCTTCCTTCCCATTCAACGCCATTCGTCCACTGGTCCAAAAAAGCGGGATTACCGGAAATGAAAGTCACATTTTTTACTCCCTGCATTTGCAATGCCTGATCTTTGAAAGTTTCATATTTGTCCATCAGTGCGCCTTCTAAGGGTATGTACAAAAGATTCTCTTTATCATAACCAAGGTTTTTATTTTGAATAAACTTGATTTGTCTCGATACGATGATTGTGCCGGTGATCAGGATCATTGAAAGCACAAATTGAAAAACGACTAAGCTTTTGCGGAACC
The DNA here is from genome assembly GCA_963718975.1 of uncultured Bacteroidota bacterium. Taxonomy (GTDB): domain Bacteria; phylum Bacteroidota; class Bacteroidia; order Chitinophagales; family Chitinophagaceae; genus Puia. The sequence goes on along the minus strand of CAVRBD010000054.1, from coordinate 2,250 downwards.
AGACTGCGCCGATGCTGAGCTTTGTTGCTCCTTTCAAAACTTTGATTGGGTTGAACGATGAAAGGTATAAAGCAGGATAACTACCTGCGATCAATGCGGTAACTATTAAAATTGTTGCTATTTCAATCCAAAAATAAATGTTTTGGAAAGGCAACGAGATTTGCTTTTGTGTGACCTGATTAAAAACCGGCAACAGCAAAGCGACCAGCATTAATGCTACAGCGGCTGAGCAAATGGTTAACAGTAGCGACTCTGCAATAAATTGTTTGATTAATGATGAACGTGCTGCGCCGATTACTTTTCGCACACCCACTTCTTTTGCACGATTTACAGAACGTGCTGTTGCCAGGTTCATGAAGTTGATGCACGCAATAAGCAATATAAAAATTGCGATGATTGTAAAGAGAAAAACATATTCGATACGGCCTCCGGCTACTTTGCCATTTTCAAAATGATTATGCAAATACACTTCATCAAATTTTTGCAGGCCAAGCTCAACATGATAGGCCGCGCTACTATCATGAGAATAAAAGTTCCTGAAATTGGTTATTTTTTTATCAACGATTGATGCATTTGTTCCGGGTTTTAGTAAAAGGTAAGTCAACGGACGAGCTGTTTTGCCAGGAAGCTGTCCAGGGTTCTTCCTGCTGTAATGCTTTCCAACTAATGAGATAATCAAATTTTCGTGAAGAAAGAACTGACATGGTTTTAAAAACTGCAGTTACGATATAATCTTTTTTGTTGTTATAGCGAATGGTTTTGCCCATTGCCCGATCAGGGCTTCCGAAAAATTCATTGGCAAGTTTTTCGGAAATAGCGATAGCCGTTACTGATAATAGGGAGCTGTTAGCCATTCCTTGCAGAATAGGATAATTGAACATGTTGAAGAAACCTTCGCTTGCACCTGAGCCTTCTGCTTTCAAAATTTTGTTGCCTGATTGTAAAGTCGTCAGCTCATTTTGATCTTCAAGCATTACAGCATCTTCTACTTCGGGAATTTTCTTTTTTAATTCTTCTGCTAACAAACCAGGTGTATCGTAGTTGCCATCAATGTGATCAGCATAATATTCGCGTTCATAAACTTTGTACAATCTGTCGTTGTTTGCATGAAAAGCGTCAACAGCAAGTTCATTCTGCACCCAAAGAAATATCAATATGCTGCAAGCCAGACCAACCGAAAGCCCGGAGATATTAATAAATGATTGCGTTTTATTTTTAAAAATATTTCTCCACGCAATTTTGAAATAATTACGAAGCATAGTTTTCAGTTTTCAGTTTCCAATTCTGTAGATCTGGAATTCATTATTAATTTCTAATTCTTAATTAGCTTCTTTAATCGACCTAATCGCCTTGCCATATTCAAAGTCTGATGAAATAGTTTTTGCCGCTTTCATATAAGCTGATCTTACATTTTCAGAAGCTGGCATTCTCGCTGCGATGTCTCTCAGCACATTGCCTTTCTCAAAATCAGAAGAAACTTTTTCTGTTGAGCTGATCAGGCTGATCCAATGTGCTTCTTCTTTAATTCCGCTGCCAGCTAATTGCTTCAGCACATTTGCTTTTTCAAAATCGCTCTGAACGCTTGTGATAACAGAAAGCGTTTCAAGGAATTGGTCTTCGGGCAGCTTGTCATTCTGCAAAATTTGTTTAAGCACGTTTGCTTTTTCGAAATCACTATGAATATGCGAAGTCGCATTCAGCGCCTCAGAAAATTGTGCCGGAGCAATTTTATTATTAGTCAATACTTCTTTCAGCACATTTGCTTTTTCAAAATCAGAGTTTATGCTGTTCGTTACTTCCAGCACTTGTGTGAATTGCTCTTTTGTGAGCGATTGATTTAATATTGATTTTATTGCATTGGCTTTCTCAAAATCAGAGTTGATACTTTTAACAGCGTCAAGATATGCCTGCGCAGTTGTAGCATTTGCCAAATATTTTGATGAGAATTTTTTCAACAATTTTCCTTTTTCAAAATCAGACTGCAAAAGAAAATGTACGTTATTAGCTATCTCTGTCATTTCATCTGTTGACAAACTATTTGTCTCGAGCAAATATTCCAGATAGATAGATTTTACAAAATCTGATTTCATGTTTTTCGCTTCAGCCATCACAGCTTTGCTGCCGCCTTTTTTGTAGATGCGTTCCACTCTGTCTTTCGCTCCAACGCCATATTCAATCATCATTTTAATAGCTTCTGCCAAAAATGTTTTTTCATCAGCATTGAGCACGCTCTTTTTGTCTCCATCGTTT
>CAVRBD010000053.1:0-4449 GCA_963718975.1 uncultured Bacteroidota bacterium | reverse complement strand
ACTTGCCATAGAGCTTAATTTTTGTGTCCCCCTCGGGCGAGACTGTTAAAATACTATTTGAATTGTTGTAGTTTTTATGTTAGAAAATAAAATTGCGTGATTAATAATTTCTTTCTTTTTGTTTTTGCCTTTTGTCTCTTCCAGTATGATACCATCTTCCGTTACATCTGTCATCTTCCCTTCTTTTTTTGTGCCATCCTGAAGTAAGACTTCTATCAGCCTTCCAATATTTTTTTTGAACTGGCGCAGAGATTTCAAAGGCTGATCCAGGCCGGGCGATGAGACCTCCAGAGAAAAATCATCGGAAGGAAAAAAATGCGATTCCTCCAGTTTCTTATAGAGCAGCCTGTTGTATTGAATACATTTTTCAATTGAAATGCCATTATCGCCATCCAGAAAAACTTTCACATTATTCGTTGGCTTTATTTTCACCTCTACCAAAAAATAATCTGGCTCAGCGCTAAGCATCTCATGCAACATTGTTTCTATTGACCTGATCTGTGTTTCGTAAACCATAAGAAAATGAAGAAGGGAACGATTTCGTTCCCTTCTGTTGCTTCTTTAATCAATACAAATGTAAGGGAAATATTTATTCTGAAAAAACACCAAAAATAATTTTGTGTTAAGTAGTGGTTTTCACGCAATGGCCCGGCAATTAAAATTAGTTGCGCCTTTACGTGAAAATTAGAACATCGGCATATTATATGCGTTACGATAAAAGGAAGTAATTTTAGCAAAAGCAATTTTTATGACTGAAGATGAAAGCTTAGGCTCGTTTTTCAAAACCAATAAAAACCTTGCCAAAGAATATTTTGAAACAAGGCTGGAAATAATCAGGCTTAGCGGAATAAGAACGGCATCCAGGTCGGCCGGATATTTTGTTTGGCTGATCATATCTCTGTTCCTGGTTTTTTTGATTATCCTCTTTCTGGGGCTTACAGTTGGTTTTTGGCTTTCAAAACTTACTGATAGCTTTATACTTGGTTTTGGCCTGGTTACTATTGCGCTTGTTTTGCTTTGTGCGGTATTAACAGTTTTCAGGAAGAAATTGTTTTTGGAACCGCTGATGCAGATTATACTGGACCGGGCAAGCGAAGAAATTAACGACGAAGAATAAATTCTGTTTTGAAAATGGCAACAGCTCCAAAAAAATTCAGCAGCCTTCAGGCGCTTGAAAAGGAAATCAGGCGCTTAAAAGCGCGGGCAACACAAATAGAAGATGAGTTTGATGATAATTTTTCTCATTTGGGGAAGAATTATCTGCCAATGACTTTGAATTCCGTGCTGCCAAAAAAAACTATTTATAAGGGCATTTCTGCAACTATTATCAGCCTTTTTCTTGAGCATGACCGCTTCAGGAACACGGTGATTAAACTTGCCGAAGAGCTGATCGATAAAGCATCTGATGGTATCGACTATTTATCGGAGAAGTTAAAACATAAAAAAGAGTAGAATTTTTTTAAACAAGAGCTTAACAGCACTGTTTTATAATTGCATTAACTTTGAGCCATTATGTTAGCAGAAATATTTTTTTGGGCGATAGTAATTTACCTTGTATATAAAGTTGTGTTCGGTTTTATAATGCCAATTTCTCAATCGGGAAAGGAAATGCACCGGCAGTTCAGGAATATGAATGAACAGATGCGCCAGCAACCAGACAATTTTCGGCAACGGTCTGAGCAGCCGAACCATTCACAGCCAAAATCAAAAAATAAGGTTGGCGATTATATTGATTTTGAAGAAGTGAAGAAGTGAAAATGGATAGATTGCTTATTGAGCAATGTCGAACTCAATATCCAGAATTGTTTTCCCCGGCTCAAGAAAGTGCCCTTTCAAACCTGCCGCATTGGCGCCTTCCACATTTATTAATGCATCATCCACAAACAAAGTTTCCGAAGGCTTCAATTCATTTTCAGTAGTAATAAATTGATAAGAAGAAGGGTCCGGCTTTCTCATGCCAAGCACATTTGAGTAATATGCTTTTTCAAAAAGTTCATCGAGCTTTTCATCTTGAAAAGTATCCCGATAAATTTTGTTCACTGTTTTCATGTGCAGCGAATTGGTATTGCTGAAAAGAAAAATGCGGTATTTGTTTTTCAGTTTTTTTAAAAGCTCAATTCTTGCAGGCGGGAAATCGAGCAGCAATGCATCCCACGCTTTAATGATCAGCGAATCGGGAACATCAAGGTTTCCTAATCTTCTTAACTGATTAATAAATTCTTCATCGGTTATTTTTCCAATTTCATATTCTTTGAAAAATGAAGCAGCAAAACCGTGGCCGAAATATTTCGAAAAATCTTTTACGCCCAAACCTACAAATGCTTTTTCGGTAAGTTTATTATCGAGGTTGATCAATACGCCTCCCAAATCGAAGATGATGTTTTTTATTTTTTGCATGTAGCAAAAATAAATGATACTGTTGAGAAGATTAATTATTCAACCCTTGATGAGCTCTCATTTCTCGCTTCTTCGTGCAGATAATCCTTTCTTTTCAATTCAAAATTCTTTCCAAGATATAATCGTCGGACATGTTCATCATTGGCGAGTTCTTCGGCAGTGCCGTGTTTGAAAATTTTTCCTTCAATCAATAGATAGGCACGGTCACAGATAGAAAGTGTTTCATTTACATTGTGGTCGGTTATCAATATCCCGATGTTTTTATATTTCAATTTCGCGACAACGGTTTGTATATCTTCAACAGCAATTGGGTCAACGCCGGCAAACGGTTCATCGAGCAAAATAAATTTTGGGTCAACCGCGAGCGCACGCGCAATCTCAGTTCTTCTTCGTTCGCCCCCGCTCAATGAGTCGCCATTATTTTTGCGAACATGGTTGAGGCCAAATTCTTCCAGCAGGCTTTCTAATTTTTCTTTTTGTTCCTGCTTCGAAATTTTTCTCATTTCCAAAATGGCTTTGATATTATCTTCCACACTTAGTTTTCGAAATACAGAAGCTTCCTGTGGCAAATAGCCAATACCCAATTGCGCTCGTCTATACATGGGCATTTTGGTGATGTCGGCTTCATCCAAAAAAACTTTTCCTTCATCGGGCTTAATGAGGCCTACAACCATATAAAAAGTAGTTGTTTTGCCGGCGCCGTTCGGCCAAGCAGGCCAACAATTTCGCCTTGTTGCACATTTACGGAAACGTGGTTAACAACAGTTCTGCTGCTGTAAGTTTTTACAAGATCGCTGGTGTGTATCCTTAGGCTCAATAAAAAAATTTTCGCAAAAATACCGGAACAAAATTGAATAGCATAAGCTAATGAAATACTTTAACAGCTATTTGCGTTCTTAGCGCTATTGAATTAATTTTGCAGGCTTAATTCAATAGGTTGAGAATTTATGGTGAAGTGCGAAATGAGGAAATCAACTAAATCAGTTTAATCAGATAAATCCCGGTCATGAAGGTTATCGAGCACATACAACAAAAGTCGAACAGTACAAAAGTTTCGTTTGAAATTTTGCCTCCGTTGAAAGGCAAAACCATCAGTTCTATATATGACCATCTTGATCCTTTAATGGAATTCAAGCCGTCATTTATTAATGTTACTTATCATCGCAGCGAAACGATGTTCAAAAAAAAAGCGGATAGCACTTTTGAAAAAGTAGAAGTGCGCAAGCGCCCGGGAACAGTTGGAATTTGCGCAGCCATTATGAATCATTATCAGATCGATGCCGTGCCACATTTGATTTGCGGGGGATTTACAAAAAGAGAAACGGAAGATGCTCTGATCGATCTTAATTTTTTAGGCATCGATAATGTGCTGGTGCTTCGTGGCGATGCTGCAAAAAATGAATCATCTTTTGAGCCCGAGCCGGATGGCAACAAATATGCGCTCGATTTATTGAAACAAGTGGTGAGCCTTAATCATGGAATTTATATAGAAGAAGATATAAAGAACGGCAGCAAAACAAATTTTTGTATTGGCGTTGCCGGCTATCCTGAGAAACATTTTGAAGCGCCGAACCTTGATACGGATATCTCATTCCTGAAAGCTAAAGTAGATGCCGGCGCCGAATACATTACCACACAAATGTTTTTTGACAACCAGAAATACTTTGATTTTGTGAAGACGCTTCGTGCCAATGGCATTGAAGCGCCGGTAATACCAGGGCTCAAGCCCATCACAAACAAAAAGCAGCTTAGCATTTTGCCAAAAATATTTCATGTGGATATTCCTTTGGACCTTTCCAATGCTATTATGAAATGCAAGACAGATGCCGAAGTAGAGATTGTAGGAACTGAATGGCTTCTTCAACAAAGCAGGGAATTAAAGAATGCGAATGTGCCGGTTCTTCATTATTACACACTTGGAAAACCGAAGGTGATCTGGAATGCTGTGAAAGAGATTGTGTAATCGCCTGAACTGAGATTTTGAAGATTGATAGGATTTGTGAGATTATTTTCTAAAGAGAATAAGACCTCTGTAAAAGAGCATCTGCTTTC
>CAVRBD010000052.1:0-6098 GCA_963718975.1 uncultured Bacteroidota bacterium | reverse complement strand
TCACCCTTGCCATCGGTATGGACACATGCTGGTTGTGCTGGCCCCAAAATATTTTTTCACGTCCATTTTGTTGAGCAGGTAAGCAGTAGAGCCATCCACGGCCTGTATTATAAACCCCCGCCATCGCTTTACTTTGTCTCCATAATAATGATAAAAATTATCCACTAGGCACTTGCACCATGCTTTGAAAAATAGAGGGTTCAGCTTGCTGCGCTGCAAGCTGAAAGCCCCTTTGGTACAGCCCTGAGTTCCTTTTGAGAGAATATCAAAGAACTCCTGGATCTCTATGCTAAGGCTTCTTTTCGGCATGTTGATGATGATGCCAGCGACCCGATCTAAAGGCAGTTTGCGGTTGCGGCTAAAGTCGTGCTCTCCGTTCGTGATTAATTTTCTTAGGCCTTCATCTTTGGATATCTCATCCAAAAACATTTTTAGCTCATCAATAATTTTTAGATTTGCTTTTACCATTGGGTTTTGTATTTAGCCGCTACAAAGGACCATTTCCTGGTCCGAACGCCCAATGGTTTTTTTACTCACCCGTCTTAACTAAATGGCATTACCCTAAAGGGGTATTGTGCCGATTTGCCCAATGTTCTACATTTAGGCGATTTAACATCCTTATTCAAAAAATTAATAAAACATTTTTATGCCAAAGAAATTAACCAGCACGGGTGTAAAAGGAAATGGCACCAATAAAACAAGGCGCCCATTTGGCGACCCTGTTTCTTTCCCGATGCCCAATCCAAGATTTGTTCCAATTCCAACACAATTTCAAATGCCTTCAGGAGATTTGGATATGGGCCTAAAAGACATAGTTGATGCAACCATTATTAACAGAATTACGAAATCACAAAAATTGGTCTTTCATGTAGTAGGCGATACGGGCCTGTTAACGGAGAACAAGCTATCCATCCTATTGCCGAGCAAATGGAAAGCCAAATCACAAACGAAAAAATTGATGGGAACAAACCTTCTTTCTTTTACCACTTGGGCGATGTGGTTTACTTTAATGGCTTGGAGCAAGATTATGAACATCAATTTTATGATGCTTATAAATATTATCCTGCAAAAATTGTTGCAATCCCCGGCAATCATGATTGTGACACAAGTGTAGAAAAAAATGATCCTCCTGATAATGAACCTTCTCTTACCGGGTTTATGGAAAATTTTTGCGATACTAAATCGCGTTATCATCAGTTGTCTCCTTACCGCAAATCAATGAACCAGCCCTGGCCGTTTTGGAAATTGACTGCTCCTTTTGCAACTGTCCTGGGCCTTTTTTCAAATGTTGATGGCTCTCTGGATCAACCCAACGATTCCACCCAATACAACTGGCTGGTGTCACAATTAAAAAAAGCTCCCAAAAATTGTTGCCTGATCATCAGCATTCATCATCCATCATTTTCGCTGGATTCGGAGCATGGCGGATATCCTGACACACTTAAAAAATTAGATGCTGCATTTAAAGAAGCAAATCGTTATCCTTCCATTGTCTTTTCGGGCCATGTTCATAATTACCAGCGCTTCACGCGAACCATGAATAATAAAGATGTGCCCTACATAATTGCCGGAAATGGCGGTTACGCCAATACGGCACAGGCAATACATCAGTTGCAGACAGATCCAAATACAAGCAATGGCAGCATCCCATTTAATTTTCAGACAACAAGGCCAGACCTGGTTCTTGTAAAATATAATACAACCGAACCGGGATTTTTAAAAATCACCATTGATAAGCAGTATTTGGTGGGAGAATATTTTACAAACAACTTTGATGGCAAGCCCCCTTCAATAAATCCTTTTGAACAATTTACATTGGATTGGGCAAAGGGGAAATTATCAAATTAAATTTTTCGAAAAAAAAGCGAGGCACATTTGCTTAAATAATTTTATGCCACATGGTTTAAATTTTATGCAATTTCTCTTTGCGCATCCTTCTTTGCGAGAAAGAATAACAATGAGTATTTTTGCGGATCATGCTAAAAGAAAAAATCAAGCAGCTCGCAAAAAAATACGCACCGGAATTTATTGAAGCAAGGCATCACCTGCACTCACATCCTGAACTAAGCTATAAAGAATTTGAAACGTCAAAATTTATTCAGCAAAAACTAACAGAGCTTGACATTCCATTCGAAATAAAAGCAACAACCGGAGTGATTGGTTTGATTGAAGGAAAAAATCCATCAAAAAGAATAATCGCGTTGCGTGCCGATATGGACGCGCTGCCAATCAAAGAAGAAAATAATGTTGCTTACAAATCACAGAACGAAGGCGTGATGCATGCGTGCGGCCATGATGTTCATACTTCAGTTCTATTAGGCGCATCAAAAATTTTAAGCGAATTAAAAAATGAATTTGAAGGAACTATTAAATTAATATTTCAGCCCGGCGAAGAGAGAAATCCTGGCGGCGCAAGTTTATTAATAAAGGAAGGCGTGCTTGAAAACCCAACGCCAGAAGCAATTGTAGCGCTCCATGTTCATCCGGGTTTGCAGACTGGTAAGCTCAGTTTTCGCAGCGGCGTAGTGATGGCAAGTGCAGATGAGATATACATCACCGTTAGAGGCAAAGGCGGGCATGCGGCTGCGCCACATATAACAACAGATACCATTTTAATAGCATCGCATTTAGTGGTCGCGTTGCAACAAATTATCAGTCGAAATAGAAATCCATTCTCTCCATCAGTATTAACCATTTCATCTTTTCAAGGCGGTTATACAACGAATGTTATTCCCAGCGAAGTGAAGCTGATGGGCACTTTTAGGGCAATGGATGAAGAATGGCGTTACAAAGCGCATGAGCTGATCAGAAAAGAAGCAATCGGTCTGGTTGAAAGCATGGGCGCTGAAATTGATTTATTGATTGATGTCGGTTATCCTGTTGTTCAGAATAATGAAGCATTAAATGCGCTTGCGGTTGAGCAGGCAGAAATTTTCATGGGAAAAGAAAATGTTGAAGAGACTGAAATGCGCATGGGCGCTGAAGATTTTGGTTATTATACACAACAAATTCCCGGCTGTTTTTTTCGTCTTGGGGTGATGAATAAAGAAAAAGGAATTACCTCCGGCGTTCACACTCCTACTTTTAATATTGATGAATCTGCGATTGAGATTGGCATGGGAATGATGGCATGGCTGGGAAGCCGTCTTTTGCCAAACCTATAAGGTTTTCGAAACCTTATAGGTTTTCTGTAAATTCAACATTCAATTCTACTATCATGAAATTAACTGCTCTCAGAATTTTTATTCTGTTCTTCTCTTTTTGTATTGCTCAAAAAAATTTCTCGCAAACAAAAGCCGATGATAAATATAATCGTCAGGAAGTAATGATTCCCGTTCGTGATGGAATAAAATTGCATACCATCATTTACACGCCAAAAAACCAATCAGAAGCATTGCCATTTTTGCTAACCCGCACACCGTATGGAGTTAGCGATATCCCCAGCCCTGAAAAAATTACCTATGTAAAAGATATGGCGGAAGAAGGATACATTTTTGTTTATCAGGATATACGTGGGCGTTATTTGTCGGAAGGAAAATTTGAAATGCAGCGCTTCAACAGAAATAAAAAAGATCCAAAAGCGATTGACGAAAGCACTGACACTTATGATACATTTGATTGGTTGTTAAAAAATATCAAGAACAATAACGGCAAAGCCGGCATGTATGGCATTTCTTATGCCGGATGGACAACAGTAATGGGCGCCATTGACCCGCATCCTGCGCTGGTTGCGGTTTCCGAGCAGGCAACACCATCTGATATGTTTTTGGGCGATGACTTTCATCACAACGGCGCATTCCGTTTGAGCTATGGTTTTGAATATGCATTTATGGAAGAAGCAACTAAAACAGATTCGCTTTTCCCGTTTGATAATTATGATACCTATGAATGGTATTTGAAACTCGGCCCGTTATCAAACGCGAATAAAAAATATTTTTTTAATAAACTTCCATCATGGAATGATTTTGCAAGCCATCCAAACTATGATGAATTTCTGGAAAAAACAATCAATACCATATCGTCTCGATTCGCCGCGTGTTCATATCATGAATGTTGCAGGATGGTGGGATCAGGAAGATTTTTATGGCCCGCAAAAAGCATATGAAACATGGGAGAAGAAAGATGCGCATCATAAAAATTATATTGTTATTGGGCCATGGAATCATGGCGGATGGGGACGCATGTCCGGAAATAAATTGGGCAATATTGATTTCGAATCTGAAACCGGAGCAACTTTTAGAAAAGATATCCAAGCCAAATGGTTTGCATATTATCTAAAAGGAAAAGGTGATGGCAATTTTGCCGAAGCAATAACTTTTCAAACCGGAACCAATGTTTGGAAAAACTATAATAGCTGGCCGCCAAAAGATGCTGTAAAGAAAAATTTATATTTCCATTCGGATGGAAAATTATCTTTTGAAAAACCCGTAAACGAATCTACGGATACATATGACAGTTATATATCCGACCCGGCGCATCCTGTTCCTTATCGCACAAGACCGATTGAAGAAACTTATGGGCCAGGTTCAAGATGGTACACATGGCTCACGGAAGACCAGCGCTTTGTTAATAATCGACCTGATGTGCTGAGCTGGCAAACAGAAACATTAACAGATGATGTAACGGTTACCGGAAATATTTTTGCAAAACTATTTGCAGCAACAAGTGGCAGCGATGCGGATTGGGTGGTAAAATTGATTGATGTATATCCGGAAACTTATCCGAAAGAACCGAAGATGGCTGGCTATGAATTTATGGTGGCAAATGATGTTTTTCGCGGGCGTTTCAGAAAAAGTTTTGAAACTCCTGAAGCAATCACTCCAAATAAAGTGGAAGAATACACGGTCGATTTGCACAGCTTAAATCATGTGTTTAAAAAAGGGCATAAAATAATGGTGCAGGTACAAAGCACATGGTTCCCGATTATTGACCGCAACCCGCAAAAATTTGTGCCGAATATTTTTGAAGCAAAAGAAGAAGATTTTCAAACTGCAACGCATAAAATTTATCGGAGCGCTGAAGCAGCTTCGCATATTGAATTATCGGTGATGGAGAATTAGAAGTGTTGGTCAGCGACCAACAACGGCAAAAGAAGAAATGGGCTACGTCCCTGGCCATGCTAAATAGCTTTTCCAAAGCTTCAAATTGATGATAAATTTTATAAATCATGATTAAGCTTTGGAAAAGTTCATAGGCGACGCAACAATACTTAAGCGGAGTAATTTAAGTTAATACAAAAAATTATTTATTCAATATCTGCAAATTATTTCCACTCAATTTTGCATTTGATTTTTTGTCTGCATCTATCGAGAGCTTTTCAATCTGAGAATTGTTGTCTTCGAATTGTGAATTTCTCAATCTCAGATTTGCTTCTTTGATTTTTAAAATCTCTAAAAACTGTATGGAAGAAGAACTATCTGCCTGAATAAAAATGCTGTTGATATATTTATAAGATGAATCTCTGTAATCATTGTTAGTGAAACGAAGATTAGCTGAATTCATCAGAGCGAAATGATATGATTTGGCTTTGTTGCTGTCATCAGCGGGTTTCAATTCTGTCTCACAATAATTCACAGTGATTTTTCCAGATGAAGAAAGATATAAGTTCACTTGCTGTGAGCTGCGATTGATATCCGTCGTTCCATCTTTATGCGTGATAATCGAATCGCCATGAATAATCAGCGAATCTCCAATAATGGAAAACTTCACAGATTCGCGTTCGCTTTTTTCAATTTCCAACCGCATCGTATCTGATGGAATGATTTTGAAATTCTCCAAACCATTTGCAACAATATAATGAACCGGTTTTAAATCGTTCTTCATATATTCTTCATCACGCACAGTTTTCATCGTCTCGAAATTTCCGCTTTTATATTTAGCATATAACGCCACATGAATAGACGCGATGATGAGCACTGCTGTGAGAAAAATTCCTAATAATATTTTATTGCTTGTTCTCATGTTATAGAGATTGGTGTTAAGAGAAATGTTGTTTTTTATATTTATCGAAACGTGGTTTTAATTCATCGAGCTCCATATGCAGCAAATACATATTGCGGAAAATATTTGGAAGGTCTTTTTCTGCAAATTCATTTTTA
>CAVRBD010000051.1:0-34153 GCA_963718975.1 uncultured Bacteroidota bacterium | reverse complement strand
TGTTTCAGGAGTTCTTCCGCCACCAGGACATCACTCATGTAGGGCTCGATCAGTTGCTTGTAGGAGCTGATCCATTCGAGTCCCCTGGGAGGCTGAGGCAGTCGTTGAAGATTTTGAGCCACTCGACCGCGGCGCGGGGATGGCCGAAGTGCCAGTTGGCCAGACCGTGGGCCAGATACCCAAGACTTCTTCAGAGTCTTTCTGGTAGTCGAAGTCCTTCTTGTTGAAGGGGCGCAAGCCAAGGTCATCGCTCATGCGGGCTCCAATCTTGGCGAAGAAGGCGCCCTCGTCCCGTGGGCCGATGCCGGCGCCGGGGTCAGCGTGAATGGCGGCAAAGTATTGCTGTGCTTTGTCCTTGTCCCCGGCCATGATGGCGCACAGGGCCGCATTGAATCGAACCTTGTTGAGCGTGGGCTGGATGGCTTTGTGCGAGGCGATCAAGGCGTCGAAACGTTTCCAGGCCTCTTGGTAGTTGCCTTTCAGGAGCACTGCCCGGGCATCTTTGAAGGAGTCGCCCACCGTGAGCCGGGCGCCGTCAACGAGCAGGGTCTTGCGTTGCTCGCCGTCATCCTCCTTGATGGTGGCACTGATGGGCGGTGCAGAGTGCTTGCGAGTTAGGTGCAGGCATACAACAGGGAGGCCACGAGAGCCAGGAACCCAAGGCACACCACTCCCAGATAAAACCACTTCTGGCGCCGGGCTTTCTGGCGGATTTCGGTGTAGCCCTGAGGCTCTCCGCGTCTCGAAAGGCTTCCACCAACTCGTCGTAGCTGGCAAAGCGATCCTCGGGCCGAAGCTTGAGCATGCGGTTGATGAGTTCGCAGGTGCGTTGGGAAAAGCGAAAGCCGCAGTCTTCCAGACGCACCACCTTGCTCTTGATTTGGCGAAGTTCCTGGATGAGAGTTGGTATCCGCCTTATGAGGCGGCTTGCCCGTGAGCGCGTGGTACATGGTGGCGCCCAGACTGTAAATATCACTGCGAAAGTCTTCCCGATTTTCGAAACACTCTCCGGCGCCACATAAAAGGGCGTGGCCCAGATTTCCCCGGACTTGTCTTTCCGCTCGTGAAAGATCGCCAGACCAAAGTCCACGATCTTGGGAGTATTTTCTTCTGTGAAAAGAATGTTCGCGGGCTTGACATCCCGGTGAATCAGGCCCTCTCGATAGGCAGAGCGCAGGCCTTCGGCCACGGTGCGACCCACCCGCAGGACTTCGCGTTCGTCCACTCTCTCCCTTTGAATCCTCTGCTCCAGACTGCCGCCACTCACCAATTCCATGGCAATGTAGAAATTCCCCTGGTCACGGACCGACGGAGAAGAGCTTCACCACGTGGGGATGGACCACGGCGGCGGTGAGCCTGGCTTCCTTCTCGAACTGGGCGATGCGTTCCGCGCTCTTGCTGTAATGGCGGTTGAGAATCTTCAGGGCCACGTGACGCCCCAGCGTTTCATCAACGGCATCAAAAACGCGGCTCATGCCGCCCTCGCCGACCCCGCATTGAGCGGAATTGAAAATTACACGGATATAAAACTGAGCCACCGCCATCAATGGGTGGGATTGCAGGGCGCACCTGTCACCACATATTTAACAATCAACACTCCTTTGGGCAACGATGATGACAGGCAAACCATTGCAACAGTACCCAAAGAAGGTGAAAACCCAAGGGGCGAAAGTTACTGGAGAAATTATGAGGCTGCAAAACCGCATTCGGGTATTGGCCTTGTGGTAGTTGATGATCATACCGGACCGCTTAATAATTTTGAAGCTTATGCTACATATGCTTATCATATCGGCATCAGCCCGAAAACCAATCTGGCCGCTGGTTTCGGAGCTGGCATCACAAATTTGAGCCTCGACAGGAACAGTTTGTTTTTTGAAACGCCAGTGGATCCTGCGGTTTACAATACCGGTGATATTAACAGCATTAAGCCTGATTTTAATGCAGGCCTTTGGCTTTATTCTTCCGACTATTTTGTTGGCTTTTCTGCGCAGCAAATTATTCCGCAGAGAGTTTCTTTTATCGATAAAGAAGTTGCTCCTTATTATGGAAAATTAGTACCGCATTTTTTTGCAACTGCAGGTTATCGTTTTTTGATCAATGATGATGTGAATGTGGTTCCGTCTGTGATGGTGAAATATGTTGAGCCCTTGCCTTTACAGATTGATTTCAATGTGAAAATGCAATACCACGATTTTTTATGGATCGGATTGAATCTGCGCACCTATGATGGTTTTGCCGCGATGGTTGGCATGAATATTTCGAGCACGGTAAATGTTGGGTATTCATATGATCTGACGACGACAAAATTGAATACAATCAGCAGCGGCACACATGAAATTGTAGTTGGTTTTTTACTTGGCAACAAATACGGTGATTGGTGCCCAAGGCGTGTGTGGTGAATTTTGCAACGTTCTTTTTTGGTTAAATGTTTCAACCATTTTTTACAGGCTTCTTTTTTGTAGTATCTGTTTTTTGTTGATTTTTTTGTGATTGTTCCTGCAGCTTTTTTTCATCAACATTTCCATTTTCATCGCGAAGCAAATTGTCTTTCGGATAATCGCCATCTTTCAATTTGAAGTTGAAGACTTTATCAACATGAACCCACTGCCCATCCTGCCATTTAAAGCCCTGAAAATCTCCGTCAGGAATGTATGTATCTTTTTTATCAGGTTCATTGCTTTCTGAAACCAGGTCATCAAAAATAATCATGTCCATTTCAGGGTTATAATTGAAAGTTGTGCTTGCCTCTTTTTTGTATTCAATATTGAACCTTACCTGAACCGGTTTTCTCGCAGTGTCTTCACGAAAAGAAATATAACGGCCGCCAAACACAGGCTGGCCTTCATCATTAAAGGTCAGTATCTCCATCCATTTTTTTGTGCTGCTGATAGTGTAGTCATCAAACCCAAGCAACGTGTAAATTTTTTTCCCGTTAAAAGTTTTCAGTACGATCTTATAATAAATAGCGCCGATCCAATTACCGGCCGACCTTACCGAATCTTCAGGTTTTTTTGAAAAATCAGAGCCGTCGTGGAGCGGAATTAATTTTAGTGATCCATCCTGTGTGCGCATTTGTATTGCGCCCCGCTGAAAATAAGTGTATTCATCTTTTTTTAGTTGCCAGGTAAAAATGCGGAAAGCGCTATCGGGAGCGTAAAGCCTGGAAATGGATTGAAGCGAATCGAAAGGATACAAAAATGAATTTTTTAATTTGAGCGTGCGCACCAGCATTTTTATGAACTGGCTGTCCGACCGAAAACGATCTTCCGTTTCAATGCCAAAAACAATATTATGCGAATATCCTTTTAATGAATCTTCTCTTTTTTGAAATTCTTTTTTTTCGGATAATGTAAAATGTTGCGCATTGGTTTGCTGTAAACATGAAAGCAACAGAATTATGATCAGTAATCCAATGCAATTTTTCTTAAAGGGTGATATCATAGATGGTGGAATATTTTGTGAAGTTACGATTTGATGTGATGCAGTTCCTCAACGAAATGGGCAATATAAAATTTCATGGATTTCGCAAAGCTTTTGCAAAATCTATCAGGCTATTGTAAGAAAGGTCGATAGCAGCGTGAGGCAATTCCTGTTCCGGGCTGGTAGTTTTAAGAAATACAGTTTTCATGCCTGCATTCCTGCCAAAAAGCATGTCAGTAATGTTGTTGCCGACCATTATAGAGTGAGCGAAATTAATTTGGGGGAAATCGTTTTTTGCCAGTAAAGCCATGCCTGGCTGAGGTTTTCGAAGAGGGTCATCGTTGTGAAGAGAAGTATTGAAATATATTTTATCAATCCTTCCATCAGTGCTTTCAATTTCAGTGATCATGCTTGTGTGTATGTTGTGCAAATCATTTTCAGTCATTAATCCTTTACTGACACCTCTCTGGTTGGTTGCAATTATTATCAAAGGGAAAATTTCTGCAAAAATTTTTAACGCTTCTTTTACACCATCATAAAATATAAATTCATTGAAATTATAAATATAGTCAAGCTCTTTTTCATGATTGATCACGCCATCGCGGTCTAAAAAAAGTGTCCAGGTTTTATCTATTTGTTTTAAATCCAGCATTTTCGGATCTTTAGTTCTTGTCTTTCATTTTTCATTTCTATTTGCGCACGTGCAAAATCTTCAGGAATGCCAATGTCGATGAAATACTGATCCTGAGCTACACCAAACATTTTTCTTGTGTGGTATAATTTT
This sequence comes from uncultured Bacteroidota bacterium, assembly GCA_963718975.1. Taxonomy (GTDB): domain Bacteria; phylum Bacteroidota; class Bacteroidia; order Chitinophagales; family Chitinophagaceae; genus Puia. The sequence goes on along the minus strand of CAVRBD010000051.1, from coordinate 29,949 downwards.
TCCAAATAGTCTTTTTCAAAAGAAAATTTTTCAGGCAATTCTTCCTGCGCAAATTTTGGGGCGTGAAGCGCATATACGCCACCGTTAATCAATCCGGTTTCGTAATGTTTTTTTTCCTGGAAATCTTTTATAGAATAGTCTTTGTTCAGATCAACAACACCATACCTGTCAAAATCTTTCATTGGCTTTAGAGATAATGTGCAATGCGCGCCGCACATATCATGAAACAAAGCAAGCTTATTTAAATCTATTTTAAAAAATGTATCTCCATTCAGAACGAGAACCGTTTTGTCTTTTGCAAGTGAACATGCCAGTTTGATTGCTCCGCCGGTTCCCAACGGCTCTGCTTCAACATAAGATTGATGATCTGTCCCTGAAAACTCTTTGCTTAAAAACTCTTCAATGATTTCATGTTTATATCCCAATGAAAAAATAAACCGTTCAATACCTTGTTCCCGGAAATAATTAATTACATAATGCAGAAAAGGTTTGCCGGCAACAGGCGCCATACATTTTGGAAGGTCGGGAACAGCTGTGCGAAGCCTTGTGCCGAGGCCGCCCGCCAATATAATAGCTTCTTTGATTGCCATTTTTAATTGAAATATTTTTCTTCCACCAACTGGCAAATAATATGTCCGATGAGTATATGCGATTCCTGAATACGCGGAGTATCTTTCGATGGCACATTAATAAGATAATCACTAAGGTCTTTCATGTGGCCACCCGTTTCGCCGGTAAAACCAACCGTGATTACTTTTTTTTCGCGTGCAGTTTCAAATGCGTGCAAAATATTTTTTGAATTGCCTGAAGTGGAAAGCCCGATCAGCACATCGCCTGCATGTGCAATTCCTTTTATCAATCTTGAATAAATAACATCATAACTGTAATCATTTGCAACAGCCGTTAGGTAAGATGTGTTGCAGTGCAAAGCCTCAGCCGGCAAAGCATCGCGATCAGTATAAAAACGGCCTGAAAATTCTGCGGCCAGGTGTTGTGCATCTGCAGCGCTTCCGCCATTGCCACAAAAGTAAATGCGCTTGTCATTTTTTAACGCAGCAACTATTTCCTCAGTAATTTTTTCAATAGCAGTCAGCAATTTTTCATCCGACAATACTTTATTTTTTACTGCTACTGATTCGCTTATAATATTTTTTATTTTCTCTTTCATAATAACTCATAGAGTTTGAGTTTCTATAAACCAAAACTATAAATCGGAAATTTTTATATTGCCCATGTTGTCAATCCATGGTCTACAAATTGATATTGTTTGCAGTGGCCACCAAAGGTATTTAATGCTTCCATCACTTTGTGTTTTGAATTTCCAGGGCAATAAAAAATCATAAAGCCACCGCCGCCGGCGCCGGAAATTTTTCCTCCGGTAGCGCCAGCTTTTTTTGCAGCTTCATAAATATCATCCATCAAAGTGTTTGATATGCCTTCTGCCATTTGTCTTTTTTGCTGAAAGCCAAAGTCGAGCACTTCGCCAATTTCATTCAAACGGCCTTTTAATATTGCTTCTTTCATCAACTGGGCCTGATGCTTTAATTGGTGCATTGCTTCAATCGATTTCTCTTTTTTCTCCAGCACATTTTGGCTTTGCTTTTCAATAATCTTTGCCGATTCGCGGCTGGTTGCCGTGTAATAAAGCAGCAAATTGTTTTCAAGCTCAAATAAATATTGTTGCTTTATGCGCAATGGATTTACGATAACTTTATTTTCGTTCATAAAATTCCATGAAGTTTACACCACCAAATGTTGCTGCATATTGATCTTGTTTGCCGCCGGCCATTTTTAGGTCTTCTCTTTCTATTTCATAAGCCAGATGCGCAATATCATATTCTCCCAATGGCAGTCGCAGCATTTCTGTAAAAGCGCCAAGTATTGCCACTACCAGCGTTGATGAAGTGCCGAGCCCGGAACCGGCGGGAGCATCTACAAAAGTGGAGAGCTTAAAACCATTTAACGGCAATGCATACTGCTTTTGTATGCGGTTGTATACGCCTTTCAATAAGTCAAGCTTGCCATCAATCGGAAGCTGATTGCTCCACTCAAATTGTTGTGTTTCCTTCCTGTCGATTGCTTCGAGCATGATCGTATTTTCCTGCAAAGGCTCAATATTGGCATAAGCAAATAATGAAACAGTTGCATTCAGGATTGCGCCACCGTACAAATCGCTGTATGGGCTCACATCTGTGCCACCTCCGGCAAGGCCAATTCTCAAAGGAGCTTTACTTCTGTATATCATCTGTCAGGTCTGTAATGGTTTTTACAAGATTATGCCACGAATATTTTTGTTTCTCGCTGCGAAGATGAGGAATAAAATAATTTTCGCCTAATTCGTAAAAGCGAAGTATGGCATCAGCAATAGAAGTAGGGCTTGGCTCAGCAACAATGCCTGATTTTTCATGTGGTACCAAATTGGGCAGGCCACCTACATTTGAAACAATCATGGGTTTTTCAAAATGATAGGCGAGGGGCGTTACGCCACTTTGCGTGGCGTTGCGATATGGCTGCACTACTGCATCTGCAGCGCACAAATAATATTTCACTTCGCTGTTGGGAATAAAATTTGTTTTGAGGATCAGTGAATCTTTGATGTTGAATTTTTCAATCAGTTCGGAATAAGGTTTTTCATCTTCATAAAATTCTCCGGCAACTAATAATTTAATATTTGAAGATTGAATTCTTTTATCTGCCATTGCTTCTAATAAAATATCAAGGCCTTTGTATTTTCTGATGAAGCCAAAAAACAAGATGATTTTATCATCATTGTTCAATCCAAGATGATTTCTTGCTTCCTTTTTGGAAATGATTTCTCCGAAATTATCATACAAAGGATGAAGCACCTGCTTCGCAGGTTTTGTTTTCTGGAACAGTTTTAAATCTTTCATTACTTTTTCGCTCATGGTAATGAATGCATCGCAGCTTTTTAAAAAATATTTTGTGAATGCTGTATCGCCCGGGCGTTTTTCATGCGGCAAAATATTATCGGTGATCGCAATGATTTTTGTGTGATTGTTTTTTCTGACGGTTCTTAAAATTTTTCCAAGTGCCGGCCCATTAACGGCAACCAGTATCTTACAATAATAATATCAGGTTTCAACTTTCTTAATTCTCTGCCAACACTGATCCAGTTAAGTGGATTGATTGAATTGATCCTTGTAAATATTTTTAGGTTTTCCGGAGCAGGCTCAGAAGAATATTGTGTGGTTCCGGGAAAAAGAAAGGATGGGTATTGCAATGAAAAAGAATAAATAGAGCAATCATATCCCTGATCTGAAAATTCTTTCGCCAATCTTTCGTTGAAGGTTGCGAGGCCGCCGCGAAGCGGGTGCGCAGGGCCGATGATGATTACTTTTCCTTTCATTACAATTATCTGAACCTGGATTTGAAATGATTAGCGGGATTTTTTGGATCAAAAGATTTTAATTGACATGCAGTTTGATAAATCATTCAATCCCTACTTTCTTCTCAATCAAATAGCTATTTCTTCCCGGCGCATTGCGTGAAATAAGCTCTGCTACAAAACCAGTGAGAAATAGTTGAGTTCCGATGATCATTACGGTTAACGCAATATAAAAAGGTGGCCTGTTGCTTAGGCCAATTTTTGGGTTCAGCAAACGGGTGACGACTAAATAGACGCTGAGTATAAAGCCCAGCAGAAAAAAAACAGCGCCCCATGTGCCGAACAAATGCATGGGCCTTTTACCATATTTGCCAACAAACAAAATAGAAGCAAGGTCGAGGCCGCCGGTTATTAATCGGCCGGTGCCAAATTTAGACTTGCCATATTTGCGTGCATTGTGCACTACCACTTTCTCGCCAATTTTTCTGAAGCCCGACCATTTTGCGATGAGCGGTATGTAGCGGTGCATCTCGCCATACACTTCAATACTCTTCACCACTTTTAAGCGGTATGCTTTGAGACCGCAATTAAAATCGTGCAAATTTATTTTAGAAACTTTTGCTGTTACCCAGTTAAAAAATTTTGAAGGAAGAGTTTTTGCAATCGGGTCGTGCCGCACTTTTTTCCATCCGCTTACGATGTCATAATTATCTTCAATAATCATTCTGCGAAGTTCGGGAATTTCATCGGGGCTGTCTTGCATATCGGCATCCATTGTGATCACCACATCGCCATGTGCTGCTTTGAAACCTTCATTCAATGCAGCAGATTTGCCATAGTTCCTTTGAAATTTTATGGCTTTCACATGATTGTTAGATGAGCGCAAAGATTCAATGACATTCCATGATTCATCTGTGCTGCCATCATCCACAAAAATAATTTCGTAAGAAAAATTATTTGCGTTCGTAACGCGAACAATCCATGCGCACAATTCCGGCAGCGACTCATCTTCATTAAAAACAGGAACTATGATTGATACATCCATCGATTAATGTACTTATTTGAATTGGTTTTCCAATTGCGCATTGGGGTCTTTTTTTGTAACAGCTGCGCCGATTAATGCGGCGATTGCTCCCACTATTACTGTTCCAATTAAAGTGCCACCAATTGCAAAGGGAACGAAAAATTTCTTTGTCATTTCAATTGCCTGGTCAATTTGTGCATCCGTTATATTTCCCTTCGCTTCCATTTGCTTTCGGGCTTGTTCAATAGCCAGATCTTTGGTTTCGGGGAAAATAAGAAAAATAGAAAGCATCGTATAAAGAACAAGTATGCAAGCCACCACAGCGCTCGTTTTGAAGCCATGTGCAAATGTATCGCCGAAGGTTACGCTATTTTTCATTTGCGAGCCATAATTGATGCATGCCCAAATAATAGCTGCGCATAAAACAAGAGTCGGTATCCATCTGAACCATGTTTCCAATTTAAAATGCGCAAAGCCTGCAACAAGGTCAAGCAAAGCCAGGATCAATGTGATCACCAATCCTTTTACAACAGGCGTGGTTACTTTTTGTTCCATATAGTAGTTGTTTTGGTTGAAGAATTAATTATTCAAAAATATTTTTTCTCCGTTGATGATGCCGATCACTTTTCCTTTCAATTGCTTTCCAATGAAGGGAGTGTTTTTTGATTTTGATTGAAGCCGTTTTTCAGTCAGCACATTTTCCGTAGCAGGATCAAATAAAGTGATGCTGCAAGTTTCGCCTTCATTAAAAGAAAAATGATCCATGCCAAAAATTTTTCTTGCGTTTGTGCTCAGCAATTCTACTATCCTTTCGCTGTTTAATTCGGGCAAGATAGTATTTAAAACCGCATAACAGGTTTCAAGGCCAATCATGCCATATTTTGCATATTCAAATTCCAGCACTTTGCTATCATACTCGTGCGGCAAGTGATGTGTGGCAATACAATCGACTGTTCCATCAATTACTGCATTCTTTAATGAAATAATATCGGACTTTGTTCTTAAAGGCGGATAGACTTTTAAATTGGTATCATAGCTTGTCAAATCTTCATCACTAAAAAACAAATGATAAGGCGTTACAGAGCATGTTACAAAAAGCCCGGAATCTTTTGCACGCCTGATGTACTCAAGAGATTTCGGTGAAGTAACTCCTGTGAAATGTATTTTTGAATTGGTATATCGGGCCAATTTAATATCACGGGCAATCATCAGTTCTTCGGCCATCATTGGTTTCCCCGGCAAGCCTAATTGTGTTGAAATAATGCCTTCATTCATGAGTCCGCCCGAGCCAATTGTTTTATCATCAGGAATTTGAATGATGATGCCATTAAATGCTTTTACATATTGCAAAGCTTTTAACAACAAGCCGGCAGATTGAATGGGATGGATGCCATCGCTGAAAGCCGCAGCGCCGCTGGATTGCATATCGTACATTTCTGCCAGGTCTTTGCCATCTGTATTTTTAGTGACTGCGCCGATTGGCAAAATATTCACTGGCAACGATTTTGATTTTTGCCTTATGTATTCAACCTGAGATTTTGTATCTATTGCAGGTTTTGTATTCGGTATGGCAAAAACATCTGTGAAACCGCCCGCTGCTGCTGCATTTGCGCCTGTCTCTAAAGTTTCTTTAAATTCATAACCCGGGTCGCAGAAGTTTGAAAATATATCAACCCAACCGGAAGAGACGTGCAAGTTTGGCTCATTGATAAGTTTGTCAGCAGCTTCAGAAATATTTTCTTCAATTTTTTTTATGATCCCATTCTTAATAAAAATATCTTTAACAGAACCGTTGTGCGAAGAAAGAGGATTAACAATATGTGCCTGCTTAATAAGGATATCCATCGAAGAAGAATTGCGCGAATATAAGGTATGTTGCCTGATTTTAAAGAACGGAAATTTAGTACATTTGCCGCCCTTTATAGTTTTCGGGACGTAGCGCAGCCCGGTAGCGCATCCCGCTGGGGCGGGAGGGTCGCAGTAAAAATGATGCAATAATGTATTTTGTATATATTCTATATAGCGAATCTTTGCAAAAATATTATGCCGGGAGCACAGATAATGTTACAAAGAGAATCGGGGAACATAATTCGGGCAAGGGAAATTTCACTGCCAAAGGGGTTCCATGGAAACTGGTAATAACAATTGAAGCAGTTACAAGAGGAGAAGCAGTTAAATTAGAATTGAAGATAAAAAAAAGAGGCATTGAAAGATATATACAAGACAATAACCTTGTATAGTTTTCGGGACGTAGCGCAGCCCGGTAGCGCACTTGCATGGGGTGCAAGGGGTCGCAAGTTCGAATCTTGTCGTCCCGACAAAAGCTTCACATTTCTGTGAGGCTTTTTTATTTTGAAATCATTTCATTGCAAAATAAATATGGTTCGTGAGGGCGCGAAATCCAAAACGATAACAATACTAGTAAAAGATTGAGTTTAATGTTGCAATGGAAATGGCCGCCAAGATTTAATCTTTGAAAAATCAGCTAACGCAGCGATATCAGAACGTGTCAAATTTTCGATAAAATCGCACACTTGCTGTAACGTTTTCGAACGGTGTGCCATCTCAGAAATGAATAAAATTCTTATTGTCAAAAAGTTATCTGATTGGCACAAAAGCAGCTATTAAACATAGGTTATTAGCTAAAACCGGAACGCATCATGCCTCAATAAATCAAAGTTTATGTTCACAAACTATTTAAAAATCGCGTGGAGAAATCTTATTAAAAGCAAGCTGTATTCCGTTGTAAATGTGCTGGGCCTTGCTGCGGGCATGGCTGTTGCCATGCTGATTGCCTTTTGGATTTGGGATGAGGTTACATTTGATAAATCGTTTGCCAATCACAAACAGCTTGCCCAGGTAATGACAAATTTTGTTGGTGATGATGGAGAGATTAGTTCCAGTCCGTTGATTTGTCAACCCATTGCCAATGAACTGCACATCAAATATGGCAGCGACTTTAAAAACATTTCTCTGTCGAGGTGGAACCAAAGTGCATTTACAGTAGGTGACAAAACAATTTCAAGTATTGGCCTGTGGGTAGAAGATAAATTTCCAACCATGCTTTCGCTGAACATGCTGAAGGGAAATATTAATGCATTGACCGATCCTTCATCAATTTTTATTAGTGCCTCGCTGGCAAAAACATTATTTGGCGATGCTGATGCCATCGGCAAAACAATAAGGGTTGATAGCAAAGAAAATTATAAAGTGGCTGCTGTGTTCCGGGATTTTCCGAACAACAGCCCTATAGTAAATACAAATTCTTTTCCAAGCTTGCAGCAGGCAAACTATTTCCTGCCCTGGAAAAAATATATCATCACAGAGCAATGGGTGAAAGATGCTGTAGCGGATTGGGATAACCATTCCTGGCAATGCTATGTGCAGTTGGCTGACAATGTGGATGTGGATAAGGAAACAGAGAGGATTAAGAACGTAATAATGGCTCATAAAACAAAAGCCGAAGGTGTTGAAAGCGCTTACCTGTACCCAATGGATAAATGGCATTTGTACAGCGAATTTAAAAATGGAAAACCCGTTAGCGGCTCTATACAATTTGTGAAGTTGTTTTCTGTTATCGGTGTATTTGTGCTGCTGCTTGCGTGCATCAATTTTATGAACCTTAGCACGGCACGCAGCGAGAAGCGTGCAAAAGAAGTGGGCATCAGAAAAACGGTTGGGTCTTTGCGCAGTCAGCTCATAGGCCAGTTTTTAAGTGAGAGTATGCTGGTAGCTTTCGTGTCGTTTATATTTTCTATTGTGCTGGTTACTTTATTGCTGCCTTTGTTCAATTCGCTTGCAGCTAAAAATATCCAAATGCCGTTGCTTAGCCCTGCATTCTGGATTTGTGCGCTGGCATTTACTTTCATCACAGGTTTGCTTGCCGGCAGTTATCCTGCATTGTATTTGTCAAAGTTCGAACCTGTACAAGTTTTGAAAGGCACTTTTCGTGCAGGCAAATATGCATCGCTTCCGCGCAAGGTTTTAGTGGTGGCGCAATTCACCTTTTCCATTGCATTGATCATCGGAACTATTATTGTTTTCAAGCAAATTCAGTTTGCAAAGAACAGGCCCATTAATTACAGGAAAGAAGGATTGATAACCGTTAGCGGAGTAACACAAGGTTTGCCCGACTTTTACGATGCTGTGCGACATGACCTGCTGGCAACCGGTGTAGTGGATGATATGGCAGGTGCATCAGACGCGACTACAAACCTTGGAGCATGGCGCAACGGCTTTAACTGGGAAGGTAAAAACCCAAACACATTGCCAAGCTTTGGCTTTATGTTAATGACGGAAGATTTTGGCAAAACAATAGGCTGGCAACTGAAAGAAGGAAGAGATTTTTCTAAAGATTTTGGTACAGATAGTTTAGCAATGATATTGAACGAATCAGCGGTGAAACAAATAGGCATGAAGAAAGATATCTTGGGACAGAATATACAGTACGATGGTAAAAATTATCGTGTGATTGGTGTGGTGAAGGACATCATCCAGGAATCGCCATACAAACCCGTAACGCCAATGGTTTATGTAACCAGCCATGTTTGGATAGGCTCTGTAACTGTTGCTATGAAGAGTGGCGTACCTGTAAAAGACGCATTGGCTAAAATAGAAAAGGCATTTAAAAAATATAATCCCAATCTGCCTTTCAATTATGCTTTCAATGATGAAGACTATGCAAAGAAATTTGCGGATGAGCAACGTATTGGCAAACTCGCAACACTCTTTACGATATTAGCCATCTTCATTTCATGCCTTGGTTTATTTGGCCTCGCATCGTTTGTTGCAGAGCAGCGCAAAAAAGAAATTGGTGTACGCAAAGTGTTAGGCGCATCAACGTACGATTTATGGCAAATGCTTTCCAGGGAGTTTGCATTGCTGATAATTATTTCATGCTTTATTGCCATTCCGTTAGCATGGTATTATTTAAATAATTGGTTGCAGCAATACGAGTACCGAACATCTATATCAGTTTGGATATTTGTTGCATCAGGTTTTGGTGCATTAGTAATAACATTGCTCACGGTAAGTTTCCAGGCGATAAAAGCGGCGGTGGCAAACCCTGTGAAGAGCTTGCGGAGTGAATGAAATTATAAAAGCTAACGTTCATGCACAACCCAACAAAATTTTGTCTTTGTATTTGATTGATCTCAAAATATTATTATAAGCACTACAGTCGCCCTGACTGAATGTCCCGTCAGCCATAATCAGAATGCTTGCAAGCACTCAATTTTAAGGCAATGTGATTTCTAAATTGCACATAAAGAATCACGAGCTAAGGAATTAAATTAGGCGGGTATATCTTTCGAATTGTATCTTAGTAATGGTGAGTTTCAAAATTTATCATATTCCAAAGAAATTTTACCTTTTTATGTTAAGATAGTATAATAATATACTAATTGCTTTTAAAATTCACCTTGTAAGAGTTTATACATTTGAAAAACGATTGCTGTTGTAATCCAACTAACCACATTGCCGCATGAAACAAAAAGCTTTGTTGCCGTTCATTCTCGTTACAAGCCTGTTTTTTTTCTGGGGCTTTATACATAATCTTGATCCGATATTGATACCGCATTTGCGAAGAGCATTTAGTTTGAATACTGTGCAAGCATCGCTGGTAGATTCCGCAGTTTATATTGGGTATTTTATAATGGCCATCCCTGCAGGAATGATCATGAAAAAATATGGGTATAAATCAGGGATAATAACCGGATTGGTTTTTTTTGCTACCGGATGTTTTTTATTTGTTCCTTCTGCAAACACAATGCAATACGGATTTTTTTTAAGCGCTTTGTTCATTGTGGCATGTGGCCTTGCTATTTTGGAAACGGCAGCCAACCCTTATGTAACTATATTAGGTAATCCTGAAACGTCGGAACAACGGCTGAATTTCGCACAATCATTTAATGGGCTTGCCGCTTTTTTAGCACCAATTCTTGGAGGGAAATTTATTTTATCGCAAAATCCATTGCCTGCTTCTGAAATTGCAAAGATGAAAGATGATGCAAGAAATGCTTATTTATTATCAGAAACATCAACCGTGAAACTTCCTTACATTATTTTAGGCTCCATTATTTTAGTGGTTGCAGCTATTTTCTTTTTTGCACACTTGCCCGATAAAAAAGATAATGATGAAAAAAATAAACAAGGTTTTTTGCATGCTTTCAAACATAAGCATGTAAGCTGGGCAGTGGCCGCGCAATTTTTTTATGTTGGCGCACAAGTATGCGTGCTCAGTTTTATTATTTTATTTGCTACCAGAGCAGCAGGTGTAAGTGAAAAAGAAGCTTCGTATTATTCAGGAGCTGCGGGATTGGCGTTTATGCTTGGGCGTTTTATAGGCACTTTTTTAATGAAATATGTTAGTCCGCCAAAATTGCTTGCTATTTATTCGGTGTCATGCATTCTTTTAACACTGGTAACTATTTTTGGCTCGGGCATTATTACTTTATATGCAATCATTGGCATTGCTTTTTTTATGAGCATCATGTTCCCAACCATTTTTGCATTGGGCATTAAGAATCTCGATGCTGATACAAAACCTGCATCAAGCTTATTGGTAATGGCAGTCTCAGGCGGCGCTGCATTGCCGCCGATACTTGGATTGATTGCAGACAAAACAAATAATATCCAAAACGGTTATGTTGTGCCTTTGATATGTTTTGTCATCGTTTTATTATTTGCTGTTTACGGACATAAAGAAAAAAAATTAGCAACAGAATAAAAATTGTCCAACATTTTTTATCTGCAATAAAAAGAAAGAAAATTAATGGAAACGATAGAAAAGAAATCAGTTTTACAAATACATCCCCACGACAATGTGATTGTCGCATTGCAAAACCTTGAAAAAGGAACAACAATTGCTCTTGAAAACAAAGCATACGAATTGCAGGATGCTATCAAAGCCAAGCACAAATTTTTTATGAAGGATATGCAGCCCGGCGATGAAGTGATCATGTATGGTGTGCTTGTTGGCAAAGCGCAATATTTTATACCGAAAGGCGGCTTGATGACAACTGATAATGTAAAACATGCCGCAGAGCCATATCAATATCGCAAAATAAATTACCAATGGCATGCGCCTGATGTTTCAAAATTCAGCAACAAAACTTTTAGTGGTTATAAAAGAAGTGATGGGAAAACGGGCACTGCTAATTACTGGCTTTTTATACCAACTGTTTTTTGTGAGAACAGAAACCTTGATGTGATCCGCGAAGCTTTGCATAACGAGCTTGGTTATGCCGTAACAGATAAATACAAACAGTTCACGCATCATTTATTTGAATCGTTCAAAGAAGGAAAAAATATTTCGGAAGAAACGATCAGTCTATCTCCTGTAATAAATAAAAATACAAGGCCATTTCAAAATGTAGATGGCATTAAATTTTTAAATCACAATGGCGGATGTGGCGGCACCAGACAAGATGCTGCTATATTGAGCAAGCTGCTTGCTTCTTACGCTGATCATCCGAATGTTGGAGGCATTACTGTTTTGAGTTTGGGCTGCCAACATTTGCAGACGCAAGATTTTTTAAATGACCTGAAAGAACGGAACCCGCATTTCGATAAACCATTATTGATATTCGAACAGCAACAATCGAAAAGCGAAGAGCAATTGATAAAAGAAGCGATTCAAAAAACATTTGCAGGATTAATTGAATTGAATAAAACCGAAAGGCAATCTGCGCCACTAAGCGAATTGTGCATTGGCGTGAAATGTGGTGGCAGCGATGGTTTCAGCGGCATTTCTGCAAACCCTGCAGTTGGTTATGCTGCAGATATGTTGGTGGCATTGGGCGGCAAAGTGTTGCTGGCAGAATTTCCGGAACTCTGCGGTGTTGAACAAGAACTGATTGATCGGTTCACAACAAAAGAAGTTGCCGAAAAATTTATTCATCTCATGCGCTCGTATGACGCGCTTGCTCATCAGGCTGGTTCTGGTTTTCATATGAACCCATCGCCTGGAAATATAAAAGATGGATTGATCACGGATGCGATTAAATCAGCAGGTGCCGCAAAAAAAGGCGGCACATCGCCGGTTGTTGATGTGCTTGACTATACTGAGCCCGCAACAAAAGCTGGATTGAGTTTGGTTTGCACGCCCGGCAATGATGTGGAAGCGACAACCGGCAAAGCCGCTTCTGGTGCGACGTTGATTTTATTTACAACAGGCTTAGGAACGCCAACGGGAAATCCTGTTTGCCCAACAATCAAATTAGCAACGAATTCAGCGCTTGCAAAAAGAATGGGCGATATCATTGATATCGATTGCGGCGCAATCATTAATGGTGAAAAAACAATTGCTGAAATGGGAGAGGAGATTTTGGAATATTGCATTAAAGCAGCGAGCGGCGAAGTGATACCAAAAGCGGTTCAGTTAAATCAGGATGATTTTATTCCGTGGAAAAGAGGCGTGAGTTTGTAAAACGAATTAATAAGATATAAATTTTTTTATAAAACAATTACTCCAACAAACCAATGTAACAATGCGAAAATTAAAACTGATATTTTTATTGACAGCGCTTGCTATCACGTCTGTTCATGCACAGAAAAAAATTGGCAATGAAACTTCTGATGAAAAAGAAAAAAGAATGCAGTGGTGGAAAGACAGTCGCTTTGGCATGTTCATTCACTGGGGATTGTATTCAGAGGCTGCAAGGCACGAATGGGTGAAGAGCAATGAGGGCATCACAAACGAGGAATATCAAAAATATTTCGATCAGTATAACCCTGATCATTTTGACCCCAACAAATGGGCAGCCGAAGCAAAAGCAGCCGGGATGAAGTATGCCGTGCTTACAACGAAACATCACGAAGGATTTTGTTTGTTTGATTCAAAATACACAGACTATAAGGCAACGAACACCAATGCGAAGCGTGACCTTGTGAAAGAATATGTTGAAGCATTCAGGGCGCAAGGCCTCAAGGTTGGGTTTTATTACTCTTTGCTCGATTGGCATCATCCCGATTACACGATGGATAATTGTCACCCGCTTGTTCACAAAGACACGAGCGCTGCGAATTATGCGCGATTGAATAAAGGGCGTGATATGGCAAAATACAGAGAATACTTGCGTAATCAGATCACGGAATTATTGACTAATTACGGAAAAATCGATGTGCTCTGGCTCGATTGGTCGTGGGATAAAAAAGATATTGGCTTGCACGGAAAAGGCGCTGATGATTGGGGCGCTGTTGAATTATTGAAGTTGGTTAGAAAATTACAACCAGGGCATCATCGTTAATAACAGGTTAGGCCTTAATGACTATTCAGATGGTGCTGACTTTGAAACACCTGAACAGGTAAGCACAAAAGAGCTGGAAGCATATAAAGGGAAAACATGGGAAACCTGCCAGACTTTTTCCGGATCATGGGGATATTACCGCGATGAGAATACATGGAAAACACATCGCGAGCTTTTAGATCTCTTAATAACATCTGTAAGCAATGGCGGAAATTTAATTCTCAATGTTGGCCCTACTGCTCGTGGTGAATTTGATTACAGGGCTACTCATCAACTCGACAGCATGGCTTATTGGATGCATGCTAATGATAAAGCGATTTACAATTGCACGTTTGCACCGGCTGAATACAAAATTCCCGGCAAAACAAAACTGAGTTATAACCCTGCTACAAAACGATTATATATTTTCATTTACGATTATCCTACCGATGGAAAATTGATAATGCCGGGTTATGATGGTAAAATAAGCTATGCGCAATTTTTGAATGATAAATCTGAATTGCTTTATAAAACGTCAGGCAATGGCGACGTGGAGCTAAAGTTGCCTTTAAATAAGCCTCTTTACGAAATACCTGTTATTGAATTAGCGCTTAAATAAAAGTATTCACTAAAAAAATTTTGATGTTCAGTTTAGAAAATAAGACAGCAATTGTAACCGGCGGTGGAAGTGGCATTGGCAAAGAAATCAGCAAGCTGTTCGCAAAACAGGGAGCAAAAGTTTTTATTCTCGACCTCGACGAAAAGGGAGCAGAAGAAACGGTGAGCGATATCATTTCTCAAAATGGAAAAGCTTTTTTTGAAAAATGCAATGTGGCGATTGAAGAAGAAGTGAACAATGTGATCAATAAAATTGCTGCAATAGATATTATCGTGAATAATGCGGGCATTGCACACGTCGGCAATGTGGAGAATACCACTGCGGCTGATGTTGACAGATTATTATCTGTGAACGTAAAAGGCGTTTATCACATGCTTCACGCTTCAATCCCTCTGATGAAAAATAAAGGAGGTGTTATTTTAAATCTTGCTTCGGTAGCTTCTTCGGTAGGTATACCGGACCGCTTTGCGTATTCAATGACCAAGGGCGCTATTGTCGGTATCACATTATCTGTTGCGAAAGATTATTTATCACATAAAATCCGTTGCAATTGCATTTCGCCGGCGCGTGTGCACACACCTTTTGTTGATGGCTTCATCTCAAAAAATTATCCCGGAAAAGAAAAAGAAATGTTTGAGAAATTATCAAAAACGCAACCGATTGGAAGAATGGCTGAGCCGTCAGAAATCGCATATCTCGCATTATATCTTTGTTCGGATGAAGCGTCTTTTATTACAGGTTGTGATTATCCGATTGACGGCGGTTTTATTAAACTAAATAATTAAAATCAGTGATGAAAAATAATTGAGGTTCGAGGGAACTTCGAAAATATGTTAAGGTAAAAAATATCGTCTTTATTTACAGGCTAAAAAGTATTTAACAAAAATCTGAGGCAGCAATTCTAATGTTTTTTTAGTCTGAGTTTTGTGAAAGCATTTAGCAGATAATTTAATTTTTTTTTCAACATAGAATTAATAACGATTGCTTTTATTGCCCAAATATGATGAAACTGCGCTGCTTGAAGAAGTTGCGAAGGGAGATGAAAAATCTTTCAGGCAATTGTTTGATCAATATTGGGATACTGTTTACAACACCAGTTTTGCTTTCACTAAATCATCTGCTCTGGCCGAAGAACTAACGCAGGATATTTTTTTGAAAATATGGATGCAAAGAGAAAAGCTTTCAGGCATTGAAAAATTTAAAGATTATCTTTTTATAATTGCACGCAATCACATTTTCAATGAGCTGAGAAAAAAAGTGCATGAACAAAGTTTCGCAGATCATTTGTTCAATTATTTTGAGGAAACTGCAAACACGCCTGAACAGCAATTTTTATTAAGAGAAACGGAGCAACTGATTAACGAGGCGGTTAAACAATTGCCATCGCAACAACAACTAATTTATTGCCTGAGCCGCCAACAAGGTTTGTGCCATCAGGAAATTGCTGATAAGCTGCATATTTCTACCAACACCGTTAAAAGCCACATCAACAAAGCGCTTCAATTCATCCGAAATTATCTTCAGTCGCATTCCGAAACTGTAATGACTGTAGCATTATCTCTGTCTGTCAGCACTTTTTTTTAAAAAAGTTTATTCCGCACTAATACCGCTTTACATTTTTTGTGTCTTTATTGTGTCAGGCAATGCAAATGCCTTTTTTTAACCATCAACTTCCTGTTTAATGAGCAATCTTCATTTCAGCGAATTATTAAACCGCTATCTCGACGGCTCGCTTTCAGCATCTGAGCTCAGCGAATTCATGAATCATCTTCAACAGGAAGAAAATCATCAGCAGCTTCAGCAGGCTATACAACAATCGCTTGAACGAAATTCATATGCCAGGCAATCGGAAGGAAGCCGGAGTGATATTATTTTTCAGAAAATTTTGGAAGAAGCTCATCAGCATCGGGCCACCACTGATTTGCAAACCCCAATTGCTATTAATAATTCCGGGAAATTTTTCAAGATGCGCTGGATGTTTGCAGTTGCGGCAGTTGTTCTTGTTTTTTTTTCCATAGCTTATGTTCTCTTGCTCAATAAAAAAACTGCGGATAAAAAGCAAGTAGCAAAAAACATAATTCGCCAACCTGAAAATGATGTGCCGCCGGGTGCCGATAAAGCAACGCTCACATTAGCAAATGGATCAGTAATTGTTTTGGATAAATCGGCAAAAGGAACGCTTGCGCTGCAGGGCAATACCAAAATCATTCAGTTAAATGCTGGTCAGTTAGCTTATAACACATCATCTAAAAATGCTACAGAAGTTTTTTACAATACTATTTCAACTCCACGTGGAGGTCAATATGAATTGATTTTGCCGGATGGCAGCAAAGTGTGGCTGAATGCGGCTTCTTCATTAAAATTTCCCACTGCATTTGTTGGCAAGGAGCGAAACGTTGTATTAACCGGCGAAGCATATTTTGAAATTTCAAAAAATAAGGAGATGCCTTTTCGTGTGAATGCCGGAGAAATGCAGGTTGAAGTGCTCGGCACACATTTTAACGTGAATGCATATACGGACGAAGCTGCAACAAAAACAACCTTGCTGGAAGGTGCCGTAAAAATTATCGAGGGAAAATCAAATGAATTTTTGAAGCCGGGACAGCAGGCTGCTTTAAATAATGCCACATCAGTCATTACTGTTAATGAGGCCGATGTTGATCAGGTGGTTGCATGGAAAAATGGTTTGTTCGAATTTAGCAGCGACGATATTCAAACCATCATGAGACAATTGGGACGATGGTATGATGTGGAAATAAGCTATGAAGGAAAAATTCCATCAGGGCATTTCAGCGGTGCTATTGGAAGGTATATTCCAATATCGCAGGTATTGAAAATGCTTGAGGTGAATGATGTTCATTTCAGGATTGATGGCAAAAAAATAATAGTGTTATAAACTAAAGAAATGAAAGAGTAAATATTTTTTGATCCTAGTTGGCCAAAAAAAACCAGGAGTGGTGGTGCACCCCTGGCGAGTATGAGGGTTAACTTTTTTATACAATCGCTTGAATGACTGCTTTATTTTTTAACCCAAACATTGCAAAAGTATGAAAAATGTTTTTTGTAAAACCCCGCCTGGCGTAGGCCATTCATTTCGTCAAGCCTTATTAGTTATGAGACTAACAATTGTTCTGCTAATCATTTTTTGCCTGCACGCGAGCGCTAAAACGTATTCGCAAAGAATTACGCTCACTGAAAAAAACACAACGCTTCAAAAAGTATTTAAACAAATACGAAAGCAGGCAGGCTATCAATTTTTTTACAAAGATGAATTGCTTCAGCAAGCATCCAAAGTGGATATTGATGTGAAAAATGTTTCTATTGAAGAAGCATTAGCAATATGTTTTAAGAACCAGCCGCTTTCATATACTATTATCGAAAAAACAATTCTTGTAAAAAGAAAAGATGAGATATTAGTAAAACCAACAATTCCTGTTGAAGTAGCTGCTGAAATAAAGGGACAGCTCAATGATGAGAAAGGAAAACCGTTGCAAGGTGTTACAGTAACAAACATGCGAACTAAAAAAGGAACTTCAACTGATGCTGATGGAAATTTTTCTATTACCGCAGATATGAATGATGTGCTCGAATTTTCTTTTGTAGGTTATAAATCTGAACGTATTAAAGTAAGTTCTCTTCAGCAACCAATTTCTCTTATCATGAAAGTTGAAGCTTCTGAACTTTCTGCAAATGTTGTTATTGGATATGGCAGTGTAAAAAAATCCGATTTAACAGGTTCTGTATCTACTGTAAGTTCCGATAAAATCACTCAGGTCAAAGCAGTGTCTAATGTTGCACAGGCATTGCAGGGTGAAGCGGCAGGCGTTCAGGTAAACCAGGCATCGGGGCAGCCTGGTCAGGCCATGATTATTAAGATCAGGGGAACCAATTCGATTGGCGCAAGCAACGACCCTTTGTATGTTGTTGACGGCATGCCTTTAGATAATTTGAGTGCTCAGCTAAATCCCGATGATATTGCAAGCATCCAGATTTTAAAAGACGCTTCATCAGTTGCAATCTACGGCTCACGCGGTGCTAATGGTGTGATCATGATCACAACAAAAAAAGGAAGAAATTTAAATGGCAAAGCACAGGTTTCATATAATGGATATTTTGGCGTGCAAACTTTGCGCAAAAAAATCAAGCTAGTGAATGCATCTGAATTTGCAGAACTCCAAAATGAAGTGGTTGCAAATGACAATGCATCTAGCCTTAATCCTACTCCTTTACCTGCGCCATGGACATCAGCACAAATTGATTCATTAAAGGGCAAAGGAACAGACTGGCAGAATTTGGTTTATCGCCCTGCAAATGTTCAAAATCATGACCTTTCTATTTCCGGTGGAAATGAGAACACGAGATATTACACATCTTTTGGTTTTTATGATCAGGACGGCATCATTCAAAATTCAAATTATACCAGGTTTTCATTTAGAGGAAATCTAGACCAGAAAATAAATGATAAGCTAAGCATGGCAACCAGCATGTCTTTGCAGCATTCGCGTTATTTTCAACTGATCAATGGCAATGCAGACTATGGTGGAATCTCGTTCCAAACAATGGTGATGCCGCCAACGCAAGGTGTGTATAACGCTGATGGCACTTATACCGTTTTTACCGGCGTTACCTGGGGACAAACAAATCCTGTGGGCATGGCAAAAACCCTTTGGAACCCCGACAATTCATTAAGGCTTATCGGCAACACTGCGTTTACTTATGAAATTATTAATGGTTTAAAACTTAGATCAAGTGTTGGCGTTGATAATACGTGGGATAGAACTGATTCTTACATACCGCCAACAAATACTTTCGGTCAGCCCGGCGGCGCTGCATCCGTTGGTTATTCCAACAGTTTAACTTTTGTAAATGAAAACACGCTTTCTTATTTAGAAAATTTCGGAAAGCATACCATCGATGCTGTTGCAGGCGTAACATATCAATCAAGTGTTAGCAAAAGTTTATTTAGTGGAACGGCTACCAATTTTCTTTCCACCATATATCAGGATAATAATATTCAAGCTGCAGCAACACTTGCTCAACCTTCCACAGGATATTCAAACAACAAACTGGTTTCTTATATCGGCCGCATAAATTATAATTATGAAGGAAAATATTTTGCGACTGTTACCGGAAGATATGATGGCTCATCTGTGTTTGGAGAGAATAATAAGTTTGCTTTTTTCCCTTCAGGTGCCTTGGCATGGAGAGTTTCTGAAGAGCCTTTTCTAAAAGAATATAAAGATATTTCCAACCTGAAAATAAGAACCAGCTATGGAGTATCGGGTAATCAGGCAATCAATCCTTATCAGACATTGGCGCAATTGAGCAATGTTAGTGTTGTGCTCAATAACCAGCAAACACCTGGTTATGTGTTAGGCAGTTTGCCAAACCCAAACCTTAAATGGGAATCTACTGCACAATTTGATTTGGGCGCAGATCTTGGTTTGTTTAGAGACAGGATACAACTCACCGCAGATTATTATAATAAAAAAACAACCAACCTGCTCCTGCCTGTTAACCTTCCCGGCTCAACTGGTTTCGGCAGTGTTTTGGAAAATGTCGGTTCAGTGCAGAACCGTGGTTTTGAATTTCAGCTGATCACAAAAAATATAACAGGCAGTAATTTCACATGGTCATCAACGTTAACAGTTTCTCACAATGCAACAAAAGTGTTGAGCTTAGGAAATGATGCAACGGGAAAACCGATTACTTATGAAGAATATGGGACTAGGCGGAAATTGGTTCCCGCTTATTGTAGGTCAGTCGATGGAACAATTATACGGTTACAAGGTTATTGGTGTTTATCAAACCGACGCGCAGGCTGTTGCAAACGGCGAGCCGCAAAAGCATGCAGGCGATTATGAATTTGAAAACTTTCACCCTCATTCATTGGTAAGTGCAGATTCAGACAGGGTCACGCTAACTCACCTGGAACCTAAATTCACATTCGGTTTCAATAACACATTCACCTATAAACATTTTGATCTCTCGTTGCTTTTTGTAGGTTCTTATGGGAATGATATCGTGAATGAATTAAGAAAATACAATCTTACGCTAAATGGTTTATGGGCGCCTTCACAACAAGCTTATGATAACAGGTGGAAAGTTCGGGCACAAGCAACAGCGGCGATAAGCCATCGCTAGGAAGCATGCAGTATACAAGAGATTATGCAAATAGCTTGTGGGTAGAAAATGGTTCTTATATACGCTTGCGCGATATTACACTTGGTTATACTTTCTCTCCTCAAATAAGTAGGTCTGCAAAAATATCTTCTATAAGAATTTATATAAGCGCTCAAAACTTTATTACCATCACTAAATATTCAGGCTATGACCCTGAATCGGCGTGGAGTTCTGCTACTATAAATGGATGGGATAGAGGCGGCGCACCATCTATGAAATCTGTAACAGGTGGTATAAAAGTTAATTTCTAAAAGTTCAAACTCATTAATATGAAAAAATATCTGATCATTATCATCAATTGTTTAATTGCTGCATTTGCCATGCAGGGATGCAAAAAAACGCTCGAAGAAAAACCACTTACATTCATAAGCCCGTCAACTTTTTTTGGTACGCCTGCAAGTTATGAGTCAGCAGTGATTGGCGTTTATTCGGACATGCCGGGTTTGTATGGATCCAACACTTATATGCTGCTTGAAATGTGCACAGATATTTACGCACAGCCATCACCGTCGTTTGAGCAGGCGCTGCCTATGTACCAAAATGCGCCGAATGCAGTTTATTACAACACCATCAATGCCTGGGGCGGCGGTTATACTTTGATCAAGGATGCGAATTATATTTTAGATAATTTATCCGGCGCAAATATTGATGCAACATTAAAAGCGCAGCTAACTGCAGAAGCACGTTTTCTCAGAGGTTATGCATATTTCTATCTCGTGCAATTATATGGCGATGTTCCTTTGCGCAAAACAACAATAGAAAGCTATAACGATGTGCAGATACCAAGAACAAGCCAGGATACTGTTTACAATTTTATTCTCGACGATTTGAATTATGCTGAAACAAATTTGCCCGCCACTGCTTCACAGCAAGGAAGGGTGTATCAATCTGTGGCAACAGCTTTGTTGGCAAAAGTATATTTAACGATGGCAGGGTATCCATTGCAGCAAACTGCTCATTATGGGGATGCACTCACTAAATCGTTGGCTGTTATTAATTCAGGAACTTTTCAATTGTTGAGTGATGACACTGCTGTATTTCACAATTTGGCATACACTCACGAATCAATATGGGAGCAATTGTATGTTGCAGCCAAAGGCGGAAATCCACTGCATTCTATCAGTTGCACTGCTGCACAATATATTCCGATATTAACTCCTGCAACATGGTATATTAATAGTTTTTCTCCTGGCGATGAGAGAAAAACATGGGGCATAAAACAAAATTATATAGACCCCGGAGGCAACACACTCAATCCATTTTTTCAAAAATTTGTAAATAATGCTGCGATAGATCAGGGCGTTGGCCCGAGTGCTTCAGGATTAGGTGATCGCGTGAAAATCGTGGCGCGCGGGCTTTGCACGATCAACTCGTTAGATCGCGCGGCCACTTGCACCTCGGCATCGCCGTCGGTGAGGGCCCGTTCGATGAGTTGCATCGAGCGGCGAGGGAACGATCGTGGTGGTGTCGCCGCTCAAGTGGCCGCCGACGCTGCGGGCCGGGATTTCCATTTTCGCCAGCCGGCGCCCGTCGGTGCCCACGGCGGTGATTTTGTCTTCGGTGAATTCCAGCAGCACGCCGCCCAGGGCATAGCGGCTGCTTTCGTTGTCGGTGGCGAAGATGGTGCGGCGGATCAGCTCGCGCAGCAGCCGGGCCGGCGTCTCGTGAAACTTGGCTTCGGTGAAAGCCGCCACGGCCGGGAACTCGGCGGGGTCTTCGGCCGGCAGTTTGAATTCGCTGCGCTGGCCACGGACGACGGTGCCTTGCCCATCGGCTTCGAGCCGCAATTGCTCGTCGGCGCTTTCGCGAGGATGGCGCCGAAGCGGCTGATCGGCAGGATCGCCGCGCCGGGCGTTTGCACCTCAACGCCGGCGACTTGAATTCGCACGCCGATTTCGAAATCGGTCGCCAGCAAGATCACGCCCGAGTCGTTGGCTTCGATCTTGACGTTTTGCAGGATTGGTTTGGGACTGCGGGTGGGGGCGACGGAAGCGGCCGTTTGAAACGCGGCCAGAAGTTTTTCGCGGTTGCACGTGATCTTCATCTTGGAAGCGATACCTTTCGTTCGACGGCGCCTTGGTGAGCCTGTCGTCGTTGCCTGAAAAATGCTGCCTGAAAAATGCGAGGGTTCGAAATCGTGTTGAGCTGGGTTTCCGCTCGGTGTGAACGCCGATGCGTTTTGCCGGCGGCTCTCTTTCACTGAAACTGATATTTAGTAGTAATAGGAAATAGGGCTTGGGCGATCACGGGAGCTGGTTGCGCCGGCGACGGTTAAACGATTGACCGGTAAGCGGTTGATGGGGCTTGCCGATGGCCCACGAAATGTGGATCGCGTGTTTGCGGCGCGTCGATAGCCTGTCGCTGGCGCGTTCGATAACGGACGCAGTTGGCGCCGCTTGCGAAGCGGCGCGTTGGTAACCGTTCGATTCATCAACATCACGCGACAACAAGTTACATTTTTTGCACATAGCCAAAGCCATTCTTGGGCCATGTGCGTCCGACTCACGCCAACGCCAGCCGCCGCTTGAGATCCGCCATCGCTTGCTGCATGGTGGCGTCTCGCTTGACGAGCTTTTCGGTGCGGCGGCAAGCGTGCAGCACAGTGGTGTGATCGCGTCCGCCGAAGTAGGCGCCGATTTGCTCGAGGCTCTTGTCGGTCAGCTCGCGGATCAACACGAACGCTACCCCGCGCGAGCACCAGCGCTTGTCGCCGGGCCGGGCTCTTCAGGTCGGCGAGCGTCAAGCGAAAATATTTTGCCGTTTGCACGGCGATCGAACGCAACGTCGGCGGCTCGCAGCCGCCTCCTTGACTCAACAGGGCATGCACGGCTGCCACATCGATGACCGGCGCCACATTTTGCCGCGTCTGTCATCACTGCGGCCATTCTCATTGTGCACGTCGTGATTATGCCCGTCGTGATTGCGCCCGTCGTTGGACTTGAGCGAGGCTTCCAACTCGCCGAGCCTTGGCTAGCGCAGGAGCACTCGAAGCAATGCCGTCGGCGAGCAAGTGGGCCGCTTCGAGCGACATCGGCAAACGCAGCGCGGCAACGAGCGACTCCACGATGGCGCGCCGCGCCGCAGCGCCGGGCAGCGCCAGCGGGGCCGCCAGGCCGGCCGACAATCGACTGACCAGCGCTGGCGAAAGTCCGCTAATCGTGCCGGGCAGCGATCGGCAGGTGACGACGACCAGGCCGCCGGTTTCTTCCAATGCGTCCAATGTCTGACACAGGTCTTGCTGCGCGGCGAGCGGCCGGCCAAGGGCGCCAGATCGTCGAGCACGAACAAGCTGGCCTCGCGGCATTCCTTCGCCAGGCGGCCTGCTCACGCACGCCCGACGCGGCAGCGCACTGCTCGACAAACTGCTTGCCAGTCAACAGAACGGCGTCTCGCCCTTGCGAGCTCGCGCCACCAATTGGCCAGGCCCACGACGAGATGCGTTTTGCCGGCCGCGGCCGGACCATAGAGCATGAGCGGACTAAACAGTGTCGCGCGTCCTTGCAGCACATCATCGAAGGCCAGTTGCGCAAAACGATTCTCGGGTCCGGCAATGAAACCGGCGCGGCGCCGCGACTCGGCCGCGCGGCCGTGGCGAGCGGCGCCGGGTAAAGGTCCAGCGAGCGGAATGGCAACCACCGTGTTGACCACGCGGAATCGATCCTCGAAAGAGAGCGCCCCGCAAAGGGTAATCGCGCCGCGAAAAAACCGTTAGAAAAAACGCTGCGCACCAACGCACAGCGGCGATCGGCCAAGCGTTGCGAACGCCCAAAATGAAGCTCGAACGCACGACGAAATCGCGGCGGTTTTCGACCGCTCCAAACGCTGCGTCAATATATCAGTTTGAGCGGCTTTTCGCGAGCAGCCGGGCGTTGTTTTTGAGAATAAAAAGGAGATTTTTGTTGATGCGAATCGGCTGCTTTGGCGAAGGGCCAGACGCGGCATTTTTTGTCGCGCGCGTCGGCTATTGGCTAGCTGGCGCGGACGTGGAAACTGGCCTTTTGCCACCCGGCGGCTATGGGTACTATTGCCGCCCCGTGAGTGTCGCCCCGAAAGCGGCCTCTTACAATCCGCGTGTTTTGTATGGTTGGAAGTGTGCCGCATGAGCAACAATAGTCAGGGCGTTTTCCACTGGATTCGCGAGAGCGTCCGACGGAGCGTGCTGCTGGGATTTTCCGACGCCGTGGAACAACTCGGCGTGCCCACCGGCGAAGTCAGCGAAGTCAGCCCCCACGTGATGGCTGTGCTGAAGCACACCAACGCCGCCCCGGCATTGACTTCCGCGACTTCCGTCGGATGCGGCGCCATCGCCGCGCCTGGCCCGCCAAGACGGAACGCAAGCGTTTGGGCCGTTCGCTGGATCAACTGCGCGACCCGAGTTCGAAATAGGTTTTTTTCCGGCGCCAGGCGGGTTTTTTCGGCGCTGGGGCCGCGGTTTGCGATGAACATCGTAGTTCATTGCGGGGAACTGCGATCGCGCCGAATCGCTGGCGCGTTAAAATAGCTTTGATCGGCAAACAAAAGAAGCCAGGAATCGTCCCACGCGGGCCGATCGCCTGGCTTCATCGCTTTAGGCACGTTGGATCGAACGGGCGCCTTGAAGCGGTTTACCAATTCGTCGCACGATTAGTAATAACGGCGACGATAGTAACGCCGACGGTTGCCGCGCCAGGTGGCTTCGGCCGGTTTGTGCTGGCGACGACTGCGGCCACGGGGGCCAACAAAGCCAGCGCCTTCAATCCCGTGATCAGCAAGGCGCGACGCGACTTGTTCGGTTCACTCATCTTTCTTCCCTCCTTAGAAAACATCAAAAGAAACACAAACGACGGGGTCCACTCTAGGTCACCCGGTTGACGCTTGTCAAAGGGGCTGTCAGGCTGCTGACAGAGTTGTAATGCACGCCGCGCTGCGGATCTGCCGCGAGACGTGCGCTTTACGATCATTCGCCACCAGCCGCCATGTCTCTCGTCAAACTGCTATTCGATGGCTTGCGTTTTCATGTGCGCGTGCATGCGGCCGTCGCGCTAGCTGTGGCAGTGGCCACGGCCGTGTCGGCCGGACGCTCGTGGTGGGCGACGCCGTGCGCGGCAGCTTGGCGCATTTGACGCTCGATCGATTGGGACGCATCGAGAGCGTGCTCGTGGGGTCGCGCTTTTTTAGATCCGACCTGGCGGATGCGCTGGGCGCCGGCTCTTAGTCACGATGGGCTCACGGCTACGCCGACGATGTTGCTCGAAGGATCGCTGGAGCGGCCGCGGACGCCGACAAGAGCGAGCAACTCGCGCGACAACATTCGCTGCGCCGGCAACGTCGCCATCATCGGCGCGAATGCCGACTTCTGGTCGCTTGGAAAAGGAGGTCCGCCGAGCCGCCGCAAGCTGGCGAAGTGGCGCTCAACGAGCCGCTTGCCAGCGGGGCTCGGCGTTGCGGTGGGTGACGAAGTGATTTCGCATCGGCAAATCGTCGGACATTCCCGCCGAAAGCTCGCTGGGACGCAAGACCGACGCCACGCGCAGTCGCCGGCTGACGGTGTGCGCGATCATTCCCGCCGAGGGATTGGGACGCTTTGGGCTGCGGCCGGATCAACAATTGCCGCTGAACGCTTTTGTTTCGCTCGAACGCTCCAGGCGATGCTTGAGCAACCGGGCCGGGCCAACGCCATGTTCATCGCCAGCGGCAAGGGATTCCGGCGTCGGCGACGGCGTCGTCGCTGAAGGGCGACTTGCCGCCGGCGCCGCTGACGCTTGACGACGACGGCCTCGCGCTGCGAGCCACCGACGCCGGCCATTGGCAATTGAGCAGCCAACGGATGCTGCTCGAGCCGGCGTTGGTTGCGCGGCCAATGTGATCTTCGCCGCTGAGCAACCGTGGCGACGCTCACCTATTTGGCGAATACGATCACCGATATTTCCGCCGGCGCGAGCATGGTCGAGATCCCTTATTCCACGATTTCGGCCATCGACTTCGCGCAGGCCTGCGCCGCAAGGCCCGTTCACCTCGCCGGACGGGGCCAGCGATCGCGCCGCTGCAAAGACGACGAGATCGCGCTCAACGCCTGGGCCGTCGAGCAACTTGGGCGCCAGGCTGGGAGACGAGATTCGCGTCGACTATTTCGAGCCCGAGAGCATTCATGGCCAGGTCGAGATCCGGCTCGGCGTCGTCTGAAGTTGGCGGCCATCGTGGCCATGACGGGCCGCGGCGCCGATCGCAACCTCACGCCCGAGCTGCGCGGGATCACCGATCAAAAGTCGATCGCCGATTGGGATCCCCCGTTTCCGTTCGAGCCGGTCGCGTGCGCAAAGTGGACGAAGAATATTGGGATCGCTGGCGAACGACGCCCAAGGCGTTTGTTTCGCTCGCCACCGGGCAGCGGTTGTGGAGCAGTCGCTTTGGCGAAGCGACGGCTATGGAACTCGAATCCGGCCGCGTGGCCAATCGACGAAGATTGTCGCAGTGTCCTGGCCGGCCAAGCTCGATCCGGCAAGCATGGGCATGCGGCTCATGCCGGTGAAGCAGAATCGCACTGGCCGCGGCGCAGGGCACGACGCCGTTCAATCTGCTGTTCCTCGGCTTCAGCATGTTTCTCGTTGCGGCGGCCGTGATGCTGGTGGCGCTGCTGTTTCGGTCTGGGCGTCGAGCAGCGGAGCCGCGAGTTCGGCGTGCTGCGGGCCGTTGGCTTTTCGACGCGGCGCAGTCCGTCGGCTGCTGGCCGGCGAAGGTCTGATCGTGGCCGTTGTCGGGGCGTCGATCGGCGCGGCTGGCCGGGCTGGGCTATGCGTGGCTGATGCTGGTGGGACTGCGCACCTGGTGGCTGGCCGCGGTGTCGACGCCGTTTCTGCAACTCTATTGGACGCCCACCAGCCTGATGGTTGGTTTTGCCGTGCGGCGTGTTGTGTCGATGTTCGCCATGCTGCTGCACGCTGCGCCGGACTTGGGCCGCTTGTCGGTGCGACGATTGCTTACCGGACAAACCGAAGAACCCGCCGGCGGCCGCGGCGCAGGGCAAGTCGCGCGCTCGCTGGGTCGCGGCATGGTCTGCGGTGCTGGCGCCTGGCGGCCGGCTTCGCGGCCTGGGACTGAACGGCGAGGCGCAGGCGGGGGCGTTCTTCGGTTCGGCGCCGCGGTGCTCACCGCCTGGATCGCCGCCGGTTGGTCGCGACTGAAGCGCGGCGGCCCCGGCGCCAGCCGCGCTGTTCTGACCGGCTCGTTTCCGCTGGCGACGGCTCGCCAGCCGCAATCGGGCCCGGCATCCGGCCCGCAGCGCGCTGGCGATGGGATTGGTGGCGTCGGCGTCGTTTCTGATCATCGCCATCGGCGCGTTTCAGCTCGATCCGGCCAGCCAGACCGGGCGGCGCGATTCGGGCAGCGGCGGCTTTGGGCTGTTGGGTCAAACCTCGCAGCCGATCTTTGCCGATCTCAATTCGCCCGAGCTCGCGCGAGGAGCTTGGCTTTTCGCCGGCCGACGAAGCGGTGCTCGTCGGGCGGAAAGATTTTTGGCGCTGCGCGTGCAAGCGCGGGGACGACGCCAGTTGCTTGAACCTCTATCAACCGCCGCAGCCGCGCGTGCTGGGCGTTCCGCACGCGCTTGGTCGAGCGCGGCGGCTTCGCTTGGTCCGGCAGCCGGCCAAATCGCTGGAGCAGATAACGCAATCCCTGGCTGCTGCTCGAAAGGCCGATCGTCGACGCCGCCGACGCCGAGCCCGAGATCCCCGGCGTGCTGGACGAGAACACGGCGATGTACAGCTTGCACGTCGGGCTTGGCGACACGCTGACGATCGACGACGGCCGCTCGCGCCCGTTTGCGCATCAAGATCGTGGGATTGCTCAAGAACAGCATCTTTCAAGGCAGCCTGCTGATCGCCGAGAAGGACATGATCGAGCGCTTTCCGGACGTGGCCGGCTATCGCTATTTCTTGATCGACGTGCCGGCGCGCGGCCCAGACGCGGCCAAGAACCAACCGGCCCGCGTCGCCGAAACGCTCAGCCGTGCTCGAAGACCGGCTGGGCGATTATGGCTTCATCGCCGAGCGATCGGTCGATCGACTGGCCAGCCTGATGGCCGTGCAGAACACCTATCTGGCGACGTTTCAAACGCTCGGCGGCTTTGGGCTGTTGCTGGGCGCGGTGGGCTTGGCGGCGGTCGAGCTGCGCAGCGTGCTGAACGTCGCGGCGGAGCTGGCGCTGATGCGGGCGTCGGCTTTCGCCGGCGGCGCCTGGCCGGGCTGGTGCTGCTTGGAGAATCTCTCCCTGCTCAGCGGCGGATCTGGCCGCCGGCGTGTGCGCAGCGGCCGTGGCAGTGATTCCGCATCTGGCGATCGGCGACGCGCAGTTGCCCTGGCTGCGATTGACGTCGCTGCTCGGCGCTGGTGCTGGTCGCCGGGCCTGGCCACCGGGCTTGTCGCCGTGCAGGGCGGTGCTACGATCCCCGCTGATTGCGGCGCTGCGGGACGAATGATCGCGTGGTAGACTTGAGCGTCCCAGCGCGGGACGTGTAAAACGATCTCGCGATCCTTACCCGCCGCCCTGCCCATTTCCCGCCTTGGAGTTTTCGTCATGCGTGGCATGTTAGCCATTTTCCTGTTCATCGCCCTGGCGGCGATTTGTTGGGGCGTGTATGGGCCGGTGCTGCGAAGGCAGGCCGTCCATGGGCAGTCCGTTGCGGCCATTTGTCTGTGTCGGCGTGGCGTATTTCTTGATCGCGGTGCTCGTGCCCGGAGTGCTGTTGTCGTTCAAGGGGAGAAAGGTGCTTGGACCGTGGGCGGATCGGTTTGGAGCTTTATCGCCGGAGCCGTGGGGGCGTCGGCGCGTTGGGCATCATCATGGCGCTACGAAGCAACGGAGATCCGCTGTATGTCATGCCGCTCGTGTTCGGCGGAGCGCCGGTGGTGAATACGTTCATGACCATGTTCATGAACAAGAGCTATCGCGAGGTCGGGCCGCTCTTTTTGGCCGGATTGATTCTTGTGGTCAGCGGCGCGGCCACGCGTGCTGATCTTTCGCCCGACACGCACGCCGCCGCCCACGGCGAATTTACCGCCAAAGACTTGGCGATCGTGGGCTTTTGGGTCGCGACGACGGCGCTCTCGTGGGGCGTGTATGGGCCCACGCTGCACAAGGGACAGATGAAAATGGCCGGCAGCCGGCTTGCGGCCGCTGATGTGCGTGGGCCTGGCCTATTTTCTGATCGCGGTGATTATTCCGATGGCCAAGATGTCGGCGGCGTTGGAAGCCGGGCGAGTGGACCACCAGCGGCATCGCCTGGAGCTTGGCCGGCGGCGCGGCGGCGCGCTGGGCGCGATCGGCATCATCATGGCCTTCAATTTCGGCGGCAAACCGATTTACGTGATGCCGCTCGTGTTTGGCGTGGCGCCCGTGATCAACACCTTCGTCTCGGTCCTCGAGCAACCCCAGCTCAGCTTTGCCGACGCCTCGCCCCTCTTCTACGCGGGGCTGATTATCGTCGCGGTGGGGCGGTGGTGGTGTTGGTGTTCGCGCCGAAGCCCAAAGCCGTAGGCCACGCGGCGAGCGCGCCGGCCAAGCCGGCGAAAGCTTG
>CAVRBD010000050.1:0-19833 GCA_963718975.1 uncultured Bacteroidota bacterium | reverse complement strand
TTATGTGCCTATTTATTGGTTTCAGCGTATTGCCGCTCGATGGCACAAAATTGAAATTAAGAGATGCACCAATTACTAATTTTTGCAAACCAAGATTGTCTATTTTGTCTTTTGAGTGCTGTAAAATCGCATACAAGCTGTCAATTTGTTTTATTTTATTATCGTTACTTTTCAGTAAGTCTGCCAAATGAGCCGTGTCAATTTTCAGATCGTTCATCAGCGAAATGGTAAGCTGATGAATGTTCTCCTTATCATTATATGTTTCCCTGATATTCTCTGCAAAAAATCCCATGGTGACTGCAAGAAATATCATTAAGAACTCCAAAAAATATTCTTTGAAGTTTTTCTTCTCTACCTGCGGGTGATGATGGACTTCCATATAGCAGATTCAGTTTTGGTTGATGTTGTGTGACAAGAATAATCTTCTTGATAATTTTCAAAGGAAGGTTCAAACCTGTATACTTGTATAAATAATTAGTCCATTAAAAATATGAAATGAATGCGAGTTGCAACAACTTGTATTCCGACAAGAAATGTGTGTGATTTAAACCCGTGATCTCACTTTCGCACCCAGAACATTCTGATGATTTCCACAGCAAAATGTGAGCTCTCCTATCAGCTCCATCATTGATCTTCAGCTCAAAGAATAAAAAAGATATATATAATTTCGACACGATGCAGAAAGTGAAATGTGCTGATTCTAGTGGGTTTCAGAGGAATTAGTACAATATTGGTGATGAGAATCTCTGTTTTTATGGTAACGTCAATATATAACTGGAAATTGTGCAGGGTGTGATCACTTGATTATGTTTTGGATTGACCACTACCCGAATTGTTTACCAATGTATTACGCGACTCTTGCAATAATAATCAGATGGTCAAAGGGCATCATAATTTCCATATAGGTCAGGAGATCATCATCATGAACAAATTCAGCGATGCTTTTTGCCTGTTGGCAACCCGATAATTCTTTATCCTGGTTTCCGGTATATTCATAAAGAGGGCCTATGTCATTATTGATCCAGCCTAACCATTTAAGCCTTTCATTTCTTGGGCTACTTCCTTTGCGAACGCGCCAGGTAATTTTTTCACTGGCAGGGTCTTCAGCAATTTTTTTCGCTTCCAAAAAAGTAGCAAGCGATAAAGGATAATTTTGTTTTGTTGATAAAATATAACCTTTCATATCCAGAAACGATACCTGCTGTATTTTTAATGCCAGCTTGTCTGCGAGCTCTGTTGCTTTATCGTAATAGAAAATAGCGCTGTCGGCATTCGATTCGGTAAATGCAAATGCAAGGTCGTCGGTAGCGCTCATCTTCATGGTATCATTGGCAGCATTGTCTACTGCCATACGAAGGCTGTCTAATTGCTTTTGCTGATGCTGTGCCTGTAAAAAAACGGTACAAATAAAAGCAGCAATATTTTTTTTACGACATTCATGCTGTTATATTAAGCAATCGGTAATTGAATAGTAAACTCAGTTCCTTCACCTTCCTTCGTTTCCACTTTTATTTCACCGCCATGCGCTTTGATGATGTCATAGCTAAGGCTCAAGCCCAAGCCCGTTCCTTGGCCTGTTGGTTTGGTAGTGAAGAATGGTTGGAATATTTTATCGATTGCTTTTTGCGGGATGCCATTGCCATTGTCGCAAACGGTAATGGATATCCTATTTCCATCTTTTCTTGTTTCAATTTCTACTTCTGGTTGATAGCTGGCACCTGCTGATTTTCTTTTTTCATTCACCGCATAAAATGCATTGTTGTAAAGATTCAACAGCACTCTCCCAATATCTTGTGGGATGATATATATGTTGCCAATGCTTTCATCAAAATCGGTTTTCATCGTTGCGTTAAATGAATTGTCTTTCGCCCTCAGCCCATGATAAGCCAACCGCAAATATTCGTCCGCCAGTTTATTAATATCCGTTGGCTCTTTTACGTTTGTGCTTGACCGTGAGTGCTGCAACATCCCTTTTACGATGGCATCTGCACGTTTTCCGTGATGGTTTATTTTTTCTGAATTTTCTTTAATATTATTAGCAATCTCTGCTGCCAATTGCGAATTGCCAACTGCCAACTCCGATTTAAGCTCTTCTGCTAATTCGCTATTGACTTCCGAAAAATTATTAACAAAATTCAACGGGTTCTGTATCTCATGTGCAATGCCTGCTGTGAGCTCGCCAAGGCTTGCCATCTTTTCTGATTGTATCAATTGCGATTGGGTAGACCTCAATGCGGTGATTGTCTTGTCCAGCTCCTCGTAGGATTCTGCGTTCTCTATCGCAATGGCAGCATAGGTGGCAATGTTGCGCAGCATGAACAGGTGGTAATCTGAATAAGCGTTTTCTTTGAAGCTCTGCACAGTGATGACGCCGAGCTTTTTTTCTTTGGCGACCAGCGGGAGAAAAATAATGGAGAACCGGCTGGCCGCCTTCATGCGGCGTGGGCACTGTCTGTATATGGTCTTTGTATTCCTTGCCCATATCGCCCATGATGATCTCTTTGCCGCTGTTGAAGCACACAGGGCCGAAACGGTTCGCATCATCAATGGGGTTTGAATAGAACGGCAATGCCTGCCCGTTCTCGTACGTCGCGGGGAAATCGATCCTCTTCATGTTGTCGTTGTGAATGCCGATGCCGAAAACGGAAGCATCCATGAGCGCGTTCACGTTGGCGTACACGGTGCCGATGATCTTTTCGACAGAGAGCGATGCGGTGATCTTGCGGCCTATTTCGCTGAGCAGTTCTACATTATCTTTTTGTATAGAAAGTTCCTGTGCCTTGTCATCGATCTCCTGTTTTTGTTTTTGCAGCAGCGTATTTGCTTTTCTCCTTTGCAGGTTGTTGCGGAACAATATGAAGGCGACTACGAGCAGCGCGCCAACTCCGCCGATCAGCGCATCAAACTTGAGCTGCGTGCGGCCATCAGCCTTTGCATCCTGTATCTGCTGTTGGCGCTGCGCCTCGTCAAAGCCGAGGCTCTGCAACTCCCTTATCTTCTCCTGGCTGAAGAGGCTGTCCTTGATGGCGATGACAGCCTGCAGATAAGCGGCAACGCTGTCACTGTTATGAATGCTCTTATAATGATCCGCCAAAAAAACAGATGCTTTGAGCTGCTCATTTCCGAAGCCGCCTTTTATGGCCGTTGCCGCGGAAAGCTTTGCATAGTAGAGCGCAGAATCTGTTTTGCCGGCTTTCTTGAAAAGAGCTGCCATGCCGAGTGTTGATTCGCAAATGCATTCTTGGTCGTTTTCGGCAGCAAGGTCAGGGATGCCCTGGTGGTAATAGCCCATGGCGATGGCCTGCTGCCCCATCTTGGAGTAAATATTGCCAAGGTTGTTCAGCGCGTTGCCCCTGATATCAATATCATGCAGCCAGGTCCGCCAGCTCGTAGGCCTGCTGGGTGAGCATTCGCGCAGAGTCAAGCTGGCCCAGCTTCTCATAGCAGTCACCGATATCTAATAAAACTACTTTCAAGCGCCTATCGTCATGCATGGCTTCAACGCTTTGCTTTGCTTTATAATAATATTCAAGGGCATGATTGTAATCTCCCTGATTGCCGTAGACAAGCCCAATGCCCGTATTCACTGCGCCGATACTTTCCAGGTCATTCAGGCTTTCATAAATCTTTATCGCTTTCAGTAAATTTTCGAGCCCCTTTGGATAGTCCCCCGAATTAATGAATGCACCGCCGATAGTGTTCAGACAAGCTGCTTCCCCCTTTGGGAACCTGGCCTGCCTTGCCAGCGAGAGCCCCTGCTGAGACAGCAGCAGGGCCGTGTCAGTTTTCGAGTACACAAAAGCACGAGACAGCCTCGCAAGCAGCAATGCTCTGCTGGTATCTTCTTTTGCTATTGCCAGCAGGTGCTTTAGGCTGTCGGTTGCGCTGTTCTGCGCTTGTACGAATGTGGCGTGCATGCTCAACAACAGCAGCAAAGGGGAAATCAGTTTTCTCATATAAGCAGATGATTGAATGATAAGTAGCCGAAAAAAGGATGATGATCCTGTTCATCAAATGGTTCAAGGATAAGCCCGCTTCGCACTGGCTCATTGGTATGCTTTTGTTTCATGCAAGACAAGGTGGTGCTACAATAGCAACGTGTTTAGGGCTGGTCAATGTAGGAAGATGATGGTCTGAAGTTAGCGTTTTTAATAATTCAGCAGGTAAAAGACTTCCGAAGTTTTTAAAACTTCGGAAGTCTGCTACTTGGTTTATATAACAGGCAACTGAATAATGAATGTTGTTACTTCACCTTTCCCGAAATGATCGGGATTTCCTTCGTCAACTTTCGTCTCCACTTTTATTTCTCCGCCATGCGCTTTAACCATATTAGCTCAAACTCAAACCCAATCCAGTCCTCTGCCATTTTGTATAGCGGTAAAGAAAGGCTTAAAAATTTTAGCAACCATTTTTTGTGAGATGCCATTTCCGTTATCGCTAACGGTGATGCATACCTTATTTCAGCAACTATTATCAGTAGGGACAAAGCGTTGAAAAAATTATTTATGAATTTTCAGTCTGCAATATCATATTCTTTTTTTAGAAAGCTCACACAAGAGATCCCTTGATTTTTTAGATCCTTGGTCTCGTAGACGTATGCCAATGTTATTCTACGAAGAATGAACAATTCATTGTACGTCCTTTTCGCAAGATTGATATCGCTGTCCAAAAATTTCAGACGTAAAGCAGAATCTAAAAGTTTTTTCGGGTTGCTGACCATTTCCCCTACTTGTGAATAATCAAATAAGTGCATAGCGATATTATTGTAATCGAAAAAAATTTTCATATAAGTAGTGCTGTAATCTGCCAAAGCTGAAGAGGCTTGATAGTATGATGCGATTGTGTCAGGAGTGGATATTATGCAGGGTGTGATCACTTAATTATGTTTTGGATTGACCACGATTTGAATTCTATACCAATGTATTCCTTGACTCTTCGTATAATAATCAGGTGGGCAAAGGGCATCATAATTTCCAGTTATGGGGATTAAAATGAATTCAGGCAGGGTAAAACTATGTTGTCAATTTGTTTCATTCACCGTCAGCCTCGTGAAATTTTATGATATCTATTTTCTCGAAAGTTTCATCATTGCATCAATGAAAGCTGATTCTTGCTCAAAGCTTTCTGCGTATAAAGTCATTTCCCTTTGCATTCAGTTTCCAATATACCAATGATAGTTTCTGGTAAATTTTACTTTCGCACCCAGAACATACTGATAGTTTCCACACATAAAAGAGAACTCTCCTGTCACCTCCACCATTGATAATCAGTTCAAAGAATAAAAAAAGTACATATAATTTCGGCACGATGCAGAAAGTGAAATCAGTTGATTCTAGTGGGTTTGAGAGAAATCAGTACAATATTAGTAATGAGAATTCCTGTTTTCGGATCATTATCCCAATTGTCATCCGATGATAAACTTGCTTCCCCTACCTTCAGTGATATCAAAATAAAACTCAAATATATCGGATGTGCATAGACAACAAAACATTAAATGGTAACGGCAACTGACAACCGAAAATCAGGGCTGTTCATATTTGGCAACGGCCATTTCTCCCCGCTTCTCCCAAAGCTCTTTGATCTTCATCCCCGCCTCTTCCGCTGTGATCCGTATGTACCTGTAAAAATCCCTGAGGCTTTTGTGGCCGCTGATCTTCATGATCAGCTCGGCTGGTGTGCCGGCCAAAAATTCGTTCGTGCAAAAGGAGCGCCTGCACGTGTGCGACGTGATCCATTCGTATTTTGGCTTTGAGGTTACGATGTCCCGGTTGCCTTTTTTGTGAGAAAATTTTATCGTGGCCGTCAGCCCCGCGTGCTTCCCGATCTCTTTTATGTAGCGGTTGAACGTCCCGTTGTGGACAGGTGCAATGTTCCTTTCAAAATCCTGCAATATCTCGACAGCTTCTTTCCGCAAAGGGATGACGACCCAATGATCTGACTTGCCCTGTTTTTTGTACAGCATGCCATTGCGCACATCTTCGGGGCGCAGGCCCGAAAAATCAGAAAAGCGCAGCCCCGTCAGGCATCCCAGGACAAAAAGATTTCGTGGCCCTACCAAGTTCGGATAAGGAGAGAGGTCTATTTTATAGATGTGGAGGATCTCTTGATAGGATAGGTAGATCGCGTCAGTTTCTTCATCAACGATCTTAAAATCTTCGAGGTTGATCGGAGGGATTATTTTTCTCCTAATCCTGTTGCGCAGGAAGACCCTCAGCTGTTTTATCGTCTTGCCGATGCTGCTCACCTTAAACCCCTTCACGACCGTTTTCCTGCGCCGGTGCACGTGATCGAACGCCATGTAATCCAGGAACTCTTCATAGAAACCAAAATCAAAGGAATCAAACGTGATGGGCTTTTTCCTCAGCTTTTCAAATTCCCTCAAAGTGTCCCTCAGGTTCCTATAGATGTTCACCATTTTCGGCGATACCCTTTTTCTTTTTGATTCTATATAATCATCTATCTGGTGATATAGATCAAGGTTGACAACTTCTTTCGGTTGCTCTTTTATGATCGCAATTAGGTCCGGGTCTTCAAGATCGTGCCTGAAGTTTCTTTTGACGAACGCCACCGGATCGTCAACTTTCTTTTTTAGGGCGTAGGTTATGATGTCCTGAACTATCCGCAATGCCCTCTGCAGCCTCTTGTTCAGGGCCTCGGCGCTGCCGAAATTTTGTGGGAGGCTGTTGTTGACCTTCAACCGCTTTTCGCTCCAGTATGCCGGCGGTATCGCGATGCCCGAATCTAAAAGTGTCCGTTTTTCTTTGGAGAAGCAGTACTGGAAAAAGATGATGCTCGTACCATCTCTTCTGGTGTGGGCTTTTTTGCACACAGGTCTGATTGGCAATGACATTTTACTCTATAATTTATTCTATAAAAATATTGCCAAGCGGGGTAAAGATAAGTCGCGGAAAAATGCGATGGTGTTATAGCAAATTGAAAATCGTCTCTTGATCAGTATATAGAAATAAATAACTGTAAAAAATAAAACCCCTTGGACATTGCCAGCGGGATCACTTAAACGAAACGGAGCTTATTGATAATTAATAGGCTGCGTTTTTTTGTTTTTTACGAGGTAGCATTTGTAAGAGTTACCTTTACCTGCCATTTTTGAAAATTTCTAACCACAACTTCATTGTAACTACAAATAACGGTCATGAATAACCGGGAATACTAAATTTTTTAACTTCGAATCTTAATGAATAAAGTTTGTTAAACATCGTTCTTCGATAAATTCATTTGCGCACGTCTATTATGACTGTTAGAAGCCAGTAATTAGGTTGTTTATTTTGTTTAGGCCTTGATTAATGTTTATTTTGCACACACAAAGTTAACCACCCCCACCGGAAGCCCGATTTTTGATCAGCCCTGCCCACAATCAAAATTTTTTTATTTTTTTGCATATTTTCGAGTTCAAACAAACCATTGTATGATTCCAGCATCTATACAAAAGGGTAATTTTATCAATAAGCCAAAATGGCTTGGGAAAAGTTTTCCTGCATCAATAAATAAAGATTTTCAATTGACAAAAGAGGCAGTTATTTTCTATAACATGACTGAAACATTGAAAATTTTTAATAAAAAAAAAATGAAAAAGCAAAAGGAAGTAAATAATTATTTTGCATGAACAGAACAGTTCTTTCTGTAGTTCACAAAATATAGTGACATCTATTTTATAATTTTTATTTTTTGTACCCATTTCCTCATTTCTGTTTCTGCTTCTTTTGCCTTTTCGCCTTTGATGATGAAATATACACCGTCTCTTTCTATTTCATCATTTGGGGATGAATTATTAAGAATACCAGAGTGAAAAATTTCTACTTTCTATTTAGCATATCAACGCTTCGCATTGGCGATATTTAAAATAGTGGAGAATTCAGTTTATAAAACATATTTATTTAAGCATAAAAGTTCATGCTAAATATTTTTTTGAAAAAACACAACAGTTCACAATGAATGCGACAATAACGTGAACCTGATACATGCTTCATGTAACACACTTTGAAGAATCAAAATAAATAGGGATGCAAGTAAATGATTGAGGTGGGAAATTTTTTCCCCTTAAATTATGTTTCCAAAACAATCCAATTTGAAATTTACAAAATGCCGTTTGGCATCATATTTGTCTAATCGAAAATACATATTTGCTGTGATACAACCTTCGAGCAAATTTACTTTACAAGTTTCGTTGACATCCCCTTAAAATAACATTTAGCTCATTAACCTTTTCTTTGCGCGTCATGAAAGTTTGTTATGCATTCATCAGTGCATTTCATTGTCTTCCATCAATTGATTTCTGAACGCCTATCCCAAAACAACAACAGATTCTTGCCATTGATCTATTGCCTTTTTTACAAAATTGGTGATATGGAAAATTTTTGCTCTCAACTATGAGATGATTGATGTTTTTGCAACTACTTGAATTTGTTGCTGCATCCAAAGAAGCGCTTTATGAAATAACATTTATATCATTTTAAAATTAGTATCCGATTATGAAACAGATCCGCTACCCTTTAGGGTGCAATGTATTTGCGTTAAAAAAATCAGCAATTGCGTTTTTATCAATTCTCTTTTCAATATTTTTTTCGGCTACAGCGATTGCTAAAACAGTCGTGATAGGCAGCGGGAGCGGCAATGTGTCTCAAACGTCGATGGCCGGCCTCAGCGCGGGCGATGTGCTCGCGATCGCGCCCGGCAGCTACAGCGGCGCAACTTTCTCTGGCCTGAACAATGTCAGCATCATCAACAATGGCGGCGTTGTCACGTTCACGGGCACCGTGTCTCTTGGCTCGGGCCTCGTCAACGTCACCATCTCGGGCACCGGCTATTCAGCGGGCCACTTACGGCTTCCAGTTCAACAACATAAGCGGCGACGGTTTCGATTTGACCAGCACGAACACTGTCGGCCTTAGGCTCTATAACTGCTCCTTCAATGGCGTGCAAGGCAATGTTGTGGATGCGAGTGGATATTACACACAGTACACAGGCGACACGTCCACACTGAAGCTTTACCGCACATCGATAGCAAATTTCTCATTGAACAATTCTGGCCTATTGCTGCAGGGGTCTTGGGGAGTGCCGAACGACCTCAACGATGTGATCGACAGCCTTTCGATCGCCAATGTCACCGTCACACAGACCTCGTCCAACGGGCAGGAGGTGGCGGCCATCGCGTACCGCGTCAACATGCACAACTGGAACATCACCTATAACGGCGCCAACCCCGTCGCTGGCGACTGCGGGGAGTTCGTGATTTATGGGAACGGCAGGCTCTACGATGTCTACAGCCATGGGGGCAGGGGCTATCTGGCAAGGTGGTGGAACGTTGGCCTGAATGGCACGGGCACCAGCTACATATACAACAACATTGACCTGGCAACAAATGCGTATGGCTTCATTGATACAAGGATCGATGCCACCATGTTCACCGGCGGCACTTCTGTTCCGTATACGACCGGCGGCAGCATCTATATCTGGAACAATATCTCCGGCAACAAGACCGACATCAACGGGTACATTGCGCCCTTTGCCGTCATTGGCGGCTTTGGCGGCTATACCTGCGAGGTAAAGAACAATGTCGGCTTCAACACGGTGAACGGCACCGGCAGCTTGGGCATCATACAGGATAACAGCGGCGGCTCATGGGCAGTGGACAGCAGCAACAACAGATATGTGACCGCCGCCAATGCATTGGCCTATTTCGCTGACACGGTGAACTGCTACACCAAGGCCGGGCTCGCCGCTGATCGACGCGGGCGCGACGGAGGCTGCTGTCGCTTTTGACATCGCGGGCATACCGAGGCCGCAGGGCAAGGCATACGATATCGGGGCAAGGGAATACCTCTCGACATCGAGCTATGTGACCGCGAGCGCGGGCAACAGCCAGGCGATCACGCTCCCGACCAATTCAGT
Organism: uncultured Bacteroidota bacterium; assembly: GCA_963718975.1. GTDB lineage: Bacteria > Bacteroidota > Bacteroidia > Chitinophagales > Chitinophagaceae > Puia. The sequence goes on along the minus strand of CAVRBD010000050.1, from coordinate 9,924 downwards.
GAGCCTCAGCGCATCTGCATCAACAGCAACGAACTCGGCCATCTCATCATACTCATGGACAGAAGTATCAGGGCCAAACACGGCTGCACTTTCATCACCAGCTACTGTCAGCACAAATGCCACAGGCCTTATCGCCGGCACTTATGTGTTCAGCGTGAAAGTGAAAGACGCGAACAATGATTCTTCCTCTGCTAGCGTCACGATTACAGTGAATGCGGCCAATCAGCCGCCGGTAGTAAGCGCGGGAAGCAACCAGACTATAACATTGCCGACGAGTTCTGCAACATTGACAGGGACTGCAACGGATGCATCAGGCATCAGCACTGAATTGTGGACTGAGACATCAGGGCCTAACACAGCAAGTTTTGGCAACTGCATCTTCTGCTTCGACTACTGTCAGCGGCTTGATAGCCGGCACTTATGTATTCCAATTAAAAGCGACAGGAAGTAATAATTTATCTTGCACAGCAACTGTTACAATCACGGTGAATGCAGCGAGCACTGCACCTACAGTCAGCGCCGAATCAAATCAAACAATAACATCGCCCACAAGTTCAGTTACTTTAACAGGTTCGGCAACGGCATCATCAGGCACCATTACAACTTATTTATGGACGCAAACATCAGGGCCGAATACAGCAACTTTTGGAAGCGCGTCTTCTGCATCAACTACTGCCAGTGGTTTGATTACCGGCATTTACGTGTTTCAACTAAAAGCGACAGGAAGCAGTGGTTTATCCGGCACAGCAACTACAACCGTAACGGTGAACGCTTCTGCATCAAAACAAAAAGTTACAGTAAAAGCAACAGCAAGCCCTGCTACCATGACGATGCCTTCAAATTCTACAACTCTTACGGCAACGGTTACTGATCCGGCAATAAGCAATCCAACATTTAATAATTGGTGGAGTGAACAGTCTGGGCCAAATTCAGCAAAAATAAAAAGTCAGCCCAAAGCTGTTACAACAGTTACAGGGTTAATTGCCGGCACTTATGTTTTCTATATATCAATTACTGATGCAAATGGAACTGCCACCGCTACTGTAACCGTAACTGTCAATAGTGCCGCTAATAGTTCAATCACGGAAAATAACGAAGCAATTGCCGAAAATAGTTCAGATGCACCTCCAATAGCCAATGCGGGAAATGATACTACAATTTCTTTTTCATCGGGTGGTTTTATTTTGGACGGAAGCAGCTCTGCTGTAGGTCCAAACAGCATAGCAAATTACCATTGGGCTTTGGCAAGCGGGTCCAATAATTCAACAATCGAATCTGCCGATTCTTCCATTGCAAAAGTTACCGGAATGACTGAAGGCCAATATATTTTTACACTAACGGTAACGGACAACCGTGGAAATTCATCAACCGACAGCGTTAAAATAACGGTAGAAGGAAGCAAAGAAATTTTCCTGTCACAATCATTAACGTTGTACCCGAATCCAACCACTGGCAATTTTAATTTGCAGTTGTCGAGTTCGGTGGCAGGCACTATGTGGGTATTTATTTATGATGCGCTTGGAAATATTGTGTTCATGCACCAATACGATAAGCAAGCAGGTTATTTCAGCACTCCTATCAATGTATCTACTTTGGTCAAAGGCACCTATACCTTACAGGCAATAATCCAAAACCAAACAAGGATGAATGCAAAATTTGTAAAATTATAAATGAATTGATATAATGAAAGAGCCGGGAAAATCATAATTGAATTTCCCGGCTCTTTCATTTCCTAAAACTTAATAAGTATTTAGTATTTATTTTTCAAGAAAATTGAATCTCAAAAAATTCAGGAGCAATTGAAAATTAAAAAACCTCATCATTGCCCATAAAACTCCAATAGCCTGTCGCTTCTTCGACATGAATATTTGTATCAGGCCAATGATCCATGTCGAAACCAGGCGCTTTTTCTAATTGTTCTTTCAGGCAATTGAAGCGGAATGATTTTTTTTCAGCATCAACTTTCAACAAGTGAAAAGGGATGGCAAAATATTTAATACCAATTCCCAGAAAACCTCCGAATTCAATTACATAATAACTGATGCTCCCTCTGGTTACATCCACCATAATATCTTTAATCTCTCCTAAATTTTCTTCATTGTTATTATAAACTTTATCGCCGATTATAGAAGAAGCGGCCAAATATTTTAATGGAAGATTGGGGAACAAATCTCCATGATTCACACCCGTGCTATTGTCTGTTGTATAGTTCATTGTTTTTATTTTTTATGATGCAATTTCCGAACCACTATATAGAATGATTAATTTAAAGACTTTTACATGAAAACAAAATACATATTATGTAGATATTTTTTCTCATTTCAAATTTGAAGGTACTTCAAATAAATTAACGTCGCAATCTATTCTGAAAAGAAAAAAATTATTTTGAGTTCATAAATGTCTTCAATCTTTTACTTAATGATGGTCAACCCGCACACAAAAATTCCGCAGACATCCGGGAATGGCAATCAATTTAGCATTTACCTCCCTTAGCGGATGCTTTTAAAGCGTAATAAAATTTTATAGAATGCTCTAAATAATCCATGCAACCTCAAGCAAAAATCTATTGCATTATCATTTTACATTTTCTATTGTTTCAAATAATAAAGGCTCTGCTTCCGTGACCCACCCGGGCAAGCCCTCGCCTATTACTTTCCAACTGCTCCCATCTTTGCTCAATAAAAATTGGTGCCGTCGGCCGCGCTCATCGCTTACATCAACATAATAGGTAGGAGCCGTTTCGTTATTTAATTTTAAGAAGTTAAATTCTTTTAAACTGCCGCCTGCTTTAATGTGTTTTGAGAATTGAATTTGTTTTTGGAGTATCATTTCTTTTTGTTTATTTCATCTGGTAAAATTATTTACTTATGCACCGTACAGATATTTTATTAAATTCTTTTTTTTATTTTCTCTATCTGTTTTTTCGTTTCAGGTAAATCTATTCCATTAGTTCCATTATTGAACAAAAGTTTTCCTGCAGCGGACATTATAGATTAAACTTGTGAATGCAAAAAAATGAAACAATAATAATTATTGGCGGTGGCGCGGCAGGGTTGATTGCTGCAAAAGAACTGAAAAAGTATAGTAAAGATATAATCGTGCTTGAAGCACTCGATAGATTGGGCGGAAGGATTCATACGCTCAACGCAAAAAATTCTTCTTTGCCAATTGAGGCTGGCGCAGAATTTATACACGGCAATTTGCCAATTACATTAAGCTTGTTAAAAGAATATAAATTGTCTTTTAAAAAAACCGGAGGCAAAATGGTAAACCTCAGCAGGCGTGACTCCGCGTTTGGCAATGATGAAAATAATATCTGGGAAAAAATGATTGCGCAAATGAAACAATTAAAAGTTGATTTGTCACTATCAGATTTTCTTACAACTTATTTTCCCGAAGACAAATATGATGCGCTAAGAAAATCTGCAGAAGGCTTTGCAAACGGATTTGACCTTGCCGACCCGAAAACGGCAAGCGTTTTTGCTTTGAGCAAGGAATGGGGAAACGAAGAACATGATCAATTTCGCATGGAAGGCGGATATAAAAAATTAGTAGATGCATTACAAAAAGATTGCAGCGGCAAAGGTTGCGTGATACATACATCAGAAGCAGTAAAAAAAATTGAATGGAAAAAGAATGAAGTTGTTGTTAGTACTGAAGCGGGAAATTTGTTCTCAGGCTCAAAAGCTATCATTACAATTCCCGTGGGCTGTTGGCATGCAAATCCTGCTGTCATTGAATTTGCGCCTGATATCCCGGAAAAAATTGATGCTTTCAATGATATTGGTTTTGGCTCTATCATTAAGATTGTGCTAGAATTCGAAAATGCTTTTTGGCAAGAGAAATATAAAAACCTTGGGTTTTTAATTACAAAAGAAACAATACCCACATGGTGGAGCCCAAGCTCCTGAAAAAAATACATTACTGACTGGATGGCTTGGCGGCGTTCCTGCAAAAAAAATGAAAGGCAAGTCAGTGGAAGAATTATTGCAGATAGCATTGCAATCTTTGGCATCAGCTTTTAATATGGAAGTTGATAAGCTGAAAAAAATATTAGTTGCTTCATATATTTTCAATTGGGACGATGAAAATTTTTTTCATGGAGGCTATTCATTTTTAACTCTCAAAAGCGCTGACGCAAAACAGAAATTGAGAGATCCGGTGATGGACACCTTATTTTTTGCAGGCGAAGCTTTATATGAAGGCTCCATGCAAGGCACTGTGGAAGCAGCTTTATGGAGCGGGCTCGATTGCAGCCGAAAAATTACCGGCCTATAAATTTCTTTAGTTATAACTACACTTCTTCCAAACGAGTTTATTAATTGCAAATACAAGTATTATCAACCGAAGGATATTCCGATGGCATTACATAATATCAACCCAAGGCATTGGCGTTTGCTAATATACTGCTCATGCTTTGTTGAAAGTAAGCATAAACGTAGTGCCATGCCCAACTTCGGTTTTTTACATCAATCGTCCCTTTATTTGCCAGTAGTATATTGAGTGTGGAAGCAAGCCCAAGCCCGTTTCTTTTCATGGTGAAGTAAGGCTCAAACAGGCGAGAAATATTTTCTTCACTGATGCCACTGCCGCTATCGGAGAAAGAAACGACATATACAGGGTGATTATATGACAATGAAATATCCAGCAGCCCATAATCGCGGGCAGTGGCTTCAATTGCATTTATGATAATCTTGAGAGAGGCAATTTTTAATTTTTCTTCATCACCGATGATAAAAGCAGGTTCTGTAATAAGTGAGGTATTTATTTTTATCTTTTTTACACATACGCATTATCGTTGTTCATTTGTTGATAACCTCGAAAGCCTGCTAAGCATAAGTTTTGTAAATTCACGCGCTGAGACTTAAACCAAAAAGCACCGTAAATGAGAAAATATATTTTGCTTCTATCATGCCTTCTGATAACCCTTCTTTCGTGCAATAATAAAAAGCCATCGGCGCTTACCGAAGATGAAACAATTGGGGTTATACAAAGATTTGATGATGGCTGGAAAAATAAAAACATGACCGAAGTTGACTCTTCGCTATCGCCACTATATGTTTATTTCACTCAAAGCGGGGGCATATTCAGCAGAGACAGTGTTGTTGCAACCGCTGGTGAATCTACTTATGAACTGCACGACATGAGCCGCTCCGAATTTTCAGTTGAGCTTATTGATAATATAGCCGTGGTAAGCACAAGGTGGAAAGGAAAAGGCAGTTATAGAGGAACGCCTTTTGATGAAGATCAGCGATGCAGCATTGTCGTAATCAAAAAGAATAATTCGGTGCAGATATTATCTGAACATTGCACGCCGATTAAGGGGAATAAAATATTCCATTAAATTACAGGAGACAGCCTCCTTTTTTTAAAAATTTTATTTACGGATATGCATATATGTTGATCAGGATTCAAATTTCGATGGTATTTCGTTACATTGTTTTTTCAATACCAAGCCCGCACCTATTGCAAAAAAAGCTTATTTAATCATCATTATAAAACTTCGCAACCTGAGCAAGCCGTGCAGCGTACTTGCAATTGTTAGGGTCTAACAACCGGGCTTGCGCGATGCCTGCGAACGAACAATTTCAACATCGGTTATTCTTTTTAACTTTAATGGAGAAATAATGATAAAGCCCTAGTAAAACAATATTTCATTAAGCTTGCTAAATAATAATCAATATAGATTTTGTGCCGGGAAAGCTTTTTCCAAAATGTCGGCTTTATTTTTTTTGTTTTTAATATTTCTATTGAGCGATATTGAAAGCAACGCACAATGCAAAGGCCATTTCACTTTAAAAACCAGCCATATATGCAATGGCGATGATACACTTTGGGTGAGCAGTTTAGATACGCTCTCGCAGATAGAATGGATTTCAACGACGTCGCGCGATACTGTTGTAAACGCAGTTACAATTCCTTCGGTTTTAGATGTAAAGATTGTTGCCGGCGGAAATGGCGAAGGAACCGGATTGAACCAATTGAATAACCCCAGCGCCATTTTCATTGATCAGTCAGGAAATCTTTTTGTGGTTGACCAAAACAATAACAGGGTGCTTAAATTTCCGCCAGGTTCAACTAGTTTAACAGATGGCGTGGTGGTTGCAGGCAGCAACACAAATGGAGGCAGTGGCCCATCTGAATTGAATTATCCCATGTCAGTTTTTGTGGATGCAGCAGGAAATATTTACGTAGCTGATTTTGTAAATGGCAGGGTGCAAAAATTTCCGCCAAATTCTACAAGCACCACGCCTGGGATAACCGTTGCCCAATATGGTCTGGAAGGGCCTTCTTATGTTGCACTCGATGCTTCGGGCAACATGTTTGTGGCAGATGAAGCGAGCGAGGATATCGTGAAATACCCGCCCAATTCCACTTCAACCACTAAAGGAGATACTTTAGCCACAAGCCTTGGTTATGTGATTTCTTTGTACGTAAGCACAAACGGCGATTTATACGCAGCACTTTCAGATTTTTCTTGTGTAATAAAATTTCCCGCAGGATCAAGCACTGCAACTGTTGTAGCTGGTGGCACCGGTAATGGAAATTCATTAAACCAATTGCCGGGACCAACTGCCTGCTATGTTGATGCAAGCGGTTATTTATATGTTCTGGATGGAGTTACGTGCATCACCTTAAAATTTCCGCCCAATTCAACCAGCGGCACATATGGAACAATTGTTTCGGGCGGCAATGGTGTGCGGGGAGGTTCTCTTCCAAATGCGATGCTTGACCCAACTTCTTTATTTCTAGACAATGCCGGAAACATTTATGTATGCGACGACGGCAATAACCGCGTTGTAGAATATTTTAAAGATGGCCCGAGAACTTCATTTATTGATTCCGTTTATTTATTAGCCAATCCAGGCCCTCCGCTGCCGGGAACATATTATGCAGTTGTTACCAACAGCGATGGATGCACTGACACCAGCAATTCCATAGTAATACTCCCAACGCATTTGCCGGGCATCAGCATTAACAGCAATGCTGCCAACTCAAATCTTTGCGGAGGGTTTACTGAGCCATTCACTTTTACGGCAGCAATAACAAATGGCGGCACAGATCCCATATATCAATGGAATTTGAATGGAAAGATAGTTGGGTCAAACAGTCCTTCTTATTCGAACACTTTTACAAACGGCGACAATCTTTATTGTGTTTTAACAAGCAATGTTTCCTGCCCCATTACTCCAGTTGCCACTTCCAGTGATTTTATTGTCCATTTTCATACGCCTCCGGTTGCAACGCTAAGTCTGGCCGGTATATGTATCGGAAAAGACAGCCTCATTATAAATCCGGATGTTCATGCCATATCCAGTGTTAACTGGATAAATGGAGCGAACATCGATACCATTTATAATTCTTATCAAGTGCTCGATACGGGCATTGCGAGCATTGGCATTACTGTTGCCGGTGGCAACGGAAGAGGAAATGCAGACAATCAATTATATGAACCATCATCAGTGTGCGTTGATGCAAACGGAAATATTTATGTAGCCGATACCAGAAATAACCGCGTGATGAAATTTGCAAAAGGTTCAAACAGTTTTACAAATGGCGTAGTGGTTGCCGGCGATAATGGAAATGGAAATAATGCCGATCAACTATCCGCTCCCTCATCTGTTTGTGTTGATGCAAGCGGCAATTTATACGTGGCCGATGCAAATAATTATCGAATCCAAAAATTTCTACCGGGGTCTACAAGTTTAAGTCTTGGTGTTACTGTAGCCGGTGGCAATGGACAGGGGAGCAATGCAAATCAGCTCGGCAATTTTATTCAGGTTTGTGTTGATGGTTCAGGCAACATTTATGTGTGCGATGAATTAAATAACAGGATTTTGGAATTTCCTCCAAATTCAACAAGCCAGACGTATGGGTCACCCGTTGTAAACATCAGCGACCCGATTTCAATGTTTGTTACCGCTTCAGGGGCAATCTATGTTTCAGATTTTGAAGACCACGAAGTGCTTTTGTTTGGCCCGGATCATCAAGCGGCACAGTTGTGGTAAGCACTCAGGGAAACACTCCACTTATCCCATACGGGTTATTTGTGGATAGCCAGGGCGATATTTTTGTTGCAAATGGCGGCACAGAACAGGTGCTTGAATTCACCAGTTCATCAAAGCAAGGAATAGTGGTAGCCGGCGCAAGAGGGCTTGGAAGCGCCAATAACCAATTGGATGAGCCTTATTCAATTTGCATAGATGATAGCAGCAACCTTTTCGTCGCCGATTTCAACAACAACCGTATCGAAAAATACAAACATTTTATAACCATTGTTGATACGGTATTCCATCCGTCTTTGCCGGGTGTTTATTCAGTGCTTCTTACAGATACATCGGGTTGTACTTATACTACAAATGCTATAACTATCCCTGGTTCCACAGCGGTTGATATCAGCATTACTGTATCCGATACCGCTATCTGCGCCGGGAACCCGGTCACTTTTCTGGCAAGCATTTCGGACACATCAAGATTAAGTTATTTGTGGCAAGTAAACAGCGATTCCGCCGGCACAAATAGCGGCCAGTTTATCATTGATTCAATCATGCAGGGAGATTCAGTACGTTGCATCGCCTCGAACGCCAATGGGTGCGCGGGTAAGGACACTTCGAATGTAATTGCGATAACGGTGAAGCCTATCCCAATTTTAGGGCCTTCTTCCGATATCACGATACAGTTTGGAAGCAGCACCAGTCTTAATATTCCTGTGCAAGGCGCTATCGCGTCTTATAGCTGGAGCCCTGATTATTATTTATCTGACTCAACAATTGCCTCGCCGCTTGCCAACCCCCGAAGAAGCACCATATATTATTTAACAGCTGTTTCGGCAACTGATGGATGCCCCGCAAGCGATTCGATGACTGTATTCGTTACTTCAAAAATATTTATACCAAATGCCTTCACTCCAAACGGTGACGGAAAGAACGATTATTTCTATATTATGGGCGGCATGCCGGGCGACATTATTAAAGATTTCAGCGTTTTTGATCGTTGGGGAAGCAAGGTATTTCAAATACAGAACAGCATCCCCAACTACACAAATTATGGTTGGGATGGAACCACCAAAGGCACTCCTGCACCAACCGGATCGTATGTTTATGTAGTTGTTATCAAATCAACTTCCGGTGAAGAAAAAATTTACAAAGGATCAATTGTATTGATACGCTAATGCATCAACTCGCAAACAACTGTTGAGCTTTCTTAATATTTATATGGCCAGATATCAAGAAAGAAAATATTCACATATACATGACCGTTAAAATATTTTATTTGAAATGTAATAAGGCAGCCTGGCATGCCGGTTTTGGCATCAATAAACTCATTGCCTTCGACCCTTTAAAAGTAAAAAAACAGAGCTTGTGTCCGATGAATATATTATTGGGCAAACTAATGTTGACGGCATAATAAGTTTCACAACATTGTGTTCATTCAGGGAATTACTTCGGAAGGGAAAGCAGGAAGCCATATGGCCAGATTCGAAGTAAGCAACTGATTTCTTCCAACAAATCCGCGAAAACATTTTTTGCAAAACTGCATTCGGTTTTCAATATCAACATCATTTTCTTAAAAGATTAAAATGTTTTCATCAATAGAAAACATTTTTTGTAGCTTGTTGATGCAAAACGTCTTCATGTTATTCAACAATCAATCAGCGATCATTACAGGAGCCGGGCAAGGCATTGGCTATGAAATTGCGCGGCAGCTTGCATTGCAGGGCGCTTCCGTTGCATTGAATGATTTGGATGACGCGCTCTCTAACGAAGCTGCTGAAAAAATAAAATCAATGGGTGGCAGATGCATAGCCATTTCAGGCGACGCTTCTGATGTGAATTTTATTGAAATGATGGTGAGCAAAACAACAGCAACTTTTGGTTCACTCAACATCGCAATTGCAAATGCCGGCATTACTTTGTTTGCGCC
>CAVRBD010000049.1:0-13109 GCA_963718975.1 uncultured Bacteroidota bacterium | reverse complement strand
AATGCTGTTAATAAACAACTTAGCCAAAACCCGCAACAGGACTATGCTTCAAGGCTTAATACTGTTTTGAGCAGCAAGCTCATTCGCAATGTTCACTATCAGGCAAATTCAAAAGGCAATATGCAGTTGAATGTGGATGGTGAAAATAATGGAGTGATCGCTTGTGTTGTTGAAGTGGATAAGCAATAAAATATTTGGCCACAGAGAACCGCAGAGTTTAGGGGAGAATCTCTGAGTTCCTCTTTTTCTCTCTGCGGTTCTCTGTGGAATAAAAAAGTTCGAATGAAAAAATGTTTTTTATTATTAGTTTTTCTATTTGCAATTACACTTGCCCACCCGCAGACAACTGATACAAAAATTTACAATCCTTCTGCAAATGCCGAAAACGATATTGCTGCAGCAATTAAACAAGCAAAATCAGAAAACAAGCATGTGCTTTTGCAGGCAGGTGGAAACTGGTGCAGTTGGTGCATTGAGTTCAATAAATTTTCCCATGCGAACGGTTCAATAGATTCTTTGCTTAATAAATGTTTTATAGTATATCATTTAAATTATAGCGCAGAAAGTAAAAATGAAAACATCTTTGCAAAATATGGATACCCGCAGCGTTTCGGGTTTCCTGTTTTTATTATTTTAGATGAAAATGGAAATAGAATACACACTCAAAATTCAGAATATCTCGAACAGGGCAGGAGCTACAACAAACAGAAGGTTTATGAATTTCTTTTGCAATGGACACCTCAGGCATTGAATGCATCTTTGTATAAATAAATTATGAAAGCTGATAAAGCAAGCAGGACCCGCACAATACATGGCCTTATTCCGTGCGCTTGAAACAACCAGGAAACCGAGCGACAGGCTTTTTACAGACCCATATGCAATAAACTTTCTTGATAGCGGATTAAAAATGGCAGTCAAAGCTTCAGCACTTCCGATTGTTAAAAGATTTGTTAGCCACACCATTCAAAAGAAAATCCCAGGTGCATTTTCATCGGGGCTTGCTCGCACAAAATATATTGATGACCTTCTGCATGCAACGATAAATAATCATGTAAAACAAGTAATCATTCTCGGCGCCGGTTTTGACACAAGAGCATTGCGGCTTGATTTTTTAAAATCAATCCCTGTCATCGAAATTGATCATCCCAACACTTCAAATTTTAAAATTGAAATCTTAAAAAAAACAATTGGCAAGCTTCCCGATAATGTTGCTTATTGGCAGATTGATTTTAACAAACAAAGCCTCGATGAATTAGCCGAACAAAATAATCTTGATTTCACTAAGCCTGCGACCATCATTTGGGAAGGCGTTACAAACTACCTCACTGAAGATGCCATTAATAAAACATTTTCTTTTATAAGCAGGTTCCCGAAAGGTTCTTATGTTATTTTCACTTATGTCCACAAGAAAGTGCTTGAAGAACCAAATGCTTTTTTAGGTGGTGAAAAGCTTTTGAGCAATCTGGAAAATATGGAAGAGAGATGGACATTCGGTTTTATGCCTGAGCAACTTCATGATTATTTAAAAAAGTTTAACTTAACACTCGAAGAAGATTTAGGAGCGACCGAATATCGAAATAAATATTTGCCACAGAGAAGCGAAAAAGGTTATGAATTTTACAGAGTGGCGATGGCTAAGAAATAAAAACTCTAATCATGTATGAACATCAATACCTCTGAATTTACGAAACTCATAAAACATCCTGTTAAGTTCAGGATGTTTTTGTTTTCGAAACTGCCGAGCGCTTTTTTTTCCGGCGTGCGGGTAAAAAATCTGGATGAAGAAAAATGCAGCGTGACGGTTCCTTACAAATGGTTTTCACAAAATCCTTTCCGGTCAACATATTTTGCTTGTCTGGCAATGGCTGCGGAAATGAGCACAGGAACATTGGGATTAATGCATATTCATAAAAGAAAGCCTGCAGTTTCCATGCTGGTGATAAAACTAGAAGCGAACTATTTTAAAAAAGCGACTGGCTTAACGACTTTCACATGCACAGAAGGAAAAGAAATTCAACGAGCTATTGAAAATACAATTGCTAACGGAGAAGCACAAACGATAACTGCAAAATCTGTTGGCACAAATGAAGCCGGAGAAACCATTGCAGAATTTTTTATAACATGGTCTTTTAAGGTTAAAAGAGATAGGGCTTAAGGCGTGAGAAAGCGGATTACTTTAAACCTTACACTCTTTTCCCTATGCCTTTTGGCTTACGCCTTTTACCTTATCTTCGGTATCATTTTTAATTAAAACGATTATTATGAAGATTGCTTTCCATGGCGCGGCACGCGTTGTTACCGGCTCTAAACATTTGCTTACTCTAAAGAACGGAAAAAAATATTTGCTTGATTGTGGCATGTTCCAGGGCATGGACCGGATACGGATAGGCTTAACCGTGAATGGGGATTTGAGCCTTCGGAAGTGAATTATTTGATTTTATCTCATGCGCATATTGATCACACAGGCCTTATTCCAAAACTGGTTAAAGATGGGTTTAATGGAAAAATTTTTTGTACGCCAGCAACAAAAGAATTAACATCAGTATTATTGGAAGATTCCGCAGGCATTCAGCAGGACGATATAAAATTCGTGAACAAAAGAAGGATTGCTGAAGGCCAATCTTATCTGCAACCATTATACACTGAAGAAGATGCACGTGCAGCGATGGATCTTTTTTCAACGGTTGAATATGAACAATGGTTTTCAGTTGATGAAAATGTGCAGGTATTGTATAAAGATGCAGGCCACATTATCGGTAGCGCAACAGTTCATTTAAAAATCAAAGAAGATGGAAAAGAAACGCATCTTACATTCAGCGGCGATGTTGGCCGATATAGAGATGTGATTTTAAATCCGCCTTCCACTTTTCCGCAGGCAGATTATATTCTTATTGAATCAACTTACGGAAACAGTTTGCATGATAAAGATGTGGACACGCCGGATTTATTATTGCCATGGATTGAAAAAACATGCGTTCAGAAAAAAGGTAAATTGATCATCCCTGCGTTCAGCGTTGGCCGCACGCAGGAATTATTATTTGCGCTTAATCAGCTCGAGCTTGAGAAAAGGCTTCCTGATCTTGATTATTTTGTTGATAGCCCGTTGAGTATTGAAGTAACTGAAATCGTAAAAAAATATCCTAACCTTTTCAATAAAAATATTCAATCCATTTTGCAGAGAGATGCAGATCCTTTTTCTTTTAAAGGATTAAAATATATTCAGTCTGTTGATGAATCAAAATCGCTCAATTACCGCAACACACCATTTGTGGTAATTTCTGCAAGCGGAATGGCAGATGCAGGAAGAGTGAAACATCATATCAGCAATAATATTGAGAATAGCCGCAACACTGTTTTAATGGTTGGTTATTGTGAGCCGCATTCTCTTGGTGGCAGATTGATGGCGGGTGATAAAGAAGTAAATATTTTTGGCATCCGTCATGAAGTGAACGCAGAAATAGGAAGCATCCGAAGCATGAGCGCACACGGCGATTACGAAGATCTTTCTCAGTTTCTTTCTTGCCAGGATGCACGGCAAGTAAAAAAATTATTCATCGTTCATGGAGAATATGAAGTGCAGCAGGCCTTTAAAGAGCGCTTATCAAAAAAAGGATTTATGGATATTGAAATTCCTGCATTGCATTATGAAATAGGTCTTGTATAAAAAGATTTGATAAGGAACAATTTTCTGTTAACTTTTTTCGGCGATATTTTCAACGTAAGATTATCCTTTAGCTTGCAATCATAATTCTTTCTTTAAAACAAAATTTGAACATGATAAAGATGGTTGTTTTTGATATGGCAGGCACAACGGTTGATGAACAGAACGTTGTTTATAAAACATTACAAAAGGCGATTAATAGAGAAGGCTACAATCTTTCTCTGGAGCAGGTTTTAGCCGAAGGAGCTGGAAAGGAAAAGTTGAAAGCGATAAAAGATATTCTTAAGGTTTATGCCAAAAAAAATGACGATGCTTTTACGAAAAAAATATATGATTATTTTATTGCTGAGTTATCACATACATATGATGTTTTGGAAATAGCTCCTATTGCAGGTGCCGAAAAAACATTTAAAGAGTTAAAGCAAAAAAGTATTTTGGTAGTGCTTAATACAGGCTATGATGAAACGACTGCAAAAAAGTTATTGAAAAAATTAAAATGGAACGAAGGGAAAGAGATTGATGCTTTGATTACTGCTTCGGATGTTCCAAACAACAGGCCGATGCCGGATATGATCCATCTTGCTATGAAAAAATTTGGATTGACAAATGCAGGAGAAGTTGCTAAAGTAGGCGATTCAACAATTGATATTGAAGAAGGGAAAAATGCAGGTTGCGGCTTGACGATAGGAATAACTACGGGTGCGCATACACGTGAACAACTGAAATCTGCGAAGCCTAATTATATTATTAATGACCTGACTGAATTGCTGCCAATCGTCATTAAAGTTTCTGCATCTCTATCACAGCATCATTAAAATACTTCAAAATAAGTTTTCACAGCATTCTGTCTTTTGATCAATAATATCTTCCAATCAGATGATTGTCGACAATTGTTTTTTTCAATGCTGCGGCATTAATGGCACCATCACTTGAATAAACGATTTTTCCTCCGGGCTCAACAAGGATTGTATATGGAAGCGCCCCTTTCCAATTTGGGTCAATGGCTTCAATAAGTTTGTATTTATTATCAATTGAGAAAATATAATTTTTATTCGATGCCATTTGTTGTTTCAAAAAATTAAGCACAGTGGTTTCTTTTTCCGGAGCATCTGCACTAATGGATATAAATTCAAAATCCCTGTCGCGGTACATTCTGTTGATGGTAACTAAATCGGGAAACTCGCCAACACAAGGCCCGCACCAGGTTGCCCATACATTTATCAGCCTTAATTTTCCGGAATTATTTTTTGCTAATTCTTTTAAACCAGCTTCATCAATTTTTTCAAGCTTCACAGGTTCTTTAGCCCAATCTTCTTTTGCTTTTTCCATCCAGTTGCTTTTTTCAGACCATTTGACGGAGCAGCCAAAAACTTTTGTGGTTGTCACTTCAACATCTTTATTGTTCAGCAACGCATCAATGGCATTGCGAGCATCTAAAATGTGCGGTGTTTTTCCATGCCTGTCTTCATCATCAATTCTTCCCTGATAGCGAAGTTTTCTTTCTTTATCAAAAATGAAAACATGCGGCGTTGCAACAGGGCCATAAGCCTTAGACATTTTTTCAGTTTCGCCATCGTATAAATAGGGGAAATTAAATTGCCTTTCTTTTGCGCGGATTTTCATTTCTTCAAATGAATCGCCAATGTCGCTAAAGTCGAGTTCATAAGGCTGCACTGAACGAGGATCATTCGGCATCACCGCAACCACAGCTACTGCTTTGTCTTTGTAATCGCTCGCAATCTTCATAATTCTTTCTTCATACGATTGAGCTGTGGGGCAATGATTGCAAGTGAAAACAATCACCAGTATTTTTGCATCTTTAAAGCTTGAAAGGCTGTATGTTTTTCCATCAACACCTTGCAATGAAAAATCGGGTGTGATGGAGCCGATTGCAAGCGTGGGATGTTCATCATAACAAACAAGATGAATACGAAAATTGCAGAAAAGCAATATGCATGTGAAACATAATAATTGACGGAGAACCATATAGCAGACTTTATGAAAAGTTACAAATTTTTAGAATGAAGAAATAATGATTGCATTATTTGAAACTTATAAATTTGTGCACTTCTTTGTGAAACACCGCGACATGTTATCTTTATAGTTGGTTCAAAAATATCTTTATAACTTTTTAATTTAAGTAACCATGTTCATGCAGCAAACAATGCGCTGGTTTGGGCCAAATGATCCTGTAAGCTTGTGGCATATAAGACAGGCCGGATGCACAGGCGTTGTAACTGCATTGCATCACATTCCTGTTGGTGAAATTTGGGGCATTGAAGAAATCAATAAAAGAAAAGCTGAGATTGAATCTGCAGGCCTTACGTGGACTGTTATAGAAAGCCTTCCCGTTCATGAAGATATTAAAAAACAAACCGGAAATTTTAAAGTTTATATAGAAAACTATAAAAGAAGTTTGCAAAATGTTGCGCGTTGCGGACTAAAAGTAGTGACTTACAATTTTATGCCGATACTTGATTGGATGCGCACCGATATTGCATTTGAAATGCCTGATAAAAGCAAAGCCCTGCATTTTGAAAAATCGGCATTCATCGCCTTTGATCTTTTTCTTCTTAAAAGACCGGGCGCAGAAAAAGATTATTCAAAAACTGAAATTGGAAAAGCAGAACTGAGATTTGCATCAATGACGACAAAAGAAAAAGAAACTCTTTTTAGAAATGCATTGCTTGGTTTGCCGGGAAGCGAAGAACGTTTTACTGAAGAAGAAATATTAGCAGCTCTTGAAGCATATAAAGATATTGATGCAAAAAAATTGAAGCGACACTTGTTTTATTTTTTGCAACAGGTGGTTCCTGTGGCAGAAAAAGAAGGGCTGAAGCTCGCTGTTCATCCCGATGATCCGCCTTATAACATTCTCGGTTTGCCCCGAATTGTAAGCACCGAAGAAGATGTTGCCGAGTTGTTGAATGCAGTGCCTTCAATAACCAACGGACTTTGTTTTTGCACAGGTTCTTTTGGCGTTCGCCCTGATAATGATTTGCAAGGGATGATCAGAAGATTTGGCAATCATATTCATTTTCTCCATTTGCGCAGCACAAAAAGAGATGCGGAAGGGAATTTTTATGAAGCGGATCATTTGAGCGGTGATGTAAATATGTATGAAGTGGTGAAAGAAATTGTGCAGGTGATGAGAACGAGGGGAGAATCGATTCCGATGAGGCCTGATCATGGGCATCAAATGTTGGAAGATCTTGAAAAAACATCAAACCCGGGATATAGTGCGGTTGGCCGTTTGCGCGGATTAGCAGAATTGCGCGGGCTTGAATATGGTATTCAAAATAGCATTTAGCTGATTGGATTGTAAACAGAAGAGCTGTTTTCTAAACTTAAAAATATTCCTGCACAATTTTTTCAAAAGCATCTGATGTAAGAGGCTTTGTTTCAAACCCATTTATTTCGGCAACAGCTTTGGCTCTTTTTTTATCTGCAGGGTTAAGTGATGTGCTAAGCATAATAATCACTGAATTTGTTTTTTTCTGATGGCTTAATTTTTTGTATTCTTCAACAAATTCCCAACCATTCATTTTTGGCATGTTCGCATCAAGGAAAATAAGATCGGGAAATGTATCTGCATGCCTGATGAAATCCAAAGCCTCAAAGCTGTTATCTATTACTTTAATAGTGTTCACTAAAGACGATTCTTCCAATATAAGCCGATGAAAATAATTATCATCGTCGTCGTCATCAATAAGCAATACGTAATTTAATTTCTTCATTACGAAATATTTTTCTTTAATGTAAAATAAAATCTGCTGCCTTTTCCATATTCTGAGTTCACGCGTATTTCGCCTCCATGTAATTCGGCAATTTTTTTGCATTGAGCAAGCCCGATGCCTGTGCCTTGATATTCTCTGTTTGAATGAAGCCTCTGAAAAATAGTGAAGATTTTATCGTAATAAATTTCTTCAATGCCAATACCATTGTCGCTAAAAGTAAAAAGCCATTCCGTTTCATAATCAGCGGCGGAAATTTTTATGACTAAGGGCACATCAGATTTTCTGAATTTAATTGCGTTGCTGATGAGGTTTTGGAACAGCATCCTTATTTCCTGGTAAGCATGGATCACAGGTAATTCGCCCGATTCTATTTTGGTATTGGTCTCTTCAATCAAAGTGGTCATGTCGCTCATCACTTCTTGCAACATCAAATTGCAATCAATCTCTGCGGTATCTTTAATATTGCCGATGGTGGAATAATCAAGCAAATCTTTGATAAGAGATTGCATGCGTATGGTTGCTCTCTCAATTGAAGAAAGATATTTCTTGCCATTATCATCAAAGCTGTCTTTATATCTTTTTTGCAAAAGCCCCGAATAATTTGAAATGGTCCTTAATGGTTCTTGCAGGTCATGCGAAGCGATATATGCAAACTGGCCAAGCTCCTGGTTGGAGGTTATCAGTTGTTCCGTCATTTGATTTACAGATGTTGCCACTTGCCCGATTTCATCTTTTGAATAAACAGTAGCACGCCCGCTAAGGTCACCGGTGGAAATTTTTTTTGCAGCAGTTATGATGGAGCCAAGTCCTCTTGTTATCGATCTTGTTATTGAAATGCTCAGCAGCAAACCGGTTATTTCCACAGTTAATGCAACAGTAAATAATAAAGACAAAATAATATTTTCAAGCCATCGCGACCCTTCTCCAAGCGTGTAAGAAAAATTATCTTCCAGTGCAGTTATTTTTTTGTTGAGCGGGTCCACCTGTTCAAAAAGGAGATCAAGTTTTTCTTTTGATGGTGATGATGAATTTATTTCTGTATGAATTTTTTCGCCCACAGCAATTAGGTTGAATAAAAGAGAATCGCCTTCCGACCAGATAGTGATTGCTTTTTTAAGATAATAAACATTGTGGAACCTGCTCAGTAATTTAATGATGCCATTTATATCGTCGGGATGAATGCGGCCTTCCAAAAAGCCTTGTTTCGCAACTTGCAGATCAGGATTTGTTTTTAAAAGTTCAAGACGGGTTTTGTGATCTCCCAAAGGAACTGATAAACGACGGAGGAATTCCTGATAGTCTTCTTCTTTATATGTGCGATAATATTTATCAAGTTCGTAAATAGCATCTTTTTGCGCTTTTGACCATAAGCCTTCTGCACCAACCAATGCACGAACTGAAGAAAGTGTGTGGATGGAGAACCAGAGCGTGATCAACTCAACCAATATCAAAATAGCCATTGCAGCAACAATAAAGTAAAGCTTTTTCTTTATTGAGACATTTTTGAACTGCCACATGATAAAGGATTTAAGATATTAAGGTAGTGAAAAGATGGCTTGTTGGCACGCTCCTGATAATAAATCAGATAAATAGATTTTAAGATAGCATTTGATATTGTGATTATTTATTGCAGGAATTACGATGAAACTAATACAGCAACTGCGCTAAAATTTAAAACAACATTTTTCGGTTATGCATATCCGTTTGAGCTATTGCATAGATATTTTTGCCTCCAATGTGTTCTTAATTCTTACCTCAATATCCTGCAAATGATATTTGCTCAAAGCATCTGTTTGCTTAGGTATTGACAAATGTATTTCATTCTGCAAACGAATAAAATCAGCTCTGGCGATGGAATACACATCAGTTTCCGTTACGTCAGGTTTTGTGGAAGTGAGTATTTGCTGAAGAGCGCCAACATATGACTTCTGTAAATTTCTTCTGTAAGGATCAATCGGTTTATTCGATTTTAATTCTTTCCAAATAATTTCATGAATCATTTTTATGTATTCATCAACGGAAAGTGGCTTGTTCCCGAATTGCCGGGTGTTCGCAAGCAATTGATTGATTTTCCCGATATCCAATAATTTATTCAAAGCTCTTACTTGAAGGTCTTCCAAAAAATTTGGCTGTGCAGGTTGCGATACTTTGTTGGTCACCGAGCTGTCCAATAACCAATAAGGTGTTGTAAAAAGTTCTTTATCGAAAAAGTTCAAAGCTTCTTTTTCTTTTGATGCAGGAACCGGTGCGTACACAACTGCTTTTTCGTTCTCGCTTTTTTTAGTGTTGTATACGCCGCCGATATTCATCATAACATGCTGCATATACCGGAAATACTGGGTTTCAAGCGCACGATACAGTTCGTCAAGGCCTTCATAAAGCCCATTTTCTTCATGTGCCCATTCCGGAAGATTAGCCAAAATTTTTTTCAGATTTTTTATTCCATACGAACTTGCTTTCATCGCATCATCTCCAAGATCTTCAGTTTGGCAACGCGGATCGATATTGTTTCTCACTTCGCCATTACCAAACCATAATCTCGGGTTTTTATTAAGGCTGTCGACAATAAGGTGTCTCATCTTTTTTTTATCCTCTTCAAAATTGTTTGTATCACTTTTCATGTAGCCCCACTCAATTGCCCATTTGTCGTATTCGCCAATCCTCGGAAATAATTCATATTCAGGAATATGATCTTCAGGTTGTGCAACATAGTTAAACCTTGCATAGTCCATAATACTTGCGGTATGTCCATGTTTTTCCAAATACGTTTTGCTTCTAAGGCTGTCGACAGGAGTTTGGCTGCTGCTTCCGAAATTATGCCTAAGGCCAAGCGTGTGGCCAACTTCGTGGCTGCTTACAAAACGAATAAGTTGTCCCATCAACTCTTCGCCGAATTTTAAATGCCTTGCTTTCGGGTCAGTTGCTGCGGCCTGAACAAAATACCAATCGTGCAATAACTGCATTACATTATGGTACCAGCCAATATGGGTTTGAATAATTTCCCCGCTGCGTGGATCGTGGATATTTGGGCCATATGCATTTTCAATTTCGGATGGAAGATAATTGATGAAGGAATATCGTGCATCGTCCATTTGCATCAACGAATTATATTCAGGCCACTCTTTCCCCATGATTGCATTTTTGAAACCTGCCTGCTCAAATGCTTTTTGCCAATCGTTGATCCCCCGAATCAAATAAGGCCGCCATTGTTTTGGAGTGGCCGGATCAATATATATTATAATTGGTTTTTTGGGCTCAACAAGTTCACCTCTTTTCCATTTTTCAACGTCTTCGTCTTTCGGTTCAAGCCGCCAGCGCAAAATAAATCTTCGGTCTTCTATTTTTTGCTGTTGATCATCAAAAGAATAAACCTGATCATTGAAAAAGCCGACACGCGGATCATAAGATCTTTGCTGCATCGGTATTTCGGGCAGCTCAATAAAAGAAGTATGTGTTTCCAAAGTCACCGGCGTTCCCGGAGGCGTTCCTGGAATGCGGCTTTCAGTATTCTTGCCTATCGAAATTTCAACATTGATCGGATATGCATGAATTGATTCAATATAAAAATCCCTCAGCGCATAAATGTTTACCGTTTTTGAAATGTTGCTTCCGGGATCAATGCTATTCACAAAAGTTTTGTCTTTAAGAAATTTTGAAACATCAATTACATAAGCACTTGAATCGGGTGAGAAAGCTTTGATGGGGAACGATATCACAATCGGATTAAGGCTTGATTTTTTTACCGCTTTGTAAATTTCACTTTCACTGTCGGCCTGGTTCACTATCAGATCATATCTTATCCTGATTGTTGAGTCAGGGCCTTTTTCAAATTGTATGGTATGCTCATCAAGTTCTTCGCCGGAGAAAACGCCTGCGCCAGCAGGCCCTTTCGCAAGGCGGTTGATCACTTCAATATCTCTGTGCAATATTGATTCTGGTATTTCAAAATAAATGGTATCCTGCAGCTGGTGAACACTGAAGAGGCCACGGTGGCTTACATAATTATTTCTGATCACGCTTGTATAAGGCAACATTCTTGAGCGGGAAATTATTTTTCTGGCACTGTCTTTTCTTGGAAGAGTATCAGACGGGGCCTGTATTACCTGCGCCATTGCCGAAATTGAAAACAAAATCAAGATGCTGCAGATTAATATTTTTTTTCGGGGCTGATGGAAGCGTTTCAAAATAATTTTAAATTTTATGGTGAGGTAAAAAATTATTGTTCATCAAAACTTGGTGCTGCAGGACTGAAGCAATCATTTCTTGCAATGCCTTCTTTTCGCCGGCTGTTACTGATTAGATTGCATTTTATTTCAGGAAAAGAGGCAATGGTTTTCATAAGATAATCAACCCTGAAATCAGATGGGTGGTCCCAAATAATTATAACAGGCACAGAAACATTCACTGTGTCGGCATTTTCTTTCAAAATAAAATCTGCCCTATCGCAATCGCCTGCTTGTGTGCGCAGATCAATTAAAATGCCTTTTCTTTTTTGCTTCATCCATTGATGAATAAAAATACCGGAAAAAGGCTCATAGCTTTTTACAATATTTATAGCCGCAGAATCCTGCGACGGATCAGGCATTGCGATTGAAAAAAAATCGGTAGGCCTTCCATTTTGCATTAAAGAGGTATCGCATATCGAAAAAGGTTCGATTGTTTTTTTTGCAAGAGGCATTTCTTCCCATCCTATAATCTCTGTAAAATCCGGTAATTTTTTTCTTGCAGGTTTCTCATTGCAGCCCCAAAAAACTATTGAGCATAATACAATGGCAGCTGACGTTTTAAATAATAAATTGAAATATAATTTCATTATTAATTCCGGTTGAAAACTTTTATTGCAACGCAGTATTAAGATAGTTATTTTATGAGTGATAATAAGATTGTCCACACCTTGCATGATAGCCAATGATTGATCCTGCAACGGACAATTTACTGCATATCCAAAAATATGCAGGTTGCATTTATATCGGGCGATTGGATTTATGAGAATAAAAAAGCGAAAAATTTATTGGTCTTTCAAAACTTTTTTAATACATCGATGTTTTTTCTGCACTTAACCAGATTGATTGTTTCGCCATACTTGTCAGGAATTTTGCACAAAAAAAACCAGACAATTGTCTGGTTCTGTACCGCGTAGGGGAATCGAACCCCTCATTCATCCGTGAAAGGGATGCGTCTTAACCGATTGACCAACGCGGCAATTATTCGGTTTTGCCTTCGCTTTTTTTTCCGCGAAAGGAGTGCAAAGATATAGTTGGATGGAAAATCTGCCAAATCCTTTTTTTGATATATGCGAAGCTTATAAATCAAGAAAAAAAGGCTACTTCAAAGCAGGCAACATCACATCATTCAGCACGCTTTTCTGGGCGATGGTTTTTTCGACATCTTCCCATTTTCGGGGCGCCTGGGCAGACAATAATTCGCACTTTTCCTTGCCTATTACCACATCATCTTCAATACGAACGCCAATATTCCACCATTTTTTATCGCAATTGCTGCCTTCGGGAATATAAATGCCTGGCTCCACCGTTATAACCATATTTTCTTTCAACGGCCCGTAGTTTGTCCTGTCATGAACATCGAGGCCCATGTGGTGCGAGCAACCATGCGGATAATAAGTGCCAACTTCTCTGGCATCTTTGATAATACCGAGTTTTATCAAACCTGCCGATACTATTTCATTTGCTTTTTTATTCAGCTTATCGAAC
>CAVRBD010000048.1:0-24683 GCA_963718975.1 uncultured Bacteroidota bacterium | reverse complement strand
TTCCTTTAAATTCTTTTACTTTATTATAAGCATCATTAATAATTTTTAATGATTGCCACATTTCCTGATTGCGAACCAAAAAGCGATCATAACAATCTCCTGTTTTTCCAACAGGAATTTCAAATTCAAAATCTTCATAACTGCTGTATGGCGTGTGAATGCGAACATCGTAATCAACACCGGCAGCACGCAAATTCGGTCCGGTAAATCCATAATTCAACGCACGTTCTGCACTTATAGGACCAGCACCAATTGTGCGCTCCATAAAAATGCGGTTGCGATTGAAAAGATTTTCGAATTCTTTCAGCACAGCAGGATATTCATTCAAAAATTTTTCTAATTTCTCAAATGCTGCATTTGTAAAATTGCGCTCGAAGCCGCCGATCCTTCCCATATTTGTTGTGAGGCGCGAGCCGCAAACTTCTTCATAAATTTCATAAATCAATTCGCGGTATTGCATCACATATAAAAATCCGGTGTACGCACCGGAATCAACGCCAACAACTGAATTGCAAATAAGGTGATCAGAAATTCTTGCAAGCTCCATTATTATTATTCGCAGGTAATCTACACGCTTCGGCGTTTTTACATGAAGCAATTTTTCGCATGTAATATGCCAGCCCATATTATTAATAGGCGATGAGCAATAATTTAATCTGTCAGTTAAAGTAGTAATTTGATATAGCGGCCTGCGCTCTGCGAGTTTTTCAAATGCCCGGTGAATGTACCCAACAGTTTGTTCGGCAGAAACGATTCTTTCGCCATCAAGCTCCACAATATTCTGGAACACGCCATGCGTTGCAGGGTGCGTTGGGCCAAGGTTCAATGTAGTGGTTTGTTTTTCCACCGAACCTTCCGGCAGTTTAATATGCTTTTCTTTCGGATGAAGTATTTCTGACACTTTTTATTTACGATTTATGATGTACGATTTCTCAAAACAGTTTCCAGTCTCCGGTTTGCAGTTCCCAGTCCTCACAAATTCTGTCTTGCTTATCTTTTAAATTTTTTAATTTGATATCCAGCTTTTCTTCTCTCTTCACCATTCTTGCGTCGCACTCTTGTACCGTAGGAATTCTATTCAGTGCTAATTAACGGCAACGCACAAACGATTTTAAATTTTTCCGGGCTAAAGCCCGGAGCTAGTCGAAATATTCTTTATCTCATCAATCCCCCAAAATCCCGGTTCAGACAATTATCTTCCAAACATCGCATCGTCTTTATCGATCCTGGTCTGGTCTTCTAATGGATAATGTTTCAGCATCGGGAAATAATCCATTTCGTCCACATTCAATATTCTTTTTAAATTCGGATGGCCGACAAAATTCACTCCGAAAAAATCATAGGTTTCTCTTTCCATCCAATTTGCAGCAGAATATAATTGTGTGGCTGTAAAAATATCAGGTGCACTGATACCTGTGAACACTTTGAAACGTATGCGGATATTATCAACCAGATTATGCAAATGATAAACAATGGCAAGTTCTCGCCCGGTTTTATCGGGATAATGAACTGCAGTGAGATCTGTCAAAAACTGAAAACGCAATTCCTCATCGTCATATAAGAATTGCATTATTTTCAGGTTCATATCTTTTGGCGATTCAAAAGTGAGCAAGCCATAAGGCTCTTCAAAATTCGAAACCTGTTCGCCAAATTTTTCTACCAGTCTTGCTTTGATTGTTTCGTTGCTTAAACTCATCTTGAAAATTTCTCAATTTGAAAATTCCTCAATAACTCAATTGAGCCATTTCGTCATTTTTACATTTTCAAATTACATTATTGTATGCCATAACTCTGCATCAGCTCCTTGTATCTTTCACCATTTCTTCTGCGAAAACTTTCTTCACCTACCAGATCCTGAATTTTAATAAAGCCATCCAAAATTGCTTCCGGCCTTGGCGGGCAGCCAGGCACATATACATCAACAGGAATTACCTGATCAATTCCCTGCAACACAGAATAGGTATCAAAAATTCCACCGCTCGATGCGCAAGCGCCAACAGCCATTACCCAGCGTGGTTCTGCCATTTGCAGATAAACCTGTTTCAAAATCGGGCCATTTTTTTTGCAATGGTCCCCATCACCATCAACAGATCACATTGGCGTGGAGAAAATCCTAAGCGCTCTGCACCAAATCTTGCCAGATCATAATGCGATGCCATGGTTGCCATAAACTCAATGCCGCAGCACGAAGTTGCAAAAGGCAATGGCCACATAGAATTTTTTCGCGCCAGCCCAACTACATCGCTGAGCTTAGATGCAAAAAAACCCTCGCCTGTATAGCCTTCGGGCATATCTACCATGCTGATGCTGTCTTTAGTGTCAGCAGGAATGGGATGAATATTAAATTGAACCGGACGAGACATGATTAATTGATAATTTATAATTAGTAACTAATAATTCGGACACTGATTCAATAACAACTTTTGAACATTAATGTTATTTGAATTATTAATTATTCATTGTTAATTCTTAATTCAGCTAATCTTCCCAGGTTAGCGCACCTTTTTTAATTATATAAACAAAGCCGACGAGGAAAAACGCAACGAACAACAGAACGGCTGAAAACCCTTCCCATCCCAATGCTTTAAAATTGATTGCATATGGATAGAAGAAAATGACTTCCACATCAAACAGCACAAATAATATCGCGACTAAAAAATATTTTACGGCCATTGGCTGGCGGGCATTGCCAACACCTTCAATACCGCTTTCGAAATTTTCGAGCTTGTCTGCAGTTTTTCTTTTCGGCCCTAATAAATGAGTGATGCCAAGTACTAAGCCAACAAAACCGATAGCGAACAAAAACTGTATGCCGATAGGGAGATAACCAGATGCGCTATTTGCGCTTTGCGCCAGAGAAACGGGATTTGCCTGCAAAAGAAAAATATCCATTTTCTTAATATTGCTTCATTAGCAAAAATAAGGCAGCACTTTCAATTTACAATTTATAAAAATCAAAAGATGAAAATAAAAATCCCTTGTTGATTATTATTTTCAACAAGGGATTTATTATTTCTATTTTTGATATCATTATTTAGTCGTCCTGATTTTGGTTTTGGTTTTGCAGCAGGTTGTTTAGGCGGCGGTGCTGATAATATTTTTTGGAACTGCAAAGCCGTTGCATTGGTCGGGTCAACTTCCAAAATTTTATTTATCCATCCCAAGGCTCCTGGTTTATCTTTTTTTACATCATTGGAATAACCGGCCAGATAAAAATAAGACTCCAAAATTTGAGACTTGTATTTTGCAGAATCGGGACTGCTTCTTGCAAACTGTGCAAGTTTTTGATAAGCATCCACTGCCAATCCACCTGAATTCAAAGAATCGTCTTCCGCATGTTTGCTTCTTGCGCACCACAAATATCCAAAAATTTCAGTCGGATATTTTGTTTCATAAACCCCGCAAAAAATGCTGTCAGATTTTGTATAGTTGCCTGCCTGATAATTTGCAATTCCCCAATTATACAAATCAGAATTGGACGGATTTGTTTTCATCCCATAAAGAATGCCCATCCAATATGCACTGCCTTTTTTATTGCCCGAATTTTTTGAAACAGCAGACGCCTCTTTAATGATATCCATCTTTTCTTGTTGAACCGTATCTGTCTCAATTGCTTTTTGATAATTGTAAGTAACTAAAGAATCATTGCCGGGAAATTTGCTAAGCACTTGTGCGTAGAATGAATAATCTTTCGTTACAAAATCACCAGCTTTCTGTTTTGCAAAATATTGATCAAGGTAACTTTTCGCATTGGTAGAATCGCCCATATCATTATAGCAATAAGCAATCAGCTTGTAATAAAGCGGGCTTGCATTTGCTCCCAATGAAGAAATTTTTTCCTGTGATTTAGAAATACAATCCTGGTATTTTTTTGCGGCATACAGAAAGCTGATCCTGTCGTATTCATCCGATGGTTTTGGGTCAGTGACAGCAAAATATTTGTCCCAATAAGTAATAGCTTTGTCAACATCGCTGTGGTAGAACCAATAGTAGAACAGCTCATAATACGCAGGCCCGTAAGAAGGATCAATTGTAGTTGCTTTTTCAAATGCCGGCAAAAAATATTCCGTGTTCCTTTGTGTAAGATATATTTTACCGATATTATATTCTGCTGCGGCCAATTTGGGATCAAGCTCCAATGCTTTTTGGTAAGACTGAACAGCATTGCCACCATCAGACAATAATTTTCTGTACACATCACCCATTATTAAATAGGTGTTTGCATCATTAAACTTTTTCACCTGAGTGGCCATGTTCAATTTTTCAATTGCATAAGGCGCATCGCCATTTTTTGAATCGGCATTTGCCTGGCCGATTGCATTCAGCACATCTATATCTTTTCCTTTTGTTAAACTGAAGGCAGTTTCAAAATGCTGTTTTGCATCGGCCGATTTTCCCTCGCGCAATTCAACACCGCCGATGCCCGCAAGCAACAAAGGCGCACTGCCATTCGACTGAAGTGCTTTCTGGTACAGCGCTTTGGCGGCCACGGTATCTTTCACGCCAGACTGAGACGATGCCGTTAGAAAAGTTTGCCCAAGCCAATAAGTTGCCTCAATGCTATTTGGGTTTGCGGCAAGAACTTTTTCCAACGTTTCCTTTGCGCTTTTGTAGCGCTCATAGTATAAGAATTTTTTTCCCTGCTCAACTGATTGAGCGTTTAAGGCATTGCCGGCCAATACAACGGCTGCAAGTAAACCAAGTCGGACTTTCTTCATATTAACCTTATTTTTTGTTAGGTGTGTAAATGTATTAAAATCTAATATTAATTTGAGATTTTAGTATCACGTATTTGAAACGACATTTTTGCCGGCCACAAATAGTCCCTGCTAAATATAAGCTGTCCCCTTTCTAATTGAAGAAAATTGACAAAATTATTTCCCACACCCCTGAAATTTTCTTTCAGTATATAATATAGCCCGCGAATCATCGGATATCTCTTAAGAGCAATATTTGCCTGATAAGGCTGCACGTAGGTTTCGCCCATGCAACTGGTACACTGAACAGCCGCTATTTTTACTTTTTGCAAAAAGCTTAACTGCTGCGGGTCATCGCCATTTCCTATCCAGCTTGCGCCAATAAAACCAACTGCATTTTCATGACCGGCCACATAATTTATAACATCTTCGCTCGATTTTGCCGCAACCACATTTTTGCCAGGTTTCTGTCCTTTTAATATGGAATCGATTGCGTACCTAACCGTGCTTGTTGCCGAAGCGCCATCCATTACCACCTGCATACGGGAAGTTGTGCCATTCAATAATGACTGAACATCTTTCATCGTCAAAATAGTGTCTTTTGATTTATTGTTCACGACAACAGCAATCGCATCATATGCAAGCAAACCGTAGATTGGAATAAAATGGATTGAATCCTGATAAAAATTTTCTTCGTCCTTGCTCAGCCCTCTCGTTACGATGATCATGCGGGTGCTGTCATTCGTAAGGTCGCGGAAACAATCTGCTTCTGGTTTGTAATGTACATTAATCTTTGCGTAAGGAAATGATGATTCAAAAACTTTTATTTGTGAATCTATCACCGGCTTGAAAGATTCATCTACACTTATATTAATTGAGCCATCAGTAGGCGTTTCCTGAATTATTTTTTTATCAGAAGAATTGGAACAAGACAACAATTGCATCAGCATTATGCCCAAAAAGAAAATGCCAATATAGAGATATCTATTTTGAAAAGAAATAAAACGCATCAATTGAAATAGTTTTTTTTGTAGCCACGATATGCACGCCAGCCGCCATACACAATGCACAGGCCTGCAAAAAAATAACGATAAAAATTATCCACATTAAAATCAAACCCAAGTTTTTTTGAGAACAAAAAAAACAGGCCAAGAAAAAAAATCAGTACGCCCATTCCAAAATCCATAATGGCTCGCATTAAAATATAACCTTTTGTCCTCCTATCCGGATCATCGTTTTGCATTACAGAATTTTTGTGCTGAGCAAATTACAGAAATAACATTAATAAAAGCCACGCATCGAATTTTGAGCAGTGTCTCAATTTGAAATTTAATTCGGGATTTGTCATTCCGACGAAGGAGGAATCTCTGAGATGCCTCGTACCTCGGCATGACAAGTGGCTGTAGTGAAAAATTCAAACTGAGACACTACTGAATTTTGCCACAGATTACACAGATTTTCACAGAAAAGATTTCCTATAATCTGCAGCAAAAAAATGTTTCAATTTTCATCGGGCACCTGAAAAATAATTGGCAGTTTGAAATACACGGCAACATTTCTGCCGTTCTGTGTGCCCGGTTTCCAACCGGCATTTTTTTCATGACCCTCATTACTTCATTATCAAAATCTTTGCCGCCGCTTTTTTCAAGTTCAATGCCAGTTACCGTTCCTTCTTTATCAACAATAAATCTTACCAGCGTTGCAACTTTTGTTCCAGCCTCCAAATCATCTTTTGGCATTTTCAGGTTTCTTGAAAGAAATCTTGTCAAAGCTTCCTGGCCGCCTGGAAATTCAGGCATGAAATCAGGATGATCAATAGCTTCTTCTTTTTCAACTGCCGGTTGTGTTTCAGGAAGATTATTCTTTCCATCTCCATTTGAAGATGGCTGTACAATATCGCCGGGCAAATCGCCCGTTTTTGTTTCAGTACTTATTTTATTCACATCCAGCTGATCAAAACTTGGCGGAGGTTTGGTAACAGCATTATCAGGAACAATTAAATATTTGGTGTTTTTTATTGTTGCAACCTGATGCTGCTGTGCCTGATGAATTTGTGGACGGGGAATTTCTCTGTCAATATTCACTTGTGTTAACGTAAGCGTATCAGTTAATGAAGTAATTGCGCCAATTATTTTTCCATGAGTAATATTATTCAACCAACAATAAACCAAAACAGAAATTGCCAGCGAGGAAAAAATAATAATCATTGCTTTTTTCAATCTCCTTTCATAATGACTGCGCAATTCATAGGCGCCATATTCTTTATTGCGGTTATCGAAAATAATGTCGAGCACATCTGCCTGTAAAATCATTTCAGGTTTCATTGTAGTCGGTTTTAGATTTTAAGAAATGATGATGTGAGCTTGCGCAAGTCTGTAATGAGATGCGAGGGTGAAGAAATTCCATAAAGACCGAGGCGGTAAGGAACAAGAATCAAGATACAAGAGTCAAGGGACAAGGCCTTTGATGCAAGTTGCATCTTGAACTCTTGCACCTTGACTCTTGTATCTTGCTCCTTGAGCCTTGTTTCTTGTACCTTAACTCTTGTTCCTTACTTTTGCGCCATGAAAATTTTAATGGTCTGCCTCGGCAACATTTGCCGAAGCCCTTTGGCAGAAGGCATTTTGAAAGACAAGGTTAAAAAATCGCACCTGGATTGGGTTGTGGAAAGTGCGGGCACAAATGGCTATCATGTTGGCGAAGCACCCCATCCTTTATCGCAAAAAGTTTCGCTTGCAAATGGAATTGATATCAGCAAACAAAGAGCAAGAAAATTTACTGCAGAAGATTTTAACAAATATGATAAGATTTATGCGCTGGCTGAAGACGTGACTGATGAGATGAAACATATTGCCGGAAAAAAATTTGATGCATCAAAAGTTGATTTGCTGATGAACGAAGTTTATCCGGGTGAAAATATTGATGTGCCAGATCCATGGTCAGGGCCTGAATCAGGATATCATTTTGCATATAAAATGATTGATGAAGCAAGCAACAAAATCATAGAGAAATTTTCCGTAACAAATATTCAATAAATTATTATCGTCCGGCGATCGGACAACGAACATCGATAACAATGCCCAAACCATCCATACCACAAGGCACAAGAGATTTCGGATCGGAAACAGTCCGCAAGAGGAATTATATTTTCAATACCATCCGCGAAGTTTTTGAGCTATACGGATTTCAACCATTAGAAACTCCAGCAATGGAGAACCTCGAAACATTAATGGGAAAATATGGTGAAGAAGGAGATAGATTGATTTTTAAGATTCTGAATAATGGCGAATTATTAAAAACTATTAACAAGGGAGAATTAGCGGAAGAAACTACGGAAGCCTTTTTAAGAGAACTTGCAAATATACCTAATCTGACAATTGAGAAAATACGACAACTTAACGAATCACTTGAAAATAATGAGAAGCTAAAAAATATTTTCACAAGCCAAGTAAAAAAATTTACAGAAAAGTATGTTCGAAGTACTTATTTATCAGAGCGTGCATTACGCTACGATTTAACCATTCCATTCGCCCGATACGTTGCGATGAACCACGGACAACTAACGTTTCCGTATAAACGCTATCAGATGCAGCCTGTGTGGCGAGCAGACAGACCGCAGAAAGGACGCTATAGAGAATTTTATCAGTGCGATGCAGATTTGGTTGGTAGCAATTCTTTGTTAAGCGATGTTGAGTTTGCAAATATTTATGCAGATGTTTTCAAACGATTAAAGATTGATGTTGAGATAAAAATCAACAACAGAAAAATATTAACTGCACTAGCAGAAACCTGCGAAAGCATTGATAAGCTGACAGACATTACTGTTGCCATTGATAAACTTGATAAAATCGGGATTGAAAAAGTAAAAGAAGAATTAGCACAAAGAGGATTGAATGAAGAGCAAATAGCTGTTGTTGAAAAATATCTTTCTATTGATGGAACAAATGAAGAAAGATTATCAAAAGCAAAAATATTATTCGGCAATAATGAGAACGGGAAAAAAGGAATTGAAGAATTGGAATTTGTTTTGAATTCATTCATTACTCACCACTCACCACTCACCATTGACTTCACACTTGCCCGTGGCTTAAATTATTACACTGGCATCATCTTCGAAGTGAAAGCAAAAAATGTTTCGATCGGCTCAATCGGCGGCGGTGGTCGTTATGATGATTTGACCGTTTATTTGGCGTCCCAAATATTCCCGGCGTTGGCATTTCATTTGGTGTTGACAGAATTTATGATGTAATGGAAGAACTGAAACTTTTTCCTGAAGATATTTATGTCGGAACAAAAGTTTTGTTTTTCAATCTTGGCGAAGAAGAAAGCAAAGTTGCATTTGGTTTAATGCAACAATTAAGAAGCAAAAATATTTCCTGCGAATTATATCACGAGCAGGCAAAGTTTGATAAGCAATTCAAATATGCTGATAAAAAAAATATTCTGTTCGCAGTGATTATTGGTAATAAAGAGTTGGAAGAAAAAACCTGCAACGTGAAAAATTTAAAAACGGGTGAACAAGACACTATCTCTTCACAAAAACTGGTTGATTTTCTTAGTAAAAAAAAAATTTAGTCAGAATTATCACTATATCACTAAGCGCAATTACATTCTTGTTAATAACCAGTTAATGGCCAGTTATTATTTTGTAGCCCCTTAGCAACAACAGTACCTTCAAACCATAAATCTTATCAATCATGAAAAAATTACCAACTGCTTCACCTGCAATTTTATTTCTTACTATAATTTTGTTTGCTAATTGTAATAAGAGTTCGAATATTAGCAACGCGGTAGGCAATACCACTTCATCAAAATCTGTTGATAATCTTCACCCAGGAACTTGCCCTTACAATTGTCATGATTTAAGATGCGAGGGGTATGTCAGTGGTTATTGTGGGCCTGATACGATTGCCATTATCCAAAATGTAAATAACGTCTATAATTATATTGGCGCTCAGCATAATTCAGGGGTTCAGTATGTGTTAAATGTATTGGGAGAACCATCTTCAAATAACACCTTAGTGCTAAATACCGAAACGAACTACTTGAATAAACTTGGTTACACTACTGGTCAAGTTGATTCAGCATATAATCAAGGAGAGTCTAATGGTTTATTACCCTTCACAAAGATACCAGAGTTGGATTCGCTTGGGAATATCATGTATTCAAAAGGACTAATTAGCAGTACTGCAAATAGTTATATTCAACAAATTTATACAATT
This sequence comes from uncultured Bacteroidota bacterium, assembly GCA_963718975.1. GTDB lineage: Bacteria > Bacteroidota > Bacteroidia > Chitinophagales > Chitinophagaceae > Puia. The sequence goes on along the minus strand of CAVRBD010000048.1, from coordinate 14,764 downwards.
GCGAGCGATTATCTTTCTACAACTGTAAGCCTGGCAAATTACTCATCTGATTCATCATCATATGCGTCCTTTGCGAGTCAATTAGTTACTTTAGAATCAAAAATCAAAATGATACAAGGCTGAGCAGCAGCGAAAAGACAGGGCTTCTTTCTGGATGTGCTGTCGGGCGATATTCTGCATCCTATTGGGCAAATTATATGATTCAAGGAGGAGCGAATGGAAGTTCAGCAACAGTTGACTCTAAATATACTCCCCTTTTTGCTTTACCAAGAATGGCTTAAAGTGGTTTTATGTGATATTGGAGGTGCGATTACGGGAATTCCTGGCCACTTAGTTGGAATTATTTGCGGTGCAATTGGAGGCTCAATTACAGGATATGCAACAACTTAAGTCAATTATGCGCAAAAGTTTTTTTCCTCTGGTTAGCTTACTTGTTTTTATGGGAAAAAATTCTTTTTCACAGTATGTGCCGCATCTAACAGTTACTGGAAATAAATATCAAATAGATTATAAAAAGCATATTGGTACATTGTATTTGAAAAGTGGAGAAACAATTAAAGGCATTTTTGAATATGCTTCTTTTGAATTCCCAACTTTTAATTTCAAATATTATTCAAATGATGGGAAATTTATAAAACGTTATAAAGTTTCTGTAATAGATAGTTTAATAGTTTCCGGAGCAGATAGCAGTTTGACTAATGCTGATTCTACCTGTTTTATAAAAATTGGAAAGAATGGATTGTACAGGCAACTTACAAATGGAAGCCTCAAAATTTATGACCAACTGATAAATGTAAATGAAAGAGAGGGTCTCATTTATTCAACCATTTATGTTTTTGACAATAACATGCAACTTAAATTTCTAACTGAAAATAGTTTCATTAAATATATTGAAGCAAAATTGAAAGAGCGAGGCATTCAAAAAACTTTTAAATCGATTCGTGAAGCAGTTCATTATATAAATTATTCAAATATCTAACAAAGACTTTCATAAATAACCGCACTCCCCTGCCCTACACCCACACACATCGTTGCTAATCCGTATTTCGCTCCTCGCCTTTTCATTTCATGCAATAATGTTGTTGAAATTCTTGCACCACTACAACCAAGTGGATGACCAATAGCAATCGAACCGCCATTCACATTCACTTTTTCCAAATCCAATCCCAAGTCATGAATGCAAGCAATGGATTGTGAAGCGAATGCTTCGTTCAGTTCAATCAAACCTAAATCATTTACGGTTATGCCTGCCCGTTGCAACGCTTTTTGTGTGGCAGGAACAGGGCCGATTCCCATAATTGAAGGGTCAACTCCGGCAACAGCCATCGAAATTATTTTTGCTAATGGTCTTAAATTATATTTTGAAACAGCTTCTTCACTCGCTAATAATAATGCAGCACTGCCATCATTAATGCCCGATGAATTTCCCGCAGTCACAGTCCCATCTTTTTCAAATGCAGGTTTCAGCGCAGCTAATTTTTCCATGGAAGTTTTGCGCGGGTGTTCATCTTTTTCAAAAAATATTTTTTCATCTTTTCCACCTAATATTTCAACAGCAGCAATTTCATTTTTCCATTTATCTTTTTCTAATGCAGCAAAATATTTTTCCTGGCTTGCCAATGCAAATTCATCCTGCGCATGACGGGATATCTTCCATTGCTTCGCTACATTTTCTGCAGTCTGCCCCATCGAATATGGATAATATAAGTCAGCAAGTTTTTGATTGATGAACCGCCAGCCAAGTGTGGTATCTAAAATTTCAGCGTTCCGGCTAAACGCATCAGAAGATTTCGGCATCACGAAAGGCGCTCTGGTCATGCTTTCCACGCCACCGGCAATATAAAGCTCGCCTTCATTGCACATCACTGCACGTGTGGCATCCATAATTGCCTGCATGCCGCTGGCACATAAACGATTCACCGTATTGCCCGCAACAGTAACCGGGCAAACCGGCAAGCAGTGCGGCCATCCTCGCCACATTGCGATTGTCTTCACCGGCCTGGTTCGCGTCACCTGCAATCACATCTTCAATTGCATTCACATCAATCCCCGGATTGCGTTGCAGCAATGCTTTAATAACATGCGCCAGCAAATCATCCGGACGGATGGAGCTCAAAGCACCGCTATATTTGCCAACAGGAGTTCGGACTGCATCAATTATGTAACAAGCTTTCATAAAAAATTATTCAGCAAAGATAGCAGTCAAGAAATAAGAGACAAGGAACAAGAAACAAGGCGCAAGCTTGAGCCTTGGTCTTTGTACCTTGTTCCTTGTACCTTGTTCCTTGCGCCTTCGTTCTTATCTTTGCGCTTCATGAAATCAGAGAAAAAAAATATCAGGCAATTAAGCCAATCGCAGGTTGATGAATATTTTGAAAATATTGGTGAAAAAAAATTCCGTGCAAAACAAGTGTGGGAATGGCTTTGGCTGAAACATGCGCACAGCTTCGATGCGATGACTAATCTAAGTAAAGAGCTCCGGGCTAAATTATCAGAAGAATTTTCATTGCCTGCATTAACCATTGATGCCACGCAATACAGTGCTGACGGAACTATCAAAAGCCGCTTCAAAACTTTTGATAGCCATTTGGTGGAAGGCGTTTTAATTCCAACAGAAGAAAGAAAAACAGCCTGCGTTTCTTCACAAATCGGCTGTTCATTAAGTTGCAAATTTTGTGCAACCGGTTATATGGATAAAAAGCGAAATCTTGATTTTGATGAGATATATGATGAAGTAGTTTTGATTAATCAGCAGTCTGAAAGAGTGTATGAAAAAAAACTATCCAACATCGTTTTTATGGGCATGGGCGAACCTTTGCTGAATTATAAAAATGTACTCAAAGCAATAGAAAGAATTTCTGCACCAGATGGACTGGGCATGAGCCCAAGGCGCATTACTGTTTCTACTGCGGGCGTTGCAAAAATGATCAGGCAATTGGGCGATGATAAAGTAAAATTTAAACTGGCATTATCGCTGCATGCCGCCAATGACCAAAAGCGCCATGAGATCATGCCAATCAATGACACGAATAATATCAAATCATTAATCGATGCTTTGAATTATTTCTATAAGCAAACTGAAAACGAAATCACTTTTGAATATATTCTTTTCAAAGATTTCAACGACTCGCTGAAAGATGCTGATGAGCTTATAAAAATCTATCGCCAGGTTCCTGCCGACCTTGTTAATATTATTGAATACAATCCCATTGACGCCGCTAAATTTCAAAAGCCGGATGAAGAAACAGTGAATTTCTTCATGAAACACCTCGAAAAAAATAAAGTGAATGCCCGCCTCAGGCGCAGCCGCGGAAAGGATATCGATGCCGCATGCGGTCAATTGGCTAATAAGGAGTGAATGGGAATTTATCAATCATTATTTATTCGGCATTCACTATTCACCATTGACCATTCACCCCTCGACAATTCGGCGAACTACCGTAATTCATAGGTATTCGCAGCAACCTATCTTTAAACATTGCCGTAATATTGTAGTCTCATATCGGTTAAAAAAATTATGATACATGAAAAAGATATCCGCAATATTGGCGCTCGTTTTTTTAGGATGGGCTGCTAATGCACAATCAACAAACAACAATTCTTCAGACACTTCACATCGCCATCATGGCAATCAAAATTGGAACAGAAATGGCGGCGACGCAATGAACCGCGGGGAAGGAAGGGACCGTTTCCATTCTTTCCGCAATCATCATCGTCACTTCGGTAATGAAATGGCAAAAATGCATTTCACACCTGAACAAAGAAAACAGATGATGGATATCAATAAAGACTACCGCAAAAAGCAATCTGATTTATATAAAAACGACAACCTTACTTTAGGTCAATATAAATCGCAGTTGCTGGCTTTGCAGAAAGAAAAGAAAAACAAAATGCAATCGCTGTTGACAGCAGATCAAAAAAATCAAATAGCGGAATCAAAAAAACATAAAGAAGAAAATATGCAGGTAATGGCTGCTGCACATCTGGAAAGAATGAAAATTAAATTAAATCTTACTGATGCACAGGCCGCTACTATAAAATCACAGTTTCAAAATGTAAGAGCGCAGATAAAATCCATTCGTGAAAATGACAATTTGTTGCGCGACCAGAAAATGGAACAGATCAAAACGCTTTTGGCAAAACAAAAAGAAGCCATCAAATCAGTTCTTACTCCAGATCAGATAAATAAGATGGACGAAATGAAAAAAGAACATTCGGACAGAAGATCTGGTAAATGGTCTTAGTCAGTTTACGGGGAATAGCAGGTTAAGCGAACTCAAATTGGGTTCGCTTTTTTTGTGTTAGCTTTGCGGCTCATTACTGTTGCAAAACAGAAATTTATTTCATGAAAAGGAAAACAGACAACTTCAATAAGTTCTTCGCCAAAAAAAGCAACAGCGCTATTAAAGAACAAATCAAGCAGGAAAAAAAAGCTGAGAAAAAAGCCCGCAAAGAAGCCATTGAAAGGCATTTTGAAGAAAAGAGAAACAAAAAGCAGTTGGCAGTTGGCAGTTCACAGTCGTCAGTTGGTAATCGACAAGCCCAGATAAATAATAATCGCTCTGCTGATAATAAAAACGAAAAACAACAAACTACAAACCACAAACAAGAACAACTTCCTCTCAACAAATATGTTTCACACAGTGGAGTTTGTTCACGGCGAGATGCAGCCGAATTAATTAAGCAAGGAAAAGTTGAAGTAAACGGAAAAGTGATTACTGAACCCGGCACAAAAGTTTCAGCAAGTGATTTAGTGAAAGTGGGTGGCAAGAAAATTTCTATCTCAAAAAATTTAGTTTACATACTTCTTAATAAACCGAAAGATTATATTACCACGACCGAAGATCCACAGGGAAGAAAAACAGTGCTCGCTCTTCTTAGAAATGCAACCAATGAAAGAATATATCCTGTCGGAAGATTGGACAGAAATACATCCGGAGTTTTATTGCTTACCAATGATGGTGACCTCGCTCAAAAATTAGCTCATCCAAAACACGAGATAAAAAAAATATATCATGTTGTCTTAGATAAAGTTCTCGCCAAAAGCGATTTTGATTCCATCGCTGCGGGCATAGAATTAGAAGATGGGCTGGCGCATGTTGACGCCATTGCTTATGCAGATGCGAAAGACAAAACGCAGGTTGGGCTTGAAATACACAGCGGCCGCAATCGCATTGTCCGCAGAATTTTCGAGCATCTTGGTTATGATGTGAGAGGGCTGGACCGCGTAATGTATGCGGGCCTAACAAAAAAAAATGTGCAGCGCGGCAAATGGCGTTTCTTATCTGAAAAAGAAATCCGCATTTTGAAATATCTTAATTCCTCCATCAAATAATTTTTTGCCGTGCAAAAAAATTCGCCCGAAATTATTTTCGAGAATGAAGATTTTATAGTGATCAATAAACCGGCAGGCATGTTGAGCATTCCGGACCGCGAAGGCGCAGAAATTTCTTTGAAAAAAATATTGCAGGAAAAATTCGGGCAGATATTCACGGTTCACCGCCTTGATCGCGAAACCAGCGGCCTGATTGTGTTTGCAAAGAATGAAACCGTTCATAAATATCTTTCACAATTATTTGAAGAAAGAACAATAGAAAAAATTTATTCAGGAATTGTTGTTGGAACGCTCGGCGAAAAAAAAGGAAGCATCAATGAACCGATTGCAGAAAATTCGCACAAGCAAGGCATTATGCTGATCCATAAAAGAGGAAAGCAATCCATCACTGATTATGAGGTAATGGAAGAATTAGGTTTGTACTCATTCGTTAAATTTCAAATACACACAGGCCGCACGCACCAGATCCGCGTTCATATGCAGCACATCGGCCACCCGATTGCATGCGATGATGTTTATGGAAATGGCGAAGCAGTTCGTCTTTCTTCTATCAAAAAAAAATATAAGCTTTCAAAATCGGAAGAAGAAGAAAGACCAATATTAAGCAGGCTGGCGCTGCATTCCAGCGAATTGAGATTTAAAGATGCAAAAGGCAACGCTGCGCCATTTTGAAGCGGATTTGCCAAAAGATATGAGCGCATTGTTACAGCAACTGCGCAAATGGAAGCGCTGATAATTATGAGCCGATCTGCGTCGCTACTATGAAGCTTTTGTTGCGTCGCACTCTTGTACTGAAGCTATTCTACTGAGCTTTGGTTTCATAATTTGCAACAACATGAATCATCGAACATCACTTCGGAATATTCAACATCATTATTATTTTAATCTTTGGGATTCCTCCTTCGTCGGAATGACAGATCTAGAAAAGGCATTTTTATTTTATTGACAATCTGAATTTACTTCGGGATCTGTCATTCCGACGAAAGAGGAATCTTTTGGAGAATCGGTTTTCTATGTCGGCTAAAATGTACTAACCTCAATTTTAGCCTTATATTACTGATTCGCCTGATCCTGATGATACATTTCATTCATTCTATCGGTAGGTGTCCTCACCAACCGAAATCGAACAATTGTATATTGGTCGGTGAAGACACCGACCAATAGTTCAAGAATCTTGAAGCTCAGAACTACAAACCATAAACTACAAACGACAAACTCAAAATATTGTAGATTTGAAAAACTAAATTGCTTTTATGAAATATATTTTTCGCAGTGCATTCATCATCTTTTTATTTATCGCGTCTACATCCATGTTCATGCAAAAAACAACACATATTGTTTTCTTTGGCGATTCTATTACACAAGCCGGCGTTCAGCCAAATGGCTTTATAACAAAAATCGGCGAAACCCTTACCCAAAAAGGTTTGGCTGCACAATATCTTTTAACAGGGGCAGGAATTGGAGGCAATAAAATATATGATTTATATCTGCGCATGGATGATGACGTGCTTGCAAAAAATCCTGATGTGGTGGTGATTTGGGTTGGTGTGAATGATGTTTGGCATAAAGCAACTTCGGGCACGGGAACCGATGCAGATAAATTTGAAAAATTTTATATTGCTGTTATCAATAAACTGCAGGCAAAAAAAATCCGTGTTATTGTTTGCACGCCTGCTACCATTGGTGAAAAAAGCGATTATACAAATCAGCAGGATGGAGACTTAAATAAATACTCACAAATCATCCGCGATATTGCGAAAAGCTATCATTGCAGCACCATTGATTTCAGGAGCATTTTTCATTCTTATGAGCTACAGAACAATCCATCAAATAAAGACAGGGGAATATTGACCGTCGATGGTGTTCATTTGAATGATCAGGGAAATCAATTGGTGGCAGATGAAATGCTGAAAGTGCTTCTTGAAAAATAATTCTGCAAAATAAAAAAGTGAGCTGCCAATGGTTAATGCGAAAACACTATTGGCAACTCACAATAAATTTGTACGACCTCGTTACTTCTTAAACAGTTAAAACACTGTTCCAACCTGTAACGCCATCAGGCTCGCGAAGAGGGTTTTCGATATCTTCCATCCACATCCTGTCGTCAATCAAAAATTTGTAATGATACTTGCCGCTTGGCAGCATGGGAATCTCAATTTTCCAGGAACCATTTCTTTCGCATTTCATTTCAAATTGATCTTTAGCCCAATGGTTGAAAGTGCCTGCTAAAGAAATGTGCTGAGCTGCACCAAGTTCAATGTGGAATTCGATAGTCTTCTTTCTCTTGTTGAGATACGGTGATTGATGTTGTAGTTTCATAAGACCTCCTTTTTTTGAATTTTTTAAAATAGTTATCAGTGGGTAGGGAGGGCTTTCGGGTGGCAAACAATTTAAAAAAAACTAATGCCCGATTTATAAAGAAGCATTTCACAAAAGGTACGCCTTAAATATGAATTTTCAAAAGGATTAACACTAAAATTAGTGTGTTATTTTTCTGTTACGCGGTTGCTTGCGTTGCTATTAACATAAAAAACGAATATTAATTGCGTTGCTTTATTTTTTATTCATAGCGAAGCGCTTCAATAGGATCAAGCCTTGAAGCTTTTTGAGCAGGATAATAACCAAAAAAAACACCGGTAAATGCGCAGACTAAAAATGATAATGCAATGGATGACTCCGACACAAGTGTGGGCCATGATAAAAAAACGGATACCAGTTTTGAAGCAGTGATACCGAGCGCCACTCCTATCATTCCACCGGTAATACTTATCAGTATTGCTTCAATCAAAAATTGCAATAAAATATCAATGCCCCTTGCACCGATTGACATGCGCAACCCAATTTCACGCGTTCTTTCCGTAACCGAAACATACATAATATTCATGATGCCGATTCCACCAACAAGAAGAGAGATGCCTGCAATAGCAGTAAGCAGAACTGTTAGCAATTGACTTGTTGAACTGAAAGTATTGATCAGTTCTGCCTGCGTCCTCACCGCGAAATCATCGATATCAGTTGGTTTTAATCTGTGCGAAACGCGAAGTATCTGAGAAACTTCATTCGTTGCAGAATCGGTTAAGCTTTCATTTTTTGCAGCCACATAAATATTCTGAAAATAAATAGATGCTGTAATTCTTTCCTGAACAGTGGTGTATGGCGAAAGAATAATATCGTCCTGATCTTGGCCAAATGCATTTTCACCTTTTGTTACAAGAATGCCGATTACTTTGAATGGTATTTTATTAAACCGAATAGTTGCTCCAATAGGATTTTCGCCATTTGCAAAAATATTGTTCACAACTGTTTGACCGAGCAAGCAAACTTTAGCGGCGCTCGAAACATCAGTTGAAGAAAACACAACTCCATCTTTCAAAGGCCAATTGCGTATATCAAGAAAATCAGGGCTAACTCCCTGCATCGTTGTTGACCAGTTTAGCGATCCGTTGATTGCTTGCCCTTTGGCAGAAGAAGCCGGAGAAATCGAAGTAATATATTGCGCCTGATTTTGAATTGCTTTCACATCATTAATGGTGAGCGTTTGTACACTGGTTGCGTCCAAACGCACGCCCGCAGTAACATTGCTGTTGGGGCGAATGGTGATCATATTTGAGCCCATGCTCGACAACTGATCCTGAATGCTTTTTTTCGATCCCTGCCCAATGGCTACCATCGCAATTACAGCACCAACGCCAATAATAATCCCAAGCATTGTAAGAAATGCGCGGAACTTATTTCGTTGCAGCGCTTTTAATGCGATCCGTATGAGGTTAAATACATTCATAAAAGTTTTCAGTTTACAGTTAACAGCTCAATTGTGAACTGCTAACTGCCAACTCTAAATCAATAATCATCGCTCACGGGCAATGAGTCCAGCACTTCTCTCGCCGAACGTTTATTTTCATTCATTGTGTCTTTCATCACTTTCCCATCTCTCAACATCACTGTGCGGCTGCTGAAAGATGCGATATCAGGCTCGTGTGTAACAAATACAATTGTCTTTCCTTGTTTCTGATTTAGCTCCTGCATCAATGCCATAATTTCAAAAGAAGTTCTTGAATCAAGATTGCCTGTTGCTTCATCTGCCAAAATCATCACAGGCTCATTCACGAGCGCTCTTGCAATGGCAACGCGTTGTTGCTGCCCGCCAGAAAGCTGATTGGGCGTGTGATCCAGCCTGTCTGCCAATTTCACAGCTTCCAAAGCTTTCATTGCTTTTTCTCTTCTTTCTTTGGAAGAGATATTTGGATTATATAACAAAGGCAGCTCCACATTTTCAAGCGCAGATGTTCTTGGCAATAAATTATAAGACTGAAAAACAAAACCTATTTTATGGTTGCGCAATTTTGCGAGTTCATTTCGTGAAAGTGTTCCGACATTCACGCCATCTAATAAATAATTCCCTTCCGAAGGTTTATCCAAACAACCGAGCGTATTTAATAATGTTGTTTTGCCCGAACCGCTGCTTCCCATAATGGTTACAAATTCGCCAGACTGCACATCAAATGAAACGCCTTTCAATGCACGCACAATTTCACTGCCCATTTTAAATTCGCGTTTTATATTTTGCAACTCCAATATTTTATTGCCCATCGCTCTTCAACATTTGATTATTTAAAAAATCAATTTTATTTATTGCCACTTGCCGGCGCAGGCTTAGCCGGCGTTGTGTTTCTGCGAGCCGGCATAAACGGGCTTCTTTCTGTGCTGGCCGCTGATGATTTTTTACCAGACGCTGTTGCTTCCACACCAACTACCACTTCATCGTTAACATCAAGCCCATTCAATATTTCAGCGTTTGCATCATCATTCAATCCTACAATTATTCTCTTTTGAACAAGGCTGTCATCTTTCTTCACCCACACAAATGCTTTTGTTTTTTTTACGCCCGAAACTGTATCTCTTGCCATTTTTTTTGTAGTATCAGCATTTATTTTTTTCTTATGAACGGCCGAGGAATCAATTGTTCGCTCGCCGATTTTAAATTGTTTTTCCATCGCTTCCGTTGGCTGAAATTTTAATGCTTTTGAAGGAACAAGCAATGCATTTGTATCTTCTTTTGTGAACACAGTAACATTTGCTGTCATGCCAGGTTTCAATTTCAGGTTATCATTTGGCGCGCTGATGATTGTTGAATAAGTAACCACATTTGCAGAAACAGTTGGCTCCAATCTTATTTGCGAAACAGTTCCTGCGAAAATATCATCAGGATAAGCATCCACGGTGAAAGTTACACGCTGACCTTGTTTCACATTGCCAATATCAGCTTCATCAACTGCGCCCTGCACCTGCATTTTAGTAATATCTTTCGCAATAATAAAAAGTGTTGGCGTGCTAAAACTTGCAGCCACGGTTTGTCCGATGCTAACATTTCTCGTCATCACAACACCATTTACGGGAGAATAAATACTTGCATATTGAAGATTTTTATTTGCGGCATCCAATTGTGCCTGCACGCTCAGCACATTAGACTTGAGCGCTGTTATAATTATATAAAGCAGTTTCATAATCTGCTTTGCTGATCGCTCCTGTTTGATACAAAAGATTTTGGCGGTCATAAGTGCTTTTCTCATAAACCAATTGGCTTTTTGCAACCTGCAGATTTGCTTTGTATTGATCCGAAGCGGCCAACAGCAAAGATTTATCTAACTCGGCAATCAATTCTCCTTTGGTGACTTTCGAATTAAAATCAGCATAAATATTTTTTATAGTACCTGAAACCTGCGTTCCGACTGTAACTGTATCAACAGGCTCAATCGTTCCGGTAGCGGTTACACTTCTTGATATATAACCGTACTGCGGATGAACAGTTTGAAGCGAAATAGGCTTTTCTTTTTCATGAACAGAAAAAAACCAGATCGCCGCGGCAACCGCCGCAATCAAAAAAATAATACCGATAATTTTAAAACTTTTCATATCTGGTTCTATTTACAATTTAACAGGTGTTCCCATATAAAATTGGTATATCCTTATGTTGAGCGCTGTATTATATTTCGCCTGAATATATGCCTGAAGCGACTGCACATATAAATTTTTTTGGGTGAGATAATCAACCATATTTGCGGCGCCAACTTTCAATTCTTCACTCACAATGCGATAACTTTCCTGCGTTGATTTCAATTGCTCAACCGATGCGTCGTATTGCGATTGCGCATTCAGCACATTGATATAAGCCTGCTCAACAGTTTGCGACAAAATTGCTTCTGTGCCTTTCAGCGCTAATTGAGATTGTGCCACTTCTATTTTTGCATTTTCAACATTTGTTTTATTAATGCGCTTTGTAAAAATGGGTATTGATAGCGTAAGCCCAATCTGCTGATAAAAATTATTATCAATTTGTTTTAGGTAAGCATCAGATTCATTGTTTGAATAACCGGTTGCAAGCGATGCGCCGACTGTTGCCACCGGATAATAACCGGATCTTGCTTTTGCAAGGTCAAATTCAGAAATGCGAACAGCAAGCTGGCCGTTTTTTATTTCAGGCCTTGTTTGAAAAGCGGTTTTTTCTGCTTCATCAAGCGTTGGAATTAATGCGGAAGCCATTAATGTATCGGGCACAACAATATCAAAATTGGTTGTGTAAGGCAATATCAGCAACTGTTTCAAGGTAACCTTATTTTGCCTTTCGGTGTTTTGAGCAGTCACCAAATTGTATTTATCAGTTGCGAGCTGCGCCTGCAATTCAATCAAATTCACTTTTGCAATGCTTCCTGCATCATATTGCTGTTGGCCTTGTGTTAGTTGAGCCTGTGATGTTTTTACCAAATCCTGCACATACACAATATTTTCTTTTGCGAGAAGTATATTGAGATAAGCTTGTGTGATCTGAAGCGTGACATCATTTATTTCCTGCAGTATATTCAGGTTTGCCGATTGAATATTTAATTGATTTTGTTTCACCACATCATTTAAATATCCGCCATTATAAATTATCCAGGATGAATTGATTGAATATGCACCGGTAAAACTTGCTTGCGTTTGAAAACCTCCAACAACCGGGTTTGTATTTTTACTGTGAATGGCCGAATGCGAAACACTGCCCGAAACGCCGGGCAATTTTGCGGCCTTTGATAATAGCAATTCTTGTTCGGCAGTTTTTTCAGTAAGCCCCAAACTATTGATCTGAATGTTTGACTTTTTTGCATAATCAATGCAGGTTTGCAAGTCCCATTTTATAGCTCCTTGTTGTTGAGCGCTGTCTTGCGCATGCAGTGAGATATTACATACACAAACAAAATAAAAAATGAAATATGCTGTCGTTTTTAAATGCATATATGCAAATTTGTTTTCTGGTAAACATGGCTCAAAAATAAGGGCATCCAACTTATAACAATAAAAGTTATCACTCAGAAACAGCAAGGCAACAAAACTTAGCCATCATTTTCATTATGCTATTGACTGTTAAAATTACAAACCACAAGCCAAACCAGCTTTCGCTCATCCGATGATGTATGATATCTGCAATTTATCCTTTATAACACTACAATTCGCAGGCTATAATAAAAAAACAGCACCTGAAAGATGCTGTTACAAAACAATATATGGAAGAATACGGATGGCGGCCTCTTTAGTATATACGAAATAACATCAGGCAGAGTTTTAAGCCACGCAAATAATTTATATGCTCTTCATCACATTCACATCATCGATAGACAAATAAAAATTACCTTTCGAATTATCTTTTTACTTCTTTTTAAATTTAATTTCATAACTATTCAACCAAAACATTTATGAAAAAGACATTTTTTACGGTTATATATATTCTGGTGCTCCATTCCTTTTCTCTGTATTCTCAAAGCCTTCCGGAGCCTACCGATTATCTTACCAAAGAATTTCACAAGCAGCAGCGCGAAGCATTGAGAAAACTGATGCCTGAAAATTCCGTCACAGTAATATTTGCTTACCCTGAAAGGGTTTTTTCGCAGGATATAAATTATGTGTATCACCAAAACCCTGACCTGTACTACTTCTCCGGCTATCAAGAACCAAATGCCGTGCTTTTGATTTTTAAAGAAACGCAACATGCAGGCGACAGTAGCTACAATGAATTATTCTTTGTTCAAAAACGTGATCCGCGCAATGAGACATGGACGGGGAAACGCCTTGGCGCCGAAGGCACTCGTTCTAAACTCGGATTTGAAAAAGTGTATATAGGAAAAATGTTTGATAGCATATGTCCGGACTTGAGCAAATTCAATGTTATTTATGAAAATATACCAGATGATATTTCTGATGACAACGAAGCTGGCAACCTATATAATCTTTACAAAACATTTCAGAAAAAAGCAAACACGCCTGATAAAAACCATGCAAAACTTATATCGGATCTTAATATGATTGCCCAATATGCCATGGAAAATTATCTTGATGAGTATATTAATTATCTGATGCCCAAAGTAAAAAACGACAGCGCTTATGGCAACAACGAATTTATTCAACAAATAATGAAGCATCCGGATTCTTCAGGTTTAGAAAAAATAAAAAGCAACATCAAACTAACGGTAAAAAAATCAGGCCCTCTTTTATTTGCAAATCTTGCCAGCACATTGCGCGAAATAAAAATGCCCGAAGAACTTGCATTGATCCGCAAAGCAGTTTTTATTTCAAGCGTCGCGCATGCCGAAGCTATGAAAGCAATTCAACCAAATATGTCTGAGCGTGATCAAGGCGTTCGAGATCTTCATCCGTATACAGGCGCGTGTTGCCCTCAGTTCGCGATGGCTTGAGCAGCCCTTCGCGCTCGTAGAGGCGCAGCGTCTGCGGATGAATCTCATACATCTCGGCAACTGCCGAGATCATGTACGCGCCTTTGGATTTGCGTTTCGCAGCCATCAATGCACCATCATGGACTTCAGGTCTTCAAATCTCTGCTTGCTGATCCCTGACCTCTGTTCCCTAATCCATGTTCTTCCTCACAGCTTCTCAAACAGCGCCACACGCGGGTCCTGATTATTCAGCTTCGCCAGTTCACGCATGATCTCGCGGCTGCGCTCGTCCTGCAGGTGCGGCACCACGACTTCGATGGTCACAATCTCGTCGCCGCGCTGCTCCGGGTGCTGCGCATTCTCGACGCCGCGTTCCCGCATGCGCAGCTTCTGCCCGCTTTGCGTGCCCGGTGGAATCTTCAACTGCGCGCGACCGTCGATCGTCGGCACATCGACCTTCGCGCCCAGCGAGGCCTCGGCAACCGTTACCGGCACGGTGAGCTGAACATCGTCGCCCACACGCGTGAAGACTGGATGCGTCCCCGTGCGCACGATCAGGAACAGGTCGCCGGGTGCGCCGCCATTCAGGCCCGCGTTGCCCTTGCCCTGCAGCCGAATGCGCTGGCCGTCGCGCGTGCCCGGCTTGATGCGGAACTCGACCGTCTCCGTGCGATTGACGACTCCCTCGCCGTGGCAGGTGGAGCAGTCGCTCGGCGCGCGTCCCGAC
>CAVRBD010000047.1:0-8530 GCA_963718975.1 uncultured Bacteroidota bacterium | reverse complement strand
GTGCCCTTGTTGTCACACCTCATTAGTACTGTACTATTTTGAAGTGATGGATAAGAAGATGACCTAGTTTGTGGTTTGTTATTTATAGTTTGTAGCTCTTTGTGCTCCGCCTCGTTACGAATTGTTAATCCAAAATTATTAATCGCTCACTTTCTCCGGCACATTTTCATCATTCACCTAATGCCCGCGATTTTTGTTTTTTCTGCACAACCTTCAAAATAAATTTACCGTACAAAGCAAAGGATGCTTTTTTCATAAGTAGGTTTTAAGTTTAAGGTAATTCCATTCTTTAATGGTTAATTGCTAAATTGCTTGCGATTTTCTAATCGTAAGCAATTTTTTTTATGGACTTTCTCAAGCAATTAAAAATACAATCCGAAAATAGCGGCACATCAACAGGGGCAAATTGGATCGCCTCAAAAAGTGAAATCATTCAATCATTTTCTCCTGTTGATGGAAAAATCATCGCATCAGTTCAGGCAACAGATAAAGATGGATATGAAAAAGTGATTCACCACGCCCAAAAAGCATTTGCTGAATGGCGCTTGTGGCCTGCACCAAAACGTGGCGAAGTGGTAAGACAAATTGGCGAAGCCCTCAGAAAAAATAAAGAGCCTCTTGGAAAATTGGTTTCTTATGAAATGGGCAAAAGCTTGCAGGAAGGTTTTGGCGAAGTGCAGGAAATGATCGACATCTGTGATCTTGCAGTCGGCTTGTCAAGACAATTAAATGGATTAACAATGCACAGCGAAAGGCCTGCGCATCGCATGTATGAACAATGGCATCCGTTGGGCATTGTCGCAATTATATCGGCTTTTAATTTTCCTGTCGCCGTATGGAGCTGGAATAGTGTGATTGGTTGGGTTTGTGGAAATGTTTGTGTTTGGAAGCCATCTGAAAAAACGCCGTTATGCGCAGTTGCATGCCAGCAAATAATTGCAGAAGTTTTTGCAAAGAATAATGTTCCCGAAGGTGTTAGCGGTTTAATTGTAGGCCATAAAGATGTTGGCGAATGGATGTCGAACGACACAAGAATTCCATTGGTTTCTGCAACAGGCTCAACAAGAATGGGCAAAGCAGTTGGTGCGGCAGTTGGTGCAAGGCTTGGAAGATCGCTGCTCGAATTAGGTGGCAACAACGCTATCATTATTTCCGAAAATGCAGATTTGAATATCGCTGTTCGTGGCGCGATTTTTGGCGCAGTCGGAACTGCAGGCCAGCGCTGCACTTCAACGCGAAGGCTCATCATTCATGAAAAAGTATATGATGATGTGAAAGAAAAATTAGTTGCTGCATACAAGCAATTAAAAATTGGCGATCCGTTGAACGAGCACAATCATGTTGGCCCACTGATCGATAAAGATGCCGTGAAATTTTATCTGCAGTCCACAGAAGAACTAAAAAAAGAAGGCGGCAAATTTATTGTTGAGCCCGGCGTATTAAATGGCGATGGATATGAAAGCGGGTGCTATGTTAAGCCATGTATTGCAGAAGCAAAGCCTGATGATAAAATAGTTCAGCATGAAACTTTTGCTCCGGTTTTGTATTTGTTGAAATATAAAACCATTGAAGAAGCTATCGAAATTCAAAATGGAGTGCCGCAAGGATTATCTTCTTCTATAATGACGCTCAATATTCGCGAAGCCGAAAAATTTTTATCACATGCAGGAAGCGATTGCGGTATTGCAAACGTTAACATCGGCACTTCAGGCGCAGAAATCGGAGGTGCATTTGGTGGAGAAAAAGAAACAGGCGGCGGCCGCGAAAGCGGAAGTGACGCGTGGAAAGCTTATATGCGCAGACAAACAAATACCATCAATTATTCAGCAGACCTGCCGCTTGCACAAGGCATTAAGTTTGATTTGTAATTCCAGAAAAATATAAATTTGCAGTTCTGTTTTTCTGCTTTATTTATGATTGATAAATAGCCGGGCTACGAACTATAAACCACAAACTTCAAACCCTCAAAATAATACTGTTCTTTAAGCGTTATTGGAGCATGGAATAGCATTCAAGCTACGAAACCCTTTGTGCTTATGAACAAAAAACTACTCTTACTGTTCCCATGCCTTCTTATCATTTCTGCATTGCATGCGCAAATAAAATTAGGCGGATTCATCGGCTTTCACTCTGCAAATGTACTTGAGACAAATAATTTGCCAACCTGGTCAACAGATACCAAGCCTTATTATTCACCTACCACAGGCATTCAATTGGGCATTCTTGCAGATATGCCGCTCGGCAAAGGATTTTATTTTCAGCCCGGAATAGACTATAGCATGAAGGGCAGAAAATTCAATAGAAATTACGATACCTTAAATATGGTTCAGGATTCTATTTATCCGGTTTACCAAAACAACGTGCTTAAACTGGCTTATATTGAAATACCCCTGAACCTTACTTATAAGATATTTCTTTCGTCTTCGCACAAAAGCAGTTTTTTTATAAGCGCAGGCCCTTATTTCGCTTTTATGTACACATCGAAAATGGACAACCAATCGCTGACTGTTGAAAACGACACAGTGTTCGGTTATGATAACTCCAGCGATGATTTGCCGATTGGCAAAGCTGTAAATAAATATAAAACTTTCGATTTCGGCATCAATGGCAGAGCAGGTTTTGAACTTGGGAATGTGATATTGAGCGCTTATGCCAGTCGCGGCCTCAGCAGTTTTTATACCGCATCTTACACCAGCACTTTTCATCATCAAATCTTTGGCGCATCACTTGGAATTTGGCTTGCTAAAACGCAACCATCAACTTCTGCAAAACCAATCAAAGCAAAACTAAAAGATACCGACAAAGATGGCATTCCTGATAATATTGACCTCTGCCCTACTGTTCCGGGCTTTGCAAAATACAATGGCTGTCCGGTTCCTGACACAGACAAAGATGGCATTGATGATGAACACGACTCATGCAAAACGGTAGCCGGCATTGCCAGATATCATGGATGCCCGATTCCGGATACTGATGGTGATGGTGTTGATGACGAACATGATTCCTGCAAAACAGTAGCAGGTATTGCCCGATATCATGGATGCCCGGTTCCCGATACTGATGGCGATGGTGTTGACGATGAACACGATTCATGCAAAACGGTTAAAGGCTTTGCCAAATACAAAGGCTGCCCGATCCCCGACACGGATGGTGATGGCATAAATGATGAAGAAGATAAATGCCCGACAATTCCGGGTGTGAAAGAAAACAATGGCTGCCCTGAAATAAAGAAAGAGATCAAACAAAAAGTGAATTTCGTTTCACACAATATTTTATTTGCTACTGCCAGTGATAAATTAACAGATGATTCATATCTGGGATTGGATGACCTTGTTGCGATACTGAACAAACATGCCGAATTAAAACTTTCGATTGAAGGATATACCGATACTGTCGGAACACCTGAACGCAATATTGTTCTTTCACAAAAAAGAGCGGACGCAGTAAAAAATTATTTGGTCTCAAAAGGGATAGCTGAAAATCGCATCAGTTCTGTCGGCCACGGCCAGGATTCGCCGATTCAAGGACAACAAAACTGAAGCAGGAAGATCGGCAAACAGAAGAGTTGAGCTGAAATTGTCTTCGTCAGAACAGTGACAACCTTTTAACTAAGACCTATTTGAAGTTTTAACATTTATATAAGCCATCCGCGAAAGAAATTTCACGAGATGGCTTGTTTTATTTTAGTACTTTTAATGCTTCATTTTTTTGAAAAAAGCTGAAGCAGAAAGCTAAAAAATATCAATTTAAAAAATTAAAAACTACACAATGAAGGATTGCTTGAAACTTTTGATTCTCCCTTTGTTACTCCTATCTTTTTCTTATCAAACAATTTTCGCACAAGGCACTTCAGTAAAAACAGACTTGCCCAAAGGCTGGCACCTGATGGATGAAGCGCAAGATGGCTTTCAGGGAATCAGCTTAAGCAAGGCTTATGAATTTATCAGAGAAAAAAAGCTGAAAAGCAAACAGGTAATTGTTGCTGTAATCGATTCGGGCGTTGACACGCTGCATGAAGATTTGAAAGGCGTGCTCTGGACAAACACAAAAGAAATTCCCGGCAACGGCATCGATGACGACCACAATGGCTATGTTGATGATATCCACGGATGGAATTTTATCGGCGGGAAAGATGGCACAGATGTGAAAGATGATTCGCAGGAAGAAGCAAGAGTATATTATAAATTCAAAGAAAAATTTGAAGCGAAGGATTTCAATCCGGCAGCGCTGAAAGGGGATGACCTGGATGATTATCAAATGTGGCTGAAAGCGAAGAAAACCGTTATTGGCGACGACTCTCCGGAAACTGCAGCCGACTTTCTCATAATGAAACGCTTTTTGGCAACCGCAATAAAAAGCGACAGCATTCTTCAAAAAGCAATGAATAAACCCGAATACTCCGGCAACGAACTTGATTCTTTTGAAGCGAATTCAGATCAGGTAAAAAGAGCAAAAGCGATTTTGCTTTATATGTTCAAAGCCGATAAGATTATGGACATGACCAATAAAGAATACCTGAGCGATTTTTCTGAAATTGTTGATCGTGATGAAAAGAAATCGGAGGTAAAAGAAAAAGCACCGAAAAATTACAGACATGATATTGTAAAAGATAATGAAGATGATATCAACGACAGATATTATGGCAACAACGATATCATGGCCGGTGACCCGATGCACGGCACGCATGTTTCGGGAATTATTGCTGCCGAAAGAGACAATGGCAAAGGCATGAATGGCATTGCAGACAATGTAAGGATCATGATGCTCCGCGCCGTTCCAAATGGAGATGAGCACGATAAAGATATTGCAAATGCGATCCGTTATGCTGCAGACAACGGCGCGAAAGTAATCAACATGAGTTTTGGCAAACATCTTTCTCCAAATAAAAAATGGGTTGATGATGCAGTGAAATACGCCGAAAGCAAAGGCGTTCTTCTTGTAGAAGCTGCCGGCAATGACAATGCCAATTTGGATAGCGCTGATAATTTCCCGAATCCTGTTTTCAAAGGAACAAAAACAATTGCTCCCAATTGGATCATCGTTGGCGCAAGCAGCGATCCTTTAGCAGAACCCGGATTTAAAAGTTATACTGCATCATTTTCAAATTATGGAAAAAATGAAGTTGATGTGTTCGCACCCGGCACAAAAATTTATTCAACATTACCAGGCGGCGATAAATATGGAAACCTCGCAGGCACAAGTATGGCGGCGCCCATTGTAACAGGCGTTGCTGCTTTGATACTTGAATATTATCCAACGCTCACGCCTGAACAGGTTAAATATTGCATAGTAAAATCAGCCGAGCCGCCGCCCGGCAAAGTAAAAAAACCAGGCACTGATGAAGAGATGATCAACTTATCCGACATCAGTATTTCCGGCGGTATTGTGAATGCGTACGATGCGCTGAAACTCGCTTCAGTTGTAAGCGAACAAAAGAATAAAGAGTTGCCGAAATCAACTTTAAAAACCACTAAAGAGTAATACAGAAACAAATAATTTTCATTTTTTGAATGCCCTGCAATTGCGGGGCATTTCTTTTTTTACATTTACAAAAAAATTATGGTCACAAAGAGCGACGTAATAGCTGCAGAATTTTATCAGAAATATATTAATGCAGTGAAAGAAAAAAATGTTGTGAAGGCAATTCAAAAGAATTCAGACGATTTCAAACAATTTCTCAAACAGATCTCTCGCAAAAAAATTGACTATGCTTATGCGGAAGGCAAATGGACAATAAAAGAATTGCTACAGCATATTATTGATGCCGAACGTGTGTTCACATACAGGGCATTGCGCTTTTCAAGAAAAGATGCCACGCCGCTTGCTTCATTCGACGAAAATAATTGGGCAGCAAATGCACATGCATCCGACAGAAAATGGAGCGACCTTGTTAAAGAATTCAAATCTGTGAGAAAAGCAACAGAAATTTTATTTGAATCTTTTAATGATGAGCAATTATTATCGAAAGGCGCCGCAAGCAATAATGAAATCAATGTGGTTGCACTGGGATTTATTACTGCAGGTCATGTTGCACACCATCAAAAAATTATCAAAGAAAGATATTTGTAAAAACATCGATTTTTTTTCAATCGCATTCATCATTTGTTGGCAACCGGCATGAAATACAGGCCTCAACAAAAAAAACGTCACGGATTGCTGTGAGCTTTTTTTTCTTTCTGGCAGGGCTGTGTTTTTCAAGCTGGGCATCACGCATCCCGAACATTCAGCTTAAATTACATTTAAGCAATGCAGCGCTGGGCGGCGTTTTGCTCGGATTGCCGGCAGGACTTTTAACTTCTCTTCCCATCGCCGGATGGCTTGTTGCCAAATTCAGCAGCAGGCCAATTGCAATCATCGCGGGCTCACTTTACGCATGTGCATTGCCGTTATTAGGATTTGCCGCGCAGACATGGCAGTTGGTCGGCGCTCTTTTTCTTTTTGGCATGGCAGGCAATATGCTGAACATTTCAATGAACACTCAGGCAATTGGCACCGAAGCATTATATGGAAGAACCATCATGGCGTCTTATCATGGTTTGTGGAGTCTCGCAGGTTTTTCGGGCGCTGCCATCGGCACATTAATGATCAGCCTGAAGCTTGTGCCTTATGAGCATTTTCTCATCATCACTTCTATCGGCTTATTAATTGTATTGATCAACTCCAGATTTTTGTTGATTGCAGATTCTAATAAAAATGAGAAGCAGCCCATTTTTGCAAAGCCAGATAAATCGCTCATAACACTAGGTATCATTGCATTTTGCAGCATGATTTGTGAAGGCGCCATGTTCGATTGGAGCGGCGTATATTTTCAAAAAGTAATTCAACCGAGACAGGAATTTGTGGCAGCCGGTTACACAGCATTCATGGCAACTATGGCAACGGGCCGTTTTGTTGGCGACTGGTTCGCTACAAAAATGGGTATCAAAAAAATTCTGCAGATAAGTGGCTCATTAACTGCAGCGGGATTATTAGTCGCCATCATTTTTCCCCATTTTGTTACAGCCATTATTGGGTTTCTTTTAGTCGGCGCGGGTGTTTCATCTGTCGTGCCCCTTGTTTACAGCGCAGCAGGAAAATCGAGAGTATTATCGCCGGGAGTTGCGCTGGCAGCAGTTTCAACAATCGGTTATTTAGGATTTTTATTCGGCCCTCCAATCATCGGCTTTATAGCGCAGGCAAGCAGTTTGAAAGTCTCTTTAGGCCTGATTGCAGTAATGGGCTTCTGCATAACGTTGATGGCTACACGAACAAAGTTTGAAAAATAAATCGTTGAAAAAATTTTCTTACGGCTTTAATAACTGGCATGCATACCCGTAGGATAATAGTGAAAGCTTCAAGGGCCAAGCATATTATGGAAATTTTCCAAATGGTCTCTGTTTTTATCGAGACTGATTAACTTTATTATCCTCGTTATAAAAATTCTAAAGCATTTATAATATCCCTAATTTTAATCAAACCAAAATAACATGGAAAGGAGAAAATTTTTGCGCAACGGATCGTTAGCCATTGCTGTTTCAGCTGTAGCAACAAACCCATTTGGAAATACAGAATCAAACCAATCAAATATTTTCACTGATGATTTTGATTTGAATGAAACAACAATTGATGAGCTGCAGCACAACATGCAAAGTGGAAAGCTCACTTCGGTTGATATCACCAATAAATATTTGCAGCGGATAAAAGAAATTGACAAAAGCGGGCCGATGCTAAATTCCGTGATTGAGCTAAACCCTGATGCCATAAGCATTGCATCGATGCTAGATGCGGAAAGAAAAAAAGGAAAAATCCGACGGCCGTTGCATGGTATTCCTGTTTTGGTGAAAGACAATATCAACACCGGCGATAAAATGATGACCACCGCTGGCGCACTTGCGCTCATTGGCAACATTGCATCAGAAGATGCATTCATTATAAAAAAATTAAGAGAAGCTGGCGCTGTATTACTTGGAAAAACAAATTTAAGTGAGTGGGCAAATTTCCGTTCATCAAGATCAACAAGTGCATGGAGCAGTCGCGGCGGCCAAACAAAATGTCCGTATATACTAGACCGCAACCCGTCGGGCTCCAGCGCAGGTTCAGGATCTGCAACAGCTGCAAACCTTTGTACCATAAGTATTGGCACGGAAACCGACGGCTCCATTGTTTCGCCTTCTTCAGTAAACGGGCTTGTTGGCATTAAGCCAACAGTTGGTTTATGGAGCCGCACTGGAATCATCCCAATTTCTGCAACGCAAGATACTGCAGGCCCGATGGCACGAACTGTTCGCGATGCTGCCATTTTGTTAGGAGCACTTACCGGTGTTGATGCAAAAGATGCAACTACAACTATAAGCGACGGAAAATTTTTGAAAGATTATACGCAGTTTCTTCATGAAGATGGTTTGAAAGGAAAAAGAATTGGCGTTGAAAAATCTCATTTAGAAGGGCATAAAGAAATTGTTACAGCATATAAACGCGCAATCGAAATTATGAAAAATTTTGGCGCAACAATTATAGAAGTTGATGTATTAAAAAAAATAAACGACATAGG
>CAVRBD010000046.1:0-79148 GCA_963718975.1 uncultured Bacteroidota bacterium | reverse complement strand
AATAAGTCTATTACTGTTGTAAGCAACGAATTTGATGCAGCGATAGCTGGTGAATTTTCAATTCATGACTTGCCTGATGCTTTTCAAACTTTTTTGAACAAGTATTATCCTGCATATATAAAACCTGTTACAGGAAAATTGACAAATCAAAATTTCAGTTTTGTAGTTACTACCAAGCAGGTTGATGAATATATAAGTTTTATTGATAAAAGGTTAGGCGGTTTTAATAATACCACTGTTAGCGGGCGTATTGACACAAAAACCAATTTGCTTGATGTTGCTGCTGATGTTCCGCAATTCAGCTACAAAAATTTTTCTTTTTTAAATTCAACCCTGAAAGGCAAAGGAACGCTTGACAGCCTTTCACTTGATACCAATATCGGTGATGTGTATGTGAATGACAGTCTGCATTTCCCGAACACTCATCTGCGCCTTCGCTCTGCAAATGATCTGTCTGATGTGCGAATCACTACAAGCGCTAATCAAACACTCAACTCAGCTAACGTTGATGCACAGGTGCAAACATCGCAAACAGGCGTTCATATAAAATTCAACTCATCCACTTTTGATATCAATGGCAAAAAATGGACGATACAAAAAGATGGGGAATTTGCTTTTGACAATAATATAGTAACTGCAAACTCACTTAAAATTTATAGCGACGACCAGGAAGTGGCGATAACAACTCATCCTTCATTAACCGGCAAATGGAATGATATTCATATTGACCTGAAGAAAATAAATATCGGAGATTTCACACCGTATCTTGTAAAAAGCGATCGCCTGGAAGGCATTTTATCAGGCTCAGGTGAAATTAAAAATCCATTGAGCAAAGAAGTAGGTTTTGATTTCAAAGGTCAGGCAGATCAATTCAGGTTAGATAATGATTCTGTTGGAAAGCTTGAGATTGCTGCTGGTTATCGATCAAAGCGCTGGTCTTTTAAATGCAACCGTGAACTCTGACAATAAAAATTATCATTTTGATCTCAAGGGCATTTTCAGCACTGTTGATAGCTCGGGTTCAAAAAATCAGCCCATCAATATTACAACCAGCTTTACCGACACAAAAATTGATTTACTGGAAAAATACATCGGGACTATTTTTAGCAATGTGAAAGGTTTTGCTTCCGGCAATTTGCAAATTGTAGGCGCAGGAAGTCAATTGAAATATATTGGCGATATCAAAGTAAAAGATGCAAAATTAAAAGTGAACTACACTCAATGCAGTTATAGAATTCCATTGGCAACAATTTTAATGAGAGATGGATATATTGATTTTGGCACTTTTCAAATACAGGATACATTTGGCCATGTTGGTGAAGTAATGCATGGAAAATTGATGCACCATTCATTCAACGATCTTGCTTATGATTTTGCGCTTAGCACAAATAGGTTGTTACTATTGAACACCAAAGTGACTGACAACAATCAGTTTTATGGAAAAATAATTGGCAGAGCAACGATGACATTAAAAGGGCCAAATTCAAATATGCTGATGGAAATAAAAGGAGAGCCAACCGACAGCTCGAATATTTTTCTTCCTATAAATACTGGTCGTGAAAGTTCTGATGCAGATTTTTTAGTTTGGAAAGTGTACGGAAAAGAAATGCAGCCCCAGTATGATCAGAAAAGCATACAAATCTTACTTGTGAAGCTTGATTTGACTGCAAATAATTATGCAAATGTGTATGTAATTGTTGATCCGCTGACAGGCGATATCATGAAGGCAAATGGCCACGGAAATATTCAGATGCGCGTTGGCACAACAGAAGACCTAAGCATAACTGGGCGATATGAAATTGACAGAGGAAGTTACAATTTCACATTCCAATCTTTTATACGAAAGCCTTTTATATTTCGTGAAGGTGCAGACAATTATATTCAATGGCGCGGAAATCCTTATGATGCTGATATAAGCATTGAAGCAATTTATGAAGCAGAAAATATTAAGCTTCAGATTTGGGATCTTCTCTATAACGCCGGCGCTGCAACCTTTCCCTACACAAAATGCGCAGCAATACAGAGGGCCAATGCTTGTCATTGCAAATCTTTCGGAAAAACTTGACTGCACCCGCATATCGAGTTCCAGATTGAGCTTCCGCAAAACAGTCCGTTAAAAAATGATGCAGAAGCTTCTTATTTGTTGGACAACGTAATAAAAGCGGATCAGAATGAATTAAATAAGCAGGTTTCTTTTTTGCTAGTATTCAATAGTTTTGGCCCATTTCACTCAGCACCACTGCATTTGACGCAGGCACAGCTGTGACGGGAATTTTCGTAAACAGTATTTCCGGTTTTGTATCAAACTATTTGAGCCAGGCTTTTTCAAATATTTTTCAAAAAGTTTTTAATAACAAAAATCTGAGGCTTAACCTGAATACAAATTTTTATAATGGCAGCAATTATATTCTTGGCGTAAGCACCGACGAATCAAAATTGCTGTACGACCGCACCAGCCTTAATCTTTCAGTTGCACAAAGTTTTTTGAAAGAGAGATTAACATTCACATTCGGCAGCTCATTGGACTTCGGGCTTACTGCTCAGCAAGCGCAAACTTCTTCGTTTCAGTTTTTGCCAGATCTAACAATGGATTATAAAATAACACAAGATGGAAGATTATCAGTAAGTGTTTTTTATCGCGACTCATATAATTATCTTTCAACAGCAAACAGAACTGCAAACAGATCTGGCACCAGCATTTCTTACAGAAGAAATTTCGACAGGATTGATGAGCTGTTCAAAAAGAAGAAAAAAGAAAAGCCTAAAGAAGCTCCGCCCACAGCTCCAACAACTTCATCTAACGGAACCACTTCGCTTCAGTAAATGATGATAAAAAAAAACTTATTATTTGTCGTATTGAATAGTTTATTTTTCTATTTCAATATCTCATGCCCTAATTTATCTCTCTTTGTTTTCAGATATTTTTCGTTATGAGGGTTTGGCTCAATTTCAATTGGGATTGTTTCAACAATTTCAAGGCCATAACCAGACAAACCGGTTCTTTTTTTGGATTGTTGCTCATGAGCTTGAGCTTAGTAATTCCAAGGTAACGAAGTATCTGCGCCCCTACTCCATAATCTCTTTTATCCATCGGGAAACCCAGGTGCAGATTGGCTTCTACAGTATCCATCCCTTTTTCCTGCAGTCTATATGCTTTCAGTTTATTTACCAATCCAATTCCTCTTCCTTCCTGGTTCATATACAAAATCACGCCGCTTCCATTTGCTTCCACCATTTGCATTGCCTTGTGCAATTGATCGCCACAATCACAACGGAATGAGCCTAGGATATCGCCGGTAAAACATGACGAATGAACACGAACAAGAACCGGCTCATCTTTTTTCCATTCTCCTTTTATTAGCGCAAGATGTTCATTCGATGTGTTTTTTTCTTTGAATGCAATTAATTTGAAATGGCCATATTTTGTCGGCATGTCCACTCTCACAATTTCTTCAATCAAAGAATCTGTTTTCAATCTGTATTCAATCAAATCTTTTATCGAGATCAATTTAAAATCGAAATGCTTTGCAATTTCTTTCAATTGCGGAAGCCTTGCCATTGTTCCGTCTTCATTCATTATTTCAACCAAAACACCAACCGGATCAAAACCCGACAGCCTTGCCAGATCAATGGTAGCTTCAGTATGGCCTGCTCTTCTTAAAACGCCGCCGCTCTTAGCTCTTAAAGGAAAAATATGTCCCGGCCTTCCAAGATCTTCAGGTTTTGTTTTTTTATTGATGAATGACTGAACGGTCTTGGCGCGGTCATGAGCCGAGATGCCGGTAGTACAGCCATGGCCAAGCAGATCAACAGAAACAGTGAACGCAGTTTCATGAAGCGCTGTGTTATTATTCACCATCAGCTCAAGGCCAAGCTCATCACAGCGCTCTTCAACCATAGGTGCACAAATCAATCCCCGCCCATGTTTGCTCATGAAGTTGATTACCTCAGGAGTTACATTTTTTGCAGCTGTAATAAAATCGCCTTCGTTTTCGCGGTCTTCATCATCCACCACAATCACCAGTTTACCATTCTTAATATCTTCAATCGCACTTTCAATGGAATCTAACATTTTCGAAATAATTTATTTGCAAAGATACGTTCGGGAGTTAATAGTTCATAGACAATGGGTCATAGTAAACCCCGAACTGATTTAAATACATAACAAATAAAGAATGCTTTTTGTTAATAAATGGTTCGGGATATAAGCCATGAACTATGAACCATTGTCTATGAACTTTCTCACAAACTTCTCTTTGGAAACCAATCGCTCTTCTACTACTTTTGTTCCCAAATAATTTTTTCATTTCTAAATATTTTCCAATGAAAGTAACGGTTGTTGGCGCAGGCGCAGTAGGCGCAACCTGCGCAGATAATATTGCCCGCAAAGAGTTGGCAACAGAATTGGTTTTGCTTGATATTAAAGAAGGCCTGGCTGAAGGCAAAGCACAGGATATGATGCAGACTGCTGCATTGCTCGGCTTTGATACAAAAATTATTGGCAGCACAAATGATTACTCAAAAACCGCCGGCAGCGATGTGGTTGTCATCACATCAGGCCTTCCGAGAAAGCCTGGCATGACGCGTGAAGAATTGATTGGCACAAATGCAGGCATTGTAAAAGGCGTAGCTGAAAATATCCTGAAATATTCTCCGAACACAGTTTTGATCATCATCAGCAACCCGATGGATACGATGACTTATCTGGCTTTAACAAGCACAGGAGTGGCAAAAAATAAAATAATTGGAATGGGTGGCGCACTTGATAGCGCCCGCTTCAAATATCAGCTCAGCCAGCATCTTGGCGCAAGCCCTTCCGATTTGAATGCAGTTGTGGTTGGAGGCCATGGCGACACAACGATGATACCTTTGATCCGCCTGGCAACATGGAACAGCGTTCTGGTGACAAGTTTATTAAGCGAAGAAAAACAAAAACAAATTGTTGCAGACACGATGGTTGGCGGGGCAACACTTACTAAACTGATCGGGACTTCTGCGTGGTACGCTCCCGGCGCAGCAGGCGCAGCTTTGGTTGAAAGCATTGTAAGAGATGAGAAAAAACTGATCACCTGTTGTGTTGCTCTTGACGGCGAATACGGACAAAAAGATATTTGCCTCGGAGTGCCTGTGATCATTGGAAAAAATGGCTGGGAGAAAATTATTGATTTTGGCCTGAATACCGATGAACAAGCTCTTTTCAATAAAAGCGCTGAAGCGGTAAGGAGCATGAATGATGTATTAAAGACTTTATAATAAAATTGAAGTTTGACGCCGGTAAAGCTGAAAAAGAATACTTTATAATTCAGCTTTATCGGCATTTTTATTTTATTTTCACTGTTAGATGTTTTGTAATCTAATAAATGCATATTATCTTTAAGCCCTGCTTATCCTCTCTATCCCATCCTTGATAAATGACTTTCTTTAAAACTTAATGTCCTTAATCATTTGTTGCCCTGTGTGCTATCTTTTTGAAACTTTAAATCACAAAAAATGAAAAGGTTACATTTACTCTTTTTCTCCACTATTTTTATTGGGAACATCGCTTTCTCCCAAACCGGATTACAAAAGCACAACCCACTGATTGATTTTAATCTGAGCCCTGCGCACAATGATAAAATCAACCCGATCGCAAATTCATTCATCAACCCAAAGTACAATTGGAACCTAAACCCGATGCATAATGATTTGCTGAACCCGTTGAAAAATGCTGTCATCAACCCGCAATCGAATACGTCATTAAATGCGGCTGCAACACAAGGGCTAAACCCTATGTTCACTGCTGCGCTTCATCCAAAAAACGCACAATGGACTGGGAATTTTATGTTTGATAGAGATGATAAATTAATTGGTTTTATATCTGTCGCAAATCAATATATAATGCTATCATTTAGCGCCAACGGCGATTGGACAGGGTACTACGTCAAAAGTTCATTCGGCGAAACCTTTAATGAATTTAGCCTCGAAGGCGCCTGGACAGGAAAATTCTTATGCTCTGATTCGAATGAGGGCTATAACGTTTTTTCCAAGGATGGTGAGTGAACCGGTCAGCACATCAAGTAATAAAAAAAAACAAGCGCGAAGCATTTGATCATTCAGACTTCTTCTTGACGTTTATAGTTTCATAAATTTTATTTTCAAGCGCTGATACGCTTATCAGTTCCATGCATTTGAAATGCCCTTTCGGGCATTTTTTGTATCCTATTTTTGAACAAGGGCGGCATGAAAGATTTTTAATTTCGATAATATCATAAGGTTCTTTGTTTGTAATACCGTTTTGCAAAGAAGCCTGAATAAAATTTTCGCCGTAATAAGGATACATGCCAAATTCAGGAACGGTATTTCCCCATAAAGAAATAACCGGCCGCTTGAATGCCGAAGCAATGTGCATAAGACCAGTGTCATTAGTAACAACCAGTTTCGCCCGGCGCACAAGATCTGCCGATTCATTTAAACTGAATTTTCCACAGGCATTATAGATCTTGATATTATCAGACGCAGCGATTTGTTCGCCATCCGTTTTGTCTTCCGGGCCACCTAATAAAATAATAGGATGTTGAATGGAAGCACAAAGTTCCTGCAATTTATGGATGGGAAATTTTTTTGTGAAATATGCCGCGCCGATTACAATCCCAATATAACCTGCATGGTGAGATGAAGGAATATCATTTTCTTTCACTGTTTCATTTGCAGGGATAAAATAATCAAGCCCTACACCATCATTCTTAACACCAAAATGACTGACAGTTTCTAAGTAACGGTCAACAATATGCGTAGTTGGAAGTTTATTTATTTTAAAAGCAGTGAGCAGCCATTTTTCAATATTAAGTTTATTGAAAGAGAACGCTTTCTTTTTTAATGCACGCTTAACTTCCATTGTGCGAAGATTATGATGAAGGTCGATAACGTAATCGTAATCTTCGTTTTTCAATTCCACAATAATATCATCAAGGCTTTCTTTCAGCAAATGAATTTTATCGATGTAAGGATTTGCAGTCAGTATATTTTTGAAAGATGCTTTGGTGAGATAATGCACTTCTGCTGTTGCAATTTGTTTCTTGATGCATCGCACAACAGGTGTTGTGAGCACAATATCGCCAATGGAAGAAAAACGGATGACGAGAAATTTCATAACACGAATTACGCGAATTTTCAGAAATTAGGCTTCTATGTAATTTAAGTCTTTCCCAAATGTTTCTTCAGTGAGCGCAAGAGAAATAAATGCGATTATGAAAACGACAACGCCGGTGATCCATCCGCTTTTTAAATAGCCTTCAGAAGGTTGTAATGAAACAAATAAAAGTGATACAAGATTTAGAGAACCTCTTGCCATATTAGGGGCAGTTGTAGCAACTGTTGCACGAATATTTGTCCCAAATTGTTCTGCTGCCATCGTTACGAACATTGCCCAAAAGCCAGTGCCAAAGCCAAGAAGAGCGCAAACAAGATAAACCCTGTCGGCACTTTGCCCCTGCAGATTAAAATACCACACCACTCCAATAACTGTAATCGCGTGAAACAGGTACAAAGATTTTTTTCTGCTTTTCAGGCCTTGGCTGATAAACCCAATAAGAATATCTCCGATCGAAATGGCAGCATAAGCAAACATAATGGCTTTGCCGGGATCTACCTTTCCCTGAACATTCATCTTAGAAGCAAACTTGTCTGAGAAAGTTATCAGAATGCCAATCACATACCAATTGGGCAATGCAATTAAAATGGCTGTAAGATATTTTTTTAATCTTTTACCATTCGTGAACAACATAAAAAAATTTCCTTTCTTAATATTTTCACTTGTTGCAATAGTTTTGAACATACCTGATTCAAGAACGCCAACACGCAATAGCAATAATAGAAAACCCAGGCCACCACCGATAAAATAACAAGTGCGCCAACCATTTCCATCTGCACCTACAAATTGTTGCCTGACAAAATATGCGAACACGGCGCCGCTCAAACCAATTCCTGCAACCAGCGAAGTTGCTATGCCTCTTTTTTCTTTCGGCATTAATTCACTCACAAGCGTAATGCCTGCTCCCAATTCACCCGCAAGGCCAAGGCCTGTAATAAAACGAACCCAGGCATATTGCTCTACATTGTGCACAAACCCGTTGGCGATATTTCCAAGAGAATATAAAATAATGGATGCAAATAAAACTTTCAGTCTTCCTTTTTTATCGCCTAAAACTCCCCAGATAATGCCCCCGAGCAAAAGCCCCATCATCTGCACATTGATGATATGCAATCCTTCGCTTGCAATTTGATCTGGGTTGAGCCCTAATGATTTTAATGAAGGCACACGAATGATGCTGAACAACAACAGATCATATATATCAACAAAATAACCCAGTGCACCAACTATCACCGCAAGGTTGAAAACAGAAATTTTTTTTTGCTCCATGCTGCTTAAAATTTAAGAAGGGGTTGTTTCCGATGGTTCTTTTTTCTTTCCAAAAAATAATTTGTAGAGAACAGGCAAAGTTGTGATCAGGATGATGACGATGGTGATTGCCTCGATATGATCTTTTAAACTGTAACCAAATTTTCTCCATACAATTGATTGCAAAAAATGACCACCAAGCATCATTGTGCTTACCCAAACAATGCTTCCAATAATATTATAAAAATGAAAAGTCTTTTTATCCATTTTTACAATGCCCGCAACGATTGGCGCAAACGTTCTGATGATGGGCAAAAATTTTGCAAGGAAGATTGTTCCTTTTCCATATTGCTCATAAAAATCGTGCGCACGCAAAAGATGTTTTTTCTTGAACAGGAACGAGTCTTTTCTTTGATAAAGCAAAGGGCCGGTTTTGTTGCCAAACCAAAAACCAACCATATTGCCAAGAATAGAAGCAATGATCACCAAAATAATAATGACGACATAGTGAATATTAAAAAATTCTCTGGCAAGGTCATTAATATAAATGCCTGCAGCAAAAAGCAAGCTATCGCCGGGAAGAAAAAAACCAACGAATAATCCGGTTTCTGCAAAAATCACAAACAGCAGCATATACAAGCCGCCATTGTGAATGATCCATTCTATGAATTGTTGTATAAGTCCTTTATTCATTTTAGCCAGTTATTTTAATCTGATGATTGCATTAAGCTCTTTTATCTATAATTCGCATCGTTAAAATTCTCCTTCACTATCAGCCAAAGCGTTTTCCATTTTGCTGACTACTGCTGTTGCCAAACTGTTTCCAACTACATTCGTTGCGCTTCTTGCCATATCCAAAATCTGATCGATCCCCAACAGCAATAATAAACCTTGTTGCGGAATATTGAACATCGAAAGCGTTCCTGCAATAACAACCAGTGCCGCTCTCGGAATACCTGCAATTCCTTTGCTCGTGAGCATTAAAACTAATAGCATGGATATTTGTTGTGCAATAGACATATGAATTCCATAAGCCTGCGCAATAAATAAAGATGCAAAAGTCATGTACAGCATGCTTCCATCTAAATTAAATGAATAGCCAAGCGGCAAAACGAAACTTACAATTTTATTCGGGCATCCAAAAGCTTCGAGCTCAGAAATTAATTGCGGGAATGCTGATTCCGAACTTGCCGTGCTGAAAGCCAGCAGCACAGCATCTTTCACGCGGCCTACCAAAATCAATGCACGCTTGCCAATAAACAAAGAAGCAATCAATGTTAATAATGCCCAAAGACAAAGTATGCTCGCATAAAAACTTAGAATGAATTTTCCGTAGGTAAATAAAATCTCCGGCCCTTTCATGGCAATGATAGCCGCTATTGCTGCGAAAGCTGCAACAGGTGCAAAGTTCATCACATACCCTGTCATTTTTAAAACAACATGCGCAACAGCATCAAGTGCTTTAATAACAATTTTTCCCTGCTCGCCAATTGCTGCTGTCGCAATTCCGAAGAAAACGGAGAAAATAACAATCTGCAAAATTTCATTGCTCGCCATTGCCTGAACAATGCTTGCAGGAAAAACATGCTCGATAAAATTTTTGAAAGACAAAGATGTTTGCTCTAAAGCTGATTTTGCTGATGAAGCCGGCAAAGGAAGATTGAGTGTTTGCCCAAGCTTAAGAATATTCATTACAATCAAACCAAAAACGAGAGACAACAATGACATGCTCAAAAACCACAGTAATGTTTTGCCACCAATTCTTCCTACTGCTTTAATATCGCCAAGTTTTGCAATACCAACAACAAGCGTAGAAAAAACAAGCGGCGCAATGATCATTTTTATTAAGCGAAGAAAAATCTCTGTTAATATTGAAATGCCGGATGAAAAACTTTCAACCGAATCTTTTGAAAAATTGTAGTGAATGATCAGTCCGGTAACAATGCCCGCACCCATTGCAATCAATATCCATCCAGTAAGACCGATTTTTTTCATGAGCAGTTAGTAATAACAATGCAAACAATCAAAAAATATTGATTCCGCAAAACTTAAATAGTGAATGATGAATAGTGAATGGTTAATAAATATGAAATAGTGCAGCTTATGGCTATTGGCTAATTCATGGGCTAATTACTTATCACACGGGTCTCACTATTCACTATTCACCATTGACCGTTCAACCAAAAAAGAAATAAGCTGCGTATCGATTATTTGTTTATTTTACGAATCATAATTTTCACCACTCGATAACCAATAATCAACTGTATGAGTTTATTCAGAAAGAAATCATTAACAGCTTTATTAGCACAGGCCGAGGATTCTGAAAAAGGCCTGAAAAGAACGCTTGGTGCAGGAAGCCTCGTTGCGCTTGGCATTGGCGCAATCATTGGCGCAGGTTTATTTGTAAGGACTGCAGCAGCAGCCGGACAAGCAGCGCCTGCAGTAACATTATCTTTTATTGTTGCAGCAATTGGTTGTGCTTTTGCCGGATTATGCTATGCCGAATTTGCAGCAATGATCCCAATTGCAGGAAGCGCTTATGCATATTCTTATGTGACGATGGGCGAATTGATTGCATGGATTATCGGTTGGGCTTTGATAATGGAATATGCATTAGGTGCAGCCACGGTTTCAATTGCATGGAGTGAATATTTGAACAGGCTTTTGGGAGGTGGCATTCCGTATGAATGGTGCCATTCGCCATGGGATAATTTTACTGACGCAGCTGGCGTTTATCATCATGGTATCATCAACATTCCTGCTCTTTTCATTTTGTTGTTGATAACACTGCTTTTGATTAGAGGAACAGCAGAGTCAGCAACGGTAAATGCGATTATTGTATTTGTTAAGGTAGCAATTGTAATAATTTTCATTGTTGTCGGCTGGCAATTTATGAAGCCTGAAAATCACACTCCCTATATGATCCCTGCAAATACTCCACCTGTTTTGGATCAGGCTGGTAAAGTAATTGCCGATTATAGCGGTTGGAACAAACATGGATGGGGGGGCGTATTAGGAGGCGCAGCAATTGTATTTTTTGCATTTATTGGATTTGATGCGGTAAGCACAGCAGCACAGGAAGCAAAAAATCCGAAGAGAGATATGCCGATTGGCATATTAGGTTCGTTGGTTGTTTGTACAATCCTGTACATTTTGTTTGGACATGTGTTGACCGGCGTTGCCAACTGGAAAGATTTTGTTGATCCTGCAAAAGGAAAGGAAGCTTCCGTTGCGTATGCAATTTCCACTTACATGCACAATGCTCAACATAGCTATAGCTGGCTTGCCACATCCGTTACGGTAGCAATTCTTGCAGGTTTTTCGTCTGTCATATTAGTTATGCTGATGGGGCAAAGCCGTGTTTTCTATACTATGTCAACAGATGGTTTGTTGCCAAAAGTTTTTTCTGTTCTGCATCCTAAATTCAGGACACCTTATAAAAGCAATATGATCCTCTTTTTGTTTGTGGGATTATTCGCGGCTTTTGTACCAGGAAATAAGGTAGGCGATCTTACTTCATTCGGAACTTTGTTTGCCTTTGTGCTTGTGAGCATTGGTGTTTTCATTTTAAGAGTAAAGTCGCCAAATATTGAGCGGCCATTCAGGGCGCCATTGGCACCGGTCGTTTCTGTTTTAGGAGCAGCTATCTGTCTTTTGATGATTATAGGCTTGGATAAGAATACATTGATCGCCGCATTTTCCTGGATGATATTAGGATTGTTTGTTTACTTCTTATATAGCAGGCATAACAGCAAACTAAAGAATCCCGGAGAGATACTTCCCAAAGCAAAAGATTTCAATTAAATACTGAACCGCCTTCGGGCGGTTTTTTATTTGCAGCAGTTCTGTTAATTTTGACGACTTGCTTCTGCACAGCATGTAAAAAACTTAGATAATAACCTTGTTGCAAGTTGTGAGCGAAAGCCGAATAGAGAACTAAAAGTACAAGAGTGCGACGCAACGATGCTTTATAGAATTACTGAACCTTGTCACAAAAAAATAAAAAAATAATTAATAGAGAATCGCTATTAATAATAACCGAAAGCGCTAAACTGGAAACTGAAAACTAGAATATATGGGAAGGATTTTTGAAGTTAGAAAGCATACAATGTTTGCCCGTTGGGACAGGATGGCAAAACAGTTCACCCGAATTGGAAAAGAGATAGCCATTGCCGTGAAAACCGGCGGCCCGGACCCTAACACGAACCCGGCATTGCGCCGCTGCTTTCAGAATGCAAAAAGCGTGAACATGCCGAAAGACCGCGTGGAAGCGGCTATAAAGAGAGCATCTGGCAAGGAGATGGAGAACTACGAAGAAATTTTGTATGAAGGATATGCGCCTCATGGCGTTGCTGTGCTTGTTGAAACAGCGACTGATAACCCTACAAGAACGGTTGCAAACCTTCGCAGCTATTTCACCAAAGGAAATGGCAATATGGGAACAAGCGGCAGTGTGAGCTTTCAATTTAAAAAAATGGGCGTGTTTAAACTGAAGCCCGAAGGATTAAATCATGATGAACTTGAATTTGAATTAATAGATTCAGGGCTTGAAGAAATGGGAGAAGGCTTTGGAGAAAACAATGAACCGATATTTATACTGCGCACAGCATTCAATGATTTTGGAAATATGCAAAAAGCATTGGAAGAAAAAAAAATCATTCCGATCAGCGCAGAAGTTGAATGGATCCCTTCAAACACCATGGAGCTTCCTGAAAGCCAGGGGGAAGAAGTGCTGAAGTTAGTTGACAAACTGGAACAGGATGAGGACGTTCAGAAAGTATTTCATAACCTGAAATAAATGGCAATAAGCGGTTGCGCGTTGCCGTGAAAAGATGAAGCTTGGCTCCTTTCTGTATTGTCAATTCCATAATTATTGGCTCACATTCTCATCTGGGATTTTGAGCGCTTCGCTAATTATTCCCAATCATTCATCAATTTGTTTTTTTTCCCTCCACCAAAATTTTTGCGCTTCGGTAACAATTTTATTAATGATCTGATCAATATTACTATTAAGCTGATTATTGATTTTAAAAAATCAGTTCTAATTCGTAAGTGGTAATTAAAATCACCAGGCAAAGGATTCAGCCATTGAAAATTGTAATTATCCACATTCTTTTAAGAGATGTGGTGAATTAATTGTTAACGGCCTGACACATTTGATTTATTTTAATATTTTGCAACAAACCTACAAACACCAATGCTGCACATTTTGCGCACCCTTTCACAATTTCTGTGGATGCCAGCTTTCGTGATTGCCTTTATCTATCAACGCAAAGCAATAAATAAAACCAAAGCGTTCTCCGTAAAACATTCTATTGATTTCATGCCTAATTTTTTAGGGCTTCCAAGAGCCGATGAAATAAAGCATATGCACATGAATGCAAAAACAGAAAATATTAAAAAAGATATTGAAAAAGTGATGAGCAGACATAGCCTGGATGCAGTCATATATATTCCTCGCGTTTTTGTTGTTGCTTTTGCCAATACTTGCTCTGCTGAAATTTATTTAAGTTCGGCTTTAATGCGTCTGGTTTCCCAAATTTAATGCAGCTTCATTGCGCGGTTACAGCATTGGCATAGTAAGCCTAATTATTTGTCAATCGCTGAATTCATAACTTTGCCCTTGAATGGCTGAAGAAAAAAAAATTATTTTGTTTGATGGCGTTTGCAATTTATGCACTGGCACTGTTCAGTTTGTTATTAAGCGCGACAAAAAAAATCAATTTCTCTTTGGCTCATTACAAAGCAAAGCAGGACAGGAATATTTAAAGAAATTTAATTTGCCGGTTAATGTTTTCAATTCCTTTTTGTTGATTGAAAATGATCGGCTTTATAGTCGTTCATCAGCCGCATTGCGCATGATGAAAAATTTAGGCGGAGGCTGGCAATTACTTTACGCCTTGCTGATTGTTCCAAAATTTATACGCGACGGAATTTATAATTTCATTGCAAAAAACCGTTACAAATGGTTTGGTAAAAAAGAAGAATGTTGGTTGCCAACAGCTGAACTGAATGAAAAGTTTTTAGAATGACCAAATTCAAAATGCAACTGTGCCCAATTATTTTTTTAGCTTTTTTAAGTCTTTCAATCCCCATTCCTGCATGATGCCGATTATCGGCATCAATGACTGGCCATATTTCGTGATTTTATATTCTACCTTTGGCGGCACTTGGGCATAAACGATCCTTTCGAGAATTTTATCTGTTTCCAATTCCCTGAGTTGGTTCACGAGCATTTGTTTACTGATATCCGGCATCGCTCTTTTTAACAAGCTGAACCGGTTGCAATTTTTGCTGATGGCATAAATAATCATGATTTTCCATTTGCCGCCAATCCTGTTAAGGAAATGAGTGACCGGACAATTATTGGGATTGAAATCTTTATTTTTTCTTGTGTTTGCCATTGGTCTATAAAAATGTACTATGTTACTTTTGTTGACTATATATTCCAATTAGACAAAGGTAATAACTTTGCTGTTTCAAAAACGAGAACAATGACACAAGAACAAATCAAACAATTTATTGTGGGCGGTGAATGGGTAAGCATCGCTGCTGAGCTTCGCCCAAGCACAGTTAAAGATGCAAATGGAAATATAAAACCTTTATATTGTTCAAGATCATTTCAATATTTTCAAGACGATAGATTTGATCTGACATTTATAAATTATGCGGATCCGAATGGCAAAGTACCTTTGGTGAAAATGCTTATTAAAGGCCATATTGCTTTTGATGGCGAACACCCGATTGCGCAAGGCGCTTATAAATTAAATTATGTGGCAGATGGCGGATTTGAGGTAACGCCTTTGCACCAGGGCTTTGCCGATATTGCCAATAAGTTTCCTGCTAAAGGCATCAATAAATGGGAAGTGAATGTGATGCAGGATGTAAAAGGCAAAACGTTTCCGGTATTGGATTTGAAAGAAGAGCAAGATTTTAAAGAATGCGACCTGATCTATATTTTCAACGATATGCTTTTTAATGGCAGTAGAAATATAGATGGCCGACCTTTTGATAAACCTGAAAACAGACCAACGAATTTGCAAATCCCGCTGATCAGAAAAAAGTAAAAATATAATTTCAATTTAGCCGAAAGTTTCCTTTCTGTTTTTTATTTCTTTGCTTGATAACTCAATCATAAAAAATAAAACTTCAAATTGAATTTAACAGCAACGCATAGCTGAAGCAATCGTATCTACAATCGAAAAATTTGTGATACTACCCGCAATGCCTTATATTAGTGTTTGATGTAATTGCTGCTAATTGCCTAACATTTTAAAACCAACACTAACATGGACCAGGAACAACTGCCCCAAATTCCTTATTTCAAAAATGATCCTATTGTTGTACTGATACTCGGCATCATCACATGCGGCTTGTATCTTATCTACTGGAACATAAAAGCGGCAGAAGTAATCAATGCAGCTGCAGAAAAAGAAGTGATTTCTCAGCCCATTGCAATTTTTGCAGGTTGTTGCATGCCTGTAAATTTGTATTTCTATTATTTGGCAGGAAAAGAAGGGCTGCCAAAAATTTATGAAAAAGTAGGCGAGCCAAACAAGGATCAATCGATGCTTCTTTTAATATTGGGGTTCTTTTTCCCGATGGTTTCCGCAATGATTGTTCAAGGTGATATCAACAAGCTTTATAAATAATACAAAAAGAGCTCGTAAAATATACGGGATTGCGGGCGCTTTCGCGGTGCTGGCAATCCCGTACATCATTATGCTGTTTAATAACACAAGCCAGCTTGAAACAGCACAATCTTTTTGTCCTTTCAAAATGCTTACCGGTTTTCCATGCCCTGGCTGCGGCATAACAAAGTCTCTTATCTTTTTATACGAAGGCAATTTTTATAAAAGCATTTATTATCATCTTTTCGGGCCACTTGCATTTTTGTTTTGCATTGCAGCAATCGTTGTATTGTCAATTGAACTGATCACTGATAAAGAATATTTCAGAAACATTTTGTACAACAGCAAAATCGCTTATTTTCTTGGAGGAAGTTTAGCGATATATCATTTTACAAGATTGATTTATTTTATTTCAACAAACAGCATTGATCAAATCCTGCACCAATCTATTTGGAAATAATCATCTCCTTCTGCTAGCAAAAATTTCTCATGAACAAGTATGGATTTTAAGCGCGGATGAATCTAATAATCCAAATAATACAACCATGCCCGGGAAAAATTTTTTTGTAAAAAGAAGAAGCAAATCAATCAAAACAAATATTGCTGTTCATCCATTTGTTGTTGCAACTATCATTGCGTCAATAGCAATCGTCGTCTTCATCCTCATTTACTTCGGCATCCGATTTTTTGCCAGATAACCTCGTTAAAGAAATATTTCTTACAAAAGATATTTTTAAAACTGTCCATTTTCTCTGTTCTCAATTGTTATAAGTTTATAATACTATTCAATAACAAATAAAAATTAAACAAGATGGACGAGTATGCTTTAATTATGAGGCACGAAGACGGCCTGAAAGTGGCGTCTCCCGAACAAATTCAGGTATGGATGAAACAAACCATGGATTGGATTGGCAGCATCAGCGCACAAAATAAATTTGTAGGCGGAACGGGCCTTCTGTTTGCAGACGCGAAAGTAGTGGGCTCAAACAAAATGGTCACCAACGGGCCTTTCGGCGATATCAAAGAAACTATTGGTGGTTTCATAACAGTAAAAGCTGACTCCGCGGAAGAAGCTACTGAATTTGCAAAAGGCTGCCCGGTTTTGCAGGGCGAGGGCAATAGTGTTGAAGTAAGAAAAATTGCCAAAAGATGATATTCATGAATGCTTGCTGTAGCCTCTGTATTTTTGCAGGGGCTATTTTTATTTTATGGATCAGCAGGAATTAATACCGCATTTATTCAGGACAGAATTTAGAAAAATTGCAACGGTTCTTTGCAAGCTTTTAGGCATCGGGCATATAGAACTCGCTGAAGACATTGCGAGTGAGACTTTTTTGTTGGCGCTTGAAACATGGTCGTATAAAGGGATTCCACCAAGTCCAACCGGCTGGCTGTATGCCGTTGCAAAAAACAAAGCTAAAAATCACATCACGCGCAGCAATATTTTTTCCGGGAAAATTGTTCCTCAAATAAAAAACTCATACCCTGATATTGAAGAAATTGACATCGACTTATCTGATAAAAATATTTCAGACAGCCAGTTGCAAATGTTATTCGCGCTTTGTCATCCATCCATTTCAATTGAAGCACAAATTGGCTTATCGCTTCGCATACTTTGTGGTTTTGGCATAGATGAAATTGCAAATGCATTTCTTACAAATAAAGAAACCATCAACAAAAGACTTTCGAGAGCCAAAGAAAAATTAAGAACTGAAAATGTAAAGATCGAATTTCCTTCACAAACAGAAATACATAATAGATTAGATACCGTGCTTATTACTTTATACCTGCTTTTCAGCGAAGGATATTATTCTGAAAGCCAGGACAGCATTTTGCGTGAAGACCTTTGCCAGGAGGCGATGCGACTAACTTATTTGCTTATTGAAAATGAACAGACAAATTTGCCAAATACAAACGCTTTGCTTTCTTTAATGTGCTTCCATTCTTCCAGATTTGCGGCAAGAAAAAATGAGAACGAAGAGATTGTGCTTTATCATGATCAGGATGAAAGTTTGTGGAACCTTGAACTTATTGCAAAGGGTGCTCACTTTCTTCACAAGGCATCGCAGGGAATTAAAATTTCAAAATATCATATTGAAGCAAGCATCGCCTATTGGCATACGATGAAAAATGATACAAAGGAAAAATGGGGAAATATTTTGCAACTTTATAACAGCTTGCTTCAAATAGAGTACTCTCCTATTGTTGCGCTCAACAGAACATATGCGCTTTCAAAAGCAAATGGGAAAAAAGAAGCAATTATTGAAGCTGAAAAACTTCAATTGAAAGATAATCATTACTACTATACGTTGCTTGGTGAGCTATACATTGGCATTGACAATACAAAAGCAAAAGAAAATTTTATACATGTATTATCACTCGCAAAAACCAATGCTGAAAAAAATATGATCCGTAAAAAAATGGAAAACCTTTAATTAAAATTTGCAAATGCTTCATCTGGTTTTTACTATGTAAAAATCTGCCTTCATATATTTGCGCTCCGAACATGTTGTTCGAATATCCAAAAAATGGCTATCAAAAATATTCTCGGCCTTCAGCTTCCTACAGACCCACGCTGGATCGATCTGGCAAGTATTTCATTGGAAGATATATTAACCGATCATGCTTATTGCGAGCAAAAAGCAGCTGCAAGTTGCATTTCGCTTATACAGCGCTATCCATCAAAAGAAAAATTAGTGAATGACCTGTCGCCGATTGTTACTGAAGAATGGGGACACTTTAGGTTAGTGCTTGCAGAACTTCAAAAAAGAAATTTGAAACTGGGCAAGCAGCGCAAAGATGAATACGTAAATAAATTATTGGAATTTCAAAAAAAAGGTGGTGGCGAAGAAGACAGGCTGCTTGATCAGTTATTAACGATGGCTTTGATAGAAGCCAGGAGCTGCGAGCGTTTCAAACGATTGAGCGAAGGGCTGGATGATGAATACCTGAAAAGTTTTTATCGCCGCTTTATGGAAAGCGAAGCCGGGCATTATCATTTGTTCATTGAGCTTTCAGAAAATTATATTGATAAAGAAAAAGTGCGCAACCGCTGGAAACAGTGGCTGGAATATGAAGCAGAAGTGATGAAGAAATTAGAAGTTCGTGGAGATAGGATTCATTGAAGAGCAGAGCCGGAAAGGAAAGTCAAAATGCCTGAACTTTCTTTCTGACTTCGGTCTTTTCTGACCTTCGGACTTTTTTCGCATACGTTTGCTTTTAATTCTTTTCATTTAAAAAATTCTGGTTAAAATCATTTTACTTTGTCATCCTCTCATCTTCAAAAACAACTACATGAACCGAAGAGATTTTGTAAAAAACTCAGCAATCGCAGCTGCAAGTGCTAAAATAATCCCATCCGGCACTTTGTTTAGCGACACAAAAAAAGTGAGAATGGGATTTATTGGCGTTGGCCTTCGTGGACAGAACCATCTTGACAATGCGCTACGTCGCAATGATGTTGATGTGGTTGCTATTTGCGATGTTGATGACCACATGCTGCAAATGGCAACAGATATAATAAAAAAATCCGGCAAGCCGATGCCGCAAATTTTTAAAGGTGATGCCTATGCGTACAGAAAATTGCTTGATCAAAAAAATATTGATGGGGTGCTTATTGCAACCCCTTGGGAATGGCATGCGCCAATGGTTATCGATAGCCTTCAATCCGGGTTAAAATATGTAGCAACAGAAGTTATTTTAGGGATCACACTTGAAGATCACTGGAATGTTATTCGTGAAGCCGAAAAACAAAAAGCAAATGTGATGATGCTTGAAAATGTCTGCTATCGGCGCGATGTAGCAGCAATATTAAATATGGTGAGGCAAGGGATGTTCGGTGAATTGCTGCATTTGCAGGCAGGCTATCAGCATGACCTGCGCAATATAAAATTTAATAATGGCACAGATGGCGGGCTCGGTGCAGAATTTGGCGATAAAGGATTTTCTGAAGCAAAATGGAGAACGAACCATTCTGTTCATCGTAACGGTGACCTATATCCTACGCACGGCATCGGGCAGGTTGCGCAGATGCTCGATATCAATCATGGCAATCGCTTTTTATCATTATCATCATTCGCCACAAAAACAAGAGGGCTTCATAAATATATTGTTGATCATGGTGGCGAAAATCATCCCAATGCAAAAGTGGAATTTAAATTAGGCGATATTGTAAC
This sequence comes from uncultured Bacteroidota bacterium, assembly GCA_963718975.1. GTDB lineage: Bacteria > Bacteroidota > Bacteroidia > Chitinophagales > Chitinophagaceae > Puia. Next base: position 58,965 of record CAVRBD010000046.1, on the reverse strand, counting down.
GACACATATTAAATGCGTGAACGGCGAGACGATATTATTAGAGCACGACACAAATAACCCGAGGCCTTATTCTCTTGGCTTTCGTGTGCAAGGCACAAAAGGAATTTGGATGGACGTGAACAAATCGCTTTATATAGAAGGTGTAAGTGCCAAAGAAGATGCGTGGGAAGATGCAAAACCTTATCTCGACAAATACGATCATCCTTTATGGAAGCGCTGGGGAAAAGATACTGAAGGAGCCGGCCATGGCGGCATGGACTTTTTTGTGCTTCACGCATTTGTTGAATCAATTAAAAGAAGAACTGCGACGCCAATGGATGTTTACGACGCTGCGGCCTGGAGCGCAATTACACCATTAAGCGAAGCCAGCATTGAGCTTGGCAACCAAACCGTAGAGTTCCCTGATTTTACAAGCGGGCAATGGATGTACAGAAAAAATAATTTTGCATTAACTGACGAATATTAATTTATTACGTGAACGAAGAAGTAATAATAAAAGCTGCAGAACAATTTATTGGGAACAGCGCAGAAATTATTGTTGAACAGATTGGCAACGGCCTTATCCATCATACCTATAAAGCGAAAAAAAATATTGACGACAATGCTGCAGTGCTTCAAGCCATCAATACAAATATTTTTAAGAAGCCTGAAGATATAGTGCAGAATTACGACCGGATATATAAATTTCTACAGCATGAAAACAATGGCTGCAGAATCCCCGCTCCTATCGTTTCATCAAACGGCGAGCTGATCTGGAAAGACTATTTGAATAATAATTGGCGCGCAACCGAATTCATCGCTGATTCGTTTTCGCCACTTATAGCAGATAATAAAGAAGCCGCATACACCGTTGCTAAAAGTTTTGCTGCGTTTACGAAATCATTGTCGGCGCTTGATATAAAAACGTTAAAAGAAATCATTCCAAATTTTCATGATCTTTTATTCAGGTATAAACAATTTGAAGAAGCAATAACAAATGCGTCGCAAGAAAGATTGTTGAAAGCAACACACTTAATTTCAGAGCTCAGGCAAAGAAAAGAGCTGGTGAATTATTTTGAGCTGATTCAAAAAAATGCTGATGATTATCCAAGCCGAGTGATGCATCACGATTGTAAAATCAGCAATATTTTGTTTGATAAAAATTCAGGCAAAGTAGTTTGCCCTGTAGATTTGGACACCGTCATGCCCGGAAAATTTTTCTCCGATCTGGGAGATATGATACGATCTATGGCCTGTACAGTTGACGAAAACAACACAAATTGGGAAGAAATAAATATCCGCCCGGCTTTCTATAAATCAATACTGGCCGGGTATCTGGAAGGCATTGGAAATATTTTTACAGCAGAAGAGGAAAAAAATATCCACTACTCTGGTCTTATACTTGTATATATGCAATCACTTCGCTTTCTCACCGATTTTTTGAATGGCGATATCTATTACAAAATAAATTACCCTGAACAAAACCTTAACCGCGCTTTGAACCAGTTGATTCTGCTTGAGCGGCTGGAAGAGTTTTTAAAAACAGAATTTTCGTTTGTGTATTGACGTTAGTCTAATTCATACAACCGTCCTATCTTTACTTTTTTGCAAAAAGAAGATTCAATTTTCCGTAAATTTAGTACCGAACTCAATCTAAGATGCCAAAAGAATCCATCAAAGACCTTACAAAATTCTTAAAGCCTTTCTCTGATGAGAAAAAGGAAATTGTGTTTTGGCTGAGAGAATTTGTGTGGGACTTATATCCAAACTGCAATGAACTGATTTACGATAACTATAATGCGCTTGCATTTGGCTGGTCGCCGACTGACAGGGTTGGACACACTTTCTGCAACATCGCTGTTGGAAGAACTTCAGGGAATATTCATTTTGGTTTTTATTGGGGAAGCGAGATTGCAGATCCTAAAAAAAAACTAATCGGCGAAGGGAATCAATACAGATATATTTTAGTTGAGAACAAAAAAGATTTTCCAAAAACCTACATCAAAAAACTATTGAAAGAAGCTTACGCAAATTCGCTTGCGAAGGTGAAAGATGAAAAGCAAATCATGCATGGATTAACAATCACGAAATCTGTTTCTGATAAAAAAAGAAGTAAAAAATAAATGCCACAGAAGCACTGAAACACAGAACCTTCAGTGCTTCTGTGTTTCAGTGGCAAATCTTAATGCCCGAATGTTTGCAAATTAAAATTAGCAATGACTGTTGCACATTGCCCAATAGAATTCCTACTGCACAAGAGTGCGACCCCGCAATAAATGCGTGGCAGGCTGGACAATTTTCAATAGTAGTAATGCCGCTGAGGACATAATAAAAAAAATCACAAAAAAACATTACTGCAATTAATCAGCACTATTAATTACTATCTCACTTCCAACAAATCTCTCTCAGGCAATTTTGGGAATGGTGTGTGCGGATCGGTTTGATACCAAAATGCAACGGATGCAATATCATCCTGCAATGGCAAATAGCGCCCATCTTTGCGCCAGCCGATGTCCTGAATAGTTACTTTTAAATTTTTATCGAACCTGATCGGATCAGCGATATGCCAGCGGTACAAACCAAAACGCTGCATCACATTATAATGGCCGTCGCCGCGTATTACCTGGGCAAGCCCGCTATAAGGAGTGCAAAACTCAGTGAAGGCGTAGGTTTCAGCACCCTCTTCACCTTTTACTTTTGTATCAAAATCATATGAGCCGCAGAAATAATCTTCAGTGCCCGTGCCGCAAATGGTGGGGAATTTTGCATCGCCATCCATAAAAAATTTTATTTCGCCCTCGCCCCACCAGCCGTTGTCCTTTGCACCATAAGCAATATAAGTGCCCACATATTGACCACGGCCTTTAATGCTATCGACAATAGTATAATCAGTTTTGTATGGCAAAGAATTCACGCGACGGAATTCCGCATGAAAATAAGCAGCATCAGCAGGAACTTCGGTGAGCACATAATCGACTTGATAGTATAAAACCATGTCTTCATCACCAATATTTTCCATGGTGATCCTGCATTTTTTTCTGAATGGCATTGGCCAATAACAATTGAATGCGCTGCCGGGGTTTACACAGACTGCCAGCGAGCGGAGCGGTGAATATTTCGTCCAGCCCATGCAGAAAAAATCTCCCACAGGAGCTTCCACCGATGGCTCTTTCTCATCATCCCAATACATTCTAACAATTGAATAACGCCAGTTTCCGGTAGGCGTCATCCAAATGTGTTGCACAGATCCGGGGCCTTCAATTTCAGCGATTGTGTAAGTGGTATTTTTTTTAATAGTAATGCAAGGGCTCACTTTCCAGGTCTGGCCCAAATCACGCGAAGCGCCAGCGCCCATGCCACTTGTAGCCATTCCGCCTTTTCCTTTTTCGCCATTAAAATTTTCAGGGCTTATGGAACGTGTTTTTGCATTTGACAAGCGATAGAGGTTGTTCAGGTTCATATCGATGCCATTAAAATTTTGCGCGTTGATTTGCAAAAAACAAAAAGAAAAAATGAATGCGATTGAAAATAGTTTTCTCATAATGTATGTTTTATTGACTAGCTCCGGCCTGAAGGCCGGAGAAAAAAATTGTAGGCTAAAGCCCGTTTTGGTTTGGTTCGTTTCATCATCTCCGGCCTGAAGACCGGAGCTAGTCTAACCTGAATGCCAAAGCTATCTTAGGATATCCATTTACGTTAGTTTGAAAAATATTATGTCCCCGGCCATTAATTCTATTGAACATCGTGCAGCCTGCCCCGCATTTATTGCGGGGTCGCACTCTTGTACGGCAGCGCTAAAAGCGGCTTCAGTTTCACTATCGGCTGCTTTGCTCACAGTTAAAAGTTTTGTTTCTCGCAAAGGCGCGAAGGCGCAAAGAATGAACGATTACACGTTGCGTCTTCGCGCCTTTGCGAGAAATAGCTTCACATCTTCACTCCCACCACATTCGTCAAAATCCCAATGCCCTCAATAGTAATATTCACCTCATCGCCTATCTGCAAAGTAAAATCATCCGGCGGCACGATCCCCGTTCCTGTCATTAAAAAACATCCGACGGAAAAATCACATTCACGAAAAAGGAAACCGATCAGTTCTTTCAGATCACGTTTCATTCTGTTAAGCTGGATCATCCCTGAAAAAACTTCATTCGTATTTCGCCTAATCTGTATATTGATATTTGTTTCTTTAGAAATAGGATGTTCCGGCACATATAAGCAAGGCCCAAGTGCAGCGCTCCTTTCATAAGATTTTGCCTGCGGCAGGTACAAGGGATTTTCTCCTTCAATACTTCTAGAGCTCATGTCATTGCCGATTGTGTATGCCTGAATTTCTCCATAAGAATTAATGAACAATGTGAGTTCGGGCTCAGGCACGTTCCAAGTTGAATCTTTTCTGATATTTACCTGTTGATTATGCCCGACAACACGATGTGGCAACGCTTTGAAAAAAAGCTCAGGCCTTTCTGCTTCATAAACTTTTTGATAGAAATCGCCGCCACCAGCATTTTTAGATTCTTCCATTCTTGCATCGCGGCTACGCATATACGTTACTCCTGCTGCCCACACTTCCTGTTTGCCAATTGGGGCTAACAAATCCTTCATATTTTTTTTGCATTCTTCATCGGCCATTTTATTCAATTCCTTTTTGAAAGATGACAAATGCCCGAAAAGATTTTTACGATTAATCAGCACATCCCATTCTTCATTTATTAAAAATGAGTTGCTGCCATCGATAAGAATATTTGCCTTGAGTGTTTTGTATAAATGCATATGTTGAATTGTGAATAGTCGATTGTCAATAATGAAATGTGAATGGCTGATGGCATTGATTGACCATTTACTATTTACCATTAACCTCTTTCAAATCAACGCCCAGCAATTGTTTCGCGATGTTTCGCAAATCATCAAAGCTTCCCTGTAAATGGCAAGTGATCTGTTTGTATTCCTGCTTTTCTCCCTTCTTCAATTCTTTCACCGATGATGACGCTTCAATTTCATAAAATGGCCCAAGCTGAGAGCCATCAGCCATTGGCCCGTCGTTATATGAATTTACTACGTCGCCTTTGAAAGGCTGTTTTTGCAATTCCCATTTGGAATTGACATACATCCCGTTTTTATCAACAGGGAAAAAAATAAGGCTCAGCACATTATTTTTAAAATCATAGCTACCTGCAATAGATTTTGCAATCACCGGTGACAAGCCAATCTTTCCTCTTGATTTTCCATCACATTTAAAATATAAAACGCTGTCCTTAATTTGCAATCTGTCAGGAGAAATCGCTCCGAAATAATCATTTGTAATATAATCGTGGATATTTTTTTGCGGAACAAAAGGAATGATCACTTTTGTTTCATCTGAAGGCGTCATCATTCCCAAAAGCCAAATGGATAACAACCCATTTTCTTTTTTCCAATCTTTATTGCCGATATTAGTTATAGAGTTGTCTGTTTCGAAACCCACAAAATGAACTGATGAAGGAATTTGAAGGTTCATCTTTTCTTCCAACTGCTTTTTATCAAGCAATGAAATTTTTCTTTCGATGTTGATGTCAAAACTTGTTCCGCTGTAATTCACAACTGTAGCCTTTTTGGTGAACACAGCCTGCGATTGATTTTGCGAAGCAACATCATACGTCACTGTGTCAATGATTGGCGGCACTTGCCAATGAGCTACATTGAACGAGTCGCCTTTTTGAAAATAAACTGAGTATTGACCTCCTTCCGGGCCAAGCCAAAGTCTTTCTTCGCCGCCGTAAGGGTTGATATGTTTTTTCTTTTCACCGCTTTCAATCAGCTTATAATTTATCCAGCCGAAGCTTGTTCCGCTGTCGCCGGTTGCAGTGCTTGTCATTACTCTTCCCTGATAATCGGCGCATATCAGCAATTTTGAATTGCTGTCGCTGCTTTGCAGCTCAATAATATTTTTTGCATAACTTTTCAGGAACTGACGGTCATGCGCATACGTAATTTTGGAAGATGTGCTGTCAGTTGAAGCAGTTGTAGTTTTTGTTTTCTCTTCTGCATTGTTGCAGGCAATTCCAAAAACTAATAAAAACAAAAAGCAGTTATTCATTTTTCTCATATAGCAACTAATTGACTTAAAGTTAAGATTTCGTTTTTTAAAAAATTTCACATTATTAAAATAGGTTTATCGCAAACCTGACAGCATTTAAATAAAAAAACGCTGCGCATTTGCGCCCTTCATAGGTACAAATCATTTCACAATTATCTGCAAAATTGCCGATTGCAATCCCGGTGATGTTGCTATAAATTGAATGCCTCCTGATTTTTCTTTCGATTGAACAACTGCCAAACATAATCCGTTGAAAGCTTTGCGCTCACTGGCTTTGAAAGATTCCATGCTTGTTTCGCTGCCATTATCCACACCTACAATCATTCCATCGCCATTTGTTTTAAATTGAACATTATTACTTGCATCCGGAACAAGGTTTCCCTGCGCATCCACAATTTTCACAGTTATAAAACAAAGATCTTTTCCATCGCCTTTAATAGCATTTCTATCTGCGCTTAAAATTATTCTATCAGGTTTGCCTGCAGTTTTTATTACCTGCGCCATTACTTCTTTTCCTTCTTTTTTCGAAATTGCTTTCAATGTTCCGGGCCGATAAGGCACACGCCATTTTACATGCAAGTCATCCCCTTCTTTTTTTCTTGTGCCTAATGATTGCCCGTTTAAAAATAATTCAACTTCATCAGCGTGGTTATAATAAGCCCACACATCAACAGTGTCTCCGGCTTTCCAATTCCAGTGCGGCAAAATATGAAGCACGGTTTTATCTGTCCATTCGCTTTGGTACATATAATACACATCCTTTGGAAAGCCCGCCAGATCTATGATTCCGAAGTACGAGCTTCTTGCCGGCCAAGGATAAGGAGTTGGCTCGCCAATATAATCAAAACCTGTCCAGATAAACTGACCGGAAAGAAAATCATATTTTTTAAAATTTTTCCACGTCTCTTCATGGGTTGATCCCCATGGCGCAGAAACCTGGTCGTATGCCGAGACAGTCATATCTGTATTGCCTTTGTCAAAAGGTTTGTCCCAATATTCAGGCCAGCGGCGAATGCTGTCGGATGGAATATAAATATCATAATGCCCTCTTGTTTCAAGCGCTGAGACAGTTTCAGTGCCGAGAAATTTTTTTCCCGGAAAACGTTCGTGAAAATTTTTGACGTTATTATTATCATAATTATAACCGATGAGATCCAATGCACCAGATTTGTATATCGGATTATTTGGATAAGGATTATTCAATGCGGAAGTGATCGGCCTTGTTGTATCTAATGAGCGAACGATTTCACGAAGTTCTTTTCCAATAATAAAGCCCGGATTATTTTCAGTCGTATCCTTGGTTTCTCCTCCTTCATTTATTTCATTGCCTATGCTCCACATAATCACAGAAGGATGGTTTCTGTCGCGGAGCACCATATCCTGCAAATCTTTTTTATGCCATTCGTCCCAATACAAGTGATAATCATATTCTGATTTTTGTATTTTCCACATATCAAAAGCTTCATCTAAAACAATAAAACCCATTTTATCGCAAAGCTCTAAAAGCTCCGGTGCTGGCGGGTTGTGCGATGTCCGGATTGCGTTGCAGCCCATGCCTTTTAATATTTCCAATTGCCTTTGCAATGCACGATAATTAATTGCCGTGCCGAGACAACCCAAATCATGATGGTCGCAAACGCCGTTTATTTTAATGTGTTTCCCATTCAATGAAAAACCTTCATCAACATCAAATGAAAAATACCTGATGCCAAAAAAAGTTTCATATTCATCCAGCAATTTTCCGCTTCTTGAAATTTGTGTCACCGCTCTATATAATGCAGGTTTATCAACCGACCATAAAACAGGGTTTGGTATATTGATATTTTCTTTGTTCACAAATTCTGTGTCTCTCACTGCTACATTAGGCCTTTCGTCTTTTGCAACTTGTATTCCTGTTGCATTATAAATAACTGTTGTTATAGAAATCGAAGGTTGCGAACCTTCATGATTTTTGATGCGTGTTTCGATATGTGCAGTTGCATATTTATCAGAAATAAAAGGCGTGGTAATAAAACTGCCCCAATGATCAACGAACATTTTCGTTGTAGTAACAAGCCAAACATTTCTATAAATGCCTGAACCACTGAACCAGCGTGAATTTGGCTGTGGCGCATTGTTCACCTTCACTGCAATAACATTTTTTTCAGTTCCATATTTGAGATAAGGCGTCATATCGTACCTGAATGAGCTATAGCCATATGGGCGCTTCCCAAGATATTGCCCGTTGATCCATACTTCGCTGTTCATATACACGCCATCAAAATCAATGAATATTTTTTTGCCTTGTGAAGAAGCAGGGAGTAAAAATGTTTTTCTATACCAGCCAATGCCACCGGTTAATGCGCCGCCGGAAGTTGTAGCCGGGCTATGCTCATCAAATTTTTCTTCAATGCTCCAATCGTGAGGCACGGTCAGGTCTCTCCATTTAGCGTCGGAAAAACTTACATATTGAGCATCGCCGGCATCACCCAAATAAAATTTCCAGCCTTTGTCAAAGTCTTCAATTTTTCGTTGCGCATTTATATTTTGAAAAAAAATCACAAACAAAAAAGCTGAAGTAATGGCTTTTGTTATTTTCATCGTTAGTTGTTTAAAGTGAGATTCAAATTTAAAACAAACATGCGGCATTGTAAGCGTTCAATTGACATGTATTATTTGATGAAGATAATTAATTAGAAATGGAAGGCCTGAGAAGCTTTGGGAATATCAGATCGTTTCGTTTTTAAACTCTTCTATTTCTTTTATAAAGCTGATTGCTTTTGTAACCGATGTCCATTCTTTACTGCTGAATAATATTTTGAACCATTTCTTTTCAGCGTTTTGGCAATTAATATTTACATAAAGCCAAACAGATGCAAAAACAAAAAATAAAGTAATGGGAAGAGATATCAGAAAAAAAGCCGCCCAATTTGAGGCAATCATTTTCTGGCTCCAGAAAAAAGTGCTATAAAATGGAGCCTGCAAAAAAAGCACCCGCGTAATTTGTAAAGTAGATGCCTGAAGCGCTGCTGTTTTTTGTTGCGTTTCTATCAGGTTTTCGCTGTTATCTATTTCACTAATGAGGATAATGTGTTTGATGTAAGCGATTATCGCAAGTAAACTAAACGCTGCAATTGCAGAAACAGAAGCTACAAAAAAGATATTCGAAAACGGCCATGACTCAACAATTAAGAATACCAGGAATGCAATCCATAATATGCCTGCAATAATTGCGCGTTTTTTAAATGCGCTCAACGAATTTAATTTTGATTTTGCTTTTTCCGTTTGCAGGTATTCAAAGGTTTTAAGATTGATTACCCACGATTGCATATTCAGCAATTTTGTTTCTTCAATTTTCCGGTCATATTCTTTCCATAGGTTTTTTAATTCAAAGTCTTCCATTTTAATTATTTTTTGTTAGAAATTTTTGTTTCAGTTTTTCTTTGTTGCGGCTGATTTTGGTTGCCACATTTGTTTCCGTGATGCCTAGGATTTCAGCAATCTCTCCATAACTTTTTTCTTCAAGATAAAGTATCATTAAAGCCCTGTCCAGTTCTTTCAGTTCATTGATGAATTGCTGAAGAAGATGAATGTTTGTTTGCAAAGCATCAGGTGATTCGCTCACATCTTCAACTTCAATAAAATGTTCTGTAAATGAAATAGTCCGCTCTGATTTTTTTTCTTTCCTGTAAATAGAAATTGCAGTGTTCAGCGCAATGCGATACATCCAGGTAGAAAATTTATGATCGGCATTAAAACTTTTGCCTGATTTCCAAAGCTGATAAATAATTTCCTGAGCCAGGTCTTCCCTATCGTTTTTATTGTAGCAATACGAATTGCATATCTTGAAAATAATTTTTTTATTTTCCTGAATCAACTGTAAAAATTCTTCGGTATCCGTCAGCGTGCCCATTAATAAAATGTTCTTGTATCATTATTCGCAAAAGCTGCAATAAAATCACAGTTCTTCCAAATAATATTTTGCTTTTAGTATTGATTAAAAATATTTATGAAAATAACTCCCGGTTATTGGCGGCCTATTTATGCTTGAAAAATGGCTGATAGCACTGCAAACGTTTGCAGTAAAAAAGATGAAAATGGGCTATTAAAAATGAAGCGGCAGATTAGCTTTGTCCACTCTAAATCATTCATGGCACGTCCGTTCTCAATGCTAAGCGATAGAGCAATTCCTATCGCTTTTTATTTGTGCGATTAGAATAAAGCCTGAACGCCATGAGCAATTTTTGCTTCGTGCTCCAGCAGCCAGCGCTTTCGCCACAACCCGCCACCATAGCCAACCAGATTATTGTTTGAGCCGATAACCCGATGACAGGGCACTACAATCACAATATTATTTTTGCCGTTTGCTGATGCAGCGGCGCGAATGACTTTTGTGTTGCCCAGCCTTCGCGAAAGCTCAAGATAGCTGATTGTTTTTCCAAACGGTATTATCTCCAGTTCGTTCCATACTTTTTTCTGAAATTCTGTGCCGTCCTGATTCATAGCGAAATTAAAAATTCTTCTTTGCCCTTGAAAATATTGAATCAGCTCTCCAGCACAATTAATAATAATGGGCGGCAATTTTTTTTGGTGGTCAATATGCGGCTTTTCAATGTTATCAATAAAAAGAATTTCGGCAATGAAATTTTCGGTGCCTGCAATTTTGATAAGCCCGACAGGCGATTGATAATATGTGGAAAATATTTCTTGCATAAACTTATTGCTTACAGATTGCGCAGATGTCCACGGATGACTTATTTCCCGGGCATATTTTCTATCTGTTTATTCCGTATAATCCGTGAGAGAATATAAGCGCTATCCAATCTTCCAACCGTTTTGTACTTTGCGATCTGGCTTTAATAAAACTACTTCATTTTTATCTGTATAAACGCCCAGCACCAGGCATTCGCTGAAAAAATTGGCAATTTGTTTTTTTGGGAAATTCATGACAGCGATTATTTGTTTTCCGATCAGTTCTTCTTTCTGATAAAAAGAAACAATCTGAGCTGAAGACTTTTTTATTCCCATTTCTCCGAAATCAATAGTTAGTTGATAGGCCGGTTTTTTAGCTTTAGGAAAATCTGCGGCTTCTATAATTGTGCCGATGCGGATATCAATTTTTTCAAAATCGCTCCAAGTTATTATCATTGCAAAATATTTAGGTGAATAATCAATGGTGAATAGTCAATGGAGCCACGTGCATGGCGCGAATATTTATTTATTATTCATTATTCACCATTGTCCATTCACAATTCACAATTAAAAATACAAATAACATGAAACGTACAGCAACCGCCGTTTGGAACGGCAACGGAAAAGAAGGAACCGGTCATTTGACTACACAAAGTACAACATTGAATGGCACACAGTATTCATATAAATCTCGTTTTGAGCAAGGCGTTGGCACCAACCCCGAAGAACTTATTGCTGCTGCGCATGCAGGATGTTTTGCCATGAAACTGAGTTTTGGTTTGCAGGCTGCAGGCTTTACAGCCGATTCGCTGGATGTAACGTCCACAATAACTTTGGGAGATGGCATCATCACAAATTCCGACCTTGTTCTCAAAGCAAAAGTGCCGGGAATTAGTGAAGAAAAATTTCAGGAAGTAGCAGCAGATGCGAAATTAAATTGCCCAATCAGCAAATCGCTGAATGCAAGTATTGCTATTACACTCGACGCAAAGCTTGTGTAACATTAAGGTACAAGCAAAAAGGTGTAAGGTATAAGGTAAACCCTCAATGGCAAGATTCCATTAGCCTCAACCTTTGCCTTACATCTTATATTTTACAGCTTGTCTTCGCCTTCTAATTTTGCATTCACTTAACAATTTTACATGTATTGTTAATTATCTTTACCCGCACGTATGAACAAGCTTAAAATTACCTTCTTACTGCTTTTAACCACATTTTCGATCAGCTTATACGCACAGGATACTACTTCAGTTGATCTGGAACCAAAACTTCCCGCAATTCCTTTGGATAAATTTTCTGTTGGTGCCGGCGTGGGCTATGAATATGGCGGCGGCGGCGTAAATGCAATTTTTTATCCGTACAAAAATATTGGTGTTTTCGGCGGTGCGGGATGGAATATTATCGGTCTTGGATATAATGCAGGCGTTAAAATAAGAGCAATCATCAACCCGGCTTCTGCAGTTTTTATTCCATTTATTGTTGGCATGTATGGTTATAATACTACCATCTATTATCCAAACAACACGCAGTACAATAAAACATTTTACAATTTTACCATTGGCGGCGGTCTTGACTTCAGGCCAAACAATTCAAAATTTGGTTATTTTTCATTGGCAGTTTATGTGCCCTTCAGGAACCCTGACGTAAAAAACTATGTCAATAACATAGAATATTTTTGGGCGATTCCTTACAGCACAAACAGGATATTTCCACTAAGCGCTTCTTTCGGTTATAAGATCATGCTGGCTAAATAAATTTCCCTTTTAATTGTAGAAGAAATTGCTCATTTGTCTTAAAAACAACTCTTAGTCTTGTACTAACAGAGCTTAACCAAGCATTAAAATTCGCTGGCATCTATTTTGAACTTTAATTTCCATAAATGTTTTTTATGAAAATTAAATGGAAATTATTTTTTATCCTGTTTCTTGTGTCAGTGCTTTGTATGCATTGCTCAGCTCAGGATTCATCATATCAACCGATAGTTGCCCAGACGATCTATTTGCAATCAGACAAGATTAACGTTTTTCCAAATCCTGTTCCTTCAAATTCTGATTTTAATATCGGGATAAGTTCATCTAACGACTTGCATTTGGCAAGAATTATTGTCAGTGACTTGTCATCAAATATTATAAAAGATGAAACCGTTGAAATAAAAAAAGGCGATAATAAATTCACTATTAATATGCCGGGTTTCAATGAAGGAATTTTTTTGGTAAGAGTGATATCAAAATCAGATAAGCCTTATTTCTATTCAAGCCAGGTGATGGTGCAATAATCATTTCTGCCATGCAGCCCCGCTGATTTCTTTTCTTTGCTGCATGTCATTGTCAGGAATAATAAGCGCAACCCATGGCTCATCTGTTGAAGCTATTTTTGCGCGCCACTCAATAGTTTTTAATTCCCCTTGTTTCAGCGTTACTTCTTTTATTGTTTCTGTAAACTTTAAATTATCTGCCTTAATAGTAAACCGATGGTTGCCTGTTCCGCGTACACCCACTTTGATGATCAATTCATCTTTTTTATTAAAAGAAATATCTGAAGTGAAATTTAAAGCATGTTGCGGGCGAAGGTCAAGATCATAATCAGTTCCGGGCAAAAATGTTTTCGCTTGTTCATCTCCGTTAAAAAAGATTTTGTAATCGCCTTCCGGCACAATGATATGAAATTGCTGATTGGAATTCGGCACTGCTTTTATTTCTTTTCCACTAAGCATGTCTTTGAATATAATTGTCGAGATTGCGTGGCCTTCAACTGTTGCAGCGCCAAGCAAATCTTTCAATAGCCAGATCCATCGCGCTGCCGGGTGCACCCACACTTCTTTATACGTCCACGTACTTTGCACGGGCCAATAAGGCGCATCATTATCTTCAAAAGTCTGAATGCCCACAGGCAAAGCGCCAACCATATCACCTGAAGATGGAGAATATAACGGAGAAAAATCATATCCTTCACCGAACATCGTACTTTCAGAGAAAGGGTTTTTGCCGAGGACCCATTCTAATTGATGTTGCGATAGCTCTGCAGAATTAAAATCATTTCGCAAATGCGCAGCGCTCGCCAGTGCTTGTGCTTGTGGCAATATTGCGCCAAAATGCCCACGATAATCCATCCATACCGGGAACAGTCGCAGATAATGGCCTTTGCCTAATGCAATTCCGTTCAACACTTGTTTTTTGAATGATTCAAGCCGGCTTTCAGGAACATGAAGATATTCCGTATCGCAATACACAGATGCGGGCATCACATTATACGGAGCAGAATACACGCTTATTTTTTTTAAATATTCAGAATAAAGCGTGATGGCAGAATACCATTTCATATAATCAGGATGTTCGGGAAATGAATTGCACAATTCCGTGAGCGCAAGAATGTGAGCCTGATCCCTGCCACGATGAACGAAATGGAGAATTCTTTCTTTTGCAGGGCTCGTATAAAAAAAACCTGTGAGAGCAATATCCCAATCAGTTTTTTTGCGCTGTTGGGAATTGAGGATTAGGTGTGAAAGCGCAACCGCTTTTTCTTCATACATTTTATCATGGGTCATTTTCCACAAATCAATGGAAGCAAGTATTGCTTCTGCCGCCACTTCAAATTCTATATTATCAGAGTCAAAAGTCCCTGTCCAAATTTCTTTACTTGCCTGAATGTTTTTCATTCCTTCTATCCCAAACTTCCAATCTGCTGCTGCCATTTTTAATGCAAGCGCAGCCGATCTCGGATCGCTTTCTTGCAAAACCCTTGCTCCGATTGCTTCTGCGGCTGATGCCATAAAATTATCGAGCGGATTATTTCGCGCAGTTGAAGTCACATCGTCGTCATCGCCGAGAATTGCGTTTGTCCTTCGGCTGCTGATGGAGCCAGTGTTGCGGAACCCATCACCGAAACTTGTTTTTATGATCCAGTCTAAGCCCCATCGTGCTTCTTCAATCAAGCGGTCATACAATTTGCGATCTTCATTTCTGTCCTTTATTTTTTCAGCAAGACTAAATAGCGCATAATCAATTTCAGCAGTGTTGCCAAGGCCTTGAGTCAAATCGCCTGCGTCGTGCCAGCCACCATTGATGATAATTCTTTTATCATTATGCACACAGCTCCAATCCTGATGGCAAACTCCATGAATCCCCGGTATTGCCGCGCCGCATCTTTCAGCATATAAAAAGTTGATCACTTTCCACACAGATGCTTCCCAAATATTATTTCCTATTTGGAAAGGGTGGGTTGATGTATTGCCTGCAATGATTGTGAAATTCCCGGGCTGTCGTATTTCAGAAAAATCCATCACCTGAAAATTTCCAAGATGCGTGTTTTGAATTTCTATTGGTTTTGATAAAATAATTTCTCCATTGTCATTATTGATCAGTTTGAATTCTTTTGCATCAATGTTATTTGCAATGGCAGTTTTTTCAGCACCGGTTTGGTAACCGTCATGGCTATACGAAATTCTACTTTTCCATACTTCCCAGCCTTCAATCTTGTCTGGTTCAACAAGCTCAAGATCAAATTTGTCGAAATAAAATTTAATAGAATCTGCTTCTTCCGGCGCACTTCCTGATAATCCATAAGAGATTTCCATTTTTGTTATTTTATCACGGGCTACATTGCTTATTTCCCACACAACATGATTCCATTCATGATTGCGGAGCACCAATGAAGTCTCGCCTTCCTGTCCAAACACAGGAGGGATTTTTTTTGCGCCATCATTAAAAAGATGAATATCCAATGCTGCAGTATAAAATCCCGGAAGCTCGGGATAAATCCAAATTGATATTCGATTGAATTTGGCCCAATCTTCGCCATCAAAATTTCGCCTTACGCCAGATCGCCCCCAACCGCGGCCATTTTTCGGAGGCAATCCCTCGAGCCTTGTTGGCGTGCGCAACAAAAGCGATTGCTTACCGCTGTGCACCATTTCAGTTGTTAAAGAAATAGCAGCAATATTTTTATCTGCTTCAGTTCGCTTAAAAACTTTTCTTGCATCTACAATTTCTTCTCCGCCGATGGTGAAACTTTGCCATGTAGAAATATTTTCCATGTCGTCAAGCGTTCTGCTGTTGAGCACTTTTTTATTAAGCCAGCGATAGGCTGCAGAATTTTCGAAGTTCGCCTTCAGTGGCTCGCGTGTTTGTGCAAAACCAGATAGGAAAAAAATAATCAGGAACAGAAGAGCCAGAAATGAATGCTTCATCATAAGCTTGATTAAAGAAAAGTAAGAAGTTAAAACTAAGAAAAAAAACTTAGCCCCAAACCGCAGCAAAAGCACGTGTGTTGAAAATGATTTTGGAACAGAACCCGAAACCATTATTAAAAGGCACCGATAACAAAATTATTAACCGTCAATCAGACACGATTTTTTTTGTCTCCAATTCCATCTTTGGTGTAACTTAGGCGCTCAATCAATTTCATAAGCCATAGAAAAATTCATTAATGAAAAAGAAAAACGCATTCAACAAATCACGCAGAGATTTTCTTAAGAGCTCATCGTTAGCTACAGCCGGTTTTTTTATTGTGCCGAGACATGTGCTGGGCCGAGGTTTTGTGGCGCCAAGTGATAAACTAATGATTGCTGCAATAGGTGCAGGCGGCAAAGGAGCAGATGATATTGATCATTTTGATAAAAGCGGCAAAGCTACCATCGCTTATTTGTGCGATGTTGATGACAGGCAAATTGGCGACTCTGTAAAACGTTTCCCCAATGCAAAGCGATATAAAGATTTTCGCGAGATGCTTTCCAAAGAAGCAAAACATATTGATGCGGTTTCTGTTTCAACTCCCGATCACACGCATGCTGTTGCAGCAATGGCAGCTATGCAATTGCACAAGCATGTGTATGTGCAAAAACCTTTAACCCATGATATTTATGAAGCGCGCATGCTCACAAAAGCAGCGCACGATTATAAAGTGGTAACACAAATGGGCAACCAGGGATCAAGTGGTGATGGCGTTCGCTTATTGCAGGATTGGTATGCTGCGGGATTGATCGGAGATGTGCACACCATTTATTGTTTCACTGACAGGCCTATCTGGCCGCAAGGAGTTGGAAGGCCAACAACTGCTTCGCCTATCCCATCTGAATTGGATTTCGATCTTTGGCTTGGCACTGCACCAAAGAAAGATTATTTCGAAGGCGTGCTTCCATTCAACTGGCGCGGCTGGTGGGATTATGGCACCGGCGCACTCGGCGACATGGCTTGTCATATTATGGCGCCTGCATTTGCTGTTGCACAATTGGGCTATCCAATTTCTGCGGAGTGCAGCGTGGCAACAAAATATATTGAGAACTGGCACAAAGCATATTTCCCTGAAAGCGGCCCAATCGCATCGCACATCACATTAGTATTTAAAGGACAAAGCGGGAAACCTGATGTGGAGCTGCATTGGATGGATGGCGGCATTCAGCCAACAAGGCCTGCAGAGCTCGGCGCGAATGAAACATTTGGCGATGGCGGCAACGGCACTTTATTTCTTGGCACAAAAGGAAAGATGATGTGCGGAACTTATGGCATCGATCCGCAACTGTTGCCGACTTCAAAAACGAAAGAAGCTAAAGTTCCGCAGACTATTGCACGTGTTCCGAATGGAGATGACGGGCATTATGCCGCATGGGTGGAAGCAGCGATAGCAGGCTATGGCAGCGATAAGGCAAAAAATCTCAGCTCGCATTTTGATATCGCCGGCCCATTAACGGAAAGTGTATTGATGGGCAATCTCGCTATTCGCAGCTACGATATTCAAAAGAAAAATGACAAAGGAGAATTTGATTATCCGGGGCGGCACATTAAATTATTATGGGACGGCCCGAACATGAAGATCACAAACTTTGACGATGCAAACCAGTTTGTGAAAAGGACTTACAGAGATGGCTGGAGTTTGGGAATATGATGGTGAATAGCTAATAGCGAATTTTATTATTAAGAGATGAGATATTTTTAAAAGATTTCATCTCTTTTTCTTTTAGCTCAAAAAAAAATGAACAATCATATCAGTTTCATTGTTTTTCCGTACAAACATGTTTTCTATTCACCCATTCATCCTATAAAACAAATTTCTTTTTCGATTGATTCATCTTTTGCATAAATTACCTGATTGTTTTGTGCGCACGCGGCATGCAAATTGTTAAGGCAAATAAATAAAACTATTAATCGATGTATGACATTTGTTGCATCGGGCATATAACACTTGATAAAGTAGTAACGAAAAAATCTGTTGTGCACATGGCGGGCGGCACTTCTTTCTATTTCTCCAATGCCATTCGCAACATGAACCCCAATTATTTATTGGTTACTTCTGTTGCAAAAAATGAAATGCATTTTATTGCTGATTTGCGCAATGAAGGCATTAAAGTGCAATTGACCAGCCCGTCGCAGCACACCGTTTATTTTGAAAATAATTATGCTGAAGACCAGGATCACAGAACACAACGTGTGCTTCAAAAATCAGACCCATTCAAGCCTGAAGATTTTCAGAATATTGAGGCGTCCTTCTTTCACCTTGGCCCATTGCTCGCTGACGATATTCCCGTTGAAATAATAAAACATTTATCTAAAAAAGGAAAAGTTTCTCTTGATGTGCAAGGTTATTTGAGAGAAGTTAAAAATCAAAAAGTTCATGCCATTGATTGGCGCGATAAAAAAGAAGCGCTTCAATATGTAAATATTCTAAAAGCAAATGAATTTGAAATGGCTGTGCTAACGGGCTCGACCGATGTTAGAAAAGCAGCTAAGATTTTGTTTGATTGGGGCGTTGAAGAAATCATTATCACATTGGGAAGCCGGGGCTCCGTGATTTACGACGGCGTTCGCTTTTATAATATTCCTGCTTATAGCCCGATGATATCTATTGTGGATGCAACTGGTTGTGGCGATACTTATATGGCTGGCTATCTTTATCAGCGCCAGAAAGGCAAGGGCTTTCGTTACTCAGGAGAATTTGCCGCTGCAATGGCCACTTTAAAAATTGAATCATCAGGCCCTTCACTGGCACCGAAGAAGATGTTTTGGCATTATTGACCAATGCAAAAGAAAGAGCCATATTCGGAATTTAGAAACCAAATGATCACGATGGAAAATCGTACCCACAAACCCACTTTATATAAATTTATTTTTCCGGACTTTTATCTTTTCTATAAATTACCATTTCAAATTCTCACACATCAACAAGCTATTGTTATATGAAAAGCAAGAACGCTTACAATTCATCTCGCAGAAAATTTATTCGCGACTCATCATTTGCAGCAGCAGGTTTTTTTATTGTTCCAAGGCATGTGCTTGGCCGTGGTTTTGTTGCGCCGAGCGATAAACTTATAATTGCGGGCATTGGCGCCGGCGGCAAAGGTGAAAGCGACCTGAAAAATTTTTCAGAAAGTGGCAAAGCTGAAATCGCTTATCTGTGTGATGTTGATGATACCCGGGCTGCCAATTCAGTGAAGCGTTTTCCAAATGCTAAATATTATAAAGACTTTCGTGAGATGCTCCACAAAGAGCATAAGCACATTGATGCCGTTTCCGTTTCAACGCCTGATAACATTCATGCAATTGCTGCAGCTTCTGCCATGCAATTGGGAAAGCATATATATGTTCAAAAACCAATGACGCATGATATTTATGAAGCGCGCATGCTAACGGAGATGGCTATCCGATATAAAGTGGTGGCACAAATGGGCAACCAGGGCGCCAGTGGTGATGGTGTTCGGCAAATGCAGGAATGGTACAATGCCGGCATTATTGGTGATGCGCATAAAATAAATGTGTGGACGAACAGGCCTGTGTGGCCGCAAGGCATGGGCACGCCAAAAACAAAAGATGAAATCCCAAAAGACCTCAATTGGGATTTGTGGCTCGGCCGGCCAGTTTGAAGATTATCATAAAGAGTATGTACCCTTTAGCTGGCGCGGCTTCTGGAATTTTGGAACGGGCGCATTAGGCGACATGGGCTGCCATTTGATTGATCCGGCATTCAAAACAGTTGGCCTCGGTTATCCTTCAGAAGTGGAATGCAGCGAAGGCAGTGTTTATGAAAAAATGTGGAACGCCGCATATTATCCCGAAAGCTGCCCGATCTCATCATCCGTGATTTTAAAATTTCCCGGAAAAAATGGCAAGCCTGATGTGAAATTGCATTGGATGGATGGCGGCATTCTTCCTGAAAGACCTGAAGAACTTGGCGCAGATGAAAAAATGGGCAACGATGATGGCGGTGTGATCATTGAGGGCTCGAAAGGAAAAATAATGTGCGGCACTTATGGAGCAAACCCCACATTGTTGCCAACATCAAAAACCAAAGAAGTAAATGTGCCGCAAACATTAGCCCGGGTGCCCGAAGGCCATTATGTGCAATGGGTGAATGCTTGCATTGCGGGTTATGGAAAAAATCAAATGAGCTCCCCTTTTGAATATGCCGGCCCGCTTACTGAAACAATTTTAATGGGCAATCTTGCATTGCGAAGCTGGAACATTAAAGGCAGCAATGGCAAAGGTTTTCCCGGAAGAAAAAAATTGTTATGGGATGCTGCCAATATGAAGATTACCAATTTTGATGAAGCCAATCAATTTGTAAAACGACAGTACAGAGATGGCTGGGAAATAAAATTAGGATAGGCATCAACGTTAAATATATTTGCAGATCCGTGTTTTAAAAGTTTTCCGGAAATTCTGCGACCATCAACTTTTCAGAATTCATTTTTTTGATTTTTTGTATGATGATGTTATTCACATCATTGCTTCACTCAACCTCATTATTCTTTATATTTGCAGCTTATTTGTTAAAGCATGAGTTTAAACATATTGAGCAATTGTTTGATGGGCATGTTGCTTTTTGCTGCAACTGATTTAAGGGCGCAAATTCAATTCAACAAAGCCGCTTTCTATTCCTGCATGGCTGCAGACAGTATTAATAATGTAAATGCGCAATTAAAAATTGTTGATGCTTCTTCAGTGCCTGAAAAACTTGCTTATTCCGGCACATTGCTGATGAAAAAAGCAGGACTTGCAAAAAACCCGGCTGATAAATTAGGCCTTTTCAAATCGGGGCATAAAAAATTAGAGGCAGCCATTCAAAAAAACAATTCTAATACAGAATTTCATTTTTTAAGATTGATGATCCAGGAAAATGCACCGGGATTTTTAGGTTATAAAAACGATATGCAAAAAGATGGCGAAATTGTAAAAGAATCATACAAAGATTTACCTGAAATTGTGCAGCAAGCCGTTAAAGATTACAGCAAAAAATCAAAAATATTAAAACCCGCAGATTTCTAATTTCATAAAGGATGAATAAAAAAATATTAGCAATCTATTTCAGCCAAACCGGTCAGCTTGAAGAAATCATAGATAATTTTTCGGCACCTCTTATTGAAGCCGGCAACTCTGTAGAAAAAGTTAGAGTACACACAAAAAATGCATATCCATTTCCCTGGACAGGAAAAACATTTTTTGCCGTAATGCCAGATTGCGTGAAAAGTGTGCCAACAGAATTGCAACCATTTCAGCTAAAAGAAAATAAATATGATTTGATCATTCTTGGCTATCAGGCATGGTTCCTTTCACCAAGCATTCCTTCAAACTCAATATTGATGAGCCCTGCCATGCAGGCTGTTTTAAAAAACACGCCCGTGATAACTATTACCGGTGCAAGAAATATGTGGATCAGTGCGATGGAACGCGTAAAAAAAACTTTGAAAGATGCAGGTGCAAGATTAGTTGGAAATATTGCTCTGGTAGACAAGCATCACAACTTCGTTAGCTTCGTTACTATTTTTCATTGGATGTTCAAGGGAAAGAAAGAACCGTTTGGTGTTTTCCCAAAACCCGGTGTTTCAGATCAGGATATTCTCGATACAAAAATATTTGGAGCAACAGTTGAGAAGCATCTTGAAAACAATAATTGGGAC
The DNA here is from genome assembly GCA_963718975.1 of uncultured Bacteroidota bacterium. Classification (GTDB taxonomy): domain Bacteria; phylum Bacteroidota; class Bacteroidia; order Chitinophagales; family Chitinophagaceae; genus Puia. Next base: position 37,357 of record CAVRBD010000046.1, on the reverse strand, counting down.
AGTTTGCAGGATGAGCTCGTTCAACAAAAAGCAGTTGTGATAAAATACAACCTGATGTTCATTGAATCCAAAGCAAGAAAAATATTTGCAGTTTGGGCTGGCATTATTGTGAAGAAAAAAAACCGTGCCCCATGGCTTGTTGCATTCAAATATTATCTTTTAATTGCGCTTTTTATAGCGGCCCCGATTATATTAACCGTTGACGCGATTTTTTTTAAGCCTTTTCTGTCCAATCGAATAAAACGGCAAAAACAATATTATTCAGGAGTGAACTAATTTATTTTTTCAGATGTCATTTAGCAACGTTTATATTACGGGCACTTCAAAATTTCTTCCAAACAGCCCTGTTGAAAATGAAGAAATGGAAGCATATTTAGGATTGATAGATGCCCGCCCGTCAAAATCAAGAAGAATTGTGCTGAGGAATAACGGGATCAAACAAAGATTCTACGCGCTTTCAAAAGATGGAAAGGCCACACATACCAATGCGCAAATGACTGCCATCACCGTGAAAGAACTTTTTCATAATAACCCGGAAGCAATAAAATCGGTTCAGTTGCTTACTTGCGGCACTTCCACGCCAGATCAAATGATGCCTTCGCACGCAGTGATGGTGCATGGTGAATTGCCTGAAACGAATTCAATTGAAGTGATCTCGCCTGCCGGCGTTTGCTGCGCGGGCATGCATGCTTTCAAATATGCATACCTTGCTATTAAAACCGGCGATGTGCAAAGTGCTGTGTGCAGCGGTTCTGAAAGGTTCTCCAGTTTGCTGCGCTCAGAAAATTTTGAAGAGGAAGCAAAGCAATTAAAAAATCTTGAATCAAATCCTTATATCAGTTTTGAAAAAGATTTTTTAAGATGGATGCTCTCCGATGGCGCTGCTGCATTTTTATTATCAGATAAGCCAAATGAAAATGGAGTGAGCCTGCGCGTTGAATGGATCGACGGTTTTTCCTTCGCGCATGAAAAAGAAGCTTGCATGTATATGGCCAGCGAAAAACAAGAAGATGGTTCACTGAAAAGTTATATGGAATTTCCACATGAGCAGCTTCTTGAAAAATCTATATTAAGCGTAAAGCAGGATGTAAAATTATTGAGCGAAAATATTGTTCCACTTGGTGGCATTGGCGTAAAAGCAGTGCTGGAAAAGCATGGCATGAAATCGTCGGAGATTGATCATTTTTTACCGCACATGAGCAGCGAATTTTTCAGGGACAAAATTTATGTGAGGCTGATTGAGAACGGGACCGGCATTATGTACGATAAATGGTTTGTGAACCTGAGCCGCGTTGGCAATGTTGGCGCAGCTTCTGTTTATTTAATGGTTGATGAATTATTTCACAGCGGCAAGCTCAAAAAAGGGGAAAAAATTTTTCTGCTGGTCCCTGAAAGTTCAAGGTTCTCTTACATGTATGCGATGATGACGGTTGTGTAAAGACGGAAACAAAAGAAGCCCTCTGAATTTTTCGATTTTTATTATGCGCAAACTGTGGTACTACTATTAAGCATTGTTGTGTCACTCACTTGTACTGTAGCACGGATTTGAAAAACAGCAGCAAGTTGCACAAGAAACCTAAAGCCGAATAGAAAACCAACAGAACAAGAGTGCGGCGCAACGATGTTGAGAAAAGATAAAATGTTCGTCACCAAAAAATATTCTTACTCCAACAACACCTCAAATGAAAAAAGAAGAAATTCCTCAAGATGATGGCGCACTGAACAAGCTCACCAAAGAAGTTTGTTATGCCGTTGATGACTCGGGCAAATACACTACAGAACTCAGCACCGGCTGGGAAGTAAAAGCAAAAGCGCTGGATGTGGCGTGGGAAGATATTGAACAGCGCATTGCAGGCGCCAAACAAAAAGTGCTCAGCAATGAAGCGAGCCCTTTGTTGTATTTTATGGAATGGCGATTGATGGATGTGCCGATAGTAGCGGCTTACACAGGTTTTTGGAAATGGCAGGTAAAGCGCCATTTGAAACCATCTCCTTTCAAGAAATTGAGCGAAAAAAAATTGCAGCGCTACGCAGAAGCTTTTAATGTGAGCGTAGAGGAACTCAAAACAATGAACACATGAAAGTTGAATTCGAACACCTGCAATCTGCGCATTGTGAAAATGGCGTTACAACAAACCTGCTGAAAGGAGCCGGCGCAAACAAGCTTACAGAGCCACTTGCATTCGGCATTGGCTCAGGTCTTTTTTTTATTTACATCCCTTTTTTGAAAATTAATAAAGCGGCCCGCAATTGCATTTCGCACACAGCCTGGATTGATATTTAAAAGAACATGCAAAGCACTCGGCATTCCGGTTGTGAGAAAAAAATTCAGCTCGAAAGAAGAAGCACAAAAAGTGTTGGATGAATGCCTTCGGTCCGGCAAGCCCGTTGGTTGCCAGGTCGGCGTTTTTTATCTTACTTATTTCCCGAAGGAATATCGCTTTCATTTCAATGCGCATAATATTATTGTATTTGGCAAAGAAGGTGATAATTATCTGATCAGCGATCCGGTAATGGAAACGGCCACTTCGCTGAGCAGTTATGAACTGGAACGTGTTCGTTTTGCAAAAGGCGCATTGGCGCCCAAAGGCCAGCTTTACTATCCAAAAGAAAATAAGGTTGTAACCGACGAACAAATTAAAGAAGGAATTAGAACCGGCATTAAAAAAAATATTCGCGACATGCTTAACATACCCGGCAATATTGCCGGAGTGAAAGGAATTGCATTTACCGGAAGAAAAATAAAAAAATGGCGCGATAAATTAGGTGTGCACGATGCCGGCTTATATCTCGCTCAACTTGTGCGGATGCAGGAAGAAATTGGAACAGGCGGTGGCGGCTTCAGATATATTTACGGCGCTTTTTTGCAACAGGCTTATGAATATCATAAAATTGATGAACTGTTGGAGATTTCAAAAACATTTACAAAAGCCGGTGACCTTTGGCGCACAGCCGCAGTGCAGGCCGCAGGCATTTATAAAGGAAGAATTGGCAGCCAGCAAGACTATAATGTAATGGGCGATTATTTGCTCGAAGTATCCGAAATTGAAAAAGGAGCTTTCACTGCATTGTCAAAAATCAAATGGCAGAAATGAGCAGCCAGGCAGTGAGCATAGAAAATATCAGTTTCGGTTATAAAGGCCAGGAAAAAAAATGCTTCTCGGATTTAAGTCTGCAGATTGAAGAAGGCGATCGGTTTGGCTTGTTTGGCCCTAATGGCGCAGGCAAAACCACATTGATGAATTGCATGACAGGATTGCTTTCTGCACAGCAAGGGAAAATTTATTTATTTGATACTGAAATAAAAAAGCACGACAAGACCACAAACCATTTCTTCGGTTTTGTGCCACAGGATTTTTCTTTTTATCAGGAACTGACACCCATTGAAAATCTTGATTTTTTTGGAGCATGGTATGGCCTTTCAAAAAAAGAAATAAAAAATAAATCTGAAGAGCTGCTGCAAATACTCGGGCTGGAAGAATCAAGGAACAAGCAGGTAAAAAAATTTTCCGGCGGAATGAAAAGAAGAGTGAACCTTGCCATTGGTGTTATTAATAACCCTCGCATTTTATTTTTAGATGAGCCCACTGTCGGCGTGGATGTTCAGACAAAACATGCAATCATTCATTACCTGAAAGAATTAAATAACAAAGGCACAACACTTATTTATACATCGCATCAGCTTTACGAAGCAGAAGAATTGTGCGAGCATATTGCGATGATTGACGAAGGAAAAATCATTGCGCAGGATTCATTAAGCAGCATGATGAAGCAACATGATGAAAAAGGACTGGAAGGATTGTTCCTTCATTTAACTGGAAAAGAATTCAGGGATTAAAATCTTAGTCGGAAAGTCTGGAAGACCGAAAATCAGAATCGTCAATCAATAAAATAATTCTACTTCCTATCTTCCCGACTTTCATTCTTTATGGCTTTGGGCTTATAACAAATGCAAAAAATAATCGCCACCATAATAAAAGATTTTCGCATTCTGCTGCGCGATAAGCTTGGCCTCGCCATGATGTTCGCCATGCCGATATTGTTAGCGCTTATTATCACCGCTGTTCAGAACAGCACTTTTGAAATGGTGAACCATAACAAAATAAAATTGATTGTGTGCAACAAAGATACCGGCGATGCAAGCAAACAATTATTGGCCGCCATCGAAAAAACGGATATGTTCAGCATTATTCCTACCCCACAAAATATCACTGCTGAAAAAGTTGCAGATACTATGCACGAAAAAGATGCCTTTGTTGCCGTAATCATTCCGGATGATTTTTCAACACAGATTACTTCAATTGCAAACAATATTGCAAATGCTGCATTAAAGACTGATGATTCAGCAAAAAAAAGTTCAGGAAATATTTCAAAAAGCGCATATCCATTAACGTTATATTATCATCCAGCCTTGCAAGGCTCTTTCAGAGAATCGGTAGATGGCACGCTGAAAGGCGCATTACAGTTGGTTCAGAGCAAGCAAATCGTGAAAACTTTATATTCCGCTTTGAACGAAAAACAAATTCCGGACACGCTTGAAAATGATATTGTGAACAACCAAATACCCGTTAATCAAATTCCTGTTTCAAGAAACGGCAGCAGGAACATACCAAATGCAACGCAGCATAATATTCCGGCTTGGACTTTATTTGCTATGTTTTTTATTGTGATTTCTTTGGGCAGCAGTTTGGTTAGAGAAAAACTCAGTGGAAGTTTTATTCGCCTCAAAACCTTGCCTACAAATTATTTAATTGCGCTGCTATCAAAACAAATCACTTATTTGTTGGTAACGCTAGCGCAGGTTGCTGTTATTTTTTCAATTGGTGTTTGGTTTTTCCCGATTATAGGTTTGCCCGGCCTTAATTTGCCATCCGATATTATTGCCTTAATAATTGTTTCTTTAATTTGCGGTTGGTGCGCAGTGAGCTATGCAATTTGTGTTGGTGTCTTCGCACAAACCCAGGAACAATCAAATGGCTTTGGTGCCATATCAGTTCTCATCATGGCAGCGCTGGGCGGCTTGCTGGTGCCGAGTTTTGCAATGCCAAGTTCTTTCAAAACAATTATTCAGTTATCGCCTTTGCATTGGGGGCTTGAAGCCTATTATGGACTTTTTTTAGAAGGGGGAAAACTAAAAGACGTGTTACTAAATATTTTGCCGTTATTTGGCATTACTATATTATTACAATTAATTACATTGTACGGATTAAAAAGAAAAAACCTGATTTAGAATTTAACCATCATGGAAAAAGCAGAATTAAAAACGCAGTTAAAGAAGCAGATTGTAGAATTCCTGAACCTGATGCAGGTGAAACCAGAAGATATAAAAGATGATGAACCATTATTTGGCGAAGGCCTCGGGCTTGATTCAATTGATTCAATTGAATTGATTGTTTTACTAAACCGTGAATATGGCATCGATATCAAAGACCCTAAGGAAGGCCGAAAGGTGCTTGTTGACATAAACACAATGGTAGATTATATTGAAGCACACAGAACGAAATAAATTTCATTTTCATTGAGCCGCATTTTTGTGACGGGTATGGGCATTATCAGTGCTATTGGCAACAGCGTAGAAGCTAACAGGGCTGCATTGATACAAGGAAAATCTGGCATCGGGCCTTCTGAGTTCTTATCTACAAAATATGCGGCCTCATTGCCTTTTGGCGAAGTAAAAATCAGCACACAACAATTAAAAGAAAAACTTAAAGCCGATGAGCGCGGTGCAACTCGCACTTCGCTGCTTGCGTTGCATGCATTCAACGAAGCTATTAATGATAGCAAGCTAAGCAATGCTGAATTAAGTTCATCTGACACAGCATTGATCGGCGCAAACACGGTTGGTGGCATGTGCCTTACAGATGAATTGTTTCATGATGCCAACAAACAAGAGCAGGGATCCGAATATCTTTCTTCGTATGACTGCGGCTCGGTAACACTATACCTGCAATCGCGGCGAAATATTAAAGGCGTGGTCAACACCATTAATACCGCTTGTTCATCTTCTGCCAATTCCATTCTGTATGGAGCAAGATTGATTCATCACGGGCTGGCTAAAAGAGCCATTGTTGGTGGTTCAGACAGTCTTGCGAAATTTACAATCAATGGTTTTAGCGCATTGCATATTTTATCAGATGAAGCATGTAAGCCCTTCGACAAAGAAAGAAAGGGCCTCAACCTCGGTGAAGGTGCTGCATTTCTTGTATTGGAAAAAGAAGAAGATATTACTAACAAGCATGTATATGCGGAATTAACAGGTTATGCAAATATGAATGATGCCTTCCACCCTTCTTCTTTATCACAAACCGGAGACGGGCCTTATCTTTCCATGAAAGGCGCGCTTGAATCCGCAAATTTATCTGCCGATAAAATTGATTTTATCAACGCGCATGGAACCGGCACTGAAAATAATGATGAAGTTGAAAGCATTGCTATGATCCGTTTATTCGGCATGCCTCCCGAGTTTGCATCCACCAAATCTGCAACCGGCCATACACTTGGCGCTGCGGGCGCAGTGGAAGCCGTATATAGTATTCTAAACCTTGCTAACGGAGAAGTATATCCGGAAATAAATTTTTCTGCTCCTATTCCTGACATTGGATTGATTCCTGTTACCAGTTACAAAAAAATGGATTTGCAACATATTATGTCAAACTCATTTGGGTTTGGTGGCAATTGCTCTTCCTTGATTTTTTCCAAAGCTTGAACATGTTTTATTTGCATAATATTAGTTTTATTTCTCCTCAAAAAACTTTTTCTGATATTGATTTAGAAAAAGTAAACGCTCCTGTTGAAAATAAATTATTAGTTGTTGAACCAGCTTATGAAGGAATTCCATTGGGCATTTTAAGAAGAATGGGAAAAGCCGTAAGAATTGGTGTGGGCGCATCTTTGAGCATAACAAAACAAAGAACGGATGGTATCATTATCGGTACGGCAAACGGTGGTTTGGAAGATTGTATTAAATTTCTGAACCAGATTATTGAGTACAATGAAGGCGTGCTGACACCTACAAATTTTGTACAAAGCACAACCAATGCAGTAACAGCACAAATTGGTTTGCTTAGCGCCAACAAGGGATATAATTGCACACATGTCCATCGCGGCCTTTCCTTTGAGAACGCTGCCATAGATGCAGCGATGATTTTAAAGGAAAATGCAACGGCCAGCTATCTGCTCGGCGGTGTTGACGAAATTTCTGCTTATAATTATAACATCGAACTTCTGGAGGGATGTTACAAAAAAGAAAAAGTATCGGGCCTTGATTTGTACGAAATCAATTCGCCGGGAACTATTGCCGGAGAAGGCGCAGCTATGTTTTTGGTAAATAATACTCAAACAGATTCAGTTGCAGAATTAAAATCGTTGCAAACATTCCATTCAACTGATGAAGCATTTATTAAGGTTCAATTAAACAACTTTATCAAAAAAAATCTGCAGGCAGAAGAAAAGATAGATTTATTTCTTTCCGGAGAAAATGGCGATAACCGGTTGACTAAATATTACAATGCCTGTGAAGAAGCTGTCGGCAAAAATGCTCCTATAGCAAGGTTCAAGCATATGACGGGCGAATATGCGACTGCCTCGGCGGCTGCAGTTTGGCTGGCTTGCTATTTTTTGAAAGAACAAACCGTTCCGACGCACTTTTTAAAATATCCCAAAAACATTTCAGCGCTTAAAAACATTCTTATTTATAACAACTACAAAGGTATTCAACACAGCTTTATTTTAATTTCGAAAACTTAGATTATTGATAAGCATTCTTATTGATATTCTTGCCCAAAGTGCCTTTCAATCTTTTTAATAAACCTTCTCTTTTTAGTATTGATATAAAGTTGGGGTTAAATGCTTGTTGAAAATCTATTGCAGGGTCTATCATCTTTGGTTCTATTTCTTTCAGTGTATCCATCACAAAGGGGATCATTTTAATATCTGCGCTTACTTTTTTTCTGGTAAATTTTCTTACTATTTTGGTTTGAAAAGGATCAGAAGCAACGGCAATTTTTTTAAATCCCAGCAACAATGCTTTTTTATAAGAATAATAAACATTTTCAGTAGTGTGTTCAGCTTTTGTTTCTGTGAAAATATTTTCTTTAGGAATTCCTATTGCTTCAGCATATAAAGACATGATCACAGATTCTGTATATGGGCTATATACCGAAGAACCTGAGAACATCACATTTTTCGCAATGCCTTTGTCAAATAAAAATTTCGCCCAATAAACTCTTCCCTTCACGACCCTGTCCCATTTATTATTTTTAAAAGGCGCTCCGGGAACAATGACAACATCAAACTGCTGCGTTGATGCGGCATTGTATAATCGCTTGCAAGCCTTGCCAGAGAACGAACATGAACTGAGTGAAAAAAACATCAAAACAAATCCTCCAATTATAAAAACTTTTGTCAAAACTTAGAATCTTAAACTTGAAAGTTATTGTATATCATTGTAACTTTCTGCAATAACCGCAATTAAAAATTGCCCTTATCCGACACCGTTACTCCTGTAAGTTATAAAGTGAGCAAATTGAGAAATGTAATATTTTTGTCCCCTTTGCTGCGTGAATATATTTTGACTCAACATTTCAAACCATTCAATCGATCTGCCATGAAAAATTTAATTGTTTTATTTGCCACGCTACTTTTTTGTTTTGCATTGCACGCACAGTTTAAAAAGCTGGCAGAAAGCCCCTTGTTTGAAGAACCGGAAGACGGTTTTGCCAAAATCCTGCAAATGAAAGACGGCAGCACATTATTTTTTCATATAAAGAAAAAAGAAGGCGTCGACGTTCAGGTTTATGACGCAGACCACAAGCAAAAAGCGTCCAAACATTTTGAACCGAAATTCGGCGACTTAAAGAAGGCTGAGATCAACGCCATTTTTGAAGTGTCCGGAGATGCAGTATTATTCATTAGCGATGCGGAAGACAAAATTCCCACTTTGTACAGGTTGATCATAGATGGCAAAACAGGCTCATTAAAAAATGAAAGCAAGATTGCAGAATTGAATAAAAGCAAAATTGGCCAGGGCTTTGCTTCTGCAAAAGGATATGTGCCCGGGTTTTTCGTTCGCAATGACCCTAACAGCAATACTTATGCGCTTGCGCTCATGAACACTTTTGAGAATGATAAAGACAAAAAGATTGAAATTGTTTTTTACGGAGCAGATAATCAGGAAATAAGCAGGGCATATTACAATTCACCTGATGACAGGTATAAGTACATGGAGTATATTGATATGGCCGTAATCGGTAAAGAAAAAATTTGCGTGCTTGCAGATGCATTTAATACAAAATCAATCAAAGGCAGATCAAGCGAGCTGGTGATAGCTACTTTAAATGCTGGCAGCAAAGAAGTAGTATTGGATGAATTGAATTTTGCAAAAAATATGATTGTTAAATGGGGCCTCGTGCGGTACAATCCTATACCCAAAAGAATTTTATTATTAGCAGTGGGGCAATCTGAAGATGGCTCTGCGGGATTTGAGTCGTTCCTTGCATCAATAAATCCCGAGCAAAGAACGCTTGAAAGTGCTACTGCTGCCTACCCGCAGCAAGCAAGCCAGAAAAATATGGAACTCTTCGGAAATAAAAAACCGTTTACCGGTTTACCTCAAAATCTTTTTATCAATGGCGATGGCACTTACTCGATAATTTTTGAAGAAATGGCAATCTACAGTTCAAACTACAGCAGTTCAACGAACCTGGGTAACATTGCAGTATCAAAATTAGATGCTGACAATAAAGAAATCAGCAGTTGTTTGATTCCTAAGGATCAAATGATCCAGAGCACTTATCTGTTGCCGTTTTATCATTCCAGAAGAGAAGGCTCTGCACAGGTTTTATATCTCGGCAATCAATTCAAATCTTTTGCTTATTTAAACGGCAAAGCCAAATCTTATGTGTTGTTCAATGATATTGAAAGAAATGGCGAATCAATAAAAAAAGGAAAAGTGACTCGTGTATTCAGCGTCGGTGAATGTGATGGTTATTATTTCGATGTTACAGGGAACAATGTTTTGCCAGAAAGAAAATTTGTGTTCCCCACTTCTAAGGATAACAGCGCTCATAATTTGGGTCTCTTCGCAATTTCTGATTATGACCGTGAGCGGAATATTTACATTACCTTAAAATTGGTGAAAGAAGGAAGGCGCGAAAAAAATGTGCAGCTTGTCTGGCTTCAGCCTGAATAATTTATTGCCGCCTTAACCGCCAATTGTTCACACAACTATACCTCGTTCTTAGCTTTATCATATACAGCTCGTTTCTGTGCAGGAGTCAGCGGATGAACCCATGAATTATCATATGGTTTAAAGCAAGCACTTGAAAGCAATTCTTGCAATGGAATCTTACTGTCCATATATGCAGAAAGCACTTTAAATGCATTGCTATCTTCTTTTTTGAAAATCAACAAAGCGGCATTAGCACCTGCTTTTGCAGCTATTGGCACTCCTCCGCCAAGTTCGGCCCAATGGCCGCCTAATAAAAGATTTTTTACCGGCGTTTGATAATGGGCGATTTTGTTCTGCATATTTTCTTTGCCGGGCTTGGCGCCCATCATAGTTCCGTTTTTATTGCCGGTATAACGCCAATGAGTAACCGGAGTTGCCACTTCATAAAATAAAATATGAGAGCGCAACCCGGGTGCAACCTTCTCTTCTACCCTGCTGATGATAATTTCGGCAATTTCATTTTTTAGTTTTTTGTATTCTTCTCCGCGTATGTAATCGCCACGATCATTTTTCTGTGTTTGCCAATTGTTCCTGTAGTCCATCAAGGCCGGCATATACAAGGTAAGCGTGCCTTGTCCTTCCGGTGCAAGCGATTTGTCTCTTAATGATGGCGCCAAAATGCTGATCTCACTTTTTCGCGGGTCGCCGCTGCTATATGCATCAAAAGATTCGCTTTCATCAACTATATGCACCAGCTCTTCATTAAATCCAAGCGCTTCAGTAGGACAATCGAGCGCAACAGAAATAGTGACTGATGAGCTATAAAGCTCAGCCTTTCTTAACCTGCCCAATAATTTTGAAGGCACAGTTCCGGCAGGCAACATTTTTTCGTACAGCGTTTCTATATCACATGCCGCAACAACATATTTGCTCTTCGCCTCATATTCATTTCCCCTGTGGTTGAACCGAACACCTTTTGAGACATTATCTTCAACAATTATCTGCTGCACATCGCATTTAAAATAAACATGGTTTTTGTAAAACTCAACAACATGCTGCAACCACTGAGGGATCATTTGGCTGCCACCTTTTGGGGGGCTTTGAAAATCGCCATAATAAGCCCAGCCGATTGGAACAAGGCAACCAAGCAATTCTGTTTCCGACGCAAAAATCTTGTGCAACTTTTCATTCTTAAAAAATCGCTTCAATCCTTCTTTCAATCCCTTTTCTCCGCTGTATGTTACGTATGGAATAAAAGGGATCACAAATTTCAACATGCGCATTTTGTTCCTCATCTTTTCAAAAAGATTCATTGATTCTTCCGAGCGAAAAACGCTGCTGAAATTTTTGAATGAGGTGCCTAATTTTTTGGAAGCTTTAAAAAATCTTTCAATGCCTTTTTTTTCTTCGGGGAATTCTTTGATCAGTTGGTCGCGCAATTCATCAGGATTATTTGTGAGCAGGTAATCGAAGGTTTCGCCTTTATATCTTCTGATTCTTTTTTGCGGCTCTGCAGCAGGATAGTCATTTCCCAATACATCAAATAATTTAAATACCAACCCTTCAGGCGAGCATTGATTTAGCCAATGAATGGCCGTATCGAAAATAAAATTCTTTCTTCTGAAGCCGGCAAGATAACCGCCTACACGCGGTTCTTTTTCCAGCACGCAAACTGAAAAGCCTGCCTTGCTCAATAATGCAGCAGCAGTTAATCCACCAACACCGCTGCCAATTACAACCACATCATAAAAAGGCCTCAGCTCGAGTTTTTGCATTTTCGGAAGATACAGAAAGTGAATTAAATATCGGCACTCTGTATAAATATATAATCAATGCATAATCTCTTATTAAAGTCAGCAACTTTTGGAAGGATGTGAGCATCAATAAGGCAGCGCTCAATAGTAGTTCAACTGACGAATGGAGCGTCGCAACGATGCCTAACCGAAGTTACTGAAGCCCATGTCATAATTTTGTATTATCGGCTCAACAACCTTTCTGTCTTTGATCGTATAAACGTAAATTTGCCGGCTAATTGATCTGCGGCTTTATTATTTATTTTGCCGCCATGAAATGAAAAATGCGAATGGAAAATCAAGAAACGTTCAGTGAGCGGTTCAGGCGGCTGAAGGCTTGCGTTATCATCCCGACTTACAACAACGCTTCAACGATTGCAACTGTTATTAACGATGTTGCAGCGTTCACGCACGATATTATTGTTGTGAACGACGGATCGACCGATGGCACAAAAAAAATTTTGCTTGGATTTGATTTTTTACAACTGCTAAGCTATGATACAAATGTGGGCAAAGGCTGGGCATTGCGAAAAGGTTTTGAATTGGCGCTTACAAAAGGTTTTGAATTTACAATAACCATCGACTCAGATGGACAGCATTATGCAAAAGACCTGCCCGCTTTTCTTGATAAACTTGAAAAAGAAAAAAATGCAATTATTATAGGCGAAAGAAATTTAAAACAGGAAAATGTTCCCAACAAAAGCAGCTTTGGAAATAAGTTTTCAAATTTTTGGTTCAAGGTCGAAACCGGGATAACATTGGAAGACACACAATCTGGCTATCGCTTATACCCCTTGCTGCCATTGAAGGATATCCGTTTTCGAACACGCAAATATGAATTTGAAATTGAAGTGCTTGTTCGTGCCGCGTGGAAAGGTGTTGATATAAAAGCAATTCCTGTTTCGGTATATTACCCGCCGCCGGACCGAACGCATTTCACATTTTCGCCCGCTGAAAGACACTGTCCGCATCAGCATTTTAAACAGTTTCCTGGTGCTCGAAACTTTTTTGTATGTGAAACCGCGAGACTTTTTTCGTCTTTTGTTCGACAAAGAAAAAAGCAAAGAATTCGTTAGCAAATATTTATTGGAAAGCAGTCAGCCTGATCATATCAAAGCCATTTCAGTCGGCTTCGGCATGTTCATGGGCATTATCCCAATTTGGGGTTTCCAGCTCATCACAGCCATTTCGCTTGCCATTCTTTTTCGCCTGAACAAGGCGCTGGTAATACTTGCAGCGCACATCAGCTTTGCACCGCTCATTCCCTTTATTATTTATTTAAGTTACAAAGCCGGCGGATGGTGGATGGGCGATAATGCCGTGTACATGAAATATAGCTGGCGCATTACTCTGTCATCTATCAAACAAAATGCAGAGCAATACTTTTCGGGCAGCATCATTCTTGCATTGATCGCCGGCATTACCGGATGGTTATTAACTTTGATCCTGTTGAAGCTGTTGAAAAGGAATAAAAGCTTGTAATGTGCAGTTCTGATAAATTGCGACAGCCTTATTTTTAAATTTTTTTTATGTCCCAAACATTTTTGCTACTATGAAGCAGCCGTTGCGTCGCACTCTTATACATTTGATATTCTATTCGCCATTTTTTAACAGTCATCAATAACCGTAAATTTAGTTATTATTAAAGTTCTGCTGGTTTGAGAGAAGATCAGAAACAAAGCATGGAGAAATTTTTTATTCGCATATATAATTACTTTGAAAAGCGCAAAACTGCGTTCTGGCTTTGCTTTGTGCTATCATTCGCCTTCATTGCTTTTTTTGCCTTGCGCATTCATTTTGAAGAAGACATTTCAAAAGTGCTGCCGAAAGACAAAAAAATTGAAAAGCTGAACCGGGTTTTTCAGAATTCCAAGTTTCTCGACAAGCTCGTCGTAATAATTTCTTTAAAAGATTCTAACGCTGAAGCACAACCGGACAGCCTGGTTTCTTTTGCTGAAAGTTTTGTTTCAAGTGCACAACAAGACCTTTCTCCGTATATCAAAAAAATAAACGACAAAGTTGATGACACCGTTACAATGAGCCTGTTGGGCAATATTTACGAACATCTTCCCATCTATTTAAACGAACAGGATTATAAAACAATTGACACATTAATCACAGCAAAAAAAATAAAAGAAACATTAGAGGCCGATTTTCGCACACTTACTTCTCCTGCCGGCTTTGCATTGAAAACAATAATCAGCAAAGACCCTGTCGGTATTTCCAATCTCGGCCTTAAAAAAATGCAGCAATTACAATATGATGATAATTACGAGCTGTATAGCAATTATGTAGTTACCAAAGATCACAAACATTTGCTGTTGTTCATTGTTCCGGCATATCCTCCGAACAACACCGGCAAGAATGAAAAATTGTTAAACGGCATTGATGCTATTACTGACAGCTTAAACAAAACAAATTTTAAAAATATTGACGCAAGCTATTTCGGCGCAACAGCAGTTTCGGTTGGCAATGCATTACAGTTGCGGAAAGATTCTTTATATACTCAAGGCATTACCGTTTTCTTTCTCATATTTTTTATAGGCTTTTATTTCAGAAAAAAAAGAGCGCCGTTTATTATTCTGGTTCCTGTTTTATATGGCGCACTCTTTTCTCTCGCAGCAATTTATTTACTCAAGGGAACCATTTCAGTAATTGCGCTTGGCGCCGGTTCTGTTGTGCTTGGAGTTGCAGTAAATTATTCATTGCATGTTTTCAATCATTACCGCCACACAAAAAGTATCTATCATGTTATTAAAGACCTGACGATGCCATTAACAGTCGGCAGCTTCACAACAATCGGCGGTTTTCTTTGTCTTGAATTTGTGGAATCGGAAATGCTGAAAGATTTGGGATTGTTTGCGGCATTTAGTCTGATAGGCGCATCGCTTTGCTCATTAATTTTTCTTCCTCATTTCATTGCTTCAAAAAAAGAACAACAGGAGCATGTTGCTTTGAAAACTTCCTGGATTGATAAAATTGCTTCTTACAGCCCAGAGTATAATAAATATCTTGTCATCATTATTCTGATCTTAACCATTGTTTTTTTCTACACCGCACAAAGCGTGGGTTTTGAAAACGATTTGGCAAGCATGAATTATATGCCTGAAAAATTAAAGCAGGCGCAAGCAAAACTAAACGCCATCAATGCATATTCTCTTCAATCTGTTTATTTAGTCAGCGAAGGAAAAAACTTGAATGAAGCATTGGAGAATAATGAAAAATTGTCCGGCAGAATTGAGCAACTGAAAAATAATGGAATTGTAAAAAAATATTCCGGTGTTTCATCGCTCATCATTTCCGATTCCATGCAGAAAATAAAAATTAAGCGATGGAATGAATATTGGATGACTGAAAAAAAACAACAGTTAATTGCTGCATTAGAAAAAAACGGAGCTGAATTAAAATTCTCTGCTTCAGCATTTGACGATTTTAAATCATTACTGAATAAAAATTTTCATCCGTCGGATACAGCTACAATGACAGCTTTGAGAAAAACATTTTTGGATGATTATATTAATGAGAACCCGGGACAGTCAACAGTTGTAACACTTGTAAAAGTGGCTCCCGAAAACAAACAAACGGTATATAAATTTTTCGATAACGACTCAAATACAACCGTTCTTGACAAGCAATACGTCACTACAAAATTTGTAGAGATTATTAATTCCGACTTTACCAGCATTGCGGTAATGTCATCTATTTTAGTTTTTTTTGTTTTGCTGCTGACTTATGGCCGAATTGAACTCACGTTGATTTCATTCGTCCCGATGTTCATCACCTTCATCTGGATATTGGGCTTCATGGGAATTTTTGGCATGCAATTCAATATCATAAACATTATTATCTCGGCATTTATTTTCGGATTGGGCGATGATTACAGTCTTTTTATTATGGACGGATTGTTGCAGGAATATAAAACCGGAAAGAAAAATCTGTCTTCCTATAAATCATCCATCTTTCTTTCTGCAATTACTACTATCGCAGGTTTGGGAGTATTGATATTTGCAAAACACCCGGCATTAAAATCAATTGCGATTATTTCTATTGTAGGAATTGCTTGCGTCGTCATCATGTCGCAGATATTAATCCCTTTTCTTTTTAATATTCTGATAAGAAACAGAGTTGCGAAAAATAAATTTCCCTGGACATTGTCTGGCTTTTTAAAATCCATATTTGCCTTTGGGTATTTTATACTGGGCGCAATTATTCTCACAATTCTCGGAATAATATTTGTCAAACTAAACCCTTTCAATAAAGAAAAAGGAAAATATATTTACCATGTTTGCATCTCTAAATATAGCTGGTCGCTGATGTACATCATGTTCAACGTGAAGAAAAAAATTATCAATCCGCTCAAAGAAAATTTTTCAGCTCCTGCAGTTATTGTTTGCAATCATCAATCTGAACTTGATATTTTATGCACGGCAATGCTTCATCCTAAATTAATATTGTTCACCAATCAACGTGTATGGAATTCTTCAGTATCAGGCTTTTTGGTGCGCATGGCAGATTATTATCCGGTAATTTATGGAGCAGACAGCAGCATTGATCTGGTTGCAGACAGAGTGAAGCATGGCTACTCAGTGGTTGTATTTCCTGAAGGAACGAGATCTGTTGATGGCAATATGAAACGTTTTCATAAAGGCGCATTTTACTTAGCTGAGAAATTAGAGATTGATATTTTACCGATCATCATTCATGGAACTAACTATACGCTTTCAAAAAAAGACACTCTTTTAAAAGATGGAAAAGTGACATTGAAATTTTTGCCAAGAATAAAACCAGCAGACAAAAGCCTTGGTGATGGATATACAGAAAGATCCAAACTGATTGGAAAATATTTTCGCACTGAATTTATAAACCTATGTAAGGAATTAGAACAGCCTCCTTATTTTAGAGAGCAGCTTGTTTATAATTATATTTATAAAGGCCCGGTGTTGGAATGGTACATGAAAATAAAAACGAGGCTTGAAAAAAATTATCAACATTTTCATGAGTTATTGCCAAAACAAGGAAAGATTCTGGATGGAGGATGTGGCTATGGATTTATGAGCTATATGCTACAGTTTACTTCAAATCAAAGAGAAATTACAGGCATTGATTACGATGAAGAAAAAATTGAAACAGCCAGTCATTGTTTCAGTAAAAATGAGAGAATCAATTTTGTGCATATTGATATTTTGCAATTCAATTTTGAAAAATATGATGGAATTGTTTTAGCAGATATGCTGCACTATCTTAAGCCGGAAAAACAAACACAAGTGATTGAAAAATGTATGGAAAGCTTAAATGAAAATGGTGTTCTCGTCATTCGCGATGGCAACAGCGACATGGCTAAAAAGCATGAACGCACAAAGCTGACAGAGTTTTTTTCTACCAAATTCTTTGCATTTAATAAGACAACTGAAAATGGCTTGTCATTTCTGTCGGCAAATTTTGTGCGTGAAATTGCCAACGCATATAAAATGCAATACAAAGAAATTGATGAGACGAAATATACTTCCAATATGATTTTCGTGATTACTAAAACAACAACGTCCCTTAATGCAGCAGTATGATGTCATAATTATTGGAAGCGGCATTGGCGGATTGGTCTGCGGCAACATACTGTGCATGGAAGATTTGAAAGTTTGTGTGCTTGAAAAAAACAAACAGATTGGCGGCTGCCTGCAAACATTTTCCCGCGACAAAGTAATTTTCGATTCCGGCGTTCATTACATCGGCGGCTTGGATAGAGGACAAAATCTTTATCAAATATTTAAATATCTCGGATTGATGGATGAACTGAAGCTGGAAAAAATGGATCAAAATGCTTTTGATAAAATCATTATTGACAATGATGGAAATGAATACCCACTTGCTCAAGGTTATGATAATTTTATAGCAAGGTTATCTGAATATTTTCCAGATGAAAAAGATGCAATCAAAAAATATTGCGAAGCGATGCAAACCATCTGCAAAAAATTTCCATTGTATAATTTAAGAAGTGGTGGCGAGTACAAAGAAAAACAAGACGAGCTTGAAACTGATACGAAGACATTTATTGAATCGCTAACATCAAATAAAAAATTGCAGTCTGTTCTTGCAGGCAATAATATTTTATATGCAGGCCAGCCCTCAAAAACACCTTTTTATATTCATGCATTAATATTGAACAGTTATATTGAAAGCTCATGGAAATGTGTTGATGGCGGATCGCAAATAGCCAAATTGCTGGCGCAAAATATCCGCAAACAAGGCGGCAAAGTATTGGCCAAAAAAGAAGTAAAAAAAATTATTGAAGAAAATGGAAAAGTGGATCATGTTGAATTGGCTGACGGCAGCAGATTGTCTGCCACAAATTATATTTCCAATATGCATCCGGTAAAAACATTGGAGATATTGGAAACAAGTTTGATAAAGCCCGCATATAAAAACCGGCTAAAAAGTTTAGAGAATTCCATTTCCTGTTTCAGCATTAATGCAGTGTTGAAGAAAAATTCTTTCAAATATTTTAATCATAATTATTATTGGCAGAAAGAAGGCGCAATCTGGGATATGCAAAATTATGATGAACAAAACTGGCCGCTTGGGTACGCACTGTTTTTATCGCCTTCTACTAAAACAAATGAGTATGCGGATGTGTTATCTATACTTACCTATATGCATTTCGATGAAGTAAAAAAATGGGAGGATACAATCAACACCACTTTAAATGAACAACCAAGAGGAAAAGATTATGATGATTTCAAAATAAAAAAAGCAGAACACTTATTGGATGTTGTTGAGAAAAAATTTGCTGGTTTGAGAGAATGCATACACTCATATTACGTCGCTACGCCTCTGTCCTATCGAGACTATTTGGGGACAGATGATGGTTCACTATATGGAATTGTAAAAGATTATAAGGACCCTGTTAAAACTTTGATCGCGCCGCAAACAAAATTGCCTAATTTCTTTTTAACAGGACAAAACCTCAATTTGCATGGTATTCTCGGTGCAACAATTACAGCGCTTGCAACATGCACCGCATTATTAGGAAATGAAAACATTATTGATAAAATGAAAAATGCTTAAGAAAAAAAATAGATTTTGGAGAAGGTTATTATATGTGATAGCAGCTTTTTTTGCATTGCTGCTAATTCTTTTTATTTATCTCACCATTGTTTCCAAAACCGATCCCCCAAAAATTGCAGACAGCAGCAGTTTGGAGTGGAAACGAACAGAACAAAGCGATAATTTTTACACCTTAAAAAACGATTGGTTCAGAAAAAGCAAAAGCGGTTTATACGAATTGTATGTAGAGGGGAAACCTTTTGAACGCGGCGTTGCTAATGGAAAACTCACTGAAGAACTGGTGCAAAAACAAGAAGATTATTTCAGTGAGCAAATCAATAAAATGATTCCTTCAAAATTTTATCTGCATTTCCTCAAATATTTTGTGGGTTGGTTCAATCGTGATTTAGATAAAAATATTACCGAAGAATATAAAGAAGAAATATATGGCATCTCCCAATCTGCTTCCAACAATTATGGATATATAGGAACGAATTATCAGCGCATATTAAATTATCATGCAGCGCATGATATTGGCCATGCATTGCAAAGCATGGCGCTTGTAGGCTGCACTTCCTTTGGAACATGGGGCAACAAATCGCAGGACAGCGAAATGATCATCGGCCGCAATTTTGATTTTTATGTAGGCGACAAATTTGCGCAAAATAAAATCGTTGCATTTTTTAATCCTTCAGAAGGATATAAATTCATGACTGTTACCTGGGGAGGTTTTATTGGCGCTGTTTCCGGAATGAATGAAAAGGGATTGACAGTCACTATCAACGCAGACAAAACAAAAATTCCAACCGCTTCCGCAACGCCTGTTTCATTGGTGGCAAGAGAAATTTTACAATACGCAAAAAATATTTCTGAAGCTTATGAAATTGCGAAGAAAAGAAAAATGTTTGTGTCGGAATCGTTTTTGGTTGGTTCGGCCGAAGATAACAAAGCTGTGGTAATTGAAAAAACGCCGGACACTCTAGATATGTATGATCCGCATAAAGATTTCATTGTTTGCGCCAATCATTTTCAAAGTAACGGTCTGGCACAAACGAAATCAAATAAAGAGCAACTGGAAGAAAGCGCATCAGCTTACAGATATGACAGATTAATGGAATTGCTGAATGCGAATGGGAAAAATACAGTGCAAAAAACAGTTGATATATTAAGAGACAGAAAAGGAATGAACAATGAAGATATTGGAATGGGAAATGAAAAAGCAATCAACCAGCTCATTGCACATCATTCAATAGTTTTCGAACCAAAAAAATTATTAGTCTGGGTTTCCACTTCGCCATGGCAACTGGGCGAATATGTGGCCTATGATTTGAACAAAGTTTTTGCTCTGCGCGGAATGAAAACGGATAAAGAAATTTACGATTCAAGTCTGACAATTA
Source organism: uncultured Bacteroidota bacterium (assembly GCA_963718975.1). GTDB lineage: Bacteria > Bacteroidota > Bacteroidia > Chitinophagales > Chitinophagaceae > Puia. The sequence goes on along the minus strand of CAVRBD010000046.1, from coordinate 16,961 downwards.
CTGCAGATTCATTTTTGCAAACAAAAGATTTTCAAAATTTTCTTACATATAGAAAATTAAAACAGCTCATGGCAAATGGAGAAGAAATAAATACCGATAGTTTAATTTCCAGCAATCCGAATTTTTATCACACCTATGTTTTAGCTGGAGATTATTTATTTAAAAGAAATGTATTTGTTAAAGCGAAACAAGAATATGAAATCGCATTAACGAAAGTGATTGCCACTAAGAAGGAAGAAAATCATATAAGAAATCAGATTGATAAATGTGAGAAAAAATTAAACCGCTAATTGATTAATTATGGTTCTTGGAATTGGGATTGATATGATAGAAGTAGAAAGAATAACTACCAAAATCGGCAAGGAAGCCGGTTTCAGGGAATTGGTATTTTCAAAAAAAGAAATCGAATACTGTGAAACAAAGACAAATAAATTCGAACATTATGCCGGAAGGTTTGCTGCGAAAGAAGCTTTTCTAAAAGCTGTCGGCACAGGCTGGATAAATGGAACTGCTTTTCACGAAATAGAAATCATGAACGATGAAAGAGGAAAGCCAGAATTGATTTTGCTTGGAGAAACAGCTGCAACTTTCGAATCATTGCAAATAAAAAAAATCTCAGTTTCATTATCTCATCTCAAAAGCATCGCTTCAGCTGTTGTTATTATTGAGAACTAACTTTTATATTTGATCGCAGAGTTTGAGCCACAAAGACACTGGAGTTTAAAATACAAGAATGAATTATTTATCAGAAATATCATTTCGATCAAGCCAGGAAATAAAATTACTGCAGGAAAAAAAATTGCAGGAATTATTATCATACTTAAATCAACATTCTCCATTTTATAAAGAATTATTTTCTGTCAGGCATATCAATATTGGGAACATAAAACATCTGGAAGATTTGGTGCTCATCCCTCCTACCAATAAAGAAGACCTGCAAAAACGCAACAATGATTTTTTATGTGTGAGCCGCGATAAAATTATCGAATATACATCAACGTCAGGAACGCTTGGAAGCCCAGTTACCATTGCGCTTACAGATAATGACCTGAACCGTTTGGCGTATAATGAATATTGTTCTTTTGTTTGTGCAGATGGAAAGCCGACAGACATTTATCAACTCATGCTCACGCTCGATAGGCAATTTATGGCAGGCATGGCTTATTATTCAGGCATCAGAAAATTAGGCGCAGGAATTATTCGTCTTGGCCCCGGCGTTCCATCATTGCAATGGGAAACGATTGAGCGCATCAAACCGACTGCAATCGTTGCGGTTCCCTCTTTCATTCTTAAGCTCATCCAATTTGCGAATGAACATTATATCGACATCAATTCCTCTTCCGTAAAAAAAGCAATCTGCATTGGAGAAAATATCCGCAACACCGATTTTTCATTAAATATTTTAGGAAAAAAAATAACAGAAGCCTGGAATATTCAATTGTATTCAACCTATGCTTCCACTGAAATGCAAACAGCTTTTACGGAATGCAGCGAAGGAAAAGGCGGGCACCTTAATCCTGAATTATTAATATTGGAATTGCTTGATGAAAATAATAATCCGGTTTATGAAGGCGAGCCAGGTGAAGTCACAATTACAACACTCGGCGTGGAAGCCATGCCATTACTGCGTTACAAGACTGGCGACATGTGTATTTATTATAACGAGCAATGCAAATGCGGAAGAAATACATTGCGCTTATCACCAATTGTTGGGCGCAAAAAACAAATGATAAAATTTAAAGGCACTACATTATATCCGCCTGCGCTTTTTGATTTATTAAATGAAATGGAAGAAGTGAAAGATTATGTTGTGGAAGTTTATTCCAATGAAATAGGAATGGATGAAGTGCTCTTGAATTTATTGCCGGCAAATAATTCTGAAGAATGCGATCACAAGATAAGAGCCTATTTGCAGGCAAGGCTTCGAGTGAGCCCATACATTAAATATATTTCTAAAGAAGAAATTCTGAAGGCGCAATTTCCCGAAGCAAGCAGAAAACCTGTGAAGTTCATCGATAAAAGAAATTGAATGTGAATTTGTGTATAGGTGTTGGACAAGATTATTATTTTTCGATTTGCAATTTATTGCAAAAGCATCAAACGCTCCTACGGAGCGAATTGAATCTCTCATTATTTTTTCTACTGACGAGATGTTCCTACGGAACAAATTATTTCGAATGAATAGAATACTTGTCTTAAGGAATAAATTCCTGTTTTAACTTCCTCGAAAGAATTCACATCTTAAATGCTCAAAACTTTATTTTTCCTTATTTTGCCATATTTTTGGCTTTACTGAAAATTACTACGCCTAAATGATATCTATTAGCCAGAAACAGCTCACGCTGAATGAATTTAATGAGATTGTGTTTAAGGGAGCCGAGCTTTCTTTAGAACCCCAGGCATTAAAAAAGGTTGAAAAAAACCACCAGTTTTTACAGGAGTTTTCCAAGAACAAATTGATCTATGGGATCAACACTGGTTTTGGGCCAATGGCTCAATACAAGGTTAGCGAAGACAAAATGCTTCAGCTTCAATATAATCTAATAAGAAGCCATTGCTCAGGCAGCGGCAACCTTCTTCCGGCAAGTTTGGTGAAAGCTGTGATGGTAGCAAGATTAAATAGCCTGATGCGCGCATATTCAGGCGTTCATACCGACACTGTTGAACTATTGAAAGAGCTCATTAATAAAGATATCAATCCTTGCATTTTTGAACATGGCGGCGTTGGCGCAAGTGGCGATCTGGTTCAGCTCGCTCATTTGGGCTTAGGGTTGATTGGCGAAGGCGAAGTGATGTATGAAAATGAAATTCATCCAACTGAAAAAGTATTTGACAAACTTGGAATAAAACCGCTTTCCATCCACATCCGCGAAGGCCTGGCTATTTTGAACGGAACTTCTGCAATGACAGGCATTGGATTAATGAACATCATCCGCGCAAAAAAATTATTGGAGTGGTCGGTGATGCTTTCAGCGATGACAAACGAAATTGTTGAAGCATTTGATGATCATTATTCAAATGGGCTGAATGTAGTCAAGCATCACAAAGGGCAAAATAAAATTGCTGCGATGCTGCGCGAAATTTTGCAGGACAGCAAAATGATCCGCAACCGTCACGAGCATTTGTACAACCCCAAAAACCTGAACCAGGAAGTATTTGAAGATAAAGTTCAGGAATACTATTCATTGCGCTGTGTTACACAAATTTTAGGGCCAATAGCTGATACAATTTCTTATGCGGAAAAAGTTGTGGTTGATGAATTGAATTCAGTGAATGACAATCCGGTTATTGACCATGAAAACCGCGATATTTTTCATGGCGGAAATTTTCATGGCGATTATGTCTCTCTTGAAATGGACAAGCTTAAAATTTCCATTACCAAACTTTCGATGCTTTCAGAAAGGCAATTGAATTATTTATTAAATGAAAAACTAAACCAGAAATTCCCTCCTTTCGTAAATCTTGGTGTGCTTGGTTTTAATTTCGGTATGCAGGGTGTTCAATTTACTGCCACTTCAACGGTTGCAGAAAATCAAACATTATCTTTTCCAATGTACGTGCACAGCATCCCAAACAACAACGATAACCAGGATATTGTGAGCATGGGCTGCAATGCTGCACTGATGTGTAAAAAAATTATCGATAACACATTTCAGGTTCTTGCCATTCAAACAATGACAATTTTGCAGGCAATCGATTATCTGAACTGCGCAGACAGGCTTTCGGCAAAAACAAATGAGCTTTACCTTGAAACAAGAAAAGTGTTCCCAAAATTTGTTGAGGACTCAACAAAATATAAAGACATTCAAAGAATAAAAGATTTTTTTGAGAACTCCTGCCCGCTTGTTTCATCCAAAACAACAGCTTCAACTGCAGCAACAGTTTCGTAAGCCAAATCATCGCAAACCATAAATCCAACATTCATCGCAAAACTTTGCACCGGAAAAACTGTTATTGGAGCCGATTCAATTCCTGAAAAAATATTTAAAAGATAAAGCATGAAATGCGCACTAGTCACAGGCGGGTCAAGAGGAATAGGCCGGGCAGTTTGCCTGAAAATGGCGGCAATGAGCTATCATGTGGTAGTTAATTACAAAGGCAATGAAGCTGAAGCAAACAAAACACTTGCGCTAATAAAAGAAGCCGGAGCTAGTGGAGAATTGCTGCGATTTGATGTTTCAGATAAAGAAGAAATTAAAAATGTGCTTGGCGGGTGGATAGAAAAAAACCCTGAAAATAATATTGAAGTGCTTGTGAACAATGCAGGGATCAAAGATGATGGGTTGATGATTTTTATGAAAGATGAACAATGGGACAATGTGATTTCAACAAACCTTGATGGATTTTTTTATACCACCAGAGCCGTTCTGCAAAGTATGCTCATAAAAAAGTTTGGAAGAATAATCAATGTGGTTTCTCTTTCAGGTTTAAAAGGCTTGCCCGGGCAAACAAATTATTCCGCTGCAAAAGCCGGCATTATCGGCGCAACAAAAGCATTGGCGCAGGAAGTGGGAAGAAAAGGGATTACTGTGAATGCAGTAGCGCCCGGTTTTATTAAAACAGATATGACCGAAGGGCTTGATGAAAAAGAATTGCAGTCATTAATCCCGGTTAGAAGATTTGGCACAGCCGAAGAAGTTGCCCATGCAGTTGGGTTTTTGGCTTCCGCAGAAGCAGCTTATATTACCGGGCACGTGCTTTCAATTAATGGAGGATTATATTCGTGAATTCAAAGGCTATTTAAAATTGTTGGATGCGAGGTTTGGGATAACAGCTGAACATTAACCATGAACTATAAAGTTTTTTCTTATTTTAGCCGCACTACTATATGAATAGAGTTGTGATAACAGGCATAGGCATTTATTCATGCATTGGCAAAAACCTGGATGAGGTAAAAAATTCATTGTACCATGGCAAATCAGGCATAGTGCTGGATCCCATGCGCAAAGGATTTGGCTACAGATCATCATTGGTAGGGCTTGTTGAAAGGCCAAATTTAAAAGGCCTTTTAGACAGAAGGTCCCGCATCACGCTTCCTGAGCAAGGCGAATACGCTTATTTGGCAACTGTGGAAGCATTAAAAATTGCAGGTATCGATCAGGACCTGCTTGATAAAACCGAAGCCGGCGTTTTGTATGGCAATGACAGCACCGCAAAACCTGTAATAGAATCGATTGATATTATCCGCGAAAAAAAAGATACGATGCTCGTTGGTTCCGGCGCCGTTTTTCAAACAATGAATTCGACAGTGACCATGAACCTGGCTACCATCTTTAAACTGAAAGGCGTAAATTTTACAATCAGCGCAGCTTGCGCCAGCGGTTCACATGCCATCGGGCTTGGTTATCATTTTATAAAAAGCGGCCTTCAGGAAATGGTCATTTGCGGGGGAGCACAAGAAATAAATCCTTATTCAATGGGCACTTTTGACGCGCTTTCTGCGTTTTCTGTCCATGAATCTGAGCCAACAAAAGCATCAAGGCCTTTTGATAGAAATAGAGATGGGCTTGATCCCAAGCGGCGGTGCTGCAACCGTTATTTTGGAAAGCCTTGAATCGGCACAAAAAAGAGGGGCAAAAATTTTAGGCGAAGTAATTGGCTATGGTTTTTCATCGAACGGAGGGCATATTTCTAACCCAACGGTTGATGCCTGCCCGCTCGCTTAAAATGGCTTTGAAGGACGCTGGCTTGCTTTCCAGCGAAGTTGATTACATCAATGCGCATGCAACATCTACGCCGGCCGGAGATGCCAATGAAGCAAAAGCAATCAATGAAGTGTTTGGAAAAGACAGGCCTTATGTGAGCTCAACAAAATCGATGACAGGCCATGAATGCTGGATGGCCGGCGCAAGTGAAATTGTATATTCAGTATTGATGATGGAGAACAATTTTATAGCGCCAAATATTAATTTTGAAAGCCCGGATGAAGATTCTGAAAAATTGAATATTGTAAAAACTTCCATGGAAAAAGATATAAACGTATTTTTGTCAAACTCTTTTGGTTTCGGTGGAACCAACTCGTCACTGATAGTGAAGAAATTTAACTGATGGCATTAAATAACTTATGAAAAGTATGGAAATAGTTGAGAAAATAAATAATTTTTTGGTTGAAGAATTTGAGGTAGATCCTGCAAAAATCACTCCGCAAGCTAATTTAAAAGATACGCTGGAACTTGACAGCCTTGATTATATCGATCTGGTAGTAGTCATAGAAAGCAATCTTGGAATCAAGGTTGATCCTGATGATTTCGTTGACCTGGTTACTTTCCAGGACTTTTATGATTACGTAATAAACCGTTTACATTCTAAAGAAATTGCATAATGCCTTTATGGCAAGGAAAGTCGAAAGCAACAACGCTTGGCTACCGTATTTTTGTAATCGTTCTTAAGAAATTAGGTGTGCTGCCTGCATACTTTTTGCTAAGGTTTGTATCTTTTTATTATTTCCTTTTTTCTTACAAATCATCTAAATGCCTCTTTGCGCTTTATCATCAAAAACTTCACTTCAGCCGTATTTCTTCTTTCTTTAAAATTTACAAAAATTATTACAAGTTCGGACAGTCGTTGATCGATCGCATTGTTGTAATGGCAAATATCCCAAACAGATTTACATTTAATTTCGACGGCGAAGAAAACCTTCGCGAAATGTCAGAACAAAAAGTCGGTGGAATTTTATTAAGCGCTCACATCGGCAATTGGGAAATTGCGGGCCATCTTTTAAAAAGACTGAACACAAAAATAAATATCGTGATGTTCGATGAAGAACATGAAAAAATAAAACGATATCTGGATTCAGTGAAAGGCGAAAAAAGCATGAAGATCATCACCATCAAAAAAAGCCTTTCGCACATTTATGAAATAAGCGATGCATTAAAAAATAATGAATTGGTATGCATGCACGCAGACCGGTTCCTTGAAGGCAATAAAACATCCACACAAAAATTTTTGAGCACAGAAGCAAAATTTCCGATAGGCCCGTTTTTATTGGCTGCACAGTTTAAAGTTCCCGTTTCTCTTACCTTTGCAATGAAAGAAACGAACTCGCATTATCATTTTTCCGCCACAAAACCAAAACAGTACAATCAATTTAGTAAAGAAAATTTCATGAAAGAATTGTTGAAGGATTTTGTTGCTGAAATGGAAAAGAAAGTAAAACAATATCCTGAACAGTGGTACAATTATTATGATTTCTGGCAAGCATAATATAAAAATATTTTTATAACATATCACAGCTTGGATCCGATAGAATATGACATATTATCCATCATTCCGCAGAAACCGCCATTTGTAATGGTCGATAAATTGGTTTATTGCGATGAAACAGTTTCCAGATCGGTGTTTTTGGTGACGCCACAAAACGTTCTTGTTAAAGATGGCGAATTGACAGAAGCAGGTTTAATCGAAAATATAGCGCAAACAGCGGCAGCCAGATCGGGCTATCTATCTAAAAAAGAAAAAAAAATACTACATATTGGTTATATAGGAGATGTAAAAAATCTCGAAATTGCAGGATTGCCAAAAATAAACAGTAAGCTGGAAACTGAAATAATAATAAAAAATCAGATTTTCAACATAACTGTTATTGAAGGAAAGGTTTTTTGCGGCAACAAAATTTTGGCTAGCTGTGAAATGAAAATTTTTATTTCTAATCAATCATAAATTACGTTCGCATATGAAATCAATAACATTTGTAAAACGCAGCCTTCAATTGTCAGCATTGCTTATTGCCACTTCTTTTTCAACTTTCGCACAAACGACAGCTAAAGATGTTTTCAACAACAGCGAGACACAAATTATTTATCTCGGCATCGATTTTACCAAAACAAAAGTGATCGATTTCCTTACCGAAAGCGAATTCGATATGAGAGACAAACATTTTCCCGGTGCCAATGAAATTATTGTAGGCGAAGAAAAAAAATTCGACCTGAAAGATGCTTTCCACAAAAGTTATATCGATCATGACCTCGGCCCGTTTCTACGCGCAACTCAAAAATCAATGCAGAAGAAATCAAATCTACCAACACAGCCGATTTTCATCGCCTTCAATCATCAGACATACAGTCTTCGGTAAGCGGTTTTGATTTTGGCGACAAAAAAGGAGTAGGCCTAATATTCTTTTGTGAAGGGATAAGCAAGTCGCAAAAAGCAGCCGCATATTGGATCACACTTGTGGATATGAGATCAAAACGAGTTCTGGTCACTGAGCGCATGGAAGGAAAAATTGGCGGCATCAACCTAAAAAGCGCCATCGCTGCATCAATAAAAGAAATATTGGATTCCATTAGAAAAAAGAAGTACGATGAATGGAAAACCAAATACAATAAAGGCTAATAAATACTTCATTAGCCATCGGCATGTTGATATTCTCTTTTACAGTTTTTCTTTTATCTGCCAACAACATATATTTTTGCAATATCCAATTAAAGCTGAAATTGATATATGCAAAATGCGCTGAGTGACCGAACAGAAATTTTAGTTCGCTTTAATGAAGCCGACCCTTTAGGCATTGTTTGGCATGGCCACTATATCCGCTATTTTGAAGATGGCAGGGAAGCCTTCGGAAACAAATATGGCATCGGCTATCTTGATTTTTATAAAAAAGGATATGTTGTGCCCATAGTGAGCATTCAATGCGATTACAAACGCTCGCTCAGATATGGAGAAAAAGTAATTGTTGAAACGAATTATATTCCATGCGAAGCGGCCAAAATAAAATTTTCATATCGCTTGTTCAATGCACAAACAAATGAGCTGGTTGCAACCGGATCTTCAGTTCAGGTGTTCTTAGATAAAAACAATTCCCTTCTTCAATTGGTTAACCCATTTTTTTTTGACGAGTGGAAAAAAGAGCATAAGCTAGATAATAATAAATGATGATGAGAGAAGTTTTTGTAGCATCTGATAATATTTTATCCCCGCTTGGATCAACCTCAAGAGAAAATTTTGAAGCGCTAAAAAAAAATAGCTCAGGCATAAAATTGCATGAAAACAATAGCTTCTCACCTACTTCATTTTATGCATCACTCTTCGAGGAAAATGAAATTTTTTTAGAAAAGAATAACAGCACATTTACAAAATTTGAGCAATTGCTTATTGCATCTGTCAGCAATTCGCTCAAAAATACGGATATAGATATACGTGACTGGAAAACTGCATTGATCATTTCTTCCACAAAAGGAAATATCAGCTTGATTGAGCAAGAATCATTTTCCGATCAGCTACAAAACAGGGTTTCTTTACATGCATCCGCAAAATTAATCGCAGAATATTTTGAAATAAAAAACAAGCCGGTTATTATTTCCAATGCTTGCATTTCCGGAATGCTGGCGCTTTTAACAGGCCTCCGCTTAATACAATCCGGGCAATTTGAAAATGTGGTGGTTGCAGGATGTGATGTGATCACAAAATTTATCTTGTCAGGGTTTCAATCATTCATGGCAGTCAGTTCATCACCATGCAAGCCTTTTGATGCAATGCGTGATGGCATTACACTTGGTGAAGGAGCAGCAACTGTTGTTCTTTCGGCAAATAAAAAATATGGCAATGAAATAAAACTTGCCGGCGGTTCTACAAGCAATGATGCCAACCATATTTCCGGTCCGTCAAGAACCGGCGAAGAACTTGCAACTGCTATCAAGCATGCGCTGGTAAATGCAAATGTTCCTGCAAGCAATATTCAATTTATTTCAGCACATGGCACTGCCACTTTATATAATGATGAAATGGAAGCAAAAGCCATTTCACTGAGTAACATGGAAGCTGTGCCAGTTAACAGTTTAAAAGGAAATTACGGTCACACATTGGGTGCTGCAGGATTGATTGAATCAATTGCAACGATTCATTCAATGAAAGAAAATATTATTCTTCCAACAAAAAATTTTAACAAAGTCGGCGTGCCCAAACCTATAAATATTTGCAGTACTTTGCAAGCCGCAGATTTAAAGAACACATTGAAAACTGCATCAGGTTTTGGTGGCTGCAATGCAGCGCTAGTGTTTAGTAAAATCTAACTGAGATTAATGAGATAAATATCTAAGGATAACTGTTAATAATCTTTAAACCGGAAAATATTTTGTGAAGAAAGTTTCGGAGAATGCAAGGCTTAATAGCAGCGCCACAGATGAAAGGATTGATTAAAAATTCATTTCAACTGGAAATAAATTTTTAACAAAGCTGCGCTTGCGACAATGTTCAATCGAGTTGCTAAAGCTGGTATCGAAAAAATCAGGAGAAATCATATATCACACATCGCAAATCATAAATATTGAATGAATTTTTTTTCGAAAGATAATACAAAAGCATTAGAAGCAAGAGAAGCAGCACAGTGGATCGCATTTGGGCCTGTGATTTTTCAAGTGGCAAGAGCACTGCGCAATTTTGGTATTTTAGAAATTATTGAAGACAGTGGCGAAACAGGAATAACGCTTGAAGAGATCAGCAACAAAACAAATCTATCGCGTTATGGCGTGCGGGTGTTGCTAGAATCCGCTCTGAGCATGGGTTTGGTGATTATTAACGATCATAGGTATACGCTTGCAAAAACCGGTCATTTTATTTTGCATGACCCGCTTACCAAAGTGAACATGGATTTTGTGAATGACATTTGCTATAAAGGCCTCTTTCATTTAGAAGAAAGTATTGAAACCGGAAAAGCAGCAGGCATGAAAGAACTTGGCGACTGGCCAACTATCTACGAAGGTGTTTCAAAATTGCCTGAGCCATTGCAAAAAAGCTGGTTCAGTTTTGATCATTTTTTTTCTGACGACGCATTCCCAAAAGTGTTGCCGCTTGTTTATAAACATAATATTAAAAATTTGCTCGACATTGGTGGGAACACAGGCAAATGGGCTTTTGCCTCTGTGAAATATAATGCTGATGTGCATATTACCATGATGGATTTGCCGGGCCATTGAAAGTTGCAAAAGAAAAAGTTGCCGAGCAAGGATTGCAAACAAGGATTTCTTTTTTTGAAACAAATATTTTGAATGACAAAGTTCCTTTTCCAAAAGGCCACGATGCCATTTGGATGAGCCAGTTTCTTGATTGTTTTTCTGAAGATGAAATTGTTTCTATTTTAAAAAGATGTTATGATGCGTTGGAAGATAACGGGACTGTTTTTATTTTAGAGCCTTTTTGGGACAGACAAAAATTTGAAATTGCCGCATTTTGTTTGCAACAAACATCTATTTATTTTACGGCGATGGCAAATGGCAATAGCCAAATGTATAGTGCAGAAGTTTTTTTACCTTGTATTAATAAAGCCGGGTTTGAAATTGTGGAGCAGATTGATAATATCGGATTAAGCCAAACATTGTTGAGATGTAAGAAAAGACGGAAAGACTGAAAGTCAGTAAGTCGGAAAGAATTTTATATCATGAACTACCTGCTTTCTGTCTTCCCGACTTTCCGACAAAAAAATAAAACGCATGAACACAGAAAAAGTCGACGTATTAGTAATTGGCGCAGGCGGCTGGAACTGTGGCTGCTTCCATCGTGAACAAAGCAGGATATAAAGTAAAAATTGTGGAGAAGCTGAAGTTCCCTCGTTTCGTTATCGGAGAAAGTTTATTGCCTCGTTGCATGGAAGCCTTGACAGAAGCGGGTTTTCTTGATGCGGTAAAAGACAAATGCTTTCAGGAAAAATTCGGCGCCAAGTTTGTGAAGAATGGAAAAATATGTGATTACTTTTTTGCTGACCAATTCACTCCCGGTTGGAGTTGGACATGGCAAGTGCCTCGTGCAGAATTCGACAAAACACTTGCTGACACGGTTGAGAAGATGGGCGTTCCCGTTAGTTATGAAACAACGGTAACGGCTATCCAATTTAATGGCTCTGATTCAGTGACTACAATTGAAGATATTAATGGAAATAAATCACAAATTGAAGCTCGTTTTATTATCGACGGAAGTGGCTATGGGCGTGTAATCCCTCGATTGTTCAATATGGACAAACCTTCAAACCTGCCACCTCGCAAAGCAATATTTACACACACAATCGATGTAAAAAGAGCACTGTCGGATGAACCAAACCGTATCACCATTGTAGTTCATAAAAAAGGGGTTTGGGTTTGGGTCATTCCTTTTTCGAATGGCATCACATCACTTGGTTTCGTCGGCAACCCTGAATTTTTCGAAAGCTATACAGGAACATTGGATGAACAATTGCGTGCTATGATTGCAGATGAACCATATTTGAGCGAACGTTTTAAAGATGTTGAATTTGTATTTGATACAAAAGTGTTGCAGTCATGGTCAAGCACAACAGAAAAATTTTATGGAGAGGGTTTTGTGCTGACAGGAAACGTCACTGAATTTCTTGATCCGGTCTTTTCATCAGGAGTCACGCTGGCAACGGTTTCCAGTCAGCTCGCTGGAAATTTAGTGATTAGAAAATTAAAAGGCGAAACGATTGATTGGGACAAAGAATTTACCGAACCCATGATGCAGGGCGTTAATACTTTTCGTTCTTATGTAAACACCTGGTATGATGGCACGCTTGATACTATTTTCTTTGCTGATAATCCTGACCTTCAAATCAAGAGCCAGATATGTTCTGTGCTCGCAGGATATGTCTGGGATCTGGATAATCCATATGTGAAATTTCATCACAATGCATTAAACAAACTTGCGTCGATGATTGAATACCGCGACAGTTTTAAAAAAACAAAACCAACGAGCGTATAATTTCCGAGTGTTGCAAAAAAATAGTTATATCACTTCAAGTTGCGAAATCAGCAATCAAATTATTTATAAAAACGCCGAATTCAGTTTTTGAAAATAAAAATGCCACTCTCGCAAATTTCCTCTTATCTGCTTATGATCATTTCAATTTGAAATATCCGAAGTTTTATAAAATGGATAACCTCAGCAAACTTGGATGGCTTGCATCGGAAATCTTATTAAAAGATTCATTCAAACCTGAAGATTATAAACCTGAAGAATTTGGCGTTGTGCTTGCCAATTCAAATGCAAGCCTCGATACAGACTTGAAATATTTTGAGACAACCAAAGAATTTGCGAGCCCATCTCTTTTCGTTTATACTTTGCCAAATATTGTAATTGGCGAAATTTGCATACGCAATAAATTCAAAGGCGAAAATGCTTTTTTTATTCAGGAAAAATTTGATACAGGTTTTATTGAACAATATGTAAACAATCTTGTCAATAGTAATATATTGCAGGCATGTATTTGTGGCTGGGTAGATGTGGTGAGATCAAAATTATGATGCCCTGTTGTTTTTGGTAGAAAAGAAAAACACTGCAAATTCAGTGGCATTCTCGGACGAAAATATGGAATCTATGAAACAGAAAAATAAGAAGTAAATGGACACATTAATCAGCGATTTAAAAAAACAAATTGTCGGGCAACTGAATTTGCAAGATATAAAACCTGAAGATATTGGCGACGAACAACCTTTGTTTGTTGAAGGCTTGGGGCTGGATTCTATTGATGCGCTGGAACTAATTGTATTGCTGCAGCAACATTATAAAATCAAGCTTGCAAATGCCGAAGATGGCCCTAAAGTATTTTATTCAGTGAAAACAATGGCTGATTATATAAAAGCAAATCAGCCGACGAGTGCATAAATATGAATTCTCCGGTTTTTGTTGCGGGCATCGGAATTATTTCAGCTATTGGTAACAATGTTGCTGAAAGCCTTGCCGCGCTTGAAACAGAAACAGCCGGCATGAGCGATATCAAATACCTCGAAACAAATCACCGCAACAAAATACCTGTTGCCGAAGTAAAATTAAGCAACGAAGAACTAGCCGCTCGTGCAGGATTATCATCAAAAATTAGCCGCACTGCATTGTTAAGTACCATTGCAGCACAAGAAGCAATCAAAGATGCTTCAATCGAAAATTTTTCTTCTTTGCGCACTGGTTTCATTTCGGCCAATACTGTTGGCGGAATGGATAAAACAGAAAATTTTTTTGCGGAATTTCTCGGAGATAATCAAAAAGGAAAACTAAGAGACGTTGTTTACCATGAATGTGGCAGCATAACTGAAATTGCTGCTGATAAAATCGGTATAAAAAATTATGTGACCACCATCAGCACGGCATGCTCATCTTCAGCAAACTCAATTTTTTTTGGAGCGAGATTGATAAGGCATCATATGCTTGATGTGGTTGTAGCAGGCGGTGTTGATGCATTGACAAAATTTACATTAAATGGTTTTAATACATTGATGATTTTGGACAGCGAGTTTTGCAAACCATTTGATGAAAACAGAAAAGGATTGAATCTTGGCGAAGGTGCAGGTTACGTTGTTTTAGTTTCAGAGAAAGTTGCCGCTTCATTAAAACAAAAACCTTATTGCAAACTGAGCGGCTATGCGAATGCGAATGATGCTTATCATCAAACCGCGTCATCACCAGATGGGACAGGCTCTTTTATAGCAATGACGAACGCTTTAGAAAAAGCGAATCTTAAATCCTTCGGATATCGATTATATTAATCTTCACGGAACCGGAACACAAAATAATGACATCGCAGAAGGGACTGCTATCAAAAGATTATTCGAGCCTTCATTCCCGAAAATGAGTTCCACCAAATCCTTTACAGGACACACTTTGGGAGCAAGTGGCGGAATTGAAGCTGTGTTCTCTGCATTAGCTATTAAACATGGAATTATATATCCTAATCTTCGTTTTCATACGCAAATGAAAGAATTGCCTTTTGCTCCGCAGACAAAGTTTTTAAGAAATGAAAAAGTAAATAACGTTCTTTCAAATTCATTTGGCTTTGGGGGGAATTGTTCTTCACTTATTTTTTCTTCGATTTAATTTCACAAAACAAATCATAAAACTCCATGCAGCTTCACGTGCTGCAAGCAACATGATTGTTTTTCCATCTTTTATTTCGCCGCTTTCAATCATCTGCATTGCTGTTTCTATTTTAATTTCAAGCACTTCTATATTTTCTTCTTCATGCTCCAGGCCGCCGCCCTCATTTACTTTCATTTCGTGCGAATATTCAGCGATAAAAAAATATAAAATTTCTGTTACCGAACCGGGCGACATATAAGCCTCAAATATCTTGCGAACATCTTTTATTTTGTAACCTGTCTCTTCTTCCGTTTCGCGCTTAATGCAATCTTCAGCATTGTCCTTATCCAGCAAACCCGCACACGCCTCAATCAAAATTCCCGATTCATTGCCATTAATAAATGTTGGAAGCCTGAATTGTTGGGTAAGAATCACCGTTCTTTGTTCTTTGTTATATAATAAAATAGTTGCGCCGTTGCCTCTGTCATATGCTTCTCTTGTTTGTGTTTGCAGCTCGCCGTTTTTCTTTTTATACTCGTACGTTATTTTTTTTAAGATATACCAATTATCCGAAAGGATTTTGGTGTCAAGAATTTTTACATGTTCAATCATATAATTTTTTTGTTTTGTGCTAAAGCCGAAAATAATTTAATAGGCTAATTGGTTGGCGAATCGCTTCAATTGTATTTCTGAAGCTTTGGCAGCATAAGTAACATTGATGAGCAAGTAGCCTGCGTTTTCAAAACTTTGCTGCGCATTTTTTACATCAACAATGGTTGCTTGTCTCAGTTGAAATCTTTTTACAACCAAATCAAGAAGTTGCTGCGAAAGATTATAATTTTCTTTCGCTGTTTCAACTTGCTGTAAATTATTTTGATAAGCCTGCCAGCTTTTAACAGCATTTGCCGTGTAGCCTAAAGAAAGCGTATCTCTGATCAGCGCTGCGTTTTGCGTGTTAACGGCAGCAATTTGCTGCTGTTTTTTATAAATCAATCCATTGAAGATCGGAACGTTTAAAGTAACCGTTGCGAAAGGCCCGTAATTTTCATTCAGCAAAGCGCTGTATAAAGAAAACCCGACATTTTGTGTGCGGCTCAAATTAAAACCGGCACCAATTCCCAGCGTTGGATAGCGAAGCGCAGCCGTTTCTTTTTCAACATAACGATTAATATTGACTTGTTCATTTGCAGCAACAATATCAGGATTGGTTGAAACTCCGGTAAGCACCGTTTCAAGTTTCAGATTTCTGTCAACAATAATTGTGTCTTCAACCACAACCGTTGAATCAGGATTTAGCGTGAGCAGCGTAAGCAAATCCGTCTTATCCTGATCGATCACCAATTGCTGTGCTTTTAAATTTTGCAATTGTGTATTTAGATCAACCTGTGCCTGAAACAAATCTGCATTGTTTGCCATGCCAACATTTTGCTGTGTTTTTACAATGTCTAATTTTTGTTTGGATGCATCAATCGAACGCTCCAGTGTTCGTGCATAGCTTTGCTGGCGAATGACATCATAATATTTCAGCATCACATTGTACACAACACTCAATGCTCTTGAATTTAATACTTGCTTTGTTTGCGATTCCACTTCGCCTAATCTCTTTTTTTCAGTTACTACTCTGCCGCCATTATAAATTAATTCCGATGCAGTGACCCCTGTAGAAAGATTGTTTGATTTTGCATTGTTCGTAGTTGTGTTGTTTGCCGGGATAGAATATTTCTGCCTCACATCGCTGACCTGTTCTGTGTTTGAGCCGGGACCTGTTACAAGGGGCAGGCCACCTGCAACTCCATAACTGTTGGCGATGTTTGCGACCTTCAAGTTATTTTTCCCAATCTGAATGTTCATGCTGTTTTTTAATGCGATGGCAATGGCATCATTCAGCGTTATTTTTTGCGCAGAAACTGAAATGAAAAATAACAGCACTGAAAAAAATGAAAAGATTTTTTTTATTTGAATCGGTTTTCTCATGGCGATTATTTAGTAATTTTTTTATTTGGTCGCCTGCAATATTGCTACTATTAAGCATTGTTGCGACGCTCCGTTCATCAATTGTTTCTATATTGAACAATGTGCAACTTCAAAATAAAATGCAGCAACGCTCTTTCTCATCCTATTCAACAACCTCGGTTTGATGCACTTTGTGTTTTGTTGATAAATAGCAATACGTACTTGTTGAAGGAAAA
>CAVRBD010000045.1:0-9235 GCA_963718975.1 uncultured Bacteroidota bacterium | reverse complement strand
CCCGGAACTGCTGCAGCAACTGCTAAATTTAGGAGCAGACAAAATCATTTCGCTTAGTGATAGCAATGAAAACATTATTGAAAATATAAAAGAAGTAAATAAAGAAATGCCTATTGATGTTGTTTTGGATTATATCTGGGGGCAACCTGCTGAAAATATTTTAACCGCTTTTCAGAGCGATGGCAACAGCGTCAGCCATCTGCGCTTTGTGACAATCGGCGCAACTGCAGGAGACAAAATCCAGTTATCTGCATCCATTTTGCGAAGCGCAGATGTTCAGATTATTGGCTCAGGCTTAGGCAGTTTGCCGAAAGAGGCATTACAAAATTTTTTTTCCGAAATGCTTCCGGAAATATTCAAACTTGCAGCGGAAGGGAAATTAAAAATTGCGACAATAACGGCAAATCTGAAAGATGTTGAAACAGCTTTTTATTTAGAAGTTCCGTCGAACGAAAGGTTGGTGATAACAATTTAATAATAAAGTACCTTTAACAGCAAGCGGCTGTAAATAGAGTTTTCCTAAATTGATTTCAACGCTTCGGATTGGCGGCGTTGTTATAAATTTTGAATGCCGGTTAAAATAATTCAAATTCATAAAAAAATGCGAAGATTGATTTTGCTTGCGCATATTTCGCTTGACGGCTATGTTGCAGGTGTTAAAGGAGAATTAGACGGATTTCCGGTCGGGGACGAAAATTTGGAATTCGTATGCAGGTTGACGCATGATGCTGACGCTGCATTATTCGGGAGAAATTCTTATAAATTATTAGAAGGCTATTGGCCCAAAGCAAAAGACATTCCGAATAATACAAAAAGCCAGATTGAATATTCAAACTGGTATAACAAGGTCAGCAAAACTGTCGTGTCTAAAACTATGCTGGAAGAAAATAAGGAAAATGTTATCATAATCCGCGATAACATATCAGATGAAATCACTAAAATGAAGCAGGAAACCGGTGAAGATATTTTGCTTTTCGGCAGCCCCGCTCTTTCACAATTGCTCATGCAGCTAAGTTTGATTGACATCTTCTGGATATTTATTAACCCAATCATCTTTGGCGAAGGCATCCCATTATTTTCCGGCATGGCAAATAAAATAGACCTCAAGCTCACAGAAACAAAACAGTTCGCAAACGGTGAAATCGCACTTTGTTATATAAAGTAGAGCACACTAAAAGAAATTTATTTTTTAGCTGGACGATGTGCAATTATTTCTTCATAAATTAATATAGAAGCGCCAATACGATGCGTTGACAAATTTATACATGAACCATATTCATTATTTAAACAGCTTTAAAAATGCAGCAAATCGGCCTGACAAAAAATTGTTATCCAAAAAACAAGTTGAAGTTGAAACAGGCATTTGGCTTGAGTGCATTGTTCTGCGGCTGCAAAAAAAACATTGGGCTAATAGTCCTTATGATAAGCCTCATTCTGGTTCATCTATTTTCTTTTCTGTTTGGTTAAACGATAAAACTATTAAGAAAAATAAAATTCTTTACAACATACACGCTTTAAAATTGCGACAGCTTAAAGGTTATGCCATCACAAGCAAGGCGTTCGCCTCCGGGGTTAGAAAAAAATTTAAAAATTTTGAGCATCAGTGGCCAAATGTGAGTGTTGACTTCGGCCCTCAAACATTAATGCAAGGATGGGAGAAAATGGAAACAGCACATTTGGAAAAAACCATTCTTGAACTTGCAGATAAATTTTTAGAAATTGATTTCTTAATTGATGACCTGCTTGGTGACTACAAACTAAAAAACATTTACTTTTAACGCATATTTTCTTTTTATGCGCATAGTTCCTTTTTTAATTTCTTTCATAATCACTATTTCCTTAATTATTGTGCTGAATAAAGAATGGCATGTTGGCGCCGCCACTTTGCCGCCTGTTGGCGCGTTCATGAGCCCTCAACATGGATTCTGGCAAAATGCGGAAGCCGTCGATAAAGATTTTAGCACAGCACTTCATTTCGATCAGCTTAAAGAAAAGGGGGATGTTTATTTTGATGACCGCATGGTGCCACATGTTTTTGCAAGCAATGAAGAAGATGCATATTTTATTCAAGGTTATTTACATGCAAAATTCCGGTTGTGGCAAATGGAATTTGAAACTTATGCAGCTGCGGGCCGTATTAGCGAACTGATAGGAGAGAAGGCAATTAATTTTGACCGTGAAAGACGCAGGTTGGGGATGGTATATGCTGCAGAGAAAGCAGTTACAGAAATGGAAAAAGATTCTGTCACAAAATTACAGTCCGATGCATATACTGCCGGCGTGAATTCATACATCGAAAATTTGAAAGAGAGCGAATTGCCAATAGAATACAAACTGCTGAATTACAAACCTGAAAAATGGAGCAACCTGAAAACTGCGCTGTTCCTGAAATATATGTCGTATGAATTGGCCGGCTATGAAAATGATTTTGAATATACAAATGCAAAAGCAGTTTTTGGCATGAAAGATTTTGAGCTGATGTACCCTTTGATGCAGGATTCTGTCGATCCCATTATTCCTAAAGGAACCGTATTTGAACAACCAAAACTCACCGTCAAAATTCCTGCAAGCACAGACTCGCTGTATTTTTCAAATAAAGATTCTGTAGATCTGCTACACGATAAACCTGAAAAAGAAAATGGCAGCAACAATTGGGCAGTGAGCGGAAAGAAAACGAAAAGCGGCAAGCCCATACTTTGCAACGATCCGCACCTTGGCCTGAACCTTCCATCACTTTGGTTTGAGATGCAGATTTCTGTTCCGGGCATGAATGTGTATGGCGCAACATTTCCAGCGGCGCCCGGAATTGTCATTGGATTTAATGATAGCTGCGCATTTGGTGTCACCAATTCGGAACGTGATGTGCGCGATTATTATGAAATTAAATTCAAGGATGAAAGCATGAAAGAATATTGGTTCAATGGTGAGTGGAGGCAAACTGATTTTCGATATGAGCACATCGCAATAAAAGATAAGCCTGAAATAATTGATACAATTGCTTATACTGTTTTTGGCCCCGTGATGTATGATAAAAAATATAAAGGGAATAGAAAAGACGGTAGGAATGGCGATAGGACAAATGGTGGTTATTATGCCGTTCGATGGAAAGCGCACGATGCAAGCAACGAACTGATGACATTTAACCGTCTCGATCATGCGAAAAACTATCAGGATTATTTAAGTGCTATCAAATGGATGCATACGCCCGGGCAGAATTTTGTTTTTGCTTGCAAGAACGG
Source organism: uncultured Bacteroidota bacterium (assembly GCA_963718975.1). GTDB lineage: Bacteria > Bacteroidota > Bacteroidia > Chitinophagales > Chitinophagaceae > Puia. Next base: position 5,996 of record CAVRBD010000045.1, on the reverse strand, counting down.
TGACATCGCAATGTGGTGCCAGGGCGAGTTTCCTGCAAAGTGGAAACATCAAGGGCAATTTATTATGCCAGGCACTGACAGCACTTATATGTGGCAGGGAAATATTCCCCAGGATGAAAATCCGCACATGATAAATCCGGAACGTGGATTTGTGAGCAGCGCCAATCAGGTGCCTGCAGATCTTTCAACTTATCCATATTATCTTGGAGGTTCCTATCCGCCATATCGTGGCCTTTGCATCAATCGTTTTTTGGCAAAGATGAATAATATTGAACCCGAAGACATGATGAAACTGCAGACTGAAAATTATGATGTGTTTGCAGAATCGGCGAGGCCCTTATTTCTGAAATACATCAATGAGGATTCATTAAATGAATCGCAAAAAAAATATTTCGACATGATGAAAACATGGGACCTGCGCGAAGACTATAATGAAAAGGGCGCAACTGTTTTTAATCTTGCATGGGATTTTTTTGAAAAAGAAGTTTGGTTCGATGATATGTCAAAAACAAATTTGCCAATAGTGCACCCTGTTGAAAGTGTTTTGCTGGAAGCAATTTTGAAAGACAGTTCTTTTAAATTTATTGATGACATCACAACTCCCCAAAAAGAAACTTTGCATGATGAAATGATGAAAGGATTTATAAAAGCAATTGATTCTGTAAAGCGCCTTGATTCAAAAGGCTTGCTTGAATGGGGCAAAGCAAAAGACACAAAAGTTACGCACCTCGCCAGGCTTGGCCCTTTCAGCAGATTGCATTTGCCTATTGGCGGCGGCAAACATTGTATCAATGCAGCAAGCGCAGACCACGGGCCAAGCTGGAGGATGATTGTTTCGCTGACTGATACAACACAGGCCTATGGTGTTTATCCGGGCGGACAAAGTGGCAACCCCGGGAGCCAGTATTATGATGCATTTGTAGATCAATGGGCGGCGGGAAAATATTATCCTTTGTGGATGATGAAAGCGACCGATGCCAGCGATAAAAGGGTTTTATATAAAATGGAATTCAGCAAATAGATCAAAAATTAATTGTTAACGGAGATGGATAACCGAAAAATATAAACACTAACTGTATCTGGTAAATTTTAAATTAAAATGAAATTCATTACTTCTATATTGCTAACATCTTTATTAAGTTTTGTTGCAGGAATATATTTGCCGTGGTGGTCAGTTGCGATTGCAGCATTTATTAGCTGCGTTCTTATTCAAACAGCTCCATGGAAATCTTTTTTAGCAGGATTTTTTGGCGTTTTTTTGGTATGGGGCATTCTTGCTTCAATCATTGATTCGAACAACAATCACATTCTCTCACAAAAAATTGCACAGATTTTTCCGCTTGGTGGTTCTTACATTTTATTGATTTTGGTAACAGCGTTGGTTGGCGCACTAGTTGGCGGATTTGCCGGTTTAACGGGAAGTTATGTGCGAAAGAAGCCAACGAATGCATGATTAAATACCTGATCATAAAACTTGTTTAAACAAACCGTACAAATTCATCTGTCAATTCTTTCTTTTGCATTTTTATAACTTATCGAATCTTATTTTCGTATCTACTTGAAACCAGCCAATGAAGCATTTTCTATTCTCATTCCTGACTTGTATTTTATTCTTCAAATCCTTTGCAGTTAAAATTTCCGGCGCTGTTACTGACGATAAAGGGCAAATGCTTCCTTACGCATCTATTTTGGTGAAAGGAACCGGAAAAGGAACATCAGCCAACAACGAAGGAAAATATTTTCTGAACCTTGACTCCGGCAGTTACACGATCGTTTGTCAGTATGTTGGCTACGAAAGAAAAGAAAAAAAGATAACTGTGGGCAATGAAAATATTGTTCTTGATTTTCAATTGGCATCACAACAGTTATCCTTAGCCGAAGTTGTTGTAAAGCCAGGAGGTGAAGATCCGGCATATGAAATCATCCGCCAGGCAATAAAAAAAGAGAATATTATTTAAATCAGCTTGAGAAATTTCAATGCGAAGTTTATATAAAAGGCCAGTTGCGCCTGCGCAATTTTCCAAAATCATTTATGGGGCAAAAAGTTGATTTTGAAGATGGCGATACCAGCAAAAAGAAAATTTTATACCTATATGAAAACCTTGCCAAATACACTGTTCAAAAACCGAATAAATCAAAGGTTGAAGTGATATCAACCAAGGTGAGCGGGCAGAGCGGCGGCTTTGGTTTTCTTAGCAACCCTCAAATTATTTCTTTTTATCAGAACAATATAGACATAGCGCCCAATTTGAATCCCCGCGGTTTTATCTCTCCAATTTCTAATAACGCGTTTCACTATTACAAATACAAATTCGAAGGCGTTTTTTATGAAGATGGAAAAGAAATCAACAGAATTAAAGTAATACCAAAAAGAAAATTCGAACCAGTGTTCAGTGGATATATCAATATAACAGATGGCGATTGGCGAATACATAGCCTCCAGTTAACGCTTACAAAAGAATCGCAAATGGAATTTTTGGATACTTTTCGCATCGAACAATTATATGTGCCGTTTGAAAAAGATATTTGGGTTATCAAATCGCAGGTCATTTATCCTGCCGCAAAATTTTTTGGTTTCGACGGATATGGAAGTTTCGTGAACATGTATTCAAAATTTGATTTGGATCCTCAACTGGCAAAAAAATTCTTCAATAATACTGTGTTGAAATTTGATGAAGGCTCAAATAAAAAACCTGCGGATTATTGGGACAGCATCAGGCCAATTCCACTGCAATTGGATGAGACGATAGATTATCATAAAAAAGACAGTCTTGAAAAAGCGAGGCAAGACCCGCATTATCTTGATTCGCTTGACAAAATAAAAAATAAAATTACGGTGGCGGGCATTGTGCTCACAGGTCAAACCATCAATCATGCAAAATCGCGTTCTCAATTTACATACCCTTCACTTATCTCTACTTTCAGTTACAACACTGTTGAAGGGCTTGTGGTGAATTGGCAGGGAACTTATTTAAAACGGTTAGACAGCGCTGCCTTTTCCCGCCGAAGCATCAGCATCACTCCGGATTTGCGATATGGTTTCAGCAACCAACATTTCAATGCTTATGCAATTGTGAATTATAATTATGGGAAAACATATTTATCATCCATTAATATTTCAGGGGGCAAGCGCGTTTATCAATTTAATAATGCAAACCCGATCACGCCTTTTTACAATTCATTATCAACATTGTTTTATGAGAGCAATTACATGAAATTATATGAAGCATGGTTTGGTAAAATAAATTTTAGCAAGGGCATTGGCGACGGCCTGAAATTTAATATCGGCTTGCAATATCAAGACAGAACTTCGCTTAACAACACAACGAGCTATTCATTCGTAACATGGAAAACAAGAAGCTTCACACCAAACTATCCCACGGAATTATTATCGCAAAACATTCCGCATCACCGGGCTTTCATCGGAAACGCAGATATAAGCTGGCGGCCGGGCGCAAAATATATTGAGTTGCCGGATAGAAAGATAATGATCCGGTCAACATACCCGACTTTTGATTTACAATATGTGCAAGGTGTTCCAAACGTTTTCGGTAGTGATGTTGATTATTCAAAATGGAAATTTTCTGTAAAGCAAAACCTGAACCTGAAATTGGCTGGCACGCTCGATTATAATATTTCAACAGGCGGCTTCATCAATACAAATAAATTGTTTGTGCCTGACTATAATCATTTCAACGGCAATCAAATTATCGTCGCTACAGATTATCTCACCAGCTTTCAGTTGCTGCCTTATTACAAATACAGCAATATTGCTCCTCTTTATGGCGAAGCACATGTAGAGTATCATTTAAACGGATTTCTAACAAATAAAATTCCATTGTTCCGCAATCTCAACTGGCATTTGGTAACGGGCGCAAACGCATTCTATATCACTCCAGCCAGCAATTACATAGAAGGCTTTGTGGGACTTGAAAATATCCTAAAACTTTTCCGCGTTGATTTTGCCTGGGGTTATGAAGAGGGCAAACAGACCGTGATGGGTTTGCGCATAGGCATACCCGTTGCAGTTGGTGGAAATCAGAATGATTAGTGTGTGAGCTTTATCACCGCTTCATCGTCGTTGCGACGCTCCGTTCATCTTTTGTGCAACTATTTGGCTTCAGTTTCAAAAAATGCACATATGAAATTTTTATATTTTACATAAACTTATTTTTATTTCTTGAAAACAATTTATTTTCAATGAACAATTGAAAGAACCGATGCTTAAGGTAAATTTCCATCCATTCCCAACTATACAAACCGAAAGGCTTTTATTAAGGAGAATTTCAAAAAGCGATGCGGTCAATTTATTAAGGCTCCGTTCGGATAAAAATGTGATGCAGCACATTGGCAGGCCAATGGCGTCGAATCTGGATGATGCTGCTAAAGTCATCAATGTAATTGAGGAGGCGCTTATAAATAACAATGGCATCACATGGGGCGTTACGTTAAGGGGCAGTAGAGAATTGGTTGGCACCATTGGTTTATGGCGCATCATAAAAGAACATTATCGTGCAGAAATCGGTTACTTGCTTGATGCAAAGCTTCACGGAAAAGGGTTGATGAACGAAGCCATGAAACCTGTGCTTGAATATGGGTTTAAAAATATGCGATTGCATTCGATAGAAGCAATAGTGAGCCCGCTTAATGTTGCATCAATAAAATTGCTCGAAAAAAACGATTTCATCCGTGAAGCATATTTCAAAGAAAACTATTTTTTCAACGGAAAATTTTTAAACACGTATATCTATTCTTTATTGTCGCCATATAAAAAATAAACATCGATTTTAGCAGCTGCACTAAGGAAACTATTAATATGAAAGCATCCACAATAAATGAGCTGAAGCAAGAATTGACGAACCTGCCGGCGCATCAACTGTCAGAGCTTTGTCTTAGGCTCGCGAGGTTTAAAAAAGAAAATAAAGAGCTGCTGACCTATCTTCTTTTTGAAGCACATGACGAACAATCATATATTAAAAGTGTAGCACAAAGCATCGATGAGCAGTTTTCAAACATTAATAAAAGCAATATTTATTTTGCCAAAAAATCAATCAGAAAAATCCTTCGGTTTTCGAATAAGCATATCCGTTACACAGGTTCCAAAACAGTAGAAATAGAACTGCTGATTCATTTCTGCAAAAAAATGAATGAATCAGGAATCCAATATGAAAAAAGCGCCGCAATGGTGAACTTATATATTAGCCAGACAAAAAAAATTAATAAAGCCATAGAGTCTCTTCACGAAGATTTGCAATACGATTATTTGCGGGAATTGAAGAAATTAAATTTAGAGTAACTTTCCGCCATGTCTTCAACATTAATTACAAATATTAAACAGCTTAGCGGAATAAGAACTGAAAGCCATTTATTAAGAGGAAAAGAATTATCACAATTACAAATAATCGAAAATGCATATCTCTTAATCGAAGATGATGAAATTTCTCAGTATGGCCGAATGGAAGAACTGGCAACTGAAAACTGGCAACTGAAAACTATAGATGCCTCTGAGCAATCCATCCTTCCCGCCTGGTGCGACAGCCACACACATCTTGTATTTGCGGGAAGCAGGGAAACAGAATTTGTTGATAAGATAAAAGGACTGAGCTATGCCGAAATCAATTCAAAAGGCGGAGGCATTTTAAACTCAGCAAAAAAGCTCAATGAAACTTCGGAAGATGAATTGTTCAATCAGGCATGGAAAAGATTGGCAGAAGTGAGCAGGCTCGGGACAGGAGCCATCGAAATAAAAAGCGGTTATGGATTAACGCTAGAAAGCGAGCTGAAAATGCTTCGCGTCATAAAAAAACTAAAAGAAAAATCTAATCTTCATATCAAATCAACATTTCTCGGCGCACATACTTATCCGTTGGAATATCGGGAAAATCATCAGCTGTATATTAATATCATCATCAATGAAATGCTTCCTGTTATTGCTAAAGAAAAATTAGCCGATTATATCGATGTGTTTTGTGAGAAAGGTTTTTTCAATGTGGAAG
>CAVRBD010000044.1:0-5658 GCA_963718975.1 uncultured Bacteroidota bacterium | reverse complement strand
CTCTATACGTAGCTGCAAAAATGCATGTGACGCCAATGCAGCAAAGTATTGCCCAGATCCACACGAGTGGCCAGTCGATTCCTTTTGATATGGCAGGGTTGCGCTGATTCATATTATCTGGTTATAGAATCTGGCTTAGTGATTTTATTATTACTCTTCGGTTTCATCATCGGGCTTTTTATGTTCGGCGATATGGTATTGATATTTCTTTTCAGTGTATCTAACAATGCCGCTCGTGAAGAAGGTGTGATATATTTCATTAGCCTGCTGCTATCATGTGTTTGCAAAGCACGTTTTGCCGCATTAGTTGAATCTTGCAAAAACTGAGCACGCACCAAATATTTCGGCATCAAATCAGTTTTAGAAATCTGTTCAGCTTTTGTAACGCTCTCTGGCCTTAATGAATCATTCAAATATTTTTCAACTAATAAAGAGCCAATTGGCGCTGCCCATGCTGCGCCATAACCAGCATTCTGAACAACCACTGCGATTGCAATTTTAGGGTTTTCTCTCGGCGCAAAACATACGAACATCGCATTGTTCTTCAACTTTGTTCTTTTATGTTCAATTGAAAGATAATTTTCTGCAGTTCCTGTTTTTGCGCACATATTAATGCCCGGGATCCTCACAGCTTTTGCTGTGCCGATTTCGGCAACATCCTGCATTCCGCTGATCACTGTTTCATACACGTCATCAGGAATATGTGTGAGCACTTCATGTTTTATTTTATATTTATTTAACAAAGTGTCTTCAGGAGTTTCGCCATCGATACTTTTCACAAAATGAGGAATATAAAAATATCCTTTGTTAGCAACAATGCACATTGAGTTTGCCATTTGCACCGGTGTTACTGATATTTGATCCTGGCCAATTCCCATCGTGACCATAGTGCACGAATTCCAGCTTCTGTTATAGAGCTTATCATACGTTGCAGTATCCGGAATATTTCCATTGTCTTCACTTGGAAGGTCTACGCCAATGCGGTGACCAAGCCCAAATGCAGTTACATATTCTTTCCATTTCATCAATCCTTTTCGGACACCATGCAATTGGGGATTATCTAAGGTTTGTCTAAAAGTGTTGCAAAAAAATGAGTTGCATGAATGCGCAATAGCGAGACGAAGATTAGCAGCGTGACCAGCAAATTTTTCATCGCATTTAACAGGATGGCTGCATGCTAAATAAACACCGTGACAATCATAGCCGCTTGCGGGGGTAATAACACCTTCATCCAATGCAATCAGCGCTCCCAAAGGCTTATATGTTGATCCGGGTTGATATTGGCCTTTGATTGCCCGGTTAAATAACGGTGCAGAAACAGTTAACTGAAGCACACCATAGTTTTTTTGCTTATTAGGGCCGGTCAAATCATTAGGATCAAAATCAGGGCTTGACGCCATAGCAATGATGCCGCCGGTTTTTGGTTCAATTGCAACAATAGCACCAACTTTATTAGCCAATAATTTTTCAGCAAATTGTTGCAGATCAACGTCTATGTATGTACGTAAATTTCTTCCTGCAACCGCAGGTGTGTCAAAAGCTTTATTTTCATAATGGCCAACCAATCGGTTTTTATTATCCTTCAGCCAAAACTCAATGCCGCGCTGGCCCATCAATTGCTTTTCATAATATTGCTCAAGCCCTGTTCTCCCAACATAATCACCAAGCTGGTAGCCACTGGAGCGTTTCATAATGGCAGAATCCACTTCACCTACATAACCCATAATATGTGCAGCTGCATCAAATGGATAAACTCTTACCGGCCGTTCCTGCAAGTTGAAGCCAGAAAAACGCCAGATATTTTCTTCCAGCTTTGCGTATAAATCAGGCGGCAACAAATCTTCAAAAATAGTGGGGCGAAATAGGCCGTTCTTAAATTTCGCATCTAAAACCCTATCGCGAAATTCTGCTGTATCAATGCCCATTATCTGACAGAAATAAGCCGTATCGATATTTTTCACCTGCGAGGGGGTAACCATCAAATCATACAAAATGGCATTATTCAAAATTGCTTTTTGATTGCGGTCGAAAATGATGCCGCGGTTTGGATAAATTCTTTTTGGAAAAAGAGCATTTTCCTGTGCAAGCTTTTTATATTTGCTTGAAAAAATTTGCAGGTTGAATAATTGCGCTGCAATAATGAAGAACATTGCTGCGAAAATGAGGCGGATGATATTGCTGCGCGATTGATTGAAAACAGACATCTAAGGAATACGATTTACAACAATTTTTCTGAAAAGATTAGTAAAGATATAACGGCTGAATTGTGATACATAGGAAAGTTGAAAAAGAATTTTAAAGCCGGGCTTTATGCAGTATTCGTCCTAAACTGTTCCTTCCTGAAAAATAAAAGTTCTGTCAGAAATATTAATAATAAACTGATAGCAGATGTGCCGATTACTTTGCCGATAAAGAAAAAGAATGTTCCAAAACTCATCCATTCTAAAAAGACCAGAAATGCGTGATGAAGCAATGTCAATATTAAAACATAAGTAGCATATGGTGCCAGCCCCATGCTGGTTACAGATGGCGATGCATAGTTTTTGTCCGTGCCTTCCTGTGAGATCATGAGGTTAATAATAAACGGGCGCACATACGCAATGAGCGTGCAAGCCGCCGCATGCAAGCCTGGCGTGTGGGTGAAATAATCCAAAGTCAACCCATAAATAAACCCAATAAAAGTGAGCCAGAACCTTGGCAGGTTAAAAGGCAGCCAAAGAATAAATAAGAAATATAAATACGGCACAATGAAACGGTGCAGCGGCGGCACTTTGAACAGCACAAACACTTGTATGATTATGAATAACCAAAAACGGATAATATTTTTCAGCAGCTCACTCATTGAAATTTTTTACGTGTTGAATCTTCCAATTTTTTTTGCTCATCAAATTGCATGTTATCAATTACGTAAACATATTGCACATTAAAGAAATTGGTAGCTGTTCTCAATTTAGCAACATAAAAGTTGCTGCTCTTATCATCCACAATTTCATTTACTGTGCCTACCAATATTCCCGAGGGGAACAATGAAGATGTTTCGCTCGTAACAATAGTGTCGCCTTTATTCAGCTTAGCGCTTTTAGGGATATCTTTTAATGTAACGAATGAGGGGTTCGTTCCATCCCATTCAACCTTTCCTCTTTCGCCGCCATTTTTTAATTTGACTACAACAGAAAATTGGCGGTGAAGCATGCTCATCACCACTGCAAAATTCGGGCTTACGCTCACAACAGTACCTACAATTCCCATCGGGCTAATAACGCCCATGTACGGCCTGATTTGTTGTGATGAGCCGCGATGGATAGTAAGATAATTGGTTTGTGAAGAAACTGAGCTTCCCACCACTTTTGCTTCGCGATAAATATATTTCTGGATTTTTTTGAGCGAATCAATCATCACCGTGTCTGTCGCCAGTTTATTAATCAAGCCGGGTGGCTCATAATTCTCTTTCAACAATTGGTTCAGCCTTTCGTTTTCTTTTACCAGCGCATCGTTTGTGCTTTTCAAACGAAAATAATATTCAATGCCATTGTATTTTTCGCTAAACCTTCCGGTTACTTCTCCTGCAACATTTGAAAATGCTGCTTGATGAAATTTATTATACCGAAAGAGAAAGGAAAGAGAAACAATCTGCAACACCAGGAAGAAGAGAAAATTGAAATACCTTCTGATGAAGAGAAAAACATTACGCACTAGAAGAAATTTAAGTTTAAGGTTTAGGGTTTAAGGTTTAAGGTTCTTCCATACTCCTTATACCTTTCACCTTTTACCTTAGTATTTTTAACGCATCACAAAAGGATACCTGTCATAATTTTTCAATGAAATACCTGTGCCACGAACCACGCTTTTCAGAGGATCATCTGCAATATGCACAGGCAATTTAATTTTCTGGCTCAATCTTTTATCCAGGCCTCTCAGCAAAGCCCCGCCACCAGTGAGATACAAGCCGCGGCGATAAATATCACCAGCTAATTCCGGAGGTGTTGTTTCCAAAGCTTTCAATATCGCTTCTTCAATCTTGAAAATGCTTTTATCTAAAGCTTCAGCAATTTCCTGACAGCTCACCATAATTTGTTTCGGGATACCAGTAACAAGGTCGCGGCCATTTACCGGAAAATCATCTGGTGGATTTTCAAGATCTTTCATGGCAGCGCCCACCTGAATTTTAATTTGCTCAGCGGTTCTTTCACCAATCAATAAGCTATGGTAACGGCGCAAAGCTTCCATAATATCTGCTGTGAATTCATCGCCCGCAATGCGAATAGATTGGTCGCACACAATACCTGCCAGGGCAATCACCGTAATACCCGTTGTCCCGCCGCCAATATCAATAATCATATTGCCAACCGGCTCTTCCACATCAATGCCAATACCAAGCGCTGCTGCCATTGGCTCATGAATCAGGTACACTTCTTTTGCGCCAGCTTGCTCAGCACTATCGCGGACTGCACGTTTTTCTACTTCCGTAATACTTGAAGGAATGCATATCATCATTCTCCAGCTTGGCGGGAAAAGGGGTTTCTTCGGATAAATCATCTTTATCATTTCGCGGATCATCAGCTCAGCCGCATTGAAATCAGCAATTACGCCGTCTTTCAAAGGCCTCACCGTTCGGATGCTCTCATGCGTTTTTTCATGCATCATCAATGCACGTTTGCCAACGGCCAATACTGTTTTCGGATTGTTGCGGTCGAGCGCTACAATGCTCGGTTCGTTCACCACAATTTCATCATCATGTATTATCAGGGTGTTCGCAGTGCCAAGGTCCATTGCGATCTCTTGTGTGAGGAAGTTGAATAAGCCCATTTTGTGGAAAGTCAGATTTTAAGTAATGCCTGCAAAATTGAAGTAAATAATCCGAATTAACAAAGTAAGACTTATTAACCCAAAAGTCTTCCAAATACTATCAATTCCAAAAACATATTCAAAAAGCAGGTGAATGCATTAACAACGACAATCTTTTGATTGTATTGCTTATTATCATACCTTTTAGTATGATTTTCAATTATATCCAAATATAATCTTTCGATTGTATTGCTGCTGTTTTCTTAATATAAATTCTTTAGAAATTCGTGATAAAAAAAGGCTTATGAGAAAATTTCTATTTGCATCCATTGCATTTTTCTTTTTGTGTTCCATGCTGCATTCGCAGGATATGGCTCAAATAAGAAAAGATTTTGTTGAGCAAATGAAAAATGGAAAAGTCCCTTATGGCAATAATCCGGCCGCTGGAAAATATTATGATATCCGTGGTTTCAAAATGTATTGTGAAGTGTATGGCGAAGGACAGCCTGTTCTAATTATTCATGGCAACGGAGGTTCTATCAGTAATTTCATTTATCAGATCCCTTATTTCTCAAAAAAATATAAAGTGATCATTGCAGATAGCAGAGCACAAGGGAAATCGAAAGATGATGGAGATTCCCTTTCTTATGAAATGATGACCGATGATTATGCTGCTTTATTAACCGCGATGAAAATTGATTCCGCGTTTGTGATTGGTTGGAGCGATGGTGGCATTGAAGGATTGCTGCTGGCTATCCGTCATCCTGAAAAAGTAAAAAAGCTTGCAGTTACTGGCGCTAACCTCATTCCTGATACCACTGCAGTATTTCAGGAAATATGGGATGTGGTGATGCCGGAATATACTGCATTAAA
>CAVRBD010000043.1:0-45368 GCA_963718975.1 uncultured Bacteroidota bacterium | reverse complement strand
ACCCTGCCTCTCATCGATGCATCTGCCGTTGTTTGCAAAATAGTATTTGAAATTGTTACCTGAGACATCATGCCGAAAGCACCAAAGGCGGCGAACGCCAATGCCAGGGGATAATATGTGGCATGTGAAAAAAGCACAAGGCCTGTACCAAAAATAAATGTGTTGATAGCTAATATTTTTCTGAGGTTGGTGCCGCTTTTTAAAGAAGCAAGAAATAGCGCGCCTGCAAATGCGCCCAAGCCAATAGCACTGTCTATTACCCCAAATGTTGATGCAGTTCCGTGAAAGATATCTTTTGCATAAACAGGCACTAGTGTTGCAAAAGGAAGAACGAACAAGCTCATTAATGCCAGCACTCCAAGCACGAAAGCGATCTCCGGAGTTTGCTTCACGTAAACCAATCCTTCTTTCAATGCTACAAAAACATTTTTTTTATTTTTTTTCGGGCTGAATTTTGTCAGCTTCATTAACAACAATGAAGTAATCACTGCAACAAAACTTAATGCGTTCAATCCAAAACAAACATCATCACCAAATTTTTCTATGATGATGCCGGCAATGCCCGGACCAATTAGTCTTGATAAATTTACCATTGATGAATTTAATGCCAGTGCATTTGGTAAATCTTTTTTATCATCAACCAACTCATAAATTAATGATTGTCTTGCCGGCACATCAAATGCATTTACGATGCCGAGCAGCACGCTTAGCGCAATAATGCCCCAAATTGAAAAGTGGTTTGAAAACACCAAAATAGCCAGCATCAATGCTTGCAGCATTGAAATGACCTGAGTTAATAAAAGTAGCTTATATCTATTGTATCGGTCTGCTGCCACACCACCCATAAACGAAAATAAAAAAGACGGGAACATTGTCGCAAACATGGTAACGCCAAGCATGAACTTAGAATGCGTGAGGGAATAAACAACCCAGCTTACTGCCGTTTTTTGCATCCAGGTGCCGATCAGCGAAACTGATTGGCCTATAAAAAACAATCTGTAATTGCGGCTACGGAAAGCATTGAAAGTATTGATCTTCATATTTTATTTCCTCTGCAATAACTTTAATTTAATCAAAATCAACAAGCATTGTCAATGGCGCTATAGCGCGGCTCAATATCTCAATATCTTTTGCAGAGCATTTTTCCGTTAATGCTTTGTTCAGCCATTCATCGCGCTCACTTCTTGCTTTGTACAAAATGTTTTGCCCATTTTTTGATAAAGAGATGATCACCTTTCTTTTATCTGTCTTTGATTTTTTTCTGGTAATATAACCAAGGCCCACAAGGTGATTCAATATCTGCGACATAGATTGTGTGGTGATTTTTTCCATCGCTGCAAGCTCGCTCGGCAAAAGCTCTTTGTGCTGGTCAAGAACTGCCAGCGTTGACCTTTCAGTTAATGAAAGTTTTGTGCTTGTTTCTGATTTGCTCCGTAGTTTTTTAACGAGCCTTGAGATTACCGTCCGCAAATCAGATGCAAGCTGAAAGTTTTTGTGCTCTGCCATATTTTAGTAATTAAACTTGTAAGTTTACCTAACAAAAATACATAAAATTTTTTAACGCATCAAAGAATTGATCAAAGCGAGACGTAAGGCTGCCTCAAAAGACAAAAATTTTGCTAATAGGATTTCCTTGGGGAAGTTTTTCAATTTCCGGGTTTCAGGGATCCTTTAAAAAAAGAGGATTGTTTTGAAGAAAAGGATAAATGCTAAATATCATTATGAGAATCAACAAAATAAAAACAAAGAAGCCCATCCAATTTTTTGTTTAGCTTTGTGGCATTGTTCGCAATTATTTCTTTAACAAAATCAGCGGCCTTCGCAAATTTTGCCAACCTAACCCATATAAAGCATATGAAAGATTATTGCTTCCAGTTACCAAACGGTATGCTTATAGGTTCTAACACAGAGCTCCCTGACAAATTTGAAAAAACTAATAATGAAAAAATGTTGCTTATTAGTAAAACAATTTTCGACCAGACAAATTATATTTCGCCTCTTTCACAAACCTGTCCTGTGAGGTAAAATATTATTGAATGAAGATAATTATTGCAGATGACCATCGAATAGTCAGGTTCGGATTAAAGCAGGTGTTGCTGGCATCATTCCCTTCAGCAGAAATAGATGAAGCGCAGGATGCAGAGACACTTATAAAAAAAGTATTGAAGGGAGAATATGATCTTGTGATTTCGGACCTAACGATGCCCGGAAGATCGGGGATGGAAGCATTGCAGCAAATAAAATCGCACAATCCAAAATTGCCGGTGCTTATTCTAAGCGGCCGGCCGGAAGAACAATATGCGGTAAGGGTTTTGAAAGCGGGCGCAGCCGGCTATCTTAACAAAGATTGTCCGCCTGAAGAGTTGACCAAAGCCATAAACATTGCAATGCTTGGCAAGAAATATATTACAGCCTCAATCGCTGACCAGCTTTTATTGTCGTTAGATAAAGACGGCGACAAACCTGCACATGAATATCTTTCCAGCCGCGAATTTGAGGTCATGAAGCTTCTTGGCTCCGGCAAATCTGTTTCTGAAATTGCGGACCAAATGTCTTTAAGCGTTACTACAGTCAGCACCTATCGGGCCAGGATCATGGAGAAAATGAGCATCACTTCCAACGCACAGATTACTATTTATTGTATTGAAAACAAGCTTATCTAAATTGCTGCATTGTTGCGTGATTGTAGTTGTTATTCTACAAAATTCTTATTCACCCTTCTATTATTTTTAACCTGCTAAAAAAATATTTTTGCCTTAATTAGTGATGATGGGCAAGAATAAACAAACAATTCTGATAGTAGCCGATTCAACTTTTATAATAAATAAGTTGGTTGCCATGTTTGAAGATATGAATAGCCAAAAAATAAACAAGGCCCGCACCTTTACTCAGGTTGCCGGTTTGCTTGAAGAAAATATTTCAGATATCATTCTGCTCAACCTCAATTCGCTTGATTCGGTTGATTTCGGTCTTTTATCAATCTTTAAAGATCTTTATACAGAGATTTCCGTAACAATCCTGTCGCAAAAATTCAATAGATATTATTTGAAGCAATGGAAAAAAATTGGCGCAGGATATTTTATAGAAAAAGAATCAGACATTGAAAAAGTGAAGGTTATCAGAGATATAAAAAAAAACATGAGCATCTCTTTGTAGTATAGCAACTACAACGTTTGCTTAAAAATATATACCCTTAATTAGTTAAAGGTTCTATTTCAAGAAGGCAGAAACAGTGTTTCCTTTGCTCTACAAAAATTAAGAAGCGAAATAATCAGGAAGGAAATTAATAAAAGCTTGTAGAAACTTTTAGTTCTTTGAAAATACTTAAGACGACGTTTACGATACTTAGTGAGAGAAGAAAGATATGTGAGACCCTTATCCTATCCGCAAAGAGTGACGCCATCAATAATGTGATGGCTCATTCTTTTAAAGAATATGGCTATCTTTTTATCAGGCATTTATCTGCCGCTGTAGTAAGCCTTCTACAAAAAGACTTTAAAAATAATAGGGCAAAAATGTTAAATGTTCTATTTTCTTCATCAGCAACAGCTCGTTACTTTGTTCTACCAAAATAAAGATATAGACGATGGAACAATAGAAACCTCAAATAAAATAGAAGTCATTGCTCTTTGAAAAACCAAATGTAGACGCCGTCAAAATTGTGCATAAACCTTAACCATTTCCTTATCCTTGCGGCATGAGTGAGGGCTAATATCAATGGCCTTCACTCAAAAAAGCAAACATGAATGGTTCTCATAATAAGCGTATCCCTATCTAAAAAAATTTACGAATGCAAAAGATATTTTTATAAACTATTAAATCAGGAATAAATATTATTTATACCGCCGTTTTTTATCCATATTCTGTTAAAAATTAAAACCAATATTTCTTAATTAAAAGTGCTTAATTAAATCCAAATTTTATGAATTCAACAAAATTAATCAGCCTTAATGAATACAGGCTTAATTGCGAAAAATGGTTCCTGATTTTTGCGGGCAGAAGCCTCGGCATTAATTTAAAAGGAATGAATATCGCCTACTCCACGCGCCGGCCTGTATACTACCTCAATGCTTCACAAAAAATTAATTAGCAAATAAAAATATTCAAGCAACAGAAACGCGGGCGGGCCAGCTGAAAATCCCTTGGCTAATCGTCCTAAAAATAAGTCATGCATTTAAACCTTATCTCTGTGAGAAACAATGAAGCCCGTTCCGTTAATTAAACCCTTATCCTATTGGTCTCGCCTGCGTTTCTGTGCTTTTTCGAATTTGTTAAAACCATATCCTATGCCAGTTGATAAAAGTGCAAGCCTTATTGCTGCAAGCTTCCCTCATATAGAAATCGGAACAAATACTTTTCATGTTCCTTATTATTCAAATGAATTAAAAGAAAAAGGCATTTCGAAAAAAGATTTTTTTAAAATGCTCATTCTTATTCAGGAAGAAGAACGAACAAGGATCGGGCATGAGCTTCATGATGCCGTGAACCCCTTGCTGGCACTCGCAAAGCTTTATCTGGAAATGGTTTCGGCGAATACGGAAAAAGAAAAATTTGCAAAAAAACAGGTTTGTTTAGTCATACTTTCTGCAATCGAAAATATCAGGAGCATTTCTTCTCAACTGGTTATTTCACAAAAAACAACCAGCAGCCTTGTTCAGCTGATTAATGAACTTGTAAAAAAACTGAATGCCATCGGGCTGTTCAAAATAACTTTTCACTTCAATAAAGAAAATCAATTTTCGGCTCTTTGCCCTCAAAAAAAATTGGTGATCTACAGAATTGTGCAGGAGCAGTTGAACAATGTGATCAAGCACAGCAAAGCAAAAATGGTTGAAGTTAAATTGAACCATAAAAAAGATACTGTTTTTCTTTCCGTTGAAGATGATGGCGTTGGTTTCGACAAATCAAAATCCGTTAATGGAATTGGCCTGATGAACATAACCACCAGAATAAAACAAATTGAAGGATCGATGGAAATTGAAAGCACGCCCGGAAAAGGCTGCTCGCTAAAAGTTTCTATACCGTTCCTATAAATAAGAGCTTCCGTTAAACCAAGTCCTATATGAAAAAGCCCTGTATTTCTATGCGGGGTTTTCTTTTTTACTAGAGATTTCATCGCGATCTTATAAAATAACTGTCCGCTGCAGAAAATAATTTTCGCCATCTGTTATCAATCCATCGACAAACACCAAAGCCTGCATGATGAAAAAAATACATCATGGCCTTGTTACAAAACCTGCAATAGTTGCGGTAATTTTATAACAAATCCTAATCAAGATGGAATACGACAACGACCGAAAAATACTGCCGCCTCACAATAGTGAAGTTTTTAGCTGGATTGTTTTTGTTTTGCTTTGCCCTGCCGTTAATGCGATCACCTTCTTCTGGTTTGATGCGATTTTCTGGCCGGCGCTTTTAATAAGCAGCCTCATTACACTTCCTGTTTATTTTTTCTTTTCAAGAATTGTTGTCGTGCAATTGTTGTTCAATAAAAAATATGTTGCATTTGCGTTTGCAAGCATTGCTTTTTTTATTTTGCTGCAATTTATTTTGCTTGGCATCAATGCGCTGATTTTGCAATTTCCATTGTCGCTTCCGGAAAAATTTTATTTGATACCATCGCTCAGGGTAATTGTAAGGGATGGTTTGTGGTGCGTGATAAATATCTTTTTTGCGGTTGCTATTGCTTTCATAAAATTGTTATTCGATGAAAAAGCAATGATAAGGCATTTGCAAAAGGACAATACCATGTTCAGGCTAAAATATCTTCAATCGCAATTGAACCCGCACTTTCTTTTCAATACACTTAACAGTATTTATTCACTGAGCCTTCAAAAATCCGACGAAGCGCCCGATGTAATTGTAAAGCTTGCTGACATAATGCGGTACCTGATTTATGAGTGCAATGAATCAAGAATATTACTGGATAAAGAGATTGAGTTCATTCAGAATTATATTGACATTGAAAAAATAAGATATAAAGCAGATGTGCGCTTCATCATTGAAGGAGAAACAAAAGGAATTATGATCGAGCCCTTTTTGTTTATTGCATTTATCGAAAATGGTTTTAAATATGCCATGAACGACGACACGCCAAACCCTTTTGTATACATCACAATAAAAACCGAACCGGCCAAAATAACTTTGAATGTAGTGAACAATACGAATATCGACCTGGAAACACAAGCAAAAAGAATAAACGGGACAAGCATCAGGAACAGCAAAAGCATTTTAGAAATCCTATATCCGGATTCGCATGCACTTAATATTATTCAGACAGACATTAAAACCCCGAAAAAAAGCAACCTTCGCATGAAGAATGCAAGAGAAAGGCTTGAAATTTTTTATCCCGATGCGCATACGCTCGACGCTATCTTAAATAATAATTGTTTCACTGTTTCGCTTGTTGTAAAGCCCCATGCTGCATGATAAAATGTATTATTGTAGAAGATGAAATGCTGGCACAGCAGGTAATAGAAAGCCATATAAAAAAGATTGATGAACTGCAGTTAGCTGCCGTCTGTAACAACGCAGCTGAGGCAATCGCAGCATTAAAAAAATTCGAAGTCGATCTGATTTTTCTTGATATACAACTGCCCGGCGTAACAGGATTAAACCTTTTAAAAATATTATCAAACCCTCCTTTGGTAATTATCACAACAGCATATTCAGAATATGCATTGGAAAGCTATGAGTTCAGTGTAATTGATTATTTGCTGAAGCCGATTTCATTTGAGCGGTTTAAAAAATCGATGGCTAAAGTTTTTAATGGAAGGCTTTATTCAAAATTGGCTATAGAAAAAGATATTCAGCCATCAGATCATGTTTTTATTAAATGCGGTAACAAATTTTTCAAAACAAATTTTTCAGAGATAGTATATATCGAAGCGATGAAAGATTATTTGAAAATTCATACTGCAGATTATAATCTCGTTACTCACCAAACCATGGCAGAAATGGAGAAAATGCTGCCTGCAAAACAATTCATCCGCGTTCATAAATCATACATCATAGCAGTTGCTCACATAAAAAGCGTTTATGGCAGCAGCATTGAAATGGGGAAAAATACGATACCCATTGGCGTTAGTTACAAAAATACCGTGATGAGTTTTATTGCGGGGAAATAAAACTATTCACCCAAAATCACTTCAATCCTTCCCAGCTCTTCATCACTGAAATGATAATTGATTAAGCATTTTATTGAATCGGTAATTTGCTCGGGTTTGCTTGCACCTACAAGCACGGAGGTAATTCTTTTATCTTTCAATATCCATGCAAGCGCCATTTGTGCCAGCGTTTGGCCACGTTCATCAGCTATCTTTGCAAGCTGTTGCGCTTTATGAATTGTTTCAGGCGTTATCGCATCTTCGCCCATCGCGCCATTTTCTAATTTTCGGGCAACACGTGAATCGGAAGGAATTTCTTTCGAGATATTTATTAGTAAGAAGCCCTTGCGCCAACGGAGAAAACGGAATACAGCCCACTTCATCTTTTTCAAGAAGAGATAATAAATCTTTTTCCACCCAGCGAACGAACATGGAATATTTTGGTTGATGGATCAGGCAAGGCGTGCCAAGGTTTTTCAAAATGGCAAATGCTTTTGCTGCTTCTTCCGTCTGATAATTTGAAATGCCAACATACAATGCTTTTCCTTGTCTTACCATCAAGTCCAATGCGCTCATCGTTTCTTCAAGTGGCGTGTCAGGATCAGGCCGATGGTGATAAAAAATATCAACATAATCAACACCCATTCTTTTCAGGCTTTGATCTAAACTTGAAACGAGATATTTTTTTGAGCCCCATTCGCCGTAAGGCCCGGGCCACATGTAATAACCAGCTTTAGAAGAAATAATAAGCTCATCGCGATAAGGATGCAAATCTCTTTTTAATATCCTCCCAAAATTTTCTTCAGCAGAACCTGCAGGCTGGCCATAGTTATTAGCAAGATCAAAATGCGTGATGCCGCTGTCAAATGCTTTTAATAAAATAGCGCGGCAATTTTCTAACGGGTCTGTATAACCGAAGTTGTGCCATAACCCGAGCGAAAGTGCAGAAAGCCTTAAACCGCTTTTTCCACAGCGGCGATATTCCATCGATGAATAGCGTTGAGAAGATGCAGTATATTCCATTGAATAAAAATAGGCAAAAAATAATTGCGTGATTTGAAATATACTTAAAATAAATATCCGCCTTTTTTATATTGCGAATATCACATTCATCTTTCCTCATGAACTTTGATCATCTGACGGCCTGATGATCATTCGCAGTGATTGATCTTTGGTAAAGTAAGCGATCATCCAGTTATATAAAGTCTTTACACGATTGCGATAATTGATCAGCGAAACAAGGTGAACAAAGACCCAAATGAACCATGCAATAAATCCTTTAAAATGAAGATTCTTCGGCAAATCTGCTACAGCTTTATTTCTTCCGATAATAGCAAGACTTCCTTTGTCAGCATATTTGAATGGCTTCATCGCTTTTCCATTCGCCATCGCGATGAAATTTTTTGCCAGATTTTTTCCATGCTGAATAGCTACTTGCGCCAATTGTGGGTGCCCGTTAGGAAAAGCAAGTCAGTGCTTTGAATACAAGTATCTCCTATTGCATAAATATTTTGTGTGCCGGCAGCTTTGTTGAATTCGTCAACAATCATTCTTTTTCCTCTCCCATAACTTTCTGTTGCGATGCCATCAAACACATGCGCGGTAACGCCTGCAGCCCAGATCAAAGTTTTTGTTTCTATTGTTTCTCCGTTTTCAAGCATCACAGTGCCGTTCACATAATCTTTTACATGTGTATTCAATTTTATAACTACGCCCAATTTTGAAAGCGCATCATAAGTGTCTTTTTGTGATGCTTCGCTCATCGGCGACAGCACTGCTTTGCCGGCATCTACAAGATAAATATTGCTCCCGATGCCTGATGTGGCAAGCTCTGGATAATCTTTGTGCAAAGCATTTTTTCTCAGCTCAGCAAGCATGCCCGAAACTTCTACCCCGGTTCGGCCGCCGCCGGCAATAACAATTGTCAATAATTTTCTTTTTTCTTCTGAATCATTTGTTATTGTTGCCTGTTCCATCTTCAACAAAAAATGGTTGCGCATTTCCAATGCATCGCTCACCGTTTTCATCGGGATGGCATATTTCTTTACATTTTCCAGACCAAAAAAATTTGTTTCGGTGCCTGTTGCAAAAACGAGATAATCATATTTCAGCTCGCCTGTTGAAAGAATGATTTTATTTTCCTGCTGAACAACTTTCAGCAATTCGCCCATCCTGAAATTGATATTTTTTTTTCCTTGAAAAAGTTTTCTGAATGGATAACAGATATTTGACGATTCCAAAAAGCCAGTTGCTACCTGATATAAAAGCGGCGGAAAAAAATTGTAATTATTCCTGTCAACAAGCGTGATATGATAATTACTATTACCCGCTAACAACATCGCTACATTAATGCCTGCAAAGCCTCCACCAATTATTATTATTTCTTTTAGTTCCATCAGCAATAAGATTTGAGCTGCAAAATTGCTGAAACAATCTGTAATAGCATATTATTCTTCAATAATTGTGTTGGCGAAAATTCAACAAAGCTTGCATATCCTTAACAAAACTAATATTCAGATTCCTTAAATTTGCATTTTACTCCTCCCCTCGCAAACCATTTAGCCTTTTATCTATGTTGCGTTAGTTTTTTGATAACAAACAAAAACTATGGTTAAGCTGAATGAACTGAGGATTGGGAATTTTATTAGCGGGCCGCTCACCATTAATGGTGTATTTTATCCTGATATTGCCCCGCTTCATTCCATCGAGCTAGAATTGAAGCTGGATCATTTTGTATGGTTCAAAGCAAACACTGAATTGTACAAATCTTTAGAGCCAATTCATTTAACAGAAGAGTGGATGCAAAAATTTTCAAATGCGAAAGAGCATGAATTGAAATGGGAGCTTCATCAATTTATTGTAGTTGTAAAACGTTATGAAAAATATTTTTTGCACTTTTCTGATAAAGGTTTTTTGCTTGAGGTAAAATATGTTCATGAGCTTCAAAATATTTGCTTTGCGCTCACAGGCGATGAATTGATTTTTAAAGAAGAAAAATTAGCAAATCAGCATGAATAGCAATTAGCCTGGACTTTGTTGTTGGAAATATTTTATTTTATTCTGGTTCCTGCATCTTCATTTATAGTTTCTAACAGCATGTGAATAACCACATCAGCAACGGATTTTATTCCATAATTTTGTTTTTTTATCAATCAAGTTATTTATGGCCGAAGCAATTGTTGAATTAAGCAATGTGAATATCTATCAAAGTGGCAATCTCATTTTGCAAGAAGTCAGCCTATCAATTAATAAAGGGGAATTTGTATACCTCGTTGGCAAAACGGGCACAGGAAAATCAAGCTTGTTGAAAACTTTATACGGTGATATTCCCTTGAAAGAAGGCTCCGGACAAGTGGTTGGCTTCGATCTGCGTGAAATGGACTGGAAAAAAGTTCCTTATTTAAGAAGAAATCTTGGCGTTGTGTTCCAGGATTTTCAATTGCTCACAGACAGGAACGTGAATGATAATTTGAAATTTGTGCTGAGAGCAACAGGCTGGAAAGATGGAAAATTAATGGACGAAAAAATTGCTGACGTTCTTGATAAAGTTGGATTGAGATCAAAAGGTTTCAAAATGCCTTTTGAAATGAGCGGCGGCGAACAACAGCGCGTTGATATTGCCCGCGCATTATTAAATTCCCCGAAATTAATTTTAGCTGATGAGCCGACTGGAAATCTTGATCCTGAAACTTCAGATGAAATTATGCAACTGCTATTCCATATCAGCAGAGATTTTGGGACGACAATTGTTATGGCAACACACGATTATATTGTGATCAATAAATTCCCGGCAAGAATGGTGAGGAACCGAAAAAGGAAAAGTGATCGACAATGCTACCATAACCATGCAATAAGCTTCTCCGCGTTTTTTTTGTTATTGTATATTCCCGAAAGCAATTCGCTTCTTTCTGCAATTTCTTTTTCAGTAAAAGGGATTTGATATAATTCAGAAACCAGTTTCTTAAAATCGTCGGGTGATTTTGCGAGGTGACAAGCATTTTCTAATCCTGTATTAAGAACAGCTTGTTCGTTTGTAATGCAGTGCCTGCCTGCAAAAACAGCATTCAGCACTTTCAGTTTTGTTCCGGTGCAATTAAATGATGGCGTGATATTGATTTGTGCTTTGCTGATCATATCTTCCATTTCCTGTTCGCCAGGATCGGCAATGATGCAGGCATTGTTTACATTTTTTGCGAGCCTGTGCAATTTTTCTGAAGGCTTTTTTCCGGCAATCACAAATGGCACTCCCAGTTCATTGAAAACATTTTGCAACAGCCAGATTGCAGCGGCTTCATTTTCTGCAACCGATAAATTTCCATGGTACAAACAAAAACATCCGATGCCTTCTTTACATCCCAATTCATTTGCAGAGTGAAATGCAGGCAGGTAATAAATATTTTTTGTGTCGAATTCTTTGCTGTATTTATCTGCATCTTTTTCCGACATGGCAAGTATCATTACCTTATCAGAAATATTTCTCTCATATTTTTTTAGCATGTTGCTTTCATGCAGGTAATACAATTTTTTGAAGAGAGAATTTTCGTGCTTATATAAGTGGTGATAATATTCATGTTCTACATTATGCAGCCGCAAAACCATTTTTCTTTTTGCGAAACGGTCATCATGCAGTATTTGTGTGCAATGAATTCCTTCGAGGATGATCGGATAATCATCTTTTAATAAATTTTCTTTTAGCTCGCTGTTCATGCGCGAACAAACGATATAAGGAAGTTTGTGCGAAAAGCCTTTGTGGCCTTCATTTCTGTGGTAATAATAAACTTCGGAGCAATAATTTTTCAATTCGTCCTGCTCGCCTCTGCCATATTCAAAACAATGCAGATGGATTTTAATGCCAACCCCGTGAAGCGATTTTATTTTATAGAAAACATCAATCACGCCGCCGTAATCGGCCGGGAAAGGAACATCGAATGAAATGATATGTAAGTGCTTTTCCAGATTAATTAAATAACCGGTTATAAAAATGAACGAGCTTTTGTTCTTCTTTTTGCCAATTAAAAATTTCTCTCGCTTTCATACAGTTCCTTTGAAGTTCTTCGTATAGAACATCATAGGCAAGCAAATTGTTTAAGGCATTTGCAATTGTTTCGGGCGTTAGGTCATCAATAAGCAGCCCAATTTGATATTCATCATTTATTTCTTTATATGCAGGATAATTCACACAAACCTGCGGAAGGCCGGCTTGTATATAATCAAAAAATCTGTTGCCTAATGAATAATAATTGCTCATCCCTGTGTTCTCAAATAATGTAACGCCAATATATGCACCTTGCGTATATTTTTTAAGTTCATCGGGTGCAATCATTCCTTTGAAAATAATTTTTTGTTCGAGGTTATTTTCTTTCACTAAATCTTTGGCTTTTTCCATAAAATTCCCATCACCACAAATAATCAATTTCGCATTCACATTTTTCATAGCAGGGATGAGCGTTTCAAAACTTCTTCCTTCATTCACTGAGCCCTGATATAAAATAAATTTTTCTGCTGATGGTTTTCTTTCAATCTCATTCAGCAAAGGAACATTTCGCACAACTTCATAATTCACATCATACATCTTTTTAAATTCCTCAACGATCGGAGAGCTGACTGTATAGCCATTCTTAAATTTTGGCACAGTATATTTTTCAATCTTTTTCCACATGCGATAAACAGCAGGCCTGGTTACCACTTCTTTCATCTCACAAAAAAGTTCGTGCGCATCGTATATGCGAGTGATTTTTTTTATTCTTGAAACAAGCAGACAAGGAAGAATCGTGTCGAGGTCTATGGCGCAAACAGCATCCATTTTTTTTGTGAAGAGATAGAAGAAAAGACGAAGGTTATATTCAGCATAAAAAGATTTCCCTTTTTTAAACCAACAATGTAATCTTACTTGTTTAAATGCCTTTGGCTGCAAAGGTTTTGACGAAGGCAAGTTCCTGCCAACCAATGTAATATCGTATTGAGCATTTGCAAGTGAGCCGCAAATCCGATGCATGCGCTGGTCAAAGCTCAGGTCGTTTGTAACTGTAAAATAAATTTTCTTTTGAGCGATCAAATTGGGTCATTTTTTGAACCTTTGCCAAAGATTCCTGTTATTTTAAAGAATTTCAAATTTCAGATTATTTTCTTTACCTTCGCCGCCGAAATTAACAGAATAAAAAAGAGTTTTTAAAAAATTTGAGATGCCGTATTTGACAAAAGAAAAAAAGCAAAACGTTTTTTCAGGCTTTGGCGAAAAAGCCACCAACACAGGTTCTATTGAAGGCCAGATTGCTCTTCTAACTGAGCGCATTAACAGCATATCTGAGCATCTTCAGGCCAACAAAAAAGATTTTTCTACCCATCGCGGATTAATGCAAATGGTAGGCAAAAGAAAACGCCTGCTTACTTACCTTAGCAAGCACAACCTGCAAGGCTACCGCGGACTGATTGAAAAACTGGGCCTCAGAAAATAATTTTTATGTAGCATACAAGATATTGTCCCAACTGCATTACGGTTGGGAATCTTTTTTTTGTGTGCAATGCTTCACTATAGTTTATTGATTTATTAAACCCGGATTGTGCCTGTTTATCCGTTCCCGCCTGACAGCTACAATCCCAAAACAGAAACGATATATGCTTTCGCAACCAAAAAGTGTAAAATTTGATATTGGTGGTGGCCGGGAGGTTACTATTGAAACTGGCAAGCTTGCACGCCAGGCCGATGGCGCGGTAACCGTTCGCCAGGGAAATTCTATTTTACTGGCAACCGTTGTTGCCAATAAAGAACCAAAAGAAGGGCAGGATTTTTTTCCTTTGTCAGTAGACTATCAGGAAAAATTTGCTTCTGCCGGCCGCATTCCGGGCTCTTTCTTTAAAAGAGAAGCAAGATTGAATGATTATGAAGTGCTGACAAGCCGCTTGATTGACCGCGCTTTAAGGCCATTATTTCCTGAAGATTATTTATGTGATGTGCAGGTTTTGATATCTCTTATATCCAGCGATAAAGAGGTGATGCCGGATGCACTCGCATGCCTTGCTGCATCTGCGGCACTTGCAGTTTCGGATATCCCCATCAAAGAAATTATCAGTGAAGTGAGAATTGCACGTGTTGAGGGACAATTTTTAGTGAACCCTTCAAGGACTGAATTAGAAAAAGCGGATATGGAATTCATCATCGCCGCAACGGAAAAAAACCTGATGATGGTTGAAGGTGAAGCAAAAGAATGCAGTGAAGAAGATCTGGTGAAAGCGCTAGAATTAGCACATGAAGCAATTCGTGTTCAGATTAAAGCACAGGAAGAATTGAGAGCGCAAGTTGGCGTTACTACAAAACGTGATTATAAGAAGCCAGTGCAGAATGAAGAAATCCAAAATAAGGTTACCGCATTTGCAAGAAATAAGATTTATGAAATTTCAAAAGCAGGCAGCGCCAAAAGTGAGCGCAGTGATGCTTTTACTAAATTAAAAGATGATTTAATTGCCAGCCTCGGCGAAGAAGTAACAGACGCTGATAAAAAATTAGCAAAGAAATATTATGCAGACCTTCAATGGGAAGTGGTGCGCGATATGATTTTGAATGACCGCGTTCGCCTTGATGGCAGGGCACTTGATAAAGTAAGACCATTAGCAATGGAAGTTGACCCACTGCCAACGCCACATGGCTCGGCTTTGTTTACTCGTGGTGAAACTCAATCATTAACAACTGTTACTTTAGGAACACCTTTAGATGAATTGTTGGTTGAGAGCGCAGCAAAATCAGACTATACCAAGTTCATTCTTCATTATAATTTCCCACCTTTTTCTACCGGAGAAGTAAAAATGATGAGAGGTGTTGGAAGAAGGGAAGTTGGCCACGGAAACCTTGCGATGCGCTCATTAAAACAAATGATGCCCGGCAGTGATTACCCTTATACAGTCCGCCTTGTAAGCGATATCTTAGAATCAAATGGCTCCTCATCCATGGCAACAGTTTGTGCTGGCTCATTAGCTTTGATGGATGCCGGCGTTCCATTCCCCAAACACGTTAGTGGAGTTGCAATGGGGTTGATCACAAGAACAGATGGGAAATATGCAATCCTTACAGATATACTCGGCGATGAAGACCATTTGGGTGATATGGATTTTAAAGTGACTGGCACACGCGAAGGAATTTGTGGTGTTCAAATGGATATAAAAGTAGATGGCTTGAGCATGAACACAATGCGTGAAGCACTTGCGCAAGCTCGTGAAGGCAGGATGCATATTTTAGATGCCATGTATGAATGCATGCCTGCAGCCCGCGCCGATGTAAAACCTCATGCGCCAAGAATGGTGAAATTGTTTATCGATAAAGAATTTATCGGCGCTGTTATCGGGCCACAAGGAAAAATCATTCAGGAAATACAAAGAGAAACCGGCACAACTATTAATCTTGAAGAAGTTGGAAATTTTGGCGAGGTGAGCATCTTCAGTCCTGCAAAAGAAGGATTGGACAAAGCTGTTGCATGGGTGAAAGGAATTGTTGCAATGCCTGAAGTTGGCACTGTGTACGAAGGAACGGTGAAAGGCATTAAAGAGTTTGGTGCATTTGTTGAATTCCTTCCCGGCAAACAAGGCTTGCTTCACATCAGCGAAATTTCATGGAAAAGATTGGAGAGCATGGATGGCGTTCTGAAAGAAGGCGATACAGTGAAAGTGAAATTGGTTGGTGTTGATGAAAGAACCGGCAAATTCAAATTAAGCAGAAAAGTGTTGATGCCAAAGCCTGAACAAAAAACACAACAATAAATTTCTGAACCAACGCTGTAAGTTATTTGGTGGATAAAGAATAAAAAATTTAAATGATAAAAGAGAACCCTCTGCGGTTCTCTTTTAACTTTGTGGCTCTCTGTGGCCAAAACATGAAAAATTATCTCCAAATAAAAATTGAACTATCTGACAATCCACTCACTGGCATTCTCATTGCACAACTGAGCGAATGCGGCTTTGAAGGTTTTGAAGAAGGCGAAAACTACCTGAATGCGTTTATTAATGAAAATGATTTTGATGAAAAAAATCTTACTAAAATAATTTCAACTAACGGTCTTGCTTACACTAAAACCATCATAGCAGAAAAAAACTGGAACGAAGAATGGGAAAAAAGTTTTGAGCCTGTGATTGTTGAAAATTTTTGTGCAATTCGAGCATCTTTTCATCAACCGATAAAAAAAATAAAGCACGAAATTATTATCACCCCAAAAATGAGTTTTGGCACCGGCCATCACGCCACAACTCACCTCATGATACAAGCCATCGGTAAAATTGATTGTATGGAAAAATCAGTGCTCGATTTTGGCACAGGAACCGGTGTTCTGTCTATTCTTGCTGAAAAATGTGGCGCAAAAAATATGCTTGCAATTGATAATGACGACTGGAGCATTCAAAATGCCAAAGAGAATATTCAAGAAAATAATTGCACTAAAATAATCCTCGAAAAAGCTGATTCAATTGAGCATACAGGAAGGTTTGATATACTTCTTGCAAACATTAACATGAACATTTTGCTCCAGCACTTTAACAGTTTTCAACAACATTTGTCAGCAGACGGCGTTTTAATATTAAGCGGATTGCTGAATACCGATTACGCGGATATTGCTTCTGCAGCTCAAAAAAATGGCTTGAAGGTTTTATCCATAATTGAGAGCGATAGCTGGATTTGCCTGACTTTGGAATCTCTCAAATCAAGCAGTTCATAGCTTATTTCAAAATTTTTTGTTATATTCGCTTTCCAACTTAACCCCATTTTCATGGTAGAAGTTCTACTCATAGTTTTGGCGTACCTGATTGGTTCAATTCCTACCGCTGTTTGGATAAGCAGGTATTTTTTTGATATTGACATACGCGAATACGGCAGCGGAAATGCCGGCGCTACAAATACTTTCCGGGTTCTTGGCTCAAAATGGGGCACCATTGTAATGACCGCAGACGTACTAAAAGGCGTTATAGCAACCAGCCTGTATATTCTTGTTCCTTATTATTTGCATGATGAATTTGACCGCACTAATTTTATGGTGGGTTTGGGATTAGCGGCAGTTGTTGGTCATATTTTCCCTGTTTGGGCAGATTTTCGAGGCGGTAAAGGAGTGGCGACTTTATTTGGGATGATACTGGCTATTCAGCCGGCAGTTGCTGCTTGTTGCGTTGGAGTTTTTATTTTAGTGCTTTATTTAACACGCTTCGTATCACTAAGTTCTATATTGGCAGGAGTTGCATTTGCGATATTGATCCTTTTTATTTTCAATGAGAAAGAACCACTTTATCGCGGTTTCGCTATCGCAGTAGCGCTGCTGGTCGTGCTTACGCATCAAAAAAACATAAGCAGGTTATTGCGGGGAAGCGAAAGCAAAATCCCCATCCTTAAATACAGGGATAAAAGAAAAATCCGGAAACGCGAAAACGAATCAAAATAAAGAATTGCAGATATCTTCTTTTTTGCTTTTGTACCACTTCATTTGAGACTAATCCGATTTATGTAAACGGTTTTAGAATTTTCTCTTCAGAAAATGTCATAATGACGATTGTTTTTTCTACCTTTGCAAACCGTCAGTTTGAATTTACTTGTTTAAATAAAAACTACATAGAATGCTACTTAATTTGTTGGAAAAGCTTCAGCTAAGAGACGAAAAAAATCTACTAATTCAAGGCCTTCCTTCTTCAATTGAAAAACAGTTCGCAAAGCTCACATTCGCAAAAAACATTACCCCCCTCCTCCGCACCCGAAAAATTGATTTTGCGCTTGTGTTTGCAGTGAACGAAACGCAACTCACAAACATCATTAACGACATTATGCCCGCTATGCATAATGAAGCAAAATTGTGGGTAGCGTATCCAAAGCTTGCATCAAAAATTGCTACAACTCTTAACAGAGATTGCAATTGGAAATGCATTATTTGTGAAGGCTACGAAAGTGTTGACGAAGTAACGCTTGATCACGTTTGGACTGCTTTGAAATTTCAGAAATTAAAACAGCAGCCAAAAGCTTCGAAAAGAAAATACGAAGAAAGCACCGTCGCTTAGCAAAAAAATTTAGATACTTAAATAAAATAGCCACGCATAATGTGGCTATTTTTGTTTTATGGCGTCTGTGAATAAAACTATATCACTCAAAATTGAAACATGTGATTCAACCTCTTAATGTTGGCCTTGCTGGTTTTGGAGCAGCAGCAAAAGTAATGCATGCGCCTTTTTTGGGCAGCATGCAGGAATATAAATTAATGACTGTTTTAGAAAGACATAACAATGATTCATTGCAACGATATCATGAAGTGAAAATTGTGAGAGATTTTGAAGAGCTGATCAATCAGCCTGAATTGGATGTAATTGTTATAACAACCCCTAACAACACACATTTTGATTATGCAAAGAAAGCTTTGCTTGCAAAAAAAAATGTTGTTCTTGAAAAACCCTTCACCATTACATCTGCAGATGCCCAGGCTTTGATTGAAATTTCACAAAAGGCAAATCGCGTACTCAGCGTTTTTCAGAACCGAAGATATGTTTGTGATTTTCTCACCATCAAGAAAATACTTTCGGATAAATTATTAGGTGATATTGTTGAATTTGAAGCGCATTATGACAGGTATCGGCCAGAAGCCAAGCCCAATGCCTGGCGCGAAAAAAATGAACCGGGAAGCGGTATATTATATGATTTAGGTTCTCATCTGATTGATCAGGCCTTGTATTTATTTGGCGTGCCGAAAACAGTTACAGCGGATGTGCGGCTGCAAAGGCCTCATGCAAAAGTGGATGATTACTTTGATCTGAGATTGGATTATGGTTTCACAAAAGTGATATTAAAATCAGGTATGCTTGTCCGTGAGCCGGGCCGAGATATATGATCCATGGAATGAAAGGCTCATTTATAAAATCGGGCGAAGATCCACAGGAAGAATTATTGAAAGCCGGCGCAGTCCCTAACACACCCGATTGGGGCAAAGAAGCAGAAGAAAACTGGGGATTATTGCATACAGAAATTAATGGAAAAATCGTGAAAGAAAAATATCCGTCTTTCAACGGAAATTTTGGCTACTATTATAAGAACCTATTTGAAACAATAAGAAACGGAATGCCATTGAAAGAAAAAGCCGAACATGGTTTTAATACAATCAGAATGGTTGAACTTGCTCTGGAAAGCAATAAGAAAAAATGTACTGTTGAGTGCAATGGGTTTATTTCAACAACTTATCTCTGACATAGAAAAATATCAATTCCCCAACCATGCGTTCAGAATAGCAAGCTGCTGAGCGTCTAAATTGTCCATGCGCTTTATTGACAATTTCTTTTTAGCAGACGTAGAGTCTGTCAAAATTTGCAGCCCCGCAAATTTCAGGTATGCATTGTAGTTAATTTCTTTGGTGGTGTTCACATATTCAAATACATCAGTCAAAGACATCCCAGCCACATTTTCACAGGTTTGTTGAAATTCGGCATCGGTAAAACCGCGCTTTAAATCTTTATAATACTTCCAGTAAAGACTTCTCATTACATCATCTAATGACTTTTGATTTTTTGTGGCCTGGCGGATACTAAAGTCAAGTATCAATCCAACGGCAGGGCCTTTGTCATAATAAGAAATTGATTTCGCAGCATCTTCTCCCTGCTTGCCAAAAGGCCCGTCGCTCCATGTTCCATAACTTGCCTGAGCAAGCGATTGATAAAAACGGCCCGGATTATTTTCGAATGAATTTATACTTTTTTCAAAATCGTTGAACAAAATTTCTTCGCTCACAAGCCCGGCTCTTTTCACCAGCATGTATTCATAATATACAGATAAGCCTTCGCTCACCCACAAAAGATTTGTCCTGTTTTCATTACTGTAATCAAAAGGGCCAAGCTTCAAAAGGCCTGATGCGTTTTACATTATAATGATGAAAATATTCATGAGCAAGAAAATTCAACACCTTATTCATCGATGTTTCTGAATTCAATTCATTGCCATCAAAACTTACTGTTGTGTTATTCAGATGTTCAATGCCTCCGCGGCCAGGGCCAATTGCTATAAATGTGTACTGTTTATAAGGAATATCGCCAATCACAGAGATGCCGGCCTCCACGGTTTTCTTTAGCTTGTTCATAAAATTTTCACGATCAAAATTTCCAAGATTATATCCGATAAACCGATGTTCAATCCCTTTTATTTTGAAAGAAGGCAGCTCCTCTAAATTTCCAATTAATATCGGACAATCATAAAGCACATCAAAATTCTCTGCATAAAATTCATTTGGTTTTCCATGAACATTTTCTAAACCTGTAGCTATTTTATTCCAACCTTTATTGGGAATTACAGTTACAGATACCGGTGCGTTGATATGATTGTCAATAAACAAAAACAAGCTTGCAGGGATAATATATGCGTGAGCACTATCTAAATAACTATTAGCCACAAAACGTTTTATGGCTTGCACATCGTAGCTCAATTTAAAAGGCTTATTTGCCGGCACGAAAATTTTCCAGCAACTAAAATCATTATGACTGACAGAGATATTTTTACCTGATGTATAACTGGCATTGAAATGTTCAACAGCTTTTGCATAATCCATCATTTGATAATAGCCTGGCATCCATCTTGGCATTTTGAAATCAAGCGTATCGCTTTTATTCCAGCCGCTGCAATAAAGCTCAACATGAAAATAGTGATCTGAAGGATGACTCATGGATACTGTATATCTCAATGCAGTTGTGGGTTTTTGTGCTTCACCATTTTTGGTGAAAAATAAAAAGAAGAATAAACAAGCAAATAGCAAATGTATTTTAGTATGTAGTTGAATAAATCTTATAGCCCCTATAAATTTCATTTTCAAAAATTTCAATTGTTTTATAAATCAATCGCGAAAATATTATATTGCCAGAAGGCTGCAGCCTCTGATATCGCTGTTATCAACTCTGCCTGCAACTTCAAATGAACCATCATCAAAAATATTTCCTACATCATCTGTGGCAATAAAAGAACAGGAATAAATATTCGCAAGGTCGATGATATTGATTATCCCCGAGCCTTTTTCACTGATATCAAAAGGATCATCTTCATTTCGTACTAATGCTTTCATCCAAGGAACAGTTTTAAACCTTCCATTGCCTTTTGAATAAGCCTGACAAAGCAGTTCCGTCATGCCATATTCAGAATGAACAACGCTGATGCCTAACCGATTTTTAATAATTTCATGTGTTTCCTGCCTTGTTAATTCTTTTCGCCTTCCTTTCATTCCACCTGTTTCCATCACAACTGTGTGATTTAATTTTTGTGAATACTTCTCACAAAAGTCAAGCAAGCCAAAGGTCACACCAACCAGCAAGGTTTTTTGCCCTTCCATTTCCAATTGCTGCAAAACATCGTTTAGCTTTTCATGCTCATTCAAATAAAAACCGCTTTGAGTATGACTACTGATCCGAATCATTTCATCAACCATCATAACCAATGATGAATTATTTCTTTCCAGATAAGATGGCAGCAACCCTATAATACACCAGTCTTTTATATCGCCGTAAAATTTTTCGAATCCCTTTGTAAAACTTTCTTTATACAAACCTGCGTCTTTCACATAATGTTTGCTGCTTATTGTCTGTGTGGTGCCACTGCTTTCAAAAATAATTTCGGCTTCAAAAGAAGTTGTTTTTATTTCATGCGTTTTAAAAAAGCTGATTGGCAAAAATGGAATTTCTGCGAGCGATCCTACTTTATTGATCTTTATTTTAAGCTCATCCACATAAGATCTGTACAATAAATTATTTTGATATTGAAAGCGAAAAACATCCAGGGAAAGCTTTTCAAAGCTTTGAGTGGTTATATCAAAAATTTTGTTTCTAAATTCAGCCATCATGTAAATGAAATGTAAAAAGCAACGCAATAGTAAACCTTTTCGTTAAAAATCACGTAGGTTTGTAATCAATAAAAAAGTGCTATGAAACTCAGGTATTCTTTGATGGCTGTTATTGCGATCACCATTATTTCGTGCAAAAAAGATGGGAACTGGGCCTCTCACCATAAAGATATCTTCTGTGAGCAATAACATTGTTCCTTTGAACGGATCATTGACAGTTGTTCTTGATTTTACTGATAACGGCGGCCATCCGATTGATACAGTCTTCATGACAAAAACCCGCGTTAACCAAATTCAAACGCCAACATTAAACGACACGTTTTATTTATCTGCACCAAGTTACAATGGCACTACCAAGGGCCAATTGCAACTTGATCTTAGTTATTCGGATTTTTTAATTTCCGCTGTGCAACCTCCGCAAACCGGCAACCCACCGCAGGATGTAAGTGATAGCGTAATTATCAGGTTTGCTGTTCAGGATAACGCCAACAATAAAAGCGACACGGTTTCAACAGGCATTATTGTTGTGCAAAGAGTTAACTAGTACCTCCATATCTTCAATCTAAAATGTTTTGCAGAAAATTTTACAAGCAGTAAATTTTTTTCTTTTCAGCAGCCTGTACATTTCTCTGTGCGCGGTATTAATGGTCTATCAAACATATCAGTTATTATTCCATTCCGCGACAAGCATTCAGCTTTCTTTATTCGTTTTCTTCTCAACAATTTGCAGCTACAATTTTCATTGGTACTTTACCGCTGTTTCTGCAACATCTTCAATCCAGGCGAAATGGAGCCAGCAGCACAAAGCACTTCATTTAATTTTATATTTGGTTGGCTTATCTGGTGCGGCCATTTATTTTTTCATTCTTCGCGAACATTGGATGGCACTTGCTTTCGCAGGCATTGTTACATTTCTTTATTCAGCGCCAAAGCTTCCACAAACTTTTTTTAAGGAATTAAAAAAAATTGCTATTGGCAAAACTATTTTTCTTGCTTTTGTGTGGATATATGTAACAACCATATTGCCTGTTTATATTTCAGGAAGGCCTTTTCAAACAGCTTATATATTATTTGCATGTAGCCGGTTCTTTCTTATTTATCCAATCTGCATCATCTTCGATCTGAGAGATCGGGAAGATGACAAGAAAGAGGGCATCCGAAGCATGATCACATACCTCAGTGAAAGTGGAGTGAATAATGTTTTTGTTATTTCGCTACTGCTTTTTGCTGCATCTACCATTTCAATGTATTGGTTTGGCTTTTCTTTTATCAAAATATTTGTTTTATTGCTCCCAGGAATAATAACTGCAGCATTATATGATTATTCAAAAAGAAATTTTTCTGATTATTTATATTGCCTTGTGTTGGATGGCATGATGATGTTTTCCGGATTATTAATGCTTGTTTTTAAGATTTGACTATTTTTGACGCTCAACTAAATGAAATGGCAAAAATCACAACAAAGAAACCTCAAAAAAAATCGATCATTACAGACGCTTCACTTACTTTTTTAAAGAATTATATCAACAACGCTTCTCCTGTTGGTTTTGAAACCAGTGGCCAAAAGCTGTGGCTTGAATA
Organism: uncultured Bacteroidota bacterium; assembly: GCA_963718975.1. Taxonomy (GTDB): domain Bacteria; phylum Bacteroidota; class Bacteroidia; order Chitinophagales; family Chitinophagaceae; genus Puia. The sequence continues at coordinate 21,865 of CAVRBD010000043.1, read as the reverse complement.
TCTTAAGCCTTATGTTGATACCCACTTTTCGGATCCTTACGGAACAGCTGTTGGCGTTATAAACCCTAAAGCCGATTTCAAAGTTGTGATCGAAGCGCATGCAGATGAGATCAGCTGGTTTGTGAATTATATTACTCCTGAAGGACTTCTTTATCTAAAAAGAAATGGTGGCGTTGACCATCAAATTGCGCCAAGCCAAAGAGTGTTGGTGCATGGAAAAAAAGGCCGGTGAAAGCTGTTTTTGGATGGCCTGCTATTCACACCCGTTTAAGCAATAATGATTCAAAAGAACCTCAACCAAAAGTTGATAATTTGTTTTTAGACTGCGGGGCCAGAAACAAAAAAGAAGTTGAAAACCTCGGAATACATATTGGTTCGGTAGTTACTTATCAGGATGGGTTTGATGAGCTTGCGCACGATTATTTTATAGGCCGGGCATTTGATAACAGAGTTGGCGGTTTTATGATCGCCGAAGTTGCCAGGCTGTTGAAGGAAAATAAAAAACAGTTGCCATATTCGCTTTATATCGTTAATGCCGTTCAGGAAGAAATCGGTCTTCGCGGCGCAGAAATGATAGCGAGGCGCATTAAGCCCAACATCGCTATTATAACCGATGTAACGCACGATACTGCCACCCCAATGGTCAATAAGATAATCGAGGGCGATATTGTTTGCGGCAAAGGGCCTTCTTTGGCTTACGCACCAGCCATCCATAATAAACTCCTCGCTATAGTGCAGGAAACTGCCGAGAAAAAGAAAATCCCCGTGCAGCTGCGCACTTTATCAAGAAGCACGGGCACTGATACGGATTCCTTCGCATATGCTAATGATGGCTGCCCATCAATACTAATTTCAATACCACTTCGTTATATGCATACAACAGTCGAAATGTTGCATAAAAAAGACATTGAGCAGACAATACAGCTGATGTACGAAACGCTGCTCGTCTTAAACTCTAAAACAAACCTCAGTTATTTTTGATGAAGATATTCTTATATATCGACCCGGGAAGTGGAAGTTATCTGGTTCAAATGATAATTGCCGGCGTTTTAGCAGCATTATTTTACTTTAAGAATTTATGGTTCAAAATAAAATCCTTTTTTACGAAAAAGAAAAAGGACGATGTAACTGAAAATGATGATTAAAAATAAGCCGTAAAACTTTTGAGAAGTTTTATTTTATTATTTTTTAGTTACTGATTTTGACTTGTAAAACCGATATCTGTTAAACCCATTTTTAAACTTTACCTCATCCTATAGAATAAAGTTTACCCTATAATGAAGAAACCAACCGCGATAATAGCATTATTGTTCCTGCCATTATTTTTCCTTCTGCACAGCTATAATGAGCTTTTTGGTTTCATTCAAATAAATAGCATCCTGTTTTATGGTCTTGTAATTTATTTTTCCCTCGCCGCTGTTTATTTTATTCTGTTGCGCCTTAAGTTGTCAGCTTCAAAAGCATCTCTAATTTTATTTGTTATCACTTTTTTCTTTTTATTTTTTAGGCCGATACATAATGCGTACCGTTCGGCTTTGCATAACGGCATCCTGAGTTGTTATTGGGTTCTTTTGCCATTGCTGATTATTATTTTATTATTGCTTTCAAGAAAAATAATAAGAGCCAAAAATATCCCTTCAAAAATTTTTGCTGTTCTTAACCTGATCATGGTTTTTCTTTTCTTAACTGAAGTCGCAACAAGCATCTTTAAAATATCCGAGCTCAAAAAAACCCATAACCTCATCTATCCAAACAAGCCGCTTTCAAGCAACTATGTTTCACCAAACATGCCCGATAGCAGCAAACCTGATATCTATTTTTTTGTTTTTGATGAATACACCAACAACAAAACTTTGAAGAAGATGTGGGGCTTTGATAACAGCATGATCACTGATTGGCTTTCTGCAAATGCATTTTATGTGCCCAGCGATACACGAACAAATTATTCATTCACCGTTTTTTCAGTAAGCTCTACATTCAACATGGATTATATTGATAGAAAGCTTGGCGGCGATGGCACTGTAATATCAAATCTTTTAAAAGCAAACCAATCATTGAGCAACAATGAGACTTTCAGCATACTTCAAAAGGAAAACTATTCAATACATTTTATTGCGCCATTTAAAAATTCAATTCAGGAAAATGGCCTTGAACATTTTTTTGATTATTTGGTGGATGAGCACATTTCAAAACAAACACTTGCGGGAACTCTGGGAGAAACAATATTGTCTAACTTGAAGTCGGGCAGCGCCCATCACAGTAAAGACAGCGCTGCTTTTGCGGAAGAAATTCAACAAAAATGCAAGTCAATAAAATCGACTGTGAGTCAGGTTGAACAAACAACAGATAGCTCTGTAAACAGGAAACCAAATTTTGTATATGGTCATATTCTTGTGCCCCATGTTCCGCATATATTCAATTCAACAGGCGGTTTTTTAACATACCGGGAATCTAACCTTCCTTTGTTTAGGACTTATACAGCCCAGGTAAATTACGCAAACAGCCTTATTAAAGAACTGGTGACTTATATAAAAGCGCATAACAGGCACAACACAATTATTATTATTGAAGGCGATCATGGCTTCAGAAGATTTACTGATTCGCTGAGCGAGTATGCCCTTCCAAATTTCGATGCCATTTATTTTCCTGATCAAAATTATTCCAGACTTTATAATACAATGAGCCCTGTAAATACATTTAGGATTGTGTTTGACCAATATTTTCATCAAAATTTTCCTTTGCTGAAAGATTCGTCAACAATTGTAAAAGATGAATTTTGATGATCGGCTATAAAATAAATTTTCAATTTTTCATGGCCAAAATGTTCAAAACTTATTTATCTTGACTTTATTAATAAGCCCAAAATCTCCCAATGAAAATTTTTTTTCTTTATATCGATCCGGGAAGCGGAAGCTACCTTGTTCAAATGATAATTGCCGGCGTTTTAGCGGCCCTGTTCTATTTTAAAAATTTGTGGTGGAAAATAAAAGCTTTTTTTACTAAAGGCAAAAAAGAAGATAGCTCAGACAATGATTAATGAAACAAGCGCTTACCAGCGCCACCCTGCTTCGTTCAAAGACCCGTCGGGCTTTGTGTTCAAAGCAAATGGAAAATATTACCGGCAAGTCAATAAATCATATCAAGACGATTATGAATTAATGATGTCTTCCGGTTTATATAAAGAACTTACCGATAAAAAATTATTGGTAGCTCACGTTGAGGTAAATGAAAATTTCACTCAATCCATAGATTGGTTTAAAACACTTTTACCCGATCAGTTGCCATTCATCAGCTACCCTTATGAATGGAGTTTTGATGAGCTGAAAGATGCAGCACTCCTTACTTTGCGCGTATTGAAAATTTCTGTTAAACATGGAATGATATTAAAAGATGGCACGTCATTCAATATTCAATTTTATGAGGGCAAGCCGGTTTTTATTGATACACTCTCATTTGAAAAATACGATGAGCCCAAGCCGTGGATCGCTTACAAGCAGTTTTGCGAATGTTTTTTATTCCCGCTTTATATTGAGCATTATCATAAAATCGATGTTCAAAAATTGCTTTCAGTTTATCTTGAAGGAATTCCTGCAACCATAACAGCCAAACTACTTCCAACAAAAGCAAGGTTCAAGATCAGCACATGGCTGCATGTTTATCTGCAAGCTTCCATCACTGCAAAAACAAAGCCCACAAATAAAACAGCAACAGCATCTTTTAATAAAACGAAATTATTGAACTTGATAGAAAGCCTGCAAAATGCTATTAAGCCGTTGCAGGTAAAAACAAATATCCAATCTACCTGGAATAATTATTATGATGAAACGATATTGAGCAAAAACTATCTTGATGCAAAAGAAAAAATATTTCGTGATTTTATAAGCGATATTAATGATGGCAAAACAATGGATGTAGGTTGCAACGACGGCCATTTTTCAAAAATACTTGCCGAAAAAAACTCAAACATAATTGCAGTTGATTTTGATAGCCAATGCATCAATAAATTATATCTTGACGTTAAAGCAGGAGCTGCGAAAGGCATCTTGCCGTTTTGTATCGATCTCACCAACCCTTCGCCTGCCCTGGGTTTCAACCATGCTGAGCGGCAATCATTCGCTGATCGCGCCAAGGCAGATACAGTGACTGCGCTTGCGCTCATTCACCATATCGTACTTAGTAAAAATGTTCCCTTACATGATGTGGCGAAAATGTTTTCTGACCTTACCAATAAACACCTCATTATAGAATTTGTGCCGATAACAGATGAAAAATCGCAGCAATTGATCGCGAACAAAAATACCTATCATAAACCTTACACTCCTGAAGCATTTGAAATGCATTTCACACCTTATTTTATGATTGAAAAAAAACAAACCATTCCAGGCACAGAACGTATATTGTACCGCCTGAAAAAATTGTAACGAAACAGATATGAAAAGATTATTTCAGGAAGTTGCATTGTACCTTTTTTTGATTCCGGTTTTTTTTGTGCTTCACGGTTATTTTGAAAATTTCGGTTTCGTCAGCATTTCAGAATCTTTGGTATTAATGCTTACTTATGGCGGAGCTTCTGCGCTTCTTTATTTCATCTTTTTATTTTTTTATAGAGAACATATAAAAGCTGCGCTGCTTTCCTGTTATATTATGGGCTTCTACCTTTTTTTTGGAGCCATTCATGATTTTTTTAAAGACCATAATATACCACTGCATAAATACAGTTTGATGATCCCATTGTTTTTTGGCTTTTTGCTTTTTGGTATTATCTATTTGCGCAAAGTGAAAAAACCTTTTTCACGCTCAACGTTATTTTTTAACCTGCTTTTTTTTATTTACCTGATCGTTGATGTTTCAGGTATTATTTGGAAATTATTTCACCCAAATGCCAACAGGCTTTCCACTTATGAATTTGCGAACGTCAATAATTACAAACGTTGTGACAGTTGTACAAAGCCCGATATTTATTTGCTTTTGTTTGACGAATACGGCAGCTCGCTTTCTCTTAAACAAAGGTTTGGGTTTGATAACAGCAACCTCGATAGCTTTTTAACTGACCGTGGATTTCACATTCAGGCGAATAGCCACAGCAATTATAATTTCACGCCGTTTTCAATGGCTTCAATTTTGAATATGTCTTTTCTTCAGGGAATAAAAAACCCTTCGGCATGCACATTGGAAGATTATGCCTACTGCGACAATCTTGTTCGCGATGATGAAGTGATTAAATTTTTATCGTACCAGGGATATGATATCATAAATTATTCTGTGTTCGATCTGGCCGGCAACCCTTCAAAAGTTGAACAAACCTTTTTGCCATTAAAAACAAAGCTGATAACCGACAGAACTTTTTGGCATTATTTTCAAAAAGATGTTGGCTGGCTGATATACACAGGCAGATTTAAAATAAAATGGCTTGTTGAACAAACCATGTTCAGGCATTCGAACAACAACAAAACTTTTGTTGACCTTGTAAAAAAAGAAAGTGCGATACAAAACGACAAGCCAAAATTTGTGTATGCGCATTTTTATATGCCGCATCCTCCTTTCTTTTATGATAAAAACGGGAATAAAAGAGATATTAAAACTGTGTTTGAATTAAACGATGAGAAATTTTATCAGGCGTATCTTGATTATATTCCTTACACAAATGAAAAAGCAAAAGATCTCATAAATACCATTCAGCAAAACACAAATAATTCAGCGGTAATTATTTTTTTGGGCGATCATGGGTTCAGGCATACAACTGACCCAAATAATCTCTTCAATTATTTCCAGAATCAAAACGCAGTTTACTTTCCTGATAAAGATTACCACACTTTATACGACAGCATATCAACTGTAAATGAATTCAGGGCTGTTTTTAATAAACTGTTTGATGCAAAATTCCCGATGCTAAAAGACTCAACTATTTTTCTGATGGACAAGAAATGATAAGATAATGTTTTAAAGAAATGGTAGCATTTGGCATAAAAAAATTCCTCCATGGAAATGGAGGAACTTAACCCTTAAAACAACCAACATGAAAAACATTGTTGATCGTTATAATAACATTCGCCGACAGCTAAAAGTTTATTAAAGTTTTGTGAAAGCCGAACAGTTTAAAGTTTCAGGTTTTAAGTTTAAAGTTCTTTAAACGGGAACCCGAAATAATATTGAAGCGCTTGATTAAAGAACGTTCAACATTAAACTTTAAACCTTAAACAAGACCTAAGCCAGCGCAATCTCAAGCACTTGTTGCATCGTTTTCACATAATGAAATTTAAGGCCTTTTATAAATGCGGAATCTATTTCCTGAATATCTTTTTCGTTTTGCCAGCATAGAATGATTTCTTTCAACCCTGCACGCTTAGCAGCCAATATTTTTTCCTTTATTCCACCAACTGGCAACACTTGTCCGCGCAAAGTAATCTCGCCCGTCATTGCCAAATAAGGACGCACCCGCTTGCCGGTTATTGCAGATGCAATTGAAGTCATCATAGTGACGCCTGCACTTGGGCCATCTTTCGGCACCGCTCCTTCCGGAACGTGGACATGCAAAGTTTTCTTTGCAAAAATCTCCGGGATCAATATCTATTTTCTTTGCGTTTGATTGCAGATAAGTAAGCGCGGTAACTGCACTTTCTTTCATTACATTTCCAAGATTGCCGGTTAATTTCAGATCGGCCTTTCCGTCGCTCAGGCTTGTTTCAACAAAAAGTATATCGCCGCCAACATATGTCCAGGCAAGGCCTACAGCCACTCCCGCCATATTGGCCACTTTGTAGATATCATTGCTGTAACGAGGTTTTCCTAAAACTTTTTCTAAATCTCCCAAAGAAATAGTCGGCTTTACTTTTTCTTTCGTAGCATATTCTTTCGCTAGATATCGCATCAGCGAAGCAAGCTGCCTGTCCAGTTCACGAACACCGCTTTCTCTGGTATAATCCTGAATTATTTTCTCAAGTACCTTATCTCCTATCTTGAAGTCTATATCTTTCAATCCGTGCGCTTCTTTTTGTTTGGGCAACAAATGCCTTTTTGCGATTTCAATTTTTTCTTCCACTGCATATCCGCTCAGGTCAATAATTTCTAACCTATCGCGAAGTGCCGGTTGAATATGATTGATATCATTTGCCGTTGCAACGAAAAACACCTTGCTCAAATCGTATTCAAGCTCAAGATAATTATCGTAAAAAGTGTGGTTCTGCTCGGGATCAAGAACCTCCAATAATGCAGACGACGGGTCGCCGCGAAAATCTGTTCCCACTTTATCAACCTCATCTAAAATCATCACAGGGTTTGATGATTTTACTTTTCTGAGCGACTGCAGAATTCTTCCCGGCATAGCACCAATATATGTTTTGCGATGGCCGCGGATCTCGCTTTCATCGTGCAGGCCGCCTAAACTAATGCGAACATATTTTCTGCCTATAGCATTGGCGATGCTTTTGCCCAATGATGTTTTGCCAATTCCCGGAGGGCCGACAAAACAAAGTATCGGGCTCTTCATATCGCCTTTTAATTTCAGCACCGCGAGATATTCCAGGATTCTCTCTTTCACTTTATTCATTCCGTAATGATCGTGGTCCAGAATTTTTTTTGCTTTTTTTAAATCATACAAATCATCTGTGAATTCATCCCACGGCAGATCCAGCATCAGATCCAGATGATTATAAACAACCGAATAATCCGGCGTGCTCGGATGCATCCTTTCCAATTTCTCAATGCCTTTTTTAAATGCATCTTTTACAGCAACGGGCCATTTTTTCGCTTCCGCTTTTTTCTGCATTTCTTTCAGCTCGCGCTCATTCGTATCCCCGCCCAATTCGTCTTTAATGCTTTTTAATTGTTGCTGCAAAAAATAATCGCGCTGCTGCTTGTCGAGCTCCGTTTTTGTTTTGTTCGTGAGCTTATTTTTTAATTCTGCGAACTGCAATTCTTTTTGAAGCAGCTGCATTAATAAATCTGCTCGCGACTGAATTTTATGCAGCTCCAGCAATTTTTGTTTTTCCTGCAGATCTGCATTCAGGTTGCTCGACATAAAATGAATGAGGAAAGCAGGGTTCTCAATATTTTTTAAGATAATAGAAGCTTCGGAGGGAATGTTTGGCGATAGCTGAATAATTTGGGCCGCAAGATCTTTAATATTTGAAATATAAGCCTGAAAATCCTGGTTCTTCGGAGCCTGTTCTTCTTCAAGTAAAATTATTTGTGCTTTGAAATAAGGATCATCAGAAGTGATCGCACCAACCTGAAAACGGCGCTTGCCCTGTAGTATAACAGTTGTGCCGCCATCAGGCATTTTTATCAGTTTAATGATCCGCGCAACGCTTCCAACATGTTCCAGATCTGCAATGGAAGGGTCTTCAACATTACTGTCTTTTTGCGCAATAACACCTATCAATTTGTCAGCCTTGTAAGCATCATTTACAGCCTTGATACTTTTATCTCTGCCAACAGTTATTGGCAGCACAACGCCCGGGAAAAGCACCGTATTCCGAAGCGGCAGCACGGGCAATTCAGCGGGGATCTCACTATCGTTAAGGCTATCATTATCGTTTTCGTTCAAAGGGATGATGGGCATAAAATCCATCTCTTCTTCAGCAGCTAATAAAAAATTCTTTTCTTTCATATTATATTTATCCATGACAAAATAACACCAATTCAGTGGAAATATCCGTTTTTACACAGGTCAACTATAAGTGCCAAATATAATGCCATTGATAAAACGAAATAGCAACGGCATTATTTGATTTGCAGTTTCATTATGTACCCAGCCAATAATTTCTGTTCAACATTGTTGCGTCGCACTCTTGTACTTTTGGAATCCTATTCAACTTTCGCTCACAAATTGCAACAACAAAATTTTGCGAGTTCTGGAGCTTTATTAATTCAGTTCTTACTATTTAATTTTTTATAAATGAAATCAAAATTTTGGTACAAATCCTTATCGTTCTTATCTGATTTTATCCATTCGAGATATTCTTTTATAGCCGAATTTTCGTAGCATGTACTTATATAATATCCAAAATCCTGGTCAATATTATAACTGTCTATTAAACCTTCTTTATTCATTTTCCCTAAATCTTCGAAATGAGACAAAAGAAAATCATCAATTTCGGTTGAATAATAAAATCCTCTTGAGGGAGAAATTGCATTTGTGTACTCACTAAACTTTGAGGGAATGTTTTTTTCGAAAATTGCTAAATCATATCCTGAATCATTTTTAATGACTTTAAATTTTAAAGCATTCATTTCAAGTAATATCATCAAATCTCTTTCATCCTTTGTAAAAAAATCACTTTTTAATTTCTGAAGAAATTGCTCAGCTTCAATCTTAGTTTTCTCTCTTTCAGTTCTGTTTGATTCATTAAGCTGGAAATATGCTACTGCAGCTAATAATAATGTAAATATAGCAGTAGTTGCACTCCAGAAAATATCGCTTTTAAAAAAAGCAAAGTGATTATTTTTTCTTTTAAAGTATTCATAAAAAATTATTAAATCCAAAAAAATATTCTTTTATTTTCTTTCTTTAATCAAAACAATCTTCGGTCTTTCTTCAACATTCAATGTCACAATTCCGTTCGATATTTTTTTGTCTGCTAACATTTCCATTTACTAAATCATCAGCAAAATCAACTTCGCTCGCATTGTCATCAACCGTCGCTCCAACCTTCAATTGATAATTTTCAACTTTTGTTCCATCATGTGTTGGGCAATAAACAAAATAAGCAACCGAATCAGAGAATAATTTATTTCTGTATTTATACACCCATACATTTCCTTTTTCATTTATTACTTCATCTGCAACATAATTCCCGAGCACGTTCACAAACGTGCTGATGTGATACCACGCCGGCAGCGGTTCCATCTTTTCGCCGGTTTGCCGAAAAACGCCGCTTGTTAAATAAACCTGCGGGTCATCTTTAATTCCTGCATCTCTGAGCCAATATAAAATATAGGCATCAAACCCCGAAAACGCAGTTGCGTTCATGGAGCGCAAAATAAAAATGCCCTGGCACTGTTCTTCTGAAAGCCCCGGCAACAGCGGAACTCCTTGCCTTGAATGCTGGCTCTTGTCATAACCATTCTCTCCAAGAATGCATTCAACATCCGGTTCAATTCGATAAGTGGCTTCTCTTGCCTTCATCAATTTCCATCTCATCGAGTCTTCTTCAGGAGTAATTCCATGCTTACCATTTGTTGAGTAATGATGATATTGAATGCCGCCCTCCCACACAAATTTTTTATCAGTTCTCAAAGTATTGCACAAAAATTTATAAACACGAACGCGATTTGTGTCAAGTTCAATCATGCCACTTGTCATTAATCTTGCAGTGCTATCTGCATTTTTAATTCCACAATTTTTTCCAAGCGCATTTTCATGCCCGTCATAATCTGCGCTGCTTTGCGCAAAATATTCAACCGGACTGCAATATTTATCTCCAAACCAAACTGCATCATCTTCATTTCCGTTTTCATACAAGTTCATAATGCCAAGCCCCGATCTTTTTGGTTGATGCGACAATGAAAGAATATTTGTATCTATTTTATTGTTACCAAAAAAAGCCGCAATATTCCACATCATATTGGCATGCCTTGCATAACTCAGAGGATCTTCAGGATTCATTTCTGTTTGTGTTACCGGCCGCAGGTTTTCGTATTCCTTTTTATTCATCCATAAAGGCTTGCCCATGATACTGAACCAAACATTGCCACTATTTTGCTTTTTTATATCATCCATAAAAAAAGCATAATCATTTTTCTCCGCTTCCCACCTGCCGTTATGAAGCATATTGTATTTATTTGTTGGGTATGCATGCGCGTTATCGTTGTCAAAATCCAGTGCAAATGTATAAAGCCTGCTGTAATGAAAAGGTTTCAGCCATTTTGCATCTGCATCATTAAAATAATTTGCTCCCAGAAAATCTTTCATCATTTTTTTGGAAAACCTTTTGCCAGCATAATCGCCGGAAGAAGGCGCGGGCAAAGCTTTATACGGCACACCATACAAAACCATTTCAGTTACAGCTGTTTCATAACTGCTGAATCTTATCATCACATATTGTGAGCTATCATCCAGTGAAAATTTTCGCCAGCCCCACATACCTGCATTTCCTTTAGTAGTAAATGCAGCTTTTAATTTCCAGTGAAGCATATTGCCAGTATACAGCCAACACGCTGTCGCTTGTGTTGGAACGGTCATATAAATACACATCGGATAACTTATACGGCACTTGCAAATCCGTTACAATGCGGCTTCCCACATTGATCGGGAAATAAATTGATGGATGAATAGTTGGCTGCGGATTTGTTGTCGGAATATAATTTTCTGCAATTTTATTTTCGGAACGTGGATCAACATAATCATTTTCATCGAACAAATTAAAAGGTTTTCCGCCGCCTTCATCTTCATAACCGCTTAAATCAAAAACATAGTTTTTATAAACTTTTATTTTTTGAGAACTGTTGGTGAGATTTTTTGTTGATGTTCCGCTATTGCTTTTACATGAAAAAAAACAAATAGGAATGACGAAGAGAAAAATAAAATGGGTTCTCATTTTTTATTATTCAGCAACATGTATTTTGCTGTTTCGTATACAGCGTTTGTCAATGCGCGCATCTGCGCTTTTATTTCGCCATTTTGAATTTCACGGGCAACCGGTTCATTGTTTATGACAGAAACTATTTCTTCATTATTGCCACTTATTTTCTTTCTATAAAAAAAATCCCCTTTTATTATGCCGATATAATCCTCATCAGGATTGTATATTAAGGAAAATGCTTTGCTCTTATAATTTGCTGTATCCAAAACGTCTCTACCTAAAGTTGTGTTTTGATAGTTGATATTGCACAAACCCGCGATAGTTGGCAGCAAATCGACCTGAGAACAGAAACTATGAATGCGCTGCGCAGTTAATAATTTGGGCGCATATATTAAAAAAGGAACATGTTCCGATGTGAGTTTTTGATTGGTCCATGCATGGGGGAACATGTTGCCTGCATCGCCAGGAATTCCATGATCGCCGATAAAAACAAAAATAGTATTGTCAAAATACTTTTCTTTTTTAGCTGTTTCAATAAAAGTTTTGTAGCAAAAATCAGTGTAGCGAAATGCATTCATCTCATCATTGCTCTCAAACCCATATTGAAGCAATGAATCTTTTGTGAAATTTATTTTGTGAAAAGCTTGTTGGTCTTCCTCAGGAATTGTGTATGGCCTGTGATTATCCGCCGTTTGGATAACGGCAAAAAATGGCTTTGTTTCTTCTTTCAATCTTTTGTTCGCCTCTAAAAATAAATTCTTGTCGCTGATTCCCCATACATCAATTTTCGGAGATGAAAAATCTTTTTCTTCATATAAGTTCAGCCCCGCGATATTATTTGTCAGCAACCCGCGGATATTCGCCCAGCTTGTGCTTCCGCCGAGAAAATAATATTTTGAATAGCCGATGAAATTATTAATAATGGTGTGCTGATTTACTGCCAACGGATTTCTGCTTGATGTTGCAGTGCGCACTTCAATATCCGGAATTCCGGTAACAACGGCCCACACGCCTCGCGCAGTTCCGTATGTTGGTGTAAAGCAACGATCAAAGAAAATTCCATGCTGGCTCATGTCATTAAAAAAAGGCGTTGTGTTCAATGGGTTTCCCCACATGGAACTTTTATATGCGCTGAAAGATTCGCATATAACAACAACAACATTCGGCGTATTGGCAACCGTATTTTTTTTTGCAGCGATGTCTCTTGCGTATATCAATTTTGAAGAATCATTTTCTGCGAAGCCATAATAAGGCGCGAGCAATGAAAATGCTTTTTCAACTTTTGTTTTGTCGTAAGTGTTGTGAGCAAACTTTAATGTGCTGAAAAAAGATTGAAAAGGATTGAGCGCAATATTGGCTTTGTAATCACTGCCAAGCGCAAAAGCATCGCTCCACCGAAGCGGGAACTGGTCTGCCTTTCCGAATATTGCAAATGCGAATAATAAAAAACAAATTACGAACCATGCAATCCTGCTTTTTTTATTTGATGCCTGAGGCAACGCTGAAATTTTCTTCAAGCTTTTTTTTATCAGCCAATAAATAAACCACGTAGCAACAACCAAAGCAACAATGATTTTTATTACCGGATAACTTTGCCAAACTACTTTTGCTGATATAGATGCATCGCCCAGATAATTCAAAACACTCGCATTGAGCCTTTGAGAAAGATAGCTATAATGAGCAAAATCCACAGAATAGAAAAAAGCAAGCACAAACGCGCTCAGCCCGATTATAAAAAGACAAATTTTTTCCCCACGATTTGTGCGAAAGGGATCAAAAAAAGAAATGCTTCCCAATATCAATAGCAGCACACAAACAATACACACTTCGCGCAAATCGTAACGTATGCCCAAAACGAAAGTTGAAACCAAATCTGCCAAATGGTTGCCTTGTTTCGGGAAACATAGGAACAAAGCGGTTCTCAGAAGCGACATGATCAGCAAAAAAATAATGCCACTGAAAAAAATCCATCTGATCAATTTAGGTATCTTTAAAGCTGATAACATAACGTTTTAATAATCGGCGCTAAAATTATAGCAATTATTTTTGTAACAATGATTTTACTCGACAATGGAAGCCATTTAAGCTTTCTTCAACAAATTTTGTACTCCGATTATTGGCTATTCACAAAAATAAACAGGCAGTGGACAAATCCCTTTTTTGATGCATTGCTGCCCTTTTTGCGCGAATCGGAAATATGGATCCCGTTCTACTTATTCCTGCTGGTTTTCGCGCTGCTCAATTTTTCAAAAAAAGGCGGATGGTGGTGCGCCGCTCTTGCAATGACGGCCATCATCAGCGATCTTGCAAGCAGCACGGTTATGAAGCAATTGGTCTATCGCCCCCGCCCCTGCCAGGATTCTGTGATCAGCCCTTATGTGCGGCTTCTGGTAAATTATTGCCCGCACAGCTCAAGTTTTACATCATCGCATGCATGCAACCATTTCTCCGTTGCAATGTTTATTTTTATGACGCTCAGGCAAACGAGCAAATGGTGGCCGCTGGTTTTTTTATGGGCATTTTCCATTTCATATTCTCAAATTTATGTAGGCGTTCACTATCCATTGGATGTAATTGGTGGCACAATTTTAGGTTGTTCCATAGGTTACGGGATGAGCGTTTTTTTCAAGAGCCGATATGGGCTTCTTGGCACGAATAACACATTAGCATGATTGAAATTTTTATTTTAGTCGCTCTTATTTTTTTGAACGGAATATTTGTAATGGCTGAGATCTCTCTGGTTTCAGCCAGAAAGAGCAAGCTCGAATCAATGTCTGAAAAAGGCGATGAAAGAGCAAGAGCAGCTTTGAGGCTTGCAGAAAATCCGGATTTATTTCTTTCTACCGCACAACTTTTCATTACGCTCGTTGCCATAATGACCGGTTTTTATTCGGGCGAAAAATTCAGTGCGGACTTGAGGCCTTACGTTGAAAAGATTGCGATATTAAAACCATATGCCGGAGATATTTCCACTGTGCTCATTGTAATTGTGATAACATTTCTTTCAATTGTTTTTGGCGAACTTCTTCCCAAGCGCACAGGGCTTTTTCAGGCAGAACAAATTGCGAGGATCGTGGCAAGGCCAATGATGTTTTTGTCACGCGTCACACATCCCATCATTTGGCTGCTGAATGCAACAAGCAATTTGTTTTTTAAAATTGTTGATATAAAACCTTCCAAAGACAGCAACGTTACTGAAGATGAAATCAAAGCAATGATCAATGAAGGGACTGAACAAGGTGAAATTGAGGAAACAGAACAGGAAATTATAGAAAGGGTTTTTCATTTAGGCGACAGGAACATCACTTCATTAATGACTCACAGAAGCGATATCATTTGGTTTGATATGAATGAAAACGAAACATTGATAAAAGAAAAAATATTAAAAGAGCCTCACTCTTTTTACCCGGTTTGCGATAGCGATATTGATAATATAAAAGGAATTGTTTCAGTTAAAGACTTGTACATAAGCGCCGACAATACACCTTTTAAAGATATTGCCGTGCCTGCCATGTTTGTTCCTGAAAATAATAATGCATACCAGCTTCTTGAAAAACTTAAAGAATCAAAAAACCATTGCTGTTTTATTGTGGACGAATATGGAAGCCTTCTTGGCATGATCACGCTGAATGATATTTTGGACGCAATCATCGGCGATTTACCGCAGCCTGATATTAAAGATTATGAAATTACAAAACGTGATGACGGAAGTTATTTAATTGATGGGCAAATTCCTTTTTATGATTTTCTGGCAAACTTTGACAAAGCAGATTGGATGAATGAAGGCGCTCACGAATTTGATACGCTTGCAGGTTTTATTCTTCACCAACTGGAACGCATACCTGAAGTTGGAGAAACGCTAAAATGGAAAGATTTTAAATTTGAAGTAGTTGATATGGATGCGCAGCGAATAGACAAAGTACTTGTTAATATCAATGCTGAAAAAGAAATCGATATGGACGGCGATGCATAAAAATTATATGTTATGAATAAAGCCAATCTGCTAAGAAAATATTTTCTAATATCAATCATCTTCTTGTTTTTTTCTTGTGGTTCTCTCTTCGCTCAAAATTCAGTTACCGGTTTTGTTTTTTTTGATAAAAATAATAACGGAATAAAAGATACTGGCGAACCTGGCATTGGCGGCGTTTCTATTTCTGATCAGGCAACGGTTGTTAAAACAAATGCAGATGGTTCTTATCAGATAACTGATGCAAAAGGTTATGGCTTTGTGATGATCAGCATTCCGAACGGTTACAAATCAAATTCATTTTGGAAAAGAATTGCCGATAATAAAAATGTTTCTATCGACTTTGGTGTTACAAAAACAAATGATGTTCAGGAATTCAGTTTCATTCATGCATCAGATACTCATGTGAGCCCTGACAGTTTGGGAAGAATGGAAAAATTCCGTGACATTATTCAGCAAACAAAACCAGATTTTGTTTTGATAACCGGCGATCTTGTAAAAGATGCGCTTCGAGTTCCTGAGAAGCAAGCTGCAAGCCTTTTTGAATTATATGTTCAGGAAATAAAAAAAATAAACGTGCCGGTTTGGAGCGCACCGGGCAATCATGATAATTTTGGTATTGAAAGGCAATCATCTCTTGTTAGCAAACAAAATCCATTGTACGGAAAAGAAATGTACCATCATTATCTCGGCCCAATTATTATTCTTTTAATTATGGCGGCGTTCATTTTATTGCGCTTGATGATGTTGACTTTGAAGACACATGGTATTTCGGGCATGTTGATTCAACACAATTTAGTTGGTTGAAACAAGATCTTGCAAATGTTCCCGCAGCAATGCCTGTAATAACGTTCGCGCATATACCATTTTTTTCCGGCGGTCTTAGCATGACGAAATTTTCACCTTATGGTTTCGACAGATCAATTGAGATTGAAAATGGAAAGCAACAATTCCGTCATACGGTTTCCAATGCACATGAAGTGCTGGCACTTTTCAAAGATCACAATTATCCGCTCAACCTTACAGGGCATTATCATTTCCGTCAGGCATTCTGGTATGAAAGCATGGGACAAAAAATTCGATTTGAGCAAACTGCAGCAGTTGTTGGCGATACTGAAGAAGGAGATATCAAACTACCATCCGGAGTAACATTATACACAGTAAAAAATGGGGTGGTCAGTGAAGGAAAATTTATAAAATTAGAAAAATAAGTCTTTCAACTTCGAGATTTGCAATAGCCCTTCACAAAATGCCGGAACTTATGTTTGATTTTGTCGCTATCAATTTTCAGGTGATATAGAAAAATTTGAGAAGGGGATTTTTCTGCTGATAAAATAATTCACCTTAAAAATCAAGCACCGCGCTTGTTTCCGGGCTATTGAGTTTCATGCTTTTTCGGTTGCCCGACACCGTTACATGCATCAGATTGATTTCTCCGTCAAAGGTTTCATATAAAAGGCTATTTGTTATTTCAAGCTTCTTAACAGATGCAATATTGCTTACCTGAAAATAGCTCCATGTTGCGTCGGTTTCTTTTTCGCTCCCCACAAACTCAAGTGCCGCTTGTTTCCCATCTGCTTTTATCTGCAAATGTTTTTGTATATAATCGCTCACTAATTTATCAGCAGCTTTTTTATCTTTTGGCTGAGAGAGGTCGGTTTTTGTATGAAACGTTTTTTCTATCGCAGCTTCAAAATCATTCGTAAAAATCTTGCAGCTTATCTCAAGCGTTTTATCTTTTGCGTTGTGGTTGATTTCAGTGACTGTTACATATAAGGGATGAAGTTTTTCATTTGTAATTTCTTTCTTATTATTTAAAAAAAGAAATGCCGACAAACTCAACCACTTAAATAAAGATGCTGCCATTTAACAATTAAATTTTCTTGCTGCAAAAGTCTGAATAAATTTGACACTTTCGAATTTTGATTTTTCTGGTTAACAATGCAGGATTTTAATCTTTATTTCAAACTTGGCACAGAACACATCCTTACGTGGGAAGCGCTTGATCATATTTTATTTGTAACGGCTTTATGCCTTCGGTATTTAATAAAAGACTGGAAAAAAGTAATTGTTTTGGTTACCGCTTTCACCATTGGCCATTCCATCACGCTCGCTTTAAGTGCTTTGGGTTATGTGCATTTTTCTACAAAGTGGATTGAATTTTTAATACCCATCACAATCATTGCAACTGCAGTCAATAATCTATTGCAAAAATTTCAAGGTGTTGAACAGCCTTCAAAACTGCCATTGATTTATTTTTTTGCTTTATTTTTTGGCTTGATACATGGGCTTGCTTATGCAAATACATTTCTTAGTCTTGAAGGGAAAGAAGGTTTGGTTGGGCATTTGTTGGCATTTAATTTGGGCATTGAAGTAGCACAATTATTAGTGGTTGCAATTGTACTTGCAATTTCTTTTATCTTCGTGCAATTGCTGAAATTAAAAAGGTTTTGGTGGATAAGAACAGCATCTGTGCTGATTTTATTTGCGTCTTTAAAAATGGCTTTTGATCGATTTCCATTATAAAAACAAACTGCAAATCATGAGACGTTTATTTTTTTTACTGATCATTTTTTCTTCAACTTATTTATTCGCCCAGAACACATCTAATCACGGCGATAAGTTTGAAGCGTTGGGCAATATGTTGCCTACACCGAATGAATACCGCACCGCAAGCGGTGCACCGGCCCAAAATATTGGCAACAAAAATGTGATTATGACATTACATGCAATCTTGATGAAGACAAATTGGTATTGACTGGGAGTGAAACAATCACTTACTCAAACAATTCTCCTGATGAATTGAGATATCTATGGCTTCAGTTGGATGAAAATGAGCACAGCTCAAAATACAACGCCAATTATCAGGATGCAAGCAATATGGATAAAATTGAAAGTGACCGTATTGTCGACCAATTCTCGCATGCAGAAAACGATTATGGCGATCACATTATTAAGATAACTGATGCACTTGGCAAGCCGCTTAAATATACCATCAATAAAACAATGATGAGAGTTGAATTGCCAACAGTATTAAAGCCGGGGCAAAAATTTATTTTCAAGATTGACTGGAATTATCACATCACGGACCGCATGAAAAGTTTCGGTCGCGGTGGTTATGAATATTTTCCGGAAGATGGAAATTATCTTTTTACGATGACACAGTGGTACCCTCGCCTTTGTGTATACAGCGATTTTCAAGGTTGGCAGAACAATCAGTTTACAGGCCGTGGCGAATTTGCGCTCACGTTCGGAGATTTTAAAGTGCAGATGACAGTTCCCGGTGATCATATTATCGGCGCAACGGGCGAATGCCAAAACTATCAGCAAGTGCTTACTCCGGCTCAGTTTGCCCGTTGGCAAAAAGCACAGACTTCACAAGAGCCTGTTGAAATCGTAACGCTTGATGAAGCAAAAGCTTCAGAAAAAATGAAAGATAAAAAACCAAAGACATGGGTTTTTAAAGCAACAAATGTGCGCGATTTTGCTTGGGGCTCTTCACGCAGATTTGTTTGGGACGGAATGCCGGCATATGTTGAAGGAAAAAAAGTAATGTGCATGAGCTATTACGGAAAAGAAGCTTATCCGTTATACAAAAGATTTTCTACCAAAGCTGTAGCGCACACCATCAAAACATATTCGCATTTTTCCATTCCATTCCCCTACCCTGTTGCACAAAGTGTAGAGGCATCTAACGGTATGGAGTATCCCATGATTTGTTTCAACTTCGGAAGAACAGAAAAAGACGGCTCTTACAGCGAAGCAACAAAATATGGAATGCTTGGCGTGGTGATCCATGAAGTTGGCCACAACTTTTTTCCAATGATTGTAAATAGTGATGAGCGCCAGTGGAGCTGGATGGATGAAGGCATTAATTCTTTTGTAGAATATCTGACGGAAGAATTATTCGATAATAAATTCCCTGTCCGTGGCAAAGGGCCTGCATGGGCAATCGTTGACTATATGAAATTGCCAAAAGATCAGTTGGAGCCAATCATGACCAATTCTGAAAACATTATTCGCTTTGGGCCGAATGCATATACAAAACCTGCGACCGGATTAAACATTCTTCGCGAAACTATTATGGGCCGCGACCTTTTCGATTATGCATTTAAAGAATATGCTCGCCGCTGGGCTTTTAAACATCCCACGCCTGCCGATTTTTTCCGCACAATGAATGATGCAAGCGCCGAAAACCTTGACTGGTTCTGGCGCGGATGGTTCTACGGCATTCAGCCTGTTGATATTTCTCTTGACAGCGTAAAACATTTTGTTCCTGATTTTGACCACCCGCTTGCAAAAATTGACAGCATTGCAATGAAAAACATTGACAAGCCGATGATGAGCAAATTCCCTGAAGATGTTTCAAAGGAAAGAAACCGTGAAGACAAGAGTATTGTATTTGCAGATGATGCAGATACATCTCTCAGAGATTTTTATTGGAAATACCAAAGAGGTCAGGTTAACTATGATACCACAAAAATTGCTCAGCACATTACAAAATATGATGAGCCCATGGATGATGAGACCAAACAAAAAATTGCAAGCAAACAATTTTATGAATTACAGTTCTCAAATAAAGGAGGCATGGTGATGCCAATCATTATTGAATGGACTTATAAAGATGGCACCAAAGAAGTGGAACGCATTCCTGCTCAGATATGGCGAAAAGACGAGGACCACGTTACCAAAGTATTTATAAAAGATAAAGAAGTTGCTTCTATAAAACTTGATCCTAATCGTGAAACGGCTGATATTGACGACAGCAATAATAGCTGGCCTGTAGTTCAGACAGAGACCAAGTTCCAGGTATTCAAAGCGAAACAGCAAGCTTTGAGAAGCATTCCTCAAACAAATAACCCAATGCAAAAAGCACAGGAAAAAGATAAGAAGGCATTTTGATATATTTGAAATTCAAATCAAAGCCCTGAAGAAATTTGACCACAAAAATCTTCAGGGCTTTGATTTTACAGCAAATTCAATTGATTATTATTTACAAGTTTTTTATGCAAAAAGGCAACGCAAAATATGCGCGAGATCTGCTCAGCATGGAAGATGAGCATCTGAAAAAAAAATAAATAAAATCGTTTCTCGGGTGCCAAAAAACTTTGGTCAATAATTCACAGTGCCATCAACGTATTTCACTTTCTTTTTTCCGGAATTTTTCTTTTCAAAATCTTTCACTTCTTTGGGCTTTGCAACCGCTTTGGTTGAGTCATTCAGCGCGAGGCTTTTTTCTGCGGCTTTTCGAATTTCTAATTTCCCCAATGTATAAGTTTCGGTTTTAATTATCATGCCCGTGGTTGGATCATAATATCTCCATTCCCCATGTTTTATTCCCACACCTTCATTTTTTACAATAACCGTTTTATAATGGTCAAGGTGGTCTATATCTTCAACTTCCAGCGTATCATATAATTTATCAGGGTTCAGGGCCTTCCATCTTTCCTCGCGAATCAGTTCCCCGGTTCTTGTAAAATATCTGCTAACGCTGTCTCTGTTTCCCCATTTGTATTGCTCAATCCCAATCAGGTCGCCACTCAAACTATACAACCTCCAGAACCCTTCTTTTCGGCCATCTTTATAAATGCCTTCTTCTTCAAACCCAGGCTCACCGCGCAAGTCATCGTGATGTATCACCCATTTGCCCTGTTTAAAATCCTTTTTGTCGGTGCAGTTCAGCGAATCGCCATTTGCCCCAACGGTATAGGTTTTCCATTGCGAATAGCTGTTTGCGGACACGAATAATAGCAGCACAAATAATAGGCGCATAATAAAAGCTTTTGCTCAATGTATAAAACGAAAATCATTCCAATTTATGATTAATCCGCCATTTTAGCGAATTGCCTAAGCAGCAACGTTTTGAATATTATGTGCCGAACAAAGTGCGTCTATTGAGCATCCTTGCGTCGCACTCTTGTACTTTTAGCTCTTTATTCAGCTTCGGTTTTATAAGCGGTTAATAGCCGCAGACTGAAGCCCGGTATTGCATTGCCGCTGAAGAGTGCGACGCAACAATGTTCAACAGAATTTATTAGCTCAAAACAAAAATTTCTCTCTTCGTATAAACAATTTATTATTGCCAATTAATTTATTAAAATAAACACTGAGGCTGACAAATGAAAAAATATTATTTCTTATTGTTTTTAATTTCATGTGCGCTCATTTCACATGCGCA
This sequence comes from uncultured Bacteroidota bacterium, assembly GCA_963718975.1. Classification (GTDB taxonomy): domain Bacteria; phylum Bacteroidota; class Bacteroidia; order Chitinophagales; family Chitinophagaceae; genus Puia. The sequence continues at coordinate 195 of CAVRBD010000043.1, read as the reverse complement.
AAAAATGACGATTGCCCAAATGAAAGCTGAGCTTGAGAAAACCCCAAACGCCCCATTGTATGTAAAACAGGTTTTGAAAAAAAGATTCAAGATCGATACGATTGTAGTAGCAAGAACAACCGCGTTTCATAGCCTTGCCGACAGCCTTGCTTACAATGGGAAAGAAAAAAAAGTATACGGCCCGTTTGAGCAGCA